>NZ_JAMXLB010000009.1:1110-4955 GCF_024054195.1 Flavobacterium sp. NRK F7 | reverse complement strand
ATGCAACCACCTCGCCACAAGGATTTAAGGATGGAGCAAATAATAATACTGAATATGGTTATGATGATAATGGTAATATGACACGTGATGATAATAAAGGGATTACCAATATTGTATACAACCATTTAAATTTACCAACAGAAATTGTTTTTGGTACCAATAAAATTGAATATTTTTACAATGCTACAGGACAAAAAGTAGTTAAAAAAGTGACAGAAAATACAGCAGTAACAACTACTACTTATTTAGCAGGAGGTTTTCAATATGAAAACAGTGTTTTACAATTCTTCCCCCATGCAGAAGGATATGTGAAAAAGGAGAGTAGTAGTTACAAATATGTGTTTAATTATACGGATCATTTAGGAAATATACGATTAAGTTATAGTGATGTAGATAACAGTGGTAGTATAGCTATCGATGAAATAGTAGAAGAGAATGAATATTATCCTTTTGGATTAAAACATAATACTTATCCTTCTTCGAATGCATACGAGTATAAGTATAACGGTAAAGAACTGCAAGATGAACTGGGACTTAATATGTATGATTACGGAGCAAGGAATTATGACCCTGCACTTGGTAGATGGATGAATATTGACCCAAAAACAGAATTAATGCGTAGATTTAGTCCATACAATTATGCGTTTAATAATCCGATGTATTTTATTGATCCTGATGGTATGGCACCTGAAGGAACAGATCCTGAGAAAGGATGGTTTGGAAGAGCTTGGGATAAAGTCAAAAATTGGTTTAGTTCAAGTCCTAAGAATAGTGGATATGTAGAAATAGGAAATGCGGTAGCTAAGTTCTTAGAAGAGAATGAGCTTGTAGCAGATTTTAAATTTGATTCAAGGTTTTCAATTGGAGCAGGTATAAGTGTTTCAGCGGGCGATAGTAATATTTCTGCAAACGGAGAATTGGTTGGTGTAGAATTATTAGAAGTAAGTGGTAGTTTACTTGATGAGAATAGTTTTGAAGGCGATTATATTTTGAAAGATGGAGAGATGGAAGTTAGTCAATCAGTAGATGTGTCTATATCAAATGGTAAAACAAAATATACATTAGTTGAAGGAGAGAATTCTTTTACGGCTCACGGAAGTGATTTAGACAGGACTAAGAATGAGAAGTCAAGTTTTGATTATTTAAGTAAGACAACAAGTTCATTAGAATCAAGTAATAAAGAGCCTGGGAAAGGAATTTCTGTAAAAACCAAAGGTCCAGGAGATAATAATCCTACAGCAAAGATTGATGCAGTTAGTAAAGAAGGTTCCTCAACTTTTAAAGGTTCTATAAAAGGTGGTATTATAATGAAAATAGGTCTTAGTTTAGAATTAGGTTTTAAAAAGAAAAAATAAATGAAAGCAAAATTTATTAAATATATTTTATATACAGCTATTGGAATCATAATTTTTATTTTAGTAGTTACAATTGGAAATACAATAAAAATTAATAATTCAGAAGCTTATTCCATAGCAAAGAAGAAAATATTAGAAGAAAATATAATTGTAGAGAAAATAGGAAAGGTAGAAAGTTTTGGAAACTTTCCTAGCGGTTCTATAAAAACTGTAAATGGTATAGAATATGCTCAATTAGAAATGAAAGTTATAGGAAGTCAAAAAGAATTAGATATAGTGGTTTCTATGGAAAAAGGTAGTGATGAATGGATATTGACAGATATGTTTATAAATGATTAGGTTTTTGTATATATTTTCATCTATTACCTTTTTAATGGGGATAATAAGCATTATTAAGCTGATTATATTACTGATTAAACAAGAATATACAAAAGCATTTCTTGAAATTTTTGCAATTATTTTTTTAGGCTTATTAACATTAATAGGATTATATATTATAAAAAAAAGAAGTAGGTGATGCCTACTTCTTTTTTGTTATTGAATTACCTATTTGTAGAAATAAGTATAAATTCTTTTCTAATTCTTCTTTTTCACATGAAGCAGTGTAGATTATAGCATTTTCATTATCTTTAATCCATATAGTCATAAAAGCTAAATCTGTATTGTTGTAATTAATATAATATTTTAGAATATAGGAATCTTTGGGATATAATTTATTTTTGTCAAAACCTTTAATTATTATACTTTTAATACTATTTTGAATTTGATTTTTATAATCTTTTACAAAATTTTCAAAAGTATCTGATGTGATTTTTTCATATCTAAGGGTTATATTTTGACAATATGCAATACTGTCATCACACTTTTTTACAGCAGTTAATAAGGTATTAGCGTCATCAAAAACTTGATTTAATTCCCAATATTTAGGTATAGGTATGTAGGAATTTATTTTTTCTAAAAAAACATCTTTATATATGTAGTCATTTTTATCTAAAGTATACATTAAAGTGTCTTGGTTGTATCTAATTACATCAGTAAGATTCCCTTGATTGTAACATTTCCAAATACCATGTTTTTTATTGTTTAGAAGGTTGCCTTTTATAAGTAGATTACCTTTTTCATCTCTTTTTATGTATTCTTCTTCAATATTCTTTTTCAATACAATATTCTTTTCTTTGTTTGTGTTAAGATTTTTATCAGAATCATTATTCTTGCATGAATACATTATAAATACAACAGATATGTATAAAAATACTTTTGTTTTCATTTTTTATTTATAAGAAAGTTTAGTTTTATAATCTCTAATTAAAGCATCAATTACATTAAATAATTGTTTTTTTTCTTCTTCGGGCATAGTTGCGATAGCTTCTGTACGTTCAATGATTTTTTTATCTTTTAAAATTACGGTATTATTACCAATCAAATAATCTAGAGAAACCTCAAGAGCATGTGCGATTTTATTAGCAATCTCCACAGAAGGTGTAATTTCTTCCCGCTCGTATCTTCCAATTACTGCACCAGAAGTACCTACAATAGTTCCTAAATCATCACGAGATAATCCTTTTTCTTTACGCAATTGGGTTATAGTACTTCCTATATTCATAATCTATAAGTAATAATAATGCCTTAAAAATAAGGGTTTATGCAAATATACGTTACTTAAAGGTAAAAAAACAAACGAATAAATTTGTAAATAATATCATTTATTGATTAAGTTTATAACTAATAAGTGAAATTTTATAAGTTATGAACAATCTAAACACCCAAAACCCAAGCCAATTAGAATATGCAAATAAACTTATTAGAATAACAGTATTAGGCGGTATCAGGTTAGATGGTTTAGACAGAATGCGTGTAACACTCAAAATACAAGCTACAGAAATAGAAAGCCTAGCAGTAAGACATAATTTAGATCTATACAACGATACCCAAGTAGAAAAACTAATTAGAAAAACAGCTACTAAACTAGAAATCGGTACAAGTGTAATCGAAGCAAGTATAAACGAACTCATAGAAGAACTAGAAAAATACAGGCTAGCAGAGCTAGAGTCAAAAGATGAAAGTCCAAAGTCTAAAGTCTTGACAGAAAAAGAAAAAAACGAAGCTTTAGAATTACTAAGAACTAAGGACTTACTACTAAGGACTAATGAACTAATAGGCAAAAGCGGAATTATAGGAGAAGAAACCAACAGGCTAATTATGTATTTAATCTTTTCATCAAGAAAGAGAGAACAGCCATTACATATAATAAGTTTAGGTTCATCAGGAACAGGAAAAACACACCTTCAGGAGAGTATAGGAAATCTAACCCGATAGCGCGGATTTGCAATCCGTGCCCATAAAATAGATAAAATAAAATCACTCTGTTAAGGAGTGGTTTTTTAATTTAAATCTAAAAGCTATTAATTATAATCTAAAAGCTTTGATTAATAACCCCGATAGCTCGGAAATGTTTTCCGTGCCCACAAAGAAGCTAAAAATAAAACCACT
>NZ_JAMXLB010000009.1:0-1075 GCF_024054195.1 Flavobacterium sp. NRK F7 | reverse complement strand
CGGAAATGATTTCCGTGCCCGGTAAGTAAATCAAAATAAAACCACTCTGTTAAGGAGTGGTTTTTTAATTTAAACCTAAAAGCTATTCTTTACAATCTAATAGCTTTGATTAATAACCTCAAAGGTTATAATTATAAGTAAAAAGCTATTATTTATAACCCAAATGGTTGTAATTAGAAGCAAAAAGTGTCTATCAATGAGCTAAAAGATTATCATTACAACCTCTAAGCTTCTATTAATAAGCTAAAAGGTAATCATTAGAAGCAAAATGCTATTCATTAGAGTCTCAAAGCGATTCTATATACTCTAAAAGAGTATAATTATAGGCGCTGAGCTATTCTTTAAAATAAAAAAAGATATCCACTAGATATCATAAAACCACTCTGTAAGGGAGTGGTTTTTGATTTATTATTCGAAAGTGCATTTTATTTCCCAATACAGAAATTAAAGGCTTATGTATATTTAGTTTTTTTGATTACAAAAAAGACACAAAAGGTTTACAAATTTACGTCTATTTACCTAGACCCATATTCCAATAAGCGGTGTAACTAATATATTTAAATTTTAACACAAATTACAGTTTTTATATAATCATAGTTAAATGTAAAATATTCCTATTTTTTAAAAAATGGGCGGACTATTTTTGCTGCAGAAAAATAAAAGTCTTTTAACCAACCTTTTACCTTTTTTAATCCTCTATAGAGTAGAGAAATTTAAAAAGTACGTATTTATACGTAGCAAAAAGTATGAAAAATACGTATAAATACGTATTGATTGCTATAGGTAAGAAGACCTAGTTTTGCACACGAGTAAAAATTACATGTTATACTTATGATAAAAAAATCCTCATTCTATGGGTTTGCCTTTCTTTTAGCGAGCTCATTTACTTATGCCCAAGACATCCTTTGGGAAAAATCTTACGGAGGCAAACATGCCGAATTTTTGTACGATGCGATTCCTACACCAGATTATGGATTTATTCTGGCAGGAAGTTCTATTTCTGGTAAAAACGGAAATAAAGAAGATAACAACAAAGGCGATTTAGATTATTGGCTTTGGAAAATGGACGAAAAAG
>NZ_JAMXLB010000008.1 GCF_024054195.1 Flavobacterium sp. NRK F7 | reverse complement strand
GAGAGCTTTCAGATTTTATAACCGAATCACAGGATGTATGCGCATTAAAGGAACATATCTTGGAAATAACACCTTCCGATTTGTTTATCTTTTCATCAATAATAACTACACTTAAAAACAATCCGATACTACTGCATAAAAAAGTTAATAAAAAGGGTAACGTAAACTCGCGAAAGGTCAATCCTAATAAAACTAGCAGTAAAACACCTAAGCCTACATAGGTAGTATTCATTAAAGGTAAGCGTTCTTTTTGGGTTATTTCATTCGGTTCTATAGCAACAACCACTCCTGTCCATTGCTCTAAAAAAGCTTCGAAGGATACTTTCTTTTTCCCTTCTTTTTCCGTTTCAATACTTACTTCTTGAGCCAATCGTCGAACCAGCACAATATCATTTGAAACAACCGCTAAAAAAGAATCGGGTAAAGCAGAAAATTGCTCTTTAGGTACTTGAGCAGCAACATTCTCTATTTGCAACATATCTAATGTATCCGTTACTGCATAAAGACTAGGATAATTGGGGTGAGATAAAAAAAGATTTTCAAAAGAA
>NZ_JAMXLB010000007.1 GCF_024054195.1 Flavobacterium sp. NRK F7 | reverse complement strand
CTTCCATTGTTCAAACCAAAACAACTACTATCTGTCTTGGTATAACTTGCTGTTAAAACTGAAGGCTCAGTTACTGTAAAAGATTGCGTTCGTAAAACATTATTCGCATCTCTTACTTGAACAGTATATGTTCCTGCTGGTAGATTAGACAAGCTGGCCAAGTTAGTTGGTTCTGTAAAAGGGATAGTAGGTCCTGACCAAGAGTAACTATATTCGTTAGGACTATTGCCTTGTGTCCCTCCAGAAGCCACTGCTGTTAATACCGCTGTACTTTCTCCATAACAAGCTATCTCATTATCCTCTTGGATACTAACCGTAAATAAAGGTGGTGCTGTAACCGTATACGATTCAACTAATGTACAACTAGGATTATTTACATCAGTAATCGTCAAAGCATAACTTCCCGCTGCAAGATTGGCAATCGAGGCTGTGGTTTGACCTGTATTCCATTGGTAACTCAAAGAACCTGAACCTCCAATAGCCGAAACACTAATCGCGCCTGTATTACTAGATGCATCTACTAAATGGGTAACATTGGAAAAAACAATTTCTATAACTGCGGGTTCGCTTATCGTAATTGCATTTATTTCATATACACATCCTTTGCTATCTATTACCTGACAACTATAACTCCCAGGAGAAAGATTGTTTATACTAGCTGTGGTAATGGGTAGTGTAGTGGTACCTCTTTTCCATAGATAACTATATGGAGGTGTACCGCCTTGAGCCGTTATACCTATACTTCCATTATTGGCTCCAAAACAGTTTACATCAGTTGCGCTATACGTAGCACTTAAAGCACTAGCTGGTTGTGTTAAATTATATTGTATCTCTTGCGAGCCACCAACATTATCTGTAACTATTAATGTATACGTTCCTATAGACAAACCCGTAATTTGTTGGTCTGATGATAAAAAAGAACCATTCTTTTTCCAAACAAAACTATAGCCTGGTACACCACCGGTAGCACTAGCCGATAAAACACCTGTCGCATCTCCAAAACATGCAATCTCTTGCACCACTGTAATGATAGGCACTAAAACTGGTGGATCCACTAAAGTATAACTCGCAGTAGTGGTACATCCACTCCCATCCGTAACTGTAATCGTATAAGTTCCTGCATACAGCGTACTAATATCTTCGTCAGTAGGGGTAAAGGTACTACTTACGCCATTAGGGTTGTCATACGTCCAAAGATATGTATAAGGTGGAGCGCCATCCAGGACATCAATATCAATACTCCCTGTGTTTTCCCCATTTAAAATAGGGTCTACAACGATAGCATTACTAATCGTTACTCTTGTCGCTGGCTCAGTAATGGTAAGCGTTTGGGAACCATCGGGTGCCAAACAATCATTACTGTCTTTTACAAGAATATCATAGCTTGCTGCTGCTAAACCTGAAAATA
>NZ_JAMXLB010000006.1 GCF_024054195.1 Flavobacterium sp. NRK F7 | reverse complement strand
CATTACCATGAAATATATCAAAACCATAAAAACAATAGTACTATTGCTAAGTACGTGTTTTGCATTTGCACAAGAATTACCACAAGTAGTTCCTTTATCTCCCGAGGCATCTTCCATTTTTAGATTTAATGAAACCCCAGTTTCGCTATACAATGGAACTCACAATACAAATATTCCTTTATTAGAGATTAATTCAGGAGGTGTATCGATTCCTATTTCATTAAGTTATTCTTCAAGAGGAGTTCAAGTTACTGATGTTGCTTCAAGAGTAGGTATGGGTTGGACCCTGAATTATGGAGGTATGATTTCCAGACAAGTTAGAGGAAGGGCTGATGAGCTTAATAGTACTAATGGACTAACTTATAATACGATGAGTGCCTATTATGAAGATTATGATGAAAGATTATCAGTATTAGTGAATGGAGAAATCCAAGGGTCTCAGTATGATTTTTTACCAGATAAATACATGCTGAATTCTAACCTTTATAGTGGTGAGTTTTATATGGATAATAATAACCCGCAGATTCTAACTCAAAAATATAGTAATATTAAAATTACAGGCAATACAGGTTCCGGTTTTCAGGTGATTGACAATGCAGGTAATAAGTATACATATGGTTATAATTATAAAGAGTACGATCGAACTTTAGCATCAGTAAGAGTAGATATGGGAGTTGGAGCAGAATATCCTTCACCAATTAATGAAGGAGATATTTATAATTCATGGAATTTAGAGACAATAACTACTGCCACAAATCATCAAATTCAATATATATATGTACCAGAAGATGTAGGTCTATTTAGAAGAGCAGGAGATGTTGAGCATATTTATTCAGGAGATTATCAAGCAGGTAATCCACAAGTATCTTGTAATTATAATAATACTATATCACATCAAAACTTAATAAGTGAAATTAAATTCAATGAAGGTAAAGTGAAATTCATTAACCAAACAGTTAAAAGAGAAGATTTAGCTAACGGATATGCATTAGACAGAGTTGAATTGTATAATGTAAAAAATGAATTAATCAAAAAGATAAAATTTAATTATGTATATAAAATAGGATTTGAAGATAATAATATTAATTATCATTTAAGATCTGCTGATAATATGGCTTTGAAAAGGTTGTTTTTAACATCGGTTGTTTTTATAGATTTAATTACCAATGAAGAACAAACCTATAGCTTTGAATACGACGAACAATCATTGCCAAGTAAACATTCCAATTCTATTGATTCTTGGGGTTATTACAATGGAAAAAATAGAGGGCAATATTTACGATTTATTGATAATGAAGCAAATTCATCTGTTGACCCTGTAAAAATGCAAGCAGGTATTCTTAAAAAAATAACCTATCCTACAGGTGGTTCAACTGTATTTGAATACGAACCTAATTTATTGAAAAATAATTTACCTTCTGAAATTAAGATTCAAGATCCGAATCCAGCATTTTATAAATCAATAGTGTTATCAATTATTGAGCCTGAAGCTTATAATACAACTACAGGTAGATATGAAAAAGCATTTACTGTAAACAATTTAGTTAACAATAGTCCTACTACTAATGTAAACCTTTCAATACCTAAAGATTTTCCTTGTCGATTAATTGATCATACAAATAATACTGTAACCAATTTAAGTACGGGAAATAACCCTTATTATGGTTTAACAAATGGTTCTTATACTTTGGTAGTAGATCCAAGAGATCCAAGTTGGAATCCTTATCCAGACCCTAATAATCCTACTAATCTAATGGAGAATAGTTTTTTGGTTTCTTTAAATTTTAAAGAAAGAGAATACAATCATAGTTATCTATTGTTTGGACCTGGAAATAGGATTAAAAAAATCACCAATTATTCTGCAAATGGTATAGAAGAAAATTCTAAAAAATATGAATATGTAGATAGTAATGGAATCACTACGGGTTATTTGTTAAGTGTTGCAGCTTTTATGACACACCTTCCTAATTCTCCTGATGGTAATGGATATCATCATACACCTAATTTGCCAGGTGGATTATATAGTTCCTATATGAAAGATAATTTTGGTTATGCCATGGTAAATGAATATGTAACTGATAAGTTCAATAATAAGAAAGATAAAGTAACAACTTATTATAGTTTAATTCCTGATGTTGGAAATTATTTTAAATTTCCAGTACATCCTGTTTCGGATAATGAATGGTTAAGAGGAAAAGAACTGCTTCAAAAAGTGTATAAAAAAATAAATGGCAATTATAGCTTAGTAAAAGAGATTGAAAACGATTATTTGCTGTTTGATGAATATCATTTAGGATTGTATACAAATATTTTGACTAATGAAAATAATAATGAAATATACATTAATTATCATAACAATATTGAATATACCAATCCTTTTCAAATTTTAGATATTGAAAAAGATAAGAGTGTGAATATTCCTTTTTCAAATGTCTATCAAAGAAACAGAACAAAATTTGCCTATCCTTATGCAACTGGTTGTCCAATATATGATGAAGAAGGTAATGATTCTTTTGGGTATAGAACTTCATTCTTTACAGGAGGAACTTTAGATTTAGCTTCCACTAAAGTAACGGATTATTTTGAAAACGAGTTAGTGGAAACCACTACTATTTACGATTATGATTATAATGAACACTACAATTTAGCTAAAACAGCCAATACCAATTCGTTAGGAGAAATCTTAGAAACTCAATATTATTATCCTTTAGATTCTGAAATGAGTACCAAACCAGTTGTGAATGATTTGAAAAACAAAAATATGGTGGGTATGCCTTTAGTAGTGCAATCCTATAATGGAACTGAGAAAACGTCTGAAGTAGAAACCGTATATAAGAATTGGAATGATAATTTACTAGCTCCAGAAATTATAAAAACCTCTAACGGAGCACTTGCTTTGGAAAATAGAGTGAAATATAATCTTGTGGAGGATACTAATGGTAATCCTTTAGAAGTACAACAAGAAGGAGGTGTACTAATTAGTTACATTTGGGGATATAATGGGACATTGCCTGTTGCTAAAATTGAAAATATTGCCTATAATAATATTCCCAATAATTTAATAATAGATATTTACAATGCGACTATTACAACTCCAAGTAATTCGGGTGCTCCCGAAAGTGTTGTTTTAGTAACCTTAGATGCTTTAAGAAATGATCCTGCTTTAGCCAATGCTATGGTAACTACTTATACGTATAAGCCTTCTGTAGGAGTTAGCACCATTACGGATCCGAAAGGGAATCGTATTAGTT
>NZ_JAMXLB010000005.1 GCF_024054195.1 Flavobacterium sp. NRK F7 | reverse complement strand
GGGTTTAAACTTTTTCTCGAGTAGAAAAAATTACTGCTATTAACCATTACAAACATACGACCACAATTTGTTAACTTGAATACAGTATTTTTGCCGTTTTTGTTAAAATTTCAAAGCCTTAAAACAAATAACGTTTAAACATAAAAAAACCCGAAGTGAACCTTCGGGTTTAAACTTTTTCTCGAGTAGAAAAAATTACTGCTATTAACCATTACAAACATACGCCCACAATTTGTTAACTTGAATA
>NZ_JAMXLB010000004.1 GCF_024054195.1 Flavobacterium sp. NRK F7 | reverse complement strand
TGTAGCAGGAAATGGTCCAATTTGTGAAGGAGAAGATGCGATATTTGATATTGTTGGTACAGCAGATGCAACAGTAAGTTATTCGTTAGACGGAGGAACAACTACTCAAACGCTAGTTTTAGATGCTTCAGGAAATGGACAAGTTATTATTACAGCAGCAACGGTTAATCAAACGATTACTTTATCCTTAATTCAAAATACGACAACAACTTGTTCATTAGTAGTTACCAATACAGAAACTATCGTAGTTAATCCATTACCAAGTGTAACGAGTCTAACAGGAAACGGTCCAATTTGTGATGGAGAAGATGCCATATTTACTATTGTAGGAACACAAAATGCAACGGTAAGCTATTCGTTAGATGGAGGAGCAACAATCCAAACGGTCGTTTTAGATGCTTCTGGAAACGGACAAGTAATTGTTACTGCAGCAGCTATTGACCAAACTATAGATTTAAGCCAAATTGCAGTTGGAAGTTGTGTGACACCATTAACAGATACAGAAACTATCGTAGTTAATCC
>NZ_JAMXLB010000030.1 GCF_024054195.1 Flavobacterium sp. NRK F7 | reverse complement strand
CCGTCTTGGGTTTGAGCAATACTCAGTAGTTTTTCCATACCATTACCACCAATGGTTTTTTGCCACAATTCCTGACCTTTAGCATTCAATTTAATCACCCAAAAGTCTTCTTGACCTTTGCAGTCTTCTTGTTTATCGATACCTTGATTTGAAGAAGAAGTTCCTCCTAAAATAAAACCACCATCGCTGGTAATGGCAATACTTTGCAACAAATCGACTTGATTACCTCCAAAGCTTTTTTGCCAATCGAGGTTCCCTTTTTCGTCCATTTTCCAAAGCCAATAATCTAAATCGCCTTTGTTGTTATCTTCTTTATTTCCGTTTTTACCAGAAATAGA
>NZ_JAMXLB010000003.1 GCF_024054195.1 Flavobacterium sp. NRK F7 | reverse complement strand
CTAAAGGTCAGGAATTGTGGCAAAAAACCATTGGTGGTAATGGTATGGAAAAACTACTGAGTATTGCTCAAACCAAAGACGGTGGCTACATTTTAGGAGGTACTTCTAGCTCAAATACTTCAGCCGATTTGGAAAAGAATCCTTTTGGTAAAAGCGAAGATTCGAGAGGAAATTTAGATTTTTGGATTGTAAAACTAAAAGCCGATGGTAGCATGCAATGGCAAAAAACCATTGGTGGTCAATATGTAGACGAATTAAAAAGTAT
>NZ_JAMXLB010000029.1 GCF_024054195.1 Flavobacterium sp. NRK F7 | reverse complement strand
GTATCTTTTGTAGGATTGGGATAACCTCCAGCTAAAATTACTTCGTCAATTTTATTGGTTCTATTTACTACGTTATCTTCATAAGTATATTTAGTATAACCACCTGTAGGATATGTAATTTTATTTAACAAACCTATTCCGCAAAGACTAGGGTTAACTCTTCTATCACCTGTACCTGATTCTAAAGGAAGAATAAAAAGATTGTTATTAGATCCATTGTAATACCCCCAAATGTCTTTTGAGTTGGAATGTCTATTAGGCATTGGACTACTCAAATCATACTCAAAAGTATAGGTATTTGTATCATTGGCATCCAGAAGATTCACTTCTTCCACACTTGCTAAAAACAATCTTTTTCTAGCGTGAGGATCGGCA
>NZ_JAMXLB010000028.1 GCF_024054195.1 Flavobacterium sp. NRK F7 | reverse complement strand
TCACACCCGTAATTAGTAGTCCGCAACCTCATTATCCTGCTAATACGTTATACAAAACGATTACTAAAGATGAAAACTGGACCTCTGGTAAAAATAATACTACTGAAGAGTTTAAAAATAAAGAGGGGCAAGTCGTTTTAAAAAGAACGTATTCAAATGTATATGAAAATGGAGTTTTAGTTGAAGCCGAAGCCAAACACGATACGTATTATGTATATGATATTCGTGGTAATCTTACTTATGTACTGCCTCCTTTAACAGAAGGAGCTAGTGATCAAAGCACTTTAGATAATTTGGGATACCAGTACAAATACGATTCTCGCAATCGTTTGGTAGAAAAGAAACTTCCAGGCAAACAGTGGGAATTTATTGTATACGATAAGCTCGATAGACCTGTAGCCACTGGACCTGCTTTTACTCCTTATGGTGGTAACACTGTGGGTTGGATGGTTACCGAATATGATGTATTGGGTAGAGTAACACAAACGGGTTGGAAACAATTATCGGTTTCAGCTACTGATAGAGCGAGTTTTCAAAATAGTGTAACTTCTGGAAGTAATCCTTTTACGTTAAGTGCCAATGATATTTTGACCAAAAATTATTATGATACGTATACCTATTCAGGAGCGCCTAATCCAATCCCTTCGCAAATTGAAGGACAAAACTTGGCAACCAATGTAAAAGGGTTACCAACAGGCTCTTGGACAAAAGTATTGGATGTGAATAACCCTAATGCTGCTGAAACCAATTATACTTTATACGATGAATATTACAGACCTATACGTACGTATACAAGCAATCATTTAGGGGGTT
>NZ_JAMXLB010000027.1 GCF_024054195.1 Flavobacterium sp. NRK F7 | reverse complement strand
AATTTTTTTTATAGTTGTCACTTAATTGTGAATAGATTTTTATCCCGATGTTATTGTTTGCGTCGGGATTTTTTTTATTTCAAAAATAACGAATCTTTTTAGAATTTAAAAGTATCAAGTAGGCTAGTTTTAGAGTTTAAAATGGTATATACTTTACTGTATTTTTAGGAGTAAATAAATTAAATTCGTAAGAAATTTACTTTTAAAATAGGGTAAAATTATTTTTTTTTAAAAAAGATTAAAATTTGCCGATAAAATGTTTGTTTTATTCGATTAACTGATTATATTTGTAGCAACAAAAAAGATGTTGCCAACACCTTTTTGTTCCCAAAATAGAATTTTTTTTATAGTTGTCACTTAATTGTGAATAGATTTTTATCCCGA
>NZ_JAMXLB010000026.1 GCF_024054195.1 Flavobacterium sp. NRK F7 | reverse complement strand
TCACACCCGTAATTAGTAGTCCGCAACCTCATTATCCTGCTAATACGTTATACAAAACGATTACTAAAGATGAAAACTGGACTTCAGGTGTTAATAATACAACCGAAGAGTTTAAAAATAAAACGGGTCAAGTAGTTTTAAAAAGAACCTATAACGGTGGTGTGGCTCATGATACGTATTATGTGTATGATATTCGTGGAAATTTAAGCTTTGTAATACCTCCTTTAGCGGAAGGAGCTAGTGACCAAAGCACTTTAGATAATTTGGGGTACCAATACAAATACGATTCTCGCAACCGTTTGGTAGAAAAGAAACTACCTGGTAAAGAACAATGGGAATATATTGTGTATGACAAATTAGACAGACCTGTAGCAACAGGTCCTGCGTATAAAATTTATGGAGCAGCTAGTGAAAACGATAAAGGTTGGCTAATTACAGAATATGATGTATTGGGTAGAGTAACACAAACGGGTTGGAAACAATTATCGGTTTCAGCTACCGATAGAGCAAGTTTTCAAAACAATGTAACTTCTGGAAGCAATCCTTTTGCATTAAGTGCCAATGATATTTTGACTAAAAGTTATTATGATACGTATACCTTTCCAGATGCACCTCAAATACCTTCTCAAATTGAAGGACAAGACTTGGCAACCAATGTAAAAGGGTTACCAACAGGCTCTTGGACAAAAGTATTGGATGTGAATAACCCCAATGCTGCTGAAACCAATTATACTTTATACGATGAATATTACAGACCTATACGTACGTATACAAGCAATCATTTAGGGGGTT
>NZ_JAMXLB010000025.1 GCF_024054195.1 Flavobacterium sp. NRK F7 | reverse complement strand
TGGTTTTTATTTCAACCAAGTAAATCCCTTGTGGTAGGTTACTTACTTCAATAGGAATCGTACGGTCGCCTTGTAACGTTTGCGTTTGTAGGCTTCTTCCGTTTAAGTCGTATACAGTAGCTGTTCCCGTTTCGTATTCAAAGTTTACGATGATATTGGTAAAACTAATCGCAGGATTCGGCATTGCCTCAACCTTAATTTTTAATTCTTCTTCTTTTTCTTTATCGCGTAGTTTCACTACCCAAAAATCACTGCCTCCTTTGGCTGATTTCTTATCTCTGGAAGCGCTTCCTTTGGAAGTTCCTGCTAAAAGATAACCACCATCTCTGGTTTCTAAGAGTTTCTTTAAGACTTCATCCCCTTTACTACCAACCGTTTGACTCCAAATCTCTTCTCCTTTCGCATTAATCTTTAAAGCGATATAATCGTTAATCCCTTCTTTGTCTGAACTAAGACTTTCTACTTTTGACTTTCCTCTTTTGACTTTTGACTCTCCCTGTGCATAACCACCAATTAAATAACTACCGTCTTTGTTTTCTACAATAGAGGTTAGTACATCAATCTTGCCATAATTATAGGTTTCTTGCCAATCGATTGCGCCTTTCTCATCGAGTTTTAATACCCAAAAATCACTTCCACTTTGACTGGATTTTGATTTGGAATTCGTAGCTCCAGAATTGGAATTTCCACCCACAATAAAACCACCATCTTTGGTTTGCAATAAGGTAAATAAGCTATCGTCTTTATCACCACCTAGCGTACGTTGCCATTCGATAGTTCCTGTTTCATCTAGTTTGACTATCCAATAATCACCTAAACCGAAATTCGCTTCTGTTTTATCTCCAGAAACAGGCGAATTGGAATAACCACCTAAAATATAACCACCGTCTTTGGTTTGAGATATACTTTTTAATTCATCTACATATTGACCTCCAATGGTTTTTTGCCATTGCATGCTACCATCGGCTTTTAGTTTTACAATCCAAAAGTCTAAATTTCCTCTAGAATCTTCGCTTTTACCAAAAGAATTCTTTTCTAAATCGGGTGAAATATTTGAGCTAGAAGTACCACCTAAAATGTAGCCTCCGTCTTGGGTTTGAGCAATACTCAGTAGTTTTTCCATACCATTACCACCAATGGTTTTTTGCCACAATTCCTGACCTTTAG
>NZ_JAMXLB010000024.1 GCF_024054195.1 Flavobacterium sp. NRK F7 | reverse complement strand
TCTATTTCTGGTAAAAACGGAAATAAAGAAGACCACAACAAAGGCGATTTAGATTATTGGCTTTGGAAAATGGACGAAAAAGGGAACCTCGATTGGCAGAAAAGCTTTGGAGGTAACCAAGTCGATTTGTTGCAAAGTATTGCCATTACTAGCGATGGTGGTTTTATATTAGGAGGTACTTCTTCTTCTAATAAAGGCATCGATAAACGAGAAGACTGCAAAGGTCAGGAAGACTTTTGGGTGATTAAATTAAA
>NZ_JAMXLB010000023.1 GCF_024054195.1 Flavobacterium sp. NRK F7 | reverse complement strand
AACCTTTTAAATGGTGCTTTTGACAGTAGAGATACTAGATTGCAAATTTTTACAGCTCAAGCTGTTGGTGATAATAACTTCGACTATTATACACCAGATCAGTTTTTTTACTCTTTTCCAGGAGGAAGTGGTAAATTTATGTTCGACTATGTAGATAAAAAACCTGTTATTCAAAATCAAAGTAAGGGAATAAAATTAGAGTCCACTTTAGTTGGGAATTTTAAGATTACTGATAATAAAGGCAACAAGTACATTTTTGGAGCAGAAAATAAA
>NZ_JAMXLB010000022.1 GCF_024054195.1 Flavobacterium sp. NRK F7 | reverse complement strand
AACTAATACGATTCCCTTTCGGATCCGTAATGGTGCTAACTCCTACAGAAGGCTTATACGTATAAGTAGTTACCATAGCATTAGGTAAAGCTGCTCTTAAATTATCTAAAGCGGTGTTTAAATTTGTTTCATTAGTACCATTAGATAGCGTTTGCAAATTCGCTTCATATTGTTGAACTTGAGCATAGGTTGCATTTTCTATTTTGGCTATAGGTTGCGTTTTATTATACCCCCAAATATAAGTAATCGGTATGCCATCTTCTTGTTGCACTTCTAAAGGATTGCCATTAGTATCATCCACAAGATTATATTTCACTCTATTTTCTAAAGCAAGTGCTCCGTTAGAGGTTTTTATAATTTCTGGAGCTAATAAAGTATTATTCCAGTTTTTATAAATGGTTTCTACTTCAGACGTTTTCTCAGTTCCATTATAGGATTGCACTACTAAAGGCATACCCACCATATTTTTGTTTTTCAAATCATTCACAACTGGTTTGGTACTCATTTCAGAATCTAAAGGATAATAATATTGAGTTTCTAAGATTTCTCCTAACGAATTGGTATTAGTTGTTTTAGCTAAATTGTAGTGTTCGTTATAATCATAATCGTAAGTAGTAGTAGTTTCCACTACCTCGTTTTCTAAATAATCGGTTATTTTACTAGATAATAAGTCCACTGTTCCACCAGTTAAATGGTAGGTTTTGTATGTATATCTTTCTTGATTTGTTTGTGTCCTGATAGTATCTCCTGTTATAGGGTGAACACTGACGGTCGTTACAATAGTATCTTTTTTATTAAATATAGGTATTGGCAATCGAAAGATTCTTTCATTCTTTAAATATTTAAGACTCTCAACAGTCATATTTTCAGTTAAAAATTTTTCAATAGGAATAGGATTAAAGATAGCTGGAGTCGAATGAGGTTCAACACCAGGCTCTTCTTCAAACAAATAATCTCCATATAGATATTTGTTTTCTATCTTTTTAACTGGAGCATAACCGCTGATTTGCTTTTTAAAATGCGTTACTTCTAATTCTTGTCCTCTTAACCATTCGTTATCAGTTGGAAGGTGATATGGAAATTCATAATACAAACCAGTATCTGGTGTCATAGAAAATTTATGCATACTTTTACCAGTATTATTATTATTTTCCCCAAAATATTCAGTTACAGTTTCATAACCGATACTACTACCTTGGTAAGTACTTAAAACACTACCTGGGACAGCACCATAAGGTTCATAAACCTGAAACCCTTCTGAAGAATACATAGGATTTAAGCTATAAAAACTTGGTAAACCAAATAAATAACCACTTGTAACTCCTGTTACAGTATCGCTATAATTATATGTTTTAACAAAACTAACATTAGTCGCATTTTCATTATATTCAATTTTTTTAATACGTTTGCCACCAGCAAATAATAATTGACTCGGATCTGCAATTTCTTCTTTCCAGAATAAATCTACTCCAAATCCATTTCCCATTTCAATAGGGTCGTAATTATTATCAATTGGATCTACAGTAAGTACGTAATTACCGGCAGACAAATTCGCTGTATGTTCCCCTAAAAAAAGTTGATAGGTTATATTCGTTTGCAAATTTTTAAGAGATACTAAAAATTTACATTCAAAGGTATTCCCAGAAGCACTACAACCCGTAGTATCATCAAAATCTACACTGTAATTTAATGATCCAATTAAGTTATCACCTACCGAGAAGTATTTAGTAAAAGCACCATTTGCATAATTTGTATTATAATCTAAATGCGTTAAAAAAATGGAATAATCTGTTAATGGGTTGGGTGATTGAAAAACCAATCTATTTGGAAAAACATTTTTCACTACATTATGTTCAAATTCAAATGTGGTCATTCCTCCTGTAGGATAAGTAATTTTCTTTAATAATCCTGCTTCACTTTTAATTGTATCTACAGCTCGACTCCCTACTTCTGCATAATAAAATTTTAAAAACTGCCCATTATTTTTACCATTATAATATCCCCAATAATCTTGCGAATTAGAATGTTTATTTGGAAGTTTGGTTTTACTATAAGTAAATGTATACCCAGGTAAAGAATCTGTAGCATTGTTTTTTTCATATAATTGATCTAAAAACAATCGCTTACTTGATTCAGGCTCGATTGTTTTTAGATAATTTAGCTGATTATTATCATTTGCACTAACTTTATAGCTATATTTAAAAGTATAGCCTTTAATTTTAGTATTTAATTTATCATACAATGTTATTTCTTTAATGTAAGTTCCATTTCTTAAATCTTCTCTAGCATTTAAAGAATTTGTAAAAACTATTTTCCCTTGATTATACTGTATTTCTTGAATATTGTATTGATCACTAATTATTTTTGAAAAATGACTAATGTATGTGTTTAATCCATCTTCTGGTTCATCAAATGAACGTCTATAATGAACAGTTGATTCTAATTGATAATAAAATTCTATCAATTCCTTTGCATTAGTTTCAATAGTCATTAAATGCCAAGTATTGTAAAAACTATCTTGAGAAGTATTATTAATAAATGGAGAACCTATTTCAGGATAAGAAATACTCTCCATGTTTCTATCTCTATCTGCTGCAAATCGACTACCATCTTTAGAATAACCAAAATAATATTTGTTACCATTATCATCTATAACAATAAAACTTTTTATTTTACCATCATTTGCATAATCTATTTTAATATTGCTAAATTTTTGTATGACTGCCTTTCCATCTCTTTGATCTAAAACAAATTTTCCACTCAAATTATTAACATTATAAAAAAATTGATCTGGTGTAAAGTCATAATCAGGTACATTTACATATGTATTGTATACTCCTACCCTTGTTGCATAATCTGTAAAAAAAGAATTTGTAGAACTTATATTCGTTAAATAACCATAACCATCTTCATCAGCTTTTCCTCTAATTTGTCTAGAAATCATACCTCCGTAATTTAAACTCCATCCCATACCTACTCGAGAAGCAATTTCTGAAACTTGAATTCCTCTTGAATTATAATTTATTGTTATAGGAATACTAACACCCTTGGTTTTTATCTCAAACAATGGAACGGAAATATTAGGTACACCTGTATGTAGTGAAACTGGAATTTCTGTAGATTTAAAAACTGATGCTGCTTCTGGTGAAGGGGGCAAAATATTTGGTAATTCTTGTGCAAATGCAAAACACGTACTTAGCAATAGTACTATTGTTTTTATGGTTTTGATATATTTCATGGTAATG
>NZ_JAMXLB010000021.1 GCF_024054195.1 Flavobacterium sp. NRK F7 | reverse complement strand
CCATAGGTAATGACAAAAGACTCAGAAAATTTACAATAGCATAGGAAGCTGGAGCCAATTGCAATAAAAGGATACTTGTACCGAAAAAAAGAATGGGTAAATCCGAAAAATCCAACCATTTAGTTAGGTGAGAGCTTTCAGATTTTATAACCGAATCACAGGATGTATGCGCATTAAAGGAACATATCTTGGAAATAACACCTTCCGATTTGTTTATCTTTTCATCAATAATAACTACACTTAAAAACAATCCGATACTACTGCATAAAAAAGTTAATAAAAAGGGTAACGTAAACTCGCGAAAGGTCAATCCTAATAAAACTAGCAGTAAAACACCTAAGCCTACATAGGTAGTATTCATTAAAGGTAAGCGTTCTTTTTGGGTTATTTCATTCGGTTCTATAGCAACAACCACTCCTGTCCATTGCTCTAAAAAAGCTTCGAAGGATACTTTCTTTTTCCCTTCTTTTTCCGTTTCAATACTTACTTCTTGAGCCAATCGTCGAACCAGCACAATATCATTTGAAACAACCGCTAAAAAAGAATCGGGTAAAGCAGAAAATTGCTCTTTAGGTACTTGAGCAGCAACATTCTCTATTTGCAACATATCTAATGTATCCGTTACTGCATAAAGACTAGGATAATTGGGGTGAGATAAAAAAAGATTTTCAAAAGAAGTGTACTCATGTTGGTATTTATTAATTTCTAAATATTTTTTAATAATTGATTTCATATATTGTTTTGTAATTGCTGAAACAAATATGCTGCAAAAAAGAAGGAATAAGAAGTGTAACTCTTTACAATTTATAAATTATAATCCACACAATTTATAAATTGCAAGTTCGAAAAAACAACGGCAAAACACTGAAAAACAAACATTTAATACCTTAAAAACAGTTTCAAGAAAAAGAGGAATTACAAAACTGTTATTAAGAAAAAGGAATTCGTTACTTTTGAAGTAACACTAATGTTTAAAGAATATAAAATGAAAAAAACAAACCTGAAAAATGTATTTGATTTTGAAAAATTCGAATTAGAATCAAAGTTAAAAAGAAATATTTTTGGTGGAATAGATCCAAATAGACCAAACAATAATGAAATGTTATTAGATGATGATTTATCGTATGACCCAAACGATCCGAATTGGGCTGGACCAGGAAGTGGAACAACTTCATCTTCTATTAGTTTTAGTACCGTAATAAATGAAAATAGTGATTTGATTACTCCATCTACTACTTCAAATTAATATTCTCATCGTCTAGTTTTTTAGCAAATTGAACAGGACTAAGTCCTGTTTTTTTGCTAAATGATCTGGTAAAGGAAGTCGCATTTTTATACCCTACACTCTCAGCGATTGCTTGAGTAGAATATCTTCTATACCTAGCATTTGAAATCATTTCGTTGACAACATAATTTATTTTTAATTCATTGGCATACTCACTAAATGATTTTCCAAAATTCTTATTCACAATGTAAGACAGATAGGTGGTGTTTGTTTTAATTTTTTTAGCTACAAATTGGAGTGTAAAATCTTTGTTTAAAAAAATGAGTTTATCTTCAATCTGTTGTAAACTTTCCAAAATTTCTTTTTCTTTTTCTTCATCAATATTTAAAGTTGGATTTGAGGAATGTACTTCTTCTTGTTTTAATTCATGAATCTCTTGAGAAACATTTTTAATTTGTTCTTCTTTTTGCTTTAACTGACTTTTATAAGTATTAATAATAATTGAAAACTTCTCATTGTTTTTCTTTTTCTCAATTCTATTTCTAAATAATAAAAAAATCAAAACTAGCATCACAATCCCCAATACAACAAAATAGATTTTTTTGTAAACTACTTTTTTATTGTATTTTTCTTGTATGGTTAAAATATCATTCTTTAAAAGTAAATTATTCTGAAGCGTATTTACTTTTTCAGCTTCATCATTAATTTTAAACTCATAGGCTTCAAAATTGGCTAAATAAATGGAAGCGTATTTTAATGTGTTTTCATAATCATCTAAAGATTCATAGATTTTAGATTGATAATAATTGGAGTTAATAAAATTGTTTGTATCAACGGGTTGTATTTCATGAATGGAATCATATTTTTTAAAATAGGTAAGCGCTTTATTGTATTTTTTATCCCAATAGTAAAAGTTTCCTAAGTTGTATAATCCAATGGCATAATCATACATAAAATTATTTTCAAAAGCCTCTGTGACCACATTTTGATAATTTTTTTCGGCTTCTTTGAAATTTTCTTCATGATAATACACATTCGCTAAATTATTTTGCGCTTTAATTTTATTGGTAATAATATTCTTAGAATATAAAATAGCTTTATTATAGTAATATGTTGCAGAATCCAAATGTGCTTTATTGGTTTCAAAATCTTTCTTGTAACTTCCTTCATAATATACCCCAAGTGACAAATAAATATTACTCTTATTAAGCTTATATTGATCTGAAGTATATAATTTTTTATTTTCTTCGACTAAATAATCTGAATATTTTGCTTTGGCAATAGCCGCTTTATAATTATTAATTTGTCCATTAATTAAAGCTATATTGGTATTAAATTTTACAGCTTGAACAATGTCATTTGCCTTTTTTGAAAGTTCTTCCCCTTCTAATAGTTTTAATAATGCAGCATTCAAATTACCTCTTTGTATGTCGCAAATACCGCCATAATTTAAGATATAAGCTTTGGTTTTTGTTTTAATTTCTGAGTTTGAAACACCATTAATTAAAGCAATAGCACTATTAAAATTAGTAATTGATTTGGTACTATCTCCTTTTATTTGATATAAATAAGATTTTGCACCTTTTGAAAAAGCTTTATGAATAGTGTTCTTAGAATAACCAATTCTTTCTGCAACAAGAAAGGCGCTATCAATATTAGTAGCGGTTTGAATTCTTAATTTATCTTGAAGTTCTTCATATTCTTTGTTAGATAATTCTATTTCTTGAGCAAAAAAATCTACTGAAAAAAGAAAAGCCAACCCAAACAATAAATATTTCATGAAAATTAAATTAAAGCTCAAAGGTAAGATTTAATTTAAAAAAAAAGTCTAATGTAATATTGTATTAGACTTTTTTTAAATTTGTTTTAACAATCAATAACTAAACTAAGATATTACAACATCCTCTAAAACATACTGGATTGCCACTCCCCGTACAATCACTTGTGGTATTACAAATTTGACCAGTATCTCCTAGGTTTCTACAAGGTCCAGCAACTCCTCCCTGAATAATCTTTTGCTCTTTTTTAGTCAACTCTTGAGCGCCAACTAAATTTAAAATTGTTTTTTTCATAATTTAAATAGTATAATTTGTTTTTTACCGCATTATTTTAAAGTCAAATGCAGTATCTTGACTATCGTTGCAACAATATTTTTAAACCAATACAGCTTCTTCTTTTTCGGCTAATTCTGAAATAAAATATTTCAATTCTTGTAGCTCATATTCATCTGGATAAAGCGAACCATTAACCAGCTTTACAGGGGTGTAATTAAACTCGTTTTTCATACACCAAGTATATTCACTTCTTAAATTCTCTTCCACCTCAAAATCAATAATACCAATGGTCCATTTGGCTTTCCAATCTTTTAAACTCATTCCCTCAATGTGCCAATCCATTAATGCAGCTTCTGCCATTTGAGGATGCTCTTTGTGCAACTGAAGAATGGTTTTCGCTACTATTAAATACGGGTTATCTAAATTGTCGGTATTTAAATTATAATAAATACCAACTTGAAGTCTATCTGAAAATTGTTGTAACAAATCGATTGCTTGTGAAAAAGCCGTATGACAATGACCACAACTCGGACTTAAAATTAAATCAATTCTTACCGAAGCTTCTTTGTTACCCAAAATAATAGTAGGTATACTATGCAAAACTTCAACTTCCAAAACTGGTTTTTGTAAGGAAGAAAAAATCGAAAAATTACGCTTAAACTTCAACAAAGTAACATTCTTCTTCTCTAAAGTAACTTTTCGATTTAAAATAGGTTTTATAAAAAACCAAACCGAAAACACTACCACACTTACTTGTATTAAACCTAAATAATAGAAAGAAAAATCTTTGGTAAAACCAACAAATAATAGCGACTCTAGCACCAACAACATAGAAACACCTAAACACAACACACACCATTTTCCTAGTTTCGCTTTTTGTAACCAAATCGAATAGCCCACCATAGGTAATGACAAAAGACTCAGAAAATTTACAATAGCATAGGAAGCTGGAGCCAATTGCAATAAAAGGATACTTGTACC
>NZ_JAMXLB010000020.1 GCF_024054195.1 Flavobacterium sp. NRK F7 | reverse complement strand
CTTTTACAGTAACTGAGCCTTCAGTTTTAACAGCAAGTTATACCAAGACAGATAGTAGTTGTTTTGGTTTGAACAATGGAAGTATCAATCTTACCCCAAGTGGCGGTACTCCGAGTTATACTTTTTCGTGGCGAAACGAGCAAAATCAAGTCATAGCAACCACTCAAAATATAAATAATCTAGCACCAGGTACGTATTCTTGTGTTATTACCGATACAA
>NZ_JAMXLB010000002.1 GCF_024054195.1 Flavobacterium sp. NRK F7 | reverse complement strand
GTCTGATATCGTAGGTTCTTTATTTAATTTAGTACTGACAAAATTGAATTTTCCGGCAAAAATAATATCATTGTTTAAAGTATCAAAAGTTGTATTAGCGCCAAATTTTCTTAAAAAATCAGCATCATTTTTAATCTCATTTTCAAAGTGTTTCGATAATTGAATTCCTTCTAGATTGTTGAATCTATAAGGTGATGTGTATATTTCAATCTTATGTTTGTCTTTCGAACATGAGATTAAAAGAAGAGAAATAGTAATGATAATATTTTTAATCATTCTTATCGGTTTAAGCTTGCCGCTAACGTCCCGCCGGCTTTAAGAAGTTGGGGATTTTTGTTCCCAAACCATTCCATTAGGACTAAAGTCAAATATATAAAATTACCTTTAAATTTTGCCTAAACTCCCAATTTCTTAAAACCGCT
>NZ_JAMXLB010000019.1 GCF_024054195.1 Flavobacterium sp. NRK F7 | reverse complement strand
TAATCCATTCTAATTTTCTACCATAGTCAATATCCTCTCTTGCATTTGGATCGGTACTATATTCAAAAACGATTTTTCCTTTTTCAAAAATGATTTGTTCTATCGCATTTTCATCCGCTCTTGTTTTAGAAAAGTAAGACCTAATAATACCATCTTGTTCTTTATTATCGTAATTTCTTTTATAATAGATTGCACTATTTTGAACATATTTGAATTGTATTACTGATTTATTAGCCGTTTCAATATCGGTTAAATACCAACCACTAATATCATCTGTACCATTACCATTATTTATTTCTATAGACAAACCTTGATCGAACTTGGCAATAAA
>NZ_JAMXLB010000018.1 GCF_024054195.1 Flavobacterium sp. NRK F7 | reverse complement strand
GTTTGGGAACCATCGGGTGCCAAACAATCATTACTGTCTTTTACAAGAATATCATAGCTTGCTGCTGCTAAACCTGAAAATAGATTTGTAGTTTGCCAAGTAGTTCCATTGTCTTTACTGTACAAATAAGAACCACTACCGCCTAAAGCCGTAACCGTTATACTTCCCGTGGAAGATCCTTTGCAAATTATATTTTGTTGAGAAGTCGTAAAAGTTACTTTTGAAGGTTCGTTTATAGTGAATGGATTACTTGAAAAAACACTACTTATTTGGCTACCCCCATTGCTTATCGTTTGATATCGAAAAATATAAGTCCCTCCACCTAAATTACTCCATACAAATTGTTGGTTGACGAATTGACTTTGGAGTATTTGTTGGCTATCATAAACAACTTGAGAACCATTTACATATTTATATAAAGTCATATTAAAATATTCTCCGCTATTTAAATCTCTATCAAAAGTAAAAGTGGCTGTTCCATTATTACTTTGAAAGCAAGAATTATGAGTTAAAACTGGACCACCAACGATTTTAGGAGGACATTGAACAACATTATATGTAATTATATTAGAATAAAACCAATCGAAACCACCAAAACCATTGGGAACCATAACTCCAAACCTAACATCTAAAGAACCTTGATATGTGTTTAAATTCGGATTGTTTGCAAAATTAGAAGACAGTGTTACACTATTCGAATTTGAATTTGAAATACCTAACCAAGTGGTTTGCCCTTGTTTTCTCACTTGATAAGTAGTTGCATAAATATTAGACTCACCTGTATTAACAGGAACGTAAGGTCTAGAAATACTAAGAACATCACAATTTCCGATTGTATTATTTGTGGGTTGTTCAAGATATAAACTTACCACATCTACTCTCTTTGGAGAATCAACATTACACGTATTACTAAAACTTTGTGTAGGATATGTAAATAGATAATCTGGATTTTGAGGTAGACAGGATGAATATCCGTAACCAAATAAATTAAAACTTAAAGGAAACTGACTTAAGTTGATGTTATGTTCATTTCTAAATATAACTGTTGGACCATCAACATAAGACCCAGAAAAAGGAAAATTATAGGTGGATCCAATTTGATAACCATAAGTAGTATCAAAAACCCCATTAGGATTTGGAGAACCATTCATAACTTTTGCAAGTTTAGAAACTACCAAATACTTTGCAGTTTGACTGTTACCTGTAAGAGAACAAAACAATGCTACTAATGCCAATACATAGTTGTTAATTAAATTTCTAAACATAGCTTAAAAGAATATTGGTTTCTCACGATTATACTTTCATTTTAAAAAATAGATGACGCAAAAGTAACTATTTCGTTTTCAATATTGTGTAAAGGCTCTACAAAACTTGTGGCAATTTTAAGTAGGTTTTTTATTTTGACACAAAACTGTGGCAATTTTTAAATTTAAATTTTTTTTGCCACAAAATTGTGGCAAATTAAAAGAGTAAAACAATTTTGCCACAAAAATGCATCCTACTTGAGAAGGACTATGATTGATAGTAAACTAATCGAACTTGAAGAAAACACCGTATATATGAATACGTTATGGAAAAAGGCTCATCAACAGCGTAAATCTATGAGAATTTGAGGGGCTTAGGCAAGGATTATAGATCTCCGCTTTCGAGTTAAATATTCTACAAATTAAGATTCTTTTATAATAACAAATTAATTAAAATCTGTTTTTATTAAATTTCAAAGTCGGGAGACTTTGCGGAGTTGAGGCTTATTATTTCACGTGGCTCAGCATCATCCCACTCGAATAACACCCCTACTGTTTTTGCCTTATCTTCAAAATAATAAATATCTATAGCTAATATTATATAATTATTCCGTTATTATTGGGTTCATCGTTTAAAAAATCAATCCTAAATTGTTCTGGTAAAAGCTCTCTTGTTTTTTGGATGGCATTTTCTAAAACAAATGGCACTCTTGAATCTACTGTCATTTTTTTAACCCATTCTATGCTCGTCTCTAAAGAAATTTTATTTCCTGCAGAAACATATACAGGATTTTCAGAAATCTGCGTTCTAAGTGCTTTACCTACTACTTTTGAATCATATAATAGTGTTGTACTATCTCCTTTTTCTTTTCCTAGAGTCTCTTTATCATAATATCCAACCAAGCGTTTTTTAGCTACTCCAATGGTTGGTAAATTTAATTGAATTCCTAAAAATGTAGCCAATCCCATATTTCTAGGATGTTCTAAACCATGCCCATCACAAAACAGCAATTGTGGTTTTATAGTGAGTTTATCATAAGCCTTTAAAACCCATTTTATCTCATTAAAAGCAAAAAGGTCTGGAATGTGCATAGTAACATCTTCTTCTGAATGCGTTACAACATCTACTATTTCTTGCTTTTCTACATCAAAAACAGTTATCGTTGCTACAGCCTTTTGAGAAATATCGTGAAAGCCAACACTAACACCTCCTAAATATCTTATTTCTAATGACAAATTGTCTTCTTGTGAAATGAATGGTATTTGCTCTTCTTGCCAAACAAACTTTTCCATAAAAGTATCGGGAAACGTTTCCCCTAAATATTCTTTCATGTCTTTTTGGATGAGATAGGCACTAAAAACTTTAGCGTATCTTTCTATATCACCATGACAGTATACAAAAGTGTCATAATCCATATGCTCACCTTCTTCAATGTAAGAATTATATTTTTCAATTATATCTATATTTTTTTTTATTAAATCATCGTAATTTAGTTCTTCTCTTTTAAATAAATTATTTTCTCCAAAAGTTTCTTCTTTTTGACCTAAAACATTATACTTTCTACTTAATGAAATAAAATCATAACAAAGTAAATAATTATTATTGTCATCAATATTGGGATAATTATAATTATATTGAACGTTAAATCTAGTTTTATCAAATAATTTTATATTAACAGAACATCCGTTATTGTTGAAATACAAATAAACACCATGCATAACTCCTTTAACAAAAGTTATTCTAGAATAGGCGTTTTGATTCAAAGATTCATAAACTCCTGTAAATAAAAAACCATTATGTATCTTTAATGAAGGGTGATCAAACTCATTAAAATTCTCTTTTTCTTCTTGTATATAAAAGTTTTCCACGTTACTTATTATTAATAAAGTTTACTCCTTGTGTTATATAAAAACAATGTGGGCAAGTGGACATATGCTCATAAACATTATTGGATGAATTCCATTTTACTATAATCTTAATACCTAAAGCTTGAATGTCTTGTATAGATGTAATTGTTTTCCCTTTTAGCAGTTCATTCAAAACTAACACTTCAGCATGTATTCCTGGTCTCTGAGCATTTCTAAGTTTGCCTAAGCTAATTTTTCCATTATATAGTTTTATATATAATTTACCTGTATTGCCATTTGAACAGTCTTTTCTGATAAAATCCATGTATTCTAAATGTGTTTTTAAAAATGGGTGTAATGCATCATTAATAAAATTATTATAAGCAATATCAGAAGATTCTAATAAAATATTATTAAACTGTTTTCTGTTATAAGCTGTAATAACATTTCCTCCTTGAATATTACCTGAAGCTATAATTTTTGCATCTAAGCTGCCATCATTTTCGGGCTTAATATTTGTATTTAAAATGTTTTGATTATGAATTAATGGATGAATTTCATGATCAAGTGCATCTACTAATTCTTTCTCTCTATTACCCATTTGTCTCATTATTGATGCGCTTGGTGACCATGGTTTATGTAATCCGTCATGATAAGGTTTAACCGTCTTAAAATAATCTCCATTATCTTTCCAATAATCTATTAAATATACTTTGTCTTTTAGGATTTCCATTCCTGCCA
This sequence comes from Flavobacterium sp. NRK F7, assembly GCF_024054195.1. Classification (GTDB taxonomy): domain Bacteria; phylum Bacteroidota; class Bacteroidia; order Flavobacteriales; family Flavobacteriaceae; genus Flavobacterium. The sequence continues at coordinate 11,252 of NZ_JAMXLB010000018.1, read as the reverse complement.
CAGATATTTCTTCAAAATCAGTTACAAAAAGTTTTTGTTTTGGAATAGAATAACTTAAAACTTTATCTAATATCGCTAGGTTTACCCCTTGATCACATAATTTTTGAACTCCTTGTGTATTTTGTGTGTTTGCACCAAGTTGTTCTAGCTTTTGGCATAGTTGACTGTTCTTTGTGTTTCCAATTTTGTTTGGACAAAAATTACATTTATTTGGATTTGTGTTTTCATTATCAATATCTTGTGTGTATTGATAAAATTGTTCTCCTTGTGGAGTTAATTTTACAACTGTTGCAATTAATTGATTGTTAATTTGTGTTGCAATAATATTATATTGACCTGCTTCTATTACAGCTAATTTACCATCAACTGCTAAAGCATTTGGATTTGCTTTAATTGCAATGGTAGATTCCGCTCTCAATGCATTTGCAATATCGTCTGCTTTTGATGTTATAACGGCTATTTCTGTAGGCGTAATCTGTTCTAATTTATTAGCAACGTTAATTACAGCTTCAATTCGATTAGCATTATTTGAAATACTTAAAAAGGGCTCACTTGCATTACCACTCAAATTAATTAACAAAGCAGAAGCAACAATTGTTTTTTTGAAAACTCTGTTTATTCTTGAAATATAATTGCTAAATGTTGTAGCTCTTTTTAAATAATTCACATCAACTATACCTGTTGTAAGAGCATTTCTTAAACTATTTAACCTTTGTGAAAAAACTGTATTATTAAATCCAGTTGCAGTTACAGCAAGATTATCAAAAGTATTATAACTCTTAGCTAAATTAGAAAGTTTAAAAAGGTTATATCCCGTATTAGCCAAATTAGCTACTCCAGCTCCTCCATCTATAATACTAAATGCAGTATAAGTAGTATCCCAAGATTTATAAAAACTACTGTTTTTAAAATTCACATCTGCACTTGCTACTGAAGTCATATATGCATCTATTGACCCTACCGCAATACCAACTGTAGATATGGTTGCGGCAACAGCTGCCAAAGATGTTCCTCCTGAAAAAGGAGCCGCTAAAACACCTGTGGTTATCATTACCGCATTTCCAAACTGCCTCAAGTTTTCTTGCTTACCTTTTTCATTAATTACTGCTTGATAAGCAAGTGCAGCTAATGCAGGAACAATAATTTCTTTTTTAGTTTCTAAACCAAATTGATTTTCAATTCCACAAATAATAGTTATTGGTTCATAAGGATTAAAATTTTCATCGTATTCAAAATAACTGTAATAACTACTTGGTGGTGGTGGATTATTTGCATCGTAAATTCTTGGTGATAGATCTGTAACTCTATACTTGTTATAAAACCTCACTTTTCCTGAATCTAAAAATCCCAAATCAGTTTTAATGATATTGACTTCAGTATTATAACTTGTTTCAAGAGTTATGTCAAAATTGTCTTTTCCTAAAACATAAGCCTGTTTTCCTGGATAATATGAGGAAATAGCAGGTTGTCCATTAAATATAAAAGCTTGTTTTACGGTTGGCTGAATACCTAATTGATCATAATTTTCAATTACCCATTCACTTAATGTTAAGAATATTTCCGATGTTTGGGTCATATTCACATCATTATCAAATCCTAAAAAAGATTTACTTTTTACATATAAAGTTTTTATCCACTTAAAACCTTCTTGTTTTATTTTTAAAAGTAAATCTTTTCTCTTTTCTTTTGGAACAGTTAAGATAACATCTTTGATAAAGAAATAATCGTGACCACCATAATAATCATTATTAATCTCCCATAAAGAATCATCACTTATATCATCAACTATAAATCTTTCTAATAGTTTTACTCTAGTATCATATGGAAGCTTCTCTAGAACACATGAAGAAATATTTGCTTCAAGAACGGTTTCAATCTCACTTAACCCTTTATTTGTATCAAATACTGCTAATGTTATAGCGTTTATCTTACTATCTAAAGCACTAATATTTAACGCTGAACAATCAACAGGTATAATTTTCCATTCTTTCTTTTGAGTTTCAGATTCTTCAGCATTAGCTTTACAAGCAATCCTTTTACCCTTAGCAATATTTGAATTAATTAATAAAAATAATGCATTAGCTTTATCATTAGAATTCCAAATAGAATTCGCTTCATTATATTTAAAAACTATGGAAGATCCTCCTCTACAACCTAAATTCAAATTGTAAAAAACTTTAAACTCAACTGTGGCATCTAATCTATCTTTAATTGAGGATAACTCATAAAAATCATTTGGCACATCGTCATTTTCATATTTTTCTACAATTGAATTCCAAGAATATCTTTTTTCAGTTTCTGTACCATAATTTAAAATAAATCCAGGTAAAGTTCCAAATGGGCATTCATTTACTTTTTTTAGATTTAGTGTTCTAGTACCTTCAACAAAAATAAATTTATAATTCGGAGTAAGAGCATATTTATCGTTAAACTCCCCACTACTATCACTCTGAAACAAATACAATTTGGTTTTGGGGTGACTGATTTGTTGCCAATGTCTATACGGTAATTTGCTGCCACTTGCATAATCCATTAACCAATTGGTTGCATAGGTTTCTGAATTGTAATCGTATGTTTCCCAAGGATGTCTTAATTCGAAAACACCATGACCTACTTCATGCGCTATAACTGTTGCTAAACCTGAACCGCTCGTTTGTTTGATTTCTCCGCTTCCGTTTTGCCCTGTGAAGATAAACCCGAATTGCCTGTGCAAAGGCATAAAACCAGAAAGTAGTCTGGAAGGCGCAATATCTTTCGTAAGGAACACATAATATTGCTGACTATCGATGCTAGTTGTCGCTTTAAAACGATCGATAAAAGCATTTTGTTCGCTCGTATAATTGGCTAGAAAACCACTTGTACCGCACTCTAACGTAGTAATAGCATCGGTATGTGCTGGTAAAAGTGTTATGTTTAACTCCACACCTGCACCACGATACAGACTTTTAATTTCTTCTATTTCTGTACTGGTTATAGTTGCTCCATTTACTGGTACCAAACTTATATTTACGGTTCCAGTATTTTTTATAGGAACAACCGTCATCGCACCAACTACTTTTTGTTTTAATGAATCGGTTTTTACCAAGGCTAATAATTGGTCTTCTCCAACAGTAGTAAAGGCAGGTATTTTTAAAGTTTTAGTCGTTACATTACCTACTGTAACACTATCTATAGCTGTTACTTTGATACCGTTACTATTGAAAACAATATCTTTAGCTTTAATAAGTGTATCGGTAATGGTAATTTGCGCGGTTACATAGTCATAACTTACTTTTCCATCTTCATTATTTATCACTCCTTTGTAGTAAAAAGGGTAATCATTTCCTGAACCGTCTTTTATGGTTTTGTATTCTTGTGCCAATTTAGCTGGAGCTGTTGTATAAGAAGCACTAGTATCATCAAAAGCTACACTTTGTGAATTGCGACTGAAAATTACTTTTGCACCCACATTAGAAAGGGCAGTAACTTGACCTTGACTATTTAAGTTTTCAGTATTGCTGTTGTTTGGTATTCCAATTCCTTGACCTTGTAAGCTTACGTTTCCATTAGGATCAACCGAATAAATAGTCCCATTACTATCTTGAATGGTCGTGTTTTCTCCTTGGTCAAAATCGAAAATAGCACCTACAATTCCCGTTTCTGGATTGGTAATAAGTATTTGTCCGTTACTAACTTGTATATTACTTACATCACCAATTACAAAATCCACTTCATGTACATGCACATCATTAGACTCTTGTAAGTAATCTAATGCATCGTCAATTACATCAATTACATCATTCACACTTACAATGTTACCCCAAGTAGGATCGTACTGCGCTTTTACTTCACCATCAACTAATTGTAATTCGGAATTTAATTTAATATTGGTAAACTCAACAGCGACTTTTATATTACTTAAATACGGTAATCTCGTCCAACCTGTACCTGTGTAAGTTCCTATACCTTGTATGTCATTAATATGCACTGCAAAATCAGAAGCCATAAAAACCATATCTTGAGCAAGCTCTTGATCGTATAAAGTAACATTGGTTAAATCTATGGCTGGTGCAATACCACAATTAATCACAGCTACATTTTGATCGGGTTGTGTAAATTGAGTAATCGCTGAAAAAGTAGTTAAACCACCTAAACAGGTACCACCTACTTGAAATTCATAGGTAGCACTAGGCTCTAAATCGTGTAAAGTAGCTTCTCCATTGGAAACAGGCGCATTAAACCATTCTTGTGTTCCTATTTTTCTATATTGTACGACATAACTCAAATGATTAAAATTGCTTTGCCACATAATTTTAGCTTGTCTAGCAGAAGTAGATTGCGCTATTACAAATTCTGGAGCATTACAATTTCCTGCATAAATGAAATCGTAAATTTCACTATACCCATTATTATTAAATACTGCGTCTTCTCCAAAACCAGGTTGACTCACCGCTTTCACACGCCAAGCATATTTTTTTCCAGCAGTTAATTGAGGGAAATTAAAATTATAATTTAAAATCGTATTGTTTATGGTTTCTTGCCAAACAGGAGCACCCACTATAAATGCATAATTTGAAGGAGCTTGATTGTCTAAAAGTTCAATAAGCGTAAACTCATATTCAATATTCGTCGCATTTATATGTCTTGGTGTCCAGGTAAATATGATGTTTTGTGGATCCTGAAAATGAATGACATCATGATTGACAGGTAAATTTAATAAAGGGGGCTCATTATAGATAAAGTAAAAAAACGTACATGATTTTTGTGAAATGGGTTGGTTGGTAACAAAGTCATATACTTCAATACAAAAATTATAATTCCCTTGTGGTAAAACACCACTATATTGCAACGGATTAATTCCTTGTAAATTTTGCAATTCAAAATAAGGAGCTAAATCAATATTGTTTAATTGTACACTTTCTCCTCCATTAATAAATAAAGGAGTAGCACCTACAACGACTGGTGTAGATTGCGCATTAATTCCGTTTCCTTGTATATATAATTTCAGTTTAACTTGTCGATTAACAACACTTAAATCACTTGTAAAAATGTTCACAAGGTATTTTTGATCGGTTGTCGTACTATACTTTGATACGGATGACAAATAAGGTGGAAGTACATTACTATTTACTTGTACTGGGTAAATTTGGCTCCAACTCCACTGAGTCATAAAGATTACCATAAAAAGACATAGTAATCCTAATTTTTTCCTATTTCTAATTGTCTGTATCATCTAATCTGAAATTTCTTAATATAATTTGAAATATAACCTTCAACAAATTTTAATTCTAATTGGTCTACCATTTTATTTTCTTTTTCTTTGGCAAACCATTGTTTATATACTGCTTCTTTTTCCTCGCTAATTATAGGTTGTAATTTTTCTTTTACCGTTTCAACGGAATCATTATTACTCAAAAAGAATACTAAATTTAAATGTGATAAAGCAAAGGCATCTTTTTTATCGATGGCTATATTTTGAGTTACAATGGCTTCTTCAACTTGTTTTAATTGTTCTTCTTTAGAACGAGACGAATTGGGAAGTTCCAATGCATATTTTTGAATAAAATAATTTTTACTAAACAAATTGGTTTGTCTAGTATTGAATAACACCTGTTCAATTGCGTGATTGACAATACTTTCATATTCTTGCTCAAAAGTGATTGAAGCATTTACTTTCTCATTTAATTCTTTGATTTCTTCTTTTATAACTTTTTCTTTAGTTTTTAAAGTTTTCTTATCTGAAATGGTATCGTATTCTTCAAGTAAAAGAACAATTTTATTTTTATCATCTTCTAAATCATTTTTAATAGAATCGGAATGTGTAATTGTAACACTGTTCACTAATGCATTCACTTCTTTTTTTACCTTATTCGTGTCGCTTTCGATGGTTTCATCATTGATTTTCACACTTAAAGTGTTTTTCTCTTTTAAATTTGCATTTTGACTCTCTTTATCTTTTTTCTTTTTGCCTCCAAAATTATAATTGTAACCAAAGGTAATTGTTAATTCATTAATATTTGGTCTAGGATTAGTTCCAGAAGATTGACTAAATATCTGAGAGGCAGACAAGTTAAAATTATGCTGATCCAATAATTTATAGCTCGTAGTAAATCTGAAATTAAGGTTTTGACTGGTAAAATTGGCACTATTACTTTGGTTAATCGCTGTACTCAACTGGCTTATCAACTTATCTTTAAAAAACTTTTTATTCACTCCTAAAACGGTTCCATAAGTCGATGTTTGATCAACCCCAATAGTACTGTGAGTAAAATTTAAAGAAGAATTAAACCCCCATTTTGATTGTAATAACAAATGTGAATAGGCAGTGCTTACATTGTGAAAAGACGATAATTGTCCAACTCGTATAATTCCTCCTTGTTCATTGGCAACTTGATTAAAAGAATAATTTACAACTATACTTTTTTTGTTTTTTGTAGTTGCATCAAAATTATAATTGGTGTTCAAATTAGCACTTCTAGACAATTGACGGTAATTAATTTGATCCACATTATTTAATTCGGGATTGACTTGATTAATTTGAGTAAATTGATCCGGGTTAGCATTCGTTGTAGTCGTTTGATTGGTGATACTAATATTGGAAATTAATTTTTCTGAAAAACGAGCAGAAGCATTTAAGGTTCCCACTAGTCGATTCGTTGTAGTTACTTTTTTATTATCTAAATTGTCTTTTTGAACCCCAAGATTCATTTGCAACATTAATTTATCACTGAAAAAAGGTCGGGATACATTGACCATAATATTTTGTAAATCATTTGCGAAAAAATAAGCACCTAACGTTTGATAATTGGGGTCGACACGTTCAAAACTACTTCCTAATGTGGTTTTTTGAATTTTATAATCAAATCCAATTTTATAAGCATTAAAATTCTGGGTACTGGTTTTATTATTAAAAAACAACCCTGAAATTCCTTGACTTTCCTCTGTATTTTCGGCTCTTGTATCTTGGGTTAAAGAAGAATTTGAAATATCGGTATACAAACGAAAGTCTGGTGTTAATTTTGCTTCAGCTGAAATACCTATTACTAGATTTTCTTTTGGAGTTATTCCTTTAGCATCAGGTACCACTTGTAATGAATTGATTAAATCTTTGGCATAAAAACCAATTAACCCAATCTTATAGTTGTCTTTTACATATTCTAATTTACTACCATAACCTATTCTTTTAAAAGCAGGCAACGTATTAGGATTACCGTCATCTTCGACAGCCTTTAAAAAACGTCCATACATGGCTGAAAATTTTAATGGAGAATTAGGATTCAATTCTACTCCAACACCGCTAAATTGATGTCCGGCTAAAGTATAAGGAGAGAAAGTCATACTTACATCACCTAAGTGTGCTGTTATCCATTTGTATTTAGGGCTAACACTTAATCGGTTGAAATTAAATGGAATTTGGTAATCGAGTTGTCCTCCTAAATTGGTAAAATTATAGGATATTGGCATTGAAAAGGAATACAAAGATAGATTTACATTTCCAGTAAAATTATAGACAAAAGGTTCACGTGCATTTCGATTCGAATTAAAATATGTGGTGTTTGCAGCAATTCCTCCTCCTATTTTAAAAGGTTGTCCTTGAAAGGAACCCAAATCTATCGTTTGTGCGTGTGTTTTAACGAACCCTGCACTAATTACAATAGCTAAAATTAAAAATATATTTTTTACGTTATTCACGGCTGATAGATGAATTATAGGCGTTTTTGAACTTTAATATCAACAATTACATAGGAATTTGTTCCATCATTAATAAATGATTTCACTTTTATTAGTCCTTTTCTTCCATCTGAAGTTTCAAAGGGAATAATTCTTGGACTCAAAGTACTATTAAAAGAACTTTCCTCATTGGTTACCGTAATGGTTTGCAAAAAAGTATCATTGGTAATCGAATTAAATTGACTTTCAGAAATGGTTGGACAAGTACAGTTTTCTTGTTTATTGATATAATTTGTATCATTAGCATTCGGGATGCTAATCAATCCATAATTTGTGGCAACTAATGGTGAAATAAATAGATTCGAAGAGAAAGTACTGGATAATCCAAAGTATACTATGTCGATTGTATTTCCATTGGTTCCGTCTATTTCGTTACTTCTATAAACTTGCTTTTGTACTGTAGAATAATAACTTCCTATAGTATTTTGAGCAGTATTAATTCCAAGTAAGATATCATTTTGAATGCTCAAATTAGTATAGCTTAAAATAGTAATGTCTTTTATTAAAGAAGCTGTTTGTTTTCCATTTGTAGCGGTTAGTTTTATTTGATAATTTCCTTCAGAATTCAGAATAAAACTAGGGTTTATTAGGGTAGAAGTTTCAGGATTCGCTCCAATAACTTCCCAGGAATAAGAAGTTGCACTTATGGTAGTATTCGTAATAAATACTTTAACAGGAGCATGATTGTCTTCGTCTATAGGTAAAACGTAAAAATCGAAATCTACATCTAGTTCTGGTAATACTTCAAAAGTAACCTCTTTTTGTCCAATCTGACCTGTAGTACTAATGGTATTTAAAGTAATGGTTTGTTGTCCTGGTGTATTAAAAATTACATTGGAAGGATTGACATCTGTTGAATTTGCAGGAGTACCATTTGAAAACTGCCAATCATAAGTTGCAATATTTTGGGAAATATTACTAATTTGTACTTCTACTGGAGCATAATTATTAATTAGTATGTTGTAATTAAAATCGGTAACTGTGTTAGCATCTACAGTAATATTTTTTTCTATTTCAGAAACAGATCCATCTCTATTAGAAACTTTTAGTTTTAGGATATGAGTTCCTGGAGTGGTAAAACTTATTTGCCCTGGATTAAACTCAGAGGAAGAAGATGGATTTCCATTTTCGAAAGTCCATTCAAAAGTTTCGCCACCTGTTGAAAGATTCGATATAATAGCTATTTTCCCAGAGCTAGTTATGGTTTCTTCAAAAACAAAATCGGCTTTTGCTACTAATAATTCTTCTTGTAAACACCCTATACAAAGTAACAATAGGAATAGAATGCTCAATTGGTATTTCTTTTCTCTCATTAGTACCTATTGTATTAATATGTTACTTTTATTTCTTTGAAAGCACTTAAAGAACCATCTTTGAAAACTGCCCTTATCGAATAATTGTAAACATTACCCGGATTAATATTGCTGTCTATGAAATTCATTTTTTCTTTTCTTGGTTCTATAATTTTATAAAGAATATAACTACCCTCTTTACTTTTTTTGTACAATTGATATTCGTAAATATCTTTCTCCTTTGAGGACCAATACAGCTCTATGACTCTATTATTTCTATCTACTATATAATCAAAAGATTTAATCGCTGGTTTTACAATTTGCAGTAACGGTGATGCGATTAATGGTTCCGCAGGATCACTTTCATTTTCTGAATCATCTACAGCAGTGATGGTATAATAATATTCTGTTTTAGGTTTTACATTTGTATCTGTAAAACGAGTTGTTTTTTTACCTTCAATTTCTTGTATTAATTGCCAATCTTCTTCGTTTTCAGTTCTTCTATAAACGAAATGCTTCATTACATCATCGGAACTACTCGGTATAAAATCCAGTGTAATTTTATTTTCTTCAAAAGAATAATTTTTAATAACAGGAGAGGATGGAGGAATAATATCTATTTTCTTTATTTCAACTATTTTCGAAAAATTAGATTCATTATATCGTTGATCAATTGCTATAACTTTATAATATACTTTTTTATTTAAACTTTTTGAATTAATAGAATCCCTGTAAGTGTTTTGTAACCAAATCGCCTTAGTTATTTGAACAAACTCTTCTTTTGGATCGTATCCTCTAAAAACTTTATAACCTTTTAAATCAGACTCTATATTCTGTTTCCACTTTAAATTTACAACTCCTAATGAATCTATTTCCCCTTCTAAATCAATCGGAGCAACTGGTGGTATAGAGTCGATAGGTTGAATTAATACTGGAAAAGACTCTCTGGAACCTCCTTCTTTGGCAACAGCCTGAATTTTAAAATAATTAGAGGGCTTTAATTTCGTTTCAACTAGGTCTTTTCTAGTATTTGATTGAAGGTTTTGTTTCACCAATTGAAACTGTCCGTTTTCAGTTTCACCTTGCAAAACATTAAATCCTGAAATCTTAAATTCGCCTTCCTCAGGAAATGTCCATTCAATGGAAACCTTGTTTTCAGCTATTACACCTTTTGCAACAATTTGTGGTGTATATTCTAATAAATTAATACCCTTCCCAGAAATAGTAGTTGAAGGTAAGCTTGTTTCTCCAAAAGTATCAACTCCTAGTATACGATAATAATAGGTGGTGTTATTATCTTCTAAATGGTCAGTATAGGAAATAATTTTACTATTACTTTCCCATGAAAAAATTGGATAATCATTTAATCTTTTGAAATTACTATTATCAACAGATCTTTCTAAATGATAAGACGAATATAAATTTTGTTGTGATGCAAAATCCCATACAATCATTACCGTTTTATTCCCAAATATAGCTTCTGGGGCTAAAGGTGGTGTAGCATCTTCTTTATCTTGTAAACCAATGTAAACGGATGCATGCAAATTACCATCAACCCCTAATAATGTTATGGTATAAACATATTTTTCATTTGCTTGAGCTGTTTTGTCTTCATAACCCCAACCTGCAGCTTTTGTTGCTAAAAAGGATTGCTCTGCAGTCATCATTGAAAAAGCAAAGCGCTGGTTATTTTCATCATTTAATAGCATCATACTATTTAATGAATTATCATTTCTTTCAACTTGAAAATCATCTCCATAAATTGCTTGAGCTACTACTAATACTAGACTGTCTTGTTGTGCTAATGCTTCCCATTCTGGTAAAGGTAAAGGTAGAAGCTTTTCTTCTAATGTAACGACCTCGTCTTTCATTATAGGATTGCCATCCCTTAAAACTGTAGTTCTTTCTAACTTATATCCCGTATTCAATGATTTTTTCCATAAAACGGGATTGTCTACACTCCATTTCAATAAAATTTTATTTTTACTTACTTTTCCTTTTGCATAAACATTTGGAGCCCTATAAATTGTATCTACTTGAGAAAAACTGATAAACGAGCTTATTAAAAATAAAAAGAGATATCCTTTCAAAAATTTCATGTTTGTTAATTGATAATTAATTTTTTTGTTTGCACATTTCCAGGTGTTCTTACTACTACATAGTAAATTCCACTACTAATAGGTAATGTATAGGCTTTGCTATGAACTGTATTAGATGAAAACGAGGTTACATCTATTAAACTACCTAAGG
>NZ_JAMXLB010000017.1 GCF_024054195.1 Flavobacterium sp. NRK F7 | reverse complement strand
GTCATATTACCATTATCATCATAACCATATTCAGTATTATTATTTGCTCCATCCTTAAATCCTTGTGGCGAGGTGGTTGCATCTGATACTTTTACTAATAAATTTTTATTATTCGTATCATAGGTATAGACTAAGTCATCAATAGGATTTACCATTGTTGTAATTCCTCCATTTCGCTCTAAAGTTTGAATGTTTCCATTCTTATCATACGATAGCGTTTCATCATAGGCATTGATGTTGTTTGAAGCTAAAGCTGGTGTTAGATACACTGCCTCGGTTAATCTGTTCAAATCATCATAAGTATAATTATATTTTTTGAGGGAACCAAACTTACTTTTCCAATACGTACCTGAAATATTTCCATTATAAAGTGCTTCTGATTGAAAATCATGTGTTCCTAAAGACTGATAATCATTATAATTGATTCTAAAAGCAAATAAATCGCTTCCAGTTCCAACAGTTGTTACATCATTTATTTCTTTTAACCAACCACGAATGTTATATTTATAATCAACCGTTTGCAAACCTGTTGCACCACTAGAATTGGTTCCACCAACATTCTTACTCGTCAATTGCCCGAGTTCATCATAGGTATTTTTAGCAATTAACTGCGCACTACCGCCATTAATTTGTTGGGTATGCAATTCCAAACGATCTTGAGCCGTATAAAAGAAATTATCTCTAACCGTAAGTGCTGTAGCATTGGTATCATACTTGTGGGTTGTTATTGTGTATTCCGTTTTTCCTGCCCAATCCAGTTTGCTATCCACTTGTGTATAACCCCCTAAATGATTGCTTGTATACGTACGTATAGGTCTGTAATATTCATCGTATAAAGTATAATTGGTTTCAGCAGCATT
>NZ_JAMXLB010000016.1 GCF_024054195.1 Flavobacterium sp. NRK F7 | reverse complement strand
TGGTAATTCTTGTGCAAATGCAAAACACGTACTTAGCAATAGTACTATTGTTTTTATGGTTTTGATATATTTCATGGTAATGTAGTCTTATTTTTTAATCACTTTTACGCTTCCTTTTTCAGTATTGGTTTTTATTTCAACCAAGTAAATCCCTTGTGGTAGGTTACTTACTTCAATAGGAATCGTACGGTCGCCTTGTAACG
>NZ_JAMXLB010000015.1 GCF_024054195.1 Flavobacterium sp. NRK F7 | reverse complement strand
CTTTTACAGTAACTGAGCCTTCAGTTTTAACAGCAAGTTATACCAAGACAGATAGTAGTTGTTTTGGTTTGAACAATGGAAGCATCAATCTTACCCCAAGTGGCGGTACTCCGAGTTATACTTTTTCGTGGCGAAATGAGCAAAATCAAGTCATAGCAACCACTCAAAATATAAATAATCTAGCACCAGGTACGTATTCTTGTGTTATTACCGATACAA
>NZ_JAMXLB010000014.1 GCF_024054195.1 Flavobacterium sp. NRK F7 | reverse complement strand
GAAGGCATTCTAGTTGACTTACATGTTTTACGAGTGGTGCCTCGATTTGGATTAACTCCACAATATAAAGACGCCAATAAAATTGAGAAAATCCTTATGGAAAAACTTCCTTATTCGATGTGGAATGATATTGGCATGGCATTGTCTTTTTTAGGTAGAACAATTTGTAGACCTGCAAATCCAAAATGCACGATATGCCCAATACATAAAGATTGTACGTATTTCCAAAACAGTTCAAATCTTTAAAAATTATTCTTTTTAAAATGGTATAAAAACAAAAAACCCTTATCGTATAGATAAGGGTTTTCAAAAGAAAGGCGACGACATACTCTCCCACAAGATTGCAGTACCATCTGC
>NZ_JAMXLB010000013.1 GCF_024054195.1 Flavobacterium sp. NRK F7 | reverse complement strand
GTCCAGTTTTCATCTTTAGTAATCGTTTTGTATAACGTATTAGCAGGATAATGAGGTTGCGGACTACTAATTACGGGTGTGAAACATCCAGAAGTAGCATTCCAAGTAGTGGTTACTTTAAAAAATTTAACTTCATCGTTATCTGTATTTGTTTTATAATCAAACTTAATTTCTTTACCGCTGTTCATCGTCCAATCTCCAGGAGCTGCTTGTCTTAATACTCGGTTTAATGGGGAAGATTCTAGTTCCTTTTCACTATACGGAAACATAGTTCCTCCATTATACGAACTGTAAAAAGAGTTTAGTTCTGACCCAACAGTTGCTGGATCAACAAATTCAATATTTTGATTGTTATATTTAAAAGGCAAATAGTCTTTGATTTGACGACCAAAAGCATCGTATTCAATATGGGTAATGATATCATTTCCAGAACTAGATTGTTTGTGAGCAATTTGTTGAATCGGACGACCTAAACCATCAAAATAGCTTACTTGTACAGCTGCATCAGCAGGATTGGTTACATCTACCGTTCCTTGAGTAGAAGCTTTTTTATAAGTGGTTGTTTTTATGTAATTCTGATCTTGACTTTGTGCTAAAGCAAGAAAAGGAATAAGCGTAAGTATATAAAATATTTTTTTCATCTTGCCTTAGTTTTTGTAATGATACTTGTTTTCACTTAAAATATTACCGTCTTTATCTTTTACAAATTCCAAACGGTTAAAACCATCATAATGATAACTAATACGATTCCCTTTCGGATCCGTAATGGTGCTAACTCCTACAGAAGGCTTATACGTATAAGTAGTTACCATAGCATT
>NZ_JAMXLB010000012.1 GCF_024054195.1 Flavobacterium sp. NRK F7 | reverse complement strand
GAATCAGGTAGAAAACAACTAAGTAAACTAAAAGGAAGTTTATATGGTATTCAATTCATTATGACCGACAATAAAAAACCAATAATGACAGGTTACTTATGGAATGATTTTTCACCTTATTGGTCTAATTGGAATACTATTTCTTACTCCACAGATTTTAATAAAAAAAAGAAAAATAGAATTTTTAAAGGAATTGGAAGACAAGATTTGTTGGGACAACCTATAAATTTCTCAAATTATACAGATCTTTTGATTGCATTTAAAGAATCTAATCGCTTAAAAGAAAAAGCTAGCCGCTAACAGTGGTTTTGCTAGATTGCGAAAAATGTGCAAAAAATCACATTTTTCTCTCGCAAGAAATTTTATC
>NZ_JAMXLB010000011.1 GCF_024054195.1 Flavobacterium sp. NRK F7 | reverse complement strand
TTTAGCAGGAACCGATAGCCAAGATTTAACATTATCAGGAAACACATTAAGCTTATCAAACGATGCTACAACAGTAGATTTAAGCAGTTACTTAGATAATACTGATAATCAAGAGTTAAGTTTATCAGGAGCTACTTTAAGTATTTCTGGTGGTACAAATACGGTAGATTTATCTTCTTTAGCAGGAACCGATAGCCAAGATTTAACATTATCAGGAAACACATTAAGCTTATCAAACGATGCTACTTCTGTAGATTTAAGCAGTTACTTAGATAATACAGACAACCAAGAGTTAAGTTTATCAGGAGCTACTTTAAGTATTTCTGGTGGTACAAATACGGTTGATTTATCTTCTTTAGCAGGAACCGATAGCCAAGATTTAACATTATCAGGAAACACATTAAGCTTATCAAACGATGCTACAACAGTAGATTTA
>NZ_JAMXLB010000010.1 GCF_024054195.1 Flavobacterium sp. NRK F7 | reverse complement strand
GAGCAAAATCAAGTCATAGCAACCACTCAAAATATAAATAATCTAGCACCAGGTACGTATTCTTGTGTTATTACCGATACAAAAGGATGTGTTTACAGTGTAAACAACATCGTTATTGATCAGCCCACGGCTTTGGTTTTCGATTCTCAAAGCATTACTCCAGTATCGGCAGTTGGTGCTTCTGATGGAAGTATTGCTGTGGTGGTTACTACAGGTACGCCTCCTTATATGTATGCATGGACTTCTTCAGGAGCAGGTGTTGGTACTAATAGTGCTTCCTTAACCAACCAGCCTATAGGTGTTTATGATTTAGTAGTTACGGATGCCAATGGATGCAGTATTGCGAATAGCTATACGATTTCGGTTATCCAACCCTTAACAGCTACGATTCAAGAGTTAACTTCGATTGCTTGTTATGGACAAGCTACAGCGAGTATCCAAGTGAGTCCGCAAGGTGGTTTACCACCTTATTCAATAGGTTGGGATACAGGAGCGACTACCTATGCGCTATCCGGTTTAGCAGCCAATACCTATAGTGTTACTATTACCGATTCCAATACACCCTCTAGTAGTTATACGACCAGCTATACCGTAACACAACCTAGTGCTTTAGGAATAGATGGTATTACTACAACGGCTATAGCGTGTTTTGGAAGTGCTACAGGAGCCATTGATATGAGTGTGTCAGGAGGTACTTTGCCTTATACTTTTGTATGGAAAGATCAAAATAATACTACCATTGGTACAACAGAAGACCTTATTAATTTAAGTGTAGGAACATATTTTTGTACGATTACCGATGCCAATGGTTGTACAGTTACTACCAATAGTCAAACCATTACTACAAATACCCAGTTAAATGCAACCCTTACCAGCCAGACAAATGTTTTAATTAATGGTCAAAACACAGGAGCTATAGATATTACTGTTACAGGAGGTGTGATGCCTTATAGTTACTTATGGAATACGGGTAGTACTACAGAAGATGTAATGGGTCTTACAGCGGGGAGTTATAGTGTAGTTATTACCGATCAGGTAGGATGTCAAACCACTCTTAACAATATTGTTATTACAGCTCCTAGCCCTTTAGTGGTTACCCCTAGTATCGATACTCCAATTGGTTGTTATGGGCAAGCAACAGGACAAATAAGTTTGAATGTAACAGGAGGTGTTGGTCCTTATGTGTACACTTGGAATTTACCTAATGGGTCAATAAGCAATCAAGCCAGTCTTGCAAATCTTGTAGCAGGAGAGTATACAGTTAGTGTTAGAGATGTAAATAATGCGGTACAAACGGTTAGTGTAATCCTTACTGAGCCCAGCGCAATAGGAGGTGCTTTCAGTAGTACAGCGGTATCCTGTGGAGGGAACTCCGATGGTAGTATCACCATTACTGCCACAGGAGGTACAGCACCTTATAGTTATCAATGGAATACGGGAGCTAGCACTGCTACGATAAGCAATGCAGCAGTAGGGAATTATGTGGTATTGGTTAGTGATGCTAACGGTTGCGAGCAGCTTTTTACAGGAGGTAGTGTTTTAGCTGCTGGAGGAATTAGCATTACAGAAACTCTGGTTGATGTGAGTTGTGGGATGCCTAATTCGGGTAGTATTAGTTTAGCGGTAAGTGGCGGTAGTAATCAATTTGCTATTAGTTGGGATAATCCTTCATTAAGTGGTTTTACTGTTACGGGTTTATCGGGAGGTACCTATACAGGAACCATTACGGATACTCAGAATAACTGTTCTGTTCCTTTTAGTTATACATTACAAGAGCCTGCACAAGTGTTTTTTGAATTACCTGAAATAATTACCTTGTGTCAAGGTCAAAACACGACTCTTACTCCAGAAGTAACAGGAACAGATGTTACTTACAGTTGGACTTCCGACACAGGATTTACTAGTTCAGCAAATAGTGTAACAATAAATGAACAAGGGACATATACTTTAACGGTAAGCACAATAAATGGCTGTAGTTATACAGATACGGTATTTGTAGAGGTGTTAACAGAATCGATAGTATCGGAATATTTAGTGGCTTCCCATACATATAAAGATGAAGAAATCATTTTGATTAATGTAAGTGAGACTACAACAGAAGTATACGAGTGGTTGTTTCCAATAGCTGCTGAAATTATTTCTTCAAATGCGCAAACGGCAGTTATAAAGTTTGCAGAAGAAGGAGTGTATGAGATTGGCTTGAAGGCGACCAATGCATCAGGATGTGAGTTGTATGACTATCATCAATTGGTGGTGGAGGAAAATCCGGGATTGCCAGAGGATGAATCTAATAGTATTTTAATAAAAGAGTTTAAGGTTTTTCCAAATCCTATAACTCAAGGAGCTACTTTTAATGTAGTAGTAGAACTAGCGTATTCTTTACCTATTTCTGTATCGATATATGAAGTTTCCTTAGGTAGTTTAATAGATGTAACCTCGTTTTCATCTAATACAGTTCATAGCAAAGCCTATACATTACCTATTAGTAGTGG
>NZ_JAMXLB010000001.1:3702198-3707909 GCF_024054195.1 Flavobacterium sp. NRK F7 | reverse complement strand
TTTTTTTTTGTTTTGTAAGTATCTTGTAATCAGTGCGAAGAAAAAAAGATAAAAAAATAGTTAAGAAAAGGTTAGGATTGTAATAAAAAGATACTACTTTTGCACCCGCAATAGAGCAAAGTTCTTTGAGAAATTTTGAAACGGATAACGGGAGTTATGGCAAGAAAAAAAAGAAAAATATTTTTTCAAAAAAGCTTGTTAGTTTCAAAAAAAGAATTACTTTTGCACCCGCATTAACAGGGAAGTTCATACAGAAATTGAGATTTAGCCGAGAGGTTAGAATAAGGCAAAAAAAGAGAAAAAATTTTTCAAAAAAAGTTTGCCTGAATCAAATAAAGGATTTACCTTTGCGACCCGCAAAAAGGGCAACGTTCAGAAAAAGTATTGGGATTAAGAATTGGAGAAAAAAAAATTAAAAAATTTTTCAAAAAAACTTGCCAGATAAAAAATAAGTTGTACTTTTGCACCCGCTTTGAGAGACAAGCGAAAGAATAGAAGACACGTTCATAGACATATTGGATTGACAGCACGATTTAAATCTTTAAGATTTAGGTTGTAAAATTTAAGAGAGTAAGACGCAAAAAGAATTAAAGTTAGCATTATCGTACAATATTAAAAACATACGATGAAGAGTTTGATCCTGGCTCAGGATGAACGCTAGCGGCAGGCCTAACACATGCAAGTCGAGGGGTAGAGGAAGCTTGCTTCCTTGAGACCGGCGCACGGGTGCGTAACGCGTATGCAATCTACCTTGTACAGAGGGATAGCCCAGAGAAATTTGGATTAATACCTCATAGTATCTTCGGAAGGCATCTTCTGATTATTAAAGTTCCAACGGTACAAGATGAGCATGCGTCCCATTAGTTAGTTGGTAAGGTAACGGCTTACCAAGACGATGATGGGTAGGGGTCCTGAGAGGGAGATCCCCCACACTGGTACTGAGACACGGACCAGACTCCTACGGGAGGCAGCAGTGAGGAATATTGGACAATGGGCGCAAGCCTGATCCAGCCATGCCGCGTGCAGGAAGACGGCCCTATGGGTTGTAAACTGCTTTTATACAGGAAGAAACACTCCCTCGTGAGGGAGCTTGACGGTACTGTAGGAATAAGGATCGGCTAACTCCGTGCCAGCAGCCGCGGTAATACGGAGGATCCAAGCGTTATCCGGAATCATTGGGTTTAAAGGGTCCGTAGGCGGCCTTATAAGTCAGTGGTGAAATCTCCTAGCTCAACTAGGAAACTGCCATTGATACTGTAGGGCTTGAATTTTTGTGAAGTAACTAGAATATGTAGTGTAGCGGTGAAATGCTTAGATATTACATGGAATACCAATTGCGAAGGCAGGTTACTAACAAACGATTGACGCTGATGGACGAAAGCGTGGGTAGCGAACAGGATTAGATACCCTGGTAGTCCACGCTGTAAACGATGGATACTAGCTGTTCGATTTTCGGATTGAGTGGCTAAGCGAAAGTGATAAGTATCCCACCTGGGGAGTACGCACGCAAGTGTGAAACTCAAAGGAATTGACGGGGGCCCGCACAAGCGGTGGAGCATGTGGTTTAATTCGATGATACGCGAGGAACCTTACCAGGGCTTAAATGGGAGACGACGTACTTGGAAACAGGTATTTCTTCGGACGTCTTTCAAGGTGCTGCATGGTTGTCGTCAGCTCGTGCCGTGAGGTGTCAGGTTAAGTCCTATAACGAGCGCAACCCCTGTCGTTAGTTGCCAGCGAGTGAAGTCGGGAACTCTAACGAGACTGCCGGTGCAAACCGTGAGGAAGGTGGGGATGACGTCAAATCATCACGGCCCTTACGTCCTGGGCCACACACGTGCTACAATGGCCGGTACAGAGGGCAGCTACCTAGTGATAGGATGCGAATCTTTAAAACCGGTCTCAGTTCGGATCGGAGTCTGCAACTCGACTCCGTGAAGCTGGAATCGCTAGTAATCGGATATCAGCCATGATCCGGTGAATACGTTCCCGGGCCTTGTACACACCGCCCGTCAAGCCATGGAAGCTGGGGGTGCCTGAAGTCGGTGACCGCAAGGAGCTGCCTAGGGTAAAACTAGTAACTAGGGCTAAGTCGTAACAAGGTAGCCGTACCGGAAGGTGCGGCTGGAACACCTCCTTTCTAGAGAAAAGATAATGCGTTTAATTGAAGAGTTTTACTCTCGCTGTTAGTTCAAGATTTAAGAAGAAGCTAAAAATACAGAGTCTCGTAGCTCAGCTGGTTAGAGTACTACACTGATAATGTAGGGGTCGGCAGTTCGAGTCTGCCCGGGACTACTTGTTTTAAGTTTTGCGGAAATTCTAGAGGTTGGGATTCACAATTCATAATTCTGAATTCATAATTCTGAATTTAAATTGGGGGATTAGCTCAGCTGGCTAGAGCGCCTGCCTTGCACGCAGGAGGTCATCGGTTCGACTCCGATATTCTCCACGAATCACGAGAGTGATAGAAGTTCATTGACATATTGAGAAAAGAAAATTAAAAATATAATAGAAAGCACAAATTTTTTGGGGTGTTGCGTTTACGTAATACTTTAAAATGTAAGTACAATAAGCAAAATAAGGGCGTATGGGGAATGCCTAGGCTCTCAGAGGCGAAGAAGGACGTGATAAGCTGCGAAAAGCTACGGGGATTGGCACACACGAATTGATCCGTAGATATCCGAATGGGGCAACCCACTATGTTGAAGACATAGTATCCGATAGGAGGCAAACCCGCTGAACTGAAACATCTAAGTAGGCGGAGGAGAAGAAAACAAAAGTGATTCCGTAAGTAGTGGCGAGCGAACGCGGATTAGCCCAAACCAGAGTTGTTACGGCAATTTTGGGGTTGTAGGACTGCGACATTCTATGCGGATTGAATTAGAATAACCTGGAAAGGTTAACCACAGAGGGTGATAGTCCCGTATAAGTAAGAGAAGATATAGATAGCAGTATCCTGAGTAGCGCGGGGCACGTGAAACCCTGTGTGAATCTGGCGGGACCATCCGCTAAGGCTAAATACTCCTGAGAGACCGATAGTGAACCAGTACCGTGAGGGAAAGGTGAAAAGAACCGTGAATAACGGAGTGAAATAGATCCTGAAACCATACGCTTACAAGCGGTCGGAGCCCTTTCGTGGGGTGACGGCGTGCCTTTTGCATAATGAGCCTACGAGTTACCGTTGCTGGCAAGGATAAGTACTTCAGGTATGGATCCGTAGCGAAAGCGAGTCTGAATAGGGCGCTTGAGTCAGTAATGGTAGACGCGAAACCGTGTGATCTACCCATGGGCAGGATGAAGCTGTGGTAACACATAGTGGAGGTCCGAACCGGTTGACGTTGAAAAGTCTTCGGATGACCTGTGGGTAGGGGTGAAAGGCCAATCAAACTCGGAAATAGCTCGTACTCCCCGAAATGCATTTAGGTGCAGCGCTGAATTAGTTATATAGAGGTAGAGCTACTGATTGGATGCGGGGGTTTCACCACCTACCAATTCCTGACAAACTCCGAATGCTATATAATGATGCTCAGCAGTGAGGGCATGGGTGCTAAGGTCCATGTCCGAGAGGGAAAGAACCCAGACCATCAGCTAAGGTCCCCAAATGTATGCTAAGTTGAAAAAACGCGGTTTGTCTGCATAGACAGCTAGGATGTTGGCTTGGAAGCAGCCATTCATTTAAAGAGTGCGTAACAGCTCACTAGTCGAGCGGACGAGCATGGATAATAATCGGGCATAAGCATACTACCGAAGCTATGGACAGTATAACTGTGGTAGGGGAGCATTCTAAACTGGGTTGAAGGTGATATGTGAGTATTGCTGGACTGTTTAGAAAAGAAAATGTAGGCATAAGTAACGATAATGCGGGCGAGAAACCCGCACACCGAAAAACTAAGGTTTCCTCAGCTATGCTAATCAGCTGAGGGTTAGTCGGGTCCTAAGGCGAATCCGAAAGGAACAGTCGATGGCCAACGGGTTAATATTCCCGTACTACTTATAATTGTGATGGAATGACGGAGTGATGAAAGCACCGCGAACTGACGGAATAGTTCGTTAAAGTACCTAGCTATATTCTCTATAGGCAAATCCGTAGAGAATGGTGAAATACGATAGTACTCGGAGTCTTCGGACAAAGGGATAGTGTGCCTAAGGGCTTCCAAGAAAAGTTTCTAAACTTAGATTATAAGTACCCGTACCGTAAACCGACACAGGTAGTTGAGGAGAGAATCCTAAGGTGCTCGAGAGATTCATGGCTAAGGAATTAGGCAAAATAGACCTGTAACTTCGGGAGAAAGGTCGCCAGCAGCAATGCTGGCCGCAGTGAAAAGGTCCAGGCGACTGTTTATCAAAAACACAGGGCTCTGCTAAATCGTAAGATGATGTATAGGGCCTGACACCTGCCCGGTGCTGGAAGGTTAAGAGGAGATGTTATCTTCGGAGAAGCATTGAATTGAAGCCCCAGTAAACGGCGGCCGTAACTATAACGGTCCTAAGGTAGCGAAATTCCTTGTCGGGTAAGTTCCGACCTGCACGAATGGTGTAACGATCTGGACACTGTCTCAGCCATGAGCTCGGTGAAATTGTAGTATCGGTGAAGATGCCGATTACCCGCAGTGGGACGAAAAGACCCTGTGCACCTTTACTATAGCTTAATATTGACCTTGGACACGTGATGTGTAGGATAGGTGGGAGACTATGAAGTGGCGTCGCTAGGCGTTGTGGAGTCATTGTTGAAATACCACCCTTTGCTTGTCTGAGGCCTAACCCCACAAAAGTGGGGGACATTGTTTGGTGGGTAGTTTGACTGGGGTGGTCGCCTCCAAAAGAGTAACGGAGGCTTCTAAAGGTTCCCTCAGCACGCTTGGTAACCGTGCGTAGAGTGCAATGGTATAAGGGAGCTTGACTGAGAGACATACAGGTCGATCAGGTACGAAAGTAGAGCATAGTGATCCGGTGGTTCCGCATGGAAGGGCCATCGCTCAAAGGATAAAAGGTACGCCGGGGATAACAGGCTGATCTCCCCCAAGAGCTCATATCGACGGGGGGGTTTGGCACCTCGATGTCGGCTCGTCACATCCTGGGGCTGGAGAAGGTCCCAAGGGTTGGGCTGTTCGCCCATTAAAGTGGCACGCGAGCTGGGTTCAGAACGTCGTGAGACAGTTCGGTCTCTATCTACTGTGGGCGTTAGAAATTTGAGTGGATCTGATTCTAGTACGAGAGGACCGAATTGGACAAACCTCTGGTGTATCTGTTGTTCCGCCAGGAGCACTGCAGAGTAGCTACGTTTGGAAGGGATAAGCGCTGAAAGCATATAAGCGCGAAACCCACCACAAGATGAGATTTCTTTTAAGGGTCGTGGAAGATGACCACGTTGATAGGCTATAGATGTAAAGGCAGTAATGTCATAGTCGAGTAGTACTAATAACCCGTAAGCTTATGTACATGATCCCGATAGTCTTCAGACTATCGGGTGTGAATTTCTAAAATTTATTTTCTTGTCTCAGTATGTTAAAATATTAGCAACCTAGTTGCAGTTTTTAGGTATAACACCTGAAAAACTAAAAACTTAAGGTGATTATTGCGTCGGGGCTCACCTCTTCCCATTCCGAACAGAGAAGTTAAGCCCGACTGCGCAGATGGTACTGCAATCTTGTGGGAGAGTATGTCGTCGCCTTTCTTTTGAAAACCCTTATCTATACGATAAGGGTTTTTTG
>NZ_JAMXLB010000001.1:3668626-3702098 GCF_024054195.1 Flavobacterium sp. NRK F7 | reverse complement strand
AGGTAAAAAGAAAAATAACTCCTAAATAACAAAAAACCTCTAATAGCCCCGATTGTAGTGGCATCCTTTTTATTTTTTTCCCAAAAAATAAAAAGATAGAACGAAAAGCGGGAACAGATAGCTTGATACTACTAAACCTCTGCTCCTAATTATTATCTTCTTTTGCCAAACGCTCTTCTTTCATCTTTTTTATCTTTTCTTTCCAAGTTGATGCCAGTTGGGTTAAATCAATTGGTTTTGCTGACGCTTGATTTTCGAGACTCCCTTGTCTAAAAGCGGTTACAAGAATACTTTCAATATGAAAATCTTCCAGTCTATCGTATGGTTTGTATTCTTCTTTAATATTAATGTCGAAAAGTTTAGCAGTATTGTTTGACCAAAAAGCTTTCCAACCGCTTTTATATTCTTTGATAAGATCAAAAGTAGTTTCGCCGGTTTGTCTATTAATGAGTTTTACTAAAATTTGCCCATCTTTTCTAGATAATTTTTTCAATTTGGGTTCGAATTCTTCTTGTAAATACTTTTCTACAATTTTAAAATATTTCTTTTTTTCTTTTTTGGTTTTCAGTTTTGCCATTGTTGCATTCAATTGCAATAATTTTTCTGAAGTTAATTTTGCATAAGGATAGGTCTTATATACTCTTCTTTTTAAGATAAGCAACTTCTTTCTTTCTTCATCTAAGCCTGAGATATCATTTTTTGAAACTACAATTTCATCCAATTGTATGGAATACAAAAGTGTTGAATCTTGAGCATTCATACGCAACGTATCTTGTATTTGAGCTTTTAATGATATACTTGTCAAAACAAATAAACAAATAATGTAATTTTTCATAGCTTAAAATTATACTCAAAAATAATTAAATAATGAATAAGTCTTGAACCAATTTTATAATTTAGCAAAAAAATAAATATTTTATGAGTTCTAAATCGTTATTAAACAAAGCATCACTTACTTTTTTAGAAAACTATTTAAATAATGCTTCCCCAACTGGATATGAATCGGAAGGGCAAAAGTTATGGATGGATTATTTAAAACCTTATGTAGATACATTTATTACCGATATATATGGTACGGCTGTTGGGGTTATTAATCCTGAAGCGCCATTTAAAGTAGTTATAGAAGGTCATAGTGATGAAATTTCATGGTATGTTAATTATATTACTGATGATGGTTTTATATATGTGATACGAAATGGTGGAAGTGATCATATGATTGCTCCATCGAAACGCGTTCACATTCACACAAAAAAAGGAATTGTAAAAGGAGTTTTTGGTTGGCCTGCCATTCATACCCGAAATAAATCTAAAGAAGAACCTGCCAGAATAGATAATATTTTTATTGATTGTGGTTGTGAAACAAAAGAAGAAGTGGAAAAATTAGGCATTCATGTGGGTTGTGTAGTTACTTATCCTGATGCTTTTGAAATTTTAAATGAGAACAAATTTATTTGCAGAGCGATAGACAATAGAATGGGTGGCTTTATGATTGCTGAAGTAGCCCGTTTACTCAAAGAAAACAAAAAAGAGCTCCCTTTTGGATTATATATAGTGAATTCAGTCCAAGAAGAAATTGGTTTACGTGGTGCGGAGATGATTACACAAACCATTAAACCAAATGTAGCTATAGTTACCGATGTTTGCCATGATACCACTACTCCAATGATTGATAAAAAAATTGAAGGCGATTTAAAAATGGGTAAAGGACCTGTTATTGCATATGCTCCAGCTACTCAAAATGTACTTCGAGAAATGATTGTGGATACAGCAGAAGCGAACAAAATTCCATTTCAACGACATGCAACTTCAAGAGTAACTGGAACAGACACTGATGCTTTTGCATATAGCAATGGTGGTGTAGCCTCGGCATTAATATCATTGCCTCTACGATATATGCATACCACGGTAGAAATGGTACACAGAGAAGATGTTGAGAATGTAATTCGATTGATATATGAAAGTCTCTTAAAAATAGAGAATAATCATAATTTTTCGTATTTTAAATAAAAAAAACAGCCTTTAAGGCTGTTTTTTTTGCATAATATTAACCAAAAATGATGTTTTACCGTTTTTATCCGCTCATTATCGATTTGTTTATGTTTCTTTAAGAATAATTTTGAGATTTGTGTTACCAAATTGAGTATGAAACTTTTACTATTTAATTTATTAACCAAATGCTTTATTATGAATTCAAAAAGAATTTTGTTTCTACTTTTAGTTTGCCCCTTTTTAATCTTTTCACAAGTAGGTATTGGAACTACTAATCCAACCCAACAATTAGACGTTAATGGAAATATAAGAATACGTGGTCTTTCGAATACAACTGGAGCCACTACTCCAGTATCTGTAACAGAAGACGGAACTTTAGTAACAGGATATAACAATGCTACTGCTCCAGGTATTAAATTTGTAGGGTTCCTATCGCACGATTTGTCTTTAAATTTAGATTATAACTTCAAAGACATTATTCTTTCTAATGAACTTTTGGATTTATTGAATGAATATAATACTACTACTGGTCGTTATTCTCCAACTATAGATGGTTATTATAAAGTTTCAATGGATTTTGATATAGGTGATTACACAAATAATTCAAAAGATTTAGATATATTAATTGGTCTTTGGGATTTTACAACTAATAATTGGGTTTTGAGAAGAACTTTCAAGCATAGAGATAATAATAATTCTGGAATGGGTGGAGGAAGAAATGAAAGTTATGGAATTACTAATTATTTACAACTAAGACAAGGTCATTCCTATGGTTTTAGAATATTTACAGATTATGATAGCAATGTAACCCGAGATGCAAAATTAAAAGCTAGCAATAGTGGTTCTACTGGAACATCATTATCAACAAATTTTTCAATTGAAAAAGTACTATAAAACAACTTCTTTTTATTCAACTAAAAAAGCCTTAAAATTTAATTTAAGGCTTTTTTTATTTTAAATATCCTATTTTTCTAAAAAACGTAAGACATTGGATTCAATTCTACTTTGAATGTCTGATATATCTGCTTTAACAAACTTCTCTCCTAATATGTTTTCGTAAAGCTCAATATATCTTTCTGAAACCGATTCTATATAAGCTTCAGACATTTCAGGAATTTGTTGTCCTTCTTTTCCTTGAAAACCATTCGCAATTAACCATTGACGTACAAATTCTTTAGACAATTGTTTTTGAGACTCTCCTTTATCCTGTCTTTCTTGATATCCTTCCAAATAAAAGTAGCGAGAAGAATCTGGCGTGTGAATCTCATCAATTAAAACAATTTTACCATCTTTGGTTTTCCCAAATTCGTATTTGGTATCCACTAAGATTAGTCCTTTTGAAGCAGCTATTTCTGTTCCTCTTTGAAATAAAGCTCTTGTATATTTTTCTAAGACAAGGTAATCTTCCTCAGAAACGATACCATTTTCTAAAATGGCTTCTCTAGAAATATCCTCATCATGCACTCCAAAATCAGCTTTTGTGGTAGGCGTAATTATTGGCTCAGGAAATTTATCATTTTCTTTTAAACCTTCTGGCAAATTAACCCCACAAAGCACTCTTTTTCCAGTAGCATATTCTCTTGCTGCATGTCCTGATAAATAACCCCTGATAACCATTTCCACTTTAAAAGGTTCACACAAATGTCCAACAGCCACATTAGGATCTGGAGTTGCAATAAGCCAATTAGGAACAATATCTTCTGTTAATTGCATGAAACGAGTTGCAATTTGATTTAAAATTTGTCCTTTATAAGGAATTCCTTTAGGCATAACTACATCAAAAGCAGAAAGTCTATCGGTAGCAATCATAACTAAAAGTTCATCATTAATATTATAAACTTCTCTAACTTTTCCGTGATAAACTGATTTTTGATTTGGGAAACTGAAATTAGTTTTTGTAATAGTATTCATTAAATGTTGTGTTGTTGAAGTGCAAATGTAAACTGTTTCACAATGCTAAACAATATCAAGAATAAAAAAAGGGAGAAATTTACTTTCTCCCTTTTTTTATTCTTGATAGATAACTTGTTATTTAAAACGAATATTATAGGTTAGTCCTAAACCAACAGTTTGTAAATCAACATCGTTTTCTGCAAATGTATTTTGATAGAATGCATAAATATTCCAATCTCTATTATGGTAACCAATTTGAGGGTTAACATACAAACCACCTTCATTATTTTCTACATTAGAAAGGAATCCATACCCTAAATCAGAACCAAAAAACAATCCGCTCGGTGTGAAATAATAACGTAGAAATCCTGCAACTGGGATTACTCCAAAATCTTCAAAATCGTCTTTTGCGAAGTAATGTGTATATCCTGAAGCGATACCAATAGCAAAATTTGGGTTGAATAAATATTGACCTCTAAGATCAACTCCTAAATTAAAAGAAGATACATCTGATGCATCTCCAACTGGAACACCTGCCACTAATCCTGCTTTAAGCCATGAGTTATCTGGTGTAATATCAATTTCTTCTTGTGCAAAAATTGGACTTAATCCTAATAATCCAATAATTAAAAATAACTTTTTCATAATGTTTATTCTTTTAATATTATGGTACAAATTTCAATGATTTCGTTTGGGAATCACTTACATCATTTTGACAAAAATTTATAGAATTAAAAGAAATGACATCTTAACTTATAAAACACAAAGATTTAAAAGAAATATAAAAGTAAAATTTATGAGTTTAAAAACTTTAACTCTTTTAAAATAGTTATTCCTTTTGGCTCTACATTTTCAATACGTTCAAAATCATCTTTATTATCAGCATTTTTGAAATAAATCTTTAAGCTCTTAAAAGAATACTCCATCGTATTAATTTTATGTAGTGGAATTTTGTATTGGGAACCAGAACCTGCTCTAAAATAATAGAAAGATGAAATTAATAATAGTATAATTCCTAATGGGAGCATGAACTTTCCGCTTTTTCCATTAGTTACATTAAAATATAGTAATAATGAAAATGCTAACAACATCACATAAAAGCTATAGGTCTTTATTTTTTTTCGAGTTGCTATGCTTTTAGATTTTGCAGATTTTTCAGCAAGTGAATCGGTTTCTGACCAATTTCCAGTTTGGGTTAAATATAAATAGGTCGCATCAATATTAATGTATCCTTTCTCGTATTTAAAAAAATCTTTCATACTCTTATCTATTTAAAACCATTTTTTTAATTAACTTATTAAATAAACGATATCCTAAAATCCTTCTTAAATAGCGCATAAAATTAGCATCGAAACCAATCGTATATTTTCTAAAGCTTTTTTGAGGATTTTCAGCAATATCATATAATTTAAGAATGATTTTTGAGGTTAAATCCCTATTCTTTTTGGTTTTCTTTTGTAAAATAGTATTAATTTTTCCCATCATTTCATCATAGGAAGGAATGTTTGAGTCATCACAAACTGTAACATTCTTTTGAAAATTGGTAGGTGCATTTCCAAATTGAACTGTACAAACACTAACATTAAAATCTAATAATTCATAGGACATGCACTCGGAAAAACTTTCAACAGCCCTTTTTGTAGCATGATAAAAATTACCTAAAGGTAAATTTACTAATCCAGCTACAGAAGAAATATTAATAAAAGTTCCCTTTTTTTGTTTTCTAAAAACGGGTATAAAAGCTCTACAAACTTTAATTACACCAACTAAATTAACATTTACAATCGTATCAATTTTAGAATCTTCTGAGAGTTCAACAAAACTTCTATATCCTAAGCCAGCATTATTAATAATAACATCTATAGTTTCAAACTTACTTAGGATTTCTTGTTTTGCTTTTTCTATGCTTTCTGTTGAAGTAACATCTAATTCATAACAAAAGACATTGGGCCATGTTAATAAATCTTCAGCTAAATCTATATCAATCATAGTTGCTATGACATTCCATCCGTTTTTAGCAAAATATTTAGTCGTTAGTTTACCAAGACCGCCTGAGGCACCGGTAATGAGTATACTTTTCAAAATGTTTTCTTTTTTAATTGTTGCAAATAAAGTTTATTTGAAAGACAATAACAAAAAAAGATGCTGTATTATGTATACAGCACCTTCAATCAATTATAACTCAAGAAATAAAAACTATAATGTAGACCAAATAGAATAGCTATTAGGAGGACATTGAATTTTAACCCATTTATCGCCTTGTGTAGTAGGATACCAACTGGAATTTCCTGTATAATCTTTTATTGTAGTACTTGCCCAATTGGTTTGAATCCATCTTTCTTGCCAAGAATTCGAATTATTCAAATACACTACTAAACCAGGATTTCCATTGTATCCATTTCTTCTAGCGATATATTCATCATTATCAGCATATAAAATGGAAGTATTTCCAGTTGCTTTGTTGTTATGAATCCATATTAAATTATTTAATTTATTTTTGTCTAACCATTCTTCATAATCTCTATAAAAAATAGTTGGATAACCTTCGTGCGTTAATATATAAGCATAAGCCAATGTTTTTTTCCAAATTTGATCGGTATCATGATTAGAAACAAAAGTCACTGCTCTAAAAGGTCTTCTTTTCCAAAGCATATCACCCGTACTTAACTTGGTTAAATCATTTCCATCGAAAGCTTCATCCATTTTATAATAACACGCAAAATCAAAAGCAGAACTATTGGCATTATCACACCACCATTCTAAAGTTGCTGCATTACCATCCCAATATTCACCAACAGAAAAACCTCCCACATTTGCATTCCATTGATTCACTACCCATGGACCAAATCCTTTTACATAATCAAAACGCCATCCATCAAATTTCATCGTGTTTTTATAATATTTTCCCACAGCATCCGCTCTTCCCCACAACCAATCTTGTACATAAGGATTCGCATGACATAAATCTGGAAAACCTCCAAAACTTCCTTCGTCGTTATTCCCATACGCGTTTTTATAAAAGTCATTATAACTTCTATTAAATTTTCCTGAGGCTACATTAAATTTAGTGTAGGTGTTTGTTCCTGTGTACGGATTATATTCCGATTGTCCGCCACTATTATGGTTAATAACAATATCAGCATAAACTTTCATGTTTTCGTTATGAGCAGCGGTAATTAAACTAGTCAATTCAGTCTTAGAACCAAAACGCGTTTCAACTGTTCCATTTTGATTGTAATTCCCAAAATCATAATAATCGGTTGGATCATATCCCATGGAAAAAGGCCCATTTTGTGCTTTTGAAGCTGGTGGTAACCAAATCGATTCGATACCAGCATTTCCCCAAGCTGTAACTTTTCCTTTTACCACATTCCACCAAGTTCCTCCAGCTGGAACATCCCAATAAAATCCTTGCATCATAACGCCTCCTCCAGCATTAGCCACATATTTGGAATTTAAATTGGATTTATCATCTCCTGTACTAAACGGACGACCATCGTGATGGGTTACTTCAATGACTTTAAAATTTCTGGAATCTTCTTCATTTTTGTTGATTGCATCTTCTTGCTCACAAGAAAAGAAAGAAAATACGAAGCAAGACGCCAATAAACGTAGTTGATTTGTTTGTTTCATATGTTAAATAATTATAGATTTTCGTTTGTTATCGTTTGGTTATAATAAAGAATTAAAAAAAACCGATTTAATTTAAATTTGTTTAATTTTTTATCTAAATTAATATAAATTTCGTATTTATTTCATTCAAAAAATACGAATACCTTAACGAAAACGATTTCGTGTTGATAAATTTTACTAAAACGTTATAGAAACAATCAAGAACTTAAAATTTTGTGATAAAAAAAAAGCCAATTAACTGAATAATTGGCTTTTAAATAATTGATATTATTATTAATCGTGGTTTTCAATGCTTTTGTAAGCATCAATAATCTTTTTAACTAATTTATGACGCACAATATCCTTATCGTCTAAATAGATAATACCAACGCCTTCTACGTCTTTTAAAATTAATATGGCTTCTTTCAAACCAGAAATAGTTCTTCTTGGTAAATCGACTTGGCCAGGATCTCCTGTAATCATAAACTTGGCGTTTTTACCCATTCGCGTTAAAAACATTTTCATTTGACTATGGGTGGTATTTTGTGCTTCATCTAAAATTACAAAAGCATTATCTAAGGTACGCCCTCTCATAAAAGCAAGAGGTGCAATTTGAATAATTCCTTTTAAAATATAATCTTCTAATTTTTCAGGAGGAATCATATCGCGCAAAGCATCATACAAAGGTTGCATGTAAGGATCTAGTTTTTCTTTCATATCCCCTGGTAAAAAACCTAAATTCTCACCTGCTTCAACAGCTGGTCTTGTTAAAATAATACGCTTTACTTGTTTTTCTTTTAATGCTTTAACTGCCATAGCAACTCCAGTATAGGTTTTACCTGTTCCAGCAGGGCCAATAGCAAAAACCATATCATTTTTTACAATGGTTTCCACTAATTTTTGCTGATTGGGCGTCATTGCTTTAATTAACTTGCCACTTACACCATGCACTAGAATCTTATCTCTATCATGCATATATTGTGTTTCTTGTGCGTCACTTTCTAATACTCTAGCTACTACATTTTCATCAATGGTATTATATCGAGTGAAATGAAGCATTAATCGTTTGAACTTGACTTCAAATTCTTCTAAAATTTCTTCCTCTCCATAAACCTTAAGTGTCGTGCCTCTCGCCACAAATTTTAATTTGGGATAATATTTTTTAATGGCTTCTAAATGAACATCTTGTGCCCCCCAAAAATCCTTTGGTGTAATCTCTACTAATTCAATGTTTCTCTCGTTCAAATGCTTTCTTTTTAAATTATTTTTGTTGTACTAAAATTATGCTAGCTTTGTAATCTATTTTTGATCATAAATGTTTTTCAATCTATCCATTTTAGATTCTTTTTTATGCTTTTTAGTAGTATAAAAAAGAGTATGATTTCAAATTTAAGAAAAACATGGCTAGCATCTTTAATAAGTTATAAACAAAAATATGTCAATAATTACGCTTACAACCGATTTTGGATTAAAGGACCATTTTGTGGGTGCTTTGAAAGGTAAGTTAATTTCTAGCATTGAAAACCCAACTATAGTTGACATCTCACATGATATTGATTTATTTAATACATTAGAAGCTAGTTATTGTATTGCTGCAGCGTATAAAAACTTTCCGAAAGGTACTATTCATATTATAGGAGTTGATAGTGAAAAGACTGATAGTACACAACATATTGCTATGCAATGGGAAGACCATTATTTTATATGTGCCGATAATGGTATTTTAAGTGCCCTAATTCAAAAAAAGATTCCTCAAAAGATGGTCGCCATTTCCATTCATGATCGCCTGCAAGAAGAACCTACACCTATGAATGTTTTTGTAGCTGTAGCTTCTCATATTACAAGAGGTGGTCTTTTAAATGTAATTGGCAAAGAAATTACCGAGTTAAAAATAGTGAATGAATTAACACCTGTAATTGCTACTGATGCAAGTTCAATTAAAGGAAGCGTTATCTATATTGATCAATTTGGAAATTGTGTGACTAACATTTCTAAAAAAATGTTTGAAGAAATTGCTTTAAAAAGGGCTTTCACGATTTCGTTTCATACAAAGAAATTGGAACGCATTCATCGCTATTATTCTGATTTTAAAAATATAGACAAGTATTCCTTAAAAACATTTGAAGGGAATGCTTTGGCTCTTTTTAATGAGAATGACTATTTAGAAATAGCAATATATAAAAGTAATCCTAAAACGGTAGGTTCAGCTTCCACTTTATTAGGTTTAAAATTTAGAGATGTTGTAACAATAACTTTTAAAGAATAAAAATGTTTGTACGAATTGTAAAAATGCATTTTCAAGAAAGCCAAATTGAAACTTTCTTGGACAATTTCAATAAGGTAAAAGAAAAAATTCGAAATTTTGAAGGAAATCAATTCTTAGAATTATATCAAGATAAACAAAACCCTTGTATTTTTTTTACCTACAGCTATTGGGAAACAGAAGAAAATTTAGAAGCATACAGAAATTCAGTACTTTTTAAAAAAGTTTGGGGAGAAACAAAAATATTATTTAGTGACAAACCAGAAGCATGGAGTGTCGATAAAGTAATCTCACTTCCTTAAACTATAATAATGTTAAAATAAGGACAGTCGATTTGTATTTCAAGTAATATAGTACATTTGCAAGGAAAATAATTGAAACAACTCTTTTGGTTAAAACTATTTTGATACTAAAAAAACATGAAAGCATTACTTATTAGGGAAATAAAATCTTTTTTTGGATCACCCATAGGCTATTTGGTAATTGCCATTTTTTTAATTCTGAATGGCTTATTTTTATGGGTTTTTGACGGAGAATTTAATATCCTAAATTCAGGATTTGCCGATTTAAGTCCGTTCTTCAAATTAGCACCATGGATTTTAATTTTTTTAATTCCAGCTGTAACCATGCGAAGCATATCCGATGAAAAAAAACAAGGTACTATTGAATTACTTTTTACAAAACCATTATCCACTTGGGAAATTGTAAATGGTAAATTCTTAGGCGCTTTTGTATTAATTATCATTGCATTACTCCCAACCTATATTTATGTATGGATGATTTCTTATTTTGGAAATCCTCCTGGTAATATTGATATGGGAAGTACTTTAGGGTCTTATTTTGGATTATTATTTTTAATTGCAGGTTACACCGCAATTGGTCTATTTACATCATCGCTTTCAGACAACCAAATCATTGCCTTTATTTTAGCTGTATTTATTTGTTTTATCTTTTATTTTGGTTTTGATGGAGTGGCGAACAGTTTTGCTGAAAACAGCAGAATAATTGCTGCCATTGGTATGGATTTTCACTTTAGAAGCATCAGTCGAGGTGTAATTGATACCAGAGATATAACCTATTTTGTCAGCATAACGGTATTATTTTTGGCAATGACTGTTTACCAACTAAAAAGAATGAGAGGATAATGAAAAATTCAAAAAAACAAAACCTGAAATCATTAGCACTTATACTGATCCTTTTAATTGCTATTAATAGTCTTAGTTTTTACTTTTTTAAACGTTTCGATTTAACAGAAGACAAACGTTATACTCTTTCAGAAACTTCTTTGAATATCATTAAAAATGTAGATAGTCCTTTAATAGTTGATGTGTTTTTAGAAGGAAACTTTCCACCTGATTTCAAACGTTTACAAAATGAAACCAGAGAATTATTAGAAGAATTTGCCGCTTACAACCCAAATATCATTATCAATTTTGTAAATCCTATTGAAAAAGAAGAAGAGCGTGTTGCTGTAATGAAACAATTTTACGAAAGAGGATTACAACCTTTAAACATTACTGTAGATGATAAAGGCAAACAAACACAAGAAGTGGTTTTTCCATGGGCAGTAGCTAGTTATGGAGATAAAGGTGCTAAAGTAGCCTTATTAAAAAACTTAATGGGTGCCTCCACCGAAGAAAAAGTAATCAGTTCGGTACAACATTTGGAATTTGCTTTTGCAGAAGCTTTTAACAAGATTACCAAAGAGAAACAAAAGAAAATTGCTATTATTAAAGGAAACGGTGAATTACAAGATATTTATATCGCAGATTTCTTAAAGACAGTTCGTGAAAGCTATTTTCTTGCCCCTTTTACATTAGATTCAGTAAGTGCAAAACCAAAAGAAACTTTATCCGCTTTAGAAAATTATGATTTAGCCATTGTAGCAAAACCTACAGAAGCCTTTAGCGATGAAGAAAAACAAGTGCTAGATCAATTTATTATGAATGGTGGTAAAACGCTTTGGTTACTAGACAATGTACACGCAAATTATGAAGATTTGTACAACGAAACAGGTAGCATTTTAGCACAAAACAATGATCTAAATCTAACAGAAATGTTTTTTAAATATGGGATTCGAATTAATCCTTTATTAATAAAAGACGAACAAGCGATACCGATTAAATTAGCTACAGGTCAACAAGGAAGTAATACGCAATACCAACAATATTTCTGGAAATTTTCTCCTTTTGTATATCCTTCAACCCAACATCCTTTGGTAAAAAACATGGAAGGAATTAAGTTTGAGTTTGCTTCGCCAATCGAACTCTTAAATAATAATATTAAAAAAACGGTTCTTTTAAGCAGCTCAGAGTATTCAAAACCCATTGGAACACCAGCGCCTATTTCATTAGACATTGTTACTGAAGAAACGAAACCCGAAGAATATACCGGTAAAGGATTAATGCCAGTTGCTGTCCTTTTAGAAGGACAATTTAATTCCATGTATACCAATCGTGTTTTACCTTTTAAAGATGCTACTTTCAAAAAAGAAAGTCCTCAAAATAAAATGATTGTCATTTCTGATGGTGATGTGATTAAAAATCAAATAGAAAAAGGAGCTCCTTTAGAATTAGGATTTGATAAATGGACCAACAATCTCTATGGAAACAAAGAATTTCTGATGAATTGCGTGAATTATTTATTAGACGATACAGGACTTATCAACATAAGAAGTAAGGATGTTTCTTTACCTTTACTAAATAAAGAAAGAGTGTACCAAAATTATTCTTGGGCTCAAATGATAACTGTCGGATTACCAATTGTAATTTTAGCTATATTTGGCATTCTTTTTACCTATTTAAGAAAAAAAGTATATAGCAAGTAGATGTTAATAAAATGTTTTTGTGATTGCTAATAATTTAGAATATATTTGTGCAACTAAAATCATAAACGGTTTTAAAATAAAAAAATAATGAAGTTCATAGTTTCGAGTTCATATTTATTAAAACAACTTCAAGTATTAGGAAGTGTTATTAATAGTAGTAATACGTTACCCATTTTAGATAACTTTTTATTTGAATTAGATAACAGTAAACTTACTGTTTCTGCATCTGATTTAGAAACGACCATGTCGGCGAGTTTAGAAATAGACTCAACTAGCCAAGGTAGTGTTGCTGTTCCAGCAAAGTTATTATTAGACATCCTTAAAACATTCCCAGAACAACCTTTAACTTTTACAGTTGAAGAAAATAGTACGGTAGAAATTAGTTCTAATTCTGGTAAATATGCTATTGCTTATGCACCAGGTGAAGAGTTTCCAAAAGCGGTTGCTTTAGAAGATCCTTCTTCAACTATTGTTCCTGCTGAAGTATTAGCTACCGCTGTTAGTAAAACTATTTTTGCTGCAGGTAATGATGATTTAAGACCTGTTATGAGTGGTGTGTTTTTTCAATTTTCACCAGATGGTTTAATATTTGTAGCTACAGATGCCCATAAATTAGTTAAATATGCACGTACCGATGTAAAAGCTTCTCAAGTAGCTGATTTTATTATGCCGAAAAAACCTTTAAATATTTTAAAAGGTATTTTAGCAGCTTCAGACGCTGAAGTAAAAATTGAATATAACGATGCAAATGCTACCTTTTCTTTTGAAAACTATGTATTAACCTGTCGTTTAATCGATGGGAAATATCCAAATTATGAAGCGGTAATTCCTAAAGAAAATCCAAATAAATTATTAATCAATAGAGTACAATTTTTAAGCTCAGTGCGTCGTGTGGCCATTTTTGCTAATAAAACAACGCATCAAATTCGATTGAAAATTGCTGGTACAGAATTGAATATTTCTGCTGAAGATATTGATTACTCTAATAAAGCTGATGAAAGATTAACTTGTGACTATCAAGGTGATGATATGCAAATTGGTTTTAACTCTCGTTTCTTAACAGAAATGTTAAACAATTTAACCAGTGATGAAATTCAGTTAGAAATGTCTATGCCAAACAGAGCAGGTATTCTTACTCCTGTAGATGGTTTAGATGATGGCGAAACCGTAACTATGTTGGTTATGCCAGTTATGTTAAGTAACTAAAAAACACAAAATTGATATCAGAGAATAGGTGGTAATTTATATGCTATTTTACTCCTACACTATTCTCTCAAAATAACTATAACCAACCTTAACCCAAAAACCGCATGTACTGAAAAGGAATTGCGGTTTTTATTTTTTTGTGCTTAATTTAAATATTATCAAGAACTTATAAAACCAGTACAACGTTTTTTTCGTAAGTAAAGTAAACCATTCAGTTTACATATCATGAAAAAAATAATTATACTATCCGTCTTTCTTTTATCTCAAATCAATGCTTTTAGTCAATATATCAATTACCAATTTTATGAAGATTTTCTAACGAAATATGTTTCCGAAGAAGGTTATGTTGATTATGATGCTATTTATGAAAATCATACGGATTTAAAACAGGTCATTGACCGATTTGAAAAATTAGAAACGTATTCCAATTGGAGTAAAAACCAAGAATTATCCCATTGGATTAATATTTACAATGTATATTCAATTAAATTGATTATTGACAACTTTCCTATCAATAGTATTCGAGATGTGTCTCAATCTTTTGATTTACGCTTTATACCTGTAAAAAACCAATTGGTTTCACTAAATTATATTGAAAAGGAAATTTTGAGTAAAACTTTAGACGAACGCATTCATTTTGCCATCAATTGTGCTTCCATATCTTGTCCAAATATCAATAGAGTGCCTTTTTATGCTGATACCATAGATGACCAACTCGAAGTTGCAGCAAAAAAATTTATCAATAATACAACCAAAAATGATATCAGTAGAAAAGAAGTCAAATTATCTAAAATATTTGATTGGTTTGCAGCTGATTTTTTAAAAAATAATGCCACAGTAATAGATTATATCAATAAATATTCTGACACTCGTATTAAAGAAAACGCTGAAATTCAGTATTTAGAGTACAATTGGAGTTTGAACAGTCAAGTTAAATTTGCTACAAAAGAATTCTTAGCCTTAAAATAATTTCACTTTTTTAATTAATTATTTCTTTATTACCCAAAAGCTACATTACAATGCGGATGTAGCTTTTTTTATGTAAAAACCATTAAATAACACCTATTTTTTTCATTAAAAAAGTGGCACTTTTATTTTTACAAATCCCATCTCGTAGCACGTAATCAAAATGCAAATCGTTGTTCTCAATCGTTACTTCAAAACATTTATTAATCAATTGATTTGGAAATTCATCAGCAGTCAAACACACTTCAATGTCATGCGTAGCAATAGCTCCAATGGCTTTTTTCTGTATCATCTTATGAATAACTTCCACGGTTCCTGATCGTTTATCATCTGAATTAGTACCTCTCAAAATTTCATCCAAAAGCACAAAGGCACGTTGGCTATCCAAAGCATCCATAATTTGTTTCAAACGCTTTATTTCCGCATAAAAATAAGACTCACTATCCGATAAAGAATCCGACAAACGCATGGAAACTAATATGGGCATGGGATGAATATTCGCTTGTGAAGCACAAACTACCGAACCCATTCTCGCTAAAACCATATTGATACCTAAACTTCTCAAAAAAGTACTTTTCCCAGACATATTGGAACCTGTAAGAATAATAAAGGATTGTGGTTGAAAAATAACATCATTACTTACTCTTTGATTAGTTCTCAATAATGGATGCGACATATGGGTAAATGCAACTTCATAGTCATTGTTAAGCATTGGAAAACAAAAATCAGGATTATTATAGGAAAAATTAGCCAAACTTTGTAAGGTTTCCATTTCTCCAATAATTTCCAACCATCTCGTTACATGTGAAGCATGTTGGTTTTTCCAAGCAATAATCTTTCTAAAAATATGGATGTGATACAAGACGGTTCCGTTAAAAAAAAGAATACCTAAAGGATTGGCTACACTGTCTAAACCTGAAAACAATTTGGAAAGTTGGTACAACGATTGACTGGCTTTGCTATTATGTTTTTGCAATTCGTTTTGCAAATCGATACACTTTTTAGAAGCAAATGTTTCTTTTTCAATAGCTTCAATCATAAAGCTGTATTGTTTTACAATGGTATCAATAGCTGTGGAATGTGCATTTTCAATTTTAATGCGTTGAATAAAGGTAGCGGCAAAACCTAAATTTGCAAAAAAAGAAAGTGTTGCAAACAGCATCCAATTATTCGTACCTATAAAATAATACCCCAAACTACTTGTTAGAAAAATAATTGGTAAAACATACAGTAGTAGTAGGTTCATTTTAGACACCGGTTGGCTATTGCTTTTTGTCCAAGCGAGCAACTGATTGTAAAATTGTTCTGCATCCTTGCTTACTTTAGCATTCGCCATAAAATCTTGCCTCCACTCTATTTTAGAACGCATTTCTGTAATAGCTTCTTGCCTCTCCAAAATTTCATCATTTGAAATTTGGGTTACCAAGGCTTGAGCCAAAGTCTTTTTACCAATATAAGTATAGGTTCGATTTAAGGTTTGAAATAAAGAATTGGGACCGAAGATATCCAAATCATAGGCATATTCATGATGTGAATTACTGAAAACAACTCCATCATCAAAAGGAATTTTTTCTTTATTTAAGAAAGCAATTTCATCTTCATTAATGGCAATAATTGCTTCTTTATGCAATTTACTTTCTTTTTTTTGATCGTACCAACGCAATAAAAAAAGAAATGCAGTTACCGCTAAAAAGAACAGTATTAAGTAAAAAATAGTGTATTCTTGATACAATTCGTAAGCGAAATAAACACCCATAGCAACAGATACAAAGCGAAGTATACTTAAAATATTTAAAGTGTTTTTGATTTTTTGCAAGGCTATTTCTTGGGCAGCTTTTCGAGCGCTATATTCTTTCATTATTTACTAAATTACAATCAGAAGATGTTATTTTCTTTTCCTACAAAGATACATTTTTCAATCAAGCAACTCCATTCATACAGTGTTTATCCAAACTAACTCAGAACGTCTTCAGTAATAAAATGTTATAATTTTCTT
Organism: Flavobacterium sp. NRK F7; assembly: GCF_024054195.1. Lineage (GTDB taxonomy): Bacteria > Bacteroidota > Bacteroidia > Flavobacteriales > Flavobacteriaceae > Flavobacterium. Next base: position 3,685,346 of record NZ_JAMXLB010000001.1, on the reverse strand, counting down.
AAAACCCATTTGTGTTACAGAGCTAACATTTTTTTGGAACCCATACTACTAATTTTGAAATAAGAAAAATTAGAATTGCTATACCAACCTTTTTACTAACAAATAAAAAAATCCTATGAAAAAGAAAATGTTACTTTTAGTATTGCTTGCGTTTCAAACGCTTGCTTTTAGTCAATATGTGAATTACCAATTTTACGAAGACTTTCTCAATAAATATGTCTCTGAGGAAGGTTATGTCGATTATGATGCGATTTATGACAACCACACCGATTTAGCGAAAGTCATTAAACGATTTGAAACCATTGAAGTGTATGATGAATGGAGTAAAAACCAAAAATTATCGCACTGGATTAATGTATACAATGTGTATTCAATGAAATTAATTATTGATCACTTTCCCATTAATAGCATCAAAGATATTTCAGGCTCTTTTGATTACCGATACATTCCGTACAAAGAACAATTGATTTCGCTCAATTATATTGAAAAAGAAATTTTGAGTACTACTTTAGATGAAAGAATTCATTTCGCTATTAACTGTGCTTCTCTTTCGTGCCCAAATATTAATCGCACTCCTTTTTATGGAGACACTATTGAAATGCAATTAGAAGCTGCTGCGAAAGCTTTTATTAACGACCCAACCAAAAATGTTATCAACCGAAAAGAAATTAAGTTATCTAAAATATTCGATTGGTTTGCTGCTGATTTCCTAAAGAACAACACCTCTATTGTATCTTATATTAATAAATATTCGGATACCAAAATCAAAGAAACTGCAACTATTTCTTATTTAGAGTACAACTGGAGCTTGAACAGCAAAATGAAATTTGAAAGCAATGCTTTTGTAGCAAGGAAATAAGTTTTTAGGAATTAGGAGTTAGGAATTAGTGATTAGATCTGTAGGAAAGCCCTTTTTACTTTAGACTTTTTACTTTAGACTTTTGACTTTAGACTTTTGACTTTTGACTAGAGACAACGGACTCACATCTTTTCAGTATCTTTGCACTTTAATTATAAAAGATGATTGCTCAAGATACTATTGTTGCCCTTGCCACACCTTCAGGTGCTGGAGCTATTGCCGTTATTCGATTGTCGGGAAAAGAAGCGATAACCATTGCTTCACAAGTATTTCAATCGGTTTCTGGTAAAGACATTGGGAAACAAAAAACACATACTATTCATTTAGGCCATGTGGCAGATAATGGAAAAACCTATGATCAGGTTTTGTTGTCTATTTTTAAAGGGCCCAATTCGTATACTGGTGAAAATGTAGTCGAAATTTCTTGTCACGGTTCTACATTTATTCAGCAACAAATCATACAATTGTTGTTGCGTAAAGGAGCGAAAATGGCACAAGCGGGCGAATTTACCTTACGCGCTTTTTTAAATGGAAAACTCGATTTATCTCAAGCAGAAGCCGTAGCCGATTTAATTGCTTCCGACAATGAGGCCAGTCACCAAATTGCGATGCAACAAATGCGAGGTGGTTTTTCTAACGAAATTGCGAAACTGCGTGAAGAATTATTAAATTTTGCTTCCTTAATCGAATTGGAATTGGACTTTTCAGAAGAAGATGTAGAATTTGCCGATCGTACTGCTTTTTACGAACTCCTAAATCGCATTGAATTTGTATTAAAAAGGTTAATTGATTCCTTTGCAGTAGGAAATGTAATTAAAAACGGAATTCCTGTGGCGATTGTGGGCGAACCCAATGTAGGAAAATCGACTTTATTAAATGCTTTGTTAAATGAAGAGCGTGCGATTGTTTCCGATATTGCTGGAACGACTCGTGATACGATTGAAGACGAATTGGTTATCAATGGAATTGGATTTCGTTTTATAGACACCGCAGGTATTCGGGAAACCAAAGATGTAGTGGAAAGCATTGGTATTCAAAAAACATTTGAAAAAATTGAACAAGCACAGGTGGTTTTGTATTTGGTTGATAGTTCTCAGTTGTTGCTTGATGGTAAATTAGAAAATTTAAAAAACGAAATTGGGAAAACCAGAAATAAATTTCCGTTAAAACCAATAATAATAGTTCTAAATAAAATAGATCAATTACAATCTGAATCTATTGCTCATTTTACAAATTACTTAACAGACCAACAACCTACAACCTACAACCAACAACTAGTACCTCTTTCTGCCAAACAAAAAATAGGCATCGAGGAATTAAAAAACACCCTACTCTCTTTTGTAAATACAGGTGCGCTTAGAAATAATGAAACAATTGTAACCAATACACGTCATTACGATTCGTTATTAAAAGCCTTAGAAGAAGTTCAGAAAGTAAAATGGGGCTTAGATGCGGGTATTTCTTCCGATTTAATGGCTATCGACATCAGACAAGCCTTGTTTTATTTTGGTGAAATTACAGGAGAAGTAACGAATGACGAATTACTAGGCAATATTTTTGCTAATTTCTGTATTGGGAAATAATTACACTAAAAATAAATATAAAAATTAAATAATTTTACAAACAAAACCCTTTAAATCCTACTAAATTGTAGGATTTTTTTATTTTATAAACTTCAAATGATTTTTTAAAATTTATGCTATTTTTTCAATTATTTGTACCTCACTTGTACCTCGAAAATATTTTTTTTCTATCTTTGAAATAACAAGAGAAATTATGGCACTTATTTCTTCTTAAATTAACTTATAAAAGTTTAATTAATTTTATATTACAAGTTAAAATCTTATTTATGAGCTCGAATCTATCGATAAAAAAAATATGTGAATTTTGTCAAAAAGAGTTTATTGCTAAAACAATTAAGACACGTTATTGCTCTCATAATTGCAATAGAAAACATTACAAATTAGTCAAGAAAAAAGGAGAAATTGAAACTATTGAAAAGGCAACGAAACTAAATATTACATCAATCGAAGAAGTCAATAAAAAAGATTTTTTAACGGTTAATGAAACTGCATTGATTTTAAACATGTCTAAAAGAACCGTTTATCGTTTAATACAAAATAAAGAACTTAATGCTTACAATTTTTCAGAGAGAAAGACATTGATACGAAGAAAAGATATCGATTATTATTTTGAGTTAAACATGAATTCTTCAAATCTAAATAAAGAAAAAATCAAACAGAACATTACTCCTGAAAACGCTTATAACATTAATGAAATAATTGAAAAATATCATATTTCAAGTAGTGCCTTATACAATATCCTGAATCGTTTGAATATTGAAAAGAAAAATTACGGTAAACATGTGTTAGTTAAAAAAGAGGATATTGACCAAATTTTTATATCATGATAAAAGTTACTTTACGAAAGAAAAAATTAAAATCTGAAAAGGAAAGTTTGTATTTGGATTATTATCCTGAAATCATCAATCCAACAACTGGAGCCAAAACTAGAAGAGAATTTCTTGATCTACACGTTTATATAAATCCTAAAAATCAAGAAGAAAGAAAATACAATCAAGAAGCTTTTGAAGTTGCTAATCTTGTAAAATCAAAAAGAGAGCTTCAAATTAGAAATAAAGAATTTGGCTTCAAAGAAAATATCAATCTTAATGTTGACTTTGTAAATTTTTATCAAACTATCGTTGATGAATATTACAATAAAACCAGTCTCTCCAATTATAATACATGGAAAGCTTCTTTAAATCATTTTATTAATTTTTCTAATGGTATAATTATGAGCAGTCAATTAGATACTACTTACATTAATCGATATAGAAATTATTTATTACAAGTTAAAACAACAAGAAATGCAAAAGAGCCTAAAAGAATTTCTATAAATACAGCATCATCCTATTACAAAAACTTTATCTACGTTTTAAAACAAGCCTACAAAAGAAACTTTATCTCAATTAATCTAGCTGAAGATGCAAAATACATTAAAGAAGAAGAAACCCATAGAGAATATTTGACAGAAGAAGAACTAACAGCATTATGGAAAACACCTATCAAAGATGAAAAGGTTAAACATATGGCTTTGTTTTCAGCTTTAACTGGGTTACGTTTCATTGATGTTACTAATTTAACTTGGAAAGATGTTTTTAATGACAAACATCAAGGATACTATATTCAGTTTAGAGAACAAAAAACAAAAAACATTAAAAATCATCCTATTTCTGAAACAGCTTACAATATACTTAAGTCACAAGATAATTCAGAAGACCTAATATTTGGTAATATCAAATATTCACAAATTACTAGACCTTTAAAATTATGGTTGCAAGATGCAAATATTACAAAGAAAATTTCTTTTCATAACTTTAGACATAGTTACGCTACGTTGCAACTTGCAAATGGAACAGACATTTATACTGTATCCAAATTATTAGGTCACAAAAACGTTGCAACAACTCAAATTTATACAAAGATTTTAGACAAAAATAAAATAGAAGCTGCTAACCGCATAAATTTAAACTTAGATGGAATTTCTTGATAGAATAGACGATATAATTACAACTGAACAGATAAAAATTGAAAGCTTTATAAAAAAGAAATTTAAAGAGTTTAAGAGTCAAGACAGAAAATCAGAATATGCAATTGATAAAACAAGAACTGCCCTATATGAAACATTCATAAGAGCAAATTTTATTGATATTTATCGATCTCATTTTGAAACATATTATAATCTTTATAAAAACTCAGTTAATACATATGATAATAAACAAGATGCAATTAAATTAGCTTTACAAAATGAAATGTATGAAGCGTATCCTTCTTTTAAGAATTTTAGTAAGATATCAAATGTGAAATATTGTGAAGAATTTGATAATTTAACTTTTGAAAACTTTGTTAAATATTTATTACAATATGATACTTCAAAAAAAATTGAAATTTTATTTTCAAAGAATAGCCATTTATACATATTATTCTATGACAATAACTATAATGGTGATTTTTATTTAAAACCTTTTGAAGGACATGTTGTAAATAGTTCTATATATAAAAAACTACATAAGAAATTTTATCCTAATAAATTTATTCCTTATGCCAAAGAAGAAACTGATGAATTTAACAACACTAATTATATTATAATAACAGAAGAAATTAAAAATAGTTCATTCAGAGAAGTTAAAAAAGTTAGTGATTATGAAATACATGATTTTGATATTAATGAACAAGCATTACTATTAAACCTCTGTCTGTCAGATAAAAATTCAATACCTCTAACTGAAAAAATTAAAATCTTAATATTAATTGGCGAAATTAAAGATAAATCAATTTTTGAAGTTTCTCCTTCTATAAATCCATTTTACAATAAAGTAAACAAGGGAATTCTAAGAAAAGGAAGTATTCAAACAATGATAGATATTGTAGATATTATTTTTAAAAAATTTGATGATTACGATTTAAATATCACAAAGCAAAGATTAAAAATACATAAAACTACTTTACTAAACGAACAAAATAAAACAAAAAAATGATAAATTAATCAATGTTTAAAAAACACAAACAACTAATAATCAAAATCTTAAAACATACCTAAGCAATCCATAAGCCATCCCCAAACTATTTCTTTGGGGATTTTTCATTTATATGTTTGTCAAGAAATTATAAACATATATAAAAATGAAACAACCATTTTATTTAATATCCGAAGACGATATTAAAGCACTTGCAGAGCAAATTTCAGCAAACATTCAAAACAAATTAGAAGGTAACTTTACACCTATTGTTTCTTCAAAAACATCTGACGATGAGTTTCTCAATATTGAAGAACTAACTAAGCTCATTGGTTTAACCAAACCAACAATTTACGGACACGTGCATCGTAATACAATTCCTTATATAAAAAAGGGGAAAATGTTACGCTTCTCAAAATTGGATATTCTGCATTGGTTAGAGAATGGAAAAAACAATTCCAAATCCGATTTAGAAGCTAAAGTAAACGAGTATTTAGCCAAAAAGCCTCTTTTTAATCGTTAATCTAACGTAAACTTTACGCATATGGAAAACTATTTATATAACTGTCATTATTGTAACAAAGAGTATAAACCTAGAAGAAGAAAGAAACAAAAGTATTGCAGTAATAGTTGCAGAACACTTGCTTTCAACTTAAAAAAGAAATCACAACTTTCATTTCCAATCAATATAAATAAAAATAATAAAACCTCCATTGATAAAATGAGCGTTGCTGGAATTGGAAATGCAGCTGTTGGAACATTTGCAGTCAATACCATTACAAATTGGTTAACACGAGATGAAAATAAACCTGCCACCAAAAAAGATATTAAAGATATCAAAGAACTGGTTTTAAAAAGGTATCATGAGATATTAAATATGCAAACCGATTCTTATGGCAATTATCCCTATTATGACATTGAGTTGAGAACTGTTGTTTATCTAAAAAAATAAAGAAATGGAAGATACTATAGACAAAGGTTTTATAAAATTAAAACGAAATATGCTTGATTGGGAATGGTATCAAGACAATAACACTTTTAGAGTTATGATTCATTTGCTACTTAAATGTAATTACACTACTAAAAATTGGCAAGGACATATCATTTATCCTGGAGAATTAATCACATCTATAAAAAATCTGAGTAAAGAATTAGACTTATCTGAAAACATTATCAGAACGGCTCTAAAAAAACTTAAAACAACTAACTATATAGTTGTAAAAAGCACAAACAAATTCACTCGAATAAAAATAACAAAATCAATTATTTATGATGAAATAGCTATTTCAAATAACCAACCAATTGAAGTTCCAAACACAAACAAAAAACAATCCGATAACACACCAATCACAACAACTAATAAAGTAAATAAAGAAATAGAAATTAAAGAAAGAATAGAAATTTTTAAAACACAAATTTTCAATTTTAGAAATCAATTTTCAATGGATGTCTTACAACAGTTTTTAAAATTTTGGACAGAAGAAAACAAGCAAACTGGGCGGCTGAGATTTGAAGAAGAAAAATTTTGGAATTTAGAGACTCGATTATCCAGTTGGAAAAATTATAATACTAACTCAATCGACAAAAAGAAGATATATACTAACCGTTAAACAATACAACATGGAGATTGATATAAATTTATTGACTAAATCAAATGAATTAGAATTGATAAAACCTAGACTTCCTGAAACTATTGAAGCAAAAAAAATATATCAGTATTTTAAAAATCAATACTTTAGAGATCATCAAGTTCCTTTTATTGAAAATATAGAAGCGAAACAATTGGTTTACACCTTAATTTACTATTTCCAAAACAAAGATAATTTTTTCAATTCCAACCTACTCTACCCTATCATTGGCAGCAACTTTTCATTACAAAAAGGGTTAATTATTATAGGTGGTTATGGCACAGGAAAAAGCACCATTTTAAAAACATTTCAAAACTTAATCAATTCAGTTTTCAAATCTCAAATTACTTTAAAATTCAATGCAGTAATTGATGTGGTTCAAGAATTTGAAACAACCATACAAGAAGATATGTCAGCTTTTAATGAAAAATATAATAACGGATATCGAATATTTGATGATTTAAAAAGTGAAAAAGAAGCCTCTCGGTTTGGGAAAAAGGATATATTTAAAGAAATACTTTTTAAAAGATGTGAAAATAAAAAAATCGCTTCTATTATAACAGCCAACTATCAAGAAGAAAATCCAAATAACATGGAATTAGCCATTGAAGAATTTTACAGGTATGAAGGCAGAGTGTATGATCGAATTATGGGTAATTTCAATTTTATTCAATTACAAGATAAGAGTTATAGAAAATAACTCAACTCCAGAAATAAATGCGCAATATACATTGCAACTGTATGTAACTTCTAGAAAAACAAATGGTTTTGCGTTGCAATCGTTTTAAATGGGTTCGCATAGACAAATTATTTCTTTCAATTTGATTCGTACCAAAACGTGTTACTTTATTTATTAAAATTTCCTACAATTAATCAATTTCAGATTATTTTAATCATACATTAGGGATTAATTTTTCTTTCAAAGAATATAAAACAAATCTTTATTGTCTATTTTTTATAAAGACATAAATGTGTTCAAGCTTTATTCTAATGTACTCTCAAATTAATTATACCATAAAAGTACTTAATTCGTAAAAACAAGAAACAAACACCAACAAAGTAAAAGTATTTATTTATTAAAATGTTTACATAAAAAATATAGATTTTGTTAAAATATACGTATTAATACGTACAAATAACAGGCAAAAATACGTATTTATACGTATAGGAATTTTGAAAGTGATGGGGTATATTTGAGAAGTGATAAAGGATAATAAACTTCGTATATACATCTGCATTTGGGTAGATTGGCGCTACTTAGTAGCGCATATATACTAGTTAGCAGAAATATTACCAAACAAACTCCATAACTAATAAATTAAATGAAAATTCATACTTTAAAAATTTCAGGCTATAAAAGACTGAAAGAAATAACCGTTCAATTTGGAGATGCTACTTTCCTTATTGGACAAAATAATTGTGGTAAGAGCTCCATTATAAAGGCAATCGAGACATTATTATCAGCAAAAAAACAATTAACAAATTCAGATTATCATTCTATTTTGGATGAAGAAACGAATGAAGTTAAAGTAGACACTACTACAATTACTCTTGAAGCAGAATTTAGAAATTTGCCCGAAGAAGCTAAATCATGGAGAGGCTTCAAAGGAAGAATATTTAATTATGAAGTTGAGGAAGGCTCAGAAGATACAGGTTTATCAGTTATTTATAGAAAGACTTATGAACTAGGAAAAGATGTTGTAATTGAATTTAAATCAAAAGTAAGAACAATAAAAGAGGCTTTTTTAGAATGTAAAAAACCTCAAGATTATATTGATAATGGTTTGTCACAAGAAATTATTTCAGAATATTTTGAAGATTTAAATAGCAATATTGGTAAATCTAAAGGTGTTCTTGAAAAACTAGAACTTATTGATGATATTTGGGATATTTCGGAAGAAGAATTTTGGTTTCAGAATCCTGGAGGAATTCCTGGAAATGTTTTAAAAATGTTGCCTAGATTTCTACTTATTCCTGTTGATGTAAGCATGCAAGAAATTCAAGGTTCTGGAACTGGCGTTTTAAGTAAAACACTAGTTGAATTATTTGAAACAGTAAGAGAAAGATCTGATAATTTTAAAAATGCTCAAATTCACTTAAATAATCTAGCAAAGGAACTTGACCCAGAAGATGAGGAATCAGAATTTGGAAAAATGATGAATGAGCTTAATGGTGTATTATCAACGGTATTCCCTGATTCAAAATTACACGCTTCTACTAGCTTAAGCGACCCGTCAAGTTTGAAACCGAGTTTTCTTGTCGAAATGTCAAGCAACATTAAAACGAGTGTAGACAATCAAGGAACAGGGATGGTTAGAGCCGCCGTCTTTGGGATGTTAAGATATAGACAGCAATGGTTGTCAAGAAAAGAAGATGACCATGCAAGGTCACTAATAGTTTGTTTTGAAGAACCTGAAACTTATTTACATCCTAGTGCTGCGAATCAGATGAGAGAAGCAATTTATGAGTTAAGTTCAAGTTCTTCGCAAATAGTTGCTTCAACACATTCTCCATATATAATTGATTTAGCTAGAAAACCTAAACAAATTTTAAATAGATTGTTTAATTGTGGAAATCATGTTGAATGTGACACTTTTAGTGTAACAGAAAAATTTAAGTACCTACAAGGAGACGATAAATCATATGTAAAAATGATTCTTAAAATTGACAGTTATGTTTCAAGAATTTTCTTTACAAAAAACGTTGTAATCATTGAAGGTGATACTGAAGACATACTTATAAAAGAATCTATTAAAAAATTAGAAAGACATAAATATTTTAAGATATTATCCGATTTCGAAATTATAAAAGCTCGAGGAAAGGCTGCTATTATTGGACTGGTAAAATACTTGACTTCAATGGGTATAAATCCTATTGTAGTTCATGATATAGATGCAGAAGAACCCAATGCAGCAAAATTCAATGAACCCATAGCAGCTGCTCTAAATGGTATGGGAAAAATTGTTTTGATGTCTAACAATGTTGAAGATGAATTAGGATATGTCGCAACATACGAAAAGCCGTTTAAAGCATATAATCAAACTTTAGCATGGGGAGAGAATTGGAATGATTTACCAGAAAATTGGAGAAATAAAATGACTGAAATTTTTGAAGAATATCTGTAATTAATACTTCTGCTAACAGCACCTACCCAAAAGTGGCGGTTAAGTGGTTAAATCAAGCTTTGTTTTTCAATCAAAGTTTGTGCTTGGCTGACAGTGAACTGCATCGAAATCGCCACCTTCGGGTAGCTGCAAAAATTTGTACAACATATTATGAATCTTTACATCGATACAAATATTTATTTAACCTTTTATCATTTGACAAATGATGATTTAGACGAATTAAAAAAACTTGCAATCTTAATTGAAGATGAACAGATAAATTTAATATTACCTGAGCAGACAAGAAATGAATTTGTAAGAAATAGAGACAAAACAATATTTGATGCACTAACAAGTCTAAAAGAACAAAAAATAAGTTCAAGATTTCCTCAAATTTCAAAAGGGTATGATGAATATATTCTATTGCAAGAAGCTTATAAAAATTTTGAAAAACAAAAAAATAAGATAATAAGCAAAATTGAGAATGATGCTAAAGATTTTAATCTTAATGCAGATATTTTAACTAAAAGAATTTTTAACTCAGCTAACAAAGTTGAAATAAGTTCAAATTTGATAGAGAAATCAAAAACAAGGTATGATCTTGGAAATCCTCCTGGAAAAGGAAAATCATATGGAGATGCATTAAATTGGGAATCTTTGCTTGAATCAGTTGAATATGGTGAAGATTTACATCTAATTTCTGATGACGGAGATTTTGCATCATTAATGGATAAAAAAGAATTAAATTTATTCTTAAAAGATGAGTGGGAAAAAAAGAAAAATTCATCTATTTTGTTTTATAAAACTTTATCAGAATATTTTAAATCTCAATTCCCACAAATTGAACTCTCTGATCAATTAGAAAAAGAAATTTTAATAAAAAGTTTAGCTACATCAGTATCTTTTTCCTCTGCTAAATCAAAATTAGCTAAACTTTCGAAATACGGTGAATTTACAAATCAACAATTAAATGACATCGTCGAAATTGCAATAACAAACAATCAACTATATTGGATAAGTAATGATTTTGGTGTTGGTAATGTCTTAATTAACATTATTCAAGGAAATGAAGAGAAAATAATTCCTGAATCATTAATTGAATTTAACAGAATTTATAGACCTGAAATACATATTGAAGAGCAAGATTTACCATTTTAAAAATGTCTTAGATCCAGATTTGTATCAAAATTTAAAGGTCATATTATTAAATATTAATAATTTTAACAATCACACGAAATGAATGAGTTGATTTCACCAAAATATAAAATGAAACTTGTAGAAGAAGTAGAAAGTGAACTTTGGAATATGTTTACAACATCTAAATACTACAATGTCGAAAAGTATATAGAAAATTGGCAAATTTATGATAATAGGTATACAGATACAGGTTATCATATTGGTTGGGCTCCACATTTTGAAATTAAAAAACAAAAAGATGGTATAACTATAGATTTGAAATCTACATTACATTCTCTTGATAATGAAACTTTATTAAAAATTGCAATTGACATTGGAGTTGATACTCCAGACTTTATACCTTCAATACCGACATTTAAGAATGCCCTGAAATCGGATTACAAAACAGCGTATGACACATTCACTAAAGCGTACAAGCAAATTGAGACAGATCCTAGTACAGCGGTTGGTTTAGCGAATTCTGCACTTGAAAGCATAATAAAAGAAATTTTAAAAGACGACAGAATTTCAAGTAAAGTAAAAGGAGGAGAAACTCTTTACAAGCTAACGTCTATAATTCTCAAAGAATTTAATCTAACTGACGGCGAACATCCTAAAGAAATTAAGACTATTGGAAATTCTCTATTGACAATAAATCAAACAATAGAAAAGTTAAGAAGCGAAAAGACTAACTTTCATGGGAAGACAAATGACGATTATTTAATCAATGATACTATATATACTTTTTTTATTGTGAATACTGTAACAACAGTAGGACTATTTTTAAATTCATATTATAAAAATAAATTTCCAAAACTAAAAGTAGAATTAGATGATAATAATGATGACTTACCATTTTAGAATAAGTTGTTACAATTAAAAGTTCATTATATATCTCTATTTGATTGAAAACTAATGCCTTTTTATTATCAAATTGATAATGTAAGTTTAAAATAATTATATAAAATATTAGTTGTTTTTGAAAAAAATATGCCAAATCTGATCTCATTTTTCAATACGGAAGAATATTACCATCCTGATTTAAAAATTTACTATGAATTTAATGAATGTGAGATAAATTCTCCATATTATAAACTTCTTCATTTTGAAGGTTCTGAAAAAAATGGAAAAGAAATGCATTTATATTTATTAACAGATAAAGAAGATAATGATCTTGCTATATTAAAATTATCAACTGTAACATATGGCAATAAATCATATTATCAAATAAATAAATCATTTTCTCTTATTCCGCAAAAAGGATATGGTCTTACAATATATAATTTCTGTTTTCAATTTCATAATGGAGATATATTATCCGATCATATAAATACTTTACCTGGCTCATTTAATCTTTGGAAAAAATTATTAAAAAATGAAAAAATTTCAGCAAAAAGATTAGACACAAAAAATAATAAAAAATTAAACCTCAATATAAATAAAGAATTTTTGATATGGGGTATTTCAGAAGACTATCTTGAAGCAATAAATGAAACACCTTGGCAAGCAGTTATTTTTGAAAAAGAATACGAAAATACAGAATACATAGGAGATGAGTCTGAAGATGATTTTTTTGTTGACTATCTCTCTATGAATGATAAAATAGAAAGAACAATTTTATCCGATTATATCGTTAAAGCATTAAAAAATAACAAGAAAATTAAAGACCGTCATAATATACTTATACTTATTGAAAAAAAATAGTTATTACAATAAGTTCAAAAAAATTAAAATACCTGATAGCCTAGATTTGCAATCCGTGCCTAATTAAAAACGTATTGTAATCCAGAAAGGAAAAGAGTATTTTTACAATGAAATACAACCAACAAAAAACAACTCAAAAAACTTAGCTCCCACACCATTTGCTCAAACCTATTTTCACGGTACAAAAGCAAACCTACAACTTGGAGACCTTATTGAACCAGGTTATCATTCCAACTTCGGTCAAAGGAAAAAAGCAAAATATATTTTTCTTGCCGCAACATTAGACGCTGCCATTTGGGGTGCAGAACTTGCTGTGGGTGAAGGCTGTGAAAGAATTTATTTAGTGGAACCAACCGGTGCAATTGAAAATGACCCCGATCTAACAGACAGGAAATTTCCTGGAAATCCAACAATGTCCTATCGTTCTACAGAACCGTTTAGGGTTGTTGGAGAAATAACCGTTTGGCAAGGCCATTCAAAGGAACAAGTGCAACTCATGAAAGACGCATTAACTAAATTAAATGAGCAAGGAGTGAATTCGGTTAATGATGAGTAAACTTGAAAATACTTGAAATTAATCTTAAAATAAAAAACCACTCTTAAACAGAGTGGTTTTATTTTTAGCTTCTTTGTGGGCACGGAAAACATTTCCGTGCTATCTGATTTGATTAGTTTAATCTTATTATTTGCTTAGTAGTAATAAACAATATTCTTGCTTAACATAATTTCTTTATTAATACTATTACTATTTAAACAAACTCTAATTCTATTGTGTTATTATATTTTATTTCTAGTCCTGTAATACCACAATCTAATAAAAAATCAACTAGTTTTTCGGAATAATATGGCTTAGATGTTACTTGAACTTCAATTATATCTTTACCATAATGCTCTTTTGATATGGTAATTTTTTCAAAATTAGTTAATAAACCTTCATCTTTATTTAAATCTAGGTAATCTTGATAATTGTTAACTGGAAGATATTTTACATTGTTTAAAAATTTATTGCCTGTATAAATAATAGATTTATCATATATTAATTCCGATGATGGAATAGTTTTTATAAACATCAAATAATATTTTTCAGATACATCTTTTATTTCAAAATCAAATAGACTATAATCCCCAATATTAAAGGCTTTAAGAATATTTATAAATTTTTCACTATAAATGTTATATAAGCAATGGTATTGAGGAGCATAAGACATCAAATCTGTTATTTTGGCTTTTTTAAGTAATATGCTTTTAATAACAGGACTTTTTAAAGTTTGTACAACTTCTTGTTTTGTCCAAAAATCAGGATTATCATAATTAAACCATTCTATAAACTTTTGATATTCTTCATTATTTGTATCTACGTTTCTTTTATCTAATTCCACTTGATAAACACCATTGTTTACCCCAATTATTTTAGGTTCACTAGACATTGCTACTTGATAGTATTTCATTTTAGTTTGCTCCATTTATTATTTTAAAATAATCATTTAGATTTTGACCTGTTTTCTTATAATTATCATAAGCAGAGTTTATCATAGTACTTAATTCTTTTTGAAGTGATTTAATTGACGTTTCATTTATTTTGTTATTTCTAATTAAATCTTCAATTCTTCCCATTACATAGTCATTATATTGAGGATGGTTACCATGAAAAGGAGTAGGTAATTTTTTTAAATTAAACCCTCCGTTTAATTTCATATATTCACCTAGTTTATCTGCCAATTTCTTATATACAGCCTTAGGTATAACATGATGTTTTTGTATTTTAGTTAATTGCTTTGCTAAATTAGCCTCACCTCCAGGACCAGGTTCTATAATAGCAAGTATTATCATTGCTGAATAATACTCTACCATTTCATCTTCACTAACTTCAAAACGGGGTAGTATTTCATTACCTGTTATCATTTTATATAATTCTCCTGAAGGTCCTATACCTACTTGTTCAAATATATCTAATGCAGTGTTTCCAATAGCTTTAAGTGTAGCTGTACCAGTAGTACTTTTTTTCTTAGGGTCTCCGTTTTCATCAATTTCACTTTCTCCATCTGTAAAAGTTTCATTTCCTGTATTTACCCATGTAGTCCCACTTGCAGAACTTGAAATTCTATCAATAAAAGATTGTGATAACATTCCATCTGGGTCTATAAAGAAAACAGGGTTATCCATTGCATAGTTATACGGAGACCATCTACGCCCTTGTTCCGCCAGCGGGTCAATGTTCATCCATCTACCTAATGCAGGGTCATAATTCCTTGCTCCATAATCGTAGAAGTTAAGCCCCAACTCGTCTTGCAGTTCTTTGCCATTATATTTATACTGATACGCATTCGAAGAAGGATAAGTATTATGTTTTAATCCAAATGGATAATATTCATTTTCTTCTACTATTTCATCAATATCAATCGTACCATTACTGTCTGCATCTTTATAGCTTAATCGTATATTCCCTAAATGGTCTGTATAATTAAATACATATTTATAACTACTACTCTCCTTTTTCACATATCCTTCTGCTTGTGGAAAGAATTGTAAAACACTGTTTTCATATTGAAAACCTCCTGCTAAATAAGTCGTGGTTGTAATTACTGTACTTTCTGTCACTTTTTTAACTACTTTTTGTCCTGTAGCATTGTAAAGATATTCAATTTTATTGGTTCCAAAAACAATTTCGGTTGGTAAATTTAAATGGTTATATAGAATATTGGTAATCCCTTTATTATCATCACGTGTCATATTACCATTGACATCATAACCATATTCAGCATTATTATTATTTGCTCCATCATTAAATCCTTGTGGCGAAGTGGTTGCATCAGATACTTTTACTAACAAATTTTTGTTATTCGTATCATAAATATACACTAAATCGTCAATAGGATTTACCATTGTTGTAATTCCTCCATTTCGTTCCAAAGTTTGAATGTTTCCATTTTTATCATATGACAAACTTTCATCATAAGCCTTCCCATTATTAGTAGTTAAATTAGGCGTTAAATAAGTTGCTTCTGTTAAGCGATTCAAATCATCATAGCTATAATTGTATTTTTTAAGGGAACCAAATTTACTTTTCCAATACGTCCCTGAAATATTACCATTATAAAGTGCTTCTGATTGAAAATCATGTGTTCCTAAAGACTGATAATCATTATAATTGATTCTAAAAGCAAATAAATCGCTTCCATTGCCAACTGTAGTTACATCGTTTATTTCTTTTAACCAACCACGAATGTTATATTTATAATCAACCGTTTGAAGTCCAGTAGTTCCAGTTCCACCAACATTTTTACTGGTTAATTGTCCGAGTTCATCATAGGTGTTTTTAGCAATTAACTGCGTACTACCCCCATTAATTTGTTGGGTATGCAAGTCCAAACGATCTTGAGCCGTATAAAAGAAATTATCTCTAACCGTAAGTGCTGTAGCATTGGTATCGTACTTGTGGGTTGTAATTGTATATTCCGTTTTTCCAGACCAGTCCAGTTTACTATCCACTTGTGTAAAACCACCTAAATGGTTACTTGTATAAGCACGTACAGGTCTGTAATATTCATCATATAACGTATAGCTAGTTTCAGCAGCATTAGGGTTATTCATATCCAATACTTTTGCCCAAGAACCTGTTGGTATCCCTTTTACATTGGTTGCCAAGTCTTGTCCTTCAATTTGCGAAGGGATTGGATTAGGCGCTCCTGAATAGGTATACGTATCATAATAATTTTTGGTCAAAATATCA
>NZ_JAMXLB010000001.1:3668029-3668616 GCF_024054195.1 Flavobacterium sp. NRK F7 | reverse complement strand
CAATGCAAAAGGAGTACCTCCTGAATTGATACTATTTTGAAAACTGGCTCTATCTGTAGTAGAAACCGATACTTGTTTCCAACCTGTTTGCATTACTCTACCCAATACATCGTATTCGGTAACCATCCACCCCACAGTGTTACCACCATAAGGTGTAAATGCTGGTCCCGTAGCAACAGGTCTGTCTAATTTGTCATATACGATATATTCCCATTGCTTACCAGGTAGTTTCTTTTCTACCAAACGGTTGCGGTAATCGTATTTGTATTGGTACCCTAAATTATCTAAAGTGCTTTGATCACTAGCTCCTTCCGCTAATGGTGGAATGACGTACGTAAGATTACCAAATTGATCGTATACATAATAGGTATCGTAGGCTTCACTATTATTATAGGTTCGTTTTAAAACCACTTGACCTTCTTTATTTTTAAATTCTTCAGTCGTATGGTTTTTAGTCGTTCCACTATGATTTTCATCTTTGGTGATGGTTTTATACAATTCATTATCTGCATAAACACCTAAATTATTCAATACCGGATTGTAAATTTTATTACTCTCCTCACCATTCCAACTTGAGGTAGCTGTAA
>NZ_JAMXLB010000001.1:3667039-3668019 GCF_024054195.1 Flavobacterium sp. NRK F7 | reverse complement strand
ACCACTACTCATTGCCCAATCATTTCCAGGAGCAGCTTGTTTCAGCACACGACCTAAAGGTGAGGGCTCTAACTGTTTCTCGCTAAAAGGGTTGGTAGTTCCTCCATTATAAGAACCATGAAAAGAAGTCAGTTCAGAAGCTATTGTAGTTGGATCCGAATAATCTAAGGAAGCTGTACCATTTGCATAAGGTAAATACTCTTTGATTTGACGACCAAAAGCATCGTATTCAATAGGCGTAATTATATCTTTACTCGAGTTGGACTGTTTGTGTGCTACTTGTTGAACAGGGCGACCTAATCCATCAAAATAACTTACTTGAACCACAGCATCAGCAGGATTGTTTACATCTACCGTAACTTGTGAACTGGCTTTTTTATAGGTTGTTGTTTTTATATAATTCTGATCTTGACTTTGACCTAAAGCAAGAAAAGGAATTAAGGCTATTATATATAATAATTTCTTCATTTTATTTTGCTTTAGTTTTTATAATGATATTCGTTTTCACTCAGTTTGTTACCATTTTTATCTTCTACATATTTCAATCGGTTAAAGGCATCATAAAAATATTTAATACGATTTCCTTTGGGATCGGTAATTGTACTTATTCCTATAGAAGGTTTATATGTATAGGTGGTTACTATAGCATTAGGTAAAGCCGTTCTTAAATTATCTAAAGCAGTGTTTAAATTTGTTTCATTAGTACCATTAGATAGCGTTTGTAAATTCGCTTCATAGGGTTGTACTTGTGCGTACGTAGCATTTTCTATTTTGGCAATGGGTTGGGTTTTATTATAACCCCAAATATAAGTAATCGGTATACCATCTTCTTGTTGCACCTCTATTGGATTACCATTAGTGGAATCTACTAAGTTATATTTTACTCGAGTTTCTAGGGTATTGGTTCCTTTTCCAACTTTTATGAATTCTGGAGCCACTAAACCATCTCCCCAATCTTTAAAGGTAGTCTCTTGTAAACC
>NZ_JAMXLB010000001.1:3663191-3667027 GCF_024054195.1 Flavobacterium sp. NRK F7 | reverse complement strand
GGTGTCTTCTGCGTACTCATAAGTCGTTCTTAAAGTAGTATTAGAAGAGTGAGTCGTAACTTGTTGTGTTATTTGTTTATGTGCATCGTTATCATACTTGTATTCAGTCTCCGTAACTACATTACCCGTATCAAAATAATCAGTTGTGGTTGTTTTTCCAATACCAACAAAACCGCCTGTCATAAAGAAGGTTTTGTAATATAGGTAATATTCATTTCCGCTGTCTGTCACTAAATCTTGTGAATTAGGAGGAAAGGTTTCTGGAGTCCAATACCTATCAACGTTAAGGTTGGGATACAAAGAATCGTTAGTTATTACAACAAAATAAGGGATTCTATAAAACCCATTTTCTTTTCTATACCTATACTTGCTATCCGTAATATTATAACTCATTGGTATCGTATACACTGGAGGAAAACCAGTATAATCGGCTTCACCCATTTGCGCTAAATCACTTCCTGGAGGTGCGTCTGTATTGTATTCCGAATCTCTAAAACCATAAGTATATCGATTTTCAATTTGCCTTTTGATTTGGTATTGTTGGTTTACAAAACTATAATGTCTTTCTTTTAATAAAAGCCCTCTAAGCCACTCGTTATCTGTGGGTATATTATATGGGAAAATCCAATAATCACCTGTGTCTTCTAAATCGGTAAACGTATAGATAGACTTGCCAATATTATCTGTTTTAGTACCTGTATATTCTGTTACCTGATTGTATACAACAGAATTCCCTTGAAAAGCACTAATAGGACTACCATGACCCGAACCATAGCGTTGTGTGATATAAGCAGTTGTTCCGTTTAAATCCACCTTTCCTTTGATTGCGTAAAAATCAGGTAAACCGTTTAAATGTCCTGAAAGTTTACCATCATCTGTTTTGTACTCATATTCCTTTCGAAAAGCCAAAACATTGGTATCGGTATATTTTTCAATCTTCTTAATTCGTTTTCCACCTGCAAAAAAAGCATTGCTACTGTTTTCAACCATTTGAATTTCTTCACTCCATTGAAATATCAAATTGAAACCATTATCCATATCTGTGGGATCATAATTGGCCATCTGTGGATCAACACGCATATAATAATCCCCTGCAGGTAAAGAAGTCGTAATACTTTTATTACTTCCAGGAGATAAAAAGATGGAGACATTTAACTGACGACTAACCGATTTAATCCAAACTCTAAATTTACAATCCATTTCGGTTCCATTCTGACAAGTGGCATTATCTGTAAACCACATGGTATATTTAAAATCCAAACCATTTTCTCCAATGGTAAATGGTTTTATATACTTGGTACCATCGTAATAGGCTGCGCTCTCCAAATTAGAAAGTCCCACAACGGTATCTTTTGTAGGATTGGGATAACCTCCAGCTAAAATTACTTCGTCAATTTTATTGGTTCTATTTACTACGTTATCTTCATAAGTATATTTAGTATAACCACCTGTAGGATATGTAATTTTATTTAACAAACCTATTCCGCAAAGACTAGGGTTAACTCTTCTATCACCTGTACCTGATTCTAAAGGAAGAATAAAAAGATTGTTATTAGATCCATTGTAATACCCCCAAATGTCTTTTGAGTTGGAATGTCTATTAGGCATTGGACTACTCAAATCATACTCAAAAGTATAGGTATTTGTATCATTGGCATCCAGAAGATTCACTTCTTCCACACTTGCTAAAAACAATCTTTTTCTAGCGTGAGGATCGGCACTATACAAATAAGGCAATATGTTTTGTGAGGCTGTATTATTGGAATAAAAATAATTTAATTTTATTTTTTTAATGAGTGCATTTTTATCATCATATACCTTAATCCATTCTAATTTTCTACCATAGTCAATATCCTCTCTTGCATTTGGATCGGTACTATATTCAAAAACGATTTTTCCTTTTTCAAAAATGATTTGTTCTATCGCATTTTCATCCGCTCTTGTTTTAGAAAAGTAAGACCTAATAATACCATCTTGTTCTTTATTATCGTAATTTCTTTTATAATAGATTGCACTATTTTGAACATATTTGAATTGTATTACTGATTTATTAGCCGTTTCAATATCGGTTAAATACCAACCACTAATATCATCTGTACCATTACCATTATTTATTTCTATAGACAAACCTTGATCGAACTTGGCAATAAAATTTTGTAGGGCTGCTTCTTTAGAAATTTTATTTTCTGCTCCAAAAATGTACTTGTTGCCTTTATTATCAGTAATCTTAAAATTCCCAACTAAAGTGGACTCTAATTTTATTCCCTTACTTTGATTTTGAATAACAGGTTTTTTATCTACATAGTCGAACATAAATTTACCACTTCCTCCTGGAAAAGAGTAAAAAAACTGATCTGGTGTATAATAGTCGAAGTTATTATCACCAACAGCTTGAGCTGTAAAAATTTGCAATCTAGTATCTCTACTGTCAAAAGCACCATTTAAAAGGTTACCTTCTGCTCCTAAAAGACCATTTTCATCAGGTATACCTCTAACTTGTCGAGAAATAATTCCTACTCCATTAAGCGCCCAGCCTAATCCTACATTTGAAGCCACTTCATCTACTTTTATCCCTCTGGCATGATAATCTAAACTAATAGGAATACTCACTCCATCTTGTACAATGGTATAAATAGGAATACTTATTGAAGGCAATCCGTTAGAATAATTAACGGGTGTGTCAACAAATTTGGTTAATTGGGAGACTTCTGGTGTAGGTGAAACTACTTGCGGTACATCTTGTGCAAATGCAAAGCAAGTGCATAGCAATAGTACTATTGTTTTTATGGTTTTTATATATTTCATGGTAATGTAGTCTTATTTTTTAATCACTTTTACGCTTCCTTTTTCGGTATTGGTTTTTATTTCAACCAAGTAAATCCCTTGTGGTAGGTTACTTACTTCAATAGGAATCGTACGGTCGCCTTGTAACGTTTGGGTTTGTAAGCTTCTTCCGTTTAAGTCGTATACGGTAGCTGTTCCTGTTTCGTATTCAAAGTTTACGATGATATTGGTAAAACTTATCGCAGGATTTGGCATTGCCTCTACCTTAATTTTTAGTTCTTCTTCTTTTTCTTTATCGCGTAGTTTTACTACCCAAAAATCACTGCCTCCTTTAGCTGATTTCTTATCTCTTGAAGCGCTTCCTTTGGAAGTTCCCGCTAAAAGATAACCACCGTCTCTAGTTTCTAAGAGTTTCTTTAATACTTCATCGCCTTTACTGCCTACCGTTTGACTCCAAATCTCTTCTCCTTTGGCATTGATTTTTAAAGCGATATAATCGTTAATCCCTTCTTTATCTCCGCTTTTTAGCTTCCCTCCTTTGGAGGGATTGAGGGAGGCTTCACTTTGTGCATAACCACCAATTAAATAACTACCGTCTTTGTTTTCTACAATTGAAGTTAGTACATCAATCTTACCATAGTTATAGGTTTCTTGCCAATCGATTCCACCTTTCTCATCGAGTTTTAATACCCAAAAATCACTTCCACTTTGACTGGATTTTGATTTGGAATTTGTAGCTCCAGAATTGGAATTACCACCCACGATAAAACCACCATCTTTAGTTTGCGATAAAGCGAATAAGTTATCGTCTTTATCACCACCTAAGGTGCGTTGCCATTCGATAGTTCCCGTTTCATCTAATTTTACTATCCAGTAATCTCCTAAACCGAAATTAGCTTCTGTTTTATCACCAGAAACAGGCGAATTGGAATAACCACCTAAAATATAACCACCGTCTTTGGTTTGAGATATACTTTTTAATTCGTCTACATATTGACCACCAATGGTTTTTTGCCATTGCATGCTACCATCGGCTTTTAGTTTTACAATCC
>NZ_JAMXLB010000001.1:3116736-3663084 GCF_024054195.1 Flavobacterium sp. NRK F7 | reverse complement strand
TAATTTAATCACCCAAAAGTCTTCCTGACCTTTGCAGTCTTCTCGTTTATCGATGCCTTTATTAGAAGAAGAAGTACCTCCTAATATAAAACCACCATCGCTAGTAATGGCAATACTTTGCAACAAATCGACTTGGTTACCTCCAAAGCTTTTCTGCCAATCGAGGTTCCCTTTTTCGTCCATTTTCCAAAGCCAATAATCTAAATCGCCTTTGTTGTGGTCTTCTTTATTTCCGTTTTTACCAGAAATAGAACTTCCTGCCAGAATAAATCCATAATCTGGTGTAGGAATTGCATCGTACAAAAATTCGGCATGTTTGCCTCCGTAGGTTTTTTCCCAAAGGATGTCTTGGGCATAAGTAAATGAGCTTACCAAAAGAAAGGTAAACCCAAAGAATGAGGATTTTTTTATCATAAGAATAGCATGTAATTTTTACTCGAGTACAAAACTAGGTCTTCTTACCTATAGTTGTCAATACGTATTTATACGTATTTTTCATACTTTTTGTTACGTATAAATACGTACTTTTTGAATTTCTCTACACTATAGAGTAGTAAAAAAGCTAAAAGGTTGGTTAAAAGACTTTTATTTTTTCTGCGGCAAAAATAGTCTAGCCATTTTTTAAAAAATAGGAATATTTTACATTTAACTGTGTTTACAGAAAAACTGTAATTTATGTTAAAAACAATTTTTTATATCATAAAATTAAAGTCTAAAAATGAGTTGTTTTACGGATTTTCGTATTTTTAAAAATATATTACAAGAGAAATAACCAATGGTAAGGAGGTGACAAAAAAATGAAAAACAAAAATTAGCACGCCTAAATTATTTTTGTACCTCACTTGTATCTCTATATTAAAAACACCTTATATACATAATATTTTAATTTCTGTATTGGGAAATAAAATGCACTTTCGAATAATAAATAAAAAACCACTCCGTTATAGAGTGGTTTTATGATATCTAGTGGATATATTTTTTTATTTTAAAGAATAGCTCAGTGCTTATAATTATACGCTTTTAGAGTATATAAAATAGCTTTGAGGTTCTAATGAATCGCTTTTTGCTTCAAATGAATACCTTTTAGCTTATTAATAGAAGGTTTAAGTTTGTAGTGATAAGCTTTTAGGTTATAAATAATAGCTTTTTACTTATAATTATAACCTTTGGGGTTATTAATCAAAGCTTTTAGCTTATAATTAATAGCTTTTAGGTTATAAATAATAGCTTTTTGCTTATAATTATAACCTTTGGGCTTATTAATCAAAGCTATTAGATTGTAAAGAATAGCTTTTAGGTTTAAATTAAAAAAAACACTCTTTAACAGAGTGTTTTTATTTTAGCTACTTTGTGGGCACGGAAAACATTTCCGCGCTATTGGGTTTTTATACATAAGCCTAATCAGAAGCCCATTCAAAAGTAAAGAGTTTTCTATTTGAAGTATCAACCCCTAAAATCAATAAATAATAATCATATAAAATGAAATCATTTGAAACTTCTTCATCTTCCTCATTAAAATCCTCTTTATCTAACACATAAAATATATTTATGCAATCAAAATAATTATAAACTTTATTATAAATTTTTAAGAAATTAGAATTAAAATCTTCACCCCAAACTTCAATATCTGACATATAATTTTTTAAAAAAGAAATTAGCTCAGTATAATTGAAAATCTTAAACTTTGACATTTTTAATTTATTACCAATAAACATTGGTTCTAAGTGTAAGTCATTATTACTGTTTTTTAATACTTGATTAAGAAAATCATTTTTATAATGATCTGAGTTAAAAAAATCTAATATATTAAAATCATCTATATCCATACTTAAACTAAACTCACTTAAATTAACCCAATCTGAAGTAATAGGATTATTTGTAATAAAAAGTTGATTATTTAATTTCATTTTATATATAAATTAATTATTAAACCTTATCTTTTTTAATTTTTGTCCGACTTGATGTACTGTAATCGTTGCTAGTTGTGTTGAAGTTGATTTATGAAGATGTATTATAGTTCCATCAATCATTTTATGAGCCCCTCTAGTTGTCAATTCACCACCTTCAGTAATTATTTTATAAACATCATCAATATTACCTATCAAGATGTTTTCAGCAACTTTTGTTTTTCCAGTAGAAAATCTACCCCCGGCTATAAGTAAGTCATCATATGTTTTTATTAATAATTTTCCTCCTGTTTTAAATTCACCTATAGGTGATGGTTCCGCAATTTCAATTATAATACCTAAGATAGCACCATGCTTTACCCCTTTTTTATAAAATTCGTGCTTTTCATCAGAAGTTAATTTACTAGAATATTTATATTTACTTTTGGCTCTAGACTCTTTAAATTTAGGAGTATTCCACATTCCTGTATCTTTTAATTGATCTTCAGGACCTTCATTTAAAAAATAATCTGTAAGACCACTCAATAAACCATCTATATATCTCTTTATATTATTTACAATTGATTTATTTTTATTTTTATCCTTATCACCATCACTTTCATCACTTTCATCATTTCCAGCATTATCAATAAAATCACCATAACTAACTCTCATCCCGTCAGGGTCAATAAAGAAGACTGGATTATTAACAGCATAAGCATAAGGAGTATGTCTTCTATACAACTCTGCCAAAGGGTCAATGTTCATCCATCTACCTAAAGCAGGGTCGTAGTTTCGTGCACCGTAGTCATACATATTCAATCCTAGTTCGTCTTGCAACTCCTTACCGTTGTATTTATACTGGTATGCATTCGAAGAAGGATAAGTATTATGTTTTAATCCAAAAGGATAATATTCATTCTCTTCTACAATTTCATCGATAGCTATACTACCACTGTTATCTGCATCACTATAACTTAATCGTATATTTCCTAAATGATCTGTATAGTTAAACACATACTTGTAACTACTCCCTTCTTTTTTTACATAACCTTCTGCTTGTGGAAAGAACTTTAAAACACTGTTTTCATATTGAAAACCTCCTGCTAAATAAGTAGTAGTTGTTACTACTGTATTTTCTGTTACTTTTTTAACTACTTTTTGTCCAGTAGCATTGTAAAGATATTCAATTTTATTGGTTCCAAAAACAATTTCTGTTGGCAAATTTAAATGGTTATATGTAATTTTGGTAATCCCTTTATTATCATCACGGGTCATATTACCATTATCATCATAACCATATTCAGTATTATTATTTGCTCCATCCTTAAATCCTTGTGGCGAGGTGGTTGCATAACCTTGGCGACTAACTTTAGGAATTTCAAAATAGTCATAAATCATAATGTACTCGTCGGAAACATATATAACTTTAAATGCATTTTCACAGCTCGAACCATTCCCGCTTAAAGAAATTACTTTTCTAATATCTCTAAATCTTTTTTGATATTTCTTCCATTCAGATTCAGGCTTACCCAATTTATATAGGGCATAAGCTAATTCATCATTACCACGCAAGCTAACTGGATTTTTTTCTAGGATTTTTAGAGCTTCTTTCACAACACTTTCATAGTCATTATTTTTTGCAAAGGTTATCAGTTGTTCTTCTCTAGGCTGATTTTTTAAGTAATCTTCTTGAAATGAAAAACCATAATATATTAATGCATTCTCTTCTACTGTTAATGTATTATCAAACTCATTGAATCTTTTGAGAAGTTTTGGATAATAGCTTTCTGAATTTACATTTTCTACTCTCGATTTTATCTCGTCGAAGTTGATACTGATTTCATCTTGAGCAAATGAAATTTCAAAGAAGAATAGGACTAATAATAAAAGTACGTATCGTTTCATGATGGTCGGCAATATTGGTGCTAACGTCCCGCCGGCTTTAAGAAGTTGGGGATTTTTGTTCCCAAACCATTCCATTAGGACTGAAGCCAAATATACAAAAAGACTATTCCATTTAATATTCAACCCCCAATTTCTTAAAACCGCTGTTAGCAGTAGTAATTAATTTTTCTGTTTTATTTTCTCTACTTTATTTATCAATAAATTATTAATATCAATATAATATTCTATCGTTCTTATGATTGTATGATTCTCCTTGTCTTTTTCGATTATGGTATCAAGAAATACAGTTTCAACTATTTTTCCTCTTTGTGCCATAACATTTTTATAATTTTTAATTATCCCTTTTTTATTAAAAAACATGGAGTCCAATTTTACCTTGGAAAAATTATTAAAGTTTTCATTAATAGAATCATTTCCTAAAAATTTGACAAATCTTCGAGAGTTTTTGGCATACGGAGAATGAAAATACATGTCCTTATTTCGTATCTCTAAAAAAGTGCTTTTTGAAGAATCTATTTCACCATTTCTTAAAAAAGTAATCATCTCTTTCATGGGTTTTTCAGGAGTGTTTAAAAAGCTATAGATTCGAACTACTTTATTATTTTCATCTAAATCAGCAATAATACTATCTGATGATTTTTTTTGGATCTCGCAAAACGTTATCCCTTCATTCTTAACTTTTGAACACGACAAAAAAGATATTAATAAAATTGGAAGAAATAGTTTTATGTGCATAGTTTAGTATTATTACTGCTAACGTTCTGAGGCTTGCTCTCAGTGGCGTTGCACCAACACCAAGCCATTACAAATATAACAAAACATTCCATTGAGCAGCGGATTTTCCTACGGAAAATCCGGAAGTAGCCATTGAAGCAAACCGCTGTTGTATATTCGGTTTTTTACCATTTCCAATTCAATTGATTTTCTAATTCAATATTAAGTTTTTTAGTTAAATTTAATAACTCTTTTTTAAGAAAATCTTGATTATCAATTTCAGTTTTCGGAATTATTATAACTTCAAGTATAAATTTTATGAAAAAATGTTGGTTTGTTTCTATTATTTTTTCAATTTCAGAAATATTAATTTTAGTTTGTTTTTTTACACTATCAATAAAGATATAGTTATCTGAAAATTCAACAGAAATTAATTGATTGGATTTATTAACATAAGTTTTAGATTCTTCTTTTAATTTCTCAAAGTATATGTCTTTAATTCGAATAGGATTTACAATCAAGACAATAATTGAAGCAATTGCAAATATTACAACTATTAATTTTTGATTGCTAAAATATAGAATTAAAATAATTATTAGAAAAAAAGTAAACCAAGCAATTAGATTTTTAATTATTATTTTTCTTAAATCATTACTTTCTTTTAAAAAATATAGTTGCATTTGTAAGTAATCATTTTCCTTTAATTTATATTTTAAATTCATATTTTACTATTGAAATTATTTTTTGAATTTTATGAGTTTCACGAAACTGATGCACAACGTTCTGGCGCTTGGCAAGGTTGCGAACTTCGTAACCGAGTACTTTCGGTTAAGATAAATTTCTTGCGAAACGTAAACGTGAATTTACCTAAAAATTCGCAATCTTGCCAAACGGCTGTTGTGCGTTCGTTTTTATTTTTCGAATTGCATTTCGGCTTTTATTCCGTAATCTTGGACATTATCTATTAGAAAGTTTCTGTATTTTAGGCTCTCAAATTCGTAATCTTTAATGTCAAGTTCATCATATCTTTTTCCGAAAAATCTTTTTGTCAACTCAAATGCAGTTTCATATGCTAAATTGGATTGAAGCTGTTGCTCAAATTCTTCTTCTGTTAATTCATTCTTCATTAATTCTAGTTTATCCTCGTCAAATAAATTTTCAGATTTCAAATAAATCTCTTCAGGAATTAATTCTCCAACATCTTGGTAAATTTCATCACCAACTTCCATTAGTCGAATCTTTTTTCCATTTTCAATTAGACTAAAATAAGTTCCGCCACCTAAAGACAAAGAGTAAATTTCGGTATTCGGAAATTTTTCAATAAAAGTTTTTTCTGTTTTAGAAATATTTGGTTTGGTAAATTCCCAAATTAGGTCCGCATTTGCAATCAAAAGATGATTATTGTATTTTGAAACATAAAGTTCACCAATTTCTGGATTTTCATTGAAATTTGTTTTCTCAATATATTCAAAATCTTTAAAACCTAAAGATTTAATTAAGTCATCGTTTATTTCAAGATTTCCAGCATCTTTTATAAATGTTGCAGATATTTTCCAACCCATAAATTAATGTTTTTATTTCTCCTTCTTGTTCATCCAAAATGACGCACAACGTTTTGGCGCTTGGCGAAGAAGCGGATTTCGAAGCACTAAACTGTCTGCCAGCACTGAACTTGATACGAAGCACAAAGCCTCATTTAAGCACTGAACCCGCTTTTTTGCCAAACGCCTGTTAGCGGTTAGCCGTTTACTCATATCCGTTTCCTGTAAACCAGTCATAACCTTCAATTTTCTTATATTCTGTCGGCACCGAATTTAAAACTTTTATTGTTTTGAATTTGTCACGATATGGTCTATCTGTTGAAATTATAATCTTTCCAGTTTTTCCCTTCTCGTTTCTTTCGTATGAAACATATTCCAACGTGTCCACTTTTTCTCCGTTCCATTTGTATTTATACATTTCTGTTTCGCCTGGATGTCCATAACAAACGCCCCTAATTATTTTTTCTTTGGGTGAAAAAGTTGGATTTATAAATTCAAAGTTCTCTGAAAATGCTTTTTTGTCTTGTCGTATAAGATAAACATTGCTGAATGCCTTTAAGCAACATCCTGAAGAACCATACCAGTTTACAACAAAATCATTTAGTCCGTCACCATTAATGTCTTGAATTGTGTCGTTAACATAAGTCATAGTCCATTGTTCGTGAGATACTACTTTTTCAAATTTACTTTCACCTTTTGTATAGATGTCAATATAAATAGCACTTGGTTCGTTTCTCCTTATTATAAGATGAGAATTTGTCTTTGTAAAATGGTAGTCTAAATTAATTTCTACACTCACAGGAATACTGTCAGGCGAAACTTCATACTTCTTAATAAACTTGTCTTTACTGATATTCTGGTTTGCAATTTTCAAAGCGTCTTGTAAAACCTTGTCAAGACGAATACTGTCAGCGTAGTCTTGCTCTTCCATTTCCTTTCTTCTTTCTAAACGCTCCTTTTCTTTTTTATCGATACTTGTTTGCAAAGTGTCGGCTGTAGCCACAGGAATATTCTTCTTTTCGTTTATTTGTCCGCACGAAACAAGTGTTATTAAAATTCCGATTGTTAATATGTGTAGTGTCGTCTTCATACGGTTACCGCTAACGGTCTCGGCTATGAGTAGTTGCGTGGTTTAGCACTTAACTTTACAAGTGTACACCAAACTGAAAATCCGCAAGGATTTTCAGAAGTAAGCAAGAACAAGCAATTACTTATAGCCATTGTTATGGGCTGGTTTTTATTTTGTCCAACCAACAGTTTTTTTCCATTTCTCGATTTCCCGTTTTCTTACTTCAAAGTCTTTTGGTGGTCTTTGATTTTCATTTTTTACCCTTTCTTTCATAATGTCAGTTTGTTCTTCAAGCGTGTTAAGACCAATAGCTTGCCTCCTTTGATTTACCTTTACTATGTCGTCAAATTTATTAGGATTCATTTCTCCATTTTCGTCCCAATCAAATTGAGTTCCGTAAAGTTGTGGTTTTCCTTCGAAAACGGCTATTCGGTCGGTTAAATATGCCAAGCCCTTTGGGTCTGCTTTATTTTCGTTAACAGCCACTTTCAATAATTTCGCAGATTTTTTCATAAAGTTAGGTTCTCCAATAGAATGTTGAATAACTAACCAAGCTGCTTCACTCGCTTCTTTTCCCACTTTGTCAACTGTCGGATAGCCAATTGTGTCGATTATTTCGTCTAGTATTTTTGCGTTTCTGCTATGTATATTAGCCATTTCTTCGTTATACCCCGCACTCAGTCGTCCGCTTTGAATAAGTTTTTCACGAAACTCCAAGTCTGCATTTTTAAGTCCAATTATTTGTTCAGCTATTTCTTCGTAGTTCATTACTGTTGGTTATGCCGTGTTAAACTTGCCCATAACGGTTTGCCGCTTGTAGCAGTTGCGTAAATTTAAGCCAAAAGATTACAAGTACAAAACTCCTCGTGGAATTTCCGGAGACCCGAGCACAGAGTGCGAACTGACGAAGTAAAATTCCGAACACAAGCCAGGTCTAGCAATTGCTACAAACGGCTGTTATGCAACGGTTTTTCTTAAGTTTCTATTCATGAAGTAAATTCCAAAAATCAAACCAACAAAGCCTCCAATATATCCAAAGTTATGAATTGATCCTACATTTATGAAGCTTTGAATGTTTTCTGTTTGTTCTGGAATATACCAATTAATTTTTTCAGCGTTTAAAAATAAAAAACCATAAATGAAACCTAAAATTCCAAAAATGAATGTAATTCCAATATTTAAGAAAATTGAATTTAAAGTTATTTTTAATGTTTTTTTCGAATCGTGAAATAAAGAAATTATTGCGTAAATAACACCTAGAATGAGACCTACCCACCAAGTTGCCAAATATCCAATTATTCCAACTTTCAACCTTTCGTTAGATAAGTTCCAATTATTTATTCCAAATTGTTCGAATTTGAATAATGTATAATATTCATTAGAAATAGAATATGTTATTTGGTCATGAAGTATTCCATATAATCCAGCAATAAAAATTGAATAAAATATTATCAAAAAGAAGTTTAAAACCTTTCTCATTTATTATGATTTGAGTTTAGTTAATTGTCAATTTCTTGAAATTTAATTTATATAGATCAAGAATGATAAAAGAACCTATTAATAATGAGCTAACCCCAAGAATTGTTGTCAATTCATTAGCAAGTTCAATAAATTGTAGGATAATTGAACATAACCATATTATGAAAATATTTATACTAAATATTCCGCTTAATATATAAAAGAAATTTATTTTTAATGGATTTGAATTAATTTTTCTAAAATAAAAATACGCTCTTATTAATAATAATAATGAACCAAATACGACATTAAAAATTTGACTATAAACAAAATCAATTAGTAAACCAAATCCATTAAAAATTCCTTTCTCTTCACTTAAATAACCAAAAAATAAATATAGTGTCCATATATTTATTAGTATAAAACTTATTGTAGAGTATTTAAAATTTTTTTCTGTCATACTATAAATTAGGTTCTGTTTTATAAACTGTTGCATAACGGTTCTCAGCTATACGCAGGCAGGGATTTTAACCACTGAACTTCCTACGAAGAACTGAACTTTAAAGTTAGCACTTTCCTGTCCTACGAAGCACGAAACCCCTGCTTGCGTATAGGTGATGTTACCACACGTACTTCTTGTTATTCCGTCCATTGTCGTTTTCGTTTTTCTCTATACCAAATTACAAGTCCGAGTAGGATTGTCAATAGAATTAAACTTGGTTCGCTCATTCTTTGCGTGTCTTCTCCAAGGTCTAAAGATTTGTTTCCTGATAAAGCTTGTTCTTGTTTCTTTTTTAGCATTGCTTTTTGTGCTTCGTTCTCTACCACTAAATATGATGTTACAGGTGTCATTACCTTTGATATGAAACTGTATTTTACCATATTCAACCATTCTTTGTCTGAAATTTCAGGATGCAGGATTTGCGAAGTCCATTGTCCCTGCATTGTCAAGGCAGATTGCCAATTCTTTTCTTTAATTTCTGTTTCGGAAACTTCAAAAATATCCTTTCTCAAAATGATGCTTGGTTGATTATTGTTCGCTAAGTTGGCAACCGAATTGTCCGTTAGCTTGTATTCCAAAACAGTTTCACAAAACATACATTCTCTTAGAATTTCAGGCAGTTCTTTTATTGGGTTTTCTGTCAAAGAATGCTCTCTAAAATTTCCTTTCTTGTCAAGATTGAAAAACAAGTCGCTTTCAGGAAAAGTAAATTTTAAGTCTGCAAAATCTTTGTCAAAAACAGCATTTTGAATACTGTCTGTCACTACTACAATTACAGGATATGTTTTCGATTTATCTTGATAAGCATTAAACAAGGTTGTTCTTATTGCTCTGTCTAAATAATAACCGCCTTCAAAAGTTTGATTTTTATATTCTTCTTTCCAATCTTTATCTAAAGTAGTGGTAGTTACATAGCTGTTTACAAAACTGATTTTTGCGTGTTCCGAAAGTGGTTGATTGGCTTCAATAACTTGTTCAATTCTTTTAATGAAATCGGTTGAATTTCTGTTTTGGTTTTTAGAAGCGTCAACCAAAAAATGGAAATATGGTTTACGTTTAACAGAATTCAATTTTTGTTTTTGTTGGACTGAAACATAGGCTATGTTTTCAGTTTCAATCTTTTCATAAATGGTTTCTTCAATGTTTCCTAATTCAATTATGTTGTTGTCAATGTTGAGCGTAATTGGCTCTCTATGTAAGAACTCTATTCCCGTTTTTCTCACTTCATCTTTTGCAAAAGGAAATACTCTAAATGCCACTTTATACCCTGTCAAATAATATAGAATTCCCGGGTCTCTATTTTCATTTCGGATTTGTGAAAATATCCACATTGCTGATTTTTTCTCTGCTAAAATACCTGGCTCTTTTACATCACCAACATAAAGGTAGTAATCGCTAATCCAACAACCTTCGGGTAAATTAATCGTTGTGGCATATTCAGAAAACCAAGTGTTTCCACTTTTGTTGGTTATTTCCAAGTCAACCCAACTTTTCCAAGCATTTTGAGATTTATCGTAAGTGCTATTTGTGGAAATATTACTTATCTGAACATTGTCGTTTTGGATATTTTCAGGTCGTAACTCAAAGGAGGTTTTGCCAAAAAATATTTTTTCAATGGTGTTAATTTTAGAGTCAGACAAAGTAAGGTTGTTCATTACCAACCAATTGAAATACGAAGACAAATAGGGAATTCCATTGCCAAATATTCCACCCCTGCTATCTCTGTGGTCTTTATGGCTTTTTATAACATTAAGCGTTTTTTGAAGCGAAACTTTATCAATTTCGTATTGTTTTGAGTAATCAGGGCTATATAAATATGAAAGGGTTTCGTTTAAAACGCTTTTGTCTTTTAAATATGTTATGGTGATAAAAGCGGGAATTACCAGAAAGCTCAATAACGAAATTCCGATGATGAGTTTTTTTGAAAGCTGTGTTTTCAAATAAGTAAAATCCTTTGAAAGCTCGTTGATCTGAATAATGAAAAGTAGTAAAGGGGTTAACATTAAAAATCCTGTCCCTATTGCAATAATTGCAATTACTGATAAAGGCAAAAAGGGAAGAAACACTAAAAAGAAATAGAATGTGTAGGCAAATGTTACACTTCTTCCGATGAACACAAGTAGTCGATATAGTTTGTTTTCAAGGTTGGGTAAGCAAACCAATATGCCATTAAAAGCAGCAAGAATATAAAACCAAGCATTATTGAAATCTCCAAAAATCCCTGAATCACTCGGTCCGAAATTATTAAATAGGTGTCCGTTGTTTACTGCTAATCCTATTAATGGAAGCACTATAGCAATTGGGATTTTCCAAGCTAATTGGTATTTCTGCCAAACTTCTGCTTTTTTGGTCGCTAGTATAAAAACGCCCCGAATTAAGAAAAAAAGAAAAACTAAAGTAGCAGTAATAACAAGAATCACCATTGCGTGAACGCTAAAGTCCCTGTCAAATGGTTGCCATAATGGAAGAATGATTTGAGTAAATATGTAACCTGCAATCGGAATTCCAATTGCAATTAAAAAGTTCATCCAAGCTTTGTGCTCTTTATTTTCAGGTGTAAAATGAGAAACCAAAACGAATAATGAATAGGCTAGTGTTGGCATTAGAAATGTCCCAACATATAAAAAGATGTTGCCCGAAACCATCCATTGAGGGATTGAAAATGGAATGATTTTGTCTAAATGGTAACCGTATAGGTAAATGAATGGTATGTAGCAAAGTAGAGCTATTAAGCCAAACCATACAGAAACATTCTTTTTCTTTAAAGTCAGATAAACTGCGTAAGCAAAATTGAGCAATCCTAGCAATCCTAGTGAAAGACCAAAAGATTTCCAAAGTTGGATGCTGCTATCTTCTAATAAAGTTTTAATAATATTGAACTGACCAAAGAACAGGAAAAACAGCACGACCAACGGTAGCGTGTTTATGACAAAAAGCCATTTCGGATTAAGCAAATTTCGCATTGTATCGTTTGTGGATTAATAATTTATCAATTAGTATATAAGCCAAAATCAAAAACGTCAAATTCGTCACAATTCCAATGGCTTCGTGTACAATATGTTGTTGTTTCATAAAAAAGTTTTTTACTTGTGTCTGCACAACAATGGAAGCAAAAATCCGAGATGTATTTACAAAAATGGTTAGCAGATAGGCAATAATTAAAGCAGTCGGAATAATCAGGATTTTGTTTAAAGTCCTGTCAAAATGCTTTAAAGTCAAATAAGTAAATAGTAAGAAACTTAATATCCAAAAGTTGAAACCCGAGCAAGATTTGTCTATAATGATGTTTAGGTATTCGTGAAAATATCCGCTGTCTGGAAGATACACGGAATGTGAACCTGTTAAAAGTCCAACAAGTTTGTCGGTCGGTTTTATAAGGAAAGTCAAATCGTTATTGTCAGCAAGTGTAAAAACAAATTTCAGCAAGATGAAAAGTCCTACTGCTGTCAAATAATATGGTATGTTCTTGTTTGTCTGCACTGTCTTTTTAATATGTGTGGTAACGTTCCGGCGCTTGGCGAGGTTGCGAACTTCGGAACCGATTATTTTCTATTAAAGATAAAATTTCCTGCGAGAAATAAACGTGTATTTATTACACAATTCGCAATCTTGCCAAACGCCTGTTGTGTGTTCGCTTTTTAATATTCAAATTCGGTTCTTTTATTTTCTAAAAACCAATTTATATATTCATCTCGAATATTATTTAAATTTAACTCTACACTTAATTTTGTATTTTTTGGTAATATTTTCAATAAAATTAAATTCACATCTAAATTAATTATTGAAGAACTTTTGTTTTCTATGATATTTATTTTTTTATCCTTTTCTTTAATTTCGATATAATTTACGGAAATCGGATGTCCGCAATATTTAGGAAAATCTAAATCATATAATTTAGTTTCTTCTTTTGAAAAAGTAATAATTCCTAAACTATTCCATGCATCAAATGTTAACGTAATTACATTTAAAATAGGTTGGTTAAGTTTTAAATATTCATCAAAATATTTATAGTTTTGAATTTCAGAATATTTTTTTTCAGTATCATTTTTTTCGTCGTAATCATTTTTTAAATAGTTTTTATCACCATTTTGCTTTGCAATTTTTAAAATTTCTTTTTTAGTTGGTTTTGTGAAATTTTGTATTAAAAATTCTTCAGTAAAGTTTTCTTTGTTTGTGTTTAGTGAAGTTAAAAGATAATCAACATCACTTTTTGGAATGGTTTTATAATTTGATGTATTTATTGTTATTGAATCTTCTGAGAAGACTTTATTGTGTACTTTTTGGTTTATTTTAAGATGTTGTGAAATTTTAAAATCTCCATTCTCAGTTTTAGTTAATTCAAATATTTCACTTCTTGAGTAAATTCCATTTTTCCCCCAAGAAGAACCTCCGTGTATGTATGAAAATTTAATTTTGCTTATATTTTCAAAGTTTTGTGAGAATATATAATTTCCACAAAAAAGTATAAAAAGTAGGAGAATATTTCTCATTTAATTCTGTTTTCGTTCGGCTAAAATGACACATAACGTTTTGCCGCTTTGCGAAGGCGGGGATTTTTAGCACCAAACTTCATTAGATGCACAAAGCTTGAATTTTGCACTTCACAGTCATAGAAGCACGAAACCCCCGCTTTTGCAAAACGGCTGTTATGTGGCGTTCTTTTATCTCTCAACTTTTTTCATTTTAATCGTGTCAGTCGCGTTTCTAAAACCGATTAAGTCTTCATTGTCTATTTTCATTGTTAAAGAATCCGCTTTTAAAATCCATATACCGTTTTCATTCACACAATGTCCGTCCAAGAAACCCCAAGAAGAACCAGGATTTAAGCTATAAGTCATACTAAATTCATTTGTTTCTTTCCATCTTATCAAAGAAAAAGTTGTGTCGGCTTTCTGAAAAGTCCATTGTTCTAATCTTCTATTTTGGTGTCTGTCAATACCTTTTCCAAATAAGTAAAACATTATAATTGAGGCTGTCGCAGAGTTTATAAGAAATACTCTTGCATACTCTTTCTTTTTCGCATAAAAAAGCACACCCGCAATAATTAGATTAAGAACAAAAACAAATGGGACTAGAAGAATAATTCCTATTGAAAAACTTGGGTCTGGGTCCATTTGGTAAACCCATAGCCAAATCAGTCCAAAGTCAATAAAAGCAAGTCCTAATATTTTATATAGTGTTCTCATTCGTACTGTCTGTCCTTAAAATGCCACATAACGGTTTGCAGCTAGCCTAAGTGGCGGCGATTCAAGACTAACTTTAACAAATATAAAATTATTTTGGCTACCTGCGGTTTTTCCGAAGGAAAAACCAAACCAAAGACATTGAGGCTAACTGCTGTTAGCACCAGTATTTATTTCTTATTTATAATTTCTTCATGCCTAATCATTGATCTTGAAGCGTCAAAATAGATTTCGGTTGCTTTATAATATTCTCCAATTTCGTTCGTAAATCTATCACAAAGTCCAGATAAACCTTGGCGACTAACTTTAGGAATTTCAAAATAGTCATAAATCATAATGTACTCGTCGGAAACATATATAACTTTAAATGCTTTTATTGGCGTCTTTATATTGTGGAGTTAATCCAAATCGAGGCACCACTCGTAAAACATGTAAGTCAACTAGAATGCCTTCTGGCTTTTGATGGGTTTCTCTTAAGATAACATTAGCTGATTTTCGACCAATACCTTTTAATTTAACTAGTTCATCTAGTCTTTTAGGAATAGTTTTGTCTTTTAAAACACTAGCGGTATCTAAAATCCAGTTGATTTTATTGGGATAATTCTTTACACTTGAGAAATAAATCACAAGATCATTAGAAGTGGTAATAGATAGACTTTTGAAATCTGGATATGTCTTAAAGAAAGGCTTGCAAACAATATTTATATTGGCATCCGAATCTTGAGCAGCAAGAATGACCATTATTACAAGTTGGTAGGGGTTTTTAAAATGTAATGGATGTTTGTAATCTTTGTATTTTTCAATAAGAGGTTGTAAAATAGCTT
The DNA here is from genome assembly GCF_024054195.1 of Flavobacterium sp. NRK F7. Lineage (GTDB taxonomy): Bacteria > Bacteroidota > Bacteroidia > Flavobacteriales > Flavobacteriaceae > Flavobacterium. The sequence continues at coordinate 3,647,999 of NZ_JAMXLB010000001.1, read as the reverse complement.
GCCAATCTGTAAATAACATTTTTCTTTAAAATTAATAAAAAAAAGAGTTCAATATATACTATTGAACTCTAATAAATCAAGCTTATAATTTTTTATTTTGTTAAACCTCTTGAAATAACAATTCTTTGAATTTCAGAAGTTCCTTCATAAATTTGAGTGATTTTAGCATCTCTCATCATTCTTTCTACATGATATTCGCTAACATATCCATTACCTCCATGAATTTGTACCGCTTCAATAGTGGTATTCATAGCCGTTTCAGATGCAAATAATTTAGCCATAGCTCCAGAATGTGAAATATCCTCACCATTGTCTTTTTCAGATGCAGCTTTATAACATAACATTCTTGCAGCAGTAATTTGAACGTGCATGTCTGCTAATTTAAATGCAATTGCTTGATGTTGCATAATAGGTTTTTTAAATGCTACTCTTTCTTGAGCGTATTTCAAAGCTAATTCATAAGCTCCTTGGGCAATTCCTAATGCTTGAGAAGCAATACCAATACGACCACCATTTAGTACAGCCATCGCAAAATTGAATCCAAAACCATCAGCACCAATTCTATTTTCTTTTGGTACTTTAACATCTGAAAACATTAATGAATGTGTGTCAGATCCTCTAATGCCCATTTTCTTTTCTTTTGGACCTATAGAAAAACCTTCCCAACCTTTTTCAACTAAGAAGGCATTAATTCCTTTATGTCCTTTTTCTACATCAGTTTGAGCAATAACTATATAAGTGGATGCTGTTCCACCATTGGTAATCCAATTTTTTGTACCATTTAACAAATAATAATCTCCTTTATCAATTGCGGTGGTTTTTTGTGAAGTCGCATCTGATCCAGCTTCTGGTTCCGACAAACAAAAAGCACCAATTACTTCTCCTTTAGCTAGAGGTACTAAATATTTTTGTTTTTGTTCTTCACTACAATATTTTTCAATTCCAGCACAAACCAAAGAATTATTTACTGACATGATAACTGCAGCTGAAGCATCAATTTTAGCAATTTCTTCCATCGCTAAAACATATGAAATACTATCTAGACCAGCTCCTCCGTATTTTGGGTCAACCATCATACCAAGGAAACCTAGTTCTGCCATTTTTTTTACTTGTTCTGTTGGAAAAATTGAATGTTCATCTCTTTCTATGACACCAGGTAATAATTCTGTTTGAGCAAAATCTCTTGCCGCCTGTTGAATCATTATTTGTTCTTCGGTTAGCTTAAAATCCATTTTATTGAATACTATTTAATTATTTTTAAAATCCGTACCAAATGTAGGTATTTATTGCTTATTTTTCAATAACAATTTGTAATTTTAACCCATGTTTAAAGAAAACTACAACGTTATAGGAGTAATGTCAGGGACTTCGCTTGATGGAGTGGATTTGGCTTATATCAATTTTGAAAAAAAGGAACATTGGTCTTTCAAAATATTGTTTTCAGAAACTGTTCCCTACACAACAGACTGGGTAAACAAATTGAAAAATGGTTTCTATCTTAACGAAAATGAATTGATTTCTTTAAATGAATCCTATACTGGTTTATTAGCTACTATTATTTTAGAATTCATTGAAAAATATAGTTTAGTTAAGATAGATGCTATTTGTAGTCATGGGCATACGATTTTACATCAGCCAGAGAATGGTTTTACTTTACAAATAGGAAATTTGCCTAAATTAGGAAGTTTGTTAAATTATCCTATAGTGTGCGATTTTCGAGTACAAGATGTACTCTTAGGTGGTCAAGGCGCTCCTTTAGTACCAATTGGGGATCAGTTATTGTTTTCAAATTATGATTATTGCTTGAATTTAGGAGGCTTTTCTAATATATCTTTTGAATATTATGGAAAAAGAATTGCGTATGATATTTCGCCAGTTAATACCGTATTGAATTATTATGTGAATCAATTAGGATTAGATTACGATGATAAAGGTAAAATTGCTAAATCTGGTCTTTTAGATAGTAATTTGTTTGAAAAATTAAATCTGATATCATTTTATAAAGAACCTTTCCCGAAATCTTTAGGAATGGAATTTGTTCATAAATGTATATTTCCAATTATTGAAAATTTTAGTTTGCCAATTGAAACTATTTTGAGAACTTTCGTAGAACATATTGCTTTTCAAATAGCGCAGAATTGTAACAATAATTCTAAAACAATTTTAATTACGGGTGGCGGTGCCTATCATGAATTTTTAATTGAAAGAATTCAGTATTATTTGCCAAACGTACTTTTAGTTGTGCCTGATAACCAGTTAATTGAATTTAAAGAAGCTCTTATTTTTGGATTTCTCGGGGTGTTAAAATTAAGAAATGAAAATAATACATTGGCTTCAGTAACTGGAGCGGCACAGGATCATTGTTCGGGAGTGATTTATAATGTTAATTAAGAATAAAATCGATTACTTTTTGTTCTAAATTTTTACTTTTTAAATTATGACCTAATCCTTCGGTTAAAATTAATTGACTTTTATTCCAGTTTTTATTCAATTCAATAGAATAATTTGGATTGGTATCTTTATCTTTTTTATCATGAATAATTAAGCAGTCTTTTTCTAAATCTGTTGCAAATTTTGATGCAGAAAAATAGCTAGGTTCGTGCCCAAGTCTTTTGGTAAAAGAACGACTAATAATTTCAATTGCTTTTTGTGATAAACCGAGTATAGATTGGTAAAAATCAAAAAAATCTTTGGCTTCACCTGGAGCTCCCATAATTACCACTTTTTTAATATTTTTTGTATTGTTTTTATAATGTTGTAACCAATACGTAGTTGCAAAACCACCAATGGAATGGCTTACTATGTATTCAATTTCTTGGTTATGAAGTATCATTTGATTGATAGCTTTGCCATATAAAACAACATGTAACATTTTTCCAGTGGATAATCCATGCGCTGGAGCATCAAATGCATATACAGTAAAATCATTTTCTATTAGATTCTCAATGTACGATTTCCATCGAAACGAGTGACTTGCCCAACCATGGATAAATACAATTTTTTTACTGCCGTTTCCCCATTTATAGGTTTGAATTTTTTCGCTTTCAATTGTTAGAATTTCATTTTTGCCTTTTTCTAAAAATTGCAATTGATGTGTTTTTATAGTTTTAGCCATTGGATTACAAAATAATTGAAAACCTTGTTTTTCCAATGTTTTTGGACTTACATAAGCTAATGCATTGAAATAATAGCCAACACTTTTCTGAATAATTTTTTTAATTTTTTTTCTCATAATTAAGATACCAATCGGTATTTTTTATTTTAAATTTTTTTATAATAAAATATCTTTTTCAATCCACGTTTTGAGATGGATTACTACATTTTTAATGTCTTTTTCGGATTGTGTTAGTTTGCTCATCATTATCCCTCCTTCTAATGAAGCTATAATAACTGAGGCTACTAATTCTTCATTAGTGTTTAATTGCACTTGTTGGTGTGTTTTTCCATTAGTTATAATAGTCTTAATGGTTTCTTTAAAAACGGTAAGTGTATTTTGAGCTTTGTATTTCAAGTCGCAATTGGTGTCGTCTACTTCAATGGAAACATTTAATAATGGACAGCCACCTGCAAAGTTTTCATTAATAATATAGTTTTCAAAATGATTTAAAAAAATGAAAAGTTTGTCTTTCGTATTTTTTGCTTCCCTAATTTTAGTTTTCAAATTGGTAAAGATGAAACGAACCATCTTTTCGTACGCTTGTATTTCTAAATTGTCTTTGTTTTCAAAATGCCTGTAAATCGCTCCTTTTGTGTAACCAGTTGCATTGGTTATATCACTAATAGAAGTAGATTTATAACCTTTGGTGTTAAAGAGTATAGAAGATTCTCTTAAAATTTTTTCTTTCGTTTGTTCTGGCTTCCTCATATTCAAAGATACCAATTGGTATCTAAAAATAAAAATAAATTGTTGTAAATTTTTAAAAGGAGTAAAATAATGTGAATAAATTGTTAAATAATAAGCTCTTTGAAAATATTACTTTAAAAATACCTTTTAAAAAAAAGTAAAAACTTAAATTTGTCTACCAATTTTAATATCATAATGAAAGAATTACTTAAAAAATTTGAAAATAAAGAACCAGAAATAGTATTCAATTGGAAAGATCCAGAAACTGAAGCAGAAGGATGGACAGTTATTAACTCATTAAGAGGTGGTGCTGCAGGTGGTGGAACTCGTATGAGAAAAGGGTTAGATATGAATGAAGTGCTTTCATTAGCAAAGACAATGGAGGTGAAATTTTCAGTATCGGGACCAGCAATTGGAGGTGCTAAATCTGGAATTAATTTTGATCCAAATGATCCTCGTAAAAAAGGAGTTTTAGAAAGATGGTATAAAGCAGTTTCTCCTTTATTAAAAAATTATTACGGAACAGGAGGAGATTTAAATGTAGATGAAATTCATGAAGTAATTCCAATGACAGAAGACTGTGGAGTATGGCACCCTCAAGAAGGCGTTTTTAATGGTCATTTTAAGCCAACAGAAGCTGATAAAATCAATAGAATTGGACAATTACGCCAAGGTGTTATAAAAGTAATCGAAAACCCGAGTTTTTCTCCTAATGTAAATCGTAAGTATACAGTTGCCGATATGATTACGGGTTATGGTGTAGCGGAAGCAGTAAGGCATTATTATTCTATTTTTGGTGGTGATGTGAAAGGTAAGAAGGCTATTGTTCAGGGATTTGGTAATGTAGGTTCTGCTGCTGCTTTTTATTTGGCCGACATGGGTGCAAAAGTAGTGGGTATTATTGATAGAGATGGTGGGTTAATAAACGAAAATGGTTTTACATTTGAAGAAATAAAAGCACTTTTCTTAAACAAAGATGGGAATAAATTAGTAGCGCAAAATATGATTCCTTTTGAGGAAATAAATGAAAAAATATGGTCTATTGAAGCCCAAATTTTTGCTCCATGCGCGGCTTCAAGATTGGTAACTAAATCTCAAGTGGATCGAATGATTGCCTCTGGATTAGAAGTGATATCAAGTGGAGCCAATGTCCCTTTTGCAGATAAAGAAATTTTCTTTGGAGCAATTATGGAAGAAACAGATTCTAAAGTAAGTTTGATTCCAGATTTTATTGCAAATTGTGGAATGGCTAGAGTCTTTGCTTATTTCATGGAGAAAAAAGTACAAATGACTGATGATGCTATTTTTTCAGATACTTCAACTGTAATTAAAAATGCTTTACAAAAAGTATATAATCTTAATCCAGATAAGAAAAATATAAGCGCTCGTGCTTTTGAAATTGCCCTAAAGCAACTTATCTAAAACCAAACCCGAATTTAACTTAATAAAAAATGGAAATTTTACTAATAGTAATATTTGTTCTTGGTTATTTAGCGATAGCTATGGAACATTCTTTAAAAATCGATAAATTAATTCCTGCATTAGCGATGATGGCTATTTTGTGGGCATTAATTGCAGTGAATCATTTGCAGGTGTTTGATGTCGTTCCTGGTATAGGAAAAGAACCACATCACTTGGAAGGTGTATTGTTACATCATCTTGGAAAAACTGCTGAAATTTTGGTTTTCTTAATGGGAGCCATGACCATTGTTGAGATTATCGATTACTTTGATGGGTTTTCAACGATTAAATCGTTTATAAAAACAAAAAGTAAATCGAAACTATTGTGGTTGTTTACCATCTTAGCTTTTGTTTTATCTGCTATTATAGATAATTTAACTGCAACAATAGTTCTAATCACCATTCTTCAAAAAATTATCAAAGAGAAAGAAACTCGATTATGGTTTGCTGGATTAATTGTTATTGCTGCAAATGCGGGTGGTGCTTGGTCGCCAATTGGAGATGTTACCACAACCATGTTATGGATTGCAAATAAAGTTTCTGCATCTCAATTAATTGAGCATGTATTAATTCCTTCTATTTTATGTTTTGCGGTACCAACATTTATAGCTGCTCGTATGAAAATTTTTAAAGGCTATATCGAACCCGAAGCAGAAGATGGAGTAGCATCACCTAAATATAGTAGTATCATGTTTTATTTAGGGTTAGGTTCTATTCTGTTTGTACCCGTATTTAAAACTATCACACATTTACCTCCTTATGTAGGAATGATGTTGTCTCTGGCAGTTGTAGCTGCAGTAGCAGAATTTTTGAGTAATAGAAAATTTACCGTTAGTGATGCAGGAGAGGATTCAGGGTCACATCATAGTCCAGTTCATAAATCACTTTCTAAAATTGAAATGCCAAGTATCTTGTTTTTCTTAGGTATTTTAATGTCGGTTGCTGCTTTGGAATCGTTAGGAATGTTGTTTGATTTTGCAGGAATATTAGAAAATAATGTGCCTTATTTAGGTACGGAACATGCTTCTACAAAAATTTCTGATTTAGTAGTTTTATTGTTAGGAGCTGGTTCAGCAGTTATAGATAACGTGCCTTTAGTAGCGGCGAGTATTGGAATGTTTCAAATTGGTACAGATGAACCCGCTTGGCATTTTATTGCTTATGCAGCAGGTACTGGAGGAAGTATGTTGATTATTGGTTCTGCGGCTGGTGTGGTAGCTATGGGAATGGAAAAAATCGATTTTGTTTGGTACTTAAAGAAAATAGGTTGGTTGGCATTAGTTGGTTTCTTAGCAGGTGCTATCGGATTTGTTTTTATTAGAGACTTTCTTTTAAACGTAGTACACTAAATATAATTTTTCAAGTAGTTTAACGTTATTAGTTTATAAAATAATTTGTATGAGTATATTTCTTCAAGTAGATAGTTTAGCGGTGGCTAATGAAGCTTTATTAGAGGATCAACCTGTTGAAAAAACACTTTCCATCTGGGAATTATTAACCAGTGGCGGTATAGGTGGTCAAGTTATCATTTTAGTGTTGTTTATTTTATTGTTCTTTGCTTTGTTTCTTTATTTTGAAAGACTAATGGCAATTAATAAAGCTAGTAAAATAGATGCTAGTTTTATGAATAATATTAAAATGAATATCACTACTGGAAAAATCGATGCAGCAAAAATGCTTTGCGCACAAACCAATTCTCCAGTAGCTCGATTAATCGAAAAAGGAATTTCTCGTATTGGGAAACCACTTGAAGATATCAACACTGCAATTGAGAATGCGGGTAATTTAGAATTGTATAAATTGGAGAAAAACACCAGTATGCTGGCTACGATTTCTGGTGCCGGCCCAATGATTGGTTTCCTAGGAACTGTTGTTGGTATGATTCTTGCTTTTCATAAAATGGCAAGCGGTGGCGGACAAATTGAAGTGGGTTCTTTGGCAGAAGGTATCTACACCGCAATGACTACTACCGTAGTAGGGTTAATTGTCGGTATTATTGCATATATTGGTTACAACCATTTGGTAGTAAAAACCAATAAAGTGGTGAATCAAATGGAAGCTAACGCGGTAGATTTCTTGGATTTATTAAATGAGCCTGTATAATGAAGATTGGTAAAAATAAAAATAAAGTTTCAACGGAATTCAACATGTCGTCTATGACTGACATCGTGTTTTTGTTGTTGATCTTTTTTATGCTAACTTCTACTATGGTTACTACAAATGCCTTAGATTTGGTTTTGCCAAAAGGAAAAGGAAAAACCGATAGTAACAAAAATATTTCGGTTAGTATCGATAAAGATTTAAGTTTTTTTATTGATAAAGATAAGGTAGAAGAAACACAATTGGAAAATCAATTATTGGCAATCCTAGAAAATAATGAGAACAAAGCCATAGTGTTGCGTGCCGAAAAATCAGTTCCTCATGAAAAAGTAGTATACGTAATGGATATTGCTTACAGGAATGGGATAAAAATGGTAGTCGCAGTTAATCCAAAATAATTTTTTGGAGCTGTTTCCTGCTATTCGTTGCAATCTTTTATTTTTTTCTACTTTAATTGATTGGTTGAAGAAAAAAATAAAAGGATTTCCACTGCTATCAGGGCTAGGAAAATGAGAAGTAATACAAGTAGTGTCGTATAAAACATAAATGCTGAGAAATGAAATTTCTTGAAACACCAGAAGAAAAAAAATCGTTTGCAATTACCAGTGTGATTTTTGCAATACTACTTTTCTTATGTATTTTTCTAGGGTTAACCTATATGGATCCACCACCCGAAAATGGTATAGCTATTAATTTTGGAACTAGCGATGTAGGTCAAGGAGAAATTCAACCCACAGAACCCATACAATCCGCTCCACAACCTACCGTTAGTGAACCAGTAAAAGCGGTGGAAGAAGAAATCTTAACACAAGATGAAGAGGCACCTGTGGTAGTAACACCTAAAAAGGAAACGCCAAAACCGCCTAAAGAAACACCTAAAGAGACTCCAAAACCTAAAGTTGAAACGCCAAAGCCTTCTCAACAAACCAATAATGCTTTAAGTAGTATTTTAAATGGTCCAAAATCGGAAGGAACTGCCCAAGGAGGTCATGGTGATGATGGTTTGCCTGGTGATAAAGGAGATCCAAATGGTAGTATTTATGCCAACAGCTTTTATGGTAATGGTTCAGGTAACGGAACAGGTTCAGGAAATGGAACAGGTTGGGGTTTAGCTGGAAGAAAATTATCTGGAAACAGTAAAAGACAACAAGACTGTAACGAAGAAGGGAAAGTAGTGGTGAAAATCTGGGTAAATAGAAGCGGAAATGTTATAAAAGCAGAAAGAAGTCAGGGAACTACAAATACTAATCCTTGTTTGGTAAATCCTGCATTAGAAACTGCTAAAAGTTTTAAATGGCAAGCCGATGCCAATGCTCCAGAAACACAAATTGGTTTTGTGGTAGTGAACTTTACTTTAGGACAATAATCCCAAAGAAACCCAAATTGTATTTTAATAGCCCCGATAGAAATGAAAATCCTAGGTTTACCTAGATTGTAAGGTATAGCGGGAAAATGGAAACCAAAAACACCGAATCATTCGCTTCAGAATTTCAAAATGACATATCAAGAAACAACCGAATGGCTTTTTAAACAGTTGCCGATGTTTCAACAACAAGGTGCTTCAGCCTATAAAAAGGATTTGTCCAATACGCTTTTATTAGTGCATCATCTAGGAAATCCAGAAACCCAATTTCAATCCATACATGTAGCTGGAACCAATGGAAAAGGTTCTACGTCTTCATTGTTGGCCTCAGTGTTACAAGAAGCCGGATACAAAGTGGGTTTGTATACCTCACCTCATTTAAAAGACTATAGGGAACGCATTCGAATCAACGGGAAGAAGATAAAAAAGGAGTTTGTTGTCGAGTTTGTAGCGGAAAATAAAGCTTTTTTTGAAGCACACCAACTCAGTTTTTTTGAAATGACCGTTGGTTTAGCTTTTGATTATTTTGCAAAAGAAAAAGTAGATGTCGCTGTGATAGAAGTTGGAATGGGTGGTCGTCTCGATTCTACCAATGTAATTACGCCTTTGGTTTCTGTAATTACCAACATCGGTTTGGATCATACCCAATTTTTAGGAAATACTTTAGAAGCAATTGCCACTGAAAAAGCAGGAATTATAAAAAAGAATATACCAATAGTTGTGAGTGAATACTTGCCACAAACAAAAAAAGTCTTTTTGCAGAAAGCAAAACTAGAAACCGCGCCTATTTATTTTGCACAAGATGAAGAATGGGAAGAACTACCTAGTGCTTTGTTAGGGGAATACCAAAAAGCGAATAAAAAAGGGGTTTTGGAGGCTTTAAAAGTAGTAAAAGAGCATTTTGAAATAAGTGAGCAACATATTCGTGATGGGTTTTTAAATGTAGTTCAGAATACAGGATTGTTGGGTAGGTGGCAAGTTTTAGGATTACAACCAAAAATAGTTTGTGATACGGCACACAATAGTCACGGTTTGTCAATAGTAATGAATCAAATTAAAAAAGAAACGTATAAAAACTTATATGTTGTTTTAGGAGTTGTAAATGATAAAGATTTAGATTCCATATTGCCATTGTTTCCTAAAAGAGCAAAATATTTTTTTTGTAAACCCAATTTAGATAGAGGATTGGATGCTTTCGTTTTAAAGGAGAAAGCCCAAGCTTTTGGATTGAATGGAGAGGTATGTGGTTCAGTTTCAGTTGCTTTTGAAAAAGCTAAGAATGAAGCGACTTTAGAAGATTTTATCTATGTTGGAGGCAGTACATTTGTTGTTGCAGAAATAGTATAAAAAAATAATAAAAAAGATTTGCAAATAATAAAAACTGTCTTATATTTGCACCCGCAAACAAGTTCAACGAACACCTTTAATAAATAAAGGTCTGTGAGTTAATAAAAGAATAATGATTGCGATTTATTGGGGCGATTAGCTCAGCTGGTTCAGAGCACCTCGTTTACACCGAGGGGGTCGGGGGTTCGAACCCCTCATCGCCCACAGAAATGTAATCCTACAGAAATGTAGGATTTTTTATTTATATGCTTTTTTGAATTGTTGCTTTAAAAGTGTGAAACTTTAAAAACAGTTGATAATGAATTAGTTGTAATTTTATTCAAAAAAAAGTGTATTTTTTTTAAATTTTCTTTTTGAAACTCGAAAAAGGTTTCTATATTTGCACTCGCAATCAGGAAATGATAGCGACTTATTGGAGAAATGGCAGAGTGGTCGAATGCGGCAGTCTTGAAAACTGTTGACTGTAACAGGTCCGGGGGTTCGAATCCCTCTTTCTCCGCTGAGCACGGCTCTAATTAAAAACCCTTACAATTTTGTAAGGGTTTTTTGTTTTATAATCAACTTTACATTAAAAATTCAATAAAAGAGTAGTAGCAACTTTTTTTACTATTCCATCTCATTCAAACATTCTTTACAAGTTCCAACTAAAACACAATTCACTTTTTCTACTTGATAATTTTCTGGAAGGGAGAAATTCACAACAGAAGGTAAACATTCAATTGTATCGCAATGAGTACATCTAAAATGAAAATGATTGTTTGGTAACTTATTTTCATCACATTTCATACAAACTGCAAAATATTGTTTTCCATCATCTGCTACTATCTTATGCACAATCCCATCGTCACAAAAGCGATTTAAAATTCTGTAAATCGTGGCTCTGTCAATAGCAATATCTATTTTTTTTTCAATAGCATCATGACTCATTGCTTTTTTTGTACTACTTAATACGTTTAAAACGACTTCCTGGCTAGCTGTATTCCTTCTTTTCATCACAAATGCGATTAAGTTGCATTAAATTAATGCGATTAAGTTGCAATATTATAAAATATTTTTACATTTGCAAAGTTAATTAATGCAATTAAGTTGCGTTAATGTTTTACAATCCTAATAAATAAGAATATGAAAGATGACAATACATATGATGTTATACTAATTGGTGGTAGTTATGCAGGCTTGTCAGCAGCTATGGCCTTAGGACGTTCTCTTCGAAAAGTATTAATTATTGATAGTGGATTGCCCTGTAATCGACAAACGCCACATTCTCATAATTTCATAACTTTAGACGGAGAAAAACCTGACAGTATTACTAAAAAAGCCAAGGAACAAGTACTTCACTATAATACAGTTTCATTTTATGAAGGTATCGCTATAAAAGGTGAAAAGAAAGAGAATTATTTTAGTGTTTTAACAGATAAATCAGATGTGTTTGATGCAAAAAAACTAATTTTTGCGACAGGTATAAAAGATGTATTTCCTGCTATCAAAGGTTTTTCAGATTGTTGGGGAATATCTGTAGTGCATTGTCCGTATTGCCACGGTTATGAAATAAGAGACAAAAAAACGGCTATTTTAGCACAAGGCGAAAAAGCATTTCATTTGGCTTCTTTGGTTACTAATTTAACCCAAGATATTACTTTAATTACTTCAGAAAGTCAATTGTTTACTAATGAGCAATTGCAAAAATTAGAGAGCCATACCATTAGAATTATAGATAAAAAAATCATAGAAATCATACATGAGGATGGATATGTAAGCCAATTGGTTTTTAACGATGGAAGTCGAGAAGATTTTGAAGCCGTTTATGCTGCAATACCTTTCCAACAGCATTGTACTATTCCTGTTGAATTAGGGTGTGACATAACTGAAACGGGGCATTTAAAAGTAGATGCATTTCAAAAAACAACTGTTTCCGGTATATATGCGTGTGGCGATAATAGTTCCTTGATGCGTTCAGTAGCGAATGCAGTTGCTACAGGGAATATTTGTGGCGCAATGGTTAATATGGAATTAATTAATGAGGAGTTTTAGATAATAGATTATGATTGAAGTTTTTATCACCAACATTACCAAAGATTATCAAGCAAAAAAGGTTATCAAACAGCTTTACAATCGTTTTTTAGATTTTAAAATTGATTATGATTTGAATGAAACAGTGTTGCATTTCCCTTGTGGACACACGGTGATTCGACTAGAAGGTGAAAGGATATCAGTAGAATCTATAGTGCAAATGGTGCGTCAAATGGGTTTTGAATGTCAGGTCATGCCTGATACCATTTGCGTTAAAAATTAGAAGGTAATATGTTTAAGAAAGGAAATAATTATTCTGGAATAATTTGTATAAATGGAATAATAAAAAAAGCACCTAAAGTGCTTTTTTTATTATTCCATTTCTGTAACCAGTTGGTCCATGGGTCTTCTTACTTTTTTCAAGTTTTCATTCCAATCATTACCACTATCTCTATATCCAATAGGTAATATAACAGCTGTTTTTAAACCTTTTTCTTTCATGCCCAATATTTGATCGTAAGCTTGTGGATCAAAACCTTCCATTGGAGTTGCATCTACTTTTTGCTCAGCAGCAGCAGCAATTGCCATTGAAAAAGAAATATAGGCTTGTTTTGCAGTGTGAATCGCATGCCATTCTATGCCTAAAGGTTCATACATTCCCCATAGAAGCTTTTTATAATCATCCATTTGTGTTAATGGCAAACCTCTTTCTGATAAAATATAGTTAAACTCTTTTTCAATTTTTTCTAAACTGTAACTGTCCCAAGCTGCCCAAACTAATAAATGGGAACATTGTGTTATTTGTTCTTGATTGAAGGAATAGGGTTTTAATTTTTCCAAAAGCGTAGGGTTGCTGATGACAAAAATTTCATAGGGTTGCAAACCAGATGAAGAAGGAGCTAATCGTGCAGCCTCTAGAATATATTCTATTTTATCTTGAGAGACTTTTTCGCCTGTCATTTTTTTGGTGGCATATCGCCAATGTAAATCATTAATTAAACTCATAGTATTGCGATTATTTTTTTCAAAAGTATAGAATGTTTGTTACTTTTAGTAACTTTGTGTCAAAAAGTAATAGTAACAAAGAGGTAACAAAGTAACATCTGATGAAAGAAACAATTGAAAAAGCAACAACAAACGGTACTTGTTTACTCAAGATAAAAGCCGTTCACGATGTAATATATATAATAGGAGGGAAATGGAAAATATCAATTATTACGTCATTGTGCTACGGAAATAAAAGGTATTCTGATCTTTTAAATGAAGTGGAAGGAATTTCAGGTAAAATGTTAAGTAGAGAGTTGAAAGAGTTGGAGATGAATAAGCTTATTGAAAGAAAAGTGTTGGATACAAAACCAATAGGAGTAGAATATTCTCTAACTGAAATAGGATTATCATTAAAAAAAGTTACAGAAACCATAGCAGATTGGGGAATAGAATATAGAACTATGAGAAGGTTAGATGAAGAATAATTTCAGCTACAATATTCAAAGATTTGGCTACTTAAACTCTGGTTAGAGTTCAGAAATTTGTACCATAAATAGTTAATAATAGAAGTACTTATGGAAACAAAAACAAAAATTGCTCTAGTTACAGGAGGTAGCAGAGGGTTAGGTAGAGACATGGTTCTTAGCCTAGCTAAAAAAGGAAACAACATTATTTTTACGTATCATACGAATACAGTTGAAGCGGATAAGGTTGTTGCTGAAGTGTTGGCTTTAGGTCAAAAAGCAATTGCTTATCCACTCGATACAAGCAAGATAGATACTTTTGATGCTTTTGTTGAAAAAGTGAGCCAACATTTACTGGAGCATGAAGGATCACCTAATTTTGATTTTTTAATTAATAATGCAGGAACTGGAGTGTATGGTTCGGTAACCGATACAACTGAAGAAGCTTTCGATAACATGATGAACATTCATTTTAAAGGGGTTTATTTTTTAACACAAAAATTGTTACCAACTTTAAATGATGGAGGACGAATTATAAATATTTCTTCTGGTTTAACGCGTGTTTCTTTTCCAAATGTTTCTGCTTATGCAAGTATGAAAGGCGCTATTGAAACCTATACCAAATGCTTGGCAAAGGAATTAGGACCCAGAAAAATCACGGCTAATTGCGTTGCTCCAGGAGCAATTGCAACCGATTTTGGTGGTGGTTCTAATAAATCGGATGAAGGGAAAAGAAATGCAATAGCTAGTATTACAGCTTTAGGTCGTGTAGGAGAACCAGAAGATATAGGCGGTGTTGTGGCTTTTATTTGTACTCCAGAAGCAGGTTGGATGAATGGTCAACGTATTGAACTTTCTGGTGGTATGATGGTGTAAAATAGTGTAAATTTGAGTTATGAATGAGCCTAATGTACATCGCGTAAAATCTATCGCGGAATTTCATAAAATGAAAGGACTGCCTGCTCCTCAGCATCCTCTAATTAGTCTTTTTGACTATAGCAAAGTGGAGTGCTCTAAAGAAGTGAATCATAAAAATTTTGTTTTCGACTTTTATCATATCTCTTGTAAAAGAAGTGTAGGAACAAAATACAAATATGGACAAGGTAATTATGACTTTGATGAAGGTGTAATGTTTTTCATTGCACCTAATCAAGTCTTTGGGATTGAGCCTATAGCCGAAATAGCTAGCCCTAAAAGCGGTTGGATTTTAATGATTCATCCTGATTTTCTTTGGAATACTCCTTTGGCACAAACCATAAAAAAATATGCGTTTTTTGATTATGCGGTCAATGAAGCCTTATTTTTAACGGAAAAAGAAGAAATTCTTTTAAAAGGAATAGTCGCTAACATTGAATTAGAATATAATGGAAACTTAGACCAATTCAGTCAAAGTATTATTATCTCGCAAATTGAAACCTTATTAAATTATTCCGATCGATTTTATCAACGCCAATTCCTCACAACAAAAGTAAATAATCATAAGATTTTGGATCAGGTTGAAAAAATGATTGAGGATTATTTCAACGATGAAAATAATATTGGTTTACCAACGGTTCAATATATTGCAGATGCGCTACATATTTCATCTACCTATCTTAGTAGTTTGTTGAAATCGCTTACTGGACAAACCACACAACAACACATTCATGAAAAATTAATTGAAAAAGCCAAAGAAAAACTTTCTACTACGACACTTTCTGTAAGTCAAATTGCTTTTGAGTTAGGCTTTGAACACTCGCAATCTTTTAGTAAACTTTTTAAAGCCAAGACGAGTTTAACTCCAATGATGTTTAGAGAACGATTCAATTAAATCACATTATGCCATAAAAAGATGCGATTTTTTCATTTTTTATTCTATATTTTTGTAATATAAACGATATATCAATGAAAAAAATCTACTTTTTATTTGTAACACTTCTATTTCTTTCTTGTAGTAAGGAAGAAGAATTTAAAAAAATTGAAGTTAAAAATTATGCTTTACAGCTTCCAAGTTATCTTTCTAAGACAAATGATTTAAACGATGACGCTTCTTTGCAATATCAAAATCCTTTTAGGGAATTATATATTATTGTTATAGATGAAAGCAAGCAAGAAGTGGAACAAGCAATTACGCTAAACGAACTTGAAGATATCTATTCCAATGATTTTAACGGATATGTTGAATTACTTTCAACAAGTTTAGAAAGCAATATTGCATTTAAAAATAAAAAAGAAAAAGATACAGTTATTAATTCTTTAGAAGCGAAATTATTAAAATTTGAAGGTAAAATTGAAGATTACGATGTTTTCTATGAAATTGCATTTGTTAACGGTGTTACTAATTATTACCAAATCATGACTTGGACCCTTTTAAATAGAAAGTCTGATTATGAAGCAGTAATGGATAAAATGATATATTCTTTTAAAGTTGCAGGTCAAACTAAAGCAAATTTAAAAGGAGCAAAAAAATAAAATACAGTTATAAATTGATTACCACCCCGTTTAAATCATTTTATATTTTGTAATTTCATAGTGTTTTTCATTTGTATTTAAATTACCTTTTTATAATGAAACCAATAAACTTGTTTCTTCTCTTATTCCTACAACTGAGTTTTGGACAAAAAACGATCCCAGATGTAATTCAACAATTTAATAAAAATTCGGTTCCTTACATCACTGTAGAAGAATTGAAAGGTACAGATGATGTAACTCTTCTTGACGCTAGAGAACCAGAAGAATTCAAAGTAAGTCATTTAGATAACGCGATATATGTTGGCTATAAAAAATTCAATGCTGAAAAATTTCTAATTTCTTTTCCAAATAAAAATACGCCATTAGTAGTGTATTGTTCTTTAGGAGTAAGAAGCGAAAACATTGGAGAGAAATTGTTAAAATTAGGATATACAAATGTTAGAAATTTATACGGTGGTATTTTTGAATGGAAGAATAAAGATAATCCAGTTGTAAATATGAATGGTGAAGAAACAGAAGAAGTACATGCTTTTTCAAAAATGTGGGGGAAATATCTTTTAAAGGGAACAAAAATATATAATAAAAATAAAAAATAAACCATGGAAAAAACGTATTACGATCCTGCTGATTTAAAAAAATTTGGAAAAATCGTTGAATGGAGTGAAGAATTAGGAAATAGTTTTTTTGAATATTATGGTAAAGTATTTGAAGAAGGAAGCCTTTCTGCAAGAGAAAAATCATTAATAGCCTTAGCTGTTTCTCATGCTGTTCAGTGTCCCTATTGTATTGATGCTTACACAGGAGACGGTTTGAAAAGAGGAATTACAAAAGAAGAAATGATGGAAGCAGTTCATGTTACCGCTGCGATCAAAAGTGGTGCCGCTTTAGTTCATGGGGTTCAAATGATGAATAAATATAAAAAACTATCCATGTAGTTTTTTCGTATATATGTAAAATAGCTAACATTTCTCTCGCAAATGTTAGTCTATTTTTGTTTAGATTACACAATTAGAAGAAACAAAAAAATATGTTGAAATCACTTCAAGCCAAAGAAAGTCCGTTGTCTAAAACAGAAAAGCAATTGGAAATACTTTCTAATGGGATTTTTAAGGATGGTTCATTGCCTACTTTTGCCGATCAGATTGCTAAAACGAATCAGTTTCCTTTGCTACCAAAGAAAATTGAAATTCTACAAATTAATGTAGGTTATATGTGTAATCAGGTTTGCGCACATTGCCATGTGGACGCTGGTCCTGATCGAAAGGAAATTATGACCCAAGAAACCATGCAACAAATTTTAGAGGTACTAAAAACAACCGCTGTAAATACATTAGACTTAACTGGAGGCGCACCGGAAATGAATCCTCATTTTAGATGGTTTGTTGAAGAAGCTTCTAAAATTGGTGTTAAAGATTTTATTGTTCGTTCTAATTTAACAATCATTCGAGCAAATAAAAAATATTACGATTTACCTGAATTTTTCAAAAAGCACAACATTCATATAGTAAGTTCTATGCCGCATTGGACCAAAGGGAGAACCGATGTTCAAAGAGGGGATGGTGTTTTTGATAAATCAATTAAAGCCTTACAAGAATTAAATGCTGTAGGCTATGGTATGCCTGGGAGTAATCTAAAACTCGATTTGGTATACAATCCTTCAGGAGCTTTTTTACCTGCGAATCAAATGGATATGGAAAAAGATTTTAAAAAAGCATTAAAAGAAGATTTTAATATTGATTTTCATAATTTATTTGCGATTACCAATTTGCCTATTTCTCGATTTTTAGATTACCTAATTGCATCAGATAATTATGAAGATTATATGTATGCTTTAGTTGAAGCATATAATCCGGCAGCTGTGGCTAATGTAATGTGTACCAATACCATTTCGGTAAGTTGGGACGGTTGGTTGTACGATTGTGATTTCAATCAAATGTTAGGGTTGAAAGTCGCTTCAAAATCAAAACATATTTCTGAATTTAACGAAGAAGAATTGCATCGTAGAAATATTATTATTTCACAACATTGTTATGGATGTACTGCTGGAGCAGGAAGTAGTTGTCAAGGTGTAGTTGTTTAAAGAAAGGATATGATGAGAGATTCAAAAACAGCTATTTTAATTTTTGCTCATTCGGCAGCTTATGAAGCAAAAATAAAAACTTTTCAAAATTCAAAAGCAGTTTTTGAATCCTTGCAAGAGCACACTATGCGATTGGTTCACAATACACAATTGCCTTTTTTCTTATTTACAGAAGACAATCAAATTGGAAATTCTTTTGCAGAGCGATTTGTGAACGCAATTCAATCCGTGTACGATTTAGGTTACGAATCCATTATAACTATTGGAAATGATACCCCACAATTAACGTCTCAACTAATTTTAAAAGCTCATACCGAATTAATAACTAACGATTCTGTTATTGGAAAAGCAAAAGATGGTGGATTTTATTTGTTGGGAATAAAAAAACAACATTTTGATGCGAAATCATTTTTGCAACTGCCTTGGCAAAAAAGTAATTTAAGCATAGCCTTACATCATCTTTTTGAAGCTCATAAAGTAAAAGTATCCTTTTTAGAAACATTATCTGATTTAGATACACTACGTGATGTTGTCTTCTTCATTAATAGCTTTAAAAAGGTCTATTTTTCTTTATTACAATTACTAGTAGCGTTAGTCTTATTTGTAAACCAGATTTCCTCATATATAGTTGAAAAAATAAATTATTTTTTTCAATTAAATACATATAACAAAGGTTCTCCAATAGTAGTATAATTTCTTATTTCTGATGATCAGAATACTATTAATTATATACTACTATTTAAATGAAGCAAATTTATATTTTATTACTGCTCACTTTTTCGTGGGCCAGCTACTCTCAAATTACTGTTAAAGGAAAAGTTACTAGTTCAAATGATGGTGCAATACTACCTTATGTAACTATTACTGCTACTTCAATTGAAGGCACAACCACAGATGAAAATGGAAATTATACTATAGATGTCTCTAATGCCGAAGCAAAACTAACTTTTTCCTATTTGGGTTTTAAAACCAAAACCATTGTGGTAGGTAAACAAACACAAATCGATGTTGCATTGGAGGAAGAAAGTGAGAACTTAAAAGAAGTAGTGGTAACAGCTCTTGGTTTAAAAAGAGAGTCAAAAGAACTGGGTTATACTGTTCAAACCCTTCAAGCCAAAGAATTAGAAGAAGTAAAAACAGTCAACTTTTTAGATAATTTAGCTGGGAAAGTTGCTGGTGTTACCATTACACAAGGACCTACAGGTGTGGGGTCTTCTTCTAAAATAACGATTAGAGGAGAAGCTTCTTTTTCTAATAATAATCCTTTGTTTGTTGTTGATGGAATTCCAATAAATAATGAAACGGTTTTTAATTTTACGAATGAAGCAGCAGCTGGTTTTCAAGAAATTGATTATGGTAACGGAGCAATGGAAGTAAATCCTGATGATATTGAATCGGTTTCTGTTTTAAAAGGACCAAGTGCTGCTGCTTTGTATGGTACACGAGCATCTAATGGCGTCATTGTAATTAAAACAAAAGAAGGTCATAAAAAGAATGGATTTAGTGTTCGTTTTAATTCTTCTTTAATGGTAGATTCTGCTTTTCAATTGCCTGCTTTTCAAAATGAATACGGACAAGGAAATTCAGGGCAATTTGCCTTTGTAGATGGATTAGGAGGAGGGACCAATGATTTAATTAGTTATTCTTGGGGACCAAGATTAGACCAAGGTTTGCTCATTCCTCAGTTCGATAGTCCAGTTCAATTATCAGATGGAAATTTTGTTCGTGGAGGTGATACTTCTTTATATGACGGTTTATCTATTACACCTACACCTTTTATTTCGCATCCAAATAATTTAAAAGATTTTTACAGAACTGGTAACACCACCATTAATAATATCGCTTTATCTAATGGATTTGATAAAGGAAATTACCGCTTGTCTTTTACCGATTTGAGGAGTGAAGCTATTATACCAGGTGTGAATTTAGACCGTCAAACAGTTGCGGCTAAACTAAATTTTAATCCGTCTGATAAAACCACTGTTTCCTCTTCTATAAATTATGTGCATTCTAGTAGTGATAATAGACCTTCTAATGGATACGGAAGTGAAAACGTTAACTACGCATTGGTGGGTTGGGGACCAAGATCTTTAGACATTCACAGTTTAAAAAAGTATTGGCAACCTGGTCTAGAAGGGATTCAGCAATATTCCTTCAATTATACCTATTTTGATAATCCTTATTTTACGTTGTTAGAAAACAGAAACTCTTTTGAAAGAGATCGAGTTTTTGGTAATCTTTTGGTGCAACAACAAATTGTAGATAAACTTACTGTCACGGTTAGAACTGGGATGGATTATAGTGCAGAAACAAGACAAATGAGGCGTAATTTTAGTAGTAATCGATTTAAAAATGGAGGCTATGCAGAACATGATGTAAAGTACAGAGAAGTCAATACAGATTTTTTATTCAATTACTCTAATTTATTTAGAGATTTTTCTTTTGATTTTTCTTTCGGAGGAAACCGTATGGATAGAACAGCAGTAACAAAACAATCACAAACAGTTAATTTAGCGCAACCTGGAATTTTTAATTTAAATAATGCAGCATCACCTGTTGAGGTATTTCAGTTTGAAAGTAAAAAAAGAATTAACTCTCTGTATGGGTTAGTAAAATTAGGCTACAAAGATTATCTATATCTCGATATTACAGGGAGAAATGACTGGTCTAGTGCGTTAGCAACTCCTTTTTCCGTAAGTGGAACTTCCTTTTTTTATCCCTCAATATCTTCAAGTTTTGTGTTGTCTAATGTAATCGATTTACCCAAAAGTATTTCTTTTACAAAATTGAGAGCGAGTGTTGCTCAAGTTGGGAATGATACAAGTCCGTACCAAACTTCTGGAGCATTTGTGTCACAAACACCTTATAACAGTCAACCCACTTTTAGTAATCAGAATTTTATTCCCAATGCTAATTTGAAACCAGAGCAAACCACTTCCTATGAATTGGGTACAGATATACGTTTCTTTAAAGATCGATTCAATTTTGATATTACTTATTATAATGCCATTACGAAAGATCAAATTATTTCTTTACCCATTGCCATTTCTTCTGGTTACAATCAACAAGTGGTTAATGGAGGAAAAGTAAATACCGAAGGAGTTGAAATAATTTTAAATGCGATACCTGTTCAAACTGAACATTTTAAATGGAGTACAACTTTTAATTTTGCTCAGAGTCGTTCTGTTATCAAAAGTTTGCCACAAGAAGGAGGGCGTTTAACTTTGGCTTACAGTAGAATTTACGATAGTGCCAATCAAACGGTTTGGTTTCAAGTAGAAGAGGGAGGAAGAATTGGTGATTTTTATGGAACAGGTTATTTGAAAAATGAGCAAGGTCAATTTATTATCGACGACAATGGGCGTTACATTGCAGATAATAATTTACAAAAATTAGGTAATTATAATCCAGATTTTACTTTGGGATGGTCCAATAATTTAAACTATAAAAACTGGAATGTTAGCTTTCTTTTCGATTGGAGACAAGGCGGTGAACTAGTTTCAAGAACAAAAGCATTAGGAAATGTAGGCGGTCAATTAGCAGAAACGGTATACAGACCTTCCGATGGGATTGTTGCTCAAGGTGTAACTTCTTCAGGTCAACCTAATTCAGTTGCTGTTTCAGCGGAAAGTTATTACCGTCAATATTATGACAGAAATCACGAGGAAAATAATATTTATGATGCTTCATTTTTAAAACTAAGACAATTTTCAGTAGGCTATACTTTTAAGGTTAAAGAAGGTTTTATGGGCTTAAAAGATGAGGGACAAATAAGCATGTCAATTATTGGTAACAATATATTTGCTATTACAGAAAATCCTCATTTTGACCCAGAACAATTGGCTGTTCAGGGAAGTGGTTTTGTAAGTGGAGTAGAAGATATGAGTTATGCAACTACAAGAAGTATTGGTTTTAAACTTGGATTTAACTTCTAAAAACGAATTAAGATGAAAAAAACGATATATACTATAAATCTATTTTTGTTACTTCTGTTGAATAGTTGTACCAAAGATTTCGAAGAAATAAACACGAACCCAAATGCACCGAATTCCGTACAACCGAATTTGTTATTACGTCAAGTTATATATGATTTTGGTGAAAACATGAGTTATGAAGGTTTTGTAGCTGGAGATTTATTAGCCCAACATAGAACTGCGCTTGATTTTAATCTGTTTGATAGACATGCTTTAAAATCACCTCAATTAGGAGGAAATCCATGGCCCGTTTTTTATAAGAATTTAAGAGATAATGAAATTATTATAAAACTGTCAAGACAAAGTACTACTTTGAAAGTATACGAAGGCCCTGCTTTAATTTTAAAAGCCTATATGGCTGCAGGTTTAACCGATTTATTCGGCGACGTACCTTATTTTGATGCTTTTAATGGAACTGAAGGGGAAGTTACACCCGCATACAATTCTCAAGAGAGTATTTATTTAAACGCTGGTGGTATTTTAGATAATTTAGATAAAGGGATTGAAAAAATAGAAAGTTATTCAGATGCTATTCCTTTGCAAGGTGATATTCTATTTAATGGAAATTTAGAATCGTGGATTAGATTTGCAAAATCTTTGAAAATAAAATATTTATTGCGCATTTCTGCAAAAGTTGATGTAAGTCAAGAGTTGCAAACGTTATTTGACGAAGGAAATTATATAATGATAAATTCTCAAAATGCTATTTTTAATTTTACGAATACAGCTCCCAATAGTTTTAGGTTGGCTCAATTAAGAGTGGGTGATTTTAACAATTTTGTATTGTCGGAAACGATGGAAGATATATTGAACAATTTAAACGACTCAAGAATTGAAAAATTATTTCGCCCTTTTGCAAATTCCACATCTGGAGAGTTTAACGGTTTATTGAATGGAATCGATGCATCAAGTACTTCAGTTGCCTTATCGAATTATTCTTTAGCAGGAACTGTATTTAGAGAAGATACGTCGACATTAGATGCTAATTTTTTAACAGCTTGGGAAGTGCAATTTGCATTAGCGGAAGCCGCTGAAAGAGGTTTAATTACAGCTGATGCACAACTCTTATACGAAAATGGAGTGGCTTTAGCTTTTGAATATTGGAACACACCTTTACCAACAAATTATTTAACAGGTCCAGCTGCTTACAATGCTGTAGGAACTACTCCAATACAACAAATCATAACTCAGAAATGGATTGCTAACATTATTAACGGTTATGAAAGTTGGATAGAATATAGAAGAACAGGTTTTCCTGAACTAAGAACGATAGCTGCCAGTTTAAATAATAATCTTTTGCCAATACGAATGCCTTATCCCGCTGAAGAAGAAGCGTTAAATAGAGAAAATTATATTCTGGCTGCAAATGCAACAAATAATAATAGTATTAATTTCCCAGTTTGGTGGGATGAATAATTGGACGAATGGGAATAATGGATGGGCAATGGATAATTATGATAGTGTCTAGTTTGATACTTTTTTTTCTTTCTCCATTTGCTAAAACAACTGATCAATTTTATAAAGCGATACAAAACCGTAAAGCACCAAATACGATGGTGCTTACTGGGAGCTTAATTATTTCTTGGATTTTTGCCAAAAGCATTACTAATGCTGCCAATCTCGGATTGGAATTTGGAATTCTTGGAGGGTTAGCTTACGCTGCCTATTACTTGTCATTTGCGGTAGCAGGAATTCTAATTTATCAATTGCGTACCAAAGGAAATTACACAAGTATTCATCAATTTTTAATACATAAATTTGGTAAGAAAGCAATGCTGTTATTTTCAATCTTAATTGCTATTCGACTTTTTAATG
Organism: Flavobacterium sp. NRK F7; assembly: GCF_024054195.1. Classification (GTDB taxonomy): domain Bacteria; phylum Bacteroidota; class Bacteroidia; order Flavobacteriales; family Flavobacteriaceae; genus Flavobacterium. The sequence goes on along the minus strand of NZ_JAMXLB010000001.1, from coordinate 3,624,103 downwards.
AAGTATGGAGTAATACTATGGTAATTGGTAGTTATTTTGGGACGCAAGGAAGTTGGAGTTATTATATTGCTATAATTGTATTTACTTTTTTAATATTGGCTTATTCATTAAAAGGAGGATTAAGTAGTTCTATTTTTACAGATGTAATTCAAATGGTGTTGTTCTCTGTATTACTTATTATTATTTTATGGAAAGTTTTTTCAATGGAATCATTTACCGTTACTACAGTAATTCATTCCAGTACTTGGAATTTTGAATTGGGATTGAATCTTTTTTTTGCAGCAATTCTGCAGTCTTTTAGTTATCCTTTTCATGATCCTGTTTTGACCGATAGGGCTTTTATTAGTTCACCTAAAGTAACTCGGAAAAGTTTTATTTGGGCCAGTTTTCTAGGTGGTTTGTGTATCGTTCTTTTTAGTATCATAGGCGTGTATGCTAAAATGCAAGGGATGGTTGGGGATGCCGCTATTGCTGTAGGAAAAGCTTTTGGAGTTCTTGTTTTATTGGTGATTAATTTTATTATGATTACTTCTGCTGCTTCTACTATCGATTCTACATTTTCTTCTTTTTCAAAATTAGCCGCTATCGATTTAAAATTAGGTAAAACAATAACTTTTGGAAGACTTTCAATGGTGGTTTTAGCTGTTCTTGGGACCATTCCTGTATTTCTAAATGCTGAAATTTTATCAGCAACGACCATTTCAGGAACTATGGTAATAGGATTAACACCTGTCTTTTTATTTTGGAAGATGAAAGTCCCATACATTAGTTTCTATCTGAGCGTACTTACGGGTTTGTTGTTTGGCTTTTTATTAGTTTTTAATTGGTTTCCCAATGAATTGCAGTTTACCAATGGCAAATATGCCGATTTATTATGGGTAAACGTATGGGGAATTACTACTTGTATCATTTTATACTGTTTGCCAAAATGGATAAAAAAATAGAAAACATAGGGTTGCTAAAAGGAAAAATATTGCTTTTTGGTGGCGTTTATAGTAATCTTCAAGCTTTAGAAGCGATTGCTGAAATAGCAAAAATTGAGAATATTGCTCCTGAAAATTGTATTTCAACAGGTGATATTATTGGTTATTGCGCCCAACCAGAAGAAACGATTCAGTTCTTTAAGCAATGGAAGGCTAAAAGTATTGCGGGTAATGTAGAACTTCAATTAAGTGAAAATGCCGATGATTGTGGGTGCGATTTTACACAAGGCTCTAGATGTGATAATTTTTCCCAACTTTGGTATCCTTATGCTAAAAGTAAACTCACATATTCTTCTTTGGAATTCATAAAGAAACTACCCGAATTTATTCATTTTAGTTTTGCTAATAAACGAATTACTGTGGTGCATGGCTCTTTTTTTAATACTTCAGAATTTATTTTTAAATCGACTTCTTGGGAAAAGAAACAAGCTAATTTTGATGTAACTCAGAGTGATATTATTGTTGCTGGACATTGTGGTTTACCCTTTCATCAAGAAAAAAATAAGTTGCTATGGCTAAATCCAGGGGTTATTGGTATGCCAGCTAATGACGGGAATACGGCAGTTTGGTATGTTATTTTAGAAGAAAAGAATAATTTAGTAACTTTCGAACATAAATCACTGACTTATAACCATAATTTAACGAATGCATTAATGTTGGAAAACGGTTTGCCAAAGGAATACGCGAAAACCATTTTAACAGGTATTTGGGACAATACCGAAATTTTACCTGAAACAGAAACAAAAATGCAGGGAAACCCCATTACATTTTAAAATGAACGAAAATCTAATTTTAATTTTTACCAGAAATCCCGAACTTGGAAAAGTAAAAACACGTTTGGCCGCTTCAATTGGTCAAGAAAATGCGTTACAAGTGTATATTGAATTGCTACAGCATACCAAAAATGTAGTTTTGGAAACCGATTATGACAAACGAGTTTTATATTCAGATGCCATCAACACCAATGACATGTGGAACAATCATTTGTTTCAAAAAAAAGAACAATTTGGGAAAGATTTAGGAGTGCGAATGTATAATGCTTTTAGAGAAGGGTTTGAAGAGGGCTATCAAAAAATTGTAATTATTGGCTCGGATTTAATCACTTTAGAAGCTAATGATTTGAAAAATGCATTTGTAGCTTTAGATACAAATGATGTGGTTATTGGTCCTGCTGAAGATGGTGGTTATTATTTATTAGGATTAAAAAGCATCCCAGAAAATATTTTTAAAAATAAAGAATGGGGTACGAATACCGTTTTAAAAGAGACCTTAAAAAATATTAAAAATTTAAAATACAGTTTGCTGGAAGAGAAGAATGATATCGATACTTTTGATGATATTAAAGCGATTCCAGTTTTTAAAAAATATATAGAGTAATGACACAAACAATTTTAGACACTGCCACCGCCTTTTTAAAAGAAAAAGGTTTTTTAGAACCTCAAATAGGTATTGTTTTAGGAACTGGTTTAGGCCAATTAGTATCTCATTTAAGCGTTGAGGTTATAATTAATTATAACGATATTCCTCATTTTCCAGTTAGTACAGTTGAGTTTCATTCGGGTAAATTAGTATACGGAACTTTAGAAGGCAAAAAAGTGATAGTAATGCAAGGTCGTTTTCATTTGTATGAAGGGTATGACTTACAAGAAATAACATTTCCAGTTCGAGTAATGAAAGCATTAGGAATTTCAAGTTTATTAATTTCAAACGCGGCAGGTGCTATTAATTTAAATTATAAAAAAGGCGATTTGATGTTGTTAGATGATCATATCAATTTGCAAGGCGGTTCCCCATTAGCTTTTAAAAATGTTTCCGATTTTGGGGAACGTTTTACCGATATGTGCGCTCCTTATGATGCTACTTTAAACGAAAAGATATTGGCAATAGCCAAAGAAAACAACATTGTTTTGCACAAAGGAGTATATGCAGCTGTGGTTGGGCCGCAATTAGAAACGAGAGCTGAATATCGTTATTTAAAAATTATTGGTTCAGATGCAGTGGGTATGAGTACCGTTCCAGAAGTAATTGTTGCGAATCATTTGAATTTACCCGTTATTGCCGTTTCTGTTTTAACTGATGAATGTAATCCAGATGATTTAAAACCGGTTAATATACCTGAAATTATTGCAGTAGCAGGTGAGGCTGAACCCAAAATGATTACACTCTTTAAAACTTTAATTGGTCGAATTTAAAACTAAAGACAAACTAAATAAACACACTATGAGCTATCTAAATGCAACCAACGATTTGTATAAAAATGCAGCATTAACACCAGATGTAGGACTATGTTGTACCACAACTCCTATTTGGAAATTTCCAGGACTTGAAATTCCAAAAATCATGCAAGAAATGAATTATGGATGTGGAAGTACTATTTCTGCTCAGGATTTAATTAATAATCCCAAAGTTTTGTATGTAGGTGTAGGTGGTGGAATGGAATTGTTACAATTTGCTTATTTTTCTCGTCAAAAAGGAGGCGTAATTGGTGTGGATGTGGTTGATGAAATGCTGGAAGCAGCTCGCCATAATTGTAAAATTGCAGAAGAACAAAATGATTGGTTCCATAGTGATTTTATTGAATTGAGAAAAGGAGATGCATTACAGCTACCTATAGAAGATGAAAGTATTGATGTAGCTGCTCAAAATTGCCTTTTTAATATCTTTAAAGCGGAAGATTTAAAAAAAGCCTTGCAAGAAATGTATCGTGTGCTAAAACCTCATGGAAGGTTAGTTATGAGTGATCCTACTTGCGAGCAAGAAATGAATGAAACTCTTAGGAATGACGATCATTTGAGAGCCTTGTGTTTGAGTGGTAGTATACCTATTAAAGACTATATTAAAGCATTAACTGATGTGGGTTTTGGAACAATTGAAATCCGAGGGAGACGTCCTTATCGTATATTAGATACAGTTAATTATCCAACAGATGAATTAATTTATATTGAAAGTATTGAAGTGTGCGCGATTAAGGATCCAATGCCAACTGACGGGCCTTGTGTTTTTACTGGTAAAGCAGCTATTTACTTTGGTAAAGAGGATTATTTTGATGATAAAAAAGGACATATTTTGTTAAAAAACCAACCTTTGTCTGTTTGTGATAAAACGGCTAAAGCTTTAGAAGGTTTAAATCGAGAAGATATTTTTATAAGCGAAAGTACCTATCATTATAACGGAGGAGGCTGTTGTTAATTCATTTTTGAAAGGGGTCTAAATTAAGTTATGTCAGATAGCTAACTTTTTATTTTATTGTTGTATCTTACTTTTATCCCATTCAATAACAAAACTATGAAAGAAACAGCTATTTTATTATTTTTTTGTGTCTTTGGTTGGCACATATTGCAGGCACAAAGTCCTTGGACAAGGGAAAAAGGAAAAGCCTATGTTCAATTGGGATTTACAACCTTGTCTTATGATGCAGTTCAATATGACGGGGAAAAATTAGAAAACATTGGTGATTATTCGGATATTACATTACAAGTATATGCGGAATATGGTATTAGTAATACATTAGAGGCACAAGTTATTTTGCCTTACAAAACGGCAAGCTATGAAAATGTAGGTGTTTCCCAAAGTATATCAGGAATTGGTAATGTTTGGTTAGGATTAAAATACAAACTGTCAGATGCTAATTGGAAAATAAGTTCTGGGTTACTTTATTCGGCTAATTCAATTAAAAAGGATGAAACCTTATTTGTAAGTTCAACAGGAATAAATGCGTCTACTTTTTTACCTTATGTAAGTATTGGTGCCAGTCATAATAAATGGTATTACTTTGGGAATATTGGGTATGGTTATATGGATAATAACTATTCCGATTATCTTAAAGCAACTATAGAAGTGGGTTATAGTATTATTCCTAAAGGACATTTAATGTTTGTTTTAGACACAAGAAATCCTGTCACGAAAGAGGATGCTTATGAAAATGATTCCGTACAATGGGCTTCTCATTTAGACAGACAAACGTATAATGCAATTGGGTTAAAAGCAAATTATGAATTTATAGAAAATAAATGGGGTGCTAATGCTTCTGTTTTTGGCGCTTTTGGAATTGATAATGCACCTTTGGCACCTACCATAAATATTGGTGTTTATACAAAATTATAAAAAATGAATAAGTACAAAGAAGTTGTAATTCAATCGTATTCCGATTATTTCAATTATTTAAAAAATGAATTGATAACCTTACACATAGAAAATTATTTCTATGGGTTAATTATAATTTCTTTACTGGTTTTTATTTTGGAGGTTTTATTTCCTTGGAGAAAAAACCAACCGATTATTCGTAAAGATTTTTGGCTAGATACATTTTATATGTTCTTTAATTTTTTTCTTCTAAATCTCATCGTTTTAATAGCTTTAAATAATGTGACGGCTCAATTGTTCAATGATTTTTTAGGTTTATTTGGTATGAATTTAGAATCCTTGCATTTAATTGACTTGTCTCATGTGCCAAAACCTGTCGCTTTATTAATTTTCTTTGTGGTAGCCGATTTTGTACAATGGAATACTCATCGATTACTGCATCGAGTTGATTTCTTTTGGAATTTTCATAAGGTACATCATTCGGTGAAACAAATGGGATTTGCGGCTCATTTGAGATACCATTGGATGGAACCAGTTGTGTATAAAACCCTATTATATGTGCCTATGGCCATCATAGGTGGTTTTTCTATTCAAGAGGTGTTTATTGTTCATTTTATTGCGATTACTATTGGTCACCTAAATCATGCTAATATTGGTTGGGATTACGGACCTTTAAAATATATTTTTAATAACCCTAAAATGCACATTTGGCATCATAGTAAAGAAATGCCAAGAAAGTATGGAGCTAATTTTGGAATATCGTTAAGTATTTGGGATTATTTATTTGGAAGTAATTATATTCCAAAAGATGGCAAGGATATTGAATTAGGATTTAATGAAGACGAAAATTTTCCAGATTCTTTTATTGAACAAGAATTGTACCCCTTAAAATTAAAAAAAGAAGTATGAAAAAAATATTAGTTATACTGCTAATCAGTATTCAAGGTTTTAGTCAAAATTTTGATTACAAAAATTATGGAAGTCTATTGAATAAATATGTAAGTTCTAATGGGAACGTAAACTATGAATTATTAAAAAAGAATACAGCCGAATTGGATCAAGTCATTAGTGGTTTTGAAAGTAATTATCCTACTAAAAGTTGGTCTAAAGAGGAAATTTTAGCGTATTATATTAATGCATATAATGTGTATACACTAAAGAAAGTTGTAGATAATTATCCAACTAAGAGTATTAAAAATATTAGCAATGCTTGGGATGATAAATTTATTGTTTTAGGGAAAAAGAAAGTATCTCTTTCCTATATTGAACATGGCATTCTTAGAAAAATGAACGAACCTAGAATTCATTTTGCCATCAATTGTGCTTCTTTTTCTTGTCCGCAATTAACGAATGTTCCTTACTTGCCTGCAACATTAGATGCTCAATTGGATAAAGCAGCTAGAAATTTTATCAATGATAGTTCTAAAAATAGTATTACTACAGATGAAATTAAAATATCAGAAATTTTCAACTGGTTTTCTAGTGATTTTAAAACAAACGCATCAGATATAATAGATTATATTAATAAATACGCTACCGTAAAAGTAGAGGCAAATGCTAAAGTACGGTATCTAAAATACAACTGGAGTTTAAATGAGTAAGTAATGATTTCAATTATTATCCCTATATTCAATGAAGAAAAAAATATAGGTAAAGTAATTACTTATTTACTTGAAAATACCAATCCCAAAAATTGTAAAGAAATACTTGTTGTAGATGGAGGTAGTACCGATCAAACAATTCGAATTTTGGAAGAATATAAATCGGTCACTATTTTACATAGTAGTAAAGGAAGAGCAAAACAATTAAATCATGGAGCTTCTTATGCTACTGGAAAAGTATTGTATTTTTTGCATTGTGATTCCATTCCACCAAGAGGATTTGATGAATTAATTTTAGAATCCATTCATAAAGGTAAACTATCAGGCTGTTTTAAAATGAGTTTTGAATCGAGTCATGTGCTTTTAAAAGTGTCCGAATGGTTTACACAATTTAATTTAAAATACTTTAGAGGAGGAGATCAGTCTTTGTTTATTCAAAAAGAGTTATTTGACAAATTAGGAGGTTTTAATACTAATTTTATAGTGTATGAAGACAATGAGTTTATCCATAGATTGTATAAGCAAGCAAGCTTTCATGTAATACAAAAACCAATTATAACTTCAAGTAGAAGATACCAAGAAAATGGATTTTGGAAATTGCAATTTCATTTCATGATGATTCATCTTTTATATCATGTAAAAGTCTGCAATCACCAAGGAATTTACCGGTACTATAAAAAACACATAAAATAAGAAGCTATGGAATTCAAAGGTGAAAACGGAGAATTTTTTCTTCTCTCAACAATAACAAAAGAAACAATTTCAGAAGTAACTCAAGATCAAGAAAGTTATCTTTCTATTTTTTGGAATGCAAAATCAAGTTCTACTTTAATTATAGACAACGTTTCCTATGAATTGAAACCCAATCAAATTCTTTTTTTAACAGAATTGCATTCGGTGGATTTATCTTCAATTGATACTTTAAATGTCATTCGTTTTAACCGTTCTTTTTATTGTTTGGATAACCACGACAGTGAAATAGGATGTAAAGGGCTTTTGTTTTTTGGCGCTTCCCAAGTCCCTATGATTACCTTACAGGAAGAAAATAAGAAAGCCATTCAAATTCTTTGGAACGTTTTTCATAACGAATTCAAAACTACAGATGAAATGCAGGGTGAGATGTTACAAATGCTACTTAAACGCTTTCTAATTTTATGTACCAGAATATTCAAATGCCAGCATAAAATTACAACTGTTCAAGAGACTAAAATGGATGTGATTAGAAATTTCAGTTTTTTGGTAGAAGTACATTTCAAAAAAAAGCACTTGGTTGCTGACTATGCCGATTTAATGAATAAACCAGCAAAATCGCTTACCAATCTTTTCTCTTCACATAGTAATCGGTCTCCTTTACAAATTATTCAAGATCGCATTCTTTTGGAAGCTAAAAGGATGTTAATTAGTACCGAAATTCCTATAAAAGAGATTACTTTTGAATTAGGCTTTGAAGATATGCCTTCTTTTAGTCGCTTTTTTAAAAATAAAATAGGGATTTCTCCCAAAGCGTATCGCGATGTGAAAAATATACAATCAATCTAAATATAATTAAAGAAAACAATTATGAAAAAAATCGTACTTACACTGCTACTAGGAGCAAGCACACTATTAACTAATGCTCAAGAATTTCCTAAAATGGATAAAAGTGTTATGGATGCCTCTTATTTTCCAGATAACGCAACTAAAAGAGCTTTCATTAAAGACAAAGAGAAACAGTTAGAAGCAGAACCTAAAATAAGAGTTTTATACTCGCGTCCTTTAAAAAAAGGGAGAACTATTTTTGGTGATGTCGTAAAATTTGGTGAAGCATGGAGAATTGGAGCCAATGAATCAACTGAAGTTTTATTTTTAACGGATGCTGTTTTTGGCGGAACCAATGTTAAAGCAGGTCGCTATACTTTAATTGCTATTCCAACTGAAAAAGAATGGACTATCAAATTAAATACCGTAAACGATGGCTGGGGAAATTACTCTTATGATCCTGCTTTTGATATTGCAAGTGTAACCGTTCCAACTTCAACTTCGGATGCAGAAATAGAAGCTTTATCCATCGTATTATATGAAAAAAGTAAAAATGTAGTACACATTAAAATAGGTTGGGATAAAACCGTTGCTGAAATACCAGTAACCTTAAAATAAATAGTTTTTAGAAAATTAGAATAAAACTGATAGTGCTTTTTACTATCAGTTTTATTTTTTTAAAAGTTAAAGAAATAAAAGAAGAATAGATTTGAAGTAAAACTTTCGTTTATGATTTATACAGGTCAAATAAATGAATTCATTCGACTAGAAGAAATTACACCACAGAATTGTGAGCTGTTAAAAGAAAAAATAAAAGAAGGCCTCAGTATTATTTGGGCTATCGAAGAAGTACATCTTCTAGTAGATGGTGTTAGTACCGTTTTAAAAGAAAATGAAATCATTTTTGTAACGGAATATCATAACGTAACCCTAATTGAGGTTCAAAAAGTAAGGTTGGTTCGTTTTAACAGAGCTTTCTATTGTATTTTAGACCATGATAGTGAAGTGGGTTGTAAAGGGGTTTTGTTTTTTGGCGCTTCCCATTTGGCTAAAATTCAAATTCCGACTCTTGAGGTGGAGAAATTTGAAGCACTTTGGAAAATGTTTATCATTGAAATGCATTCCAAAGATGAACTTAAAAGTGAAATGCTGCAAATGATGTTGAAACGACTTCTTATTCTATGTATTAGAATTTATAAAGAGCAAACGGAATTAATTGCTTTTGACAAACAACAATTTGATTTGGTTAGAGAATACAATTATTTAGTGGAAGTTCATTTTAGAACCAAACATCAAGTTGCGGATTATGCTACTTTATTACATAAAAGCCCCAAAACCTTATCCAATGTGTTTAAGAAAGTTGGTAAGAAAACACCTTTACAAATCATCCAAGACCGAATTATGCTAGAAGCAATTCGGCTATTGCGATATACTGACAAGTCTATTAAAGAAATTACCTACGATGTAGGTTATGAAGATATACAAACCTTTAGTCGTTTTTTTAAAAAAATAAAAGGCGTTTCTCCTTCTGAATTTAAGAAAAAAGCCTAAAGGGAAAAATAGACAAAACTCAAGGAAATATGGTCTAACCCTTTTTGATAACCTTCAAAAAGGATTAGGATTTGTTCCAAATTTATATGCTTACTTTGCTAAGAATGAAACTGCTTTAGGCGATTATTTAGCGCTACAAAACAGAAAGAGTACATTAAAAGCAAAAGAAAGAGAAGTAATCAACTTAGTGACAAGTCAAATCAACAATTGTCTATATTGTCAATCTGCTCACACCTTAATTGGGAAAATGAATGGTTTTTCTGAGGAACAAATCATCGAATTAAGAAAAGGAACTGCCACTTTTGATTCTAAATTAGATGCCTTAGTGAAATTTGCTGCTTCTGTAGTGGCAAATAAAGGTAAAGCTGCTGTTTCAGCAAAAGAAGCTTTTTTTCAAGCAGGTTATAATGAAGCGAATATGATTGATGTTGTACTAGTAATAGGCGATAAAATCATTAGTAATTACATCCATAATTTGACTGATTTCGCTATCGATTTTCCAATTGCAACTCCGATTGAACAAGAATTAGTCTAAATCATTTAGTTCCATTTGTTTTTTATTTAAAATCCCTACAGCATTCTATTGTTGTAGGGATTTTAGGTATTCTGCTTTTTTTAGAAATTATTTATAAAAACGCTTAACTACATCTAAAGATGGTTTGTTTTGAACCGTATAATCGCTGTCGTTTTCTCCACCTACTTGCTCATTGGCATCAAACCATTTCCATAAAAAACCGCCAGCAAACCAATCTTCATTCCAAAACTCATTATATAAAGCGGTTAAAGCATTGGTTTGAGCTACTAAATTGACTTTTTTTTCTTTAGAAAAATTCCAAGGTTCATGTGTGGTATAATCTGTGCTTTGGTAGCCATATTCAGTAAACAAAACTTTTTTCTTTAGTTTTTCAGCAAAAGATTGCATGCTGCTTTTATGTCTATTCCATTCTTTTTCAAGTAATTCAACTGATGGCGTTTGCTCATTTGCTAAAGGAAAATAGGCGTCTATTCCAATATAATCCAATTTGGTAAAAAAAGGAACATTTTGATACGTATCCCAATTTTCAGCATAAGTAAGTTGCCCTTTGTAAATTTTTCGAATGCGTTGAATCAATTGATTCCAAAATTGAGGTCTTTGGGAAACAAATGAATTTAATTCTGTACCAATACAGAGCAATTCGATATTCTGTTCTTGTGCAATTGCCGCATAAAAAAGAATAAATTGAGCATAGTTTTCTTCAAAAGTTTGCCAATCTTTTTCTGTTTTCATTTCAATATGACCCGTAAAACCTCTGTGAATCCAGATTTGAGGTTTTAGCATGATTTTTATCTTATTGTTATGAAAAATACCACTTGCATGTTCTATGCCTTCTTTTCTTTCACCAATCCATTGCCTTTTAGAGTTAAAATGAATGGTGGTGTCTTGTAAAGATTTCATGAAAGCAAAAGGCATGAGTGTTACCCAATTGGCATTTGTTTCTAAGACAGGAATCACTTCTTTTTGACTCGTTAAGGTATTGGAAGCAACAAAACTAATACCATTGATTTTGTTTTCTTGTGATGCACAAAAAGTAAAAAGAAGAAAGACTAAATAGTATGTTTTTTTCATTTTTAAAAATATTGACCAATACCAAAAACCAATCCTTTAGCTCCATTTTCATTAATGCCAATCCCATAATCGATACGAAAAATGGCATTAAAAATGGTTTTATGTATAAAACGTAATCCAACACCTGGAAAAATTCTAAAATTTTCAGAAGCCACAAAATCATTCCAATTGCCTCCTGGTTTTCTCCATGAACCTAAATCTATAAAAGTGTTGCTTTGGAGCACAAACCATTTTTTTTCATAGAGCGTATACCGATATTCGTTATTCATTACAAAAGAGCCGGTACCTCTATCAATGATATTTCCTACACCTCTTAAATTAATATTATTATCTAAAGCAAAGGGCGCAAAGGGTGAAACATCATTGGAAGCTAATCCTAATCGTATTCGTGTTCCAAAATTTCCAGTTTTTCCAAAACGTTTTAAATATACAAAATCATTCCAACCTATTAAAAATTCATTTTGAAAAGAATTGGTTTGAGTCACAAATTGAAAGTAACTGCTGTTTTTAATACCCTCTACTAAATAAAATTCGTATTTCAAATTGTCATATTGATTGTTCACTTTAAACAGTACTTTGTCAATTGTGAAATCTTGTGGAATTTCGGGACTTGTGGCTCCGTTTATATAGGTATATTTTTCATTAAATAAGGAACTACCAAATTTAATGGTGTTTTTAAAATTAGTTCGATAGACACCTAATAATTCAAACGCTTTATTCGTATATTCATATTTAGCAGAAGCACTATTAAAAAAAACAGGTTCAATACTGCCAATTTGTTGTAAACTGGTTTCTAAACCCCAATTTTCATTAAAAAGATACGGAGCTGCGAATTGTAAGCCAAAGGAATTGATACCATTAAACTGATAAAACCCACCTATGCTTATGTTTTTACCTAATAAATTGAATTCATAAAGTCCTACTCTATAGGCAGCCGGAGCATCATCTGTGGTCCATAAGCTTAAATTGGGAATCAAAGTGTAATTTTCGATGAGAAAAAAAGTAACCTCATACGTTTCATTCTCTTTTTGTTTATCAACCGTGTAGGTTACTTTGGTTATTCCATTCAATCGTGTTAATGCTTGAATATCAGAATTCAACTTTATACTATCTAAAGCTTCTCCAACTTTACTTTGAATAAAACGAGTCATGAAAATTACATCCATTTTTTTTTGTCCTGACCAGTTAATTTTATGAATGCTATTTTCTTGAGAATGTAAAGTAGAGCACCATAAAAGAAGAAGTATATAAAGGTTTTTTTTCATAGTTTTTTTTCAAATATCAATAAAAAAGTGAATCAACTAATACTTTGAGGTAAAATTGCCAACTATATAGGAAAAATAGAAAATTTGTCTCTAAATTTTTAATGTGAAATTTGTTAAAAATGAAAAAGAACAATTAATAAACATAAAAAAAATGCTATGAAAAAACTTTTTTTAACACTTTTTGCTTTAAATCTAGTTCTGATTTCTTGCAATAATGATGATGAGGTAACTACAACATCAGAATTAAAACTAAATCTATCTGGTCTTGAAAATTTGGGTGCCAATTACAAATACGAAGGCTGGATTATTGTAGATGGTAGCCCAGTTTCTACAGGTGTTTTTACAGTAGATGCTACTGGAATGCTTTCTCAAACTTCTTTTATTGTAGATGCTTCCAATTTAGCTAAAGCAACCAAATTTGTTTTAAGTATTGAACCTACCATCGATCCAAGTACAGCTCCTTCTAATACAAAATACTTAGTAGGAGATTTTTCTGGAAAGACAGCAACCGTTTCTACTGCTATTGTAGGAGATTTTAGTAGTACATCTGGGAACTATTTTTTAGGCACACCTACAAATGGCAATGCGAATCCAGAATCGGGAATTTGGTTTTTAGATGATACGAGTGGTTCTGCTATGGCTGGCTTAAATTTGCCTGATTTAGATGCTGGTTGGAAATATGAAGGTTGGATAGTAACTAATGGTACGGTATTAAGTACGGGGCGTTTTTCTTCTCCAAATGGTTCGGATGAAGCGGCTCCTTATTCAGGAAATCAAATGGCTCCTCCATTTCCAGGTGAAGATTTTCTAATGAATGCTCCAGCTGGATTAACGTTTCCTGGAAATTTAAGTGGTTCTACAGTAGTAATCTCTGTTGAGCCAGAACCCGATAATTCTCCCATGCCTTTTGCTTTAAAACCACTAGTACATACTATTGCTAATCCTGCAGTAACGGGTCAAACCATTAGTATGATGACAAATTTAAATACTTTCTCTTCAGGAACAGTAAGTAGATAATTAATCCACTATTGACTTAATTTTAGTTTATTTTTTTACGAAGGGGAATTTGTTTCCCCTTTGTTATACTAATTAATTTTTGTCTCATACAAATGGTGAGACTATTAATATTTACTTGTTATGATAAAAAATGTCCTTATACTTAGTTTTATTTTGTTATTTAATCCTTTGTTTTTGTTTGCACAAGAAGAAGAGGAACTATTCGAAGGAGCAACTAATATTCAAAATTATACACCTTCCAAATTGTTAGAAAAAGGAAAATGGGATATCAAATGGTTTAATAATCTATATACCCAAACAAGAGCTAATGCGAATGGAATAAATTTAGAAGTGCCTCGGTCTACCTTTTTCAATACTTCATTAGAAGTTTTTACAGGAGTAAGTCAGAATAAAAAATGGAATACAGGAGTTATTCTTGAATTTCGTTCCAATACCTTTACTAATCAAAAAGCCATAAGTGTATTTTCTTTTCAAAACGAAAGGGGGAAATCTAGAAGTGGAGTAGCACATATTGCACCTTCCGTTAAAGTAGCTCCATTTTATCGGCTACCTAGATTTTCGATACAGAGTTCATTGTATTTTCCCGTTTTCGACAAAGAAACGAATGAAAATGGATATTTAGCTCAGAAGAGTTTTATTTGGCAAAATCGATTTTTTTATGACTATACGTTTCCTGGTGAGAAGTTTCAATTGTTCTCAGAATTAGGAACGCGTTTATTCTTAGGAAAAAAAAATAAAAATGAAGACGGATCTTTTAATCCGAATGGTGGTTTTGCTAATACTAGCTTAGAAGTAGCTCCAGGTATTTTCTTAAGTTATTTTCCAACTTCTAAATTTACTGTTTTAGGATATGTGCAACATGCACAATTAATAGATTTAGGAAATGAATTTTCTCAAAATTATTCCGCCATAGGTGCTGGAGCCAAATATCAATTATCTCAGATACTAAATATAGAATTATTGTATTCTAAATTCGTTAGAGGTTACGAAAGTGGTCTTGGACAATCTTTTAATATGGGTTTAAGAGCTATTTTTTAAATAAAAGTAAGATTTCTAACTTTAATTAGTAACTTAATAGTCTATTTTTACCCAGTTAAATTTTTGATATGGAACACGTCGTTATAATTGGAAACGGAATTTCTGGTGTTACGCTGGCAAGGCATATTCGTAAAAACTCAGACAAAAGGATTACTATAATTTCTGAAGAATCAGAATATTTTTTCTCAAGAACAGCTTTAATGTATGTTTACATGGGACACATGAAATTTGAACATACACAGCCCTATGAAGCTAATTTTTGGAAAAAAAACAAGATTGAGCTATTGTTTAAAAAAGTAACTCAAGTACTGCCAGAAGAAAATAGTTTGCGATTAAATGATAATACCCTTTTTAAATATGATCGTTTGGTCATTGCTACGGGTTCAAAACCAAATAAGTTTGGCTGGCCAGGACAAGATGCTACAGGAGTATTAGGATTGTATCATAAACAAGACTTAGAAAAATTAGAGTCTTTATCTAAAGATGCAACAGGAGCTGTGATAGTTGGTGGAGGATTAATAGGTATAGAATTAGCGGAAATGCTAGTTTCCCGAAAAATACCCGTTACTTTTTTAGTCAGAGAAACTCATTTTTGGGGTAGTGTTTTGCCTGAAGGAGAAGCAAAATTAATAGGAAGGCATATTAAAGAACATCATATTGATTTGCGTTTAGCAACGAATTTAAAAGAAATTGTTGTTGATGAAACAGGAAGGGCAAAAGCCGTAATTACAGAAGATGGTGAAGAAATACCTTGTAATATAGTAGGTTTAACCGTTGGAGTATCACCTAATATTGATTTCTTAAAAGATTCAGGTATTGAGACTAACAAAGGGGTTTTGGTAAATCGTTATTTGGAAACAAATTATCCGAATGTCTATGCTATTGGAGATTGTGCTGAACAAAGAGAAGCTATTGGTTATAGAAGACCAGTAGAAGCGGTTTGGTATACGGGAAGAATGATGGGAGAAGTATTAGCACAAACCATTTGTGGAAATAAAATGCCTTATACTCCTGGTCATTGGTTTAATTCTGCTAAATTTTTGGATATTGAATATCAAACGTATGGTTGGGTTTGGGCGAAACCTAAAGAATATGAACAACATTTGTATTGGGAACACCCATCTGGTAAAAAAGCTGTTCGTATTGCTTATCATAAGGAAACACATGTTTTTTTAGGTATAAATACTTTTGGAATTCGAATGCGACATGAATTCTTTGATGCCATTTTAACCACTCAAAAAAGTGTTACGTATGTAATTGAAAATTTAAAGAAAGCCAATTTTGATCCTGAATTTTATAAGCATTACGAGAAAGATATTGCGCTTCAATTTAAAAATGATTTATCCACTTTAAAAACAGTCTCATGAAAATATTGAAAACACTACGATTATTAGGATTAGTTGTCTTTATAGCTTCGGTACTTATTTTTATAGGGACTTTATTTATTGGTGGATACACTTTAACTGAAAAAACAATAGAGACTGTTTTTTCTAGTAAAACTGCTTTTGTAGCTACTACTTTAAAAGAAGTTGCTCAAGAAAAAGGAATTTTAAATAAGGAAATTGGCAATGCTTTTGTTTTTACGAACGAAATAGAATCATTGTTACAAAACTATAATACTCAAGTTACTGCTGCAATAGCAAAAGAAAAAGGATTGTCAGAAGAGGAAATAAATCAAATATTTAAACAAAGTATTCAAGGTAATGCAATACTATATTCTAAAGAAATTTTACAAAATGTATTTCCAAATGATGCTGCGAAAGTGAAATTAGTAGATGAAGCAACGAATTGGATGTATGTTGGTACTAAAAAATATGAAAAACCAGCCGATTTTAAAAATGATTTTACTTCTAAAATTTCTGATATTAATAGAAGCAATGCGCAAGAATATTTACTATATCCAAACAAATATACCAAGTTTGACTTAGTGAAAGCTTCGATTGTAGGGCCTTTACAAGAGCATAATTCCTTGTATTTATTTTTAACGTTCGGTTTAGGAATAATAGGTTCTTTAATGTTTATTCTTACGGGTTTGTTTCTAGAACCTATTCCTGGAATAAAAAATAATGGGATTTATCTTTCAGAAGCTACTAATAGAGGTTGGGTTGCATTATTTGTTTTTACTTTTTTAGTTTCTTTTTATATTTTGCTGTATTTCTATCCCTTTTATATCGTTAATTGGACTCGGATTGTAGATCCATTAAAAGGTATTTTTATAAAAGGAGCTAGCGCATCACAATGGTTTCTTTATGGAATTTTATACTGTGTTTCAATGATTGTTATGGGGGTACGAATGTTTATCAAATACAGGCATAATAATTATCAAATTGTACGAACGGCAAGTGTATTATTTTTTCAAATCATTTTTGCATTTCTATTGGTTGAGATCTTACCATTATTTGATTTACCAGGTGTCGATTTGAAGAACGCATGGCCTTTAGATTATAATTTTGTAACCGATTGGAATGTGAAACAACATTTAGAAGCAGGTCATTTAGGGAAATTTATGTTGGTTTGGGGTATTGTTTTAAGTTTGATTGTGGTTCCGGTTATGGTTTATTTTTACGGAAAACGTTGGTATTGTTCTTGGGTTTGTGGTTGTGGAGGGTTGGCAGAAACTTTAGGAGATCCTTACAGACAACTTTCGGATAAACGATTAATAGCATGGAAAATAGAAAGATGGACCATTTATCCTATTTTAGTTTTTGCAGTAATAATGACATTAGTTGTGGGCTACAACACCTATAATATTGTTTACAATCCTTCCAATGTTGGCGATAGTACTTTATTTGGAATTAATGCTTACAAAATTAACGAAATATATGGCTTTTTAATAGGTTCCATATTTGCGGGTGTAATAGGGACTGGTTTTTATCCTATTCTGGGAAATCGTTCATGGTGTCGTTTTGGATGTCCCTTAGCGGCTTACATGGGAATTATTCAACGTTTTAAGTCACGATTTAGAATTACTACTAATGGGGGTCAATGTATTTCATGTGGTAATTGTTCTACGTATTGTGAACAAGGAATTGATGTAAGGGCGTATGCACAAAAAGGAGAAAATATAGTAAGAGCCTCTTGTGTAGGTTGTGGTGTTTGTGCTGCTGTGTGCCCACGTGGTGTTTTAAAATTGGAAAATAGTACAGAGAAAGGTAGAATTAACCCAAATGAAATTTTGTTAGGGAACGATTTGGATTTAATGGATTTGGTAAATCAAAAGTAATTTCCAAAACCAAGGGTGCTTTTTTACCGTATATCCTTATATCTACTTTATTTCTTAGAATACAACTCTAGAATTTATAAAGTAAAATAGAATTCATGCGAACGTTAAATTATAAACCTATGAAAAAACAACTATTATTCTTTATTTTTTTCTTATCTATGTCTTTTGTGTTCGGTCAAAAATCGTACGTTAAGAATTACTATGAAAATGGTCATTTAAAAGAAGAAGGTTGGGTAGAAGGAAATCAAAAAGTAGATTATTGGTTTTTTTATAATGCGAATGGTACTAAAAAAGAGGAAGGTCATTATCTAAATAATCAAAGAGTGAAGTGGTGGATATTTTATGACGGTAAAGGAAAAATTCTTAAGAAAAGTGAATTTGAAAATAATAAACTGAATGGATTTACTATAGTGTATGATAAAAATAAAATAATACGAGCCGAAGAATATACGATGAATAAAAAAACCAACCAATGGGAAAGTGTTGAAGCTTTCAAAAAAGATAATCCGTTTTTATTTTTATGATGACACCTTTAGTTAAAGTAATAATTCCTGCCTACAATGAAGAAAAGGCAATTGTAAATGTTATTCATGAAATTCCTAATCTTGTTTCTGAGATAATAGTAGTTGATAATAATTCTTCAGACGCCACTTCCGCTGTATCTAAAGCTGCTGGTGCAACAGTGCTTTTTGAATCCAGAAAAGGGTATGGATATGCTTGTTTAAAAGGAATGGAATATATAGAGAAACAAAATGTGAAACCAGATATTATTGTTTTCTTAGATGGTGATTATTCTGATTATCCAGAAGAATTATTAAAAATAATTGATCCTATTTGGCATCATAATTACGATATGGTTATAGGTTCACGTGTGAAGGCGTTACGAGAAAAAGGAGCGATGACCCCTCAGCAAATTTTCGGGAATGCTTTGGCAACTTTTTTGATGAAATTATTTTTTAATTCAAAGTTTACCGATTTAGGTCCATTTAGGGCTATTAAGTATGAAAAATTGATAGCTTTGCAGATGGAAGATAAGACTTATGGCTGGACGGTTGAAATGCAACTAAAAGCACTAAAACAAAAATTGTCTTACATTGAAATTCCAGTTCGTTATAAAAATAGAATAGGTGTTTCAAAAGTTTCTGGAACCGTAAAAGGAACCATCATGGCGGGAGTAAAAATTATAGGTTGGATCCTAAAATATAGTTTAAAAAAATAATGGCATACTTACTACTTTCTTATATTATCTTGTTTTTTTATAGCTTAGCCATAGTTTTAATTTTCTTCTATAGTTTAGCTCAATTTAATTTATTACTCAATTACTTAAAGAGTAAAAAAACGAGTATTAGTAGAGAAAAATTCGATTTTAACAATCCTTCTGAAATACCATTTGTAACGATTCAACTCCCTATTTTTAACGAGAAATATGTGGTAGAACGCTTATTACTAACCGTTTCACAATTGGATTATCCAAAAGACAAATTTGAGATACAAGTGTTAGACGATTCAATTGATGACTCTGTTTTAGAAACACAAAATATTATTGCAAAAATTGCCCAAAAGGGAATATATATACAGCATATTAGAAGAGTAAATAGAGTTGGTTTTAAAGCTGGAGCATTGAAAGAAGGATTGAAAACAGCAAAAGGAGATTTTATTGTTATTTTCGATGCAGATTTTGTGCCAAAAAGAGATTGGTTACTACAAACCATACCGTATTTTAAAGATGAAAACGTAGGAGTTGTACAAACACGTTGGGGACATATTAACAGAGATTTTTCTTTATTGACTAGAATTCAGGCTTTTGCACTTGATGCTCATTTTACTTTAGAACAAGTGGGACGTAATTCCAAACAACACTTTATAAATTTTAATGGAACAGCTGGAGTTTGGAGAAAATCATGCATCATTGATGCGGGGAATTGGGAAAGTGATACCTTAACTGAAGATTTAGACTTAAGTTATCGGGCCCAATTAAAAAACTGGAAGTTTGTTTATTTAGAAGATATAGAAACACCCGCTGAACTTCCTGCAGTATTGAGTGCTGCCCGTTCACAACAGTTTCGATGGAATAAAGGAGGTGCGGAAAACTTTAAAAAGATGTCAAAAAAAGTACTTGAAGCACATCATATAAAAGCAAAGACTAAATTTCATGGTTTATTGCATCTTTTAAATAGTTCTATGTTCTTGTGTATTTTTGCAATGGCAGTTTTAAGCGTTCCAGCCTTGTATATTAAGAATGAATTTCCTCAATTAAAAATACTTTTTAATGTTGCCGCTTTTTTTGTAATTACTTCAATCATTTTTTTTATTTGTTATTGGTTTACCTATAAAAAAATAAATGGAGGAGGAGTAGCTAATTTTTTGAGGTATATAAGTATGTTCTTTACATTTTATACGATTGCTATGGGATTTTCATTTCAAAATTCTATTGCGGTTTTAGAAGGTCTTATTGGTAAGAAAAGTGAGTTTGTGAGAACACCAAAATTTAATATTGAAGCTTTGAAAGAAAAGTGGAAAGAAAACATTTATATTTCTCATAAAATTTCTAAGAATACTATTGTTGAAGGTGTTTTAGTGTTGTATTTTTTATTTGGGATTTACAGTGGTTACCATTTGAATGATTTTGGTTTGCTGCCATTTCATTTAATGTTATTAATTGGATATGGTTATGTCTTTATTAAATCTTTTAAATCAACTTAATTTTGAATTTGTCTGATAAAAGATATCATGTTCTTTTTTTTGTAGCCTTATCCCTTTTGGCTTATTGGTTTTTAGGTTATTTGGTGCCAAGAGAAAACTTTTTCTTACTATTCGGATTCTATTCTATAGCTTTTATATCTTTTTATTATTTATATAATGCCTCAAGCATATCGGAAAAGGAACTTTTTGGTTATGGTGTTTTTTTTAGAGGAATACTTCTTTTTTGTTTGCCATTTTGGTCACAAGATGTGTATCGCTTTATTTGGGATGGAAGAGTAGTGTATTCGGGTTTAAGTCCCTACGAATTTAAACCGGATGCCATTATCCATTCAGTGCATTTTTTTCAGTCTCATGAATTATATGAGAAAATGGGGAGTTTGAGTGCATCCCATTTTTCAAATTATCCGCCCGTAAACCAATTTATTTTTCTTATTGCGGCCTTGTTCGCTTCAAAATCCATTTTTTTATCCGTCTTTATTTTTAAAAGTATACTTTTTTTTGCTGATATTGGAATTTATCATTATGGAAAAAAAATGATGGTTGAATTAGGTTTTAGTACTAAAAATATATTTTTATATTTTTTAAACCCATTAATAATAGTTGAATTAGTTGGAAATGCTCACTTTGAAGGAGTAATGCTTTTTTTGCTAGTATTAGGAGTGTATTGTTTTTTTACCAATAAACTGATGTGGTCTGCTTTGTTTATTGCGCTATCCATATCTACTAAATTGCTACCTTTATTATTATTGCCTTTTTTTTATCAAAAATTAGGATTTAAAAAGAGTGTGGTATTTTATGTTTTTATTTTACTAATCAATTACCTGCTTTTTTTACCTTTTGTTTCCGAATCTTTAGTGCAAAATTATTCTCAAACAATTGCTTTGTGGTTTATTAATTTTGAATTCAATGCCAGTTTTTATTATGTATTTAGAGCTATAGGGTATTGGTTTGTAGGGTATAATGTAATAGGAGTTATAGGGAAAATTATTCCTGTTTTTTCTGTTTTAATACTTCTTTATTATGCTTTATTTAGGAATAATGTTTTGCCTCAAATGTTTTTTAAAAATGCTTTATTTGGATTGTTGATTTATTTTTTGGTCTCGACTACCATCCATCCTTGGTATATTGTCAATTTGCTTTTTCTTTCTATGTTTACCAAATATAAATTTATATTGGTTTGGACATTAACAGTAATTTTAAGTTATTTTACCTACAGTCAGGATTCTTTTCAAGAAAATATGGTTCTTATTTTCTTAGAATATACTGCTTTTCTAGGTTTTTTAGTATACGAAATTTATAGAATAAAAAAAGCAGAAAGACCTTTTAAACAAGCAGAATCAATTTAAAAGGTCTTTTATCTATAGTAGTTCTAGTGTTCTTTCTAGAGCCATTCCTCTAGACCCTTTTATTAAAAGGAGGGCATTTTGAGGTTTTTTAGTTGAGAATACATTAGAAAAATCTTCAAAAGTCTTAAAAAATGAAAAATTACTTTGTTTTATTTTATTTTGGTAAAATTCATTTCCTACGAAATAACATTGAATTTGAACTTCATTTTGTAAAGACAAAATTAGCTTTTGATGTTCGATAGCGCTTTCTGCTCCTAATTCAAACATATCTCCAAATACAATTATTTTATTGGAATGTTCTAATTGAATAAAGTTTTCTACAGCAACAGCCATACTGCTAGGATTTGCGTTATAAGCGTCTAAAATAATTTCATTGGAATCTTTTTTTAGTAACTGAGATCTATTGTTAGTTGGAATATAATTTTCAATTGCTTGTTTAATTAAATCAGGAGTAATCGAAAAATAATTACCTATAGTGATTGCGATATTTATGTTGTTAGCGTTATAAATACCGATGAGATGAGATTGAATTACTAGATTTTCATAGGTAACAGAAACCATTGGGTTTGCTGAGATATTTGTGATTTTTACATCACTGTCTTTGTCAGTTGAGAAAGTAAATCTTTTTATATGTCTTGTTTTTTCATTTTGGATAGGGTCCTCTAAATTAACAAAACAAATTTTTTGATTGTTTTCAATGTATTTGTATAATTCACTTTTGCCTTGAATGACTCCTTCAACACCCCCAAAACCTTCCAAATGAGCTTTCCCAAAATTAGTAATATAACCAAAATCAGGTTCTGCTAATTCACATAAAAATTCAATTTCCTTTTTGTGATTTGCCCCCATTTCAACAATTCCAATTTCTGTGTCTTTTGTTAAAGACAAAAGAGTTAAAGGTACGCCTATATGATTGTTTAAATTACCAATAGTTGCAGTAGTCTTATATTTTTTAGAGAGAACAGAATTTATCAATTCTTTTGTGGTTGTTTTTCCGTTACTTCCAGTTAAAGCAATTATTTTTGTGTTTAAAACTTTTCTGTGATAATTTGCTAAAGATTGTAAGGCTTTTAAAGTATCAGGTACTAAAATTGTTTTGTTTTCAATAAAAAAATCTTTATTATCAATGACTACATATTTAGCTCCTTTTTCAAGGGCTTCTTTTGCAAATTGGTTGGCGTCAAAATTAGTTCCTTTTAAAGCAAAAAATAAATCATTTTGCACAATTTTACGAGTGTCAGTTGTAACTGTATTACACTCGAGAAATTTGATGTATAGTTCTTGAATATTCATAAAGCGAATATAATAAAAAAGCCCATTATTTAAAATGGGCTTTTATAGATATGAAAATTATTTTTTTTTAGAATTTAGGATTACCTCTAGGTGTTTTCTTGTTAGATTTTGGTCCAACTTTAGACATTGCATTTCTAAATCCAATGTAATCAGTAGCCATATCTTGTGGGAAATACCTTCTAGATGCAGGGTCTAACCAATATGCTCTATCTCTCCAAGAACCTCCTTTGTAAACACGTACTTCATTATCTACTAAAGTTGTTCTTTTGTCTGATTTATCATATTTTTTTGTCAATTCACCAGATGCACTATCAACAGATATAGAGTGTTTAGGTGATTCATACATTCTTTTAGCATTATCTTCTCCATCCTCTTCAGAGCCAAAGTCAAAGAATCTAGTTGAAGGCTTGTCACCATCTCTATAGTCTCTGTTGTCAGAAGTTGAGAAGTTTTGTCTTAAGTAAGTCTCATTGTCATCAACTGGAACTTGAGCAACTTGTCCAGGGAAATTTCTTGCTAAAATTTTACCATTACTTAAAGTATCATATTTGATATTTTCAGCTGTTACAACTTCTACGATACCGTCTTCACCTATTTTGTTTTTCATGTAAACGTTACCTCTATAATAGTTGAAATCATTTGCTTCATCGTCTACTACAGGTCTGTAAACGTCTGCAACCCATTCAGCAACGTTACCCGCCATGTCATAAAGACCAAAGTCATTAGCAGGATAGCTTTTTACTTTGTTAGTAATATCTGCCCCGTCATCACTCCATCCAGCGATACCTCCATAATCTCCTCTTCCTTGTTTGAAATTAGCCAATTGATCACCTCTTTGTTGTCTTGAACCAGAACGTGTGTATTGACCATTCCATGGATATTTTTTCTGACCTTTATAGATGTTGAACTCTCTGTTTCCTACTAAAGCACTAGCAGCATATTCCCACTCTGCTTCAGTTGGAAGTCTATATTCTGGAAGAATGATACCTGAGTTAATTTGTGCATATACATTTTTAGCTGTATCCGCAACTTCTCTTCTTCCTCCATTCATTTCTCTTTTTAAAAGAATATCTTCATTACCACCATAAGTTTTTGTTGGAGCAGATAAGTATGTATCTGTACTAAAAGTTGATTCAGCTGTTACTTCAGAACCTAATTTAACTTTAGAGTCTTTTTTAAGATATCCATTTTTTTCAAGCATGTTTTCGTTAACACGATCCGTTCTCCATTTACTAAATTCTACTGCTTGAATCCAGTTTACACCAACTACTGGGTATTCAGCATAAGCTGGATGTCTTAAGTAATTGTTGGTCATAGTTTCGTTATAACCTAAACGGTTTCTCCAAACTAATGTGTCAGGAATAGCTCCTGTGTAAATGTTTTTGTAATTTTCTTCTGTTGGAGGGAAAACTGTTTTTAACCAAAATAAGTACTCAGTATACATTAAATTAGTTACCTCAGTTTCATCCATATAAAAAGATTGAATGTGTTGTTGACTCGGAGAATTGTTCCAGTCATGCATTACATCATCTTGTACTTTACCCATAGTAAAAGTTCCACCTTCAATCGGGACCATTCCAGGAGGGGTCTCTTGTTTGGTAAACTTAGAATTGTGTTGGAAGCCACCATTTTTGTCATTAATCTTCCATCCAGTAGCTCTTGAGGCTCCTTTTGTGTTAGAACTTTTGCTACAACTGCTCAAACCAATAGTTATTGACAACATCAATAACGCCTTCAAAGTCATAATTTGCTTAATTTTCATACTCTAGTAGGTAATAAATTTAGTGTCGCAAGATAGTAATTATGTGTTAATTTGCAACATGATTTTTAAAAAATGTAAAAAAAAATTAATTTTATGTTAAAATTGCTCAATTACAACGAATAATTTCTTTTTTTATTGTGCATTAGTCGATATTTAATTTTTTTTATTTCTCTTTGTAATATTAAATTACAAATTACGTTATTCTTCTAATGAAAAAGAAAATTATATATTTTTTTCTGTTGATTAGCACAGTATTACCTGCGCAAAATACAAATTCTATCATTTTAAATTGGAAAGAAGAAGGAATGTTCTCAAATGAGAATTTGGTTTTTAAATATCCAACTTTTGATGGACTTTATTTTTCTTTAGATTTAGGAGCAGAACAAATTTTCTTTAAAAAAGAAACTTTTGTTGCTCAACTTATTGATGAAAACTCGTTAAAAATTACAAACATTTCTTTTCAAACGATAGCTGAACAAGATTTATTGAATTTAAATAAGGATAAAATACCTACTTCTATTCAGGCAAGGATTGAGTCTTTTTATGCTAAAGATCAAGTTGTTTCTTTGTTTACATTTTCTCCAATTATCAAAGATGCCAATGGTTATAAAAAAGTTGTTTCGTTAAACTATAGCTATACTTATAAAGTAAATAATAGTCGCTACACCAATAGAAGAAATATTACAAACTCTGCTTTTGCTTCTGGAAATTGGTTTCGTTTTTATGTAGAAAATTCCGGGGTTTATAAAGTGTCTAAAACTTTTCTTCAAAGTTTAGGTGTTGATGTATCTGTTGATCCAAGGACAATTAAGATTTATGGAAATGGTGGTAGAATGCTGCCTTTATTAAACAGTATACCTTATCCAGATGATATTGTTGAGAATGCGATTCAGTTTGTAGGAGAAGAAGACGGCGTTTTTAATGATAATGATTATATTTTGTTTTATGCCGAAGGTGTGGATACATGGAATACTGAAAGTTTAACTAAAAATAATCTTTTCTCTGATAAATCGTATTATTATGTTACCACTGGTGGAGGTCAAGGTAAAAGAATTCTACCAGCAATTGAACCTACAGATTCCCCTTCGTTAAGCTTTACAAATTATGATGATACAATAGTGTATGAAAAAGATTTAGTTAATGTAGCAAAAGTGGGTAGAAGATGGTTTGGAGAACAATTTAATATTAATAACACTCAGACTTTTGATTTTGCACTACCAAATATTGACACTACTGTTCCAATCGCTATAAAAATTAATATGGCTTCTGTTTCTTTTGGAAATACTTCTTTTGAAATCAGAGCTAATAATCAATCTTTAGGTAATGTTGCTTTTCCTTCTTTGCAATCGAGTAGTACGGCTGAGGGTTTTGAAAATGTTTTGAATACAACGACGCAAGCCTCATCTGCTTTGTCAATAAGTTTAACTTATAACAATGGAGGTGTGCCTTCTTCTAATGGGTATCTGGATTTTATTATGCTAAAATCTAAACGAAATTTACAAGGATTTGGTAAACAATTTGTTTTTTATAATAAAGAGCAAGAAAATAATATTGGTACAGGTCAATACACTATTTCTAATGCTAACTCTATAAGTCAAGTTTGGGATGTTTCTGATATTTATAACGCAGTGAGTTACGTAAATCCGAGTGAGTCTAATTTTTCATTTAAAGTGTATCTTGGAACTGAAAAAAAATATGTTGCTGTTCACGATTCTGATCTTTATACTCCTCTTAAAGAAACAATTACTACAGTTTATAATCAAAATTTAAAAGGTGGCATCTTTAAGGATAATCAAGGGAATTTTCAAGATATCGATTATTTAATTATTGCGCCTGGTTTTTTGGTAAATCAAGCGGAACGGTTAGCTAATTTTCACAGAAATTATTCTGGTTTAGTGGTTAAGGTGGTTAGTTTGGAATCCATTTATCAAGAATTTAGTTCTGGCAAACAAGATGTAGCAGCGATTCGCAATTTTATAAAATATGTGTATTGGAATGCATCAGATCCTTCAAGAAGAGTTAAATATGTGAATCTTTTTGGAGATGCTTCTTATGATTATAAGGATAGAATTTCGAATAATACCAATATTGTTCCTACTTTTCATGGATTTAATCCTAATGCATCTGAAGTTAATAATTCTTCTAATATGTCTCTTTTTACAGCATTTATATCAGATGATTTTTATGGTTTGATGGATGATACTGAAGGGCCAATGACTAGTGGTGTTGACGGTATTGATATTGCCGTAGGAAGAATGATTGTTTCGTCAGTTCAACAAGCACAACAGATGGTGAATAAAGTAATTGATTATCATGACGAGGCTTCTTTCGGGAAATGGCGAAATAATTATATAATTTATTCTGATGATGCTGATTCACAGGGAGATGCGCAATTGCAGTTTGCTTTAGATAAGCTAGCAGATGATTTAACAACAGCTAAGCCCTTTGTAAATGTAAAAAAAATACATACTGATTCTTATGTTCAGCAAGTAGCTGCAGGGGGTGAGCGCTATCCAGATGCAAAAAATGATTTTTTAGATGCCTTACAATTGGGGGCTTTAGTAATAAATTATTTAGGACATGGAAACGAAGAGTCGTTAGCTAGAGAGCGTTTATTTGAAAAATTAGATGCTCAAAATTTATATAATCCTTATCGATACCCGCTTTTTATAACAATTACTTGTGATTTTACAAGGTTCGACGATCCTAATCGTTTTTCAGGTGGAGAGTATTTATATTGGAATGAGCAAGGAGGTGCGGTGAGTTTGATTGCAACAACGAGATTGATTGGAGTGACTACGGGTTTGGTGATGAATGATTTATTGAATGAAAGACTTTACGCTTTTGGTTCCAATGAGTACCCCACTATAGCTGAAGCGCTTCGATTGGCGAAGCTTCAACCTGGGACTTCGAGTAATAGAAGAGTTGTTTTTTATATTGGTGATCCGGCTTTAAAATTAGCTATTCCAAAACCTAAAGTTGTATTGACTGAAGTTAATGATACGCCAATTGACCAATTTACTGGCAGTTTTCAAGCTTTAAGTCTGATGAAAATAAAAGGACAAATTCAAGATCAAAATGATGTTTTATTATCTAATTATAATGGAGATTTAGCAGTTCAGATCTTTGATAAAGATATTAATAGGAGTACCTTAGGGAATAATGGTGTAGTCTCTCCGTCTCCCAGTGGTACAACAATAGAAGGGGTTTATTTTCCTCCTGGTCAAATAATTACGATGAATTTTACTACTTTAGGTGAGACTATTTTTAGAGGTAATGCTTCTGTTGTTAATGGGGGGTTTGAATTGAGTTTTGTGGTGCCTCAAGATATTAAAATTCCAGTCGGTAATGGAAAGATTAGCTTTTATGCAAAACGAAATACACCAGTTTTGGAAGATCAAACTGGATTTAATAGAGCTATCTTAGTTGGTGGTGTGAATACAAATGCTCCAGCTGATAATACACCCCCAACAGTTAGGTTGTATTTAAATGATGAAAGTTTTGTTTCGGGAAGCATTTCTAATTGTTCTCCTATTTTATTAGCCTTTTTAGAAGACGAAAATGGAATTAATACAGCAAGTGGAATTGGACACGATATTGTAGCGATATTAGATGGTGATGAAACCAATCCTTATATTTTAAATGATTATTATGAGACCGAGAACGATGATTTTACGAAAGGTAAAATTCGTTATCAATTTCGAGATTTGTCTCCAGGTATGCATACTATTGTTTTTAAAGCGTGGGATGTCTATAATAATTTAGTCACAGCAGAAATTCAGTTTAATTCTGTTTGTGGAAGTGAGAATATTACTTTAGAAAGAGTGCTCAATTATCCAAATCCATTTGTTAGTTATACCGAATTTTGGTTTACCCATAATAGACCTTTCGAGCCTTTAGATGTTCAAGTTCAAATACTAACAATAACAGGTAAGCTTATAAAAACCATCAATCAACAGGTAATAACAGATGGTTTTTTGTGTAGAGATTTAAAATGGGATGGAAAAGATGATTTTGGTGATAAAATTGGTAAAGGAGTCTATGTATATAAACTAACGGTTCGATCTGCAACTAATGGTAGTTCGGCAGAAAAATACGAGAAACTTGTAATACTATAATAAAATATTATATTTGTCTAATTAATTTACAATAAGAATGAAGAAAATAGCAGTTTTGTTAACTATATTAGTAACGAGCCAATATGTAAAAGCCCAAGAAAGAGTAATTACTACAGGAGTTCCCTTTTTATTGATTGCTGCGGATGCTAGATCTGCTGGTATGGGTGATATGGGAGTAGCGACTTCTACCGATGCTTTTTCTCAACAACACAATCCTGCCAAATATGCTTTCTCTTTAGATAAGCAAGGTTTTTCATTAAGTTATACACCCTATTTGACTAGTATTGCAAACGATATTTCATTAGGTCAAGTTACTTACTTTAATAGAATTAATGAAAGAAGTGCTTTTGCAGGATCTCTGCGTTATTTTGGATTGGGTGATATTCAGTTAACAAATGCACAAGGAGAATTACAAAATACAGTTTCACCTAATGAATTGGCATTAGATGGGTCTTATGCTTTAAAATTAAGTGAGCGCTTTTCTATGGCTGTTGGGGGAAGGTTTATTCGTTCGAATTTAAAAATCGCGACTGAGGGTAATGATGCTACTGCAGCTACCACTTTTGCGGTTGATATTGCAGGTTATTACCAATCAGAAGAAATTGCCTATAATGATTTTAATGGAAGATGGAGAGCTGGATTTAATTTTCAAAATTTAGGACCAAAAATTAATTATGATAATGATAAGTTAGAAGAGAATTCTAACTTTATTCCTTCTAATATGCGATTAGGTGCTGGTTTTGATTTTATCTTTGATGAATACAATAAAGTAGCTGTTTCTGCAGAAATTACAAAATTATTGGTGCCAACACCTCCTGCTAGAGTTCAAGCTTTGGATGCAAATAATGATGGGGATTTCGATGATGATGGTGATATTTCTCAAGCAGATGCTGATACTGCTAATAGTAATGCTATAATTGATTATAGAAAGACAGGATGGGTTAGTGGAATATTCAAATCTTTTGGAGATGCTCCTGATGGATTTAGTGAAGAATTAAAAGAATTTACGTATGCATTAGGTGCTGAATATGCCTACCAAGATTCATTTTCTTTGAGAACAGGTTATTTTCATGAAAGTGAAACTAAAGGAGCTAGGAAATATTTTACTTTAGGAGCAGGATTTAAATACAATGCTGTTAAAATTGATGTTTCTTATTTGTTCTCTGCATCAAAAGTTAGAAATCCATTAGAAAACACACTTCGATTTTCACTATCGTTTAATTTTGGTGATGGTTATGATGAATTATAATAATAAAAAATAAAAAATTAAGTATCCAAATTCTATTCGAGTTTGGATTTTTTTTCCTTATATATGAAGCAAATTACATTTACAACTACATTTTCTGTTTATGATTCTTTAGAAGAGCTTAAAGATCAAGATCAACAATTGATGTTAAAGGCAATAGAAGCTAGAAAAAAAGCGTATGCCCCTTACTCAAAGTTCAGTGTTGGAACGGCTTTGTTACTAGAAAATGATGAAATTATTTTAGGATCTAACCAAGAAAATGCGGCATATCCTTCTGGATTATGTGCAGAAAGGGTAGCTATCTTTTATGCAGGTGCAAATTTTCCTAATACTAAAGTTTTAAAACTATTTATATCGGCAACACCGCAAGATAGAGAGCTGGAAGAGCCCATACCACCCTGTGGTTCTTGTAGGCAATCTATCGCTGAATATGAAATGAAACAGGATGCTAATATTGAAATTTATTTTATGGGTTCCAAAGGAAAAGTATATCATTCTAATTCTTTAAAAAACTTACTACCTTTTCTATTTGAGAAAAAGCATCTATAACGATTTCGTTGATAAAAAATAACATATTCATAATAAATAAAAGAAAATTGATAAGAATTAATTTTTTCAATAAGCTTCTATGTAGTATTTTTGCTTTTTGTAAAATTTTTCAAATTAAGTTTTTATCTTTTTTTGTAAAAAATCCAATTTAATTCATAAACAAATGAAACCAATAACAAAAGAAGTGTACCTGCAATGGTATGAAGATATGCAATTTTGGAGAAAGTTTGAAGATAAACTTGCTGCGCTTTACATTCAACAAAAAGTAAGAGGATTTCTACATTTATATAATGGACAAGAAGCTGTTTTAGCGGGGGCATTACATGCTATGGATTTGTCTAAAGATAAAATGATTACAGCTTATCGTAATCACGTTCAGCCTATTGGTATGGGGGTTGATCCAAGAAAAGTCATGGCTGAACTTTTAGGTAAAGCGACAGGAACTTCTCAAGGTTTAGGAGGTTCCATGCATATTTTTTCTAAGGAACATGGCTTTTATGGAGGTCATGGAATTGTAGGAGGTCAAATTCCTTTAGGTGCAGGTTTAGCTTTCGCAGATAAATACTTTGAAACAGGTGGTGTTACGATGACTTATTTTGGAGATGGTGCAGCACGTCAAGGCTCTTTACATGAAACGTTTAATATGGCTATGAATTGGAAATTGCCCGTTGTTTTTATTGTTGAAAATAATGGTTATGCCATGGGTACCTCAGTAGAGAGAACTGCCAATCATACGGATATTTGGAAATTAGGTTTAGGATACGAAATGCCATGTGGTCCTGTAGATGGAATGAATCCAATTAAGGTAGCTGAAGCAATGCATGAAGCGATTGAAAGAGCAAGAAGAGGTGATGGTCCTACCTTTTTAGAAATGAAAACGTATCGTTACAGAGGACACTCAATGTCTGATGCGCAGCATTATAGAACTAAAGAAGAAGTAGAAGAATACAAAAAGATAGACCCTATAACGCAAGTTTTAGATATTATTAAAGAAAATAATTATGCTACTGAAGCGGAGATTGAAGCTATTGATAACCGAGTAAGAGATTTGGTTAACGAATGTGAGCAATTCGCAGAAGACTCACCGTATCCAGACTTGAATGTAATGTATGATGTAGTATACGAACAAGAAAATTATCCATTTTTACCTCATAAATTATAAGCACTATGGCAACAGTAATAACAATGCCTCGTTTAAGCGATACAATGACAGAAGGAACCGTGGCAAAATGGCTTAAAAAAGTCGGTGATAAAATTGAAGAAGGAGATATTTTAGCTGAAATTGAAACGGATAAAGCTACTATGGAATTCGAATCCTTTAATGCAGGAACACTATTGCATATTGGTATTAATGAAGGAGAAACAGCAGCTGTTGATTCTCTTTTAGCGGTTATTGGTAATGAAGGTGAAGATATATCTAAGGTTTTAAATAATACAAACGAATCAAAATCTGAAGTAGCATCAAACGATGTTAATAAAGAAGAAGTGGCTCCTACTAATGAATCGAAAGGTGAGGCTACTTTGCCAGAAGGTGTCGTTGTAGTTACTATGCCAAGACTAAGCGATACTATGACGGAAGGAACGGTAGCTACTTGGTTGAAAAAAGTGGGTGATAAAATTGAAGAAGGAGATATTTTAGCTGAAATCGAAACTGATAAAGCTACTATGGAGTTTGAATCTTTCAACTCGGGAACCTTATTACATATTGGAGTTCAGGAAGGAGAATCAGCACCAGTTGATAGCGTTTTAGCAATTCTTGGACCTGCAGGAACTGATGTTTCTGGTGTAGTTGCTAATCCTAAAGCTACTGATTCTAGTAGTCCTAAAAAAGAAGAGGTTAAAGAGGAGCCTAAAAACACAACTGTTTCAGAAACCACAACTTTACAAACAACTTCAACTACTTCGAATGGTAGAATTTTTGCATCACCTTTAGCTAAAAAAATTGCGGAAGAAAAAGGAATTAATTTATCTGATGTTAAGGGTTCAGGAGAAAACGGTAGAATTGTGAAGTCAGATGTAGAAAACTTTACTCCAAGTGCAGCTCATTCATCTGTTAGTGCAATTACTTCTTCAGATGCAGTTAAAGAAGCTTCAAGTACAGTAGCTGCTGTAAAACCATTTGTGCCTGCTGGAGAAGTGTACCAAGAAGAAGTTAAAAATTCGCAAATGCGTAAAGTCATCGCGAAGAGATTAGCAGAGTCTAAGTTTACAGCACCGCATTATTATTTAACTATTGAGTTAGATATGGATAATGCAATCGCGTCACGTGAGATGATTAATCGTATTCCAGATACAAAAGTATCTTTTAATGATATGGTTATTAAAGCAAGTGCTATGGCATTAAAGAAACATCCTCAAGTAAATTCTCAATGGAAAGAAGATGCTATGATTTTAAATCACCATGTAAACATTGGTGTTGCTGTAGCTGTTGAGGATGGTTTGGTAGTTCCAGTATTGAAATTTACAGATCAAATGACATTGACTCAAATTGGTGCCAATGTAAAAGATATGGCAGGAAGAGCACGTGTGAAAAAAATTCAACCAGCTGAAATGGAAGGAAGTACTTTTACTATTTCTAATTTAGGTATGTTTGGTATTCAGTCTTTTACATCGATTATTAATCAGCCTAATTCAGCCATTTTATCGGTTGGAGCTATTGTAGAAAAACCAGTGGTTAAAAATGGGCAAATTGTTGTAGGAAATACCATGACAGTTACTTTAGCATGTGATCATAGAACAGTTGATGGAGCAACTGGAGCACAATTTTTGCAAACGTTTAAAGCGTTTATGGAGAACCCAGTAACTATGTTGGCTTAATAAAGCTAAAGTAACTACGTTTATAATTAATATACAAAAGGCGCTGAAAAATTCAGCGCCTTTTGTATATCTAAAATTTAGATAAGTTGTATAACTAACACTTCATGAGGAGTTCTGAGTTTATCTTTGAAGTATTAAATACTACTATTATGAAAAAAAAACTTTTTATTTGGATTCTTAAATTAGTTGCTGTTATCATTTTACTACAAACGTTATATTTCAAATTTTCGGCTGCTCCAGAAAGTGTCTATATTTTCTCAACTCTAAATGCGGAACCTTTTGGAAGAATTGCATCAGGAATTATTGAACTCATTGCTTCTGTTTTAATCTTAATACCAAGGACTACTTTTTTAGGAGCAGTTTTAGGTGCGTTAACCATGTTTGGAGCTATTCTTTCTCATTTAACTCTTTTGGGTATTGAAGTGCAAAATGATGGAGGAGCTTTATTTGTCTTAGCAGTACTTACTTTTATTGCTTGTATGTTGCTTGTATATTTTTACAAAAATGACTTTGTTAAGCTGCGACAATTTAGGATATAATTTTTTCAATTCTTATACTTTAAAATCCTAGTTTTACTGGGATTTTATTATTTTTACGAAAATAAAAATAGGAATGAAAAAAATATGCTTTATTGTCAGCTTAGTCTTATTAGCTTGTAATGGTACAAAGTCAACAGTTTCTAATGAATCCAATAACATTTCTGAAGGTTCAACGGTTGCAAAAACGGATGTTGCTAATCAAGAAGATGTTGCTAAAACACTTCAGTTTTTAACTTCAGATGATTTAGAAGGTCGTAATACAGGAAGTTCTGGAATCGAAAAAGCAAGTTATTTTCTTGAGGACATCTTTAAAAAAAATGGAGTACAGCCTTATTTTAAAACTTACAGAGATACATTGAGTAACTACGATTTGCCAGCATATAATATAGTGGGTTATCTAGAAGGAAATGATCCAAAATTA
The DNA here is from genome assembly GCF_024054195.1 of Flavobacterium sp. NRK F7. GTDB lineage: Bacteria > Bacteroidota > Bacteroidia > Flavobacteriales > Flavobacteriaceae > Flavobacterium. Next base: position 3,589,424 of record NZ_JAMXLB010000001.1, on the reverse strand, counting down.
AAGAATGAATTTGTTGTAATTGGAGCGCATTATGACCATATTGGAAGAATACAAGCTGTAAATGGAGATGATATTGGAAATGGAGCCAATGATAATGCTTCAGGAACAACGGCTGTTACAGAAGTAGTTAAATATTTTGCCAAACATAAAACGAATAGAAGAAGTGTCATTTTTGCCTTCTTTTCTGCTGAAGAAAAAGGATTATTAGGATCTAAACATTTAGCAAAAAAATTAAAGGAGCAACAAATAGATCTATATTTTATGTTCAATTATGAAATGATTGGCGTTAAAATGAATAGAGAGGATATGTTGTTGTACTTAACAGGTTTTGGTAAAAGTAACATGGCAAAAAAGATGAATGAGTACGCAGGAGAAAATTTGATAGGCTATATTCCAGCTGAAACGCAATATCAGTTATTTAGAGCTTCGGATAATTATCCTTTCTATACTGAATTTGAAATACCTGCTCAAACAGTATCTACTTTCGATTTTGAGAATTTTCAATTTTATCACCAGCCAGATGATGAATTTGAGTTAATGAACACTGCACATATGACCAATGTGATTAATAAAACCATTCCTGTTCTAGAGAAAATGATGAATGCGGCTACTAAAGAAATCCAAATGAATAAATAATGAAAAAAGTTATTATTACGGGAACATCCCGTGGAATTGGATATGAAATGGCTTTGCAATTCGCCCAAAATGGACATGAAGTACTAGCGGTTTCTAGGAAAACACCTAAAGTATTTCTAGAAAATCAAAATATAACTTGTTTAAGTATTGATATTGCAAATGAAGAGGAATTACTTCAAGTTAAAGCATTTGTAGAGCATTCTTGGAATAATCAGGTTGATATTCTAATTCATAATGCAGGATTGTTAATTGGAAAACCTTTTGCAGAATTAACCTCAGCAGATTTTGAACAAGTTTACAAAGTAAATGTTTTTGCTGTAGCGGCTTTAACACGTATTTGTATTCCTTATTTAACTAAAGGAAGCCATGTAGTTACAATTAGTTCTATGGGAGGAATTCAAGGAAGTATGAAGTTTCCTAGTTTAGCAGCTTACAGTTCCAGTAAAGGGGCTGTAATTACACTTTCTGAATTATTAGCAGAAGAATATAAAGAGAAAGGTATTGCTTTTAATGTGTTGGCTTTAGGAGCTGTTAATACTGAGATGCTTCAAGAAGCTTTTCCTGGTTATCAAGCACCGCTTTCAGCAGAAGAAATGGCAGATTATGTTTATAATTTTGCCTTAACGGGTAATAAATACTATAACGGAAAAGTATTGCAAGTTTCATCAACTACTCCTTAAAAATTGAGTGACGTTTTACAAAAATATTTACCAGAACACGCAGTTCAACCTTGTTTTGAGTTAATCAAAAACAATCACGTTCATTTGAAAATTGTGAATGAACGGGTAACTCGTCATGGTGATTATAGAAAAGATACGAATGGTTATCATCAAATTACAGTGAATGCGAGTCTGAATAAATACCGCTTTTTGATTACTCTAATTCATGAAATTGCGCATTTAGTTGCCTTTGAAAAATATGGAAGGTATATTAAACCGCATGGGGATGAGTGGAAACTCACTTTTAGACAATTAATGTTGCCTTATATACGACCAGAAATTTTTCCAAATCAACTATTACCATTGTTAGCACGTCATTTTAAAAATCCAAAAGCAAGTAGTGATACCGATGCTACTTTGTCATTGGCATTAAAACAATACGATGAAAAAGAAACTGATAAGAATTATATTTTTGAAATTCCATATGGTGCTTATTTTAGAATTCACAACGGTCGTGTTTTTAAAAAAATTGCACTGCGAGTAAAACGGTATGAATGTATAGAATTACAAACCGGAAGAATTTTCTTGTTTCAACCCAATGCGGAAGTAGAATTAGTAACCAATTAACACTATAAATGAATCTAAAGTTTTGATTTTACTATTTTAATTTCAATTTTTGCAAGAATTTATTTAATTACAGTGTTGCTATTTTTTGGCATTATATTTTTAAGTATATTTAAAGTTATAAAAAGAACCCTTTTTAGGTACATATGAAAAACAACAATTATTACGCAATAATAATGGCAGGTGGAGTAGGTTCGCGTTTTTGGCCAGTAAGTACAACCAATTTTCCAAAGCAGTTTCACGACATGTTAGGAACTGGCGAAACCTTAATTCAAAAAACTTTTTCAAGATTAAGTAAACTTATTCCAGTTGAAAATATTTTGGTTTTAACCAATGAAAAATATAATGATTTAGTTTTAGAACAATTACCCACGATACAACCCGAACAAGTTGTTTTGGAACCAGCAATGCGAAATACAGCCCCTTGTATTTTATATGCTTCTATGAAAATTAAGAAGGAAAATCCAGAGGCTTTACTTATTGTAGCTCCTTCTGATCATTGGATTGAAGATGAAAACGCTTTTGTACAAAACGTGAAACAATCGTTTGATTATTGCGAAACCAATAATGCACTTATGACTCTTGGAATTCAACCTACTTTCCCTAATACAGGTTTTGGTTATATAGAATTTGATAAAACAACAACAACACCCGTTAAAAAAGTCTCTCAATTTAGGGAAAAACCAGATTATGAAACGGCTAAAGCATTTTTAGCAGCTGGAAACTTTTTGTGGAATGGTGGTATTTTTATATGGAGTGTGTCTTCCATTATCGAGGCTTTTGAAAAATTTCAACCCGAAATGAATGCGCTTTTTTTGTCGGGATTTGAAAGTTATAATTCATCAAGCGAAAAAGAATTCATTGCACAGAATTATCCTTTGGCAGAAAATATTTCAATTGATTATGCTATATTAGAAAAAGCGTCTAACGTGTATGTGTTGCCAGCTACTTTTGATTGGAATGATTTGGGAACATGGGGCTCTTTACACGAGAAATTAGGGAAAGATGAAAATAATAATGCAGTTGTAAATGCAACTGTGGTTTTGGAAAATGCATCAAATAATATAATTCGTACTGAAGGGAAAAAACTAGTGGTTATTGACGGTTTAGATGATTATATAATCGTGGATAAAAATGATACTTTGCTTATTTATCCTAAAAGCAAAGAACAAGAAATTAAAAGTATTGTAAGTAAACTACAATAAAACCAATATGGAAAATAATACGTCGTTAAATTTCTCAGAAATAGTAAAACAAATCAAACAATTTGTAGCTAGTATTTTCGATATCTCCAGAGATTCCGATAAAACCAATACTATTGACGATATCAAGGCAGGAATTTACATGAAGGGCGCTGCGGCTTGGGTACTTATTTTTTCAATTCTAATTGCTTCCGTAGGTTTAAATACAAGTTCTACTGCTGTAGTTATTGGAGCCATGTTGATTTCACCTTTAATGGGACCCATTTTAGGTATTGGTCTTTCCTTAGGAATTAATAATATTGATTTATTGAAAAAAGCATTGAACAATTTTGCTGTCATGGTGATTTTAAGTTTACTGACTTCTTTTCTGTTTTTTAGTATTCCTATTTTCCAAAATGAAACTCAAGAATTAATCGCACGAACTTTTCCAGATGTACGGGATGTAATTATTGCTCTTTCGGGTGGTTTATCCCTTATAATAGCCATTAGTCAACGCAATAAATTATTCAATGCAATTGCAGGTGTAGCTATTGCTACTGCCTTAATGCCTCCTTTATGTACGGCAGGCTATGGTTTGGCAACTGGTAAATGGAATTTTTTCGGTGGGGCTTTATTCTTGTTTTCAATTAATACCATTTTTATTGCTTCTGCAACCTTTGTAGTTGTTCGTTTTTTGAAATTCCCTTACGAAGAATATGCTAACTCGAAACGTAGAAAATTGCTTTCAAGAGCAATATCTTTAACCGCTTTAGCAATTCTTATACCAAGTGTATATATGTTTTATCAACTGTATAAACGTTCTGATTTTGATCAGAAAGTAGACACTTTAATTGAAGAATTAAAATCTGAAAAAGGGGTTTTAATTTTAGATGTGAAAAAGGATTATTCAAAAAGACAAATCAATTTTGCCGTCATTGGTAAAAGTCTGTCAAAGAATGAAGTTAAAGAATTTGAACAAAAAATGAGCCAATTAGGATATGCTAATTGTGAATTTAAAGTTTTTCAAGACAATGGGAGTATCGAAACCATGACAAAAATGAAAGATATTGAGCAGTCTTTTTTGTCAAACCAACAATTATTAGTCAAGAAAGATGCTGATTTATTAGATAAAGACCGACAAATATTTGACTTAAAAAATCAATTAACGACTAAAAAAGCAACTATAATGTCTTTTGAACAAATTGCAAAAGAAATGAAAGCTTTAGATACTAATATAGAGGAAGTAAGTTATGCTGAAAAACTAGTAACCAACTTTAGTAAAGTCGATACGATTCCTACTTTTGAAATTAAATGGAATACTAAAGTAGGAGCAAAAACCAAATCAGAAACCGCTCAAAAATTAGAGAATTGGTTAAAGACAAAATTGAAAGTGAAAAAAATGGAAGTTAAAGTCGATTAATTATATATCGTCTTCTAAATACATTCTTCTTACTTTTTTGAATAATTCTGATGAGTATACAAAATCAGTTACCGCTTCATTGTCTGTTTTGAAAATCTCTTTGTTAGAGCCTTCCCATTCTAAGAGCCCATTTTTTAAGAAGACAATTTTATCTCCAATTTCCATTACCGAGTTCATATCATGTGTATTAATGATCGTTGTAATATCATATTCTTCAGTGATCTCTTTAATTAAATTGTCGATTACAATGGCAGTTTTTGGATCTAAACCCGAGTTAGGTTCGTCACAAAATAAATATTTAGGGTTATTCACTATCGCTCTAGCAATAGCCACCCTTTTTTGCATTCCTCCAGAAATTTCTGAGGGCTTTTTCGTATTGGCGTTAATTAATTTTACACGATCAATTACAAAATTGACACGTTCTTTAATTTCTGCAGCTGTTTTTTTGGTAAACATTTTTAGAGGAAAACCAATATTTTCCTCAACTGTCATACTGTCAAATAACGCACTTCCTTGAAAGACCATGCCTATTTCTGTACGAAGCTCTCGTTTCTCGTCGTCTGTTAAATTCGAATATACACGACCATCAAATTCAATCGTTCCTGCTTCAGGAGTATGAATGCCTAATAACGATTTTAAAAACACTGTTTTTCCTGAACCACTTTGTCCAATAATCAAATTCGTCATTCCTGAATCGAAAGTGGTTGTAATTCCTTTTAGTACTTTTTGATCCCCAAAAGTTTTTTCTAAATTCTTTACTTCTATCATGAGCTTAAAAGGAGTTGTGTTAAAATATAATTCATTAAAATGATAACCACCGAAGTCCATACAAAGGCAACTGTACTTGCTTTCCCTACTTCAAGTGCTCCACCTTTCATGTAAAAGCCGTGAAACGAAGGTATAGTAGCTAATATTAAGGCAAAAACAATCGTTTTTATAAAAGCATAGGTAATGTGAAAAGGAATGAATTCCGTTTGAATTCCTTGAATAAATTCGGCACTAGAAGTAAAACCACCATAAACACCCGCAATATAACCTCCAAAAACACCTAAAAACATACTTAATCCAATTACAAATGGATACAATAACAAAGCAATTATTTTTGGGAAAACCAAATAATTTAAAGAATTCACTCCCATTACTTCTAAGGCATCAATTTGTTCCGTAACACGCATGGTTCCAATACTTGATGTAATAAAGGAACCCATTTTTCCAGCCATAATTACCGAAATAAAGGTTGGTGCAAACTCTAAAATTACTGATTGTCTGGTGGCAAAACCAATTAAATATTTTGGAATTAAAGGATTGGTTAAGTTCAGTGCTGTTTGAATGGCTACAACACCACCTACGAAAAATGAGATAAAGGAAACAATTCCAAGAGAATCTATAATTAAGTCATCAATCTCTTTAAATATCAATTGTTTCATCATGCTCCATTTGGTAGGTTTGTTAAAAACCTCTTTTAGCATAATAAAATACCTACCTATTTGGGATAAATAACGAATTAACATCATGGTTTGTAAATATCTGCTAAAATAATAAGAAGTTGCGAGTTGTACGTGATAAGTTGTAAGTTTTTTTGGGCGTTCCCTTTTAGGTCGTGCTGTACACTGTATCTTTTGCTCCATTTCATGTTGCAAAAGGATGTCGTTTCCATCACTAACGCAATCTCTTACATCAATCAAAAATTTTTTCTTTCATTTTTTTCCAGCGATAGTTTCTAATAAATTGCGCTTGATCTGGAGTTACTAATAATTCTTTTTTAGCTGTTTTCGCTTTCCAAAAACCTTTCAAATAATCAATAAATAAAAACGGTTTGCCTTTTCGTAAAGCCAGTTTTAAGGATGCAATAGCAGTTATTAAAAAACCATAACCTAAACTGTAAAATGCTTCTCCTTGTTTGTAACGAGATGCTTTGTTGTAATTGGCTCCGGTAGGTTTTAAATGTTTTACATGTAATGTTTTATCGGTTACTACTTTCCAATTGTAATATTTACAAAGTAATTCGTCAACGGTATCCCAACCCATAGCGGGTTTTAAACCTCCAATTTCTTTAAAGGTGTTTTTTTGATAGGCTTTAAAAGCACCTCTAATGTGGTCTTTATCAGTTAAGTTTTCCAAAATCCATTTTCCATTACGTTCAATATAAGCAAAACCGCCCGCCATGCCAACCGTGTCATCTGCTTCAAAATGTTGAATTATAGTTTCAAAATAATGAGGAGGAAAAATCAAATCAGCATCTGCTTTAACTAAGATATCGTAGTCATCTGAAATAAATTGCAATCCAAAATTAAACGCATTAATTACTTTGCTGCCGGGTAAGTGAATCGCTTCTGATTGTATGGTAACAGACGAAATGATATCCGGATAAGTAAAACAAAATTGATCAATAATTTTTTGTGTACCATCTGTAGAAGTATCATTCACCACCAAAATATTTTTTGGAAGGTGTGTTTGTTGTACTAAAGAATCTAAGGTTAAACCTATAAACTGTTCTTCATTGTGTGCCGGAATAATAATTTGATACTTCATCTCAATTAGATTATATTATTTCACTCTTTCGGCATATACTAAATAATATCTTGGTGTAAAAAAACGTAATATAGGTCTAAAACCTATTTTTTTTACAGGATGCGTAAATTGAATGCGGTCTATAATTTTAAATCCTGTTTTTTCAAGCAACCAATCGAGTTGCCAGTCTTCAAATTCATGATAGTGTCTGTCCCAAGGATCCGTTTTGCTTCTGTATGCTGCTGAAAACCATAATCGCATTGGAATCGAAATTAAAATCTTGTTACAAGTTACATTTTCTAGAACGGTATATGGGTTTAGTAAATGTTCAAAAATTTCAAAAGCGGTAAAAACACTGTATGTTTCATTTTGTAAGGTACTATGATCTTTATCCACATCTTCACCTTTGGTATTGATAACGGTATATCCATTGGCTTGCATAATTTTAGAAAAAGGATTGGGTACTCCTAAATCCAATATGGTTTCAGAAGTAGCGATATGTTTTTTTAGAAATTCTAAAGTAAGTTTAAAACGTTTATTGGGATAGGTTTTCTCGTACATAATTTTATAGGAAACAGTTTTATTCCGTTTTTGAATTTAAAATATTTGTTGTAAAGTTACAAAGAAATCAATGCTTTTAAAATGATTATTATAGCAACTTCTTTTTTTGTATTTTTAAACCTATCAAATACTTCAAAAATGAAAAATATAATTTCTGTTATCTTGCTTTTGACTGTCTCTATTGCATTGGCACAAAATAAAACAATTATACGCTGTGGAAAATTTGTGGATGTGAAAAAAGGTGCAATTTTAAATAATATAAATATTGTTATAGTGGGTGATCGAATTGAAAGTGTAACCGATAAAAATGTAACAGTTGGTAAGAACGACACTTTTTTAGATTTGTCTACGAAAACAGTTATGCCAGGTTTAATGGACATGCACGTGCATTTGGAGCATGAAACGAATCCTAAGCAATATTTAGAAGAATTTACATTGAACGAAGCGGATATTGCGTATCGTTCCGTAGGATATGCAGAGAAAACTTTATTAACCGGTTTTACTAGTGTAAGAGATTTAGGTGGAACCAATGTTAATATTGCACTTAGAAGAGCGATCAATGCAGATTTAGTAAAAGGGCCAAGAGTGTTTACAGCAGGAAAATCAATAGCTTCAACAGGTGGACATGCCGATCCTACGAATGGTTATCGAAGTAATTTAATGGGAAATCCAGGGCCAGAATCAGGAGTAGCTAATGGGGTTGACGAATGTGTAAAGGCAGTAAGACAACGCTATAAAGATGGAAGTGATTTAATTAAAATAACGGCTTCAGGAGGTGTTTTAAGTGTAGCAAAAAGTGGAGAAAATTCTCAATTTACGATTGAAGAGATTCAATCTATCGTTAGCACGGCTAATGATTATGGATTTAAAGTAGCTGCACATTGTCATGGAGAAGAAGCTATGAAAAGAGCAGTTATTGGAGGTGTTCATTCTATTGAGCACGGTACTTATATGAGTGAAGAAGTCATGCAATTGATGAAAGAGCATGGAACATATTTAGTGCCTACCGTAACTGCTGGAAAAGCGGTAGGACAATTTGCTAAAATTCCGAATTATTATCCAGAAATAGTAGTTCCAAAAGCGTTAGCCATTGGTCCAAAAATTCAAAATACTTTTGAACGTGCCTACAAATATGGTGTAAAAATAGCGTTTGGAACCGATGCAGGAGTGTTTGCTCATGGAGACAATTGGAGAGAATTTATTTACATGCATGAAGTTGGGATGCCTTTTATGGAAATTTTAAAAACCGCAACTTTAAATGCATCCGATTTGTTAGGACAATCAGAAAATTTAGGAGCTATAGAAAAAGGAAAATTTGCTGATATTATTGCAGTTGATGGTGATCCCTCTAAAAATATCGAAGTAATGGGAAAGGTTACTTTTGTTATGAAAGGTGGAAAAGTGTATAAAAATGAATAATCAAAAGGGGTTGTAACTAGCAACCCCTTTTTTATTTTTACATTCGATATACAATGGCATTAATATTCATTCCTGCACCTACTGATGCAAAAATAATAACATCTCCTTTTTTTAGTTCATGTCCTTCTAACTGTCCTTTAATAAGTAAATCATATAAAGTAGGTACTGTAGCTACACTTGAATTACCTAATTTATGAATACTCATAGGCATTACTCCTTCAGGAGGTGTTTTTTTATATAATTTGTAAAAACGGTGAATAATGGCTTCATCCATTTTTTCATTGGCTTGATGAATCAATACTTTTTTTACTTCATCAATAGCAATTCCACTTGCCTCTAAACAAGCAGCCATTGCTTTTGGGACATTACTTAAGGCAAATTCATAAATTTTACGACCGTGCATTTTAATGTAACGTACATCAGGATTATGTGTCTTATTAAATGAATTTCCAAAAAATAAATAATACGCTTCGTCATAGGTAAAACTAGCAGTTTCATGTGCTAAAACACCTCCTTCATCCTCTGTGGCTTCAATAATAGTTGCTCCAGCGCCATCGGAATAAATCATTGAATCTCTATCATGTAAATCTACGACTCGTGATAGCGTTTCTGCTCCAATGACTAAACATCGTTTTGCCATTCCCGATTGAATAAAAGCATTCGCCTGAATAACACCCTCAATCCATCCAGGACATCCAAAAAGCATATCATAAGCAACACATTTCGGGTTTTTAATTCGCAAATCAAATTTTACTCTTGTCGCTAAACTAGGTAAGGTGTCAGCTTGTATGGCTCCATTTTTTACATTGCCAAAATTGTGTGCAAAGATGATGTAATCTAAAGTTTCAGGATCTATTTGAGCATCTTCTATTGCTTTTCTTGCCGCAATCGTTGCAATATCGGATGTGTTTAAATCTGTAGTTACATAACGTCTTTCCTGAATTCCAGTAATTTCTAAAAACTTTTGAGCAACCACATCATTGGGGTGTGGAAAAGGAGTTCCGTCGTCATTTAGGAAAACGTGCTTTGCAAAATCAATATTGGATACTATTTCTGTAGGAATATAACTTCCAGATCCAGTTATTTTTATATTCATGGTGATCTATTGGGTTAACAGTACGAAATTATAGATTATTTCTTAAAAAGTATCTAAAACGTTATAGTTATTGTAATAAATTATGAAATTATCAAAATAGGCTTTAAAAATTATGATATTGTTATTGTCATATGGTTTAATAGGTCTATTGTCGGAAAATATATAATTCGTAATGGAACAAAACTTTGGATTTCAGAAACTCAAAACGCATTTTTAAAAGTTTATAGTTAAAAGTAATTCGTCAAAACTGTATTTTTGAAGTAATAAATCGATGAATGAAAAATAAACTACTTTTTTTTCTATTACTAACATATGTCTGCTTTGCACAACAACCTTCCCATATTATAATTGGTGAAGAAGAGTTAGCTGGTGTGAATATATATAGTATCATTCAAGATGAGGATAATACTGTTTGGTTATCTACTAATAATGGTTTGTATCACTATGATGGCTTGCATTTTAATGTTGTTTCAAGTGCAATTGTTAAAGATTTGTCGCTTTTTGGTTTAACCAAAGACAATAATGGAATGATTTATTGTTATAATCTCAGTGGGCAAATTTTTAGAATAGTTAAAGGAAAGTTAGAATTGTATTGGCAAATTCCAAAGGAATATATTTCCAGTGTTATTTACATAAATTTTGATACTGATAATGCGCTTTTAGTGTCTGTGAATGCTTTGTTAAAGGTTAAAAAAGACAAACAAGTGGAACTGATTTATAAGTATCAAAAAGAAAGCGCTTGTCAAATTGCAAAGGATGACAAAGGACAATTGTTTTTTTCAGAAAATGAAAAGCTTTTTCAGTATTCTAATAATCAACTAAAAGTAATTAAAACAGAATTGCCTCAAATATCTAATAACCTATTAAAACCTGAAATTACCTATACGAATGATATCGCGCTATTTGTAAATTTAGAACCGAGAGCATTGGTTCAGCAACAAAAAAACTTTACTCTTGTCAATTTTAATGTTATCAATGATAAGTCAATACATTACTCGGCTATACTTTCTAAAAAGAAGGATTTGGTTTGGCTAACGAGTTCTAAAAACGGGGCATATTGTTTTAATTTAAACGGAAATCCATTATATAACAACAAACTTTTATTTAAAGATTATTTTATATCCTCCTATTTGGAAGATACGGAAGGGAATTTTTGGTTGTGTACATTTGGAAAAGGAGTTGTATTAATTCCAAATTTAAATGTAATCGATTATACAAACAATGATTTGTTAGAAAAAGATGATTTAAAGAAAATCACAAAAAAAGGAAACAACATTTATTTTGGAGGTACTAAAGGAACGATATATCAGCTAAATAAAGATGACATTAAAATTGAACTCAAAAATCAGAAAAAGATTGAGTTTTTAAAATATGTACCCAAGTCAAATTTGTTTTTTGTAAATGGTCAAATTTACGATGGAACGCATCTTAATTTTTTAGCGAGTAATAATTATAATAAATATGATTTTTTTCAAAATCAGCTTTCCGATTCCATTTATTTTGTGACTCGTTCCGGGTTGTATTACTTAGATGAAAAATTAGATGGGAAAAATTTAAATTACAGTGTACGAAGTTATGCAGTATTCAATGATGAAAAAAATAGAATCCTTTGGATAGGTTCTTCTACAGGATTGGAAATTTTTAAAAATAAAGCGTTTTCTAAACTTAAAGTAGATGGACAAACGATTTTTGCATCTCACATAATAGGTGTCGAGAATCAAGTTTGGGTGGCCTCTTCTAGTGGGATTTTAATATTTGAAAATGAACAATTAATAAGGAAAATTACAACTAAAGATCAGCTTTTGTCTAATAATGTATTAAAACTAATCTATGATAAAGATTGGGTTTATGTATCTACTAATGAAGGATTACAGAGATATGATCTGAAAAAAAAGACTTTTAAAAATTTCACTAAATCAGAAGGGTTATTGTCGAATGCTATTTTTGATTTTGAAATTTTGGATAACCAAATCTATGTAATTACTTCTAAAGGAATTCAGAAATTTAATTTTGATGCTATTAGTGTTTCCCGAAATTTACCATCTCTTAAGATTGATAATGTAATTGTAAACGGATTTAAAAAAATTGGAACCAATGAATTTTTGTCTTCTTCTGAAAATACCATAGAATTTAGCTTATTTTCAGTAACACATAAGGATAAAAGAAATTTAAAATATGTATATCAATTGAAAGGATATGATGAAAATTGGTACACAACCGATTATTATAACAATACCATTAAATTTACCAAACTACCTGCTGGGAAATATGAGTTTAGAGTAAAACTTAAAGATGATTCGCAAATTTCCAACCAAATGGAAACCTTTTGTTTTGAAGTGGAAACGGTCTTTTGGAAAAAATGGCAATTTATTGTGGGTGCAATTCTAGTAATCACTTGTAGTGTTGTCATGTACTATAGGTCGCGAATTCGCTATTTGATGCGAAAAAAAAATGAGGAAATTGAGAAAGAAAAATACATACAAGAATTAAATAAATCCAAACTTACAGCATTAAAATCACAGATGAATCCACATTTTATGTTTAATGCCTTAAATAGTATTCAAGAGTTTATTCTGCAAAACAAAAAAGAGTTGGCATCCAATTATTTAGGAGATTTTGCCGATTTAATGCGAAGCTATTTGCAGTACAGTCAAGAAGATTATATTACGCTTAGAGATGAAATAGAAACCTTAGAGCTGTATTTGAAATTAGAAAAAGTGCGTTTTGAAAATGAGTTTGATTATAAGGTTACTTATAAGGAGAGTTTGGATATCGATAGCATACAAATCCCTTCTTTTTTAATTCAACCTTTTGTGGAAAATGCTATTAAACATGGCTTGTTACATAAAGAAGGTGCTAAGCAGATAGATGTTCAGTTTTTATTAGAAAAAGAAGCCGTTTTAAAATGCATTATTACCGATAATGGAATTGGAAGAAAAGCCAGTCAAGAAATTAATAAAAATAGAAAACATAAATCATTTGCAACTGAAGCCAGTCATAACAGATTGCAATTGTTAAATCAAAATATTGGTCAAAAAATAGGACTTGAGATTGAAGATGTATTAGACGAAAAGAGTCAGTCTTTGGGAACAAGAGTTGTTGTGACCATTCCAATTTTAAATTAAAAATAGATTAAAATAAAAGCATAATGAAAGTTGTAATTATTGATGATGAAAGCAAAGCAAGATCGCTTTTGCATACTATTATAAGTGAATATTGCAGTGAAATTGAAGAAATCTTTCAGGCAGAAAATCTATTAAAAGGTATTGAAATCATTAAGAAAGAAGAAATAAGTATTGTTTTTTTGGATATTGAAATGCCCCAACATTCAGGACTTCAGTTGTTTGAGTTTTTAGATATTAATGATATTACTTTTGAAGTTATTTTTACAACAGCATATAGTAATTATGCCATTCAAGCGTTTGAATTTTCGGCAATCGATTATTTATTAAAACCACTTCGTCCTAATAAAGTGAAAGAAGCGGTTGAAAAAGCCAAGAAAGCACTAGAACAAAATCAAGTGCAACAACGTTTAACAGAGCTAAAGAAAGCACTTTCTTCTGAGAAATTTAACAAATTGGCGTTGCCGGTGGAAGATGGAGTATTGTTTGTGAAACTAGAAGATATTTTCCTTTTAGAAGCAGATAGTATGTATACCCAGTTTTATCTTAAAAATGAAAAGAAAATGCTCATTAGTAAACCTTTAAAGTATTTTACAGATTTGTTGGAGAGCAAAGACATGTTCTATAAACCCCATCGTTCTTATTTAGTCAATTTACAATATTTGCAAAAATTAGTTAAGAAAGAAGGAACTTACATTGAACTAGAAAATAAATTTTTAGTGCCAGTGTCTAAAGATAAAAAAGACGAACTTTTAAAAATTATTAGCGAACTAAATTAACCTTACATGAAACACTTTTTTGAGAATAACCGACTTGAAATAACCTTGTTTGTTTTATATACTTGCATCGCTATATTTTTGTTTTCCATTATGTTCTGATGTTTTAGAAGTTGATATACTCCATTCAGAAGTTGACGCTTTTGACAGCATTCATAAGAGATTATTTTTGATGTAAAATTAAATTTACTCGATTATGAAAAAAAGTTTACTATTTGCATTATTCATTACCGTTCAAGTATTTGCTCAAACGCCTTCTTTTGAGTGGGGAAAACATTTGGGAGGGTTAAACGATATTAAAGTTTGGGATAATGCTTTTGATTCTAGTGGAAACGTTTACCTTGTTGGTGAATTTGTTGGGACTATCGATTTTGATCCAGACGCAACAGGCGTTGAAAATAGAACTGCAGCTGGGCAAAATGATGCTTTTGTTTTGAAATTAAATGCACAAGGAAATTTTATTTGGGTTAAAACATTTGGAGGAACAGGAATGGATCTAATCTCTAGAGTGGTTGTAGATGATTTTCAGAATGTATATGTTGGAGGAAGATATCAAAGTGCATCCATTTCATTTGCTCCTGTTGGTACAGCGACAAATTCTGGAGATTATGACGGGTTTTTATTAAAAATGGATACGACAGGAACACCAGTTTGGTATAAACGAGTAGCTAGTGCTAGTACAGATTTTTTTGTGGGTCTGGATGTGGATAGTAATGGTAATGTGTATGCAACGGCTAGTTATAAAGGAGGTGTTGCTGAATTAGGTCCAGGAACCGTATCTAATTATGGAAATGCAGCGCAAGGATTTTATGATTTTTTATTGATGAAGTTGTCTAGTACTGGTGCTACTTTGTGGGCCTATAAATTTGGTGATAATTCTAATGATATTGGTTATAGTGTAACGCTTTCTGATGATGAAACAAAGGTGGCTGTAACAGGTTATTTTAGAGGAATAATTGATTTTGATACGGCTGGAGCTTCAATTTATAATTTAAGTTCTGTAGGCAATGCAGATTCAGGTCTTTTATATGTGGTTGATTCTTCTGCGGGATTTATTTTTGCTAAAGCGTTTGGAAATTCCACAGCTGCTTGTGCTTCTTATGATGCTGCTTTCGATAGTGCAAACAATATCTATGTTACAGGAAGATTTGCAGGAACTTCTGCAAATTTTAGCCCTGGAGTTATCGCGAATTCTAATGGAGGTTCTGGTTTTGATGCCTTTGTAGCAAAATATGATATTGCTGGGAATTATCAATGGGTGAAATCTTTCCAAGGTGTGGGTTCTGGAACAAATGAACAAGGAAGTGGTATCGATGTAGATAATTTAGGGAATATTTATGTTATTGGAACGTATAATAGTTTTGGTGGATTGGATTTAGATCCTTCAGCCAATTCAGTCAATGTGCCAAACTATGGTAGTACTGCAGGAACCAGCGATATTTTTCTAGCAAGATTAGATGCTAATGGTGATTATAGTTGGGGTGCTTCCTTTACCAATAGTAATAATAATGACGATGCTTGGGGTGTACATGTGGATGATAACTATAATATTTTAATTGCAGGACACTTTACAGCTACTCAGTTCGATTTAAATCCGCTTCCGTATGCTGGAGATCAATTGGTAATGGGTAATGTTAACGGAAGTAGTGATGTTTTTATCACAAAATTAGCCCAACCTACCTTGTCTACTGCTTCTTTTGATACTACAGCTTCTTTTGTTTTGTATCCTAATCCTGTAAAAAATAATTTGACTATTGAATCAGTTGAAGCTCTAGATGAAGTTACCATTTATACCCTTACAGGACAAATAATAGTGGCTCCTCAAGTGAATAATACAATCGATATGTCTGAATTACCTAAAGGATACTATTTCGTAAAAGCTACAACCGTAACAGGTAAGATAATGGCTAGTAAGGTAATGAAAGAATAATTTGTTTTTTTAAGTTTAATTTGAAAGCGACTCTTGAGTCGCTTTTCTATTTAGAAGCCCATATAAATCATTCAGAAGTTGGTGCTTTATTTTATTGTTTACCAAAGCTACTTTTGACTTAAAATTCTAAAAACACTTTATTATGAAAAAAATACTACTGTTCCTTTCTTTAGTTGCTTTTTATTTTGCAAATGCACAAACGCCTAATTATGCTTGGGGAAGAATGTTTGGAAACAACCAAAATTTATATGTCTATGATAATGCTACCGATGCCAATGGGAATGTCTATTTAACAGGAGAATATTCTGGTACAGTTGATTTTGATCCAGGAGCTGGAACTTCAAATCAAACGGCTAATGCTACAGGAGGTAGAGATATTTTTATTTTAAAATTAGATGCTTCAGGTGCATTAAGTTGGGTAAAAACCTATGGTGGAACAGGAATTGATTTTGGGCAAAGAATTGCAGTTGATAATTCGGGAAATATTTATGTAGGTGGACGTTTTCAAAATGCCGTAACGTTTACTGGTTTTGGTGGCTTTAGTAGTAATGGTGGTTATGATGGTTTTTTATTGAAAATGGATACAGCAGGAACGCTACAATGGGTGCTAGATCTTTCTGGTGGTGGAACTGAAGGTTTTTTAGGTATTACCACTGATGCTTCAGGTAATCTTTATACAGCTGGCTTCTTTAACACCGCTTCTGCAACTCTTGGAGGATTGAATAGCACATTTACTACCTTAACAAGAGCAGGTGCTTCAGCAAATTATGATTTTTTTGTAGCCAAATACAATGCGAATGGAGAAAGAATGTGGTCAAATACTACAGGAGCTGGTTATGATGAAATTCCTTATGGTATTGCTCTTACAGATGATGATAAAGTAGTAACAGTGGGTAGTTTTATAGGTACCTCAGTAGATTTTAATCCAGGTGCTGCAAGCAATTTATTGTATAGTAACAGTAATTCAACATCAACTGGATTTATTCAGGTATTAGAAGCAGGGAATGGTAATTTTTCTTGGGCAAGATCATTGGGTTCTTCATCAAATGATACTGTTTTAGATGTAGCTTCTGCCAATAATAACATTTATGTAACAGGTTATTTTGCAGGACCTCAAGCTGATTTTAATACAACTGGTTCCGGTGGTGGAGATATATTGAACCGAACTGGAAGTATCGATTCTTTTGTGGCTAAATATACTTCTACTTCCACATTTGTTTGGGTGAAACAAATTAGAGGCACAACGGGTTCCGATAATAGGGGTTCAAGTATTGCCGTAAAAGGGAATCCAGAGCGTGTATACACTACAGGAACGTTTACGAGTTTAGTATATCTAAACCCTACCTCAAGTGCTTCTATTTCTAGTTTTGGAGCGAAGGACTCTTATATTGCGAGTTATGATGATGCGGGAACTTATTTATGGGGTGGTAGTGTAAAATCGATGGATAACGATGATGCTTGGGGAATATCTGTAGACGATAATTATAATGTATATATGTCTGGTTATACGGCTAGTGGAAACTTTGCGATAAATCCTTTTTCAAATAGTACAGTGCCTAATAACAGTACAACAGGGAATGACGTTTATGTTATTAAATTAGAACAACCCAATGCTTGTATTGTAACTATTCCAGATGCCAATTTTAAAAATTATTTAGTTAACAATACAGCCATTAATACCAATGGAGATACTGAAATTCAATGTGGTGAAGCAAGTGCATTTACTGGCACAATTGATTGTTCTTCTAGTTCAATTTCTGACATGACAGGTATTGAAGCATTTACCTCATTAACAAGCTTGCTATGCCACAATAATTCTATTGGAACTTTAAATGTGAGTACGCTTACCGCATTGACTAATTTGGAATGTTTTCAAAATTCTTTAACAACTATTGACTTATCTAATAATACCGCATTAACAACACTTAATATTCGATATAATCAACTTACCAGTTTAAACGTATCAAATAATGCAAACCTAACCTATATTGGTTGTCATTATAACCAACTTACTTCTTTGGATGTAAGTAATAATACGCAATTGACTGAGCTATATTGTAACGATAACAACCTTTCAACATTAAATATAAAGAATACAAACAATAGTAATCTTGTAGGATTTTATGCAAATAATAACCCTAGTCTAACTTGTATTCAAATTGATGATGCTTTTACACCACCATCCAATGGAACTTGGGTTAAAGATGTAACAGCAAGTTATAGTGATAATTGTGCGGCATTAAGTAGTGATGATTTCGAAATTACTACTCCAATTTCGGTGTATCCCAATCCGGTACAAAATAGAGTAACAATTTTGTCTAAGAAAGAATTAGCAAAAATTGAATTGTACACTCTTTCGGGACAAAAAATACCAATGAATGTAATTGATAACAATATGGATATGTCTGGTTTATCAGCTGGTTTGTATGTGTTACAGGTAATAACAATTGACGGTGACGCTATTGTAAAGAAAATAATAAAACAATAATAAGTGATTCATTAAAAACAAGTTTAATTTAAAAATAAATAAAAATGAAAAAAATAATTTTTGTATGGTTTCTTTTGGGATTAATTTTAGTGTCATGTTCTAAAGATGATGATACAGCAACTACTGCTGAAGATTTTTCAAAATACCATGCTACATGGATATTAAGTTCCAAAAAAGATGCAGACGATAATGCAATAGCAATCTCATTATGCGAAAATGGGCGAAATAATATAGTGTTAGATGCGAATGGAAATGGCTCTATTACTCTAGGAAATATGATTTATAATGGAAATGGTTTTATTTGTGGAGAAAACACAGAGACCTATCAATATACTATTGCAAATTCAAAAATAGAATTCAAAAATTCAGATGAGACCTATAAAATGGCCTATGAAATCATAAGTATAAATGAGACAACTCTTGTGGTAAAAAAGATTTCAGTTACAACTAATGGAACAGAAACTACAATTACAAATATCATAACTGAAACGTATACCAAACTAAATCTTTCAAATATATAAATCGAAACGGAAGAATTGTATTGTGTTTATTTTATAGATATGTTTTGAAAAGCAACTCCAATTGGGGTTGTTTTTTTATCCACAAATTGCGATTAGTAATTTCTAAATAATGAAACCATTACAATAAAACTATGTTCTTAGTTAAATTTTATTTTTTTTAAAAATAGTAAACAACAATAAACCAGTTGTTTGATTAAATATAGTTCATTAAAAATGTTAAAACAAGACGATATCGTTAGTTAAAGGTGTTTTTTGGTACATAAATTGTGAAGTTTTGGAGTTATAAACTATAAATTTTAAAAACATGAATTCAAAAAATCAAATTAGTATCGAAATTCCACAGGCGGTAATTGATACAGTAACTCAAAAACTACAAGAGTGTAAAACCGCGTTGTCTCCTTATTTACAAGGTTTAACTATGGAAGAGCGTATTTCTTTATTTAAAATGGGAGACAAAACAGTTGCTACTGTTCAAAAAACAAAATCTTATATAGATACCAATCCAGAATTTGTTCCTTCTTATATGGATAAAGATGAATTTCTAAAAGATGAAGCAGTTGTAACAGTTTTAAATCCTATTGTTAATTTAGCCAATCAATTAGCTGCTGATGTGAATGATACCATGATGTTAGCAGGAAGTGAAGCTTTACAAGCAGCCATGTTGTACTATGGTCAGGTTAAAGAAGCCAATAGCAAAGGGATTGTTACTGCAAAACCTATTTATGAAGACCTAAGTCAACGATTTATTAAACGAGGTAAAAAAGTGAATACGAATAAGGTGGAATAAACATGGCAATTATTCCAAAATAAAGAAGACTCCAATAATTGGGGTCTTTTTTTATGCTTGTCGTAAAAAGCTGTTGTATAAAGTCTAAAAGGTAGTATTGCTAAACTTTTGCTTCATTGAAAGAAGCTAAAAGCTATTCGTTAAAACCTAAAAGCTTTAAAAAATAACTTTTATAATATTCTTTAGAACCCAAAAGGTATTAAAAAGAAGCTTTTTGCTCTAAATTATAATCAAAAAGGTAGTGTGAAGAAGCTAAAAGCTGTTACTTATAACCCTAAAGCTTATAATGATATCCTTTTTGCTAGTAGGTAAAAGCGAAAAGCTATTCCAAAGAAGCGTTGCGGTATTTATGAGGCTACAGGAGCTGCTTTTTTATTACAATTTAATTTGCATTACCGTTGCCATACTTAAAGCATTGGTCTTCATTTGTTCGGCTATTTTTCCTTTAAAATGAGCATCGATAGTTGCATAAAAATGATGCAACCAAATGTCGAAATGGGCTTTTGTAAAGGCCTTTTTCTGATGCACTTCTTTATGTATTTGGAACATGTTGTTTGTATAACCACCTTTCATAAAGAGGGATTGTTCCCAAAAAGTGGCTAAGACTTCAAAATGATGGGGTAAATGTTGGTCAGTGTCTGTTATTTTGGTAAAGAAAAAATTTATTTCATCATCCGATAAAAGCTTGTCATAAAATTGTTGCATAAGGAAGAGAAGATCTTCTCTAGTGGCTATGTCTTTCATATTCATAGTGTAAAAATAAAAAAGGGTAGGGCTAAAAAAAAGTCATTTCGAAGAAAAAGAGTTTCTTATTGGATAAAGAGAACTCAACTTCGTTCGAAATGACAATTATAAGGTTGGATTACTGCCTCTTTAGAAGACAGCAATCCTTAATTACTATATTACATATACGCTTCAATAGGAGCACAGCTACAGATTAAATTTCGATCGCCATACGTTTCGTCTACACGACGTACACTTGGCCAAAATTTATTTTCAGCAATGTATTCCAATGGATAAGCTGCTTTTTCTCTGGTATAAGGTAAACTCCAAGTATCAGCTGTTAACATCGCTAAGGTATGCGGTGCATTTTTTAGAACATTATTAGGTTCTTCAGCTGTTGCTTCTTCAATTTCTTGACGAATGGCAATCATGGCATCACAAAAACGGTCTAATTCCGCTACATCTTCTGATTCTGTTGGTTCTACCATTAAAGTGCCTGCTACTGGGAAAGAAACCGTTGGAGCATGGAAACCATAATCCATTAAACGTTTCGCAATATCTGTAACTTCTATGCCTTTTGCTTTAAATGCTCTACAATCTAAAATCATTTCGTGAGCGGCTCTTCCTTTTTCACCTGAATATAAAATAGGATAGTGTGCTTCTAAACGCGCTTTCATGTAGTTTGCATTTAAAATAGCATATTTAGTAGCATTGGTTACCCCTTCAGCTCCTAACATACAAATGTAACCATAGGAAATTAAACACACTAAAGCAGAACCATAAGGCGCTCCAGAAATAGCAGTAATTGCCTGTTCTCCACCTACCGCTACAAACGGATTGCTTGGTAAGAATGGTAATAGTTTTTCGTTTACACAAATTGGACCTACTCCAGGACCTCCTCCGCCATGAGGAATAGCAAAAGTTTTATGAAGGTTTAAGTGACAAACATCGGCACCAATAGTAGCAGGATTGGTTAATCCAACTTGGGCATTCATGTTAGCCCCATCCATATATACTAAACCACCATTGTCATGGATAATTTGAGTAATTTCTTTAATAGCACTTTCAAATACACCATGTGTAGAAGGATAGGTTACCATTAAACACGATAACTGATCTTTATATTGAATTGCTTTTTCTCTTACATCTTCTATATCTATATTACCGTTTTCCATCGTTTTGGTTACGATAATTTGCATCCCTGCCATAGCAGCAGAAGCAGGATTCGTTCCGTGAGCAGAAGCTGGAATTAAGCATACATTTCTTTCTTTGTCTCCTCGTGAAAGATGGTACGCACGAATTGCCATTAAACCGGCATATTCACCTTGAGCACCCGAATTAGGTTGTAAAGTGGTACCTGCAAATCCAGTGATTACACTTAATTGATGTTCTAATTTTTTAAGCATTTTAGTATACCCTTCCACTTGATCTAATGGAGCAAATGGATGAATAGTATTCCAGTAAGGCATACTTAAAGGTAACATTTCAGCAGCTGCATTCAATTTCATGGTACAAGAACCTAAGGAAATCATTGAATGATTTAAAGCTAAATCTTTACGTTCTAATTTTTTAATATAACGCATTAAACTCGTTTCAGAGTGGTATTTATTAAATACTTCATGTGTTAAAAACGCTGATTTACGGTTCAAATGCATTGGGTAATTATTTTCTAAAGCATATTCGCTCACTTCAAACGCTTCTTTACCAAGTGCTTCAGCAAAAACGGCAATCACTTCATTCACATCTGTAAATAAAATCGTTTCGTTTAATGAAATAGAAATCGTTTCTTCATCTATATAATAGAAATTGATTTCATGTTTTTCAGCAATCGCTTTAACTTTTTTAGCATCTGCTTTAACCACTAAAGTATCAAAGAAAGCAGTATTCGTTTGATAAACACCTAATTTATTTAAGGCTTCTGCTAAAGTAGAAGCCATGCCATGCACTTTGTCTGCAATGTATTGTAATCCTTTAGGACCATGATATACTGCAAACATTCCGGCCATAACAGACAATAATACTTGAGCGGTACAAATATTTGAAGTCGCTTTTTCTCTTTTGATATGTTGCTCACGAGTTTGTAAAGCCATTCTTAAAGCTCTATTTCCATTTGCATCTTGAGAAACACCAATTATTCTACCTGGCATCGAACGTTTGTATTCTTCTTTAGTAGCAAAATAAGCAGCATGTGGACCACCATAACCCATTGGTATACCAAAACGTTGTGTCGTTCCTACTACTACATCTGCACCCATTTCTCCTGGAGGTGTTAATTTTACTAAAGATAAGATATCAGCAGCTACGGCAACTTTTATTTCTTTTTCATTGGCTTTCGTAATGAAATCAGCATAATCATACACCTGTCCATATTTTCCTGGATATTGTAAAATAGCACCAAAGAAATCATTAGAAAAATCAAATTCTTGATGATTACCTACCACTAATTCTACACCAATTGGAGTAGAACGTGTTTGTAAAACAGATAAGGTTTGCGGTAAAATTTCTTCAGAAACAAAGAATTTACACACATTATTTTTCTTTTGGTCACGAGAGCGTACATCAAATAACAAAGCCATTGCTTCTGCTGCAGCTGTACTTTCATCTAATAAAGAGGCATTTGCAATTTCCATTCCGGTAAGTTCAATCACCATCGTTTGGAAATTCAAGATAGCTTCTAATCTTCCTTGAGCAATTTCTGCTTGATAAGGAGTATAAGCGGTGTACCAACCTGGGTTTTCAAAAATGTTTCTTTGAATAGCTGGAGGAACAATTGTGGGGTGGTATCCTAACCCAATATACGATTTAAAAACTTTGTTTGTTCTACCTAATTGACGAATATGATTGGCGTATTCATATTCCGTCATAATGTGTTCCAATTGTAAAGGCTCTTTTAAGCGAATATCATCTGGAATGGTTTCATAAATTAATTGATCTAAGGTTTCAACACCTATGGTTTCTAACATTTTAGGTAAATCTGTCTCTCTTGGACCTAAGTGTCTTAAAGCAAATGAGTCTGTTTTCATTTATCCAAATATAAAGTATGTGAGTTGTGTTTTAATAATAATAATACCTTTAAATACAATTAAAAAAGGAGTATCATTATTTCCTGCAAAAGTAATTATTAATGTTGTAATTTTTTCCTAAATTAAATTGAAAATTTGTGATTTTTTGAACAAATGACCTATCTTATTAACACATTCGTTATTTTTGTTCTATGAAGTATTTTAAAAACCTTCTCGATTTTTATATAGAAAGCAGTCTGCATGTGGCTTTGGCAGTGTATGCTTTGATACGCATTACTTTTTTAAAGTTAAACATACCTTATAACGAAAATGTTGCCTATTTTGGATTTTTTGGAACTATAGTAGGATACAATTTTGTCAAGTATGATGATTTAGCTAGAGTTAAAAAAGTGAAGTTGAATGCTATGTTTAAAGCTATTATTGCATTAAGTTTTGTGTCTTTTTTGGGAGCTTTGTATTTCTTCTTGCAATTAAAAACAAAAACAAAGTTTGTTGGCTTCATAGCTTTAGGTCTTACTATATTATACACGTTACCTTTTTTTCCTAAAAAATCTAATTTGCGAAATTGGAGTGGTGTAAAAATTTATTTGGTAGCTATTGTTTGGGTTGCCGTAACTGTTTTTTTACCTGTTTTAAATGGAAATTATAGTTTTGATAATCTTGTGCTTTTGAAAAGTATACAACGGTTTCTATTTGTTTTTGTATTGATGTTAATTTTTGAAATAATAGATTTGCAAGTAGATGCTAAAAATTTACAAACTATTCCGCAACAAATCGGTATTAAAAAAACTAAGGCATTGGCCTATTTTTTGCTGTTATTATTCCTAGCTTTAGATTTCTTAAAAGAGAATGCTACCCAAAAACATATACTTGCCACATTTTTAATTGCTGCTTTAATTTCGGGTTTTACTTGGTTTGCCAACTCCAAAAGAAATTCCTATTACACCAGTTTTTGGGTAGAAAGTGTGCCTATAATATGGTTGTTAGTATTGCTTTTTCTTTAATTTTTTTGCTATATATCTAAACTATTTTTGTAACAAGATTTGTAGGTATTCGTCTTTGAGGTATAAAAAAAATATTCTTATGAGATTTTTTGGTACTGTATTTCTTTTGTTTTTTGTATATACTGTTTTTTCACAAAATGATGACTCCGATTTCATAGAAAAAGATAGTTTGATTTATATTAAACAACAGCCTAGTAAAGGTTTTTATAATGATTATATTTTATTCATACCTAAAGAAACACCTTTAAATAAAAAAATAGTTTTAATAATAGAGCCAAATAATACAGGAAAAACTTCAGATAGTATTGAAGTACATAAAAAATCTGCCATAGACTTAGCTACAAAGAGTTCTGTTGGAAACAACATAGCAACGTTATTGAAAATTCCTTTATTGGTTCCTGTTTTTCCAAGACCAGCGGCTCAACCAATGTTGTACACTCATGCCTTGGATCGTGATGTTATTTTAGAAGAGGAAGCTACTTATAAAAGATTAGACTTGCAACTGATAGCTATGATAAAAGACGCTAAAAAGCTTTTGAATAATAAAAATATAGTTGTAGATGAAAAAGTATTCATGAGTGGTTTTTCTGCATCTGGGACATTTGTGAATCGTTTTTCATTCATTCATCCAGAAATGATAAAAGCTTTAGCAATTGGAGGATTTAATGGCGAATTAATGTTACCATTAAATAAAATCAATGCCATTACATTAAATTATCCAATTGGAATTTCAGATTTTGAAAAATTATTTACTAAACCCTTTAATTTACATTCTTACGCTAAATTGCAACAATTTGTATACATGGGTAAATTAGATGAAAATGATGCGGTTCAATTTGATGATGCATACAGTAAATCTGAACAAAAAATAATAAATGAAAATATAGGTTATAACGTATATCCAAGATATCTAAAATGTCAAGAAGTTTATAAAAAGCAAGGGGTTAATCCAATTTTTAAATCGTATGATGATGTGGGTCATTGGACTACCTCTGAAATGAATCTTGAAATAGCAAAATTCTTTTTTAAAATTCTTCATTCTGAAATAATAGAGAAGTAATACATTATAACTATGTTTTTTAAAAAAAGAGAATCGAAATTATACAATAAATTTTTAGTTTCAATTTGATTCTTATGATTCGTCTTTAGTAGTTCGAATTAAACTGATTCCAGAACTAAAAAAGACCAACCCTAAAACCGAATAAATAATTAGTGTTCTGATAGCTTGATTGCTATTTCCTCCTGTATTGCTGAATACAACTGCAGCATAAATTAACGCTCCAATCCCTAGTGTGGTTAACACCGCTCCAAAAATTCTTTTTAAGTTCATAACTTTTGAATTTAAGTTAAAAAAATGTTTGAAACAAAATTAAGAACTCTTAAAAAAAAATGGCTTATATTATTTTCAAATTGTGTTGCAATTTTACCATTTCTTGTATGACATTACGTTATAAAACTTTGGAAGAAAAAATATACTATTTTTAACTTAAAATTGCAGATTTGTAAGAAAGTGTACGTATTTATACGTAGGAATTATGTAAAAAATACGTGTAATTACGTATTACAAACCACTATAAATTTTAGTATCTTTATAGATATCATACATGCATACTAATTATAGTATAGTATAATGTTTTGGTAATTAATAATTTATAGTCGCTTATGATGAAAAAAATACTTTTAATAATTGGTTTAGTTGTACTGTCTTCTTGTGCCTCTAAAAAAGAAAAACTAACCTTTTCAAAATTTATAATTAGTGATGTTTCAGGACATACTGAGATTAAAGTGGAAGAGAATGGCACTATATATATTGGTGAAAATTTAATTGGTGTAATTGATAAAGAAGGCATGATAAGTACAAAAAACGGTACTGTTTTAGCTGAGGTGTTGGAAGATGATGTGATTTTAGATGGAGACGGTAAAATGCTAGTTTCTATCGATAAGAAAGGATCTGTAGAAAATAGTGATGGTGAATTTATAACTTGGTCTAATGATGGCGAATTATTAAAAAACGATGAGCCTTTAGGTCTAAGCATTTTTCCTGCTGATGAAAATTCGTATCAAACCGCATCCTTATTACTTTATTTGCACCTAGCTATCAAATAAAGCATATAATTAAAAAGTTTAGATAGATAGAATCAAGTAAGAAGAAAATAACCATTAAGAGAAAGAAAAATGAAAAAAATGAGTTGTATAATTGTATTTGTTATAATGGGAATTGCTTGTGAAGAGAATGAGTCGGATAAGTTGAGCTTTACTAAATTTAAAATAACGGATGCAAACGGTCAGTCTATATTAAAAGTGGATGAAAAAGGTACTCTTACAAAAAATGGAGTGCATGTTGGTTTTATAAAAAAAAGTGGCATTATAGAAGATAAAAAAGAGAGGACCGTTTTACAATTAGCGGAAGGAGGTTCTTTATTTGTGGATGGTGAAGGGAAAGAAGTAATTGAAATTGATAAAGATGGAACTTTTTTATCGTCTTCGGGAGAAGTTATTCACTGGAACGATGCTGGAGAGTTAATGAGAGGTGAAGAAAATACTGGAATTTCCATTTACCCTGTTCAAAAAGAGCTCTTGCAATTTGCATCTGTATTATTGTATATTCATTACGTCATTTAATAAAAGATAAGGTATGATAAAAATGTTTTTTAAACGGTTACTTAATTGGTAATCAAAATTTTAAAAAATATTTTTTCTTCATTTTGAACATAAAAATTTTTTTATAAAAAACGATTTTGTATTTTAGCAGTCCCAAATCTAACAAAATACACCTATGAAAAAAAATCTACTAGCCCTACTTGGGTTTGTTTTCATTTTCTATGTACAAGCTCAAGAATCTGATGTTTCCATTAAATTAAAACAAATTACTAGTATTGAAACCAATACGAAAACGGGAGAATATATTACAAAAAAATATACTTTTCAGGATGGTAAATTAGCTTCTATTAAAACTTCAGATATTATTCAATCGTTTTTTTATAATTCAAATGGATATTTAGAAAGAACAGTACGAGAAAACGAAATGAGCGGTTGGAAAGAAGTAGCGACTTATGAGTATGACAATAGACATAATTTAATTAAATATGTTAATGAATACGAAGAAGGCGGTAAAAGTGTAACCAAAACCATTACCTATAAGTATGACGGTAATAAAATTAGAGCCATTACCAAAAAAAGCAATAGTCCTCTAAAATTTGTACAATGGATTGATTATACTTTGGAAAACGGAAGAATAGTCAATGAATCGGAACGCGATATTAACGAAAAAGTTATTAGTAATAAAAGAATTGATTATATCGAAGGTGATTTAATTGCTTACAAAGGTGTTTTTGGTGACCGCTCTACAGATAGTTATGATTATGACGATAAGCAATCGGCAATGCGATTAGTTGTCCAAAATGTGTTTGGTAAAAATTACAAGACCATCGTTACTTTAATTGCTCCTCACGAGAAAGAATTTCCGTTAGAAAGTATTTCGTATCATAATTTTTTAAAATTTTCATCTACGACACCTTCTAAAAAGGAATATCAATATACCTATACGTATAATGAAATGGATTATCCTAAAACGCATGTGGAACATACTGGACTTCTAAAAACCATAGTAAGTTATGAGTATGAATAATAAAAAAAGCGTCATTTTGAAAATGGCGCTTTTTTAATGGAACTACTTTTAATTTTATATTTTATAAAAGATTCAGCTATTTTTACTACAAATAAAAGACAGGTATTTTTATCTAACTATAGGTGGATTGTACTTATTTGTAAATCAGTTATTTGTACGCTAGTGGTTTCCTGTGTTTAAAAGTAATTTTACCATGTAATATTACAAATGCATAGGTGAAGTTCAGAAATCACATTAAAAAACGAGGCGTAACCTGAAAAGCCTTACGAGTAAGGAAACAAATAAGCAATAATCATGACTGCACAATTTGAATGGAAATTAGAAGCCTACCAAAAACAAGGTAATTTATGGCTGAGATGGAGTACTAATGCTCCTTTTAGAGCTCAACAAGGAAGAATATATGTTTATAAAGGAGGTTTTCCTGCTAACCCAACGGATAACGATAAAAAATGGACTTGGGATACCGATCATAATCATGATTGGGACACGGGTTTAGTTTGGGGAACAGGTTGGAACTGTGCTTATATAGCAGAAGCTCCTAAAAACGGACCTTATGTCTATTTTATGAAATTAACTACGGATGCGAAAATGGGACCAGATGTGGCTAAAGTAGTTGAAGCTAGTGAAGTAAATTAATTTTTTAAAAAGATTTACATTTTAAAATTCCCATGAAATTAAATATTTTATGGGAATTTTTTTAAAACAGGAATAAATGAATAATTATTCTTTTTCTGAAATTCTTTTTAAGATTGTATTTCTATGGATAAGAAAGTTTTTTAAATGTTTTTTTAAAAATAATTTGTCAAATAATTTTCCAAAAATGCCATAAGGGGTTTCATATTCTAAAATATCTTGCATTATTGTTACTCCATTTTGTTCTTCAAACAAATGCGTATGTTTAAAAGTTTTAAAATGTCCTTTTAGTTGTTCATCCACAAATAAAGAAGGATATTTCATTTTACTTATAATACTTTGATGTTTTATATAAAAACCAAAATGTTTCCCTTTCCAGGTTACTGTCTCTCCTAACTCGATTAATCCTGAAGTTTTACCTGCAATGGCTTTCTCTTTTGTATTGGTTGCCGATTGTTGATGAATATCAATATTTCTTGCTATATCAAAAACAATATGGCAAGGTGCTTTAATTCTGGTTGTAAGATGTAAGGTTGTCATATTTATTTTCACTTCTGGATTTAATCACTTTTAAGATGTTATTTTGAATGTCTTTCATAATCCAATTTCCCCAAATGCTAGCATAGGAATTGAATGTGGTCTTCATAGAAAAGTTACTATACAAAATTAATTTATATTGATTTTTTCCTGTCATTTTCAATTCATATGTTCCGTTTAACATATCAAAATATGCACCTCCTATCAAAATATGTTCGTCTAAAGTAGTGGATGGAATTTCGAATGTATTGGCTTTAATTTGAAATGTCATTAATTTTTGATCTTCATATTGAGTTACGGTTTCATTAAAAATTAAACCTCTTTCAAAAATTGCTTTTCTAAAGCCTCCAATGGCTAAAGTGTCTAACTCTGCTTTTACAGGTTTTGGGAAGCCTAAT
Source organism: Flavobacterium sp. NRK F7 (assembly GCF_024054195.1). GTDB lineage: Bacteria > Bacteroidota > Bacteroidia > Flavobacteriales > Flavobacteriaceae > Flavobacterium. Next base: position 3,559,747 of record NZ_JAMXLB010000001.1, on the reverse strand, counting down.
AAAGGAATTAATTGTGAATGGTCTTCATTTTTTTGTATTTCTCGAACCGACGTTACGTTTTGCCAAATTGTTTCTGCATCACTATTTATAATGATTGAAGTGTGTGTAGTATAAATTTCAGGTTTTGTTGTAATACTGTTTTCCAGTGGACCTATTAAAAAGGGTAATACAACAAGAATAGAAATGTTTAAATTCTCCTGTTTTTTCGATTTTCTAATTTTAAAATATCTACCTACACCTCCTCCCATTGAGGAGAAAATAAAGAATAATGGTGAAATCATTAACCAGCAACCCCAACCTTCAAGTTCTATTAAGATAGTAATAGCAATTACGGCAAGAACAAGTAACCATGGGGCAAATAGAGCATATCCTAATAGCTTTGCTTGTTTTAAAGGAGATAAATAAACCATTAATGCACCTAAACCCATTGGAACTGTTATAAAGAAAGTCCATGACATTACTGATACAAAATCGTCAAATATACTAGCTCCAAATAGGATTCTAATGAGTATTACGAATAGAATAGGGATGACTACAATTTTTAGTTTTTTCATTTTTTATTTTTTTAGCCCTGACTGTAATGGAAAGCCTTGAATCTACAAAAGCTATTTTTTCTTAGGATACAAGAGCGACTTAAGAGAAGCTCCTTGTATACTTTTGAAAGAAAGCTTTTGTAGGGAAAGCTTTTAAAGAAAGGCAGGAGTTGCTTTTAATAAAAATTAACCATTAACTACAAAAGTTTGGGTTTTTTGACTTGCTTTTGCTTTTCTTTTTCCTCTAAAAAATAAATATAAGTTTAAAAATAACATGATACCTAAATAAATTGAAAAACCACCTATTTTATGACTTAAGTTTTCTATTAAAGATTGATAGGAATTGTCACTAATGCTCATTTCTAAAATACGAAACGCAAAACCAATATTTAGGAGATAAAAGCCAGTTTCGAAAAGTTTATTAGTTGCTAAAGCAATTTCTTCACGCCCATTAAAGATATCGAGCATATAAATTTTACTGTTTTTGAAAAGGGTTTTCGAAACATAAAAGGTTAAAAACATAACTACTGGGATATAAATAGCGTAGCCAATTAAAATTTTTGAAGTTTCCATAATGTGTAATTTAAATTAAATTTTTAATGAATTTAGTGAGTAAATAAATGTTGAGGTAATGCATTAAAGCAATGGTAATAATGATAATAGCCGATTTTGATGCAATAATTTCAATTAAGTTTTCAAATGAAATTATTTTTTGCCATGAAATAATTGTCATAGCACAATAACCAATATTTAATAGATAATATCCAATGAGCAACATTTGATTGATTCTTTGACAAAGGGCTTCATGATTAGGAATTAATTGGGAAACGTAAATATTTCCGTTATCGTAACATACTTTTCCAACTTTTAGGATAATGAAACATGTAATGCTAAAATAAATTAGGTAGCCAATGATATTGAGATTCATGATGCTAAATCTGAAATTGTTTTTTCTAAGGTATCAAATTGAAATTGAAACCCTTCTTGGAGTAATCGATCCGGAATCACATTTCTACTTTTTAAAACCAATTCCGTTTCGGTACCAATAATTTTGGCACCTAATTTTAATAAGGGAGTTGGGGTAGGAAGGCCAATGGGTATGCCAATACCTTTTTGCAATTGCTTCATGAAGATTTTATTGGGTATCGGTTGTGGACTGACAATATTAATAACACCAGTTAATTGATGTTCCAAAATAAATGCTATAGCGCTAGCAAAATCTTCCTCGTGAATCCAACTAATAAATTGGTTACCTTTTCCTTGCTTTCCTCCTAAACCCAATAAAGCCAATCGTTTTAAAGGTACAAATGCTCCTCCTTTTTTGCCTAAGACAATAGAAGTTCGTAAAGCAGTTTTTAAAGTATTTTTAGTAGGTACTTCAAAAAAAGTTTGTTCCCAAGTCTTGGCCACAGTCATCGAAAAATCATCGCCTATTTCTCCATTACGTTCTGTCATTTGTTTGTCTTCCGAATGTCTATAAATAGTGGCTGTTGACGAATTTAACCAATGTTGAGGTGGGTTTTTGCAACTTAAAACTGCAATATTTAAAATAGCAGTACTATCAATTCGAGAATCTAAAATTTCTTTTTTATTGGCTTCAGTATAACAACAATTTACCGATTTCCCTGCTAAATTAATTAAAGCGGTTGCATTTTCTAATTCGGTTTCCCAACCGGTAAGCGTTTTTGCGTTCCAGTGTACATATTTTATGCTATTTTTAATTCCAGATTTTCCACGCGTTAACACCACAATTTCATCACATTTATGTTTGAAATAGCGAATTAAAACGTTGCCTAAAAATCCAGTTCCAGCTGCTATAACTATTTTTTTCATTTTTTAAAAATTTAATAAGAAGGGTAACGCTAAGATGCGATACAAAATCCAGGTTAATGTTAGGTGTTTTGGTAATTGTAACAGGTTAATTCTTTTGTAATGCTCAAGTATCATGAGATTTACCGTTATTGCAAACCAACCTAGAGCGATGTATTCATGGAGAACTACAAATTGATTTAGAATAAGTATTGGAAGTAAAAGCAAACTTCCCATTACAGAAACAGTAATTAAATTTCCAATATAATGGAGTTGGTCTTGTTTGTTTATCTTACGAATGAAGAGATATTGGAAACCAATTTGCCCTAGAGCTAATGCTAGTTCTTTACCAAAATGAGCATTTGATAAGAAGGGTACTAATTTGGCATAATGGAACAGTATAATGGCTGTAAATAAAGTGGCTAAAACAATGTATAAAATGCGATAAGGAATATTGAAATCAGGGGTGCATTCTAGTTTATTTGAATCGTTTTTTTTACTTGGTGCAATTACTTTTCGATTGTAAGAAATGAATTTGTATAATTTTTTTAAGGAGAAATTGATAGGTTTCCAATTGCCTACTTTTTGAATCCAAGGAAAAGAAGTACCAATTATTTGCAATAAACTATCTATTCCATAGTAAACGGTTTTATTCGTAGTATCTACTAATGCAATTTCATTTTTAGCTTTATCTACATCAATATAGGCTTGTTCATTATCTGTTAGAGTAACAAATGCTTTCCGCCCGTTTTGATCGAGCATCTTGGCTTTGATGAAACCAGCAGTGTATAAGTTGCACATGGGACAATCTTCATCATAAAGCAAAATATGGTTGGCTAAGGTTTTCATGGTTCTTGTTTTTTTAAAACTTTCAGAAAAAATTGAAAGTTTAGATTAAATTTTTTTAAATTATTTTTTCATTATTTTAACTACTAGTCTTGCTAACCAATTGTCTTTGTATTCAGTAATTTTATCTAACACATTATCGGCTTTTAACACAAAGTCATAAAGTTTAGTGGTTTGCTCTACAAAATGTTTTTCTGCTTCATTTTGACTAGCTTCAATAGAAGAGACTTCTTTTAAAACTTTTAGAGCGGGTTTGATTTCTCTTTTGCTTCTTTCTTTAGAAATTTTGACGGCTAATTCATCCAAATCTTTTTCGGCTGTAAAAAACTCTCTTCTTTCTCCAGCTTTAAATTCTTTATAAACAATACCCCAATCCATTAAAGCACGAATATTCATACTGGCATTACCGCGAGAAATTTGGAGTTCTTCCATAATATCTTCCATAGAAACAGGTTCGTTGCTTACCATTAATAAAGCATGTATTTGAGCCATGGTTTTATTAATACCCCATTGTGAACCTAAGGCTCCCCAAGTTTGAACGAATTTATTTTTTGCTTCTTTGAATTCCATTTGTATGAACTAAACTGTTTGATGAAGCAAAGATATATAAAAGTTTTTAAACTTTCAAAAAAAAATGAAAGTTTGTTTTGGCACAGTATTTGGTTTTGTACTTATACTAACAAATAAAATAATGTATTATGAAAGCGATTAGTATAAAAATGGAGACGAGTAGTATTACTAAATTGACAGCAATTTTATTTTTAATTTTTGCCTCATTATTTACACTGAAAAGTAATGCACAAATAAGCATAGGAGTGAGTATTAACGCGAATACCAATCGCGCTTACACACCACAATATAGACATGTACATACTGCAAACTGTGGACATTATGAACCAGTAGAATATTATTATTATCCAGAAATTGAAGCTTATTTTGATAGTAACGCATCGGTTTATATTTATTACACTTCAAATGGATGGGTTAGATCTAGATATTTGCCAAGTTATTGCAATCATTATGATGTAAGAAGAGGATATAGAGTTGCTTTAGATTATCATGGGAATAGACCTTACAGATATTTTGAGGATCACAAAAGAAAATATAAAGTAAAAAAACACTATCATTCTAACGGAAAACATAAAGGACATAAAAAGCATTAAAATTAACTCTTGAACATGTTTTTTTGAAAACGAATCGTCTTAATTGATGGTTCGTTTTTGTTTTTAGGAATTTGCTTTTGATTCTCGTTTTAATTTTTTTCTGAGTATTTCTTTACGTTCTTTATAACGCATGTGGGTGTAATGATGCTGAATGGTATTGATAAAACTCAAGATCATTCCAATACCTATTATAATATACAATACGGTAAATAATTTGCCTCCATCCGTTTTGGGGGCAAAATCTCCATAACCTATGGTAGTTAAAGTTACAACAGAAAAATAAAGGGAGTCTACAATACTCCAACCTTCTAAATAATGATAGGTAAGCGTACCTACTAAAACAATCATTATCGTAGTGATGAGTAAATCTCTGTATTCATCATCTTGCAAAAATGAAATTAAGGTTCTGTAGAAAAACATAGTCTGGTTTGTTTAGATTTCTAAAGTACAAAATTTTATTAATATTTATGATTTGTTTAAGAAGATTAGGAGGCCAAAAAACGTAATTTTGATATAAAAATAAAAGTATGAAAAAGTTTTTAATTTTCTGCGTTATGGTTTTTTTAGTGCAACATAGTGTTTTTGCGCAAAAAAAATCCAATTCATCTAATGATAATAAGCAAACTATGAAAGAAAATATTTATCAATTTAAAGTAGAGGATATTGAAGGCAATACCTTTGATTTTACTTCTTTAAAAGGGAAAAAAATTATGATTGTGAATACTGCTTCAAAATGTGGGTTAACTCCTCAATATAAAGATTTGCAAGCATTATACGATAAATATAAAGATCAAAATTTTGTTATTGTAGGGTTTCCAGCCAATAATTTCGCTTCTCAAGAACCAGGTAATAATGAAGAAATTGCCACTTTTTGTGAAAGAAATTATGGAGTTACCTTTCCTATGATGAGTAAAATTTCAGTTAAAGGTCATGACATGCACCCTTTGTATGTTTTTTTAACTCAAAAGGCTAAAAACGGATTTGAAGATAGTGAAGTGTCTTGGAACTTTCAAAAATATTTAATCAATGAAAATGGGGAAGTAGAAAAAGTAATTTCTCCTAGAACGTTGCCAACTGATGCTAGTGTTGTAGACTGGATAGAAAATAAAGGGTAATTTAAGGTTTTAATGTGAGTTGCATGATAACGGTATGTAGCCAACGATCAAATTTATTTCCTGATTGTTCTATAATTCCTACTGTTCTAAAGCCTGCTTTTTGATGGAATAAAACACTGTTTTGATTTTCGGAATCAATGACTGCAATTATGGTTTTTTTATCTTGTTTTTGCGCCAATTGAATTAATTCTGTGAGTAGTATTTTTCCTATTCCTTTATGTTGGTGTTGATTGGAAACATATACAGAATGTTCAATTGTAAATTGATAGGCGGGTCGTGTTCTAAATTCGCTATAATAACCAAATCCGACTAATTCATTGTTTATTTCTGCAATCAGTATAGGAAAATCTTTTTTAAGCTTATCTTCAAACTGTTGTATTTGTTCCTCAAGGGTTCTTGGAAGATACTCATATATATTAGTAGTGTGATTAATATTGTAATTCACAATTTCCAAAATGGAAGGACAATCTTTGATTTGATAAGGTCTTACGTTAACTTGCATACTTGAAATAAATTATTGAAGTAAAATTATTAAAAAAACACACTAACTCTTTACCTTTGTCAATCAATTTATCTGTTCTACAAAAGAACTTTACTGTAAAGATTTGATGTCACAAATAAAATATCCTAAAATTCCTTTAGCTCAAAGTCTAATAGCAATTTGTAAAGCTAAAGGACTAAAACATGTTGTAATTTCTCCAGGTTCAAGAAATGCACCTTTAACCATTGGTTTTGCGAGTAATCCATTTTTTACTTGTTATAGTATAGCTGATGAACGTTGCGCTGCTTTTTTTGCATTAGGAATCGCGCAACAATTAGAAGAACCCGTTGCAGTTGTTTGTACTTCAGGTTCAGCTGTTTTAAATTATTATCCTGCGGTAGCAGAAGCTTTTTATAGCCAAATTCCGTTAGTAATAATTAGTGCAGACAGGCCACATGATAAAATAGATATAGGCGATGGGCAAACCATTCGTCAAGAAAATGTTTTTTCCAATCATATTATAACTAGTGCTAACTTGACTGAGGAGGTTTCAACTGAAAACGATTTAGCCATACAAAACGCACTGCACTTAGCGGTTATTGAAAAAGGCCCTGTACATATTAATATTCCTTTTGAAGAACCTTTGTATGAAACAGTTGATGCCTTAACTGTTGAAACAAAATGGATTTCCTTTGATAGTGAAAATAGTCCAACTTTTGAGCTAGATAGTCTATTTATTAACCAATGGAAAACCAGTAAAAAGAAATTGATAGTAATTGGGGAAAATAAACCCGATGTAATTCAAAATGAAATTTTGGAGCAATTAGCAGCCGATTCGTCTGTGGTGGTAATGACTGAAAAAACATCTAACCTCTATCATACAAAGTTTGTTCATAATATTGATACTATCATTACACCATTTACTGATGTAGATTTTGCTTTTTTTCAACCCGACATCTTAATTACTTTTGGAGGTATGGTTGTCTCTAAACGAATCAAAGCTTTTTTAAGAAAATACAAACCTGTTGCACATTGGCATATAGATGAAAGAAGGGCATACAATACTTATGGGTGTTTGACAGAGCATTTTAAAACCAAGCCGCAGCATTTTTTTGAAGAACTTTTAAAAAATTTTACAGAAACAAAGAGTGAGTATGATTTAAAAATGCAAGAAATTATCTCTTTAAGAAAAGTTAGAACTGCAGAATATTTGAAAAATATTCCTTTTTCAGATTTTAAGGTTTTTGATTTTATCAGTAAAAACTTGCCTCCTAATATACAATTACAAATTAGTAATAGCTCAGCTGTTCGCTATCTACAATTAGTGAATATAGAACCTTCTATAACTGTTTTTTGTAATCGTGGTACAAGTGGTATTGATGGAAGCACTTCTACTGCTATAGGTGCGGCTATTGTTCAAGATAAACCAACTTTTTTTATTACTGGTGATATCAGTTTTTTTTATGATAGTAATGCGCTTTGGAACAATTACATTCCTAAAAATTTCAAGATTATTTTGATTAATAATGGAGGTGGAGGTATATTTAGAATTTTACCTGGACACGAAGAAAATAATGTATTTACTACTTTTTTTGAAACCTCTCATCGATTGAATGCTAAATATTTAGCAGCTATGTTTCACTTTAATTATCATTGGGTTGATAATGAAGCAGATTTGGAAGAAACATGGTCTCTATTTATAACTTCAAATGAGCAGCCTTGTTTGTTGGAAATTAATACTCCAGAAAAATTAAACAACAAAATTTTATTGGATTATTTTAAAAATCTAAAATAAAATTATATTTTTATGAGTGAATTAAGTGTTTTTTTATAAAAATCGTTTAATTTAAATAATCTACAAACAAATTTAAACAACAGAGTTATGAGCAAAAGAGATGAATTAATTACGAAGTACGCAGGCGATTTAAAAGAAAAATGCGGTGTTACGCCAGACATGGATTTATTAACCAAAGTAACTATTGGTTGCGGACCATCTATTTACAATGCAGATTCTTCAACAGTTTCTGGGTCAGATGATAAAGAGTTGGCAACCGTTAAAAATAATTTTTTAATCAAAAAATTAGGTTTAAAAGAAGGTCCAGAATTAGATAAAGCTATTGCAGCAGTAATTGACCAATATGGGAAATCCAATAAAAACAAATATAGAGCTGTCTTTTATTATTTGTTAACGAAACATTTTAAAAAAGAAGCTGTTTATAAATAAAACGCAACCTTTTAACACATTCCCGATTCAATCGGGATTTTTTTTGCAATTATGTTAAAATTAAAAATTTTGTAAAATCGAATTCTTACTTTAGCAATTCAAATTTTAAAAAATGATTTCAGAAGAACAATTTCAAAAAGAATTAAATATAATTATTGAGAATGCGATAAGGGAAGACGTGGGTGATGGAGATCATAGTTCGTTGGCGTGTATTCCCAAAGAGGCAAAAGGAAAAGCAAAGCTATTAGTTAAAGATAAAGGGGTTATTGCGGGAGTAGCTTTTGCTGAAAAAGTATTTGCTTATGTGGATCCTGAATTAGAAATCCAAACTTTTATTAAGGATGGTGAAAAGGTTTCTCATGGAGATGTCGTGTTTCATGTTATGGGACGTTCTCAATCCATTCTCAAAGCAGAGCGATTGGTTTTAAATGCGATGCAACGAATGAGTGCTATAGCTACTAAAACCAATTATTTCGTAAATTTATTAGAAGGAACCTCTACCAAAATTTTAGATACTAGAAAAACAACACCAGGTTTACGAGCTGCTGAAAAATGGGCCGTAAAAATTGGAGGAGGAGAAAATCATCGTTTTGCGCTTTATGATATGATTATGTTGAAAGACAATCATATTGATTTTGCTGGAGGAATTACACCTGCTATTCAAAAAACGAAAAAATATTTAGAAGAAAACAAAAAAGATTTAAAAATAATTGTTGAAGCTAGAGACTTAGCTGAGGTAAAAGAAATTTTGCAAAGTACTGGAGTATATAGAATTTTATTGGATAATTTTACTTTTGAAATGACAAAAGAAGCGGTAGCTTTAATTGGAAGCACTTGCTTAACAGAATCTTCAGGTAATATTAATGAAAATACAATAAAGCAATATGCTGAGTGCGGAGTAAATTATATATCTTCCGGAGCGTTAACACATTCTGTTTATAATATGGATTTAAGCCTAAAAGCCTTTTAATGTCTGAAGCAATCGAACATAAATTAGATAAAATTCCAATTATTAAGCAGTTAGTTGCTTTTGGAAAGAAAATTACTTTTTCTTCTTTGGAAGGTTTGTCTTTGTACGATATTGTTGAATTATATCTTCTAGGAATATTAAAAGGAGCCTTTTCCTATAGGGCAAGTGCAGTAGCTTTTAGTTTTTTTATGGCATTATTTCCCTTTGCATTATTTATTTTAAATTTAATTCCTTATATTCCCATTGAAAATTTTCAAGATGATTTTTTATTCTTTGTAGAGAAAGGAGTTCCACCGAATACCTACGAAGCTATTGAGTTAATCATTAAAGATATTATGAATACCAGTTATAAAAGTTTGTTATCATCTGGTTTTATTTTATCTATTTTTTTAATGACCAATGGAGTAAATGCGATTTTAGGGGGTTTTGAAATGTCTACACACATAACCATAACAAGAGGTTTTTTTAGACAATATTTCATTGCTTTGGCTATTTCAATTGCCTTGTCGTTAATTTTAATTATTACTGTGGCTTCTATTGTAATATTTGAAGTAATTATTCAAAAAATAAAGTCACAAGGATTAATAAGTAATGATGTGCATTTGATTGAATGGGGTAGGTATTTATTTGTTATTTTAATGATTTTAATTACGACTTCCATTTTATATAAATTTGGTACAACGGAAACAAAACATATATCATTTATTAGTTATGGAGCTGTGTTTACGACCTTGCTTATAGTGCTAACTTCCTTTATATTTGGAATTTATGTAGAAAAATTTGCAAGATATAATGAGCTGTATGGATCAATTGGCACGCTTCTTGTTTTAATGTTTTATATCTGGATAAATTGTATGGTTCTTTTACTCGGTTTCGAATTAAATGCAACTATTAACAAATTAAAAAGAAAAAATTTATATATTTAACAATTATTTAATGAATTTAAACTATGAGAAAACTTTACCTACTGCTAACTTTAACATTATTACCCCTTGTTTATACAAGTGCTCAATCAAAGCTGTCTGGTGTTAGTGTTTATGAAACTTTATCTTTTGGAGGTAACCGTTTAGTACTTAATGGTGCTGGTGTCAAAGAAAGAATGTGGATTGATATGTATGTAGCATCTTTGTATGTGCCTACAAAAACGACCAATGCGGATCAAATCATTAATAGTACAGAACCAGCAATTATAAAAATTAATGTGGTTTCTGGATTATTAAAAGCAGAACGAATGAAAGAAATGTTTGATGAAGGATTTCAAAACTCCATGAATGGTAGTACTGCTGCGTTAAAAGCGGAAATAGATAAGTTTATTTCCTTTTTTGATAGTACTATGAAAGAAAATGATGAATTTATGATTGTTTATAATCCTAAAACAGGTATCACGGTTTTTAAAAACAGTGTGAAACGTGGTGTGATTGAAGGTCATGATTTCAAGAAAGCTTTGTTTGGAGTTTGGTTATGTGTAAAACCAGCAGATGAAAAGCTTAAAAAGGCAATGTTAGGTTTATAATTTAATGGTTGAAATTTTTTGTATCCAAAAAAATAAAATTCATAATTATTTCAACAAAAAAATATAAATTAGCAAAAAAAAACAATAAACAAGTTATGAAAAAGCATTTAGTTACATTTATTATTATTTTAATTACATCGATTTCGTCAGCTCAAACAACAGTATCTGGAGTTAAGTTGGATGAAACTATTACTGTAGAAGGTAAAAAATTAGTTTTAAACGGAGCTGGTATTCGTGAAAAATGGTGGATTGATTTGTATGTAGGTTCTCTGTATTTGCCAAAGAAAAGTACAAATGGAACTGAAGTGGTAAATAGCACCGAAACTGCAGCTATAAAATTAGATGTAGTGTCTGGAATGGTATCTTCTGAAAAAATGATGGGTGCTTTAGATGAAGGTTTTATTAAATCGACTAATAATAATGTGGCTCCTTTGAAAGATAGAATTGAAAAATTTAAATCTTTCTTTACAGAAAAATTTACTAAAGGAGATTCTTTTACTTTTGCTCACGTTGCAGGAACGGGTATAGTTGTGTATAAAAATGGTGTTAAAAAAGGATTTGTTGAAGGACAAGATTTTAAAAAGGCATTATTTGGAATTTGGTTGTCTAATAATCCTGCCGATAAAGATTTGAAAAAATCTATGTTAGGAATGTAAAATAAATCGATTTTCTTACATAAAAAAATAAAAAAACACTTCATATGAAGTGTTTTTTTATTGCTTAAAAAAAATGAATTATAGTTTCTATGACTTTTTCATTTCCTAATATTTTTCGATGTCCTAATTTTTCTGTTAATAGTAATGTGCTATTTTTTAAATTTTTGTGTATGTTTTCAGAAGCTGTGTAAGGAACATCCTCATCATTTACATCGTGAATAATCAAAATTGGAATGGGACACTTTTTTGCTGCAATATAGGCAGAATAACTTTCCATGTCTATCTGATATTTCTTTTCAAAAAGAGCTCTCATCTTAGTTGCAATATTAGGTTTTAATTTTAAATTAGAAACAAAATCCTTTAAAATATCATTCACGCTATCTCCACTTCCAATGATAACTGCTTTTTTAATTTGTAACCCTTCTTTAATAGCATTTAAGATAGACATGCTACCTAAGGAATGTCCTACTGCATAATCAAATGGGCCATATTTTTTTTCAAGTTCAAGTATACTTTCTATGAATTCTGGCATTAAAGTAGTGTTGCCAGGAGATTTGCCATGGGCAGGTGCATCAAAACTAATTGTTGAATACCCTTGGTCTACTAATTTATCTGCAATTTTAACGAGTTGAGTGCCTCTTCCAGACCAGCCATGAACTAATAATATCTTTTTTGAACCTTCTCCATATACATATGTCATTATCTGTTTTTCAATCTTAGGAATGTAAACTAGTTTCTGTTTGCTTTTTTGATCCATCAAAAATTCTCTTTTAGGAGTTTTATATTTTATGGGAGTCTTAAAAAGCCTACTTGCTAACTTTACAGTTAGTGAAGTTGAGAGTCTTTGTAATATAGAAAAAAAAAGTAGTATTGATTTTGGAATGGAGTTACCTGTTATTGGTTTTTTTCTTTTCGGCATTATAGAATCGATTTTAAACTATTTATGCAAAAATACTATTAAATTTTGTAGGAATATTTGAAATGATTTTTTAAAAATACTAACTTTGTTAAAAACAATTAAAAAATGAGCTATAAAATAAAAATCGTATTCGTATTGTTAATTGCATTGGCAATGTCTTGTGCAACTAACCCTTTCACTGGAGAAAAAACAATGGCTTTGGTTCCAAATAGTCAAATTTTTCCTTCTGCTTTCCAACAATATAATCAATTTTTATCAGAAAATAAGGTTATAAAAGGAACTCCTGAGGCTAAGAAAATTGAAATCATTGGTATGAAAATTAAAACCGCAGCAGAAAGATGGTTAAACGCAAATGGTAAATCGGATTATTTAAATGGTTATGCTTGGGAGTATAATTTAGTCGATAGTAAAGAATTGAATGCTTGGTGTATGCCTGGCGGTAAAATTGTTTTTTATACAGGTATTCTTCCGGTTTGTAAAGATGATGCGGGTATTGCTGCTGTAATGGGACATGAGGTGGCTCATGCTTTGGCTAATCATGGACAACAAAGGATGAGTGCTGGTTTAATTCAGCAATTAGGTGCAGTAGGTGCACAAGTTGCAGTTGGTAATAAAAGTGAAGAAACACAGCAATTGGTTATGCAAGCGTATGGAGTAGGAACACAAGTGGGAGGTATGTTGCCTTTTAGTAGAAGTCATGAAAGTGAGGCAGATATGATAGGTTTAACACTAATGGCGATTGCAGGTTATGATCCAGTAAATGCAGTTAAATTGTGGGAAAGAATGTCAGCTCTTTCTTCAGGTTCAGCACCTCCAGAGATATTAAGTACACATCCAAGTAATGAAACTAGAATTAAAGATTTAACGAATTTAATTCCTCAAGCTAAAAAAGAGGCAGCAAAATTTGGAGTGACATTTAAATAATATAAAAAAAAGAACTATATTCAATCCCGATTTCAAAATCGGGATTTTTTATTTCAAATTATTATGGAAAAATTAAAAAAAGGGGAAAAGAAATTATTAAATGCTTGGGCGTTTTATGATTGGGCTAATTCAGTATATTCATTAGTTATTTCTTCTAGTATATTCCCTTTGTATTTTGGTTTTCTTTACTCAAAAGACAGTCCTTTCATATCTTTTTTGGGACATGATTTTAAAAGTACGGCTCTAATAAGTTATGTTACTGCATTTGCCTTTTTAACAGTTGCTGTTTTATCACCTTTGCTTTCTGGTATAGCTGATTTTGTTGGTAATAAGAAGCGATTTATGCAATTTTTCTGTTATTTAGGAGCGCTGTCTTGTGTGGGCTTGTATTGGTTTACACCCGAAAATGTATATTGGGGTATTAGTTGTTTCTATTTTGGGTTAATAGGTTTTTGGGGAAGTATTGTGTATTACAATTCTTATCTTCCAGATATTGCTTATGAAGATCAGCAAGACGCATTAAGTGCTAGAGGTTTTTCTTTTGGTTACATTGGGAGTGTAATTTTATTAATAATTTGTTTAGGATTGATTATGACAAGAGATACTAATGCTGATTCTTTGCTTGCGATGCGATTGTCTTTTGTTTTAACAGGGGGTTGGTGGTTACTATTTAGTCAATATACATTTTATTATTTGCCAAAAGGGAATAAAACAAATAACAAAATGTCAAGTCATGTGTTGTTTAATGGTTTTAAAGAATTGTTAAAAGTACAAAAGCAACTTTTTCATAATTTAGCACTTAAGCGTTATTTAGCTGCTTTCTTTGTTTATAGTATGGCGGTTCAAACGGTAATGTTGGTAGCTACTTATTTTGGAGAGCAAGAAATCAATTGGGCTTCAGATAGTGAAAAGACTCAAGGTTTAATAGTGAGTATTTTGGTTATTCAATTAGTTGCTGTTTTAGGAGCTTATCTAACTTCTAGATTGGCTTTTAAAATTGGAAATATTAAAGCCTTATTAATTATAAATATTATTTGGGCGATAATATGTGTTTTTGCTTTTTTTGTGACTGAACCCATTCATTTTTATGTAACTGCTGGTTTTGTAGGCTTGGTAATGGGAGGAATTCAATCTTTATCGCGTTCTACATATTCAAAATTTTTACCTGTAACAGATGATACTACTTCTTTTTTTAGTTTCTACGATGTTGCTGAAAAAATAGGAATTGTTATTGGTATGGGAATTTTTGCAACGATTGATCAAATTTCGGGTTCCATGCGAAATGCTATTGTTTTTTTAACCGCCTTTTTTATAATCGGAATATTTTTACTAATCCGAGTACCAAAAAAATAAGATTATTTTTTGGAAAACTCAATAATTTCTGCATAATGAGAAAAATCAACAATTTATTTGTTTTTATGATGTTAATAGTGGCTTTTGCTTCTTGTAGTGAAGTGGAGCCTTTAGATCCAGTTTTATCAGGACAAGTTAATTCAGGAAGTGATAATGGATCCGGTTCGGGTTCAAGTGGAGGTAATTCTGGAGGAGCTTCCTCTGGTGATTATTGGCCAACAGCAATCAATAATGAATGGACTTATAATTCAAACGGAACACCTTCTACAATGAAAATTATTGCAACAGAAACGGTTAACGGACAATTGTATTATAAATTTGCGCCTCAAAATGGCAATGGTAGTATTAGTTCTGGAGTTGTTAATACTAGTGTGAATAAAAATGCTGGTGTTTATAAATTAAAGACAGACGACGTTGTTATCGATGCTGGTGGAATTAGTGGGACACAAACAGGATATGAATATATTGTGTTGAAAGATAACATACCAGTTAACGGAACTTGGAACGGAAGTTATACTCAAACTACAACTTACACAGGGATACCACCTATTACTTTTACAACAAACTATGTAGGTACTATTTTAGAAAAAGGGGTCTCTGAAACGGTAAATAATGAAGTGTTTACAGATGTAATTAAGGTAAAAATTGATCAAACGAGTAATGTTCCAGGAAATCCTGCTACAACAATAATTTCAGAATATTGGTACGCAAAAAACGTTGGGATTATTAAAGCAACTAACATTGGAAGTGGTTTAAATTATGAAAATATACTAGTGGATTACATGTTGTATTGATTTTTCACAAGTTTTAAAAATCCCGAAAGTAATTCTTCGGGATTTTTTTATGGCACAAATCTTGACTTTATATTATACTTGTAATGAGTAAATTTGTGTATTATTGTTGATAATCAATGTTTTAATGTTAATTTTGTAATTCAATGATAACAAATTTTAAAAGTTATTAATGACAAAATGACCCTTTTATAATTATGCCAAATCAAAAAATACTAACATTTGACAACTTGTCACTTCAAGAGATCAATTCAGATGCGGAATTAATTCCATTATTAACACCTGAAGATGAAGAAGAAATGAACAATGAGCAGTTGCCAAATGACTTACCAATTCTTTCTTTAAGAAATACTGTTTTATTCCCTGGAGTGGTTATTCCTATAACTGCTGGTAGAGATAAATCTATAAAATTAATTAATGATGCTAATGCAGGTGGAAAAGTAATTGGAGTAGTTGCTCAAATTGATGAAGAGGTTGAAGAACCAACTCCAAATGATGTACATCATATAGGTACTGTAGCGCGAATTATTCGTGTTTTAAAAATGCCAGATGGAAATACTACGGTAATTCTTCAAGGAAAAAAGCGCTTTGAAATTGATGCATTTACTCAAGAAGAGCCTTATTTAAAAGCGACTATTAAAGAAGTAAGTGAAGAAAGGCCTAAAGCGGATGATGTTGAATTTAATACTATAGTAGATTCGATAAAAGATTTGGCTATTCAAATTATAAAAGAAAGTCCAAACATTCCTACTGAGGCTACGTTTGCTATTAAAAATATTGAGAGTAATCCTTTTTTAATCAATTTTGTTTCTTCAAATATGAATCTATCAGTTTCAGAAAAACAAAATTTACTTTCTATTCATAATTTAAAAGACAGGGCTTTAGAAACCTTACGCTTTATGAATTTAGAGTTGCAAAAACTGGAATTGAAAAACGATATTCAATCAAAGGTTCGATTTGATTTAGATCAACAACAAAGAGAATATTTCTTGCACCAACAAATGAAAACTATTCAAGAAGAGTTAGGTGGCGTTTCTTATGAGGCAGAAATTGAAGAGATGAGGGAGAAGGCTAAGGCTAAAAAATGGGACGAGAAGGTAGCGGCTCATTTCGAAAAAGAAGTTTCTAAATTGCAACGATCTAATCCAAATTCGCCAGAATTTGGAATTCAAAGAAACTATTTGGAATTGTTTTTAGATTTGCCTTGGAACGTGTATTCCAAAGACAATTTTGATTTAAAAAGAGCTCAGAAAATTCTAGACAGAGATCATTTTGGTTTAGAAGAAGTAAAGCAGCGTATTATAGAGCATTTAGCGGTTTTGAAATTACGAAATGATATGAAATCGCCAATTTTATGCCTTTTTGGTCCTCCAGGAGTTGGTAAAACATCTATAGGAAAATCTATAGCAGAAGCTTTAGGTAGAGAATATGTTCGTGTTTCATTAGGGGGAATGCGTGATGAAGCTGAAATTAGAGGGCATCGAAAAACCTATATTGGTGCCATGCCAGGGCGAATTATTCAAAGTATTAAGAAGGCGAAAACCTCTAATCCAGTTTTTGTTTTAGATGAAATTGATAAATTGTCAACGAGTTTTAATGGCGATCCTTCTTCCGCATTATTGGAAGTGTTAGATCCTGAGCAAAATGGAGAATTTCATGATAATTTTTTAGAATTAGGTTATGACCTATCTAAAGTAATGTTCATTGCCACATCTAATAATATGGCTACCATTCAACCGGCTTTAAAAGATAGGATGGAAATCATCAAAATGTCGGGTTATACTATAGAAGAAAAAGTTGAAATTGCTAAAAAACATTTGTTACCAAAACAATTGAAAGAACATGGTTTAAGTGCTGATGATTTGCAAATTGGTAAAAAGCAATTGGAAAAAATAGTAGTAGGTTATACTAGAGAATCAGGAGTAAGAGGTTTGGAAAAGAAAATTGCTCAAGTGGTGCGTCATGCAGCAAAATCTATAGCACTGGAAGAAGATTACAATAAAACTTTGACAGATGAAGATATTCTTACAGTATTAAAAGCGCCTCGTTTAGAGCGAGATAAATACGAAAATAATGATACGGCTGGTGTGGTAACTGGTTTGGCTTGGACTTCTGTGGGAGGTGATATTTTGTTTATTGAATCTACTATTTCTAAAGGGAAAGGAGCAATGACGATGACAGGAAATTTAGGTACGGTAATGAAAGAATCGGTAACTATTGCTTTAGAGTATATTAAATCCAATAATGAAATATTGGGTATTCCAACGGAAGTAATAAACAATAATAATATTCATATTCATGTTCCTGAAGGCGCTACTCCAAAAGACGGGCCAAGTGCAGGTATAGCAATGTTAACTTCTATGGTTTCAACTTATACCCAAAGAAAAGTAAAGAAAAGTATCGCCATGACGGGTGAAATTACTTTAAGAGGGAAAGTGTTGCCAGTAGGTGGAATTAAAGAGAAAATACTAGCTGCTAAAAGAGCGAATATCAAAGAAATTATTCTTTGTCATGAAAATAAAAGAGATATAGATGAAATTAAACCCGACTATTTAAAAGGACTTACGTTTCATTATGTAGATCGAATGAGCGAAGTGGTCGATATTGCAATAACCAATCAAAAAGTTAAAAATGCAAAGAAGTTGCAAGAATAGTACACAGTATAAATAAAAATGAAATGCATTCCGATTTAGAAATAAGTCGGAATTTATTTTTATTATATCTATATATAATTTTATATTCGCAACAGCGTTTATAGCTTATACATATTAAGTATGGTTTCAAAAAAAATACTGCTTTTCTTCTTATTAGCCACTAGTGTTCATTATGGACAAATAGGAGGTAAATATGTATATCAATTTTTAAACTTAGCCCAATCACCAAGACAAGCTGCTTTAGGAGGAAAAACGGTAACAGTTGTAGACTTTGATGTAAATCAAGCGTTTTATAATCCAGCTACAATTAATCAAAAAATGAGTAATCGTTTGGCAGTGAATTATGGAAATTACTATGGGGAAGTTTCGTATGGAACAGCTGCTTATGCGTATACTTGGGACCAACATGTGCAAACCTTTCATGCGGGAATTAATTACATTAACTACGGAACGTTTGAAGGAAGAGATGAATTAGGAAACACTACTTCTGATTTTACAGGAAGTGAAGCGGCTCTGTCTTTAGGGTATGCGTATAATATTCCTTGGACTACTATGTATGTTGGTACTAATGTGAAGTTAATTTCGTCTACTTTGGAGTCGTATAATTCTTGGGGTGTTGCTACCGATTTAGGTTTTTTATATGTAGATGAGAAAAACGATATCAATTATGGTTTGTCGGTTCGTAATTTAGGATTTCAAATTACACCGTATCAAGATGTAAGAGAAAAATTACCCTTGTCTATAGATGCTGGAATTTCGCAATTATTAGAGAATGTACCTATTCGTTGGCATTTAACTTTGGAAAATTTGCAACAATGGAATATTGCATTTTCCAATCCAAATAGAGCAGAAACTACTTTGGATGGAGAAACCAATGAAGAAAAAGTATCCTTTTTTAATAATGCGTTGCGACATGTGATTATGGGTGCCGAATTATTTCCCGAGAAAGGATTTAATATTCGTTTGGGATATAATTTTAGAAGAGGTCAGGAATTGAAAATTTTGGACCAACGTAGTTTTGCTGGAATATCTGCTGGTTTTGGTTTGCGATTTGGCAAAATAAAGTTTGATTATTCTTATTCAAGATATACATTAGCAGCCAGTACAAACTTGTTTGGTTTAATGATAAATTTGGAATAACAAATATTGGTTACAAAAAAATAAAGCATTTTGAAAAAAATTACAATAGCAATTGATGGGTTTTCGTCTACAGGAAAAAGTACTTTAGCAAAGCAAGTGGCGAAAGAATTAGGATATGTGTATGTAGATACTGGTGCCATGTACAGAGCAGTTACGTATTATGCCATGCTAAATAATTTGGTTTCGGAAGATTTTCTAGACAAAGAGAATTTGGTTTCCCAATTATCAAAGATTCAATTGCAATTTCAATTTAATCCTGCTTTGGGTTTTGCGGAAATGTATTTGAATGGAGAAAATGTAGAGCAGGCAATTCGTACTATTGAAGTTTCAAGAAATGTAAGTCGCATTGCTGAAATATCTCAAGTTAGAGCTAAATTGGTAGAACAACAACAAGCGATGGGAAAAAACAAAGCTATCGTAATGGATGGAAGGGATATTGGAACGGTAGTATTTCCTGATGCAGAATTAAAACTGTTTATGAATGCTTCTGCCGAAACAAGAGCACAAAGGCGATTTGATGAGTTGCTGGAAAAAGGGCAGAGCGTTACTTTTGAAGAAGTGCTTCAAAATGTGCAACAACGCGATTATATTGATACACATAGAGAAGATTCGCCATTAGTAAAAGCAAATGATGCTATTGAGATTGATAACTCGGCTATGACTAAAAAAGAACAGTTTGAATTAGTGATGCGATTGGTAAATGAAAAATTATCCGTTTAGATAGAATTTGGTTCAATCAAATCCCATTTATTGCCATATAAATCTTCGAAAACTACAACAGTTCCGTATGGTTCTTCTCTGGGTTCTTCTAAAAAATGAATTTCATTGGCTTTCATTTGTTGGTAATCCTTCCAAAAGGTATTGGTATACAAAAATAAAAATACACGACCACCTGTTTGGTTACCGATGTATTGCTTTTGCGTTTCATTGGCTGCTTTAGCAAGTAAAAGACAGCAGTTCTTACTATTTTTTGGAGCTACAAGAACCCATCTTTTTTCTGGACTGATATAGCTATCTTGTATAACTTCAAAATGTAGCTTTTTTGTGTAAAAAGCAAGCGCTTCATCGTAATCCTTTACGACTAATGTAACATGAGCAATATGTTGATGCATATGATTTTTTACATATAAAAATACATTTTTATCCTATATTTTTTATTGGTTTCCTATGAAATAATTTTTTCATATCAATCACCTGTGTTTTTCTTATTCTAAATGTTTGTTAATTAATAAATTATTTGTAATTTTGCACACCTTTTGACAGAATTGGGTTTTCATTAGGAATCAATAATTTATACAAACACTGTTGTTGTTTTTAATCTGTATAAAAAACCCATAAGAGCACAACATACAAATTTTTAAATCAGCATATGTCTGAAATTAACAAAACACAAGAAGAGTTTTTAGCAAATTTTAACTGGCACAACTACCAAGAAGGTATTGATGTAGTAGATGAGAAAAACTTACAAGAATTTGAAGACCTAGTATCTAAAACTTTTATCGATACTAAGGATGAGGAAGTAGTAGTAGGTACTGTAGTTAGAATTACTGATAGAGACGCTATTGTTGATATCAATGCTAAATCTGAAGGTGTTATCTCTTTAAACGAATTTCGTTACAATCCTAACTTAAAAGTTGGTGATAAAGTAGAAGTGCTTATTGATATTCGTGAGGATAAAACAGGTCAATTAGTATTGTCTCACAGAAAAGCAAGAACTATCAAAGCTTGGGATAGAGTTATTGCTGCTCATGAGTCTGGAGAAATCGTGAATGGTTTTGTAAAATGCAGAACTAAAGGTGGTATGATTGTAGATGTTTTCGGAATTGAAGCATTCTTACCAGGTTCTCAAATTGACGTAAAACCAATCCGTGATTACGATCAGTATGTGAACAAAACTATGGAATTCAAAGTGGTAAAAATTAACCATGAGTTCAAAAATGTAGTTGTTTCTCACAAAGCGCTTATCGAGGCAGATATCGAAGAGCAAAAGAAAGAAATTATTGGTCAATTAGAAAAAGGACAAGTTTTAGAAGGTGTGGTTAAAAACATTACTTCTTACGGTGTGTTCATTGACTTAGGTGGTGTAGACGGATTAATCCATATTACCGACTTATCTTGGTCTAGAATCAATCACCCAAGCGAAGTTCTTGAGTTAGATCAAAAATTAAACGTTGTAATCCTTGATTTCGATGATGAGAAAACAAGAATTCAATTAGGTTTAAAACAATTAAACGCGCACCCTTGGGATGCTTTAAGTGCTGATTTAAATGTTGGTGATAAAGTTAAAGGTAAAGTTGTTGTTTTAGCTGATTACGGTGCTTTCATTGAAGTAGCTGAAGGTGTTGAAGGTTTAATCCACGTTTCTGAAATGTCTTGGTCAACTCACTTAAGAAGTGCACAAGATTTCATGAAAATTGGTGATGAAGTAGAAGCAGTTATCTTAACTTTAGATAGAGAAGAAAGAAAAATGTCTTTAGGTATCAAACAAATGACGCAAGATCCTTGGACTGATATCACTGCTAAATACCCAGTAGGTTCTAAACATACAGGTATCGTTAGAAACTTCACAAACTTTGGTATTTTCGTAGAGTTAGAAGAAGGAATTGATGGTTTAGTATATATCTCTGATTTATCTTGGACTAAGAAAATTAAACACCCATCTGAATTTGTAAACGTAGGTGACAAAATGGAAGTGGTTGTTTTAGAGTTGGATGTTGAAGGACGTAAATTATCTTTAGGTCACAAACAAACTACTGAAAATCCATGGGATAAACACGAAGATGCTTACGCTGTAGGTACAGTTCATAATGGAACTATCGGAGAAATCGTTGACAAAGGTGCAACTGTAGATTTCGGTGATGATGTAGTGGCTTTCATTCCAACTCGTCATTTAGAGAAAGAAGATGGAAAAAAATTGAAAAAAGGAGATACTGCTGACTTTAAAGTAATTGAGTTCAATAAAGAATTCAAAAGAGTAGTAGCTTCTCATACAGCTATCTTCCGTGAAGAAGAAGAAAAAGCGGCTAAAGCTGTTGAAACTAATGTTTCTTCATCAAATAACGTTGAGAAATCAACTTTAGGTGATATTGATGCATTAGCTGAATTAAAAGCTAAAATGGAAAAAGGAGAAAAATAATAATTCATTTTTCTTGCTAATAATTAAAACTCCCAATTGAATAATTGGGAGTTTTTTTATGGCTATTATTTGGTCATAAAATCATAAATGCCATGATAATTTTGATGCGTGGTAACCGTGTTTAATAAAAAGCTAGGATAAGGAGTTATGCAGGGTTTTATGTTAGTATTGTTAGATAAAATAGCTTGAGCACTGCCTACAACACATCCTTTACCGTAGCAAAAATCAAAATGAAGTCCCAATTCTTTCATAGTGTAACTGGCTACAGAAGATTTATAAGAATATTTGTTTATGTAGTCACCTCCAGTTAATTCGTATTCAAAAATATCGCCTCTTCTGGTTGGGCAAATAAAACTAGTATTTCCAGATATAGCATACAATTTTCCTCTAGCAATGGTTAAACCATTGTATTGAGAAGGAAATCCACTTGGAGCAAAAGGGGAGCAGGCACCTGAGGATAGGTCTAATTTTAAGATTTGGGAGCTATCTTCTTTTATACCTACTAAAGTCGTTGCATCCAAATTTTCAATATCTTGAAGGTAGTCGGTGGTAGTGTAAACGATGCTTGAATTACCTGTAGGTATATGAACCTTTAATAATTTTTTGGGGAAATTGGAATTGATTCCTGTTACTGCCCAAGCAAAATCGGTTGTGCCAGTCATATCTGTAATTCCTGTGACACAAGTTACAGGTGTTCCTCCGATTTTTATCTGAGAGACAAATGTGTAACCTACAGGACTTGTGCCTAAATCTATTTTAAAAATAAATGATTGGATGTTTGGCAAAATGGGACTGCCAGTTCCATTTGCGGGTAATACTAATGCAAATAACGATGGACATGCTGACGGTCTTTCTTCTAATGTAGCTTTCTTTGCTTCTTTTTGTGTAGTTTCAATTTCCTTGAAATCATCTTGACAAGATAGTGTTAGCAAGCAAAATAAGCTGCTAATACAAAGGCTTAATTTTTTCATATTTTTTGTTTTAAATGTTTGAATAGTAAAATTAGAGTATTGTTTTTCAAAACCTGCCTATGCATGTAACAACTCCTTGTAATTATGTATCTTAGATGTTAAAATTTATATATTTTTTGTTTCATATATTATTATATCGTAATATTGTAATATAATAATTGATAATAATTATGAAAACGTCAATTCGAGTGATTTTATAAAGTTAAAATGCTAATTTTTACTTTATAAAATTGTATCGAGAATCGTTTTTAAATTATACCAAACAAATAAATTTAAATACTCATGGGAGTTTCTAAATCAGAATTTTTTACCGAACAGCAAAATCAATTGGCTTCGCTTTTTAAAGCGATGTCACATCCAGCAAGGATTGCAATTATTCAGTATTTGTTACAGGTAGATACTTGTATTTGTGGCGATATTGTGAACGAATTGCCTTTGGCTCAACCCACTGTTTCGCAACATCTAAAAGAATTGAAAAATGCCAACATTATAAAAGGAACAATAGAAGGTACGGCCATTTGTTATTGCTTAAATCCAGATACATTAAAAATGATTGAAGTCTACTTTAAAGGACTTACCAATCAGTTGCAAAATAAATGCTGCTAAAAAATATTAATTAAACAACATTTTTATGAAATTATCCGAAATAAAAAATGCTTTAAAAGACTTATCTGTTATAGCTTTTCAATTACCCAATGGTCAATTAGTGCCTTCTCATTTTCATGTTACGGAAGTGGGTAAAGTATCGAAACATTTTATCGATTGTGGGGGAACGGTTCGAAAAGAAGAGGTAGTAAATTTCCAATTATGGGAAGCGAATGATTATGATCATCGTTTGCATCCTGAAAAGTTGATTCATATCATAGAATTATCAGAAAAAATAATTGGTATGGAAGATTTAGAAATTGAAGTAGAATATCAAATGCCAGATACTATTGGGAAATTTAACCTAGATTTTGATGGAAAAAACTTCTTGTTAACCTCTAAGTTGACCACTTGTTTAGCAAGTGACTCTTGTGGAATTCCACAGAAAAAAACGAAAGTAAAATTAGGAGAATGGAAAGCAAAAGAAAATTCCTGTGCTCCTGGTTCGGGTTGTTGTTAAGTATAAGTAGCTCATCCAGCCTTTTGTACTATCTTTCTGGTTTCAAACTATTTTTATCTTTTTTAAAAAGCGACAACAGAAGCTTTTTAAAAAAGATAAAATTACGTTTTCAACTGCAAAAGGATAGTTACTCCAGTCTGGGCTAATTAAAAAAAATATGTTTGATAAATTAGAAAAAACAATAAGTACTATAATGGTTGATGTGCTTTCAAAGGATCGAAAAGAAGTGTTGCAGCCTTTGATTGATTATATTCAAGAGAAAGTGAATCATCAGGAAAAAATTAGACTTAATTTTATCTGTACTCATAATTCACGTAGAAGTCACTTGTCTCAAATTTGGGCACAAACTATGGCTTTTTATTATGAAATACCTAATGTCACTTGTTATTCTGCTGGTACAGAAGCTACGGCATTGTTCTATATGGTGGCAGAAACGCTTAAAAAACAAGGTTTTGAATATGAAAAACTAGAGGAAGGAACAAATCCTATTTATGCCATAAAATTTGATGTTAATGAACCAGCTGTTATTGCTTTTTCAAAAACCTTACAACATACATTCAATCCCATTTCAAATTTCGCGGCTATCATGACATGTTCTTCTGCTAATGAGGCTTGTCCTTTTGTGTCGGGTGCTGAAAAACGCTTTTTTGTTCAATATGAAGATCCTAAAAAAATTGATAATACAGACAAAATGGAACAGGGGTATTGGGACAAAAGTATTGAAATAGCAACTGAAATGGCGTATGTGTTTTCAAAGATTCAAAATGGAAAATAAACATTATTGGGCTGAGTTTTTGGGTACATTTTTATTGGTTTTTTTTGGAACTGGTGCTATCATTATTAGTGAAGAATATAATGGTATTCTTCAGGCTTTTGGTATCGGTGTCGTTTTTGGTATAACCGTTTGGCTTTTGGTTCAGTTTTTAGGCAAGTTTTCGGATTGCCATATTAATCCTGCTGTAACAATAACGTTCTGTTTTAATAAAACAATAGAAATTAAAAAAGCGTTATTTTATATTTTTTTTCAATTGTTAGGAGCAGTATTAGCTAGTTTGTTGCTTCATTATATTTTTCCATCCAATCAAAAATTAGGAAATACCATCCCAAGTGGAAGTGTTTGGGAATCTTTTTTTCTTGAATTGGGTCTAAGCTTTATTTTAATGGGAGTTATTGTGGTGTCTAATGCTGTTTTATCTTTAAAAAAATGGGCGCCCTTTTTAATTGGATTTACTGTTTTTTTAGAAGCCTGGTTGGCGGGTCCTATTTGTGGGGCTTCTATGAATCCAGCAAGAAGTTTTGGCCCGTCTATTATTTCTGGTACAACCGATTTTTTATGGATCTATTTTTTAGCTCCTATCTTAGGGATGTTGTTTTTTTTGTTAATTTCTCATTTTTGTAATTCAAAAAAGTAAATTTCCTTTTGATGAGTTTTTTTATGAATAGATTATTACTCAACATTACCTATACAATTTTAGTTTTAAAAGCGAAAAAACGTAATTTAAAATAGTTGTTAATTGTCTATTTTTCTTTTAAGTGTTTAAAAAATCCGACGAATTACCTATTATTTTAACATTTGCCAAGATAATACCTATTATGTAGGTATTGTATATTTTTTATAGCCTTTGTTTTGTTTAATACTTATTTTTTTAACATTATTTTTGGAATATCATAAAAATTAAAGCTATTTTTTTTTGATACTGTAATTTAGGTATTGTTAATAGCGATTAAGATTATTTTTTATGATTGCAAACAAAACAAACACTATACATTATGAAAAAAAATGATTTTTATTTCTTTTTAGAGAAAGGAGTTTTATCAATCTTGAAAAAATCCAAAATAAAATTCGGTTTATTTATGACTGGATTTTTATTGATAACCGCCTCTTCTTTCTCCCAAATAGGTCCCGTTATTTGGGAAGATAATTTCAATACTTTTAATACGGCACAATGGACTAAAGATATTGGTGATGGTTGTAATATTGGATTGTGTGGTTGGGGAAATCAAGAATTACAGTCTTATGAAGCGAACAATGTTTATATTGGAGATGTACCTGGTGAAGCAGGAAATAAAGCATTAGTATTAGAAGCTAAAAATCAAGTGTCAGGATCTAGAGCATTTACTTCTGGTAAAATCAATAGCGATAATAAAGTTGCCATTCATTATGGTATGGTTGAAGTTCGTGTACGTGTACCTAACTTAAATCAAGGTTTATGGCCGGCTGTATGGATGCTTGGAACTTCTAATTTAGCTTGGCCAGCAAAAGGTGAAATTGATATGATGGAAATGGGATTCAGCCAGGCAGCAAGAAATGAGCAAGGCGCAACTTCTTCTACTGTAAATACCTATGTGGGAGCGAATACTTTTTTTCCAGTTCCTGGTGGTGTTGGAAATATTGCTTCAGACGTAAATTATAATAAACCCTATGTGGCAGCTGCGCCTTTAAACGATCGATTTGTAAAATATAGAATTTATTGGGAGCCAACACAAATTCGTTTTACGGTTGTGGATGGTGCCAATGAATATGATTTATATGAAAATCCTTTCCCAATTGATGCTAATAATTCTGTAACAGCCCCTTTTACGAGACCTTTTTATATGTTATTGAATTTGGCAGTGGGAGGAACTTTGCCTGGTGTTTCTTCGAATGGAGCAGTAACGGCTCCACTTCCAGGTAAAATGTATGTGGACTATGTGCGTGTACACAAATGGAATGGATATGGAAGTGTTGAACTTTCGGATGGAACTATTCCAGCAGAAAATGGAACTTTTGGTGTTTTTACGGATACTACACCTTCAACTAAAAAATTAACTTTTGGTTCAGATTCAGAGTTTTATATTTTTGGTGAAACCTTAATTGAAAATAATGCCATAGCACCAGCTGAAGGTACAAATGTATTATCGTTTACAAATGATAGTTCTAAAGGTTGGTTTGGAGCCGGAATTACTACTTTATTTGGTAAAAATATGTCTAACTATACGCAGAATGGTTCTTTGAAATTTAAAATAAAAATACCTGCGAATGTGTCTTTTTTCATTGGAGTGAATGATAATTATACCAATGCAGCCCAAGTGAATTTTCCTGCAGGGCAAACTAAATATGGCTTAGTTCGGAATGGAGAATGGGGTCAAGTGACAATTCCAATAAGTGATTTGGGGGGTTTGGTTGCTTTTCAAGATATGTCCTATATGTTTAGAATAGGAAATGACGGAGCAATTCCTACATCTAATTTTCAGTTCGCTATTGATGATATTGTTTGGGTTGACGGTAATACTACTGTTTGCCAACCTACACCAGTTACACCTTATTATGCTATTAATGGACAAAATTGGACATCAAATACTGCTGTTTCTTTGCAGTCTGGTAATAGTGTTACATTTGGTCCACAGCCTACTACTGGCGGAAGTTGGTCATGGACAGGACCAAATAATTTTGCTGCAACAACCAGAGAAATAACAATTTCAAATATTCAATCAAATCAAGCGGGAAATTATATAGCTACCTTTAGAAATGCTTGTGGGACTTCAACTAGTGTGACTTTTAATGTAACGGTCACTACAGTTTCAACTTTTGTTCCAGATCCAAATAAAACATACTACATAGCAAATCCGTTTCATAATAAAAGAATCGGTGCTAGTGGTTCAGAAGATCCTTTTAGTACTGCTATAACGACCACAGGAGCAACGGTAGAGTGGAAGTTTACAGCGGCTCCAAATAATAGTTATTATATTGATTGTGTAGGTGGTCAAGGAAACCCGAGATTGCGTTCTGATAATACCGATTTTACCGACATGCAGCCTAGTAGTTATGCAGGTACTTGGGAAAGATGGCAAATTACACCAGCTGGTAATGGTAAATTTTATTTGACTACCTTAGAAAGTAATTTAAGAAGGTTGCAATTGAATAGTGCTGGTATTTTAAAACAAGTTGGCACTGATTCACAAGATACTTG
This sequence comes from Flavobacterium sp. NRK F7, assembly GCF_024054195.1. Lineage (GTDB taxonomy): Bacteria > Bacteroidota > Bacteroidia > Flavobacteriales > Flavobacteriaceae > Flavobacterium. The sequence goes on along the minus strand of NZ_JAMXLB010000001.1, from coordinate 3,531,494 downwards.
GGAGCAATTTACATTTACAGAAGCTTCTCAAACACCTCCGCCACCTCCAGTAGGATCTTGTACAAGAGTAGCGGCGAATGGAGATTTTAACGTTACCATTACCAATAATTCAGAAGGTTCTTTCTTAACTTTTGTTCCTAATAGAACAGGAATAGGTAATGCAACCCTTATTTTATATTACAGCACTGCTTTAAATGCTACGTATCCAGGTTATTTAGCACAACCGAATGTACCTTTTAAGATTAATGCTAATTCAGGTCAAACGATTTATTTCTATTACACGTATAGTTTGCCAACTGGTGGTGAAAATAATACTGCTAATAACAAAATGAATTTTGTAATGGGTAGTTGTAATGCTTCTTCATCGAGAATGATAAATGATGTAGCGAAAAATGATATGATTTTGAATGCATTATATACAGTGTATCCGAATCCTATTGCTAATGAAGCGACTATAGAAATGGAAGCTATCGATAGTTTTGAGAAAGTTTCTGTAATGAATAATACAGGGCAAATTCTAATGGAAGAAAAATTTAATAACCAGAAAAAAATAACAATAAATACATCTCATTTAAGTTCAGGTATTTATTTTATTCAATTATCTGGTAAAAAAGGAATAAGCAATTGTAAAATTGTGAAACAATAAAGATTGTTGAGTTAATTTGAAGTGATTAGTTTTTATGCAAAATACAGTGTTGGAATTCATTTCGACGCTGTATTTTTTTTGACAAAAGTGTAAAAAAATAGGAAAGCTTTTAGCATTTCCTATTCTTTGTCAATTGAGCCTAGAACACGCTTCATAAAATCATTTAAAGCAGTCTTTTTATCTTTGCCTTCTTTGATTGATTTATGTACTTCCAGAGCTCCGTATAAATTGGATATTAATTCACCAATAACGTCTAATTCTTCGTCTTTTAAAGAAGAAACTTCAGTTAGGTTTTCTAAAACTTCAATAGTTTCAACTAAATAGTCAGCATCATTATCTTCAATAAACTGAGTAAGTTGTTTAATAACGGGTAATTTCATGTTCTATAATTTTGAATGGATTATTTAAAAAAAAGTTTTAATTATTCCAATGTTTATCAACTTGTTTAAATTACTTCGTTAACTAATTCAGTTAATACTTCTGCTTTATTGGTTTGTGTTTGGTTTACCAATATGCCATTTTTAAAAGTTGCAAATGTGGGTAAATTATCTACTTTAGCTAATTTTCTTGATTCTGGGAACTTTTCAGCATCAACAACTAAAAAAGGGATAGTTTCATTTTCTGATGCTAATTTTTTAAATTTTGGCTTCATGATTCTGCAATTTCCACACCATGATGCAGAATATTGAACGACAACAATGTTGTTAGAGTTAATGATTTCTGCTAAATTATCTTGTTCTATTTCTGTAAACATTTCATTTCAATTTTAATAATCTCATCAAATTCAATAGCAATTTAAAACATTGCTATTGAAAATGATAAGATAAATTTTGATTTTTAGTTTTGGCTTAAATAAGCTGCGGTGCTTAAACGATCTGCATTCATTGCTTCTTTTCCTTCTTCCCAGTTTGCAGGACATACTTCGCCTTTAGTTTGAACGTGAGTGTATGCGTCAATTAAGCGTAAATATTCATTTACATTTCTTCCTAACGGCATATCATTTACACTTTCATGGAAAATTTTACCGTCTTCATCCACTAAATAAGTAGCTCTAAACGTTACATTTGATCCTGCTAAGATTTCTTCGTCTAAATTTTCGTCATATACCCATTCTGCATCTAAAATATCTAAAGCTGCAGCTAAATTTCTTGTTGTGTCTGCTAATAAAGGATACGTAACACCTTCAATTCCTCCGTTGTTTTTAGGAGTGTTTAACCAAGCAAAGTGAACTTCATTAGTGTCGCAAGAAGCACCAATTACGATAGTGTTTCTTTTTTCAAACTCTCCTAAAGCTGCTTGAAAAGCGTGCAATTCTGTTGGACATACAAAAGTAAAATCTTTTGGATACCAAAATAATAAAACTTTTTTGTTGTTTTTTGTAGCTTCTTCTAATACGTTGATTCTTAAGTTGTCACCCATTTCTGAGATAGCATCAACTGTAATGTTTGGGAATTTTTTTCCTACTAATGACATAATTAACTTATTTTTTTGAGTTATTTTAATGATGCAAAATTACTAATTCCACTACTATTTTAAGAAGCTTTTTATGGTTTGTTCTTATTGAATAATAGAGAATAATTATGTTAATATTTCTTACAAAAAATTAACTTTATTTTTATTGAATTCATATTTTGTGATGATTTATTTTATTAAAAAAATAAAAAAAACACTATCTGTAATTGATAGTGTTTTTAAATTTTTATTGGATTAAAATTTTATTGATCAAATCGATCGGCATTCATTACTTTAACCCATGCTTTAATAAAATCTTTAACAAATTTTTCTTTGGAATCGTCTTGAGCATATACCTCGGCATACGCTCTTAAAATAGAGTTGGAGCCAAAAACTAAATCTACTCTTGTTGCGGTCCAATGTGTTACTCCTGTTTTCCTATTTACAATGGCATAAGCGTTTTTTCCAGTAGGTTTCCAACTGTAATTCATGTCTGTTAAATTTACAAAAAAGTCATTAGTTAATACACCAATCTTATCTGTAAAAACGCCGTCTTTAGTATTGCCATAATTGGTTCCTAAAACACGCATTCCACCTAATAAGACCGTCATCTCAGGAGCTGTTAATCCCATCAGTTGAGCCCTGTCAAGCATTAACTCTTCAGGTTTTACGGCATAATCCTTTTTTAACCAGTTTCTAAAAGCATCGTGTGTTGGTTCAAGGTCTGCAAAAGATTCTGCATCTGTCATTTCTGCTGTTGCATCACCTCTACCAGGTAAGAAAGGAACAATTACATCGAATCCAGCTTCTTGAGCTGCTTTTTCAACAGCTGCACTTCCACCTAAAACAATAAGGTCAGCCATGCTAATTTTTTTAGAGGATTGCGCTTGAACTTCTGCTAGTTTTTCCAATACTTTTTGCAATCTTTCGGGTTCATTACCCATCCAATCTTTTTGTGGAGCCAAGCGAATACGAGCACCGTTAGCACCTCCTCTAAAATCGGAACCTCTAAAAGTTCTAGCACTGTCCCAAGCCGTTGTAATTAAATCAGATTTCGATAAACCACTATTTAATAATTGTTCTTTCAATTCTTTAACTTCTAAATCACTTAGAGTATAATCTACTTTTGGAACTGGGTCTTGCCAAATTAAATCTTCTTTAGGAACATCAGGACCTAAATAGCGGTCTTTTGGTCCTAAATCTCTATGGGTTAATTTAAACCATGCTCTGGCAAAAACTTCTGTGAAATAATCAGGATTTTTATAGAATTTTTCAGAAATTGCTCTATAAATAGGGTCCATTTTCATAGCCATATCTGCATCCGTCATAATAGGATTGTTTCTTTTTGTTGGATCGAATGCATCAATAGGTTTGTCTTCTTCTTTAATATTGATAGGTTCCCATTGCCATGCTCCAGCAGGACTTTTCTTTAATTCCCAATCGTATGTAAAGAGCAAATAGAAATAACCATTATCCCATTGTGTAGGATGTGTTGTCCATGCACCTTCAATACCACTCGTTACAGCATCAGTACCCACACCTGTTCTAGTTGGGTTACCCCAACCAAAACCTTGGTTTTCAATTTCACCTGCTTCTGGTTCTTTTCCTAATATCGATGCGTCTCCATTTCCATGAGCTTTCCCTACAGTATGGCCACCAGCTGTCAAAGCAACCGTTTCTTCATCATTCATCGCCATACGTTTAAAAGTGGTACGTACGTCAATTGCAGTTCGTAAAGGGTCTGGTTTACCATCAACACCTTCTGGATTCACATAGATTAATCCCATTTGAACGGCTGCTAAAGGATTGTCTAATGATTCTCGATTCTCATCGTTATCATAACGCTCTTTAGTAGCTGCTAGCCATTCTTTTTCAGAACCCCAATAGACATCTTTTTCAGGATGCCATATGTCTTTTCTTCCGCCTGCAAACCCAAAAGTCTTAAGTCCCATAGATTCATAGGCCATGTTACCTGCTAAAATCATAAGGTCAGCCCAAGAGATTTTATTTCCGTATTTTTTCTTAATAGGCCACAACAAGCGTCTACCTTTGTCTAAACTTACATTGTCTGGCCAACTATTTAGTGGGGCAAATCTTTGATTTCCGGTGTTACTACCACCTCTACCATCAGAAATTCTATAGGTTCCAGCAGAATGCCAAGCCAAACGAATCATTAAACCACCATAATGACCCCAATCCGCTGGCCACCAATCCTGACTTTCCGTCATTAGGTTTTTTAAATCTGTTTTTACAGCTTCTAAATCTAATTTTTTAAACTCTTCTGCATAATCAAAATCTTCTCCTAAAGGATTAGTTTTGGTGTCATGCTGATGTAAAATATCAAGGTTAAGTGTTTCGGGCCACCAATACTGATTGTTAGTTGCTTTTTTAGTTACATCTTCTTTACTGTGAAAAGGACATTTACTTAAATCATTAGAATGTTCCATAGTTTTAGTGATTTTGTATTAATATTGAGAAATTTGCATCAAATTGTTTGTTATAAATTGATTGTATCTCAAATTTACAAATAAAAAAACCATTACTCTTTTTAAGTAATGGTTAATTTTTATTTTAAAATAGATTTAAACTATAGCTTTGTTAGTTTTTTATAGTTGAAACTAATTGTCTTATTTTGATGTTAAATGCTGCAAAAAGTAAAGTCATAAATGGACTTAATAAATTAAAGAAAGCATACGGAAGATAATCAAATGTTTCTACACCTAATGTTCCTGATTGATATGCACCACACGTATTCCAAGGAATTAATACAGAAGTAACAGTACCAGAATCTTCTAAAGTTCTACTTAAATTTTCCGGAGCTAGTCCTTTATCTGCATAAGCTTTGGCAAACATTTTTCCAGGAACAACAATAGCTAAATATTGATCGGATGCTGTAATGTTTAAGGCCAAACAACTTCCTACGGTTGAAGCAAAGAGTCCAAAAGTTGATTTGGCAAGATTTAATAATGCTTGACTTATTCTGGATAAGGCTCCAATGGCATCCATTATACCTCCAAAAACCATAGCACAAAGAATTAGCCAAATGGTGCCTAGCATTTTTTGCATTCCTCCTGATTTGAATAGGTCAGTTAGAGTGCTGTTTTCTGTAGGTATGACAGATTCAGTTGTGATTGCGTTTAAAACACCTTTATAAGCATTTGCAAAATTTAATGTTTTGCCACCTGAAAGCATTAAAACAATTTCTGGTTGAAATAGTATAGCAAAAACACCAGCTAATAATGTGCCTATTAGTAATGCGATTAAAGGTTCTGTTTTCTTAACAATTAAACCAATTACAATGATGGGGACAATAAATAACCAGGGAGTAATATGAAAGGCCTTTTGAATGTCTGCTAACAATGCAGATGAATCTGCCATTCCAGTAGTGTCTACTGTTAACCCTAGTATAATAAAAAGAATTAAAGAAACAATATAGGTTGGAACGGTTGTGAGCGACATGTATTTGATGTGTGTAAATAAATCAGTTCCTGCCATTGCTGGAGCTAAATTTGTTGTGTCTGACATTGGCGAAAGCTTATCACCAAAATAAGCTCCAGAAATTACAGCTCCAGCAACCATGCCTAATGGAAATCCTAAAGTACCACCAATTCCAATTAATGCAATACCTACTGTTGCTGAAGTAGTCCAAGAGCTTCCAGTTGCAATTGAGATGACGGAACAAATGATTAAGGTGGCTGGTAAAAAAATAGCTGGGCTTAAAATTTGTAACCCATAATAAATCATAGATGGTATGATACCACTAATTAGCCAAGTACCCGCCAAAGCACCTACCATTAGTAATATCAGAATAGCACCAGCTGTAGATTTAATGTTTTCGGCTACTTCATCAATCATTTTTTGATACGTAACTTTGTTGAAAAAACCTACTATTGCTGCTACTGCTGCACCAAGTAATAAAATAAATTGATTGCTTCCGCCTAAAGCACTGTCTCCAAATACATATACATTATAACCAAGCATTACTACTAATGCTACTACAGGGATTAAAGCTTCCCAAATATTTAATTCTTTGTTTTTTATAATTTTTGTGTCCATTTATTTTTTTTGAAGCCGCAATATAGCCAAAGTGTTACGATTAGCAAAAGATTATCGTTAAAACTATAGTGAGTTGTTGTTTTTTAGATATCTGTTTTTTTTTGAGATAAAGATTATCTTTTTCTGAAAGTTTCTTTGATGATATCATTTGGAAAAACCACGAGACTTTCGTTGCCATTTTTGCCAACAGTTGCAACACCAAAATAATAATTATCAATAACAATGCCTTCTAGTTCAAAATTATCTGTTTTTCCTACAAATCGGCTAAATTCCCATTGAGAAGAAGTAGTTAGTCGCCAATATATTTTATATCCAAAAATGTTGTCATCTTCTATTTTATCCCATTTTAATTTTACATTCGCTTGTACAATTCCTCCAATTTGAACATTTTTTGGAGCTGGAGGCGCCCAAGCTAAAGAAGCTAAATTTATAGCATTTACAGTAGTTAATTTTTTAGCGTATTCGAAATTAACACCTTCTAAGACATCACCATATTTAATGTCGTTTTCAGTTCTAATATTCTGATGTTGTCTATTGTAATTTTCATGTGCTTCCATAATTCTAACGCCTGCAAATCCTAAATCATTAAAGGGACGATGATGACCGCCTCTTCCAAAACGATCTAAACGATAGATCATCATAGGATTCATTTCTGGCATATAGGTTTTGGTAGTTTTTTCGATATAACGTGCCAATTGTCTTGAATTTCCGTCAACCTCTCCTCCATAAAAGCGTCTTAAGTTGCGCTCTTTTTCCGTTTCATTTGCGGGTGTAGGCTCTGAAAAAATACGAAAGGTTCTGTTGTCTATTACACCATCCACACCTTCAATATTTCCAATCATATCGTTATTGAGTACACCTATAATTTCCCATCCTTTTTTTTGGGCATAATTGGCTAATCCTTTACCTCCAAATAATCCTTGTTCTTCACCAGAAAGGCCAACATAAATAATACTATTTTCAAATTGATATTTAGAAAGAACTCTTGCAGCTTCCATCGTTCCAGCCATTCCTGAAGCATTATCATTCGCTCCAGGAGCATCGTTAGTGTAGTCCATAGTGTCAGAATTTCGACTATCAATATCGCCACTCATAATAATATATCGATTCGGATATTTTGTTCCTTTTTGTATGGCTACAACATTTACAATCCAAGTGTCTTTTGGAACGCGTTCACCATCATTTGTAGTTACAAAATCTTTTTGGTAAAACACCTCTAAACAATTTTTGCAATCTTTAGAGATGCTTTCAAATTCCGATTTGATCCATCTACGTGCTGCACCAATACCTCTTTTATTGGAAACCGTATCACTAAAGGTGTTTCTAGTGCCAAATTCGGTTAATTTAGTAATGTCGTTTTTAATTCGTTCTGCTGATACCTTATTAATAATGTCGTAGATTCTAGTGTCTTGTCCGTAGAAATATAAAGGAATTTGCAAACAAAAAAAGAATAATATTTTTTTCATTGTAGTTACTTTCTTTCAAAGATAAAAAAAATCCAACTACTGTATTTGTAATTGGATTTTATAACATATTCGTTGAGATTTATTATAAAACGTTTAGTTCTTTCATGCATTCTTTCATCATTTGATACGTTCTTTCGATATCATTATCTAAACCAATAGAAAAACGGATTAAACCATCTGTTAGACCCATTTCTTTTTGTTCTTCTAATGGGATTTCCGATGAAGTTGAGGTTCCTGGAGCACTGAATAGAGTTTTGTAAAAACCTAAACTTACTGCTAAATATCCTAAATTTCTTTCCTGCATTAACTCCATTAATTCATTTGCTTTTTCAAGAGAGCCAACATCTATCGTCATCATACCTCCAAAACCATATTCAGGATTAATCATGTTTTTATAGATTTCATGACTTGGATGACTTTTTAACCCCGGATAAACTGTTTTTAAGCCATCTTGTTCAAATTTTTCAGCTAAGTAAGCAGCATTATAGCTGTGTTGTTTGATTCGTAAATGTAATGTTCTAAGGTTTTTCATTACACTAGCACTCCTCATGCTGTCCATCGTTGGTCCTAAAAGCATGCTAGCGCCCGTATTTACATTTTTTAAATCATTGATGAATTCTTGTGAAGCACAAACGACACCACCAACAGTATCACTACTACCGTTAATATATTTAGTAAGAGAATGAATAACTATATCTGCTCCTAATTGAATTGGAGAAACTGAAAGCGGTGAAAAAGTATTGTCAACCACTAATTTTAAATTGTGTTTTTTTGCAATTTTTGATAAACTTGATAAATCTGCAACTTCTAATAGTGGATTACTCACTGTTTCACAATAGATTACTTTTGTGTTTGGTGTAATGGCAGCTTCTACGCTTTCTAATTTTGTGATGTCCACAAAAGTAGTTTGAACTCCCATTCTAGGAGCAAAATTCTTTAAAAAAGCATAGGTGCCACCGTAAATAGTTCGGCTAGAAACGATGTGATCACCATTTCCGCATAATTGTAAAAGAGTGGGAGTAATGGCACCCATTCCGGAAGCAGCTACGTTTGCTGATTCTGTTCCTTCCATAGCCGCCAAGGCTTTGTCTAAATATAAATTACTCGGGGAAGAGTGTCTAGAATATAAGTAACAACCTTCTGCATTCCCTTCAAAAGTATCAAACATGGTTTTTGCAGAAAGGAAAGTATATGTTGAACTATCAGAGATAGATGGATTAACACCGCCAAATTCCCCGAAATATTGTAGGTCTTGAATTTTGTCAGCAGGATTGAATGTGCTCATAAGGAATGTTTTTTAATTTGATTCAAAATTGAGTAAATCAAATTAAATTTTCAATATAAATTATTTTTTTTAGAATTAAACACTATTTAATCTTTTAAAAATAGTTTTTTATACTATAATTTTGTATTTTTGATTAAAATTGTAAAAAATGAAACTAGATGCTATAGATAAGAAGCTACTTGAATTGTTACAAACTGATACTAAAAAGACCACTAAAGAACTGTCTTTAAAATTAAATTTATCAGTTACAGCTGTTTATGAGCGAATTAAGAAGCTTGAAAGGGAGCAAGTAATTCAAAAATATGTAGCTCTTTTAGATAAGTCAAAAATAGAGAAAAATTTTGTGGTTTTTTGCCATGTAAAATTAATTCAGCATAATATCGATTTGATTGCTCAATTTGAAAAAGAAGTAGTTAAACTTGACGAAGTGTTAGAGTGTTTTCATGTGAGTGGAGATTATGATTACATTTTGAAAATTTATGTTAAAGATATGGAAGCGTATCGTGAATTTATGGTTACTAAACTCACAACGATTCAACATATTGGAAGTACACATAGTACTTTTATGATTGGCGAGGTAAAAAATACTACTGTTTTTAGATTGCAAAATAATTAGTTTTTTGTATTTTAGCTACCCTAACAAATAAACATTATTTAAACATGAAAAGTAAATTTTTAAACATTGAAGGAGCACAAGTTCTAACTAAAGAAAACCAAAAAAATATTTTTGGAGGAATTAGCGGAAATTATGATTTATCAAAATGTGGATGTTCTTGTAGTGGTGCAGTAACAGGTCCATATTACTGTCAAAAGTTCATTGCTTGTCCACAAGTATATACTTGTCAAGATGAAATTTAATTCATTTTGAATTTTAAAATAATAGAAGTCTGTCATCATTGGCAGACTTTTTTATTTTTAAATATCTCTAAATAATGCAGAAAAAGGATTAATATTTCATAATTTTGTACTTTTAAATTAAATCAAAGAAATAATATATTATGAGTCAATTTGATGTTACCATTATAGGTTCTGGTCCAGGTGGGTACGTATCAGCAATACGATGTGCTCAGTTAGGATTCAAAACCGCAATTATTGAAAAATATGCTACTTTAGGTGGAACTTGCTTGAATGTAGGATGTATTCCGTCTAAAGCTTTGTTAGCCTCTTCACATCATTATGAGGAATTACAACATTTTGCAGACCATGGAATTGAGGTTTCGGGAGATGTTAAGATTAATCTGGAAAAAATGATTGCGCGCAAACAAGCGGTTGTGGATCAAACGTGTAGTGGTGTTAAATTCTTAATGGACAAAAATAAAATTACTGTATTTGAAGGTGTGGGGTCATTTGAAGATGCTACCCATATAAAAATTTCAAAGAAGGATGGTTCTTCTGAAGTAATTGAGTCAAAAAATACCATTATTGCAACAGGTTCTAAACCATCTAATTTACCTTTTATACAAATTGATAAAGAAAGAGTAATTACTTCAACTGAAGCTTTAAAGTTACCAGAAGTTCCTAAGCATTTAGTGATTATTGGAGGTGGAGTAATTGGTATTGAGTTAGGTCAAGTATATTTACGTTTGGGAGCTCAAGTTTCTGTAGTAGAATATATGGATCGAATTATTCCTGGTATGGACGGTGCTTTGTCTAAAGAATTGACAAAAGTATTGAAAAAGCAAGGAATGAAATTTTACACATCTCATAAAGTAAAAGAAGTTTCACGAAATGGAAACAATGTGACAGTTAAGGCAGATGATGCGAAAGGTAAAGAATTGGTTTTAGAAGGAGATTACTGTTTGGTAGCGGTAGGGCGTCGTCCTTATACTGATGGTTTACATGCTGATAAAGCAGGGGTGAAAATTTCTGAAAGAGGTTTAGTTGAAGTAAATGATCACTTACAAACCAATGTTTCTAATATTTTTGCCATTGGTGATGTAATTCGTGGCGCTATGTTAGCTCATAAAGCGGAAGAAGAAGGTGTTTTAGTGGCAGAATATTTAGCAGGACAAAAGCCACATATTGATTATAACTTAATTCCTGGTGTGGTCTATACATGGCCTGAAGTAGCAGCTGTTGGTAAAACAGAAGAGCAATTAAAAGAAGCTGGTCTGGCTTATAAAGCAGGTAACTTTCCATTTAAGGCGTTAGGAAGAGCAAGAGCTGGTGGTGATACCGATGGATTTGTTAAAATTTTAGCAGATGCCAAAACGGATGAAGTTTTAGGTATTCATATGATTGGTGCTCGTTGTGCTGATTTAATTGCAGAAGCGGTTACGGCGATGGAATTTAGAGCTAGTGCTGAGGATATTTCGAGAATGTCTCATGCGCATCCAACATTTGCAGAAGCGGTAAAAGAAGCGGCTTTAGCAGCAACGGATAATAGAGCTTTACATGTGTAAGTTAAAAAAAAATCATAGTGCAAAAAAGCCAAATTCATTGAATTTGGCTTTTTTGTTTTTAAAAGGATTAGGCTTTTAAAATATCTTTATAACTGTTCCAATGCGAATAAATTAGAAATAAATTTCCTAAAAATAAGACTAATGCAATTGGTAGAGCTTCTTTTGTTGGGAATATATTTAAAAGTAAAATGTTGAGTGAAACAGGAAGTAAAACCAAATTGAAAAGACGTACAAATTTTCCAGACACATAAGAAAGGCCAACTAGTAATTCTACAGATTTGGCTAAAGGCATTAAGTATTTCGTTGCCATAAATCCGGCAAAAACTGTTGCCATATCACCAGTAGGAGTAGGTTGTTCTCCCATTGGAAAAAAATAAGTAATGGAAGCAAAAAGTAAAAATAATCCCAAAAGGATACGAATAATAATCGTTGCAATTCTCATATAAATAGTTTTAAGGTTAGTATATCAAATATAGCTAAATTAAGTATTCGTTTTATTTACGTAGTGCAATTTATATTAATAAAAAAAGTCGCAACATTTGTTGCGACTTTTTTATAATTTTCAGAAAATGAAAGATTAACCTCTTCTTTTTTCTTTAATTTTTGCTTTTTTACCAGTAAGTTCTCTGAAGTAGAAAATACGAGCTCTACGAACTTTACCTCTTTGGTTTACTTCAATTTTTTGTAATGCTGGCATATTAACTGGGAAGATACGCTCTACACCAACAGCACCAGACATTTTACGAATTGTAAAAGTTTCAGTTAAACCAGAACCTCTTCTTTGGATTACAACACCTTTGAAGAACTGAGTTCTTGTTTTTTCACCCTCTTTAATTTCATAATACACAGTGATTGTGTCTCCAGAATTAAAATCTGGGAAATCTTTTTTTGCAACGAATTCGTTATTTACGAAATCAACTAAATTAGCCATTTTGTATAAAATAAATGTTTGATTCAGAGCAACATACACGTCCTTCGCTAGAGGTTGGTCCAAATGTGGGTGCAAAGATAATTAAAAAAAACAATTTTCAAATTCGAAAGCCTAATATTTTTAGTTGAAATGCCTCTTTTTGAAAACTTTATTTTTGAGTTAAGTTTTTGAAAATTATTCTTTTAATAAATCAGGACGTCTGTTTTTAGTATGTTCATAGGCTTTTTGTTCTCTCCATTCTTCTATTTTTGGAAAATTTCCGCTTAGTAAAATGTCTGGAACTTTCCAACCTTTATATTCTGCGGGTCGAGTATAAACGGGAGGCGCTAACAAATTGTCTTGAAAACTATCAGTCAAAGCTGAAGTTTCATTGCTTAAAACCCCTGGAATTAATCGTATAATACTGTCGCATAAAACGGCTGCTCCTAATTCACCACCTGATAATACATAATCTCCAATTGAAATTTCTCGGGTTATGAATTGATCACGAACTCTTTGATCTACACCTTTATAATGGCCGCAAAGGATGATAATGTTTTTTAAAAGCGACATGCTGTTAGCCATTCCTTGATGTAATGTTTCACCATCTGGAGTCATGTATATTACTTCATCGTATGCGCGTTCCCTTTTTAATTTTGAAATACAATCATCAATAGGTTGAATACTCATTACCATTCCTGCCCCACCGCCAAATTGATAGTCGTCCACACTTTTTTGTTTGTTAGTCGTGTAGTCTCTTAAATTGTGAAAATGAACTTCAACCAATCCTTTTTCAATAGCTCTCTTAAGAATAGAGGCTTCAAAGGGACTTTTAATCAATTCAGGTAAAACAGTAATAATATCGATGCGCATGGTACTTCTTTATTTCAAGTGCAAATTTTCAAAAACAAGTGTGCAAAGGTAAGTAACTTAAAATGGATACAAAAAAGAATTAAACTCCAAATTGTCTTAAATGATGATCTAAATGTTTCCATTGAAGATTGTTCCAATCTTTTTCTGTGAGTTTACCCCAAAAAGGATGCGTTTCTAATTGTACTACTTGAAAGCCTTTACTTAATTTTTCAACACTTTTTATTAATTCGTTCCTTGTGGCTTCAAAATCATAGGTTTCCTTACGAATGAATTCTTTAGCTGTAGGAGTATTTTTTTTAAATTCTGGAGCATCTAACCATGATTTTTTCATCAATCTTCCCATAATTCTTAGTGGAATAGGAACATTTATTTTCTCGGTTCCCAAGGCTACATTAATAGGAGCTATACAATGAGAGACCATTTGATCTACACTCATTTTACCCCAGAGTGCTTTAGACTCAGGGGTTAGATTGTGAATTCTTGCTATGATTTCTTGATTGTCTTTTGGATCAAAAATGTTTTTCATAGGTCTAACTATTTAGCATTAGAAAAATAATAATAGATATGTCTTTTTTAATTTTGAATGTATTTTATCCTGTTTTTATAGTATAGAAAAGCGTTCATTGGTTAATTTGATAAATTTTTGATTGGGGTCGAAGTATAAATATACTGGTTTTTTCTCTAAAATAATTTTAATTGATTTATTAAATTTAAAAAAAGCGGATTCTATTATTTTGCTAGTTCCATCAGAAAACTCGATGGCAATTTCAACACCATCATTAAAAAGAACGTTTGTTTTTTTTCCTTTTCCATTTTCATAATATTTATGAGCTATTAAATCAAAGTATAATTCGAAAGTGTTTTTGTTTTCTTTTACAACCATGTTTTTTGCTTGAAAATTATAGAGAGTAATTTTTTTAAATAAGTCATCAATTTTAGGGTGTTTTTTCTTCTCTGTAATGGCATATAATTCATTTAAAAAATCAGTAGTAATAGGGTTTTTATTAGGATACTTGTATTTGTTTAGAAAGTTTTTCAATGCTTCATTTGTTTTTGCTTCACCTATTTGTTCACTCAGTTGATACAGTACAACCATACCTTTTGAATAGTTAAGGTGTGTTTGGTTATGATTGACTTTGTATAATGGTTTTTCAGTTTCAAAATTTCGTTCGTTTAAATAAATTCCAGTATGAAGATTCACGTTTTCCAATACTCTTTTTTGTCCGTACATTTTTTTTGCTAGCATAAGTTCGGTGTACATGGCAAAACTTTCAGTAAGCATTGTATAACCTTCTCTGTCATCTGGATTAATTTGGTTGTTTCCCCACCAAATATGTGATAATTCATGACCAGCTAATTCATTAATAACATCTTGTTGTTTATCCGCTTTGATATTGCTGTGAAATAGGGTGTTTTCGGTCATGAAAATAGTATTGGGATAAGCAGTAGCTGCAAAACCTTTGGTAAAAGAAGAAATTTCAGCAAAACGGATGGTTTTAAAAGGATATTCACTAAAATTTTGTTCACAATAATCGAGGGTGTTTTTAACGTTTTTGATTAAATGCTCTACATTTTCACTATGTTTAGGATGATAATAAACTTCAATTTTTTTTCCTTTATAAAGCGTTTCTGTTAAGGAATAACGAGCGGAAGAAATGGCAAAACGGAAAGGAATAAGATTTGAGGTCTCATAAACAAAATAGTTTCTATTCTTCTCTTTCCATTGATTTGTTAATTCACCTACACTAATGGCGGTTTGATCATTTTCAGTTGAGATTGTCATTTTTAGATATATAAAATCATCTGTTTTTGTTTTTGGAGTTTCTAGTTTTTTTATAGAAGTAGCATCACCAAGCTGAAAATTTGCTCTTTGTTCTTTTTTCTCTATTTCTCTATCTGCTTGGTAACCAAATTGAGGATAATACCTGCTAATTCTCATGAAAGAACCATTAGTTACAATTGCATTGAAGGATTGATGACCATTTACAGGAAACCATTGGTACTCTAAAACAAAATTAAAAACAGCCTCTTCTTGCGGTAATAAATCTTTTTGTAAGTTGATGATTTCGTATTGATTGGTTACTGTATAAGAAGTATTGTGTACTTGTAAAATAGCTTTTTTTATGTTGAAATCATCACTAAAATTTACTAAAATTTCTGTAATAGGTTTGTTGGTTTTGTTTTGAATGTGATATTCACCTGTAATACGATATCTATTTTGGCTAGGGAATAAAGCAACATTAGTAATAACATTCGTAATTGAGGGTTGTGGTTTGTTTTGAAATTTTCGAAATTGTTTTTCATAGAAGGCTTGATTTTTCAATATTTCTTGTGCATTTTTAAATTGAAAATCCTTAGAAAAGAGAAATCCACTGACTCCAATCATAAAAACCAATACAACTATAATAGTAACTTGAAGATGTTTTTTTTGTTTTCGTAGCATTTGTGTGGCCATATATAATAGTAATCCAACAAAAGAAAAACCAAAGAGTAGTAGCCAAACATAAGAATACCCATATACTCCGAAACCATTCATGTCGCTATAAACTGCTTTTAATGGGATTTGAAAACGCAGTAAAGGATGAATTAGAAAACTTTTCCCTATAGCAGTTGCTGTTAATAAAACAAAAATAGAAGAAATGGTTAATCCAGCATATTTGTTTGGAATCCAATGTTGAATCAGGCAAATAAGTCCTGCACTTAGTAATAAAGGACAATTTGCAAAAAGATAGATGCCAAAATAGGCTTTCCAGTCAATGAAAGTATAATGGTAAGTAACCTGAAATAGTATGCCTAAAAGTAATAGTAGAGTGCTTAACCCAATACTAATGATGGATAAACTTAGCCATTTTGAAACTAGCTTTACCAATTCGTTCTGCGGTGTGGCATTTTCAATGAGATGAAAACGATTTGTTTTACTTCGCCAAATAATTTCATGTCCATAAAAAAGAATAATTATAAGTCCAAGAATTGGAAAAGTATCTATAATAGTATTGGTTACTACTCCTGAAGTTGCATATTTTTGAGGTAACCTGATTCCTTTTTCGATAGCGCCATAAATTTCCATACCTACACTAAAAAGTAGTCCTAAACAAATTAAAATAAAAGGGATACTTTTTACAATATATTTTAAATGTAAGCGAGTTGAAGATAATAACATTTTGAATGCAGTATACCAATTAAAAACAGGAATGACTTTTTTTATTGGTGCATGCCTATTCTTTTTGATTGTAGATATTGGGTTCTTTTTAAGTGATTTTCTGCTTTTAATTTGAAAAGAAAAAAAATGATACGTACTGCCTAAAAAACAGATAGAAAGTAATAAAACGACAACTCTGTTGATAAGGAAATAACCTTCTGGAAATATAATCTCGGTGTTTTTTTGAGTGATGGAATAAGTATTGGTTTGCATGAAAAAACCAGAAAGACCAAATGGATCAATAAGTGCAGCTATTTTTCTTGCTTCTTCCGATTGAGGCATCGATTGTGCCATAAACGGGGAATTGGAAAATAGTAAGGCAACCATATATAAAATGTAGATAAACAAACCTGAAATATAAGTCATTAGTTTGTTTTGAGTTAACCAACTAATGCTACAAATAAGCGCACTACAAAAAAAAGTATTAATCCCACCTAATAAAATGACTGGTATAAGGTAATTTAATATGTCAAAATGAATATAATCGTTAGTATTCCATTTTATTTGTTGACCAATAAGATAGCCTAAGACAAGAAGAGTAAAAAATAGAAAACTAATCCCAAATACTAAGATAAACCGATTTTTTAAATATACTTTTTTAGTAATTGGTGTAGCATAAAGGATGAGATTAAAGTGTGCTTCTTCCTCTTTAAAGAGTATTTGTGAAGCTAAAAGTGTGGTGAAAAGAATACTTAAAAGGCTTAGAAAGCCAATCATATAAAATAAGGTATAAGGTGCGTTTTTGTAGATTTCAGAACCTACAGAAATGGAAAATTTAGTACCGGCAAAAACCCCTATGCTTACAATGAAAACCATAAGGAGATGGAATCTTATTTTTTTAAAATAAGACTGCAATTCAAATTGTAATAAAGCATTCATGGTCGTTTATTTTTGGTTAAGAATAGAGAAATATACATCTTCAAGGTTAGGGAGTATGGGTCTAAAAGAAGTGTCTGGTTGTGCGTCCGATTGTACATGAATCGTTACGGTTCCCATATTTAATTGAGTTAGGACAACATTGTATTCTTTTTCATACTGTATAAGTTGTTTTTTGTCTATGGTTTTTTGCCAAAGTTTTCCAGTAAGTTCGTCAATAAAATCAGTTGGTTTTCCTTTTACTAAAAGTGTTCCGTTGTGAATGATGGCCATTTCTTTGCATAGATTTTTTACATCTTCGACCAAATGAGTAGAAAGAATAATAATGATGTCTTCGCTTATTTCATTAAGTAGGTTATTAAACCGGTTTCTTTCTTCAGGATCTAAACCTGCTGTGGGTTCGTCTACTATAACTAATTGTGGATTACCTAATAACGCTTGCGCAATACCAAAGCGTTGTCGCATACCACCAGAAAAAGTATGTACTTCTTTATTACTATGTTGCTGTAGATTTACTTTTTCCAATAAGAAATCAACTTGTTCTTTACGCTCTTTTGTGTTGGTAATACCTTTAAGTATGGCAATGTGAGTTAGTAAATTATAAGCCGAAATTTTTGGGTATACACCAAAATCTTGAGGTAAAAAGCCAAGTTGTTTTTTTATAAAAAGAGGGTTTTTAATGCACTCTATTCCATTAAAGAATATTGTACCGCTATCCGGTTGCTGTAAACCAGCAATGGTTTTCATTAAAGATGATTTTCCAGCACCATTGGGCCCTAAAAGACCAAACATGCCATTTTTAATTTCTAGCGAAATATCATTTATGGCTACGACTCCATTTTTATACGTCTTTTGGAGATTTTTAATTGTTAAACTGTTCATTTTGAGATTGATTTTGATGATTATTATTTTTGTTTTTAGACAATAGACTTGCTCTCAACTATATTTTAGCTGAAAAAAAGAGTAGTATTTGAAAAGATGTTATTCCGTAACGTATTCTAGAATGTCACCTGGTTGACATTCTAAAGCGTCACAAATTGCTTCTAAAGTTTCGAAACGAATACCTTTGGCTTTACCTGTTTTTAGTATGGATAAATTGGCTTGAGTTATACCTAACTTTTCAGCCAATTCTTTACTTTGCATTTTACGTTTGGCAAGCATAACATCTATGTTAACAATAATTGGCATATTTAAATGATTAAGTCTTGATCGGTTTGTAAATGTAACCCTTGTTGAAATATAGCTGCTATAAAGAATGCGAATATACCAATAATTGCGTGTCCGACAATCATTGCGAAATAGGGAAAATCTTCTGTGGGATTAATACTAATGCAACTAAAAATAATGGGTGCCATAAGTAGATTTGTTATGTAAAAAATTTTTAAATGAAATACCCCACGAGCGGTAAATAATTTCGTTTGTTTAAACGTTTGAAATACATTACTCAAACCAAAGAAAAACAAACTATAAAAAGCCAAAGTAACTAACATTTCTGTGATGTAATGAAAAGTATAGGCACTACCCAAGATAAAATTTTTATCTGTGAAAGGATAACACACCGCAAAACGATTATGTTCTAGTACTCTCAGCGCATTAGTTTTAAAAATTGTTACTATGGCTACATAAACTGTAGTTAGACCATATAAGAACGCAATTATTCTTACAAAATAAAATAATAGGGTTGAAATGATTCTGGTTGTCTTCATAAAACAAATATATTATCATTGCAAATATATAAATAATTATTGTTTTACGATAAATTATTATAAAAATTGAATAATTTATTTTTACTGCTACTAGATGCAAAAAAAAGCATAATAGATTTTTACCTCCATTATGCTTTTTTAAATTATAATCATTAAGGGTTTGTAGACCAAAGTGAGGCTCCTTTCAACATGGCTCTTCTGGGTAATTTTAATCCTGCAACAATTAATGCTGCAAAATCCTCTGGTTGTAACACAGAATCTGGAGTATCATTACTTGCAATACCTAAGTCAATTGACATATCGGAAACGATTGTGCTTGGTGTTAAAGTGCAAACTCTGATATTGTTTTTACGAACTTCTTTCATTAAGGATTCTGACAGTCCTATTACTGCAAATTTGGATGCAGAATAAGCAGAAGTATTTGGACTTCCATTTAAACCTGCAGTTGAAGAAACGTTAATAATATCACCTTCATTTTTTTCTATTAAAAAGGGAAGTACTTCTTTGGTTACATAATACATGCCTAAGACATTGGTTTGGATAATTTCTTCCCATTGTTTGACTTCCATGTCATTAAAAGATCCAAATGCAGCCATACCAGCATTATTAACCAAGATATCTACTGCACCTATGGTGGCAATGATTCTTTTAATACCGTTTTTTACTTCGTCATAGTTACCTACGTCAAAAACAGCATAACTAGCTTTTACACCAAATTGTTGTAATTCCTCAACGGTTTCTTGTAATCTTTTTTCGTTTCTTCCGGTAATGGCAACGTCTATTCCTTCTTTTGCAAAAGCAATTGCAGTTGCCTTGCCTAAACCTCTGCTTCCTCCAGTAATAATCGCTTTTTTACCTTTTAAATGCGCCATGTTTATTTGTTTTAATTGGATAACAAAATTAGGGGTTTGTAAGCTAAGATTTTACCAATTTTGTATGAAATTTAGGTAAATTTAATTTGAATAAACGGAGATTTATAATGTTGAATTATAACTTTAGTTCCATTTGAATGTCTGCTCTAGTGTAATCGTTTTCTTTCATGGGAACTTCAATAAATCCATATTTTTCATATAAATGTAATGCATTTTGTAACTTTCGATTAGATAAAAGCATAATTGTTTCCACATTCTTTGCTTTAGCAAAAGCAATGCAACTATCCATTAATAAGTTACTTAATTTAAGACCTTGGAATTTTTTTGCTACTGCCAATTTGGCTAATTCATAAGTGGTGGTGTTGACTTTTTGCATGGCAACTGTTCCTGCTACTTCATTGTTAATCAAACAAAAGAAAATCATTCCGCCAGGCTCTAAAATATAACTTTCAATATTATCAAAGACCTCATTATCATGTGGTTCTACAACAAAAAATTCTTCTAACCAAGCTTTGTTTAAATTGATAAAGTGATTTTTATACTCGGGTTGATAGGTAATGATAAGCGGTTTCATTTGCAATAAATTAGAGCTGTAAAATTAGATAAAGGAGAAGACATTTTATTGTTTATTTATAAATCTTTTAGATATAATATTAGTAAATTTGTAGCTTAAAATTTAAATAAACACGAAATGCAAGACGGAATTTATGCAAAATTTACTACTCCTAAAGGTAGTATATTAGTAAAATTAACACATGATAAAACACCAGGAACTGTTGGGAACTTTGTAGGATTGGCTGAAGGTCAGTTAGATAACAAAGCAAAAGCAATGGGAACACCATATTATAACGGATTAAAATTTCACCGTGTTATTACAGATTTTATGATTCAAGGTGGTTGTCCTTTAGGAACTGGTACTGGAGATGGAGGATATAAATTTGATGATGAATTTCATCCCGAATTAAAACATGACAAACCAGGAGTTTTGTCTATGGCAAATGCTGGACCAGGAACTAATGGTTCTCAATTTTTTATCACACATGTGCCAACACCATGGTTAGATGGAAAACACTCTGTTTTTGGTCATGTGGTAGAAGGACAAGATGTAGTGGATGCTATTGCTCAAGGTGATGTAATGGAATCTGTAGAAATAATTAGAGTAGGTGAAGAAGCTAAAAACTGGAATGCAATTGAAGCTTTTAGAACATTTGAAGGTTCTCGAGAGAAAAGATTAGCAGAACAAAAAAGACTAGCGGAAGAAGCATTAGAGAAATTAGCTGCTGGTTTTCAAAAAACGGAAAGTGGTTTACGTTATCAAATTATTCAAAAAGGTAATGGAAAACAAGCTGAAAAAGGTAAAAAAGTTTCAGTACACTATCAAGGAGCTTTAGATAATGGACAAGTTTTTGATTCTTCTTACAAAAGAAAGCAACCTATCGATTTTCAATTAGGCGTTGGTCAAGTTATTGAAGGTTGGGATGAAGGAATTGCATTGTTACAAGTTGGTGATAAAGCTCGATTTGTAATTCCTTCTTATTTAGGGTATGGATCGAGAGGTGCTGGAGGGGTTATCCCACCTGATGCTACTTTAGTATTTGATGTAGAATTAATGGATGTAAGATAATCCTTAATTTTAAAAAATATTTATTGAAATAAATTATACTAAAATCCCGGAATATTTTTCGGGATTTTTTAATTAAAGGAATATGGAAACTCAGAAAGAATCTATTTTGTATCATCATTTTGAAAAGTTTATTCCTGTTAGCGAATCTTTAAAAAAAGAATTGTTCAACAGAATAGAATATCAAGAATTTAAAAAAGGGGAACTCTTACATGAAAGTAATAAAGTATGTACCAAAAGTTATTTTATACAAAAAGGAATTGTAAGAAGTTTTTTTCTAAAAGAGGGAAAAGAAATTACGGAGTTTTTTTGCAGTGAAAACGAATGGGTAAATTCTCCTAAAAGCTTTATGCTAAAGCAAGTAGATATTTATGCTATAGATGCTATTGAAGATATACAGGCGTTTTGTTTAGATATAAATGATTTGGGATATTTGTTTGACCATTTTCCAGAGATGGAACGATATGCGAGACTTTCTATGGGAACCATATTTGGACATTTATTAGAACGTATAACAGTTTTGAGATTTACCACTGCAAAAGAAAAATACGAACATTTTTGTGAAGTCTATAAAGATATTTACCATAGAATTCCTCTTGGAATGGTTGCTTCCTATTTAGGAATAACTCAAGAAACACTCAGTAGAATTAGAAGATGATTTTTTGATATAAGTCAAATTTTTTGTTGTTTTTTAAGGTTTTCTTTGATGTAAATAAAATGAATCAAAAATGAAAAAACTTTTAAAAATAGCAGCAATGCTTTTGTTACTTATGTTAGGGATTTATATTTTTTTAGAATATTACAGACCACCATTAGATAAAAATCATGGAAAAATAAGATGTACATTATATGTGGGTAAATCTGAAAACCAACCTTTAATAGTGGGTTTTGGAGGTTCAGAAGGAGGTAATCCATGGGAAAGTAATTATTGGAAACCAACAAGGGATGAATTTTTAAAAAGAGGATATGCTTTTTTAGCCGTTGAATATTTTGGAGGTAAAACAACTGCTTCAAATTTGGATCGAATTTCTTTGAATGCCATTCATGACGCTATTATTAATGCTGCAAAACACGCACAAATTGACGCTTCCAAAATTGCAATTATTGGAGGGTCAAAAGGAGGTGAATTAGTACTTAATTTAGCAAGTTTGTATTCAGATATTGATGCAGTAGTAGCTATTGTGGCTAGTAATGTTACTTTTCCTGCGTTAACTGTAATGAATAATACTTCTTCTTGGACTTACAATGATACAGAAGTTCCATTTATTTTGCCTTCGTATGCAATTATACCTTATTTGTTAAAAGGAGATCGATTAGGTGCTTTTCAATTGATGTTACTTGAAGAGGAATCTGTTAAAAAAGCGGTAATTCCTGTTGAAAAAATGAATGCCTCCGTTTTATTGCTATCCGCAACTCAAGATGAAGAATGGCCTTCTATGAAAATGAGCGAGTTGGTCGTAAAGAGATTAAGAGAAAATAATTATAAAAAATATTATAATCATATAGCTATTTCTGGTGGTCATACAGAGCCTTTGAAACATTTTGATATAGTGTTTGATTTTTTGGATAATCATTTTATAAACGAATAGATTTTTATTTATTAATTCGATGTTTTGAAAATTTTTTCAGAATAGATTTTATATTTTCTTCATTTTTGTATTTTTACCCAAATACTAATTTAGATTATGAAAATAAAAGTAGGTACAGGACTTATTTTGGGGTTACTTTTAATGGGTTGCTCGTCAAGTAAAAAAACAATTGAAACTACTGAAGTGTTGGAAAAGAAACAGGTTGTTCTTTCTTCAGAACAAGCAGAAGGGAAAATGTTATATGAAAATAATTGTGGAAAGTGTCATGCTTTATTCAGTGCAGATAAGTTTTCAAAAGAGCAATGGGAACCTATTGTGTTAAGAATGCAAAAAAAAGCGAGAATTACTGATGAGCAACGTGACTTAGTCTTTAATTATTTGGTAATGAATAAATAAATAATCTTTTGGCTCGTTTTTTGCTTTTTTAAGTAAATAACGAGCCGTTTTTTTAATATGAAATCGCATTTTTCTTTTCTCTTTTTCTTTTTTTCTTTTTTTGCTATTTGTCAAATTCAGCATTGTGGATATGATTTCACATCGTACATTGTAGTTAATGCTCATGAAAATGGAGTAATCGATAATCCTAAAGGCTTAAAAATTACAATAGTAACGGGAAGTGGGAAAGAAGTTATTAATGTAAATAATATGTACAGTTGGAACAAAGGGAATGAACCTTTGGTTTTTAGTCAAAACTACTTAGTGAGTAAAGAAGGTGAAAAAGAACGCTATTTTTTTCCTTATGCAAAGGATACTTATTTTATTTCAGTTACCAATACCTTTCCTGCTGATGAGTTTAGTATTAAAATAGAAGATCAAAAAGGACTTTATAAAACACAAATTATTCCCTTGCAAAGTTTTAACTTGTATGTATTGTGTTCATCTGAAAATGAGAAAGCGAAGATGTTTGGTAAAAGAACAAATAATCCAGTAGAAGTTATCTTAGAAAAATAAGAAAAATTTTATTTCTTATTCATTAGGTTCCACATGAATTAATACATGACCCAATTCAAAAATTTCATTTCTTAAAACATCTTTCAATTGATGTGCTAAATCATGCCCTTCTTTAACGGTGATGTTTGCATCTACTATAGCATGTAAATCGACATGGTACTTCATTCCTGCTTTTCTTATAAAACATTTTTCAGTTCCTAAAATACCGTCCACTTTTAAAGAAATAGTTCTTATGTTTTGTTCCAAATCCTGATAGCGATGTTCGTCCATAATTTCTCCCAAAGCAGGTCTGAAAATTAAATAACTGTTGTATAATATGAAAAATGAAGCAAGTAATGCAGCCCAATCATCAGCAGATTCGTACCCTTTTCCAAAAAATAAAGCAATAGAAATTCCTAAAAAGGCAGCAATTGAAGTAACGGCGTCGCTACGATGATGCCAAGCATCTGCTTTTAGGGAAGAACTATTGGTTTGAATCGCTTTTTTCATTACTTTTTGAAACGAATATTCCTTCCAAATAATAATAATAGCGAGTACAAGTAAAGTCCAAGATTTTGGTAATTGATGCGGTGTGCCAATATTTTGAATGCTCTCGTAAGCGATTATAGTTGCAGAAGTAATTAAAAAGCCCACCACGATAAAAGTAATTAATGGCTCGGCTCTTCCATGTCCATAAGGATGGTTTTTATCTGCGGGTCTATTAGCATATTTTATTCCAAACAAGACTAAAAATGATGAAAAAATATCGGCTGTAGATTCAATAGCATCAGCAATAAGTGCATATGAATTTCCAAAAAATCCAGCTAATCCTTTTATAGTTGCTAATCCGATATTGCCTAAGATACTAAAATAGGTAGCTTTAATGGCAGTTTCTTGATTCGTCATTTTTAAATATTTCGTGGTTTAATAAGTGTTGTAGCAAAGATACGTATTCTAAAAACGCACGTTCATCGTTTTTATATAAAAAGCTACAATTTATTTCCACTTAATCCCACAACCCATACTCGGTTTTTGTAATTCATTTAAATGTCTATTGTAAATAATGCTGTCAATAGCATTTCTCAAATCGCTTCCACTAACTGGGATGCCGTTTCCAGGACGAGAATCATCCAGTTGACCTCTATAAATTAATCGGTCTTCAGCATTAAAAAGATAAAAATCGGGTGTGCAAGCGGCATCATATGCTTTGGCAACGGCTTGACTTTCGTCAAATAAATAAGGAAAGTCTATTTTATTTTCTAGCGCAAAATCAGCCATTTTTTCTGGACTGTCTTGCGGATATTTTACAATGTCGTTACTTGAAATAGCGACTATACCAATACCTTGTACGCGATAGTCATTGGCAATCATCACGATTTCATCAATAACATGTAAAACAAACGGACAATGATTACAAATAAAAAGTACTACAGTGCCTTTATGTCCTTTGCATTCGGCAAAATTAAAGTTGGTGTTAAAGTTAGTTGCAGGTAATAAAAAATCAGGAGCTTTTGTTCCTAAAGCTAACATATTGGAAGGAGTTTGTGCCATTATAAAGATTGAAATTAAAAGTTTAGAAAGAATACCATCCTTCTTTAATTATTATACGTATTAATTTGTGAATTAGTTACAAAATAAGTAGTTTTATGTAGAATCTTTAGTGCTTAAAAACATGAAAACGTTATCTGAGTGGTTTGAAGAATATAGTATTAGTCATCAAAATATGACAAACAAAAAAATTCATTATATATGTGTGCCTGCCATCTTTTTTTCTGTTGTAGGCTTAGTGTTCTGTATTCCTAATGATTCTCTATTGACTACTACAGGGTTTCATCCTCTTTTAGCCAATTGGGCATTTGTGATTTTAGTATTGGTATTGCTTTTTTATTACAGATTGTCATTCACTATGGGTTTGAAAATGACAGTTTTTGCTGCTTTTTGTTTGATAGGTAATTATATGATGGCTAAAGAAGTATCCTTATTATGGTTTTCTGTTGGCGTTTTTATAATAGCTTGGATAGGACAGTTTTATGGGCATAAAATAGAAGGGAAAAAACCTTCTTTTTTTAAAGATTTGCAATTTTTATTAATAGGCCCAGCTTGGGTAATACATTCTTTATTTAATGGAAAATAATTTAATTTCTTGGAATGATTTTGAGAAAATAGACATCCGAGTAGGTACAATTATAACTGTAAAGGATTTTCCTGAAGCTAGAAAACCAGCGTATCAATTGCAAATTGATTTTGGTATAGAAATAGGGATTAGAAAATCTTCTGCTCAAATTACTACCTATTATCAAAAAGAAGATTTAATTGGAAAACAAATTATTGCGGTTGTGAATTTTCCTAAAAAGCAAATTGGTAACTTCATGAGTGAATGCCTTGTCTTAGGATTGGTTGGAGAAGGAAATGGAGTGGTTTTGTTATCTCCAAATTTTCCTGTAAGCAACGGTTTAAGGATGGCATAAAAAAAGTCCGAAACAATCGGACTCTTCTATTTTTCTAAAGAAAATGATTAAATATCATCAAAATCTATATTAGTGAAACTGTCTGTAGAAGGGTTATCAGCAATTGCTTCTGAGTAAACTTCTTTTTTGAAATCTTTTTGATGTCTTTCTGAGATAACTTCTTCTCCTTTTTGAGAGACAACAAATTCGGTCATTTCGTCTAAAATTTCTTTAAAAGCTACAAAATCTTCTTTGTATAAATAGATTTTATGTTTTTTAAAGTGATACGAACCATCTTCTTCTGTAAATTTTTTACTTTCAGTAATGGTAATGTAATAATCATCAGCTTTAGTAGCTCTTACATCGAAGAAATATGTTCTTCTTCCGGCTCTTAATACCTTAGAAAAGATATCTTCTTTTTCTAACATGTCATTTTCTCTCATAATCCTAACTGTCAATTTTTAGTTTTATCGTTTTCCAAAAGTCTAAAAAAAAATTGTATAAAGCAATATTTTATACAATTTCTTTTTCTGATAGCTGTTTATTATATAATTCTTTATAATATCCCTCAGTATTTATTAATTGATTATGAGAGCCTTGTTGAATGATTTTGCCATCTTCTAATATGATTATGATATCTGCATTTTTAGCAGAAGAAACTCGGTGACTTACTAATAAGGTAGTTTTGTTTTTACAAAAATCCATTAAATTATTTAAAATTGCTTCTTCGGTTTCTGTGTCTACAGCACTTAAGCAATCATCTAATAATAAGATAGATGCATCTTTAATTAAAGCTCTTGCAATTGATACACGTTGTTTTTGTCCTCCAGATAAAGTAATACCTCTTTCACCTAAAATAGTATCATACTTATTAGTGAAATTTTCAATATTATGGTGTACATATGCTTTTTTGGAAGCTTCAATTACTTCTTCATCAGTTGCATTTTCTTTACCAAATTTTATGTTGTTTTTTATAGAATCTGAAAATAAGAAAGCATCTTGTGGAACAACGCCTATATTATTTCGAAGATCATCCAAATTTACTTCTTGAATCGGTTTATTGTCAATCAATACAGTCCCAGAAGTTACATCGTAGAGTCTACTAATTAATGATAAAATTGTTGATTTTCCAGAACCAGTTTTTCCAAGAATTGCCAACGTTTGTCCCGACTTTACAGTAAAACTAATGTTTTCTAATGCCTGTATATTAGTGTCTTCATATACAAAAGAAACATTTTCAAAGCGAATTTCTCCTTCTATCTGAGTATTTTCAGTAACCGAATTGTAAATATCTGGTTTTGTTTTTAAAAATTCATTAATCCTTTTTTGTGATGCTTCGGCTTCTTGAACTAAAGAAGAAACCCATCCTAAAGAGGCAACTGGCCAAGTAAGCATGTTGATATATAAAATAAATTGGGCGATAACACCAATATCTGGAATAGTTCCATTAATATACATCATGCCGCCCACATAGATTACAACTAAGTTACTCAATCCAATTAATAAAATCATTAGTGGACCAAATAAGGAGTTGGTTTTTGCTAAACTCATTGCTTTTTCATTACTGTCTTTTGTAAGGGATGTGAATTCTTTTGTTTTTTGGTCCTCAATAGCATAGGCTTTAATAACCCGAATTCCTGAGAACATTTCTTGAACAAAAGAAGATAAAGTGGATAGATTTTGTTGAAATAAGCCACTTTTTTCATGAATTTTGGAACTTATTTTAAAAACACCATAGGATAACAAAGGAAGAGGGATTAATGAATAAAAAGTGAGTTTTGGCGAAATTAAAGCCATTTGTATAATTACCACGATAAAAATAATAAGCGTGTTAACAGAATACATTACCGAAGGGCCTACATACATTCTTACTTTACTCACATCTTCACTTATTCGATTCATTAAATCACCAGTTCTATTTTGCTTGTAGAATTTTTGACTTAATGCTTGGTAATGTTTGTAGATTTCATTTTTTAAATCGAATTCGATATGTCTAGACATTACAATTAAAGTTTGACGCATTAAAAATGTCAAAAAACCACCAATTAAAGCAGCTCCTAAAGTATATATAAAATTGTCTACCAAAATACTGTAAGCGAGCTCTTTAGAAATAGAGTCGTTGTCAAGTGCACGTAAGGAATCACCAAAGAATTTTGGGATAAATAATTTGAAAATTTGAGCCGCTATAGTAATTGCAATTCCTAGCAAAAAGCGGTATTTGTATTTTATAAAATATTTATTTAAATATTGTAATTCTTTCATATATATATTAAGACTTGAGTTTTTTTTATTAAAAAGTCATTTTTTTATGAATTATTCTTCATAAAATAAAATTTAAAAATCGACAAAAAAATTATCATATCCCTAAAAATAAGATAATATATTGAATTATTTTAAAATATTTCGTAATATTGTCTTTAATTATTGAATAATTTTCAACACATTTATCATATGTCAACAGAACTATTACAAGCAAACGAGCTACATAAAGTTGATCCAGTTTTTGGTCAAGTTTCATTTGACGGACATGAACAAGTTGTTTTTTGCCATGACAAAGATACAGGATTAAAAGCAATTATAGGAATACATAATACAGTTTTAGGACCTGCTTTAGGAGGTACTAGAATGTGGAATTATTCTAACGAATGGGAAGCATTAAATGATGTTTTACGTTTGTCAAGAGGAATGACCTTTAAAAACTCTATTTCAGGACTAAATTTGGGTGGTGGAAAAGCCGTTATTATTGGGGATGCAAAAACTCAAAAAACTCCAGAATTAATGAGACGTTTTGGTCAATTTGTCGATTCTTTATCGGGTAAATATATTACTGCAGAAGATGTGGGTATGGAAACTAAAGATATGGACACGGTAAGAGAAGTAACTCAATATGTTTCTGGTATTTCTGAAAGTAAAGGTGGTTCAGGAAACCCTTCGCCAATTACTGCGTATGGGGTTTTTATGGGAATTAAAGCTGCAACAAAATATCAATTTGGTAGCGATAACTTAGAAGGTAAGAAAGTATTGGTACAAGGTATTGGTCATGTTGGTGAGGTTTTAGTTGATCATTTAACAAAAGCGGGTGCTTTAGTAACCATTTCGGATATTAATGAAGATAGATTGCATGAAGTTGGAGCAAAATATGGCGCTAAAATTTTTACTGGAGATGATTTATATGGTTCTGAAGTAGATATTTATGCACCTTGTGCTTTAGGCGCTACTATTAATGATGATACCATTGTAAAATTAAAAGCTAAAATTATTGCTGGTGCAGCTAATAATCAATTAGCAAACGAAGTGGTGCACGGTCAAATTTTAAAAGAAAAAGGAATTTTATATGCTCCTGATTTCTTAATCAATGCAGGTGGAGTTATTAATGTGTATTCTGAATTAGCGCATTTAACAAAAGCACAAGTAATGGAGAAAACAGAAAATATTTATAATACAGCACTTGAAATTTTTGACTTTTCTTCTAAGAATAATATCACAACGCATCAGGCAGCTTTATCAATTGCACAAAAGCGTATTGATGATCGAAAAAAAGAGTTACAGAATAAATAATATTTAAATAATATTGTATTTTTGCAAAGCGAAAGAGTTTCTTTCGCTTTCTTAATTTTAAAAAGTTCTTAAATTAGTATGTTAAATAGAAGACATATCCGCGTTAAAGTGATGCAAAGCATTTACGCCATGCATCAACATCAAGGAGAAAACCTTGATAAAGAAGAGAAATTCTTGTTTCAAAGCATAGATAATATGTTTGATTTATATCTTTTAATGCTTTCTGCATTGATAGAAATTCGCGAAAAAGAAGAGTCCTATTTAGAAGTAGCATCTAAAAAACATTTAGCAACTAAAGAAGAACGTAATCCCAGTAAAAAATTTGTAGATAATAAAGTTCTAAAGCTGCTTGCAGAAAGTAGGTCTTTGAATAATGCCATTGATGATAGAAAAATTACTAATTGGAAACGCAATGATGATATTGTTTTGTTTTTGCTAGAGGCAATCAAAGAAAGTTCTTACTTTGAAAAATACATGCAAAACGCAGCAAAGAACGATTTTGTTGATGATAGAGATTTTATTGCTGCTTTATTTACAGAAGTTATTGCCCCTAATGATAAATTATACGATTATTTAGAAGAGCATAAATTAACATGGTTGGATGATTTGCCTGCTGTAAATACTTTAATTTTAAAACAATTAAAGCAAATTAATGAGCAGGATGAAGATTTTACAATATCTAAATTATATAAAGATATTGATGATAAAGAATATGTAAAAAATTTATTTAGAAAAACAGTTCTAAATGAAATGGAATTATCCAAAGAATATATTGACAAAACCCCAAATTGGGACGCAGAACGAATTGCTGAAATTGACACTATTATTTTAAAAATGGCCATTTGTGAATTGTTGAAATTTCCTTCGATTCCTGTAAAAGTGACTATTAACGAATATTTAGAGATAGCAAAAGAGTATTCTACCCCAAAAAGTAGTATTTTTATCAACGGAATTCTTGATAACCTAGTTAAAGATTTTCAAAAAGAGAACCGTTTAAATAAAGCGGGAAGAGGATTATTATAAACAATTAATTTTTTTTAGTTATGTTAAAAAAAACAGTAAGCCTATTCGTGGTAGCCTTAGTATTATCTGTTACAGCTTGTAAAGATAATGGTAGCGCAAAAATTACAGAGGAAGATATGAAATCTTTTGAATCTGAAAAAGTAAGTGCAACTACTGAACAACCAATGACTCAAGGTGAAAACGTTAGTGAAAACCAACCTTCAACACCAGTTGATGGTAAATATCCTAAAATCCAATTTAATAAATTAGAGCATGATTTTGGTACCATTAAAGCAGGTGAAAAAGTAGAAACTGAGTTTATTGTAAAAAATATTGGTGAGAGCGATTTAATTATTTTAGATGCGCAAGGTAGTTGTGGATGTACAGTTCCAAACCCTCCAAAAGAACCAATAAAACCAGGAAATTCTGCACCTATAAAAGTTAGTTTTGACTCAACTGGTAAAACAGGACAACAAAGTAAAACAGTTACTTTAACAACAAATACAGAAACAGGTAAAGAAATGTTTACTATAAAAGCCAATGTACTTCCAAAAGAAGGAAGTGGTATAACACAATAAGTACAAAAATATGAATCCAATAATTATACAGGTAGTAGCTATCATAGCCATTTTTTATTTCTTTATCATCTTACCAGGTCAAAGAAGAGTAAAAAAAGAAAAAGCTTTTGAATCAGGTTTGAAAGTAGGTGATAAAATCATCACTAAAGCAGGAATTCATGGTAAAATAGCGGAATTATCTGAAACTGCAGTTGTTGTAGAAACAATGGCAGGAAAAATCAAAATGGAAAAATCGGCTATTTCTTTAGAAATGAGTGCTAAACTTACAGAAAAAGAGAAAAAATAGTCTTTATTTTTATAAAAGTAAAAACCCAAATTACATCATGTAATTTGGTTTTTTTTATGATAGAGATACTGTTTTATCGATACTTATCATTAAGACCGATATTTGCTAATATCATGGGTTTTATTTTTTCTAGACGGGCTAGTTTCGTTTTTTCTTGTTTCGCAGTAGCTATATATTCTGTGAATTCATTTTGTTTGTATGGAGTAAACAAATGAAATGCTTTTTTTAATTCTGGGTTGGCTTCTAATTCTTTTTCTAAGGCTTCCGATTGGAAATTTTGCTTCTCTGGTTTTATACTTAATCCTTTGTCCTCAATTGCAATAGCTTCTTTTATATAACTTAGAATTGTTTTTTCATCTATGTCTTCTTTGGATTGAAAACGCATTTGTCTTTGCGATTTTGTTTTGCCTTCTTGAGCATTCACCAGTATTTTCTTGTCATCTTTTAAAAATACACCATTAAAAAACCACAAACCAAAATAGGATTTAAAACCACCAATCCCAATAATGTTTTTGTTATTATGAGTATAAACGGCTGTTCCCCATTTTGTTGTTTCAACTAAATCGGCTTTTTCGATAATGGTTTTTAAGATTTCTAGTTCTTCCGTCCATTGATTGGTCTTGTCCCAAACCTTTTTTTCTGACATAAGTTTTTGTATAAAAAAAGAGGAAGTAGGCTTCCTCTTGTATTATTATTGTTGAGCAGTCAATTCTGCAATTTTAACGATAACTTCTGTAGCTTTTATCATACTTTCTACAGGAACATATTCATATTTACCATGAAAATTGTGTCCGCCTGCAAATATATTTGGGCAAGGCAATCCTTTATAGGATAATTGTGAACCGTCTGTTCCTCCACGAATGGGTTTAATAATTGGGGTAATCCCAACTTCTTTCATCGCTTTTTCTGCAATTTCAACAATATGGAAAACAGGTTCTACTTTTTCACGCATATTATAATATTGGTCCTTTACCTCTGCGATACAAATGTCTTCTCCAAATTGCTTTGCATATTGGTTGTTTATTTTGGTAGCAATGGTATGAATTAATTCTTTTCTAGCTTCAAAAAGATCTTTATCATGATCTCTGATAATCAGTTGTAAAACGGTTTCTTCTATACTTCCATTTAAATGATGCACGTGAAAAAAGCCTTCATAATCACTAGTTCTTTCAGGAACTTCATTTTCAGGAAGCGCTGAGATAAATTCGTTAGCTAAAAGCATGGAATTAATCATCTTCCCTTTTGCATAACCTGGATGTACGCTTTTTCCTTTAAAAGTAATTTTGGCTCCAGCTGCATTAAAATTTTCATATTCTAATTCGCCTATTTGACTTCCATCCATAGTGTAAGCCCAATCACATCCAAATTTTTCTACATCAAATTTATGAGCACCACGACCAATTTCTTCGTCTGGTGTAAAACCAACACGAATTTTACCATGTTTAATTTCAGGATGTTGGATTAAATATTCCATAGCACTTACTATTTCTGTAATTCCTGCTTTATCATCAGCACCTAAAAGCGTTGTACCATCTGTAGTAATAAGTGTTTGTCCTTTATAAAGTAGCAAATCTTCAAAGTAAGTTGGAGATAAAATAATGTTTTGCGCTGCATTTAACATAATGTCTTTACCGTCGTAATTTTCTATAATTTGAGGTTTAACATTGGCACCTGTAAAATCTGGAGTGGTGTCAAAATGCGAAACAAATCCAATCGTTGGTACTTCATAATCTACATTACTAGGTAAAGTAGCCATTATGTAAGCATTTTCGTCAATGGTTACCTCTTGTAGCCCAATTTGCTTTAATTCTTCTACTAATTGATTGGCTAAATCCCATTGTTTTGCTGTACTTGGTGTGGTGTTCGAATTTGGATCTGATTCAGTATCAACCGTTACATAACTGATAAAACGATCTATTATATGTTGCATTTCTTTTTTAATTTTGATGTAAATATACTTTTTTACTCTCTTTTATTCAATAAGACCGGCTCTTTTTAACAAAGCATCTGGTTTTGGTTCTTGACCTCTAAATCTTTTATATAACGTCATAGGATGCTCTGTTCCTCCTTTAGATAAAACATTTTCTTTGAATTTTGTAGCTACTTCTTTGTCGAAAATGCCTTTTTCTTGAAAATAAGCAAATGCATCTGCATCTAATACTTCAGCCCATTTGTAACTATAATATCCCGAAGAATAGCCTCCTTGAAAAATGTGAGAAAAAGAGGTGCTCATACAATTTTCTGCAACATCTGGATATAATTTGGTGCTTTCAAAAGCTTTTTCTTCAAAACTTTTTACATTATCTATAGGAGTAACTTTACCGTGGTAAGCCATGTCTAATAAACCAAAACTTAATTGTCTCATAGTAGCCATTCCTTCAAGAAAACTTGCACTTTCTTTAATTTTCTCAACATATTCTTGAGGAATTATTGCTCCTGTTTCATAATGTTTTGCAAATAAAGCTAATGCTTCAGGTTCGTAACACCAATTTTCCATAATTTGACTGGGCAATTCTACAAAATCCCAATAAACAGAGGTTCCAGATAGACTAGGATACGTTGTATTCGCTAACATACCATGTAATCCATGCCCAAATTCATGAAACAAAGTCGTTACTTCGTTAAAAGTTAGTAAAGAAGGTTTGGTTGGAGTAGGTGGTGTAAAATTGCAAACATTCGAAATATGAGGGCGTTCGTTTACTCCATCTTTTATATATTGCGATTTAAAAGAGGTCATCCATGCGCCATTTCTTTTTCCTTTTCTTGGAAAGAAATCGGTGTAAAATAAAGCGACTACATTATTTTCAAAATCCAATACTTCAAAAGTTCGTACATCTTGATGATATTTATCGATATCGAAAACCTCTTTAAAAGTGATACCATATAATTTTTCGGCAATGGTAAAAGCACCTTGTAATACATTTTCTAATTTAAAATAAGGTTTTAATTTTTCGTCATCGAGATTGAATAATTTTTGCTTTAACTTTTCTGAATAGTAAGCACCATCCCATTTTTCTAAGTGATCAATTCCATCTAACTCTTTGGCAAATTGAGTAAGTTCTTCAAATTCTTTCCTTGCTGCTGGTTTTGCTTTTTCTAACATGTCGTTCAAAAAAGCAGTTACTTTTTCTGGATTTTGAGCCATTCTTTCTTCCAATACAAAATGGGCATGAGTTGCATATCCTAAAAGATTTGCTCTCTCGTGTCTTAAACGAACAATTTCTTTTATGTTGTTTTGATTATTATAAGAATTGTCTTGAAAAGCTTTTTTACCGGCTGCAATACTGATTTCTTTACGTAACTCACGATTTTCGACATAGGTTACAAAAGGTAAATAGCTTGGAAAATCTAAAGTAAAAACCCAACCTTCTAGTGATTTTGATTGTGCTAATGCAGCCGCAGCTTCTTTGGCTCCTTCTGGTAAGCCTTTTAAATCAGATTCGTTAGTAATATGTAGTTGATAATTATTTGTTTCAGCTAAAACATTTTCACCAAAAGTCAATTTAAGTTTAGCTAATTGGGTGTCAATTTCTCTTAATTTGGTCTTTTGTTGTGCATCAAGTAAAGCGCCATTTCTTACAAAACCTTTGTATTTTTTATCCAACAACGTTTGTTGTTCTAACGTTAAATTAGCTTGGTCTTGAGCATCATAAACTAACTTTATTTTTTTAAATAAATTCTCATTCAACGTGATGTCGTTACTGAATTCTGTTAATAAAGGAGAAACTTCTTGTGCTATTTTTTGCATTTCTTCTGAAGTTTCTGCCGAATTTAAATTAAAAAAAATACTCGAAACACGATCCAATTGACTTCCTGAAAAATCTAAAGCAGCAACGGTATTTTCAAAAGTAGGTGGTTCGGGGTTATTTATTAT
Organism: Flavobacterium sp. NRK F7; assembly: GCF_024054195.1. Taxonomy (GTDB): domain Bacteria; phylum Bacteroidota; class Bacteroidia; order Flavobacteriales; family Flavobacteriaceae; genus Flavobacterium. The sequence goes on along the minus strand of NZ_JAMXLB010000001.1, from coordinate 3,495,866 downwards.
TGCATTGATTTCTTCTTTAGCATCCTTAATAAGTTTAATAAAAGCATCTTTATACTCTTTATTTTCAATTTTAGAAAAAGGCGCTGTGCTGTATTTGGTTGTAAAAGGAGTGGTTAAAATACTCATTATAAGTTAATTTTTTAAGTTTAAAATATTGATTATCAATATTTTGTAAAATATTTTTGTTTTGTTTTATTTTTTATCGTTAAAATGATTGTTTTATTCGATAAAGTGTATATATTTGTATAAGCATGAGTTTAAAATTAGTAAACGTATTGCTTTCAAAATAGAATTTTTTTTATAGTTGTCACTTAATTGTGAATAGATTTTTATCCCGATGTTATTGTTTGCGTCGGGATTTTTTTTATTTCAGTCCTTTTGAGGCTTTAAGAACGGCTTCTTTTAACCCTTCTTTATAAGAAATTATAGTTTGTAAAACGTCAGAATTAGAACTGCCTATAATTTGAGCAGCCAAAATTCCAGCGTTTTTGGCTCCATTTAAAGCTACAGTTGCAACTGGGACACCGCCAGGCATTTGTAAAATAGATAAAACAGAATCCCAGCCATCGATTGAATTACTAGATTTCACGGGAACTCCAATTACTGGTAGCGGTGACATAGAAGCTACCATGCCTGGCAAATGAGCAGCACCACCAGCTCCTGCAATTATAACTGCTATACCTCTTTTGTGTGCGTTTTGACTAAAATCGAAAAGCTTCTCAGGAGTTCTATGCGCAGATACAATATCAACTTCGGTTTCGATATTAAATTCTTTTAAAATATCAATTGCATCTTGCATAACAGGCATATCGGAAATGCTTCCCATAATTATGGCTACTTTACTCATTGTTTATTTTAGTTTTATGTTGTTTAAAATGGTTAAAGGGTTTAAAAGTTTTAAAATTGATTCCTTATATATAAATACGTAAAAGGAAAGTTTAAAAAAATTGAAAAATTAATAATATTAGCTTTTAATCTACTAACTGAGACAGAATACTATTTACTCAACAGCAATCACTCGAATACTATTTTTTACTTCCTCTGCAATCTTTCGAGCTTCTTCCATATTTTCATTCACAATAGTAACGTGTCCCATTTTTCTAAAAGGTCTGGTTTCTCTTTTACCATAAATATGAGGGGTTACTCCGTCAATAGCCATAATTTTATCAATATTTTCATAGTACACTTGACCCGTGTGTCCTTCTTCTCCTACCAAGTTTACCATAATACCTGCAACTTTGCTTTCGGTATTCCCTAAAGGTAAGTTTAAAATGGCACGGATATGATTTTCAAATTGAGAAGTATAGCTCGCTTCAATACTGTAATGACCAGAATTGTGAGGTCTTGGAGCCACTTCATTGACTAATATTTCATCTGTTTCTGTTTGAAACATTTCTACCGCTAATAAGCCAACATGGTTGAAGGTCTCTGAAACTTTTAAAGCTACTTCTCTAGCTTTTTGGGCAACGGCATCATTTATTCGCGCAGGACAAATCACATATTCAACCTGATTGGCTTCTGGATGAAATTCCATTTCAACAACAGGATAAGTCTTAATTTCCCCAGAAAAGCTTCGGGCAACAATAACAGCCAATTCATTTTTAAAAGGAACTAAATCTTCTGCCAAACATTCAACATCGGGTAATTTCATCAAATCTAGAGCAGAACGACAAATTTTCACCCCATTACCATCATAACCAAATTGGGCACTCTTCCAAACAAAAGGAAAATCCAATTCATCTTTGGCAATGCTTTCTCGCAAATCATCTAACCCTACAAAACGTAAATGTTTAGATGTTGGGATTTCATTCTTTACATATAAATCTTTTTGTTTTCCTTTATTTTGAATCAAACGGAGCGTTTTTGGAGAAGGAAAAATAGGTAATCCTTCTTCTTCTAATTTGTCTAAGGCATCTAAATTAACGTTTTCAATTTCGATAGTTAATAAATCCACTAGTTTTCCAAATTGATATACGGTATCAAAATCCATTAAGCTGCCTCGGTAGAAGTTATTACAACCGAAGCGTGAAGGTGCTTCTTCGCTTGGATCTAAAACAAAAGTTTGAATGTCAAATTTTCGGGTGTCATATAGCATCATTTTTCCTAATTGACCACCACCTAAAATACCTAGTTTAAAGTCTGATGAGAAATAATTCATTGTTGTGTGTGAACCCATTTTTTAGGTTTCCTTTTTTGTTGTTTGTAGTTAGTTGTGCAAAGATACTTAGACAATTACTATTACACAATTGCTTACTTATTAATTTTTTTTAAAACCTCTTTAGCAACGACTTTATAAGCAGCAGAGTGCAAACTGTAATCTTGCTCTAAAATAGAGCGTAACTCTTCTTTTATCCATGGTTTGTTTTTGCTAAAATTATACAAAGCTCTTATAGCATATGCTTTCGTTGCAACTTTTTCTTCTTGAATCAACCAGTCCAAACAGGCTTCAACAAGCACTTGTTCTTGGTCATCGTTTAACCTTATTTTTTTACTTTTGGATACAAACAAACAAATTTTTGAAATGGATCGTAAAGCAGAATCATGGTGGTATAATTTCACTTTGCTTATAAAAGTATCGAGATGAGGAAGCAATAAAGTGATATCTTTTTCAAGAACCAGTTCTAAAGACCAACAGGCTTTAAAATGATTTTTATTCGCTAGATCAAATGCAAATAAAAAAAGTTCTTTAAGCGCTTCTTTGTTAGATAAAGCCCTTTCGCAAAGTTCGTCTCTAGAATGCCTATGAGCGGTACTGTTTTCTATTTGTAAATAAAAGGAAGATTTCATTTCATAAAAATAGTAAAAATTAAAAAAAACATTTCAATTGGTAATGGTTAATACTGATTACTTTCTTAAATTTGTTCCTTCATTTTTAAAACTAAATCCTGTGATTCAACTACATGATAAACATTTTGAACCGTTCATTTCTTCAGATGAAATTGATTTTGCGATTCAAAATATGGCCAAACAAATGGATGACGATTTTTTTGACGAAATCCCTGTTTTTATTGGTGTTTTAAATGGTTCTTTTAAAGTTATTTCCGATTTAATGAAATACTATAGAGGCATGTGTGAAGTAAGTTTTGTAAAACTAGCTTCTTATGATGGGACACAGTCTACGAATCAAGTAAAACAATTGATTGGACTCAATGAAGATTTAGAAGGCAAAACGGTTGTAATTGTTGAAGATATTGTAGATACCGGTAATACAGTGGAAGAATTGAAAGCCATTTTTAAGGAGAAAAAGGTAAAACATTTAAAGATTGCGACCCTGTTTTTTAAACCAGATGCTTACAAAAAAGACATCAAATTAGATTATGTAGGGATTCGTATTCCAGATCGCTTTATAGTAGGTTTTGGATTGGATTATGATGGTTTAGGAAGAAACTTACCCGATGTATATCAATTAGCTAAAGAAAATATAAACACACAAATGATTAATATAGTTTTATTCGGAAAACCAGGAGCTGGAAAAGGTACTCAAGCCGATTTTTTAAAAGAAAAATACAACTTAGTGCACCTTTCAACTGGAGATATTTTTAGATATAATATAAAAAATGATACTGATTTAGGAAGATTGGCTAAAACCTATATGGATAAAGGCGATTTAGTTCCTGATGCAGTTACTATTCAAATGTTACAAAGTGAAGTGGATAAAAATCCTCAGGCCAAAGGCTTTTTATTTGATGGGTTCCCAAGAACCATTGCTCAGGCTGAAGCTTTAGATGCATTTTTAAGTTCAAAAGGACAAGAAGTAACGGCAACTGTTGCTTTAGAGGCTGATGATGAAATTTTAGTGCAACGCTTATTAGAAAGAGGAAAAACTTCTGGTAGACCAGACGATCAAGACGAAGAAAAAATTAGAAATCGTTATGAGGAGTACAACCAAAAAACAGCTCCTTTAATGGATTATTATAAAAAGCAAAATAAATTCAAACCAGTAGATGGAATTGGTCAAATTGCTGAGGTAACTGAAAGATTATCTGTTGTTATCGACGGGTTATTGTAAGATTTTTGGTTGGAGCATTTTCCAGCTGTTCACTACAAGGTATGGCTACACTTAAAAGGCATGCCAAGCATAAAAAAAGGAGCTTCTTACCAGTTGCTCTTTTTTTATGAGCCTGCTCTTTTAGTTGTAGCCTACGCTTTTCATTTCCATCTGGGCTATGAAAACCAGCAATAAATTCAATTTTAAGTTATACATTTGCAAAAAATAAATAAAGGATGCTTTTTTTACAATGAATTAATTTTCAAGTAAAAAACACATATAATTAATAGAAATAGTTGTTATGACGGAAGGAAATTTTGTAGATTATGTAAAAATTTATTTGGCTTCTGGTAAAGGAGGTAAAGGTTCTACACATTTACATAGAGAGAAATTTATTGAAAAAGGAGGTCCAGATGGTGGAGACGGAGGTCGAGGCGGGCACGTAATTTTAGTGGGTAACAAAGGGTTATGGACACTATTTCATTTAAAATTTTTACGTCATGTAAAAGCTGGTCATGGTGGAGATGGAGGAAGTTCTAGAAGTACAGGAGCAGATGGCGAAGACAAAATAATTGAAGTGCCTTTAGGAACCGTAGTTAAAGATAAAGAAACAGGCGAAGTATTATTTGAAATTACGGAACATGGAGAATCTAAAATCATAGCAAAAGGAGGTAAAGGAGGTTTAGGTAACTGGCATTTTAGAAGTGCAACGAATCAAACGCCTCGTTATTCGCAACCAGGTATTCCAGGTGAAGAACTAGATATTATTCTGGAGTTAAAAGTATTAGCTGATGTTGGTTTAGTAGGATTTCCAAATGCAGGAAAATCCACTTTATTATCGGTTTTAACAGCAGCTAAGCCTAAAATTGCGGATTATCCTTTTACGACATTAAAACCCAATTTAGGTATTGTAGCGTATCGCGATTTCCAATCATTTGTAATTGCAGATATTCCTGGAATTATAGAAGGAGCAGCAGAGGGAAAAGGATTAGGTCATTATTTTTTACGACATATTGAGAGAAACTCTACGTTATTGTTTTTAATTCCTGCTGATACAGATGATATTAAAAAGGAATATGAAATATTATTAGACGAATTAAGAAGGTATAATCCTGAAATGTTAGATAAAGACCGATTGGTAGTAGTTTCAAAATCAGATATGTTAGACGAGGAACTTAAATCGGAAATGAAAATGCAATTGGATAAAGAATTTAAAGGAGTTGAATATATGTTTATTTCTTCGGTAGCCCAACAAGGTCTGCAAGAATTAAAAGATAAGTTGTGGAAAATGTTGAACACAACCAATGAAAAAGAATAAATACCATAAAAAAAGGAATGATTTTTATCATTCCTTTTTTTATGGTAGCATCATTTTAAATTTTTCCAATAATATCTTGTTTGTATTTATTTAAAAGGGCTTTAGTCATTCCTAAATTCACTTTGTTAGCATCTACAGCAAGATAGATGAAATAATCTCCTGCATCAGAAATGTCAATAATGTGAATTTGAGATGATAAATTAATCATTATATTTTCAATTTTTTGATCCAATCCTAAAGCTTTAATGGCATTTAATTTAGCCTTAACAACTTCTAGATTGTAAGCAGAAGCTAATTCAGGATCAAAAGATGAGTTTGCAGATAATGAATAATAGGAAATTCCTGTTTTAACTTCTGTAATACTTACAGCGATAAAACCAGAAACATTGTTTTTTAAGTCCTCACCGAACTTAGATAAGAAATCTGACATGGTTAATAGTTAAAAATTATAATTTAGTTTTCGAAATTTTCTAAGACTTTCATTAAAAGTCCCAGTTTTGTTACGTCTCTTGTAACAGCTATTAAAAGTTGATCTTCTTTTGTAGTATTAGCAATAATTAGTAACGATTCACTTTTTAAAATAATTTGACTTAAATCTCTTTGGTCTAATTCTTCAATTAATCCTTGGCACATTTCTACAATAATTGCAGACATGGCGGAAAGGGTTTCAGGATTGTCTAAATTTTCAGAATCTATTAAGGTACCTTTTTTATCGAAGAGTAAAGCCGCATCTATAGCAGTTTTTGAGATTAATTTTTGTAACATATTTGTTATCACGGGTTTATTTTAAACAAATATAATCCGTTTTTTTATGTTAACGTTAAAATTATTACACTTTTTCTGTAATATGTGTTAAAATATTTTGTAGCTTTGATTAAAATTATCAGTGATGGAAAACCAAAAAGATTTAGAAGCTCTTAGACATTCCTTGAGCTTAAAGTTAGAGGCTTTTAATAAGATTCGTTTTGGATATGCGGATGAATCATTTAAAAATCAACAAATTAAAAGAGAAGAGATTGTTTTTAATACTATTGAAGCCGAAGAAGGTGAGTTAGTTGGAGTAGAAAGCGATTTTGATTCTCTTTCTCAATCCTTTAGAAAGCCAGAATATAAATCGGCTATGAATTTAACAAATTTAGGAACGAGTTATTTCGGTAGAAGAAGAAGATAAAAAAAGCGACTTATAGAAGTCGCTTTTTTTATGAATCAATTTTTGGAATTCGAAGTACTTGTCCAGGATAAATTTTATCTGGATGGTCTAACATAGGTTGGTTCGCTTCAAAAATAATATTGTATTTGTTTGCATCACCATAATATTTTTTTGCAATCTTAGATAACCATTCTCCTTTTTCAACAGTGTGGAATTGTGCTTCTGGTTTGGGCTCAGGTGCAATAACTTTCATTTGGTTATCTACAGTGTCTACACCTTCTACATTCCCAATAGCCAAGATAATTCTTTCTGCATCTTCTTGCTGCTCTACATCGCCTTCTACTACTACATCGTCACCTCTTAGGCTAATTTTAATATTTTTATACTTTAGTCCAAGCGCTTTTACATGTTCTAATAATGCACTCGCCTTTAAAACGGCCTTTTCCTCTACTGGAGCTTCTTCTTCTTTTTTACCAAAAAGTTTAGCACCTGCGTTCTTTACAAATGAAAATAATCCCATAATTCAAAGTTGTTTATTGTTATATCTCAAATATACTAAAAATGAAGTAATTATTTAGGAGTATCAGTTTATTATTTTGTAATGTTTACCTTATTGTTTTTTGAATGTGCACTAAATTCAGGAGCATACATACTTTGAATAGTAGCAATTCCATCATTAAAATTTCCAGAATGATTTATTCTAACATCATATTCTATGCTATAATTTCCTTTGTAAATTCTATCAAAAAAGAAATGAGTAGCCACATCTTTTGTACTCTTATAATAATGTAAATTTTCTTCCCATTCGTGTTTAGAAAGTACATCTAATGGCTCAAAACAAGAAGCTCTTAAATCTTTTAAATGTACAAATTCTAGATCTTCGGTAACTTTTAAATACAAACGTATCGTTACTATATCGCCTATTTTTAGATCTTCTTGTTCAATATTACTTAAAATGGGTCCGGTTTTAGTATTCTCTTTTTTAAATAATTTTTTTGTGATTTGTAAAACATTATTAGAACTTTCTTGGATCGCTTCTAAATCTTCAAAATATTGCCAATAAATACCACCAAAACTCGGTACTTCAGATTGATTTTCGATAGAAATGTTTGCCATTTCATTTGAAATATCATCTTCTTTCCAATTTAATTTAAAATATCCTGTTTCAGCTTCTTTTTCTTGTTCGCTTAGTTTTTTTGTTGCAATCTTTTTATTTCCTATTTTAATAATGGCCTTGTCTTTTACAGAAGTCCAATTTGTTCCTTGTAATAAAAGAGCGTAAATAGCTTCAGTAGTTGCTTTTGTATTGTTCCAGTTTTTATTTTGTTTATTTTTTAATAACCAAACCTTCATTAAATCTATAGATTTTTTATCTTGAGCTATTTCGTTAAAGGCTTCTACTAACAAGGCTTGTGTTTCAATTTGTGATTGATACCAATACCAGCTCCCTGAGTTTTCAATCCAATACATACCTATTTCATCATTTAAAGAGGCTGTTTCTTTTAAATTTTTGAGTATTTTTTTAGCCATATTGGTATCCCCAAATCGATGATAAATTAAAGCCAATTGCCCTTTTTGGTACAAAGAATAGTTGAGCCAATTTTGTTTCACTTCTTCTAATTGGAATTGAATCATTGAATTTAATTTCGCGTTTAATGGAAAATCATTCAAAAAGAAACTTCTGGTGTATAAATAATGAATATCGGTAAAGGAATAATTTTTAAATTGAATTTTGTTGGTTTCAAAACGTTCTAAAAATTGATAATCTACAAAAGGAATGCTTTTTGAAACTATAGTACTGTGGTTGCTTTTGTAATCAGGAAATAATTGATTCATATGACCTATTCCTGCTAGGATATGTTGTGTAATAAAGAGATTCACTTCACCACCATCAAACCATGAAAAACCGCCACTATTTAATACTTTGTCATTTAATTTTTGCAAAGTTGTTTCTCTATTTTCTTCTAGTGAACGAATATCAAATAAAAGAGCCAGTTGTTGTTTTTTTACAGTTTCATTTTCCGAGTCAAAGAACCAAGGTGTTTCCGCTAATAGAATTGATTTTAATGCTTCATTCATTTTTAATTTAACCTCTGGCTTTTTTTCCTTTCGATACGATTCAAATAAAGTAGCAATTTTTGGATTCTTAGTTATAATTTCTGCTGCAATAGCGTTAGCATAATAGCGTGCAAATGTTTGTTCGGCACATTCATGTTCAAATTCTATTAAATAAGGAAGCGCTTGTACTGCTAGCCAAACTGGGTTTGAAGTATATTCCAATGTAAAACTATAATTCTGAAGAGTAGGAGAGGTATTGGTTTTTAAATTTTCAAGTACATATTCTTTTTTACTGTTTTCTCTCACCCATAGCGGTATAGTTTCAGTAATTGCTATTTTATTACTTAAAACTGGTAGTATGTTTTCTTCACCATCTGAATGATTTCCAGATTGCGCTACAATTTTATATTGTAACCCTTGTAGCTGTTCGGGAATAGTTATCGTCCATGAAACAGCAACGCTTTCTTTAGGTTTGCAACTAAAGTTTTTCTGATTGTTAAGGTTAAGAGAAATACTATCAACTGCTTTTCCATTTGTAGCATCAAATAATAAAAGCATGGCAATTCCTGACTTTGTTTCATGTGTGAGGTTTACCACTTTTGAGACAAGTGTTATTGTATCTTTTTCTCTAACAAAGCGAGGTAAATTAGGCATTACCATAAGTTCTTTCTGTGAAACAATATCCGTTTGAAAATAACCTGTTTCAAAATTTTTAGTATGTCCAAGTAATCTTAATTTCCATCGGGTTAAAGATTCTGGTGTGGTAAAACCAAAACTTATTTTTCCTTCTTTATCTGTTTTTAATTCTGGATAGAAGAAAGCAGTTTCGTTAAAGTTAGTACGGGTTTTTACTTGAGTAACTTCTTTGAGGGCTTTTTTTGTTGTGACAATAATAGCGCCTCCAGCTGCACTGCTACCGTATAAAGCAGTGGCAGAAGCATCTTTTAATAGCGTATAATTACCAATATCACCAACCGTTAATTTTGAAAATTCTTCAGCCGTAACGGGAACACCATCAACTATATATAAAGGCCCTTTTGAATTGGTTACAGATCCAAATCCTCTAATTCTAATTGTAGTTGCGCTTCCAGGGTTTTCTTGTACTTCAACTCCAGCAACTACTCCGCTTAAATAACTAAGAAATTTAGAGTCTTGAGGAATTGTATCGTGAATAACGGTTACTGCATATCCAAGCGCTTTTTTCTCTCTTTTAATACCATATGCTACAACCACAACTTCTTTTAAATCGGTTTCGTCGTTTTCTAAAGTAATAGTAATATTGTCATTTTTCTTTTTTACAGTATAATAAGAATCTATCATTCCGATATAGGAAATGGTTAAGATTTCTCCGGGTTCTGCGGCTATACTAAAATTGCCATCGAAATCACTGGTCGTGCCTCTACGAGTACCTTGTACGGTAATAGTTGCACCAGCTAATGGACCCAAGGCATCTTTAACGTTTCCGGTCAAATAGGTAGCATTTTTTGGGATGGTAACCAAAGGTTCAACCGTTTGTAAATATTTTTGGTTGCTGTTTTTACTGTAAGAAGTAGTAAAGTGAAAGCCAAACTGATTCAGCTCTGGATTTTTAATATAATACTTATAATATTGATAGTTTTGATAGAATTTATTGAAATAAATAGATTTTGTGTCCTTTTTGTAAAAGGAAGGATAATTTGGAGCATTATATTCTCTGTCAAAATTTAAATACGTGTCCCAATCTCCCATTTTAAATTGGTCTAAAGAGCTATCATACATACTTGCCAAAACTTCAGTTTCAAGTTGTGTATTCCTAATTTTAAAAGACCAACTTTCGTTACTATTAGGTTCTATTTTATTTCTTAAACTAATAATTTCAAAATCTAGTTTTTTATCTACTAATTCTTTAGGGATAGCGTATGTTTTTACAAAGGTTGTGTTGTCATAATGAGTAGAAAAATGAAAATAGAAATCTGCCTGATTATTCGAATTTTTTTCTTTCTTTATTTTTAAAAAGCCTTTGTTGTTTTTTAGTGCTATAACCTGTTCTTGATTTAGGTTTTCACCCACATAAAATCTAGAGAAAATAAATAGATCAGGAATAACCGATTGAAATTCAAATTCAAAATAATCGCTTAGTGGATCAGTGATATCCTTAAAAGTAAAAAGAACACTTTCGTCAAAATTGTTTTTTCTAGAGTTGAGTTCAAAATACGTACTTGTAATAATTTCATTTTTGTTCGCATCCAATGCTTTGGCAACAATTTTATAATTGCCATTTTCTAACTCATTTAGAAAATCTAATGCAACTTTTTTGTTTTCTTTAGTATCAAAAGAAATTGTTTTAACTACTTTTTCTTCAATGTTCAAATCCTTTTCTTGATAAGGTTCGTTTGGAAAAAGAGTTTCGAATTCTTTTTTAGAAATAGTTTGTATTTCAGGTGTTGGGAATTGACGTTCTTTAAAATACTTTTGCTTTGCAAGATAGGATACATACAATGTTCCTTTAGCATTAATAGTATAATTGTTTAATGTGGTTGCTTGAATTGAAACGGAGTTTGTATCTTCCTTATACAATTGACCTTTGTTCAGGTAAAGTTGTAGTTGGAGCATTTTCTTTCCAACGACTACGCTTTTCTTTGCAACTCTTGTTTCTCCATTGCTATCTGTAACTTCAACATCAATATTAAATATAATTTTTTCGATTCTATCGGATGCTAAAATGGTATCATTTGCGACAATTGAAATTGTGAAATTACCATTTCCATCTGTGGTTACTTGTCCAATTGTATTATCTCTATTTGAATTTGTATTGTAATCTTCAGTATAAACATTTTTAGTTATAGTATACTTTACATTCACATTCGTAAGATTACTTCCTGCTAAGGTTTTTGCATTGCCTTTAATTTTTAAAGTATCTCCAAGCGTGTAGTTTTCTTTAATTTCATCAAAAACAACTTCAAATGTTGGACGTTTATATTCTTCTACTTGGAAGCTAAATTCGTTATCATAATCAAAATCTACAATATCCCAAAAGGAATGTTCGTCTTCTTTTTTATTATAATATTTTTTGTCGTTTTCATAATGATCAGGTTCGTCAATTGTAAGCGTAAATTGACCTGTTAAGCAATTCTTAGGAAGTTCAAATTCACCTGTAAAAGAGCCAAATTCATTGGTTTGTACTTCATATTCTTTTAAAGTATTAAAATCGGAATCTTCAATAATTACTAAAACAGTTACGTAAGGGACAATACTTTTATTATTTTTCTTATTTTGAATAAGGATACCTTTATAATAAACTTTTTGACCTGGACGATATATTGCTCTGTCAAAATAGACCTTTGCTTTTGCTTCAAATTCTTCCTCATCTTCTTTCTTGTCTTTTGAGTTAGATTCAAAATACCATCCCTTATGGTATGAGCTTATTAAGGTGTCTTTACGATTGATAAAATAGACTGGACTTAAACTTATATTAGTTTTATCTTTTTCGAATTTCTTTTTCTTAAAACTGGCTTTACCTTGTGCGTCTGTTTTTTGAGTTTCTTCATTATTTTTAACGATAATATTTTCTAGTGGTTTACCACTGTTCCTGTCAGAAGCATAGAAGTAATCGTATTTAGCATCGCTATCATTTACAAATGCAATATTAGAAACTGTAAAAATCGTATATTCAAAGTTGTCTTTAAGTAATGGCTGAGTGTTTGGTTGTACAATTAAGAGATAGTCGCCAATTGTTGCAGGTTCTAATAGTACTTCTGTTGAAAATTGGAAGTATTTTTTAGGATTGGGTAAAATCCTACTAAAAGTGGTAACAGGATTGTTTTTACTTATATAATCGTAAATAATGGAGTCTTTCTTTTTAGTATTTGAATTTAAAAAAGTCTTAGGAATTTTAAAATAGTGAAGGGTAATGGTGTCAATATTTTTATATTTTAGATAGGCTCTTGATGATTCTTTGTTGTATAAAATCTCTTTTACTTCAATGGTTAAATCTTTATTTAAAATTCGGTTTTTGATTCTTTCTGCTTCTGCTAATGCATTGATGTTGTTTTTAATTTGTAGAACAGAATCACATAGTTTAAGCACTTCATCATAATGATTTTCTGCTGTATTTTTTTCTGTAATTTCATATAAATACTGGGCTTTACAAATTCTAATTTCTTGTTGTAAATGAGTGTTTTTATTATTTTTTTCTAGTTGTTTTAAACTTTGAAGATAAAGCGAATTGTCGCTTACTAAAGAATGGATGTAATTAAGACGTTTTAAATAAATAGATGGTTTGTCTTTAGTTGCATGTTTTTCATATTCCACAAGCAATTCAATAATTTTTTTACTATCAGGATTTATTATTTTGGAAGTAGATAAATTGGTAAATAATGCTGATTCGGCATAGAGAGTGATTATTGTTTCAGGTTCTAAATTACTTTTATTAAATTGCCATTGCGATACATCTTTTTTAAAATATTCAAAACATTTATTCCACAAAAAAGCATACAGGCTGTAATTTTTAGCATCTATGTCTGGAGAAATTATAAAAATATCTTTGTACTCCAATATGTTTTTTTGATTTAGTAGTGTAATGTTATCCCTAGAGTAATCATAATGATTGGAAATTTCTTTTTCTAATCTTGAAACGCTCCAAAAAAGAAAATTATCTTCTACAGTATCAGAAGTATCTGTCCTGTTTTTGATTTTATACCTATTTTCGTTTAAATAGTCTGTTAATAACTGAGCAAAAATAAAATGATAAATAGATTTAATGGGTTCGTCTGCTTCATTTAATTCTTTGGTAAGATTTGTTATTATTTTTAGTTGTGCCTCTTCTTCTAATTGTTGTATAAACTTAGATGTATAGAAAAAAGTTTTAATAATTTGAACCTCTTCTTGTTTCTTTTTTGCTTTTTTATAAATATGTTGTACTTTTTCATAAGCAGATTGTATTTGACCATCTAATTCAAATTGATATACTTCTCTCCAATCTTTATCATAGTTGTTTTGAGAAAATATCCAAATTGCTATAAAAAAGAAAGTGAGTGTTAAATATTTTTTCATGGAAGTAGTTTTCTATTGTAGAGCGTTAAAATTATAAAAAGGTTGGATGGGTTAAAATAAAATTTATCTAATATAAATAAATTTTGATTCTATTAGTATGCTTCAATTTTCTTATTTTTGAAACATAAATTTTGATATGTATAAGTTTGTAGTGCTTTTTTTACCCTGGATTGTTTTTTCTCAAAGTAATTTTGAGAAAGGAGAAACGTTATTCAATCAAAAAAAATATGATGAAGCGAATGTTTATTTTGAAGCTTATCTAAAGGTGAAACCTAATGATTCTAAAACCATTGAGTATTTAGGAGATATTGCAGGTTATTATAAAAAATGGGATGAAGCTATGGTCAAATATAAATCGCTTAGAGACCGATTTCCAAATAATGCTAATTACCATTATAAATATGGAGGCGCGATGGGAATGAAAGCCAAAGGGAGTAATAAGTTCAAAGCACTCGGAATGATTGATGAGATTGAAGATTCCTTTAAAACAGCTGCTAAATTGGATCCAAAGCATACCGATACACGATGGGCACTTGTTATTTTGTATTTGGAACTTCCTGCCATTGTGGGTGGAAGTGAAAAAAAGGCACAACTGTATGCGGATGAATTAATGGCTATTTCTAAAATAGATGGTTATATGGCGAAAGGACATATCGATGAATATTTTGAACGGTATGCATCCGCTGAAAAATATTATTTAAAAGGAGTGCATTTAACACGTTCTAAAATGGCATACCAGCGATTGATCAATTTATATAAAAAGATGAATCTTCCTGAAAAAGTTAAAGTAGCTCAGGAAGAATCGGATACATACAATAACTAAAACTAGTGGCAACTAATCTCTAATCTTTTATTTTACATGAATACACATTTTATAGCCATTGGCGGTGCGGCAATGCATAACCTTGCTTTAGCTTTACATGAAAAAGGATACCAAGTAACTGGTAGTGATGATGCAATATTTGAGCCATCTAAATCTAGATTAGAGCGAAAAGGTTTATTGCCTGTTGAAATGGGTTGGTTTCCAGAAAAGATTACTTCAAAAATTGATGCCATTATCTTAGGAATGCATGCAAAAGCAGATAATCCAGAATTATTAAAAGCTAAAGAATTAGGATTAAAAATTTATTCCTATCCCGAATTTCTATACGAGCAATCTAAGAATAAAACGAGAGTTGTAATTGGTGGCTCACATGGAAAAACCACAATAACTTCTATGATTTTGCATGTGATGCATTTTCATGATATTGAAGTGGATTATATGGTTGGTGCTCAATTAGAAGGTTTTGATACTATGGTGCATTTAACCGAAAAGAATGACTTCATTGTTTTAGAAGGTGATGAATACTTGTCTTCTCCCATCGATTTGCGTCCGAAGTTTCATTTGTATCAACCAAATATAGCTTTGTTATCTGGAATTGCTTGGGATCATATTAATGTTTTTCCGACTTTTGAAAATTATGTAGACCAATTTAAAATTTTCACCAACCAGATTACCAATGGAGGTATTTTGGTATACAATGAAGAAGATGCAACTGTTAAACAGGTAGCGGAAGAAGCACAGAGCCCTATTCGTAAAATTCCATATCAAACCCCTGATTACGTAGTTGAAAATGGAATGACGTTATTGAATACACCAGAAGGGCCTATGCCAATTGAAGTATTTGGAGCTCATAATTTAAGTAATTTAGCTGGTGCAAAATGGATTTGCCAATGCATGGGAGTGGACGAAGCGGAATTTTATGAAGCCATAGCTACTTTCAAAGGAGCGAGCAAACGATTAGAAAAAATTGCTGAAAGTAAAGAGAAAGTTGCTTATAAAGATTTTGCACATTCGCCAAGTAAAGTGGCAGCAACCACAAAAGCAGTTAAAAATCAATATCCTGATAGAAAATTAATCGCTTGTTTGGAATTGCACACTTATAGTAGTTTGAATGCTACATTTTTAAAAGAATATCAAGGTGCTTTAGATAGTGCAGATGTAGCAGTTGTTTTTTATTCACCAGATGCAGTAAAAATTAAAAAATTGGAAGCAGTTTCGTATGATCAAATTGCGAATTCATTTAATAGAAAAGATTTAATAATTTATACAAATCCTACTGAGTTTAAAGATTTTCTTTTTTCTCAAAACTTAACAAATTCCGCTTTACTTTTAATGAGTTCGGGTAATTATGGTGGACTGAATTTTGATGAGGTAAAAGGATTGATTCAATAAAAATTTGATGGGATATTATAGATATTATTTTTAATTTGTTTCATTTTTTTGATGTTTTTCCATCCGTTGAGAAGCATTGGAATACATTTAAGGATAATAATTCAAATTCTATTAAAAGAATTTGGAGTTTTATAATTCTTCTTTTTTTGTTTTTGTTCTTTACTACAACTCTTTTATTTACTGGGTTTATTCTATATAAGTTTTTATTGAAATAGAATTATTTTTCGTACGTAAAATGACCTACAATGGTATAACTAAACAAACAATCTTGTAATACTTGACCACTACCTACATTGTGTACAATCATGGGGCGTTTTCCATCTGTCGATTTTAAATGGGTTATGATACCTATATGAGGTAATTCATCTCCTATCATCCAAGTTACAAGATCACCTGTTTTATAGTCTTTTGGGTTTTGGCTAATGGCTAATTTTTTACCTTTTCTTTCAAAGAAAACTTCTAAATTAGGTACGCGTCGATGATCAATATTCTTGTCGGTTGTTTTCAATCCCCAAATTTTAGGATATTTAGAAAAGTTAGCTTTCATGTCTTCATGAACTTCTTTTTGTAAATCAATGCTTAATTTTCTGTAAGCACGAATTATAACATCAGTACAAACCCCAGTTTTGTGTGGAACATCTCCATTTGGATAGGATAAACGAACATAACTAGGTGTGTAAATTACTTCTGGATCTATGATTGAAATAGCGGCTTGAGATAGTTTTTCAGCAAAAGAAAGTGTATTTTGTTTGGAGTTGTCTTTGAGTGTTGTAAGCTTTGGCTTAGTGGCAAGCAATGGTCTTGATTGTTCTTTTTTTTGACACGAAAAAAAGCAAAAAAATAAAAAGAGAAATAGCTTTTTCATAAACAAACATTTTAATTGAAACGAAATATTCTATTTAATAGTATAAAAAAAGACCAATCAACGATTGGTCTTTTAGATTTAATTATCCTTCAATAAATTGGTCAAAGGTCTTTAATTTATAATCTGGATTTAATTTTTTATACGTATCTAAAATTTTTGGAAAGATATTTTTTTCTAGCTTTTTAAACTCCATTTCGGCTTTATTAAATAAATCTAATACCGATTCGATATTCGCTTTTTGCGATGGAGAAGGAGCGTCATATTGTGAAGCAATCGAAGCATAAATCGCACTTAATTTTTCTCTTAGTTGTTTTTCAGCAGAACCTACATAATTGTCTCCAGTTGTTATTACTAAAGTCTTTTTTAAATCATTTAGTTGTGATTCGTATTTTGTAGCCGTTTTTTTATATCCTTTGTCTTTTTCAGCAAGGGTATTATTTATTTGCAGCATTTCATCAATTTGATACACCATGTAAGCTAAATCTTGAACTTTATTGAAAAGCAATTGAGTTGTTTTTCTTTGTTCTTGTCTTGAAGCTAAAGAAATCGGACTTTTTGGGTCATTTACCACTTCAAATTCATGAACATACTTTTCCTTACCTTTTGTTAAAACAGCTTTGTAGGTGCCTTCAGGTACTAATGGAGTAGTAAAACCACTGTAGTCTAATGTTTTTCCTGCCGCTACTTTAGGACCTTTTTCATTAAAATTCCAAGTTACAATATTGATTCCTTTTTGGTTACTAACTGGAAGTAATACAATTTTCTTTCCATCTTTGTCTTGGATTTCCATTTCTAGCTTCCCAAATGTATTTCTTTTTTTAAGATAGTAAATAATTTGTACTGCTGTAGTTGGATTTGGACCGACGAACTCTAATTCAGTAGCTGTACCGCCAAAAGAAGATTTTTCTACTTTTACAAATGGTTTGGTTTTGAAGAAATGCACATCAGTTGCAATGACATCATTGGTAATTTGTCTTAAAATATCAATATTATCTAAAATAATAATACCTCTTCCATGTGTTGCCATTACTAAGTCATTCGTTTTTTTATGCAAATCCAAATGCATTACCGAAACAGCAGGCATGTTGTTTTCAAATTTTGACCAATTTTTGCCGCCATCAATAGTTATATATAAGCCTTTTTCGGTTCCTAAAAACAATAAGTTTTCATTAATATAATCTTCTTGAATACAACGAGCAAATCCGTCAATTTCATTGGTAACAATAGATGTCCAAGTGGTACCAAAGTCAGTAGTTTTGTATACATACGTATTGCTGTCATTATTCGTATGACCATCAAAAACAGCATATGCACTGCCTTCTTTGAAATTACTTGTTTCAATATGATAGCACCATGTATTTTTGGGTAAACCCATAAAATTTTGCGTTACATTTTTCCAAGTTTTACCACCATCTTGTGTTACTTGAATATTCCCATCGTCTGCACCTACCCAAATGATATTTTTATTCAATGGTGATTCAGCAATTGTAAATAGGGTACAATGGTTTTCTGCTCCTGAATTATCCTTTGAAAGACCTCCTGAGTTTTCTTGGTTGAGTTTGTTTTTATCATTAGTAGTTAAGTCTGGTGAAATGATTTTCCAACTTGCTCCCATATCATCAGAAACATGTAAAAACTGACTTCCTGCATAAATACGGTCTTCATTATGTAAACTTGTTAGGATAGGGGCATTCCAATTGAATCGCAATTTTTCAACTCCTTTTTCTTGTAAAGGCTGTATGGTTTTTAATTCTTTGGTTTTGGTATTGTAACGCCAAATATTTTCAGCTCCTTGCATCTCACTGTAAATGATATCTTTTGTAGGGTGTTTTAATACTCTAAAACCATCGCCATAACCTACACGTTCCCAGTCTTTTGCTTCAATACCGCCATCGCTTTGACTTGGACCATACCAAGACCCATTGTCTTGAAGTCCACCATAAATATTATAAGGTTCTTTATTATCTAAAGTAATATGATAATATTGTGAAATGGGTAAATTACTAACGATCTCAAGGGTACTACCGTTATTCCAACTTCTGTATAAGCCTCCGTCTGTACCAACATAAATTCTGCTAGGATCATATGGGTCAATTACAATGTCATGAATATCAGAATGCATGCTTCCTAAATCTTTAAATGTTTTTCCGCCGTCTCTGGAAATGGAACCACTTAATCCTGCTTTGTATACAATATCTGGATTCTTTGGATCCACTGTAATTCTTGAAAAATAAAAAGGGCGTACGACTAATCCAAAATCATTATTCAAGTGTTTCCAAGTTTGACCAGCATCTTCTGATTTGTATAACCCTTTTTGAGTATCTTTTTCGCATTCAATAACTGCATATAAAATAGAGGTATTCGATGGGGCTACTGCAATTGCAATTCTTCCTAATTGTCCTGAAGGGAAACCATTATGAATTTTATTCCAAGTTTTACCTCCATCTGTAGTTTTGAATAGAGCAGAAGCTGTTCCTCCTGAATTAAACGACCAAGCTGTTCTTCTAAACTCCCAAAAACTAGCATACATGATATCGGGATTTGTTGGGTCAATTACTAAATCAGAGCAACCAGTTTTGGCGTTAATATAAAATTGTTTGTTCCATGTTTTACCACCATCTGTTGAATTATAAATACCTCTTTCTTCACTATCACCCCAAAGCGCTCCAAGTACACCAACCCAAATATTATTTGAATTTCTTGGATCAACAATTATGGAAGCTATGTGTTCGGATTTTGGTAATCCCATGTTGGTCCAATTTAAACCCCCATCGGTAGATTTGTAAATACCGTCCCCTACAGAAACACTATTCCTAGTCCATGTTTCTCCTGTTCCAACCCATAGAACATTGTCGGGATTATTTGGGTCGAATGTAACCGTACCAATAGATTGAATGTGTTTGTCAAAAAGAGAAACAAATGATGCGCCTCCGTCTGAACTTTTCCAAACACCACCTCCAGCTGCACCCAGTAATAAAACTTGATTGTTTTTTGGATGAAGCGCAAGATCAGATACTCTTCCGCTCATGATAGCTGGCCCAATTTGTCTTGCTTTTAAATCCCCAAATAACTCTTTCCCTTTAAGTGAAATTTCTTGGGCGTGAATTGTATAACAAGAGAGGATACATGCGGTTAGAAAAATATAGTATTTTTTCATAATTATTCAGTTGGCATTTCAAAAACTTTAGTATCCACAGTTGGATTTATTTCAATTTTTTTAACCGCCATGGCTTGTCCACCTTGATTAATGCTAAATGGAAAGTACATTCCTTCAACTTCTTGATAATCTCCCATCGTACTTTTAGACATTTGTCCTTTCATTGGGCCTTGTTGAATTTCAGTTTCAGTCATGATGGGTACATAATTTTCAGTTTCAAAATAATAAAAGGTAACATTGTCAACCATTTTACCATCTATTTTTACTGGTTTTTTTGTTAATTTTATTTTAAAACACTCAGTTCCCTCTTTGGTTTCTTTTCCTAGCATTTCAACGGTATATCCTTTCGCTTTATAATTTAAGAATGGATCGGGAAAATCTGAAATTTGCGACAACATGTTTTCAGATGTTTCTGAATCCATTTCTTCTGCTTTCATTGTCATGAAATTTGTTGACCAGCCTTTCTTACCGTCAAAAGCTAATTGTGTGATGTCTTTACCTTGAAAATTAATTTTTACATACATTTTTCCAGCTTTATTGTTGTATACTTCAACTGGAATTTCCATACCATTATAATTGGTAGTCATGTTCATTTTAAACCCATCAATTTTTGCTAATTTTTCTTTGCCTCCAATGTTGGTAAAATAGGTGTCAATTATTTCATCGGCTGTTTGCGCATTAGTAACTAATGTTGCTAAGAATAAAAAACTTACAGAGAGTACTTTTTTAATAGTTTTCATAATTTTATGATTTTTGTTTTATTAATTAGTTTCTGTTATTGCTTTCTTGTTACATTTTTTACTGTTTTTTTTGAATTTTAAAAAAAATCAATTTATTTTGTTTGTGTATAAGCCAAAAAAAACAATTATGTATATGCCAATCAATCAGTGGGCTGAGGACGATCGCCCACGTGAAAAATTTTTATTAAAAGGAAAGGCGACTTTGTCTGATTCTGAATTGCTAGCGATTCTAATTGGTTCCGGATCTCGAAATGAAAGTGCTGTTCAATTGTGTCAACGTATTTTAGCCTCTTCAAATTATAATCTAGCCGTTTTAAGTAAACTTTCTATTGCTCAATTAACTCAATTTAAAGGTATAGGTGTAGCAAAAGCAATTACAATTGCGGCTGCTTTAGAATTAGGTAGAAGACGAAGAGTAGAAGAAGCGATAGTTTTAGAGCAAATTACTTCGAGTAAAGCTGTTTTTGAATTGATGCAACCTATAATTGGTGAATTACCTCATGAAGAATTTTGGGTTCTTTATTTGAATAATGCCAATAAAATAATTTATAAATCTCAAATTAGCAAGGGTGGAATTACAGGAACACTTGTAGATTCGAGAATAATTTTCAAAATAGCTTTTGAATATAATGCTACTGCAATTATTTTATTACACAATCATCCTTCTGGTAAATTAAAACCCAGTCAAGCAGATCTTAACTTAACAAAGAATTTACAGCAGGCAAGTAAAAGTTTGGAAATTCAAATTTTGGACCATATTATAATTACCGAAAATCATTATTTTAGTTTTGCAGATGAAGGTGTCCTATAATAAATTTGTTTTATTGAGACAAATGTCGTATTTTTACAGACAAATGACATTATTATGACAAAGTTAGTAGCCAATTCTGATGTAAAAATTGATAAAGCAGTACGAATGTATGTTTCTAAAGTTGAAAAGGAAGCCGATTTGAGTTTGGTTGACAAAGATATTACCTATAAAAAATTTCTTTCAAACAGAATGCTTATTGTGCATTCTATTAGAAGAGGTTTGCCATATGAAATTTATGATTTAATTAAAGAGCGTACTCCTTTTAATGAAGAAGATTGGGCTCAGTTTTTAGGAGTTTCTCTTCGAACTTTACAACGTAATAAATCAAAAAAGGATTTTGTTTTTGATCCCATTCCCACTGAAAAAATTTTAGAATTAGCTGAAGTAACTGCTTTAGGAAAAGAAGTTTTTGACTCGAAAGAACAATTTTATCTTTGGTTAAACACGCCAAACTTTGCTTTAGGTAATTTACAACCTTTTGAATTGCTTAAAGATTCCTATGGAAAGGAAATGGTAATGAATGAATTGAATAAAATTCAATACGGAATATTTGTATAATGGAAGTATTTCGGTTAGCTAATAAAAAATATCCAATTGAACTTTCTGGTGTAGGGGCATCTGTAACAGGGGCAAGATGGAACTCTAAAGGTATTGAAGTGGTATATACGGCACAAAGTAGAGCTTTGGCTATGGCTGAAGTAGTCGTGCATGTAACACTAGCTACATTGCCAGCTGGATTTGTAATGTTAACTGTTTTTATTCCGGATGATATAGCTATAGAAACTATTGATGTAAAAAAACTTCCCTTAGGATGGAATAGTTTTCCTGAACTTATAGAAACTCAAAAAATTGGTGATGAATTTTTGAGAAGTAAAAGAGCTGCTGTTTTGAAAGTACCCTCTGCGGTTGTTCAAGGTGATTATAATTATTTGCTAAATCCTTTTCATGATGATTTTAAGCGAATAAAAATCATTTACCAAGAAGATTTTCCCTTTGACAAACGAATTTTTAAATAAAGATTAAGAAATAGTTCTTTTCAATTTTGTTATCTTGCAACTCATAAAAAAACAGCATATCGCAGATGATAAGCACAAAAAACATTACATTTTCCTATACTAAGGAACAGACTTTTATTTTTCCAGACTTGCATTGTGATGCTGGAAGTACCATACTAATTACAGGAGATTCTGGAAAAGGAAAAACTACGTATTTGCATATTTTAGGAGGCTTGTTAAAACCTAAAACAGGAAGTATATTAATTGATTCTACAGACATTCTTACGCTTTCAGAACGTCAAAATGATGCTTTTCGAGGGAAGAATATTGGTGTAGTTTTTCAAAAATCTCATTTTGTAAGCGCT
This sequence comes from Flavobacterium sp. NRK F7, assembly GCF_024054195.1. Taxonomy (GTDB): domain Bacteria; phylum Bacteroidota; class Bacteroidia; order Flavobacteriales; family Flavobacteriaceae; genus Flavobacterium. The sequence goes on along the minus strand of NZ_JAMXLB010000001.1, from coordinate 3,473,173 downwards.
TTAACGGTTATAGAAAATCTAGAAATGGCCAGTTGGTTAGCTACAGGAAAAAAAAATTCTGAAAGAGCAAAAAAATTATTGGAACAATTAAATATTGTAAACCAAAGTAATAAATTGCCAAACCAACTAAGTATTGGACAGCAACAAAGAGTCTCTATTGCAAGAGCTTTAATGAATGAACCGAAAGTGCTATTAGCAGATGAGCCTACTTCAAGCTTGGATGATAAAAATGCTGAGAAAGTAATTTCGCTATTAACTTCTTTGTCTAAAGAATATAAGGCTGCATTGCTTATTGTTACACATGATAGTCGTATTAAAGAAAAATTTAGTAACCGAATAACCCTAATATAAATGATTACAAAATTAGCATGGAGAAATATTTGGTTTAAACCTTTGAATACTATTTTGAGTATTATTTTGCTTACAGCAAGTGTGGCTATAATTACTGTTCTAGTGCTATTAGAAAAACAGTTTGAAGAAAAATTTAATTCTAATATAGATGGGGTTGATTTAGTATTGGGAGCTCAAGGAAGTCCGTTGCAGTTAATTCTATCTTCAGTATATCAAGTGGATGCTCCCACAGGAAACATAAGTTATGATTCTGCTAAAGTTTGGATGCAACACCCATTTGTAAAGAAAGCCATTCCGTTAGCATTCGGTGATAATTATAGAGGTTTTAAAATTTTAGGGACTACGCCCGATTATTTAGAAAAGTATGGAGCTATCATTGCCCAAGGAAGACCATTTGAAAAGAATTTTGAAGTAGTTGTTGGATCAGAAATAGCAACAAAATTGAAGTTAAAAATAGGGGATACATTTTTTGGTTCCCATGGTGATGCAGCTGAAGGAGAAGTTCATGATCATTATGATTATACTGTAGTTGGAATTGCTGCTGCAACTGGGAAAGTTGTTGATAATTTGATTTTGTGTACCATTCCAAGTGTTTGGCAAATGCATGATACTCATGTTGAAGAGCACAATAAAGAAGAACATAATGAAGAAGAAATGCATAACCCTATTCATGGTGAAGACGGGCATGTGCATGTAGAAGGTGATGAACATTATCAACATGAACACGATCCAGATGAACATAATCATGGTGAAGAATTACATCTTGAAGATAAAAGCTCAATGAATGAAGAAGGTATGGAAATTACTGCTGTTTTGCTGCAATTTAGAAATAAAATGGGAATAGTAACTTGGCCCAGAATAATTGCTCAAAATACAAAGATGCAAGCAGTTTCTCCTGCAATCGAAGTCAATCGTTTAGTTTCTATGTTCGGAATAGGAATAAATGCGCTCCGTTATCTTGCTTATGGAATAATGTTAATATCGGGAATATCTATTTTTATTGCCTTATTTACTACTTTAAAAGAACGAAAAAACGAGTTTGCTTTACTTAGAGTAAATGGAGCGAAAAGAATACAACTTTTAGGATTAGTAATGATTGAAAGTTTACTTTTGTGTGTAGTTGGATTTATTTTTGGTACAGTTTTGGGTAGAGTAGCATTAATGCTTATCTCTTCCTCTGCGGAAGAAGATTTTAAATTGAGCTTTAATCCTTATGAGTTTATTTGGGAGAAAGAAGGCATTTTATTTTTATTAACCATTTTGGTAGGTTTTTTAGCAGCTTTAATTCCTGCAGTTAAAGCCTATTATTTAAATATTTCAAAAACATTAACACATGCGTAATTATTTAAAATTTGCAACAGCCTTAGTTGTATTTATTGCTTTATTTAGTTTTAATAAAAAGAATAATCACATTGCTACTTCTTATACTAATAAAAAAGAAATGGTAACCGATACTTTAACTTGGAGTTTGTTAGGTAAAATTGACTATCTTAAAAAAGCCGATAAAGTTTATGGAGAAATTATGTTCCCGGTGATTAACCCAAAATTAAAATCTTTACAAGGAAAAGAAGTTACTATAAGTGGTTTTATTATTCCAATTGATAACAAGAACTATGCGGTTAGTAAAAATGTTTTTGCAGCCTGTTTTTTTTGTGGTAAATCTGGACCTGAGACATTGATGGGAATTCAGTTTAAAGGAGATTTACCAAAATTAAAAACGGATCAATTTGTAACTTTAAAAGGAAAATTCAGGTATAATGATAGTGATGTTGAAGACTGGATTTATCATATAGAAAATGCAGTTATCACTTCAGGAAATTAAATCTAAGCCTATTTTTTAGGCTTTTTTTAATTTTTTGATTTAAGTAAATTAAATGTAAATTGTAAATAAAAATTGAATAACACCTTACTGAAATATGATTTTTAAAAATAAAAAACATCTTTTTTTTGATTTAGATCACACACTTTGGGATTTTGATAAAAACTCAGAAGTTGCATTTGATATTATTTTAAAAAAGTATGATTTTGGATTTAGTTTACAAGATTTTTTAGAACATTATATTCCTAAGAATCAATATTATTGGTCACTTTATCAGATAAATCAAATTTCCCAAGAAGATTTGAGATTCAGACGCTTGAATGATGTTTTCGAAATTTTAAATACTCCAATTGCAAAAGAATTAGTAAATCAAATTTCTGAAGAATATATTGAACTCTTACCTAACAGCAATCATCTTTTTGAGGGTACTATTGAAATTTTAGAATATTTAAAGCCTAAATATCATTTACATATTGTAACCAATGGATTTCATTATGTTCAAGATAAAAAAATGAAAAATGCCAATATTTTTCACTACTTTAGTACAATTACTAATTCTGAATTAGCAGGTGTTAAAAAACCGCACCCAACCATTTTTGAATATGCTTTATCACTAGCAAAAGCAACTAAACAAGATAGTGTAATGATTGGTGATAGTATAGAGGCAGATATTAAAGGTGCGCTAGATTTTGGAATTGATGCTATTTTTTTTAATGAAAAGAATATAAAAATTAATAAAAATATTCCCCAAATAAACCGATTAGTCGAACTTAAAAAACTTTTATAATTATGAAAAGATTATTACTTATTGCAACTCTTTTTGTTTCTTTTTTTAGTATTGCTAAAGAGAAATATAAATATGTTATTGTTCCTGAACAGTTTTCGTTTTTTAAAGAATCCAATCAATATAATCTAAATGCTTTAACTAAATCTTTTTTTGAAACCGAAGGTTTTACCGTTTTTTATGATACGGATACCTTACCAGATGAATTGTTGAAAAATCGATGCTTGGCATTATATGTAACTGCTGTTGTAAATAAATCGATGTTTGTTACTAAGGTAGCCATCAATATTAGAGATTGTAGAAACGAAGTGTTACTTGTAAGTGAAGAGGGTAGTAGTAGAGAAAAAAGCTATGAAAAAGCGTATAATCAATCCTTTCGTACTGCATTAACTTCACTTAAAGGTAAAATAAATTCTTTTGAGATGCCAGCTAATGATAAATCTTCTGATACTGAGATTATTATTGAAAAACCGAGTGTTTTAGAAGATTTAATTCCAACAGGTACAGAATTAGGGAATAAAAATATTTTGTATGCTTTACCTACTGATACAGGTTATAAATTAGTTAATGCTGTTCCAAATGTTATATTTGAATTGAATAGAACAACAATCCCTGATTTATATTTGGCTGAAAGAGGTATGATGGATGCTGGTATTTTTTATAAAAAAGAAGGAGTTTGGAACTATGAATTTTACAAAAAAGGGAAACTTGTTATCGAAAAAGTGGAAGTTAAATTTTAGAAATAAACGAACTTATATAAAAAATGTAGGACTTATTGCCTACTTTTTTTATATAAATCAGAATCATTTTTTTTAAAAGTACTATTGTTGTTAGTAATCATATTTGTCTTTCCATCTATTTTTAAGGAATATTCTTAATTCTTTTTCTCGACTATTCTCGCCAGGTTCAAAAAATTTAGTCTCAATTATTTCTTGAGGAAGAAATTCTTGGTTTGCAAAATTATTAGGGAAATCATGAGAGTATTTGTATTCTTCTCCATAACCTAATTCTTTCATTAGTTTAGTTGGTGCGTTTCTTAAATGTAATGGAACAGATAAATCACCAGTTTGCTTTACTATTTGTTGCGCTTTATTAATCGCCATATAACTTGCATTGCTTTTAGCTGAAGTTGCTAAATAAATGGCGCATTGGCTTAAAATTATTCTACTTTCTGGATAACCAATAGTTGTAACAGCTTGAAAAGTGTTGTTTGCCATTATTAGTGCTGTGGGGTTTGCATTACCAATATCTTCACTGGCTAAGATAAGCATTCTTCGGGCAATAAATTTCACGTCTTCACCACCTTCTATCATTCTAGCAAGCCAATATACAGCTCCATTAGGATCACTTCCTCGAATAGATTTAATAAAAGCAGAAACTATATCATAATGTTGTTCTCCAGTTTTATCATAGAGGACTGTGTTTTTTTGGACTAAATGGGAAACTTTGTCATTAGTTATAACAATATTATTTGTTTCAGATGCATTTACAACTAGTTCAAAGATGTTTAATAATTTTCTGCCATCACCACCAGATAATCGTATCAAAGCCTCCGTTTCTTTTAACTCTATTGTTTTATTTTTTAATTGTGCATCAATACTTATGGCGCGCTTTAGTAATGCTTCTAAATCTTCTTTAGTAAAAGCATTTAAAATATACACTTGACATCTAGATAGTAATGCAGGAATAACTTCAAAACTTGGGTTTTCTGTAGTTGCACCAATTAAAGTAACCCAACCTTTTTCTACAGCAGCGAGTAAAGAATCTTGCTGTGATTTACTAAAGCGATGAATCTCATCAATAAATAAAATAGGGTTTTTAGAGGTAAATAAACCACCACTATGTTTGGCTTTGTCTATTACTTCCCTTATGTCTTTAACCCCCGAATGTATGGCGCTTAATTGGTAAAAAGGACGTTTGCTTTCCTGTGCCATGATTTGTGCTAATGTTGTCTTTCCAGTTCCAGGTGGCCCCCAAAGGATAAGACTGGGTATGATACCCTTGCTTATTTGTTGGGTCAATGAACCTTGTTCTCCAACTAAATGTAATTGGCTTATATATTCACTTAATTGTTGTGGGCGAATGCGTTCTGCTAGTGGTGCTTCCATACTGTAAAATTACATTTTTTAGAATTTTGTAAAAAGAAAAGAGGTTGAAATTTAATTCAACCTCTAATTTATTTAACAGTTGGAATTTATAAATTAATTGGAGTCTTTATCTATTTTAGAACTAATTAACATATCTCTTGTGTTTTTCTGAACTGTAATCGCTGCAAATAAACTTAATAAAAAAGACATCCCATAAAATCCTTTTTCACTCAACAAAAGTGTTGCATTCCATAGGCCTATAATTAAAAGTAATATTGAAGTGATGGTTGTGAACCAACTAATGCCATAATACATGTCGGTTACAGGTATTCCTTCTAAACGATCTCTAACCGATTTTTGTACAGAAATCACTGAAAAAAGGCCAAATAATAAGATGCTAAAATAGTATCCTTTTTCATTTAGTTGCATTTCAGCATTCCAAAGACCAATACAATAGGAAACCATTCCTGTTATAAGTGCTATCCATGAAGCACCTATGAAAGCAGTAGTAGGTTTGTATGTGTTTGCATTTTCTAGTGATTTTTCCTTTATTTTTTGAGTTTCTTTTTCGGAATAATTAAATTGATTTGTTTCCATAATTTTTTATTTAAAGTATAGGACAAAGAAAGTCAGTTAGTGTATTTGAAACAATGAACTTGGGTTAATAAATTAAATTCATTTTAAATTTTTCCTCTAATTCTGCTTAATGCCTGTGGTGTAATCCCAATATAGGAAGCTACATATTTTTGTGGAATTTTAAGTATTAATTGAGGTTGTTCTTTTACTAGATTTAAATAGCGTTCAGTGGGTGACTCCATCATGAAACTCAATTCTCTTTTTGATTTATATCTGAAAAATTCTTCGGCAAATAATCTACCAATAGCTTCTCCAGCAGTAGTTTCTTTGTAAATGTCATATAAATCATTTCTTGCGATAAAAATTACTTTTGAAGTGGTTAAACTTTGAATACAAGAAACACTAGGTTGTTGCATTAGAAAAGAGGAATAACTACTTAAAAATTTATTTGGGAAACCAAAATCTATAGTAACGTCTTTTTCAGGTAACTCTATAAATAATCGGAAAACTCCTTCTAAAATAAAATAAACTTTGTTTTCAATTGCACTTGTTGAAGTAAGAAAATCTTTTTTTTTAATTTCTTGGTATTGAAGCTTTGATAAAATAATTTCCCAATCACTTTCTGAAATATCTATTTTTTCTTCTATTATTTTTCGTAATCTTTCCATGTTTTAAAAATAAGCATTTTATCAATTTTTATAGCGTTAAAAATTCATGATAATTACATGACAGAAAGCATGTTTTTATGACAATATTGCGGTTTTTTTCTTTTGGTGTTATATTTGAATTGAATAAGAATTAAGAATTACAACTTTATGAAAAGAATTATTACAGAGTATCAATTTAAGTTTACTAATTCGGTAATTCTTTTGCCTTTTATATTTGTTCTTTTTTTATGGGTTGTATTTTGGATTGAAACCAAATTCCATATAAACTTTCATCATTATGGTATTTATCCTAGAGAAAATTTTGGTATAAAAGGGATTTTTTTAAGTTGGGCATTACATGGCAATCTTTCCCATTTGATAAATAATTCGCTAGCTTTATTTGTATTGTTGTCTTTTTTGCGATTTTTTTATAGGAATCAAACTCTAAAGATTATCGTTTTTGGAATTGTATTTTCAGGTTTGGGTACTTGGTTGTTAGGTAGGTCGAGTTACCACATTGGAGCCAGTGGTTTAATTTATGTTTTAGTAAGCTTTATTTTTTTTAAAGGAATTTTCACAAAATATTATCGTTTAATGGCCGTATCATTTGTAGTAGTACTTTTATATGGAGGAATGTTTTGGTATATGTTCCCAAATATTGAAAAAGGGATTTCTTGGGAAGGTCATCTGAGTGGTTTTGTTACCGGACTTTTCTTTGCGCTTTTAATTAAAACACCTCAATTTGGTAAACCGGTTATTTACGAGTGGGAGCAACCTGGTTTTGATCCTAATCAGGATTCTTTTATGAAGAATTTTGATGAAAAAGGTAATTTTAATCCAACACCTAAACCAGAAGAGACTATTAAAGATTATTTTACTTCTTCTTTAAAAGTAATTTATGATTTTATAGGTATACATAAAAAGTAGCTATTTCTAATTAGAAATAGCTACTTTTTATTGTTCTATTCTACAGTATAATAATTAAATTAAACGTTGTCTAACTGTTTCGTAAAGAAATGCTCCACAGGCTACAGAAACATTTAATGACTCTATAGTTCCATACATTGGTAATTTTGCTTTATGATCTACAATTTTTAAGACTGAAGGATTTACACCTCTATCCTCACTTCCCATTATTATGGCAGTTGGTTCTGTGAAATTAATATCATAAATGGTATTGTCAGTCTTTTCGGTAGCTGCTACTGTTTGAATGCCACTTGCTTGAAGAAAGTAAATCGCATCTTTGATGTGTTCTACTTTACAAATAGGAACATTAAAAACCGCACCTGCACTTGTTTTAACTGTGTCACCATTCACAGGAGCTGAGCCTTGTTTTTGAATAATAATACCATGCACACCTGTACATTCTGCAGTTCGAATAATTGCTCCAAAATTTCTAGCATCAGATAACTGATCCAATATAAGGAAAAGAGGTTTTTTTTCTGACTCAATAGTACTTGTAATTAAAGTTTCTAAATCATAAAATGAAACAGGTGAAATTGTTGCTACAGCACCTTGATGATTCTTTGGTGTTAAACGATTTAGTTTTTCTACGGGAACATATGAAAAATTGACATTGTTTTTTTTCAATGTTTTCATCAACTCTAGCATTAATTCACCTTGATTTTCTTTCTGTATGAATACTTTATCAATTTCTTTTTTAGCTTGAATTGCCTCAATGATTGCTCTAATTCCAAATATTTGATTCTCTTTTTCCATGATGCAAATGTATAAAAAAAAACCACCTCATTAGAGGTGGTTTAATTTAATTATAAGAGATAATTAGTTAACATCCCAGAAAATAGGTGTAGCTAATTCATCACCACCAATAGCACTAGCTGCTGCGGTGTAATTTGTTAAATTTAATGTTTGCTCACTTAATGGGTAAGTGTAACGTTTTGGTACTGGAAGTAAAGATACTGCAGCAGTATTCATTACTGGAGCATCGTACTTTCTGTAAATACACCATCCTTCAAAACCTCTGTTATACATAGCTAACCAGAATTGGAAACCAATTTTTTCTCTCCAAGTCCCTGTTGCAGTAGAATAAGCAACAGCAGGGTTTGCTAAATAAGTTGTGATATCACCAGAAGCAACACCCCAATCTTCCATAGAAGCTGTTATACCATTGTTGTAGTGAGTTTCAGCAGTACCTCCTACAGCATAACCTCTTTCTACGGCTTCAGCTAAAAGGAATTCAACTTCTGCATAATCTAAAATCACACCTCTAAAGTCTGGCTCTTGAATCATTGGTCCAATGTGAGTATAACTTGGGAATGAATTGTTGTCTCCATAAGGACCTCCAACATAAGTACCAGCTCCTAAATTGTCATCAAAGTAAAATGCTCTTCTTGGATCTGATAAAGTGTTCATGTAATCTACAATCGTATTAGCAATAACAAAATCACTTCTTCCACTTTGTACTAAATCTACCCATAACGGATTTGTATTAGGAGGTGAAGTTTCATATGCAATTGTAGCGTTGTCTGCATTAGATGTAAATACACCTGCAGTTACTGCTGCAACAGCATTAGTTTGAGCTAAAGTGCTTAATGCAGGAACATCAGCAACCCTCATAGCTAATTTTAATTTAACAGAGTTAGCAAATTTAATCCATTGATTAATATCACCACCATAGATAATATCTGCTGATGAAAATCCTGAAGCTCCTGAAACTGAGAACATTCCTATTGCCTCATTAATTCTTCCAAATAAATCTTCATAAATAGTTTGTGCATCATCGTAAACAGGTGTAGGAGACTCTGATCCTTTTAAACCTTCAGAATATGGAATGTTTCCAAAGGTGTCTACTAATTGCTGCCAAGTGTAAACTTCTAAAACAGAAATCATAGCTTTCTTGTTATCTGTATCTGCTTTTAATTTTGCATCTTTTAAATCATATAAAACATCTCTGTACATTTCAGAAAAATGACTTGCAGGAATGTTTCTTGTATTTAAATCATAATTAGATTCGTCAATATAAGTGGTTTCTGTCCAGTACTGAGCGAATAAACGGTAAACATTTGTGTTTACGTTAGTACTTTCCATTTGATCAAAAAGACTCTTTGCAGAAGCTGTAAATAATGCATCGGCAGATACCTGCGTAGGATTATTTGGGTCTCTGTTTAAATCTTCATATCTTTCATCAGATGCACAGCTGATTACTAGTACTGATGATAATAAAATTAAGTATTTTTTCATAGTTTTTTTGTATTAGAATTCTAATTTTAAGCTAGCACCAATCTCTCTAACAGCAGGATAAGCCCCAGATTGATATCCTTGAATATTTCCTGCACTTAAACCAGCTTCAGGGTCAGAATATGGAGTGTTTTTGTCAATAATCCATAAATTTCTTCCTATAATTGAGAAAGTTAAGTTTTGTAACATTAAACTTTCTGAAATTTTACTTGGAAGTTTATATCCAAAAGTAACTTCTCTTAATTTTACGAATGAAGCATCGTAAACGTGAGCAGCATTTGGAGTTCTTGCGTATCCCCATGGGTTAACATAAGTTGTAGCATCTGCTACGGTTGTGTTAGTGTCACCGTTTGCATTAACTCCTGGTAAAATTACACCTCCACCAGCAGAAAGAGGGTCACGAACTGGATTGCCTAAATGGTTAGTGCCAGCAGTAAAGTCATAAAGACCAGTTGCATAACCATACCAAGTATCAAGTGAGAATACATCTCCACCTTTTTGAATGTCAATTAAGAAACTAAAGTTGAAGTTTTTGTATTTAAGAATGTTTTTAACACCTCCTGTCCAATCAGGGTTAATGTTACCAATAACGTTATTTGTTGAACTAGTTCTTGCATATTTACCTACCCATGAACCTGATGGTGCATCAGCAGATGTATATACTAATGGTTGCCCATTTACATATACATAATCACTACCTCTAATAACTCCAAAAGGTTCGCCTAATGTAGCTCCTAATGAAATACCTCCTTGTACAGCTGCTAATGGAATATATTCTGTTCCAGCAGCTAATTTAACTACTTCACTTCTGTTTTGAGCAAAGTTAACTTTGATGTCCCATGAGAAGTTGTCTGTTTTAACTGGAGTACCGTTAACAATGAATTCAATACCTTTATTTTCGATATCTCCTGCATTCAAGAATAAGTTAGTTGCACCTGAACTTGGAGAAACTGTTAATGGTGTAATTAAATCAATAGTTTTTCTGTTATAGTAAGAAAAGTCAAATCCAAATCTATTGTTGAATAATTGCATTTCCATACCTAACTCAATATCTTTAGTTTTTTCTGGTTTTAGGTTTGGATTATTAAACGTTGATGGGTTAGAAGCACTTGCTGCGCCACCAAAACCTGGATTAACTACATAGGTATTAAATACATTGTAAGGATCTGTATCATTACCTACTTCTGCATAGTTAGCTCTAATTTTACCAAAATTTAACCAATCTTGCTTAACGATATTTGAAAACACAATACTTGAGGATACAGATGGGTAGTAATAAACGTTATTGTCTATCGGAAGAGCAGAAGATCTATCTCTACGAATTGTTGCGTCTAAATAGTATGTTCCTTTATATCCAAAACCAGCTTTAGCAAAAACACCGTCGACTTTTTTAGTATAGTCTACTTTAGCATAGTCTGATGAAGTTAATGGGTTAGCACTGTTCGAAAGTGTAAATAATCCTGGTGTAACTAAACCTCCATTAGTTCCAACTGTAAGAATGTTAGCTTTGTTAACACGTATATTAAGACCAACTAATCCGTCAATACTAAAGTCTTCTGAAAAACTATGGTTGAAAGTACCAAATAAATCATAGTTAACTTCAGATATTTTTCTATTAGAAACTGCATAAGATGATACATCTACAGATCCTACTTCGATTCTCTCTTCTCTTATTTCTGAATAAGAATCAAATGCAAAACGTCCCATTAAGCTAAACCATTTTGTAACTTCTTGATTTAAAGTGAAGTTTCCTACATAACGATCTCTTTTGTCATTTTGGAAGTTTTTGTATAATGTCCAATAAACGTTATCAGTATAAATTGGAGTTCTGTTATCATATGAATTTACGTTCCAAGTGATATTTTGTCCAGTACTGAAAAAAGCATCTTTTTGTTCTTGAATGTCAACATTCGTTTGGAACCATTCACGGAATGCTTGCATTGGATTTCTAGAGTCATAACCTGTACCATTTCTTCCTTTTCCACTATTATTAATGTAAGAGAAATCTATAGAACCTTTTAACTTATCAGTAAAATTGTGCGAACCTGCAAAAGTTAGAGTGTTTCTTTTAAGTTCACTGTTTGGCATTACACCATTTTGGATTTTGTTTGTAAAACCAATTCTAAAATCACCTTGATCTGTACTTTTTCCAAAAGAAACTGAATTTGTATATGTTAATGCAGTTTGGAATACAGAGTTAGGAGTGTTTTTTGCTGCTACCCATGGAGTTGCTTGTAAATATCCAGGTAATTCAGGATAAATAGAATTCCATTGATAAACATTTAAGTTTGGATCAAAAGCTGCTCCATAAGATGCATCTTCTGTAAAAGGTACAACCAAATCGTCAACGCTATCTCCATTGATATCAAAATAGCTAAAGTAACCACTTGGGTCATCGTAATAAGGGCCATAACCAGCACCATACTTATCTTGGTACTTTGGTAATGTTTCTTTATCTACTGTACCAGCAGTAATTGAGCTGGAGAAACTTACTCCAATACCTTTACCTTTTTTACCTTTTTTAGTGGTAATAATGATGGCACCATTACTTGCTCTAGAACCGTATAATGCTGTTGCAGCAGCACCTTTTAATACGTTTAAAGATTCAATGTCATCTGGATTGATATCCATTGCAGCATTACCATAATCGTATCCACCACGACCAGTTCTTTGATTGCCACTATTTCCAGTGTCATTGTTAACAGGAGTACCGTCAATTACAATTAATGCTTGATTGGATCCTGTAATAGAGTTGTAACCTCTAATGATAATGTTTGAAGAACCTCCCATATTACCAGATGATTGAATATCTAAACCTGCAACTTCACCTGATAATGCGTCAGCGAAATTGGTTACTGGAGTGTCAGCAACATCTTCACCTTTTACTTCTTGAGTAGCATATCCAAGAGCTTTTTTCTCTCTTTTGATACCTAAAGCAGTAACAACGACACCTTCTAATGTTGTTACGTCTTCTTCCATGGTTACTCTTATTGTAGTTGAGTTTACAACTACTTCTTGAGTCTTCATGCTCACATAACTAAAAACAAGTGTAGAACCTTGTCTTACATCAATTTTAAAATTACCATCAAAATCGGTTTGTGTACCATTACCTGAGCCTTTCTCTTGGATGGCTACACTTGGTAACGGAAGTCCGTTTTGATCTACAACTGTTCCCGAAACAGTTTTTACTTGAGCAAAAATCATTTGCCCTAACATCACTACTAATACGGTTAGTAATACGTTAAATTTAGATCTCATATATGTTAATTTGAATTAGTTGCCCAAAATTCAAAAAAAAAAGTTTGTAATCCTAATATTATTTAATCTTTTTTTAACATTTAACATTACTTATCTTAAAAATTTGTTTTAAAACTAATTTGAATTATTGAATTTGAAAGTTTAATGGTTTCGTTGTTAGTAGAACCGTTTGCGTAAATAAAATGGAATAATCCATTTTCACTTAAGAGCTCAAAGCCAATCCCAAAGCCTAAAAGTTTGTTGGTTTTAGAGATGGTTTTGTCTTCCATATAAGCATAGTCTAGTATGGAGTGAACAATTAAATTGTTGGTTAAATTATATCTGTATTCTGTGAAAAATCCAGAAGTTAAGTTGGCTTGAAGAGTGTTTTCTCTAAATCCTCTAATCGAATTAATTCCTCCAAAACGATATAATTCGTTTGTTAAATAATCTTTGCTTTTTAGATAAAATGAATGATTTTTAAGTAAAATTTGATTTTTTGAATTAATTTCAAATAGATGATTGATTTCTAAATGTGTAAAAAATTGATCGTTTTTGTTTTGAATATCTTTTCTTTGGCCGTAACCAAATTTTATTAATAAATTAGTTTTTTCTGGTAATAAATAATGATAGAAATTATTTTTTAGGTATTCAAATGATAAGGTGTAAAATTGGTTGGTAAAGTTTTTTATATTTTGTATGTTGTTGTTTTGGATGTCAATAGAAGATGTTTTTTGGTAACCAAGGAATATTTTTTGACTAAATGAAAAATGATATCCAATATTAGTGTCTATTTTAGTGTTCTGAAAAGTACTGTCTTGTTTAAATATATTCAATTCAGTTTTTATTCCTAGTGGTGTTTTAAATAGATATGGAATTTCAGTTTTTAGGTCAAATTGAGTTTGATTTTCTCCATTGTTTTTCCAAAAGAGTTTAAATTTTTCACCATAATTTAGGGTGTTTATAAGTTGTAAGTCTAAGTAGCCATTGAAAACAAGTTTGTTTTGATCAGTATTGGAGAATCCGATGAAACCATCAAATTTATTAGGTTTTGATTTGTTTACATAAGCAAATATGTTTGTTTTATCTTTAGTAAATAATATTTCAGGATATTTTACTTGGGTGATGAATGATAAATTGTTTACGTTGTTGTTTACTTTTTTTACAAGTTCTTGGTTGAAGGTTTTGTTTTTTACGCTTTTATTTAATTGATGGTGTATGTTTTTTGGAAATTTTTCATATCCTAATATTATGATTTCATCTGTCTTTCTATATTGTCCTAAATTAATATTCAATTCACAATATAAATATGAATTGCTTATTTTTTGATTGATGAGCTGTATATTGGCTTGTGAGAACCCTTTTTTTTCTAGAATTTGAAGTTGACTTTTTATCCATATTTCTGTTTCCGAAAATGGCATATTAATGGTGTCTTTGGGTATTGATAAAATTTCTTTAACACTTTGATTAGTTTGAGTGGTTGTGATTTTGGTGTTTAAAATTGGATTTCCTAGAAAGTAGGTATAATTAAAAGTGCTGTCATTTGTTTTCTTTTGCTCAATTATGTAGTGGTTAATATATCCTGATTTGTATAATAAATAATCAAGAGTTTTAACTTCATTTAAAATAGAGCTTACTTTGTCATGGTTTTTTTGATAACCAATACTGTCTATTAGTTTTTGTTCTTTATTGGAAGTGCCGTTTATAACTAGGAGAAAGGATTGTCCTTGAATTTGTAAACTAGCTAAAATGAATAATATGGAACAAATGAATTTCATGATGGTAAAGTAACGTAAAAATGAGCAATAAATTTTAATTTAAACTATTTGGGTTTTTGGGTTATTGTGGTTTAGATTGTAAGTAAGTGTGGTGTAAAAGGTTGATTAGATGTTTGATTAGGGTTAAGAAAAAATTAATTCACTTGAAAATAAACAATTTAGATTTGTTTTGTAAAAAATAATAATTACATTTGCACCCCCTAAATAGTGTTAGGGAGTTAAATTATAAGTAATTATTATAAACAATTATGCCAACAATTCAACAATTAGTAAGAACTGGAAGAGCCAAAATAACTAAGAAGAGTAAATCGGCTGCTTTAGATTCTTGTCCTCAAAGAAGAGGGGTTTGTACGCGTGTTTATACTACAACACCAAAAAAACCAAACTCGGCAATGCGTAAAGTTGCCCGTGTTCGTTTAACAAATGGTAATGAAGTAAATGCTTACATCCCTGGAGAAGGACATAATTTACAAGAGCACTCGATAGTATTAGTTAGAGGTGGAAGAGTAAAAGATTTACCAGGTGTACGTTACCACATCGTTCGTGGTGCATTAGATACTGCTGGAGTAGCAGGTAGAACACAACGTAGATCTAAGTATGGAGCAAAACGTCCAAAACCAGGACAAGCTGCAGCAACAACTGGAAAGAAAAAGTAATTTAAATCTTTTAAAGAAAAGACATGAGAAAAAGACAGGCCAAAAAAAGACCTCTTTTACCAGATCCAAAATTTAATGATCAGTTAGTGACACGTTTTGTAAACAACTTAATGTGGGATGGTAAAAAATCAACAGCTTTTAAAGTGTTTTATGATGCATTAGATATCGTAGAGGCTAAAAAGCAAGATGCAGAGAAAACTGCTTTAGAAATATGGAAAGATGCATTAACTAATGTTATGCCTCATGTGGAAGTTCGCTCAAGAAGAGTGGGTGGAGCTACTTTCCAAATTCCTATGCAAATTCGTCCAGATAGAAAGATATCTTATTCTATGAAATGGATGATTTTATATGCAAGAAGAAGAAATGAAAAATCAATGGCTAACAAGTTGGCTTCTGAAATTTTAGCTGCTGCTAAAGAAGAAGGTGCTGCTGTTAAGAAAAGAATGGATACTCATAAAATGGCAGAGGCTAATAAAGCTTTCTCTCACTTTAGATTTTAATTCATAAAACAAAAGAAATGGCTAGAGATTTAAAATTTACAAGAAATATAGGAATTGCGGCTCATATTGATGCTGGTAAAACAACAACAACTGAGCGTATTCTTTTTTATACTGGAAAGTCGCATAAAATTGGAGAAGTGCACGATGGTGCTGCTACAATGGACTGGATGGCTCAAGAACAAGAAAGAGGTATTACTATTACTTCTGCAGCAACAACATGTGAGTGGAATTTTCCAACTCAACAAGGAAAATTGTTGCCAGAATCACAAGCGTATCACTTTAATATTATCGACACTCCTGGTCACGTTGATTTTACTGTAGAGGTAAACAGATCATTACGTGTTTTAGATGGATTGGTATTTTTATTTAGTGCAGTTGATGGTGTTGAGCCACAATCTGAAACTAACTGGAGATTAGCGGATCAATATAGAGTTCCTCGTATGGGATTTGTTAATAAGATGGACCGTCAAGGATCTAACTTTTTAGCAGTATGTCAACAAGTGAAAGAAATGTTGAAATCAAATGCAGTTGCAATTACATTGCCAATTGGAGAAGAGAGTGATTTCAAAGGAGTGGTTGATTTAGTTAAAAATCAAGCTATTGTATGGCATGATGAAACTCAAGGAGCTACTTTTGATATTATTGATATTCCTGCTGATATGGTGGATGATGTTAAAAAATATCGTTCTATCCTTATTGAGGAGATTGCAACTTATGATGAAAATCTTCTTGATAAATATATGGAAGATGAAAACTCTATAACAGAAGAAGAAATCAATACAGCATTACGCGCTGCTACTATTGATATGGCTATTATTCCTATGATTGCTGGTTCTTCTTTTAAAAATAAAGGAGTTCAATTCATGTTAGATGCAGTTTGTAAATATTTACCATCTCCTTTAGATAAAGAAGGTATTGAAGGAATTCATCCTGATGATGCTGATTTATTAGAAGAAGATCAAAAGAAAATATTACGTCGTCCTGATCCAAAAGAGCCTTTTGCTGCTCTTGCATTTAAAATTGCTACAGATCCTTATGTAGGTCGTTTAGCATTCTTCCGTGCTTATTCAGGAAGATTAGATGCTGGTTCGTATATTTTAAATACTCGTTCAGGTAATAAAGAACGTATTTCTCGTATTTATCAAATGCATGCTAATAAGCAAAATCCAATTGAATTTATTGAAGCTGGAGATATTGGTGCTGCTGTTGGATTTAAAGATATCAAGACTGGAGATACAATGTGTGATGAAAAACACCCAATCATCCTTGAGTCAATGAAATTCCCTGATCCAGTAATTGGTATTGCTATTGAGCCAAAAACTAAAGCAGATGTTGATAAAATGGGTATGGCTTTGGCAAAATTAGCTGAGGAAGATCCAACCTTTACTGTTAGAACAGATGAAGCTTCAGGTCAAACTATTATTTCTGGTATGGGTGAGCTTCACTTAGATATCTTGGTGGATCGTATGAAACGTGAATTTAAAGTGGAAGTAAACCAAGGTGAGCCTCAAGTAGAGTATAAAGAAGCATTTACTAAGTCTGCTCAACATAGAGAGGTTTATAAAAAGCAATCTGGTGGACGTGGTAAATTTGGAGATATTGTTTTCAGATTAGAGCCTGCTGATGATGTGGATGGTAAGCCAGCAATGGGATTACAATTTATCAACGAAGTTAAAGGTGGTAACGTTCCTAAAGAATATATACCTGCTGTTGAAAAAGGATTTAGAGAAGCAATGAAAACAGGTCCGTTAGCAGGTTATGCTGTGGATAGTTTAAAAGTTACTTTATTGGATGGGTCTTTCCACCCTGTGGATTCTGATGCTTTATCATTCGAATTGGCTGCTAAATTAGGTTATAAAGAAGTGGCTAAAGCTGCTGGTGCTGTAATCTTAGAGCCAATTATGAAAATTGAGGTTATTACTCCAGAAGAAAATATGGGTGATATTGTTGGTGACTTGAACAGAAGAAGAGGTCAAGTTAATAACATGGGAGATAGATCAGGAGCAAAAACTATTAAAGCGGATGTTCCTTTATCAGAAATGTTTGGATATGTTACAACTTTGAGAACATTATCGTCAGGTAGAGCTACTTCTACTATGGAATTTTCTCACTATGCTGAAACTCCATCTAATATTTCAGAAGAGGTAATCAAAAAAGCAAAAGGTAACGCTTAATTTTTAAGAAAATGAGTCAAAAAATCAGAATAAAATTAAAATCATACGATCATAATTTAGTAGATAAATCTGCTGAAAAAATCGTTAAGACTGTAAAAAGTACAGGAGCTGTAGTTACTGGGCCTATTCCATTACCTACTAATAAAAAAATCTTTACTGTTTTACGTTCACCACACGTTAATAAGAAGTCTAGAGAGCAATTTGAATTAAGTTCGTACAAGAGATTGTTGGATATTTATAGCTCTTCTTCTAAAACTATTGATGCTTTAATGAAGTTAGAATTACCTAGTGGAGTTGAAGTAGAGATAAAAGTATAGTTTTTTTACTGTCATTTAACAGTATAAATAATATGAAAAACCGTTAGTATGTGAGTACTACGGTTTTTTTCATGAAGAAAATAAAGGCCTTTTTTTTAAAAAAAATAGGTAACTAATTATTTTTGCGATAATTAAAAAATAATTATATATTTGCACCCTCAAAAAGAGGATGTGCATATATATTATATGTATAAGTATTAAAAATAGTTTAATTAATTAATTAGTTTTATATGTCTGGGTTAATCGGAAGAAAAATTGGCATGACTAGTATCTTTGACGAAAACGGGAAAAATATTCCTTGTACTGTTATTGAAGCTGGTCCATGTGTTATTACCCAAGTCAGAACCAATGAGGTTGACGGGTATAGTGCTCTTCAACTTGGTTTCGATGACAAAACTGAAAAGCATTCAGTAAAAGCTGAAGAAGGTCACTTCAAAAAAGCGGGTACTGTTGCTAAGAAGAAAGTTGTTGAATTCAAGTTTTTTGAAGAAGAACACAAATTAGGTGAAGTTCTTACAGTTGATTTATTCAACGAAGGGGAATTTGTAGATGTTCAAGGTGTTTCTAAAGGGAAAGGCTTTCAAGGGGTTGTGAAGCGTCACGGTTTTGGTGGTGTTGGTCAATCAACTCACGGTCAGCATAACCGTTTAAGAGCTCCAGGATCTGTTGGTGCTTCTTCTTATCCATCTAGAGTATTCAAAGGCATGAGAATGGCTGGAAGAATGGGTGGTGAGAATGTTACAGTTCAAAATCTTAAAGTTTTAAAAGTTGTTGCTGATAAAAATCTTTTAGTAGTTAAAGGATGTGTTCCAGGACATAAAAACTCTTATGTAATCATTCAGAAATAATGGAAGTAAAAGTATTAGATTTCAACGGAAAAGATACTGGAAGAAAAGTTCAACTTTCTGATTCAGTATTCGCAATAGAGCCAAACAATCATGCTGTATATCTTGATGTGAAACAATATCTTGCTAATCAAAGACAAGGTACTCACAAATCAAAAGAAAGAGCTGAAGTAGCTGGAAGTACTCGTAAAATTAAAAAACAAAAAGGGACTGGTACTGCTCGTGCAGGTAGTGCAAAGAATCCATTGTTTAAAGGTGGGGGAACAGTTTTTGGACCTAGACCTAGAAGTTATTCTTTCAAATTGAATAAAAATTTGAAGAGATTGGCTAGAAAATCTGCGCTTTCATTAAAAGCAAAAGAGTCTAGTTTAATAGTTCTGGAAGATTTTACATTTGAAACACCAAACACTAAAAATTTCATTAACGTATTGAAAGCTTTAGGGTTAGATAATAAAAAATCTTTATTTGTGTTGGGTGATTCAAATAAAAATGTATATTTGTCGTCACGAAATTTAAAGACGTCTTCAGTAGTAACTTCTTCAGAATTAAGCACTTACAGTATATTAAACGCTAATAGTTTAGTTGTTTTAGAGGGAGCTTTAAGCGGAATAGAAGATAATTTAAGTAAATAAGAAAGGTTATGAGTATCATTATTAAGCCTATTATAACTGAAAAAATAACTAAAGATGGTGAAGTTTTTAACCGTTTTGGTTTTGTAGTAGATAAAAAAGCTAATAAAATTCAAATCAAAAATGCAGTTGAAGCTGCTTATGGTGTGAATGTGGTTGGTGTAAATACAATGAATTACAGAGCTGATAGATCGGTTAAATACACTAAAAGTGGTTTAATCAGTGGAAAAACAAATGCTTACAAAAAAGCAGTTGTTCAAGTTCAAGAAGGAGAAACAATAGATTTTTATAATAATATCTAATAGAAAATGTCAGTTAGAAAATTAAAACCTATTACCCCGGGTCAGCGTTTTAGAGTTGTGAATAGCTTTGACACTATTACAACTGATAAGCCGGAGCGTTCATTACTTGCTCCGAAAAAAAACTCAGGAGGTAGAAATAGTCAAGGAAAAATGACCATGCGCTACATTGGTGGTGGTCATAAACAAAAGTATCGTATTATTGATTTTAAAAGAACTAAAGTGGGAGTTCCTGCTGTAGTTAAAACAATCGAATACGATCCAAATCGTTCTGCTTTTATATCTTTATTGGCTTATGCTGATGGAGCTAAAACTTATGTAATTGCTCAGAATGGTTTACAAGTTGGACAAACTGTAGTTTCTGGTCCAGATGCGTCTCCTGAAATTGGAAACACATTGCCTTTAAGTAAAATTCCTTTAGGTACAGTTATTTCATGTATCGAATTAAGACCAGGTCAAGGAGCTGTTATTGCTCGTTCTGCAGGTACTTTTGCACAATTAATGGCAAGAGATGGTAAGTATGCTACAATTAAAATGCCTTCAGGTGAAACAAGATTAATCTTGTTGACTTGTTCAGCTACGATTGGAGCTGTATCAAATTCTGATCATCAATTGGTTGTTTCAGGTAAGGCTGGTAGATCAAGATGGTTAGGTAGAAGACCTAGAACAAGACCTGTTGCAATGAACCCTGTTGATCACCCAATGGGAGGTGGTGAAGGCCGTTCGTCAGGAGGTCACCCTCGTTCAAGAAAAGGTTTACCTGCTAAGGGTTATAGAACTCGTTCTAAAGTTAACCCAAGTAATAAGTATATTGTAGAACGTAGAAAGAAATAATTAGATAAACATGGCACGTTCATTAAAAAAAGGACCTTATGTTCACTATAAATTAGAGAAAAAAGTTCAAGAAAATATAGAGAAAGATAATAAAGCTGTTATCAAAACTTGGTCAAGAGCTTCTATGATTACTCCAGATTTTGTTGGTCAAACTATCGCAGTGCATAATGGTCGTCAATTTGTACCAGTTTACGTTACAGAAAACATGGTAGGACATAAATTAGGGGAATTTTCGCCAACGAGATCTTTTAGAGGTCATGCTGGTGCAAAAAATAAAGGTAAAAAATAATAAGAAGCTATGGGAGTTCGTAAAAGAGAAAGAGCAGAGCAGATTAAAGAAGCAAAAACGCAAGTAGCTTTTGCTAAATTAAATAACTGCCCTACTTCGCCAAGAAAAATGCGCATTGTAGCAGATTTAGTTAGAGGTCAGAAAGTAGAATTAGCTCTTAATATATTAAGATTTAATAGTAAAGAAGCTTCAAGAAAATTAGAGAAGTTATTATTGTCTGCTATCAATAATTATGAGCAGAAAAATACAGAAACTAGTGTTGAAGAAGCAGGCTTATTTGTTAAGGAGATCAGAGTAGATGGTGGAATGATGTTAAAAAGATTGCGTCCAGCACCTCAAGGTCGAGCACACAGAATTAGAAAACGCTCAAATCACGTAACTATCGTGTTGGGTTCAAATAATAACACACAAAGCAATTAATAAACAGTATGGGACAAAAGACAAATCCAATCGGAAATAGACTTGGTATCATCAGAGGATGGGACTCAAACTGGTATGGAGGAAATGATTATGGTGATAAAATCGCTGAAGATTTTAAAATCAGAAAGTATATCCATGCGCGTTTATCAAAAGCTAGTGTATCTAAAGTAATTATTGAGAGAACTTTAAAACTTGTAACCGTTACTATCACTACTGCTAGACCTGGTATTATTATCGGTAAAGGTGGACAAGAGGTAGACAAGTTAAAAGAAGAGCTTAAGAAAATTACTGACAAAGAAATCCAAATCAATATCTTTGAAATCAAAAGACCTGAGATTGATGCGTATTTAGTGGCAAACAGTATTGCGCGTCAAATCGAAAGCAGAATTTCTTACAGAAGAGCTATCAAAATGGCTATTGCGGCTGCTATGAGGATGAATGCTGAAGGAATTAAAGTTTTAATTTCTGGTCGTTTGAATGGAGCTGAAATGGCTCGTTCAGAAGGTTTTAAAGATGGTAGAATTCCTTTGTCAACTTTCAGAGCTGATATTGATTATGCATTAGCTGAAGCTCATACTACATATGGTAGAATGGGAATCAAAGTATGGATAATGAAAGGTGAGGTTTATGGAAAAAGAGATCTTTCTCCGTTAGTAGGTATGGATAAACAAAAATCTAAATCTACAGGATCTACTGGAAAAGGTAAACCGAATGCTAATTCACGCAAAAGAAAGTAATTTTTTAAATTAAAGAAAAATGTTACAGCCTAAAAGAACAAAATACCGCAAGGTACAGAAAGGTAAAATGAAAGGTGTTTCTCAAAGAGGACATGAACTTTCTAATGGTATGTTTGGAATAAAATCTTTAGACTCAACTTTTATCACATCACGTCAAATTGAAGCAGCTCGTATTGCGGCAACACGTTTTATGAAAAGAGAGGGGCAATTATGGATTAAAATTTTTCCAGATAAGCCAATCACCAAGAAACCTCTTGAAGTACGTATGGGTAAAGGTAAAGGTGCAGTTGAATATTGGGCTGCAGTTGTAAAACCTGGAAGAATCATGTTTGAAGTTGGAGGAGTGCCTCTATCTGTTGCAAAAGAGGCGTTACGTCTTGCTGCGCAAAAACTTCCAGTTAAAACTAAGTTTGTCGTTGCTAGAGATTTCGAAGCATAATCAAAAAATATTATGAAACAATCAGAAATAAATAATCTATCTGCAGCTGAGTTACAACAAAAACTTAGTGAGTTAAAGAGAAAGTATGCTGAATTAAAAGCAGCTCATACTATTTCTCCAATCGAAAATCCTCTTCAAATAAGAACTATTAGAAGAGCAGTTGCTAGAGTTGCAACTGAATTAACTAAAAGAGAGTTACAATAATTGTATTCTGCTGAAAGATGGAAAAAAGAAATTTAAGAAAAGAAAGAGTTGGTGTTGTTACTAGTAACAAAATGGAGAAATCTATTGTTGTTTCTGAAACAAGAAAAGTAAAACACCCTTTATACGGTAAGTTCGTGTTAAAGACAAAAAAATATGTTGCACACGACGAAACAAATGACTGTAACATTGGTGATACAGTAAGGATCATGGAAACAAGACCTTTAAGTAAATCTAAATGTTGGAGATTAGTTGAAATCATTGAAAGAGCTAAGTAACCATGGTACAACAAGAATCAAGATTAAAAGTAGCAGATAACACGGGAGCTAAAGAAGTTTTAACTATTCGTGTTTTAGGAGGGACGAAACGTCGTTATGCCTCTGTTGGAGATAAGATTGTAGTTTCAATAAAAGATGCAACACCTAACGGAAACGTGAAAAAAGGTGCTGTTTCAACTGCAGTTGTTGTACGTACTAAAAAAGAAGTGAGAAGAGCTGATGGATCTTATATCCGTTTTGACGATAACGCATGTGTATTGTTAAACGCTGCAGGTGAAATGAGAGGTACTCGTGTTTTTGGTCCGGTTGCAAGAGAACTTCGTGAAAAACAATTCATGAAAATTGTATCATTAGCACCAGAGGTGCTTTAATTCTAAAAATGATGACAAAGCTAAAAATTAAATCAGGAGACGTAGTAAAAGTGATTGCTGGTGACCACAAAGGTTCAGAAGGTACTGTGTTACGTGTAATCCGTGACAAAAATAAAGCGGTAGTTGAAGGAGTGAACATGGTTTCTAAACACACAAAGCCAAGTGCAAAAAATCCTCAAGGTGGTATCGTTAAGAAAGAAGCTCCTATTCATATTTCTAATTTATCTTTAATTGATCCAAAATCAAAATCAGTTACTAAGGTAGGTTTTAAAGTTGAAGGAGATAAGAAAGTAAGAGTTTCAAAAAAATCTAATCAAGTATTATAGTAATGGCTTATATACCTAGATTAAAAGAAGAATATAAGAGTAGAGTAATCTCTGCTCTTACTGAAGAGTTCGGTTACAAAAATGTTATGCAAGTTCCAAAACTTGAAAAAATTATTGTAAGCCGTGGAGTTGGTGCTGCAGTTTCTGATAAGAAATTAGTTGATTATGCAGTAGAAGAAATAACAAAAATTACAGGTCAAAAAGCAGTAGCTACAATTTCTAAAAAAGACGTTGCGTCTTTTAAATTAAGAAAAGGTATGCCTATTGGTGCTAAAGTAACTTTAAGAGGAGAAAGAATGTATGAGTTCTTAGATAGATTGATTACTTCTTCTTTACCTCGTGTAAGAGATTTTGGTGGAATTAAATCAACTGGTTTTGATGGTAGAGGTAATTATAACTTAGGAGTTTTAGAGCAAATCATTTTCCCAGAAATTGATATTGATAAAGTAAATAAAATTGCTGGTTTCGATATTACTTTTGTTACTTCTGCAAACACAGATAAAGAAGCAAAATCATTATTGTCAGAACTAGGTTTACCTTTTAAAAAGAATTAAGACATGGCAAAAGAATCAATGAAAGCCCGTGAGGCGAAAAGAGAAGCTTTAGTAGCTAAATATGCAGAAAAAAGAAAAGCTTTGAAAGAAGCTGGAGATTATGAAGCATTACAAAAATTACCTAAAAACGCTTCTCCTGTTCGTTTACACAATCGTTGTAAGTTAACTGGAAGACCAAGAGGGTATATGCGTCAATTTGGTATTTCACGTGTAACTTTCCGTGAAATGGCAAATCAAGGATTAATTCCAGGAGTTAAAAAAGCTTCTTGGTAATATCGCAATTATTTTATACTTTTGCAATCCAAAAAATAATTTTAATTGGTTAAAGGTTCATTTGGTGAGTACCCTATGAAAACCGTAACCGCAAATTTATACATATGTATACAGATCCAATTGCAGATTTTCTTACGAGAATTAGAAATGCTGTTAGAGCGAATCACAAAATTGTTGAGATTCCAGCTTCTAAATTGAAAAAAGAAATCACAAAAATTTTATTCGATCAAGGATATATTTTAAGTTACAAATTTGATGATAGTTCAGTTCAAGGAACTATTAAAATTGCACTTAAATATGATAAAGAGACTAAAGAGTCTGTTATTAAAGATATCCAAAGAATTAGTAAACCAGGTTTACGTAAATATGCTGGCTCAACTAAGTTACCAAGAATTTTAAACGGTTTAGGTGTTGCTATTGTTTCAACTTCTAAAGGTGTTATGACAGGTAAACAAGCTAAACAGCTTAATGTTGGTGGGGAAGTAATTTGTTACGTATATTAATAATAAAGACGAAAGAATGTCAAGAATAGGTAAAAATCCAGTTGCAATTCCAGCAGGAGTAACCGTAGAGGTTAAAGATGCTGTAATTACAGTAAAAGGAAAATTAGGCGAGCTTTCTCAGGAATTTTCTGATGTTACAGTGAAAGTTGAAGATAACCAAGTTATCGTTGAGCGTTCATCAGATCAAAAGAATGAAAGAGCGAAACATGGACTTTATCGTGCTCTTATAAACAATATGATTGTAGGAGTTTCAGAAGGTTTTACAAAACAATTAGAACTAGTTGGAGTTGGATATAGAGCTTCTAATCAAGGTCAAAAACTTGATTTAGCTGTAGGTTTTTCTCACAACATAGTTATGGAGATTGTTCCAGAAGTTACCGTTGAAACTATATCTGAAAAAGGTAAAAATCCAATAGTAAAATTATCATCATTTGACAAACAATTATTAGGTCAAGTATCTGCTAAAATCAGAGCTTTCCGTAAACCAGAACCTTATAAAGGAAAAGGAATTAAGTTTGTAGGTGAAGTATTAAGAAGAAAAGCAGGAAAATCAGCTTAAAAATTAAGACTATGTCATTAACAAAAACTGAAAGAAGACAAAGAATAAAATTCAGAATTAGAAAAGTTGTTAGCGGAACTGCTTCTCAACCTAGACTTTCTGTATTTAGATCTAATAAAGAAATCTATGCACAAATCATAGATGATGTTAACGGTGTTACACTAGTTGCTGCATCTTCTCGCGATAAGGGAGTAACTAAAGGTACAAATGTTGAAACTGCTAATGCAGTTGGGAAATTAGTAGCTGAAAAAGCTCTTAAAGCTGGTATTTTAAGTATTACTTTTGATAGAGGTGGATATTTATACCATGGTCGTGTTAAATCATTAGCTGAAGGAGCAAGAGAAGCTGGACTTAAATTCTAAGAAATTATGTATCAAAAATATAAAAATGTAGAGCTAGTAAAACCAGGTGGTCTTGAATTAAAAGATCGTTTGGTTA
Source organism: Flavobacterium sp. NRK F7 (assembly GCF_024054195.1). Classification (GTDB taxonomy): domain Bacteria; phylum Bacteroidota; class Bacteroidia; order Flavobacteriales; family Flavobacteriaceae; genus Flavobacterium. The sequence continues at coordinate 3,447,054 of NZ_JAMXLB010000001.1, read as the reverse complement.
GTGTAAACCGTGTAACTAAAGTTACTAAAGGAGGTAGAGCATTTGGATTTTCTGCTATTGTTGTAGTAGGAGATGAAAATGGAGTTGTTGGACACGGATTAGGTAAATCTAAAGATGTATCTGAAGCTATTGCTAAAGCAGTTGAAGATGCAAAGAAGAATTTAGTTAGAATACCTTTGAATAGTGCAACTGTGCCTCATGAACAAAAAGGTAAATTTGGTGGAGCAAGAGTGTTTTTAATGCCTGCTTCTCATGGTACTGGAGTTATTGCTGGTGGTGCTGTGCGTGCGGTATTAGAGTCAGTTGGTGTACACGATGTATTATCAAAATCTCAAGGTTCATCAAACCCTCATAACGTTGTTAAAGCTACTTTTGATGCTTTATTACAAATGAGAAGTGCTTTAACTGTTGCTAAGCAAAGAGGAATTTCTCTAGAAAAAGTATTTAAAAGTTAAAAATTCAAGGAAAATGGCAAAAATTTTAGTAAAACAAGTTAAAAGCAAAATCAACTGTCCTGAAACTCAAAAAAGAACTTTAGAATCTTTAGGGTTAAGAAAATTAGGGCAAGTTGTTGAGCATGACGCAAGTCCTGCTGTCCTTGGAATGGTAAATAAAGTTAAACACTTAGTTTCTGTTGAAGAAACTAAATAATAATATTCGTTATGAATTTAAGTAACTTACAACCAGCTGAAGGTTCAGTTCACAACCAAAATAAAAGAGTAGGTAGAGGAGAAGGTTCTGGTAAAGGTGGTACCGCTGCAAGAGGTCACAAAGGAGCAAAATCTCGTTCTGGATATTCAAAAAAGATTGGTTTTGAAGGTGGTCAAATGCCGCTTCAAAGACGTGTACCAAAGTTTGGTTTTAAAAATATTAATAGAGTTGAATATCAAGGAATTAATCTTGATACTATTCAATCTTTAGTTGATAATGGTGTTATTACTGACACTTTAGATTTATCAGTAATAGTTGATAGTCGTTTGGCTACAAAAAATAGCTTAGTAAAGATTTTAGGAAGAGGTGAGCTAAAAGCTAAACTTAAAGTAAGTGCTCACAAATTTACTGCTACTGCAAAAGCTGCAATTGAAGCTGCTGGTGGAGAAGCTGTAACTTTATAATCCTTTTAGTAAAATGAAGAAATTTATAGATTCATTAATCAACGCTTGGAAAATAGAAGAGTTAAAAAATAGAATTTTATTAACCCTTGGAATGTTATTAGTTTACCGTTTCGGTGCGCAAGTAACACTTCCAGGTATTGATGCTACTAAATTAGGAAATCTTACTAATCAAACCGATCAAGGTATAGGATGGTTAATCAATGTATTTACAGGGGGCGCGTTTTCGCAAGCCTCTGTATTTGCATTAGGTATCATGCCTTATATTTCAGCTTCAATTGTAGTTCAGTTAATGGGTATTGCAATACCATATTTACAGAAATTACAAAAAGATGGTGAAAGTGGAAGAAAGAAAATCAATCAAATTACTAGATGGTTAACAATCTTAATCACATTGGTACAAGGTCCTGGTTATATATATAATCTATATACAACGCTACCTGCAGATGCCTTTTTATTAGGATTTGCCTCTTTTTCATTCTTGTTTTCATCTGTTTTGATTCTTGTTACAGGTACTATATTTGCTATGTGGCTTGGTGAAAAAATTACAGATAAAGGAATAGGAAATGGAATTTCTTTGTTAATTATGGTTGGTATTATTGCAAGAATGCCTCAAGCATTTATTCAAGAAATTAGCTCTAGAACAATTCAAGCAAATGGAGGAATTATGATGATTGTACTTGAAATTGTTTTGTGGTTTGTAATTATTATTGCTTGTATTTTACTTGTAATGGCTGTTAGAAAAATACCTGTTCAATATGCAAGAAGAACTGTATCAGGTGATTTTGAGCAAGATATGATGGGTTCAAGACAATTTATACCTTTAAAGTTAAATGCTTCAGGTGTAATGCCAATTATCTTTGCTCAAGCTATTATGTTTATTCCCGCAGCTGTTTCTGGACTTTCTAAATCAGATACTGCACAATCAGTAGCAGGAATGTTTAGTAATCCATTCGGATTGGTATATAATATAGTATTTGCTTTGTTAATTATTATTTTTACGTATTTTTACACCGCAATTACTGTACCAACTAATAAAATGGCTGATGATTTGAAAAGAAGTGGCGGTTTTATTCCTGGAATTAGACCAGGTGTTGAAACTGGAGACTACTTAGATAGAATAATGTCTTTAATCACCTTTCCAGGTTCTTTATTCTTAGCATTAATAGCAGTTTTTCCTGCTGTCGTGGTGAGTTTATTGAAAGTGCAAGGTGCATGGGGTTATTTTTATGGTGGTACTTCTTTATTAATTATGGTAGGAGTTGCAATTGATACTATTCAACAAATAAATTCTTATTTATTGAATAAACACTATGATGGATTGATGAAAACTGGTAAAAATAGAAAAGCAGTAGCTTAAATTATTTTTTATGGCAAAACAATCAGCAATAGAACAAGACGGAACAATAGTAGAGGCATTGTCTAATGCTATGTTTCGTGTAGAATTAGAAAATGGACATGTTGTAATTGCTCATATTTCTGGTAAAATGCGAATGCATTATATTAAATTATTACCAGGAGATAAGGTAAAACTTGAAATGAGCCCTTACGATTTAACAAAAGCAAGAATTACATATAGATACTAAAGCTAGTAAAATGAAAGTAAGAGCATCAGTAAAAAAGAGAAGTGCCGAGTGCATTATAGTGCGTAGAAAAGGAAGATTATACGTGATTAATAAAAAGAATCCTAGATTTAAACAAAGACAAGGATAATTATGGCAAGAATTGCAGGGGTAGATATACCTAAACAGAAAAGAGGAGTTATTGCTTTAACATACATATTTGGTATTGGCAGTAGCAGAGCTAAAGAGATTTTAGCTAAAGCTCAAGTTAGCGAAGATAAAAAAGTTCAAGATTGGAATGACGATGAAATCAGTGCGATTCGTGACGCTGTTTCTTATTTCAAAATTGAAGGAGAATTGCGTTCAGAAATTCAATTAAACATCAAACGTTTAATGGATATCGGATGTCAAAGAGGTATTCGTCATAGAGCTGGACTTCCATTAAGAGGTCAAAGAACTAAAAATAACTCTAGAACTAGAAAAGGTAAAAGAAAAACTGTTGCTAATAAGAAAAAAGCAACTAAATAATAAGTAAGTAATATGGCTAAGGCAACAACAAAAAAACGTAAAGTTATCGTTGAATCTACAGGAGAAGCACATATTAATGCTACTTTTAATAACATTATTATTTCTTTAACGAATAAGAAAGGTGAAGTTATTTCTTGGTCTTCAGCTGGTAAAATGGGCTTTAGAGGTTCTAAAAAGAACACTCCATACGCAGCTCAAATGGCAGCAGAAGATTGCACTAAAGTAGCACTAGAGGCTGGACTTAAAAAAGTAAAAGTTTACGTTAAAGGTCCTGGAAACGGAAGAGAGTCAGCAATTCGTTCAATTCACAATGGTGGAATTGAAGTTTCAGAAATTATTGACGTTACTCCAATGCCTCACAATGGATGTAGACCTCCAAAAAGAAGAAGAGTATAATTATAAGTATAACCAAGATAGAATAACGATTATCGAAGGATTATTTGACCTGAATTCATAATCACTATCTTAATTAATTTTTAAAAATGGCAAGATATACTGGTCCAAAAACTAAAATTGCTCGTAAATTTGGCGAAGCAATATTCGGAGAAGATAAAGCCTTCGAAAAAAGAAATTACCCTCCAGGGCAACACGGTTTAGCAAAAAAGAGAGGTAAAAAATCTGAATATGCTGTTCAGTTAATGGAAAAGCAAAAAGCGAAATATACATATGGTATTTTAGAGCGTCAATTCAGAAATTTATTTGAAAAAGCTTCTGCTGCATCAGGTGTAACTGGTGAAATTTTATTACAATTATGTGAATCTCGTTTAGATAACGTAGTGTATAGAATGGGTATCGCTCCTTCTCGTAGAGCAGCTCGTCAAATTGTATCTCATAGACATATTACTGTAAATGGTGAGTTGGTAAATGTACCTTCTTATCATTTAAAAGCTGGAGACAAAGTAGCTGTTCGTGAAAAATCAAAATCTCTTGAAGCTATTGAAAGATCTTTATCTAATTCTTCTCAAGTATATGAGTGGATTACTTGGAATAATGATACAAAAGAAGGTACTTTTGTTTCTGTTCCTCAAAGACTTCAGATTCCAGAAAATATTAAAGAGCAACTAATCGTTGAGTTGTATAACAAATAAAAACTGACTTTAGTCGAAATATGGCATTATTTAATTTTCAAAAGCCCGATAAAGTTATCATGATCGATTCAACCGATTTTGAAGGTAAATTTGAATTTAGACCTTTAGAACCTGGTTACGGATTGACTGTTGGTAATGCATTAAGAAGAGTTTTACTTTCTTCTCTAGAAGGATACGCTATTACATCTGTAAGAATTGAAGGAGTTGAGCATGAATTTTCAACTATTTCTGGTGTAGTAGAAGATGTTACAGAAATTATCTTAAACTTAAAACAAGTACGTTTCAAACGTCAAATTGAAGATGTAGATAATGAATCTGTTTCTATTTCTATCTCTGGAAAAGAGCAAATAACTGCAGGTGACTTCCAAAAATTCATTTCAGGTTTTCAAGTTTTAAATCCTGATTTTGTAATTTGTAATTTAGATAGTAAAACTACTATCAATATGGAATTATCTATCGAAAAAGGTAGAGGATATGTTCCTGCTGAAGAAAACAAAAAAGCGAACGCTCCTATTGGAACTATTTTTACAGATTCAATTTACACTCCAGTAAAAAATGTAAAATATAGTATTGAGAATTTCCGTGTGGAACAAAAAACTGACTATGAAAAATTAGTTTTTGAAATCATTACAGATGGCTCAATTAATCCTAAGGATGCATTAACTGAAGCAGCTAAAACGTTGATTCACCACTTTATGTTGTTTTCTGACGAAAGAATTACACTTGAGGCTGATGAAATTGCTCAAACAGAATCTTACGATGAAGAATCTTTACACATGAGACAGTTGTTAAAAACGAAACTTGTGGATATGGATTTGTCAGTTAGAGCTTTAAATTGTTTAAAAGCGGCTGAAGTTGATACACTTGGAGACTTAGTTTCTTTCAATAAAAATGACTTAATGAAATTCCGTAATTTCGGTAAAAAATCATTAACTGAGCTAGATGAATTAGTTGCAGCTAAGGGTTTGAACTTTGGAATGGATTTAGGTAAGTACAAATTAGATAAAGAATAAATTACTTCATATTTTGCTCTCCAAGGTGGATTGTAGCAAGATGAAGGTTAAATAGTAAGGTCATGAGACACGGAAAAAAATTCAATCACTTAAGCAGACAAAAAGGACATAGAACTGCTATGTTAGCAAATATGGCTTGTTCTTTAATTGAGCATAAGCGTATTAACACTACAGTTGCTAAAGCAAAAGCTTTAAAACAATTTGTGGAGCCTTTAGTTACAAAGTCAAAAGAAGATACAACTCACAACAGACGTATTGTATTTTCTTATTTAAGAAATAAATATGCAGTAACTGAATTATTCAGAGAAGTTTCAGCTAAAGTTGGTGATCGTCCAGGAGGATATACACGTATCATTAAAATGGGTAACCGTTTAGGTGATAACGCTGATATGGCGATGATCGAATTAGTAGATTTCAATGAATTATACAAAGGTGGTAAAAAAGAAGAGAAAAAAGCAACTACACGTCGTAGTAGAGCTAAAAAATCAGATGCTAAACCAGCTACTGAAGCTCCTGCTGCTGAAACTTCTGAAAACACTGAAGCTACTGAATAATCATGAAAAGATGATTAAAAATAAAAAAAGGATAAACTATTATAGTTTATCCTTTTTTTATATCTTTTTCTTAAATCATTATTTTGCATTAAATTTGCACAAACAACACACAAATGAAATATAATAATAGACCACAAGCTATCTTATTGTTGAAAGATGGCACCATTTTTTATGGAAAATCAATTGGTATTGAAGGAACTACTTTTGGAGAAGTAGCTTTTAATACAGGAACAACTGGATATCAGGAAATTTTCACAGATCCTTCTTATTTTGGACAAATAATGGTTACCACTAATGCTCATATTGGTAATTATGGTGTAAATTCTGATGAAGTGGAGTCAAACGGTGTTAAAATTTCTGGCTTAGTTTGTAAAAACTTTAGTTTCAACTATTCAAGAGATAATGCTTCTGAAAGTTTATTCGATTATTTACAAAAACAAAATTTAATTGTTATTTCTGATGTTGATACTAGAGCACTAGTAAGTTATATTAGAGATAATGGTGCCATGAATGCAATCATTTCTACTGATGGAACAGCAATAGAAATCTTAAAAGAAAAGCTAAAGCAAGCACCTGAAATGAATGGTCTTGAATTAGCATCTAAGGTTTCTACTAAAGAGCCTTATTTTTTTGGGAATAAAGATGCAAAATATAAAATATCTGCTTTAGATTTAGGTATTAAAACGAATATCCTTAGAAATTTAGCCGCTAGAGATTGTTATATTAAAGTATTTCCTTATAACGCAGGTTTTGAAGATTTGAAGTCCTTTGAGCCAGATGGATACTTTTTGTCTAATGGGCCTGGAGATCCTGAACCATTGCATAGTGCACAACAAGTTGCAAAAGATATTCTTCAAGAAAACAAACCTCTTTTTGGAATTTGTTTAGGTCATCAAGTAATTGCTTTAGCAAATGGGATTTCTACTTATAAAATGTTTAACGGTCATAGAGGAATTAATCACCCTGTTAAGAATTTAATTACTGGTAAAGGGGAAATTACCTCTCAAAATCATGGGTTTGCAGTTGTTAAAGAAGAACTAGATCAACATCCCGAATTAGAATTAACGCACCAACACTTAAATGATGGTACTGTGGCTGGAATGCGTATGAAAAATAAAAACTGTTTTTCAGTTCAATATCACCCTGAAGCAAGCCCTGGACCTCATGATTCTTCTTATTTATTTGATCAATTTATTGAAAATATAAAATCTTCAAAGAACTAAAACGTTATCGTTTATAAGTTTTTTGAATTTGACAATTTTATTACGTTTTTAGTTTTAAATTTGTTAGTATTCGTAAAAAATATTAATTAAAAATATAAAGAATGAGCATAATTATTAAAGTTCACGCAAGACAAATTTTAGATTCTAGAGGTAATCCTACAGTTGAAGTAGATGTAATTACTGAAAACGGAATTTTAGGTAGGGCAGCAGTTCCAAGTGGGGCTTCAACAGGAGAACATGAAGCAGTTGAGTTGCGTGATGGTGGTAAAGCTTTTATGGGTAAAGGGGTTCTGAAAGCTGTTGAAAATGTGAACACAACAATAGCTGCTGAGATTGTGGGGATGTCTGTTTTTGAGCAAAATGCAATCGACAAGACCATGATTGAATTAGATGGAACTTCAAATAAATCAAAATTAGGAGCAAATGCTATTCTAGGAGTCTCTTTAGCAGTTGCTAAGGCGGCTGCAAATGAATTAGGCTTGCCTTTGTATCGATATGTGGGTGGTGTTTCAGGTAATACATTACCTGTTCCAATGATGAATATTATAAATGGGGGTTCTCATTCTGATGCTCCAATTGCTTTTCAAGAATTTATGATTATGCCTGTTAAAGCAACTTCTTTTACTCAAGCCATGCAAATGGGTACCGAAATTTTTCATAATTTAAAGAAAGTATTACACGACAGAAACTTATCTACTGCTGTGGGTGATGAAGGAGGTTTTGCACCAAATTTAGCAGGTGGAACTGAAGATGCTTTGGATTCTATTAAATTAGCGGTTACCAATGCAGGTTATGTTTTTGGAGAGGATATTAAAATAGCTTTAGATTGTGCTTCTGCAGAATTTTATGTAAACGGGAACTATGATTATTCTAAATTTGAAGGTCCAACAGGTAAAGTAAGAACATCTGCAGAGCAAGTAGATTATTTAGCAGAATTAGTAGCTAAATATCCAATTGTTTCTATTGAAGATGGTATGGACGAAAATGATTGGGACGGTTGGAAATTATTAACTGAAAAAATCGGAGATAAAGTACAATTAGTTGGGGATGATTTATTTGTTACCAATGTGGAAAGATTATCCAAAGGTATTGAGAAAGGAATTGCCAACTCAATCTTAATTAAAGTGAATCAAATTGGTACACTTTCTGAAACAATAGCTGCAGTAAATATGGCACATAATGCAGGTTACACCTCTGTAATGTCGCATCGTTCTGGAGAAACAGAAGATAACACCATTGCAGATTTAGCAGTTGCTTTAAATTGTGGGCAAATTAAAACAGGTTCTGCTTCACGTTCTGATCGTATGGCTAAATACAATCAACTATTACGTATTGAGGAAGAATTAGCAGATGTAGCTTATTTTCCAGGAGAAAAAGCATTCAAGCAAAAATAAAATTACTTGTAAATACAATTTTAAAAACCCGATGCTGTAAAAAAGGCATCGGGTTTTTTTGTAAATTATGGTTTGTTAAATCATAAAGTTAAAGCTATCAAACTATAACGATATATTATTGTTAATTCCTTTAAAATTACATTAGAATTCGTTAAATTCGCAGAATACTTTACAAATTTTCAAAAACACATAATATAAGATGTCGAAAACTGCAATATTAGAAATTGATGGCAAAAAGTATGAGTTTCCTGTAATAGTTGGAACTGAAAATGAGGTTGCTATCGATATAGAGAAGTTGCGTGGTGCAACTGGTGCTATTACATTGGATCCTGGATATAAAAATTCAGGTTCTTGCAAAAGTGAAATTACTTTCTTAGATGGTGAAGAAGGAATTTTACGTTATAGAGGATATTCAATCGAAGATCTAGCTGATAAAGCTGATTTCTTAGAGGTTGCTTACCTTTTAATTTTTGGTGAATTACCAAACCAAGCTCAATTAGATAAATTTGAGAACGATATTAGAAAGCACACTTTGGTAAATGAAGAAATGAAATCTATTCTAGAAGGTTTCCCAAAAACAGCTCATCCAATGGGGGTTTTATCTTCTCTTACAAGTGCTTTAACAGCTTTTAATCCAAAGTCTGTTAATGTTGAAAATGAAAAAGAAATGTATGACGCTGTTTGTAAAACAATGGGTAAATTCCTTGTAATTGCAACTTGGACATACAGAAGAAGAATGGGCTTCCCTTTAAATTATTATGATAATACAAAGGGATATGTTGAGAATTTTATGCGTTTAATGTTTGAAATTCCTACACAACCCTACAAAATGGATCAAAAAATTGTAGATGCTTTGGATAAATTATTTATTCTACATGCTGATCACGAGCAAAACTGTTCTACGTCTACAGTAAGAATTGTAGGTTCTTCTCATGCTGGTTTATTTGCTTCTATTTCTGCTGGTGTTTCTGCTTTATGGGGACCTTTACATGGAGGTGCTAATCAAGCGGTTTTGGAAATGTTAGAGGAAATCAACAATAATGGAGGCGATGTTGCTAAATATGTATTAAAAGCAAAAGATAAGGATGATCCATTCCGTTTAATGGGATTCGGTCACAGAGTGTATAAAAACTTTGATCCTAGAGCAACCATTATTAAAAAAGCGGCTGATGATGTATTGGATGCCTTAGGAGTAGATGATCCATTATTAGATATTGCAAAACAATTAGAAAAAGTTGCGTTAGAAGACGAATATTTCAAATCAAGAAACTTATATCCAAACGTAGATTTCTATTCTGGAATTATCTATCGTGCTATGGGTATCCCAGTTGAAATGTTTACGGTGTTATTTGCTATTGGTCGTTTACCAGGTTGGATTGCACAATGGAAAGAAATGCGTACCAACAAAGAACCAATTGGTCGTCCTAGACAAGTATATACAGGTAGTCCTTCTAGACCTTTTAAAGAAGTAAATCAAAGATAATAAATAAAAAATCCGAGTAGAACTCGGATTTTTTTATGTTTTTTATTCAGGATTTTGGTTGGACTCTTCTGTACTTGAAATATCAGTTGCTTCTTTTTTATCCTTTTTTAATTCTTCAATTTTTTCTTCTACTTTTTTAATAATGTCTTCGAAGGCTTCTCTAGCTTGATGCGATTTTTCATCTGCCCATTCACTGGCTTCATCTAGTTTCACTTTAGTAGTTTGAATAAAATCTTCCGTTTTCTCTGAAAGTTGTAATTCCTCAATCTTTTGTGAAGCAGAAGCGGCTAATTCTTCTAAAGATACTTTTGCTTCAGCTGCGAATTCAGCTGCTTTGTCTAAAGTTTCGTCGGCAGTAACTTTGGCTTTGCCAAATAAGCTGTTAAAAAAATTTGAAAGTCCCATAATGTGTGTTGTTTTTTATCAAATGTATACAATTTATGTTTACAAATATTTATTTTTTTAGAATTATGCAATTACATTCCTTTTTCTATCTTTGCCGTATGAGCGCTATGAAAAGGCGAATTAATAGTCAATCACTATGTTGCAATTAAATATAAAGAACGAGTCTTCAAGACTTAGAGCTGTAGTTTTAGGAACTGCAGTAAGTAACGGACCAACTCCAAAAGTGGAAGAGGCTTATGATCCCAAGTCATTAGAACATTTATTAGCAGGTACTTATCCCATTGAAGCAGATATGATTCAAGAAATGGAAGCTTTTAATGCGGTGTTTGAAAAATATGAGGTTCAAGTATTTCGACCAGAAATTATCGAAAATTACAATCAAATCTTTTCAAGAGATATCGGTTTTGTAATTGATGATATTTTTATAAAAGCAAATATCCTTCCAGATAGAGAAAGAGAATTAGACGCCATTCAATATGTTTTAGATCAAATTGATCCTACCAAAATTGTGAGACCACCAGAAGAAGTACATATTGAAGGTGGAGACGTTATGGTTTGGAACGATTATATTTTTATTGGTACGTATAAAGGTTCGGATTATAAAGATTATATTACAGCAAGAACCAATATGCATGGGGTAAATTATATTAAAGAGTTGTTCCCACATAAAATTGTAAAAGAATTTGATTTGGTAAAGTCTAAAATAGAACCTCGTGATAATGCGTTACATTTAGACTGTTGTTTTCAACCTTTGGGAACCAATTTAGGTATTATCTATAAAAGTGGTTTTAGAGAAGAAGCCGATTATATGTACTTAGTAAATCTTTTTGGAAAAGATAATTTATTCCACATCGATAGAGAAGAAATGTATCATATGAATTCGAATATTTTTTCAATTGCTCCCGATGTAGTGGTTTCTGAAAGAAATTTTACTCGTTTAAATAACTGGATGAGAAGCAAAGGAATCACCGTAGAAGAGATTCCGTATGCTGAAATATCAAAGCAAGAAGGACTTCTAAGATGTTCGACTTTGCCTTTAATTAGAGATTAATTTTGTATGGCTTTAAGGGTAAAGTTTGTGCAACTTTTAGCCTAAAACTTACAACACACAACTTATAACGATAAATAAAATGAATCAAACAACAAATACCATACTAATGATTCGTCCGGTAGCTTTCCGAATGAATGAACAAACGGCTGTAAATAATTATTATCAAAAAGTATTGGATGATTTATTGCCAGCGACCGTTAACGCAAAAGCACAAGCTGAATTTGATGCGTATGTTGAAAAGTTACGAGCAGTAGGAATACAAGTTATTGTAGTTGATGATACCCTAAATCCAGATACACCGGATAGTATTTTTCCAAACAATTGGGTTTCTTTCCATGAAACAGGTGATGTGGTTTTGTATCCCATGTTTGCTGAAAATAGAAGATTAGAACGTAGAGAAGATATTCTAGATATCATTGAAGATAACGGTTTTGTGATTAACGAAATCATGGATTATACCGAAGCTGAGGAAGATGGGTATTATTTAGAAGGAACAGGAAGTATTGTTTTGGATAGAGCCAATCAAATTGCATATTGTGCGTTATCTCCAAGAGCCGATGAAGAATTGTTTATCGAGTTTTGCGAAGATTTTGAATACGATCCTGTTATTTTTGAAGCTTTTCAAACCGTAAATGGAGAACGCAAGCATATTTATCATACGAATGTGATTATGTGTGTGGCTGAAACCTTTGCTGTTATTTGTGCGGATTGTATTGATGATAAAGCGGAAAGAAAAATGGTGCTTTCTAAACTGAAAGAATCAGGAAAAGAAGTTATTGTAATCAGTGAAGAACAAGTTAATAATTTCGCTGGAAATATGTTGCAAGTAAGAGGCACAAATGACGAACGCTTCTTAATTATGAGTAATGCAGCTTACGAAAGTTTAACACCGTCTCAAATTGAAAAAATTGAAAAACATTGCAAAATCGTGCATGCTAGTTTGGATATTATTGAGGCTTGTGGTGGAGGAAGTGCACGTTGTATGATGGCAGAAGTATTTTTACCAAAAGCAGAATAAATGTTATCAAGAAAAACAAAATATGGGATTAAGGCATTAATTTATATTGCAAAGCAAGATGATTTAATGCCTGTCCTTATTTCTGAAATTTCAGAAAAAGAGAATATTTCTAAAAAGTTTTTAGAAGCAATTCTTTTAGATTTAAAGAAAATTGGACTAGTTGGTTCTAAAAAAGGAAAAGGAGGCGGGTATTATTTATTAAAAAACCCTAAAGAAATTACAGTGGCTACCATTATCCGTTTTTTAGACGGACCAATAGCTTTATTGCCTTGTGTAAGCCTTAATTTCTATGAAAAATGCGACGATTGTCCGAGTGAAGAAACGTGTTCCTTAAATAAATTGATGATTCAGGTGCGTGATAACGCGCTTAATGTATTGGAAAAGAAGACTTTATACGATTTGGCAAATTTTTAAAAAAATTTTTTCAAAATACCCTAGTAAATCGATAGACTAATAGTATATTTGAAAAATGAAATAAATTTAAAAGTTATGTTATTAGATTTGATTAGACCCAAGAAGTCTTTTGAGCTAGGAAAAGAGGTTAAAGTCTCTGCATATAAGGCAATTACGTGGCGTATTGTAGGTACAATCGATACGATGGTGGTGTCTTATTTTATGACAGGTAGCTTTAAAGTCGCTTTCTCAATTGGAGGATTTGAGGTGTTTTCAAAAATGATATTGTACTTTTTTCACGAAAGAGCTTGGGCAAAATGGACAAAATAAAAGAAAGGTTAACCCAACTTAATGCAGTTTTACAAGGATTAAGTTTAGAAGAAAGTTTGGCTTTTGTAAATGAGAATTTAGAAGGTAAGAAAGTATTCTCCACTTCATTCGGAATTGAAGATCAGGTATTGACTCATTTTTTGTATCCTCTTAAAAATGATTTTTCATTTTTTACTTTGGATACGGGCCGAATGTTTAACGAAACCTATGAGGTGTTCCAAAAGACACAAACAAAATACAAAGGATTAGCAATAAAAACCTATTTGCCGAATCAACAAGATATTCAAGAGTATATTGATTCAGATGGTATTAATGGGTTTTATGATAGTATTGAAAGCCGAAAAAAATGTTGCTTTGTGCGAAAAGTAATTCCTTTGCGTAAAGCTTTAGAAGGAGCTTCGGTTTGGGTAACGGGTTTGCGAGCAGAACAATCTCAAAATAGAGAAAGTATGGCTTTTTTAGAATGGGATGAGGACAACCAATTAATTAAATTCAATCCGTTGTTGTCTTATACATTAGAGCAGTTAGAAACATTGGTTAACCAAAACAATATTCCTTTAAACAGTTTGTATAAAAAGGGGTATTTAAGCATTGGTTGTGCTCCATGTACCAGAGCTTTAGCTGAAGGAGAAGATTTTAGAGCCGGTAGATGGTGGTGGGAAAACGGAAAAAAAGAATGCGGATTACACATCCATATAGCGAACAATAATTAATTTTTAAAAGTAAGTATAATGCGAAATTATTTAGAAGAATTAGAAAACGAGAGCATTTATATCTTAAGGGAAGTAGCAGCTCAATTTCAAAAGCCTGTGCTTTTATTTTCGGGTGGTAAAGATTCAATAACAGTAGCACGATTAGCGCAAAAAGCGTTTTATCCTGCTAAAATTCCGTTTGTCTTTATGCATATCGATACCGGTCATAATTTTCCAGAGACCATTACTTTTAGAGATCAATTAATTAAAGAATTGGGTGTGGAATTAGTCGTGCGTTATGTACAAGATAGTATCAATTCCAATAAAGCTCAGGAAGAAACTGGTAAATATGCAAGTCGGAATTCGTTGCAAACCGTAACACTTTTAGATGCCATTGAAGAATTTGGCTTTGATGCATGTATAGGTGGTGCCCGTAGAGACGAAGAAAAGTCGAGAGCTAAAGAACGTATCTTCTCAGTACGTGATGATTTCGGACAATGGGATGCCAAAAAGCAACGTCCAGAAATGTTTACTATCTTAAATGGGAAAATTAATTTTGGTGAAAACGTACGAGCATTCCCAATTAGCAACTGGACAGAAGAAGACGTTTGGAGTTATATCAAGCAAGAAAATTTAGCGTTGCCTTCTATTTATTTTGCGCACGAAAGAAAATTAGTCAAAAGAGACGGTGCCTTTTTAGCGCATTCCGAGTATTTGAATTTAGTAGATACCGACGAAATTGTAAACGATGTTGTTCGTTTTAGAACCGTGGGAGACATGACGTGTACCGCTGCGTTACTTTCTAATGCTGCCACTATTGAAGAAGTGATGTATGAAAACAAAGCTTCAAAGTCGTCTGAAAGAGGAGCGCGAATCGATGATAAACGTTCGGAAGCCGCATTGGAACAAAGAAAAAAAGGAGGGTATTTTTAATGACAGGATTATTAGATTTTTAGATTATTTGATTTTTTGAAGCATAGAATCTTCGAACTACTCCATAATCCAACAATCGAACCGTCCAATAATCAAACTATCGAATAAAACAAATGGAATTACTAAAAATAAATACAGCAGGAAGTGTAGATGATGGAAAAAGTACCTTAATAGGGCGCTTTCTTTACGATAATAATGCGCTAACCATTGAACAAGAAGAGTTGGTGCGCAAGAAAACAAAAGAAAAAGGATTAGAAGATTTAGATTTTTCGGTGATTACCGATGGATTAATTGCCGAGCGTGAGCAAGGTATTACCATAGATGTGGCACATATCTATTTTTCTTCAGCAGTGAGAAAGTTTATTATTGCTGATAGTCCTGGACATATCGAATATACCCGTAACATGGTAACGGGTGCGTCCAATTCCGATTTGTCGATTATCTTGATTGATGCTCGTAAGGGCTTATTGGAACAAACCCATCGTCATTATTTTATCAGTCGCTTGTTGCGTTTGCAATCGGTGGTGTTTTGTATTAATAAAATGGATTTGGTCGATTATAGTGAAGACGTGTATTTGAACATTGCTTCCGATATTGACAAAATGATACGTCAGTTAGAGCCATTGGAACAAGAGATTGCGATTATTCCTATAAGTTCTTTAAAAGGGGATAATGTGGTGCATTTTTCTAAGCAAATGGATTGGTACAAAGGAGAAACCTTGTCTACTGTATTGCATGGTTTTAACAAAAAAGAAGAAGATACAAAACCGTTCCGTATGGATGTACAACAAGTATATCATGTACAAAATGAAAATTTTGTCGATTATAGAGCTTATGCAGGAAGAATTAGTTCGGGTAGTGTAAAAGTAGGCGAAACGTTGACGATTTTACCTTCTGGAAAAGCTTCTGAAGTAGTAGAAGTACGCAAGTTTACCAACACTTTAGACGAAGCACACACTGGAGATTCAATTCAAGTGCGTTTGAAAGACGATATCGATATCAGTCGCGGCATGTTATTCGTAAAAGAAAGTCAGGAGCATCTTTTTGCCAAAGAGTTGAAAGCCCGCTTGGTTTGGTTAGACGAAAAAGCTGCGAATACTTCAGCGAAATATCATATCCAAACCGGTTCGCGCACGGGAGTGTGTAAGATTCAAGAGATTGAGTATTTAATCCAACCCGAAAATCCATTAGAGCATGTAGCTTCACACGAATTGAAATTAAACGATATTGCATTGGTACAATTAAAATTGGCCAACCCTATGTATTTGGATGCTTTTGCTGCCAACAAATCGAATGGGGCTTTTATTTTAATTGATGCACAAACGAATAACACGGTTGCTGTTGGCTTTGTTCAATAGTTGAGTGTCATTTATAATTTGGTGGTAATCCCTAAGGTATTTTACTTTAGGGATTTTTTTTGTTTTATAGTGTTGACCCAATTTGCAGTAGTGGAAAGCTGTTTTAAATGCTATTTTTCTGGTTCTCGATACAATTTTCTTCCCAAGGTTTTGGTCGAAAATCACTCGAACTGACGAAAAATAGAGTTTAGAGGTAAAGTGCTTTATAGGAGGTTTTTATAATTCTATTGTATTAAAATTTGTATGGATGCAGTTATTAAAAACGTCAGTTCGAGTGTTCCGATGCTAATCGGAATGTATCGAGAACCGTTTTTAATTTTATTTTTCTTCCCAAAGTATTGGTCGAAAATCACTCGAACTGACGCAAAATAGAAGTGGTGCTTGCAACCGACCGTTTGAGTGTTCCGATGCGAATCGGAAGATTTTGAGACCCTTTTTTACTTTTAATTTTATTTATAAAGTGCTGTAAAATAGCGCTTTAACTTACTAAGATAGCCTTTTTAGGACTTATTTTTTACTAAATACCACGCTTTTTTACAATACCCCTCTAAAAATAGAGGTATAAACTCGTTTAAATCCTATTTTTTATGATGTAGTGTTGTATTTGAATGGGTTAAAACCTCATTAGAGTTCGAGCAACGCCATCTGAGTAAGTGGAAACACCATCTGAGTACGAGCAACGCCGTCTGAGTAGGTGAAAACGCCATCTGAGTAAGTGGAAAGACCATCTGAGTAGGAGCAACGCCATCTGAGTAGGTGGAAAGACCATCTGAGTAGGTGGAAAGACCATCTGAGTAGGAGCAACGCTGTCTGAGTAGGTGAAAACGCTATCTGAGTAGGTGAGTAGACCGTCTGAGTAGGAGTTAGGCTGTCTGAGTAGTAGCATTTTTAAACAGAGTAGGTTGTGGAACGTTTTTATACGGTGCTGGTCGATTCGTACTCTTTTTGCCTGTTTCTTTTTTATATAGTAAACTAAATTTCTTACTAAAATGCTTTTTTGTACGTATAAATACGTATAAAAAAGGGTGAAAAATACGTATAAATACGTATTGTGGTTAGCTGTTGAAAAAGTTATATTTGGAACTACTAAAAGTGAAACTAACCTTCGCATATACAGCCTAAAAAGGTAGAGTGGTGCTATTGAGTAGGGGGTATGTTTAAGTAACCTGCAATTTTAAAATCATCATGTCGATAAAAAAAGTTAAGTTTAATTTAAAAATATTTCAAATTGATAGGAGTCATTTTGAATTAAGAGACAAGTCTACCGAGGAAATAGTTGAGATTATTAGAGAAAATCATAAAAAACATTTATTAGCCGATGAACAAGATTTCTCAATTGTTAAACCAAAACTTGAAAAACATACTGAAGAAGATTTTACTTTCTATACATATTGTTACAATCATCCCAAAGATCAGAATTATTGGAAACTTTTTTTGCCAGATGAATTAGTTAAAGATCAAAATTTTGATTTAATCGAATTTTCTTTCGTTTTATTTATTGTTTATAAAGACAAAATATATTGTGTTTTAGGTGGTAATGGAATAAATGTTATTAAAAAATTCATTAATGATTATTTTGGTATTGATTTGTATCAACATTTTGCAAGTCCAAATGATGATATTACTATAGTTGTGAATACCAGAGGTGTTACAGGTAATTTATCACAAAGGTCTAATACGTACAATAATTCTCAATCTATAAAAGATTCATTAGTATATTCTGAAATACCAAAAAAATTAAAAATAATTATTCGAGATGAATTAATTAAGGGAATATTTAAAAAATACAAAATCGATAGCGATAATGCATTAATGGAAATTGGTTCGTACTTCAGTTTACGTAAAAAATTGAATTTTGATGAGCTAAAAGAATTAGTAAAAGATATAAATAACATAATGTCTGATAAATCAAATTATAAAAATTTGAGCTTGTTTAATAGAGTTAATTCTCAAGATTTATCAGATGATTTAGACAAAATTTTGAAATCTAAAATAATTGATGATGTAATTTTACACAATACACCTGATAGACTTTCAAGTCAAAATAAAGATATAATTGAAGTAGTAAATTCAAAAAGAATAGAAAAATTCTTTGAATGCAATCAATTCAGATTACATTTCAAAAGAAAGAAATCAGTAAATGATAAAATTATAAACGGTAGAAACGATTTATATACTCAATCAACTGAATATATCTACCAAAACACTGAAAACATCTTAGATCGATTCTCAATTGAACAAAAGCTTTATGAAATGTCAATTATAGGTATGATTGATAATAAGGAAATTACATTTGATACATTCTACAATCATATAGTAGCTGAAATTCCTTATTATAATCACAAATATTTTAGAATTGATAATCAATGGTTTTTCTTAGACGATACGTTTTTACAACAAATTCAAAATGAAGCTATAAATAATTACAAACTCTATGAATTAAAGAAAAATATATTGAAACCTTGGACAACTGGAGATGAAGATTACTACAATAATTCACACACTGATAAAAACTATTATATTTTTGATAAAAGAATTAAAGAAAATATTGAATTATGTGACATTTTATACATTGAAGATGAAAACATATATTTCATTCACGTGAAAGATGGTTTTAATACTCAAATGAGAAGTTTATCAAATCAAATTACATTATCTTCTCAAAGATTATGGAATGATTTGAACAATGTGCATGGTAGTAGCTATTTCAAAGACACTGTTGAATATTATAATAAATTCAATCCTACTAATAAGCTTGATTACAATGATGTTTATAATAAAATTTCAAATAGCGATTTAAAAATAAATTTTGTAATGGCATACCGTTATGAATCTTATAAAGGAAAAACCGCAATAGAAAAAATTGAATTGTGTCAATCTAATATTGCTAAGTTTGCCATAGTTCAAACAGTTCGTGAAATAAGAAATTACAAAAATTTTGATATTCATATTATTGACATATCACAAATAAAATAAAAACTGAAGGTAATAACAGTTTGGCAAAATTGCGGGTTCAGTGCTAAATTCAACGACAGTTTTTCAATTAAACATTCGTAATAAAGCAAGCCTTTGTGCTTCGTTTTACCGCCCGAATGCAAAGCCCGAAACCGTGGTGGATATAAAAAAATGCTATTTATGTATACTAATATAATTATTAATAACTGAGATTGTTGGCAATCATTACTACTCACAATCAGATGGTTTATTCATTAAATAAAAACTAACTAAAACTTAATAAATAAAATTTTGGAAAGCAAAGCCGAACAATATTATCCAACATATACATTTAAATCTGAACACAGAGATATTGTGTTATTAGAGTTTGAAGAAGCACAAAAAATCGCAAATACTCAAACTAAAGTGTATGGACAAGTTGCTAATATATTAATTGCTGTAACAACAATATTAATTCCACTTTTTTTTAATCAAGATACTGACGAAAAAGAAAAAACGCTCACAATTATTCAATCTAACTCCCTTGTGTTTTCATTAATTCTTATTGCATTTGGAGGTATATTATTGCGCTATTTTGTTGAGTTACAAAGACAAATTACAATCAATGCTAGAAAAGTTGTTTCACTTAGAGCTATGTTAGGCTTGGATTATGGTTCCATACACCTTACACTTCCAAATTGGAGAGTTGAAGGCGCTAATAATCCATTTGTTATTAAATATTTCAATGGTTGGTTTTGGTTTCAAACGGTTCCATTTTGGGTTTTAACGATAGGATTAAATGTAATTTGGTGGTTAGCAACTAATCAAAAAGAATCAATTTTAATTCAATATTTGCCCTTTGAAATCAAATGGTTTTATGGAAATATACTTTTGACAATTTGGTATCTTTTTATTTTTAGACATCATTTAAACGAGCAACACGAAACTAACTATTTAAATTTTATAAAATTTTTTTGTAAAATTTTCAGAATAAAATTAATGGATAATTTTGAATATATATTATATCGTGCAAAACTTTCATATATAGAGCTTGAAAGATTAAATGTAAAATACGATGTTTTAAAAAAAATACTAATTGATATTGAAGATAAAGATTTTAAAACTAACTCTGGCATATCTTTTAAATCACTTCTAAGAGGTGCTTTAAGCAGATTTAAATTTCTAAGAAATAAATCAGGTTACATAAAACATGGAGGTTCAACAATTACTATGCAACTTTCTAGGTCATTGTTTATTCCATCAAACCAAAATAAGTACCGTAGAAAAATTACTGAAATTTTTCTTTCATTATGGTTAAATAAGCAGTTCAAAAAAGATGAAATTTTAAAACTTTACATATCATCTGTAAGATTTGAACGTGGAGTTTTAGGTTTGTCTAACGCTATTAAATATTTTTTGGGTGAGCTAAAAGACAAAGAGCTAACAAAAGAAGAATCTTTTTTTCTTGTTGAAAGACTTTCAAATATTACATCAACAGTTAATTGGCAAAGAATAGACCATTTGAAAAACAGAACGAAGTTAGTAATTGATTCAGAAAAATTAACAGAAGTTTATAAAAAGCAGATTGAAAATAGAAAGCTTAAAGAATAACTGCTGATAAAAGACTTTTGGTAAGATTATTAATTTTTTTCTCCTGATAGCGCGGATTTATTATCCGTGCCCGCCCCTAAAAGGTTCATTACTTTGAGAGTTAAAAAAAATAATAAGATTAACAGAGACATCATGCCTGTATTACCAATAAGAAATTCAGCAAAACATCTAAACTAATGAACAGAATAATACTTATAGGAAATGGATTTGATTTAGCTCATGGAATGAGTACCAGTTACAATCATTTTATAAATGATTACTGGGAAAAGATAATTGAAGGAGTTAGAAATAATATTAATGGAAATATTACAACTCGAGATAGTATATTAGAAAATGATGAAATTAAAATTTCTAATATTCCAAGCCATTGGAATATTGGTCGTTGGAATGATGAGTGTACAACATTTGAAGGTTTAATTGATTTTTTAAAACATTTGAATCTAAAGTTAGAATTTAAGAATATTTTTTTAGAGATTCTAACTAGAAAAAAAAGTATACAAAACTGGGTAGATATTGAGAAAGAATACTATTATTTATTAAAAGAATCTTATAAAGATGAAAATTGCTCTTATAAGATTGATGTGTTAAATAATGATTTTGAAAGAATTAAGCAGTTGCTAGAAGATTACTTAAAAGGGATTGAAAATAATTTTCTTAATAATTTTAGTAACAGTGAAAATAGTTTAAAATTAAAAAGTAGTATTGGTAGCAAAATTTATTCAGAATTTAAATTGAAAGATTTTACAGAAAGTTCAATTAATAAAAAGGCTGAAATTGAATTTCAAAATATACAAAATGATATTAAAGGTTTGAAGGATGGTATGATTGAGGAGGCTGAATTAAATGAAGAAAGTAGAAGATTAATTTATAGAATTGGAAAAGAAAAACCTCAAAAAGAGATAAGAAAATTACTGGTTTCTGACTATGCATACAATTTTTTTAATTTGATGCCAGAGGAAATTTTGTTCTTAAATTTTAATTATACTTTTACTGAAAAATTATATTTACACCATAACGAATTTGATTATTTTGATTCAAAAAAAGCACCTAAAAAGCAAATTATTCATATTCATGGAACAACAGATAAACATGATGGAAATAATGTGATTTTTGGATTTGGAGATGAAATTGATGATGATTATAAATCTATTGAAAACTTAAACGATAATATTTATCTTGAAAATATTAAATCGATAAAGTATTTAGAGACTGATAACTATAAAAGACTATTAGAATTTTTAAACAGTGGAGATTATCAAATTTTTATTTTTGGACATTCTTGTGGTATTTCTGATAGAACTTTATTAAATACTTTATTTGAACATAAACATTGTTGTTCAGTAAAACCTTTTTATCATAAAAAAGCAGATGGAACAGATAATTACAGTGATATCGTTAGAAATATTACAAGAAATTTTAATAGTAAATCAGTTTTAAGGGATAAGGTTGTTAATAAAGAATATTGTGAACCTTTGTCTTGATTTCTATCGCCCAAGCTCCGCAAAGTCTCCTGACTTTGAGGTCTAGTTAATAGCACTTTTAGTTAATTTACTAACACAAAAAATCATTTATAAAATAGTTGAATCAATGATTTTTATACTTTAGCGCAAAGTAGGGAGTTCGAAACTTCGGGCTTTGCGCAGCTGAGGCAAAACGCTAAACTATTTTAAAATAACATATTTATCTATGAAACACTATTTGCTGATAGTAATCATTTCCATTACACTTGTAAGTTGTACAAATAACAAAACAACAAAGATTGAACGAGAAGGGGAACCAGAAATTTATGGTTTTGCTGAAAATGATGAAGAGATGAACCAAGCCATAAAAATGGCAAAAGAAACTCTAGACAAGTTTAATGAAGCATTAAAAAGTGGTAATCCAGCATTTGAGTATTTTGCTCTTAAAACAAAATTTAATACTTCAAATGGAAGTGAGCATATTTGGGTAAGTAGTATAACGCTTAAAGAGAATAAGTATTTTGGTGTCGTTGATAATTTGCCAGAATTTACTACAGATGTCAATTTAGGAGATACTATCCAAATTAAAGAAGAAGATATTAGTGATTGGATGTATATTGAGAATCAAAAATTACAGGGTGGATATACAATTAGAGTATTACGAAATAGTATGACTGAAGAGGAGAGAAAACAATTTGATGAAGAATATGGGTTACTTATTGAAGATTAAGAGGCTACTTGTATTTATAAACTATTTGTCTTAGCTTCACAAAGTTAGAAACTTTAGACGTTGCTCAGTTGTTTATAGCTATGCGAAAACAAGAAGTATAAACAAGTTGTATATCATAAAATGAAAGACGTAATTACATATAAACATCCTTGGTATGAAACTGACCAAGACTTAACAAAGCAATTAAAGATTGAAATTGCTTCTCATCACGTTTTGGCTGATAAAAAAGTAAAAACGATAGCTAGACGAGATGATAATGATGATGTGCTTTATGAAATTCTTGACAAGAACCCAACCTATGCAATTGTTCATTTAACATGGAAACAATCAAAACATACTGACACTACTTGGCCAAGAACTAGGATATTTAAAAGCTTGCAAGAAGTTCAAGAGCAAATTAATAGAGATAATCTTAATTGGGAATAAAAAATAGGGGAAGTAGACAAAGTCTGAAACTTTTGACTTTATGTTTGAAACCTGCTTAAGCACAAAGCACAAAACCTTTAGCTGTAATGTTATTTTAAAAAAACAGGAATACATGAAGTTTAGTGATTTAACATATAAAATAGTGGCATTTTCAGAAATCGAAAATTTTAATTCTGATGATTGTATTGATTGGGCTTATGAAATGTTATTGTTAGAATATCATTCTGAAAATTTATTGATTTTGGCTGGAATATCTAAACCTAGTCAATTCTTTGAAGTTAAAGAATATCTAAAAAAAACATTACAGGAATTAAATATTAAAATTTTAGGTAAAGATGATGCGATTTTAAGTTATAGTACTTATTACATAAAGAAAATAGCTGCATCCGAAAATATTGAACAAAATCTAAAATTAATTCATACTTTTTGTCAAGATAATGATAACACTACTATTGTTTTTGATTTTTCAAGGCTTTATTGGGCTTGGGACGATTTTAAAAATGGAGAAGAATATACTCATTATTGGGAAAATGCAAATAGACATACTATTCGTCAGATTATAATAGAATTTGCAAAAGATTGGTTGTCGAAAAATAAAAAAGAAATAGAACATATAACGCTATAGCCTGGATTTACTTCGTCTCTTCGGCTGAAGCCTTGGGTATAATTTGTGTTTCTACTCTTCAAAGTATAAAGTTTAGAACTTTGCGTACCTAAAGAAGTCCAAAAAACAACCCTTTATCTTATATTCTATACACTTCAACGTTTTATTTGTAAATTATGAAAATTTTATGATTTTTGATAAGAAAAGTTCTATGTTTTGGCTTAATTGTTGTGATTATTTTGTTTCATAATTAAACAAATAATTATAAACATGAGTAAAGGTTTTTATTTAAAGATGGAAGAGTATGTGCCTGCGGGTACCTTCCTAAAGGCTAGTTTTGAGCGTGATCGAGAAGAACTAGCAACGCGTTTTAGCGAATTTTCAACTACGTATCTAAATGATTTTGAAGCCCAATTGGCGAAAGTGGCGCGTTTAGAGCAATCCCTCGTAATAACCGAGGAGCAAAAAGGGGTAACGGCTAGTTTGTATACTACGTCGGACCAAATTAACAAAGACCTTAATTTTCTTTCTTTTTATTTTAAACGTGCGGCAATTAGTACGAAAAGTATTACTGCTGTAAAGCGTACTTTAATGGATAGAAACATAGAAGGCGCGATTTTAAAACTGGATGCATTGCTTCAGTTTGTGGAAAGTAAAAGAGCGGTCTTAGAAGCCAAAGGCATGAGTGCGACTTTCCCCGCTGAAATAGAAGCATTAAAAGAAGAGATAAAAATTAAAAACGGTATGCAAAACGTGGTGATGAATATCAAAAAGCAATTGCATAGCGATAACAGACAGGAATATGACGCCTTGTATGCTTACATTAGTACGATTTCCAAAGCGGGTAAGATTATGTATGATGGCTTAACGAAACGGGATGAATATGTTATAACCAGAATAACATCGAGAATGCGACGCGCAAAACGAAATACAGATACAACCAAATTAGTAAATTAAGAAAGAGGGCTTTAAAAGCCCTTTTTTTGTGGGATTTGTTGAGAGGTTTTTTCTAGGTTATTTAAAAAACAAATTTTTCGATACAAGTGCTTCAAACGAAGAAAAAAATCTTCCTCAATGTTACAAGATAAGGGTGTTGTTAAAATTGCTAAAAGTGTTGTTTTTTAACAATTTATATAGTTAAAATGTAATTTTTTAGTGAGATAAAAGGTACGAAAAAAGAGACCGATTTTTTTCATCGATTAAATGATGATTTCATCGATTATATAGATAGGTTGTTTGGAAATTGTTGTTTTTTTGCTTAAAATCTAAACTATCTATGAAAAAAATTATTTTTTCACTAGCCCTTGCTATGGCTAGTTTTTTGGCAATGGGACAAACACCTACCGTTTCTATTTCCGACCATAATGGCAATGTGGACAATGCGTTACTAGATTGTACCTATAATTTTATCCCACCTCAAAGAATTCAACTTACCGCTACGTATCCAAGTTTGCAATCGACTACCGATTATACGGCTGCCGCTGTACCCTATGGATTAATAGGAAATTTGTCTGATGGAAACCCTATTGCAATTGCGGGTGATGATGTTTGGAGTGCCACCGTGCCGATTGGGTTTACCTTTTGTTTTTATGGTAATTCCTATACGTCTTTGAATGTGTCCGATAATGGAATTGTTCGTTTTGGTTACAACCCTGCAACACCAGAAGGGTCGTTTTCCTCGATTACCAATACCACTCCGAGTCCGTCTTTAATTCGAAATGCGATTTTTGGAGGCTTTCAAGATTATATAATGGCGCCAGTTGGCTTTGGTTGTGCTACTGGTGAAGATTGCGGTTCCATAAGTTATTATACAACAGGAACCGCTCCTTTTAGACAAATGGTAGTCAACTTTAACGGGTTGAATTATTTTAATTGTTTGGGAGCCAATGCCATTAAAGCTTATTTTCAAGTGGTGTTGTTTGAAACCACCAATGCGATTGAGATTCATGTACAAGACAAACCGTTACCTTGTTTAGGAAATAGTAGTGCCAATGGAAACGGTAACTCGTTAATTGGTTTAAACAATGCCAATGGAACTTTGGGTGTGGCTGCACCTGGAAGAAATACGTCTGAATTTGCTGTGAACAATGAATCCTATGCTTTTACACCTTCAGGAGCTTCAGCAACGTCGATTGTTTGGACCAATCAATTTGGAGTGAACATTGGGAACAGTAATCCTATTGAAGTAATTCCACCACAAGCCGATACGTTTTATACCGCTACGGTTACTTATAATACCTGTATTCCAAGACAAATTCAAGGTGTTTTTACTGTTACCTATGATCCGAGTTTTCCTGCCTCACCTGATATTGTAAGAAATGTTTGCGATGCAACAGCTCCTTTTCCTAATGAGGTATATGATGTGGAAGCTTTAGTAACCCCAATGGGTACAGAAGTGATTAGTTTTCATGGTTCCCAATTGGAAGCGGACAACAATCTGAACCCGTTGGCCAACATGAATACGTACAATTTAACCACTACAGTTACCACTTTGTATTATCGTAGAACCTTAGGAACTTGTTATTCAACAGGTAGAATTACCATTAATTTATATCAAATCCCCGATCTAAATGATGTCACGTTGTACTACTGTGATGTGAATAATGATAATGTAGAGAATAATATTTATTTGCCGAGTTTAACCAATCAAATTGCAGGATATACCAGTTCTTGGATGTCGGTGCGCTATTTTCAGAATCTAGCCAATGCCACTGCAAATGTCAATCCGATTACCTATATCAACCTGACGAATCCACCTGGTTTTTATGATGTGTATGTACGGGTTTATAATACAGCTCATCCCGAATGTTTTGATATTATTACTGTACGTTTGGAGTTGTTGCCACGTTTGGTTTTAGATGTGCCTACAGTAGCGTGTATACCTGATACGAATTTCGATTTGAATGAAATTTTTGATCTTACGAGTATTCCGATTACAGCTTCGGTAGGACCAATAAATCCTTCGGATTTGCAATTAATGTATTATACGTCTTTGGCGAATGCCAATAGCCAAACCAATGCGATTGGCAATCCTAATGCCTTTAATGTGAGTATTCCACAAGGGCAAACGGAGACCACTATTTATGTGGCAGCCAATGCTTCAGGTTATTGTTTTGGAGTGATTCCAGTAACTTTAACATTCTGTATTGCTGAAGGAGGCGATGGAGGCGGTGGAGGCGGAGGCGGAAACGGCGGTTTTGGAGGTTTAGGTGCTTGTTTGGAAACTGGTGATGTGATACCTACTTTCGATTTGAATGTGGTGTATGCCAATGTGATGCAAGCCGTTCCCGTAAATCCAGTGCCAACGGCTGTTGGTTTTTACACCACTTTAGTAGGAGCGCAAACCGCAGATGCTGCTGTATTTTTAACACCAGCAGAAGTGAGTGCGTATACTCCTGTGGCTCCGTATTCGGAGATTTGGGTGCGATTTATTGATGCCAATGGAATTGTAGGAATCAAAAGAATAATTGTGCCTTTGAAATACAAAAGACATGAAATTATAGAATATGAAATTTGTGATGTTTTTAATGATGATGCGGAATTTATCGATTTAGAAAATAGTCCCGTTCCTGTTTCTTATTTGCAAGCCATACGGAATGATAATCCTGGAGAAACCGTAACTGCTTATGCTTCAATGGCTGATTATCTTACGAATTCTAATCCGATTACGACGATTACGATAAATGGACCTTTAACCACTGTGTATGTAAAAGTATCGTCTTATGGTTGTGATAGTGATTATACCTTGAATTTCAACTTGAAACCCTATGATATTAAAGCCCCAATAGTCACTCAGGTTTGTGATATTGATGCAGATGGTGTTGAGGTTTTTGATTTGACTACGTTGTTACCAACTGTAGCTGTTACGGGTTATACCACTCCTGTTTTAACCTTGCATCCCACCTTGAATGATGCGTATTTGAATACTAATGTCATTGCGAATGCCGCTACATACAATGTAACGACTACCACAACGGTTTTTGTAAGGGTAGAAGAGACAGCGGTTTTACCACCTAATACCCCTGTAGTTTGTCCGGCTATTCAGGAATTTCAATTTGGGTTTTATGATTCTGTAGATGTGAATCCCATTGGTACACAAGAATATTGCGACTTAGATGATGACAACCAAGTTATATTAGGGAATTTAAATAGTTTGGTAGGCGCTATTGTTATCGAAGATCCTTCACAGCCAATTATTAGAAGATTATATACGAGTTTGTTAGCAGCACAAACCAGTGATGCTGTTTATGAGATACTACCCGATTGGGATTTGTTTACCTATGATACGACTATCTTGGGAACTTCAGGGACGATTTATTTGCAACTGACCAATTCAGTTACAGGTTGTACGCGTATTGTGCCGATTGCCATTGAAATTCGAACGTTACCACTATCGGTGACTACTACCGTGAATCAATGTGATTTTGATAATGATAATAACGAAGCGATTGGAGATTTTCAAGTTTTTAATGCGCAAATTATTCCAGTAAATACCGTTTTATATACGTTTCAGTATTTTGAAACTCTTGTCGATGCTACGGCTGGAACTCCAGAATTGCCAGTTGGTTTTACAGTGCAAGATGGAAGTGTGGTTTATGTCCGCATTCAAAGCGGATTGAATCCGGGGTGTTCTCGTGTATTCCCAATTGAAATCGATTTTCAATCAACTCCTTTGGTAACTAGTATTAATCCGTTAGTATGTGATAATTTAGGAAATGGTTCTGAAACGATTAATTTATTCAGTTTCCAAAGCCAGTTGGTCTCCTCGATGACAGGTTTGACTTTTCAATATTATACTAGTTTAGCCAATTTACAAAACAACATTAATGTGTTGTCTAATGCGAATGTGACCAATTTTAATGCGGTTTTTAACAGTTCTAATGTGGCACAAACGGTGTATGTTAAAGTAATTGATAATACCACACAATGTTATTCGGTTGCAACCATTACACCTGAGCGTTTACCACTTATTGAGGCTTATGATGCCGTTCAATTTAGCTGTGATATTTCTACGACCAATCAATTACAAGCGATTTTTGATTTAGAAGCTTCTATACCTCGTGTAGGAACCGAAGGAATGATTAATAATCCAAGTGATTATACGATTTCTTTCCATACGAGTAATGCGAATGCAGTGAATAATGTTGCTGCGATTGTTACTACAACAAATTATACTGTAGTAGCGAATCAAACCACTGCGATATATGTTCGTTTTCAAGATAATATAACTGGATGTTTTACTATAAAAGTGCTCGAATTACAGATTTATAATTTGCCAAAATTCGTTAACAGCGTGTATGATATTTGCGATGGGAATTTAGATGGAATTTATGTTTTAGACTTGGCAGAATTGAATGGTACAGTAGTAGAAGACCCAACGCCATTTACATTTCAATATTTTAATTCCGAAGCGGATGGATTGGCTGGGATAAATCCAATAACCAATACGACCAACTATACGATTCCTTTGGTAGACTTTCCTAAAACCATTTATGTAAAAGGAACTAATATAAATAATTGTAGTAAAGTAAAAGCGGTGATTATAGGTTTAGTTCCTGATGTACCGATGTTAACCAATGCCGTTACGCTTACCGAATGTGATCCTGACAATGATGGTGTAGCTTTTTTTGATTTAACCGATGCAACGAGTTTAATTACCAATGCTACCGGAGTGAGTTTTACTTATTTTACGACTTTGGTAGATATGCAGAATAATACCAATGCATTGACAAATCCAACTAATTATCAAAATGCAACACCTAATCCGAGTGTGGTTTATGTACGATTGAGTCGAACCAATAATTGTGATACGTATGCTACCCTAACGTTAAATCCTTTTTATGAAGCGTATGATTTTCCAGCCTCAACCCAATTTTGTGATAACAATGCGGATGGAACAGAAACGATAGACTTAGGAGCAACAGTTTATGGTATTTTAAATATGTATGCGCCAGCTTCATTGAATTTGCAATTTTATACTTCTTATGCTGATGCAGTAGCCAATACGAATAGTATTCCTTCTGTTTATACATTTACTAATTTTACGACTCCTATTTTTGTAACCATATCTAATGTAGCTACAAGTTGTCCGATTATCAAGCAATTGGAATATGCTTTTTATGCTCCAATTGTATTAACTCCACATACGGTTCAGCTTTGTGATCTTGACCGAAATTCTACAGAAATTATTAATTTGTCTGCTTATTTTTCGAATTTACATGCAAATGCATCCAATTATACAATCACTTCTTATCTTACACAAAATGGTGCTGAAAATGAAGTGGCTGGGGAACTAGTTTCGAATACCAATTATTTGCAAACGGTTGCTAACCAAATCTACTGGATTCGTTTTGAAGATGTAGCAGGTTGTTATTCGGTTACTACAATAGCTATAGAAATTGTACCGTATCCTAATCCGTTGACACAACCTTTAAAAATAGAATTATGTGATACCAATGGGGATCATGATTTAATGGAGACTTTTGATATCACTCAAAATGAAACCTATATTAGAAATGGAAATACTACTTGGAACATAACCTATTATGAAACACAGCAAGATGCAGAATTAGCATTGAATCCAATAGCTAATCCAGTAGCTTATTCTTCAACAACAACCAGTGTTTGGATACGAGTGGTAACCACACCCGTTAGTACTTTAACGAGTTGTGCCGTACTTATTGAGCAAGAGTTAGAAGTGATTCCGTTACCTACGCCAAGAACAGATCCTCCTAAAATTCTTTTGTGTGATGACAATGTAACAGGTGATTTACAAGAATCTTTTGATTTGAGTACTAATATAGATTATATTCGAAATGGAGACGTAACGGCATTGGTTTCCTATCATACTTCTTTGAATGAAGCACAGTTAGGAATAAATCCGATTACTTCAGTGACGAATTATTTTTCTGGAACAACCAGTATTTGGATAAGAGTACAATCTGATGTAGCTACTACTTTACAAAATTGTGCTATAGTAGTAGAGCAAGAAATAGAGGTAGTAGCGAAGCCAACTAATTTGGTTACCAATTTGCCTGCTTTAATTGCCTGCGATGATATCAATTCAGGGAACTTGACAGAAATTTTTGATTTGAGCTTAAATACAGGCATGATGTTGAATGGGAATGCCTATCAAGTGAGTTATCATGAGTCGGCTATTGATGCACAAACAGGACTAAATCCTATTTTAAATTTTACAAATTATGAAACTGGAAGTACAACTGTTTATCTAAGAATCATTACTTTACCTGTAAGTGTTTTATCTACTTGTGCAGTAATAGTTTCTCAAGCCATTATAGTGAATCCATTGCCTAATGTAACAACTGTGACACCTTATTTAAGCTGTATCATCAATACTTCTGGAGAAGCACAATTTGATTTGGAAACGAAGACCGCTGAAGTTTTAAATGGACAAAACCCGAATCAGTTTTTGGTTAGCTATCATTTGACAGAAAATGAAGCCAAACTAAGAACGAATCCCATCAATTCTCCTTATGTAAGTGTTTCTACTACCATTTGGGCAAGTATTTTGAATACTCAAACCAATTGTATTGCCACGGTTTCTATTGCATTGGTAACTGAAAATGCTGTTTTTGCAGTTGCACCAAGTTCCATGTCGATTTGTGATGAAGATGGTGTAAATGACGGTTTTCATGTGTTCGATTTTAATCCTTTGATACCAAATATTTTAGGCTCTCAAAATGGGAATTCTGATATATCCATTCATTTTTATGCATCTGAAATGGATCTTTGGTCAGATCAGCCCATCGCTGATATTTCAAACTATACTAATGTAAGTAGTCCGCAAACTATTTATGTAAAAGTCGTAGATGAATCTACTCAGAACAAATGTATGGCGACTACTAGTTTTGACATTACTGTTCCAATGTTACCTAATCCAACGCCACAAGATGGATTTATTTGTACGGATCCACTAAACAATCAATTACTCGCTACTTTTACTATCGATTCTGGATTAGATAGTAATGCCTATACCTTTCAATGGTATCTAGGGAGTACCTTACTTCCTAATGCAACTGGAGCTACTTTAGAAGTCTCACAAGGCGGAAATTATTTTGTAGTGGCTACAGATGTTGTTACAGGTTGCGTTTCAGAGCCAGCCGGAAGTACGGTTATTGTATCCCAACCTGCAGCAGCATCTGTTAAAGTAGAGTACTCTTTCGAGGATACTATTCGCATTATTGTTACTACAATTGGTAATGGAACTTATGCATATCAATTGAATAATGAACCTGTTCAAACTTCAACTATTTTTCAAAATGTAACTGCTGGAATGTATACTATTACGGTTTATGATACTAATGGTTGTGAGCCAGTAACTTTAGAAGCCATTGTATTGGATTACGATAAATTTTTTACTCCAAATGGGGATGGTTATAATGATACGTGGCACATTAGAGGTATACAAAATCAACCGAATGCAAAAGTATATATATATGATCGATATGGTAAATTTTTAAAAGAATTAGTGCCGGATAAAGAAGGTTGGGATGGTACCTATAATGGATATGATTTGCCTTCTACCGATTATTGGTTTACAGTTTATTACAGAGAAAATAATACAGACAAAGAATTTAAGTCACATTTTAGTATGAAACGATAATTTTAATTTTAAACAAGCAAACATGAAAACAAATTACAATCTATTCATGCTTACGTTGTATGTAAGTATGCTAATGATAAGTGGTGTGTATGCACAAGGTACTGGGAATAATGAGCCTAGATTCGCCACTTATCATACGGGCCAAGCCTTCACATCGATTACGTCCGATGCGAATAAAAATATTTGGGCTGGAACAACGAGTCAAGGTCTTTTCTTTATGGATCAGACGCAACAAACGCCTACTTTTAGTGTACAAGCTTTAGGAACGACTCCAGCAATTGGAAGTACAAGAATGACTTCAATGGCAAAAGATCAATCAGGTAACATTTGGATTGCTCATGAAGGAATTAATACTACTGGAGGTCAAGGCGGCATTGAAAAAATTAATGTAAATACTTTAGCCGTGCAACATTTTGGTCCAGGTATCAATGCTAGAGGTTTTACGGTTTATTCAGAAGGGGAAGGTCTTCCTACAAGAAGAGTACAGCAAATAGTTGTTGACCCATATAATAAGGTATGGGCAGCCCATCGCTACCATGATGTTACAAGTTCTCCTGACTATATTGTTACTCCAGGTTCAATTTGTTCGAGAATGGCAGATGCTAGTGGTCCCTTTGAGAATTATAGTACTTGGAACGATTGGCAGAATAGAACTACAACGGGTATTATGTTGGAAAGATTACCTTATCCTGCTTATACTTATAATCCTCCAGTTAGTGTTTCTCCAGATAGCAGAACGGTAAATGCAATTTCAGTGGATAGTAGTTTTATTTATATTAGTGTATATGGGTATAATGATTCTAATGGTGTTTTTAACTCATCAGGGAATGTAGTGCCTACAACCTATCTAAAACCTCGAATTATAAAATATACTAATGAAGCAGTACCACAATATGTAAGAGAGTATACCACTCAAGACGCTAGATTTGTATCTCAGAATGGAATATTTAATGGTGTCTATGCAAATGACAAAGGGGTTTGGGTAACAACTCCTATAGCAGGAAATGGGTTTTCAGTTTTAAAAAATGGTGTATGGAAAAACATTACAGATAGTAGTATTCTTCCTCCAGGAACTTCATTTAATAGAGCTGCAATTTGGGGAGATTCTGATGGTAGAGTGTATTTAGGTACAAACAAAGGTTTAATAGTTTATGATGGTGTAAGTGATGTTTTTTCTCATAATGCCTATACTCTTTTTTCTAAAACATTTTACGATTCTTATCGATGTGTTCATGATCCAGATATGTTATCTAATACTATCATTGCTGGTTG
The DNA here is from genome assembly GCF_024054195.1 of Flavobacterium sp. NRK F7. Taxonomy (GTDB): domain Bacteria; phylum Bacteroidota; class Bacteroidia; order Flavobacteriales; family Flavobacteriaceae; genus Flavobacterium. Next base: position 3,413,257 of record NZ_JAMXLB010000001.1, on the reverse strand, counting down.
TGTTGAAAGTGAAGAGTCTAAAAGTTATTCTTGGATTGCAACTCCAGATGGGATTATGAGATGTAATCTTCCTTTAGGAGATTTTTTTGTATATCATGTAGAAGACAAGGAGCAACCTTTCAAAGAAAAAATAAATGGAAATGATAATTATACTAAGTTTGCCATATTAAAATCAACTTCGTTGAGCTATGTGCCAACAAGTGACGGAATTCCGTCATTTGCTGCAGATGGTACAACTTCATCGGTGTTACGTTTAAAAACGGACGATCCAGGAGGTTATTATGCTTCCAACTCATTGTATAGAATTGAACTTAGAAAAAATACTTCTGATGTTTTGCCAGGAGATCCTAATAGTCCAGAGTACATAGCAAGATATGGAAAATTTATGCTTAAACCAATTGAAGATTATGAAGGGCAACCAAATGTTCAAGATTTAGATTATGTAGATTTTATTTTTCAACATCCTACTCATATTCAAGGCAATGATTTTGAACCAAATAAGCATTATACCAAATATGATGTTTTTGTTTTTAAGCAACTCCCTCAACAAACGGATGAATTAATTTTCAGGCATCCGATTAAATTTTCTTTGCCTCCCGTTTTATTTGGACATGGAGTATGGTCTGATGTAAATATTTTACAAAGAATAAAAGAATTTTTTATGAATAAAGGCTATTCGGAAAATGAAATTTCCTTAGCTTGGCGATTAGACAAAGAAGTTGCAGAAAATCATTTTTACAGAGATGCTCATATCATACCCACGTATATTAAATCTTTAATAAAAACATCTTTAGATTCAAAAGTTTCTGCTGGTAAAGTAAATGTGATTGTTCATAGTAGAGGAGGATTATATACAAGAGCTTATATTGAAGAAATTAAACCTGATATAGAATATAATAATGATATAAATGCTTTAGTTACTTTAAATACGCCACATTTTGGTGCGCATGGAGCCAATGGTGCACTTGATGAAAGGGTTATTCTAACAGGATTACAAAAAACATCTTTAATTTCAAGTGTATTGCCTCAACCTTTAGCAAGCTTAAATTTAGCGAATGAGATTTTGTATGGTCCTTCTGATCCAGTGAAAATTAAGGACCTTTTTAGTGGTACAATACCTGAAGCTGATAAGGTGAATAGTTATGGAGCAAAAAATTTAATTGTAGAACACGATTATATTTCTGGAGGTATTAATGCAAGTACTTGGTTTGTGCCAAAATTAAATAGTCTTCCTTATCGTCAAAAAATGAATGGAATTCCCTTTCATGCAGTGGCAACAACTTTTAGTTTTTGTGTTCAAAGACCAGACTTGTGTAATTTAAACTTCGATTCCAACACCTTTTTTGTCATCCCTAAAAGAACCTTGCAAACGTATATTTTGGCAAAATCTATAGAATATATTGGTAGTCAGGCATTCCAAAGTATTGATGACTTTACTACATATTTATACGGAGGCCCGAATGACTTTGTAGTTCCAAGACCAAGTATGAGGGCTAATCTAGATGATCAATTTGTTAGTGCTTTTCCAGGTTATAATATTGCTCATTCCACTTTGGAAGAAAAATTAGAAAACCCTGAAAATGTTGTTATTTTTAGTAGCGCAGTGCACAGTGAAGTTTTTGAAAAATTAAAGCAAAATTTTGATGATTCTAATTCAAATTTTACTAAACAAGGTATACCTAGTTATCAAGGGTTAAATTATACTTTTTTAGCAGGTTTTCAAGGACAAACGAATAGACAGTCTGAAAATCTTACAAATAATTCCAAAATAGTGATACATCCTAATTCTTTTTCATCAGCATTATTGTCAGGAACAACTGTAACATTTGATGTTTATCAGGAGGATATTGATAATATTATCATGGAAATCAATAGTAAAAAGAAATCTGACATCTCCTTTTTCTTACAAAAAAATGACAACTTGTTATTTCAAAACACTTTTACTTTTGAAATTCCAACAGATTTAGATGGAGAAATTGAGATTATTGCTTATGGATTTAAAGAAGGAGCAATGACTGCTATTCATAAACTTGAAAAAGTAGTAGATCTACCTTCTAATATTACTCTTCAATCCATACGTTTTGAAAACCCAGTAATTGAGATTTCTGAAAGAAACCAACATCGTTTTAAGTTATTAGGGATGTTTAGTGATACTGTTGAAAGAGAAATTAATGACTTAACTGGTGTAAATTATGTTATTGAATATCCAATGATTATTTCTCAACCCGATTTGTTTAATATAGCAACAAATATTCCGGGTCAATCGAAATTGACTGCTACTATTGGAACTTTAACTGCTAGTACAGAATATGTAGTTTTAGAAGATGTAGCTTTAAATCAAACTATTATTGCAGATTATTATGCAGATTTCGAATTAACCGGACCAATAGAATTAAAATGGAAATCGTTACTTGAATTTAATTCGAGTGAATTTATTTTAGAAAGCAGCATTGACAATAGTAATTTTACTCAGATTAACCAGCAAAATGCTTTAGGAACAAGTTATAATATGGTTAATTATAATTATATTGATAATACTACAGAAAATATTGTTTATTACAGATTAAAAGCTTTTGATATATTTAATAATGTTGTGTTTGAAGAAACTATAATGGTTGATAGAAATAGTTTGTCACATCAAGATTTTAGCTTATCAAAGGGATTTTTAATTTATCCAAATCCTTTGAATAGTAGCGTTTTTTCAGTAAAACTGAATGCTGCTAGTGATTCTTGTGATTTAAAATTATATGATATTGCTGGAAACTTAATTTTTGAGAAAAAGAATTTAATTACTAATGGGCTAAATGATTTTAAGATAGAACTACCAAATCAATTAAGTGAGGGTATTTACATGGTTCAAATTAAAACAGAGACATTTGTTAAAACGGAAAAACTAATTATTCAAAAATAAAGTATTAGTACTTTTAAAACTAAAACCACATTCTTCCGAATGTGGTTTTTTTATTTATCTTTTTTATGAATCAGAAATAATTTTATTACTTATTTTGTTTTAGCTATATTTCGTATCATACCACCAAAAATAAAAAAGTGGAAAGGGATTAAGATGTACCAATACAATCTGCCTAACCAACCTTTAGGCCTGAAGGTTGCAATTTGATGCAAGATGTTTTCTTCGTCAATGCGAAATTCTAACCAAGCTTCTCCAGGTAAACGCATTTCAGCAAATAATAGCAGTCTCTTTTTTTCTCTGTCAGCCAATAAAACTCTCCAAAAGTCTAATGAATCACCATTATCTATATGTGTAGGATGGGTGCGACCTCTTCGTAAACCAACACCTCCAACTAGTTTGTCCAAAAAACCTCTTATTTTCCACATCCAATTACCATAATACCAACCTTTTGAACCGCCAATTGACCAAATGTTATCTAATGTTTTTTCAATGTTATTTACAGGAATAGTTTGATGATCTGTTAAACAACCGTATTTTGGTATTTGAATGAATTCCGTTAAGTTTTTTCGAAAACGACCACTTACTAAACTGTCTTTCCAACTCGAAATGACTAAGTTTTGTTCAATTTTTAAAAAAGCCAATTCAATTGCTTCAACATAACTAATCGGATGAATATTTAATAATTCTTGTAAGTTATTGGCTTTTGCAATAACTTCAATTTTCATACTGTCTACTAAATTCATTGCTAATTTATAAGAAGTTGAGGTTACAAAATACAACCAATAGGAAGACAATTTTGGCGTCATTACAGGAACAGTAACAATCCAGTTTTTAAAGCCTCTAGTTTTGGCATACAACTGAAGCATTTGTTTATAAGATAATACATCTGGTCCTGCAATATCAAATGATTTATTATAACATTCGTCATGAAATAACACTCCAATTAAATATTGAATAACGTTGCGAATGGCAATTGGTTGGGTTTTCGTTAAAACCCACTTAGGTGTAATCATAAAAGGAAGTTTTTCACATAAATCGCGAATAATCTCAAACGAAGAACTTCCTGAACCAACAATGATTCCCGCTCTTAAAACCGTTAATTTATAATCTCCTTGATATAAAATCTCTTCTACATTTTTTCGAGATTGCAAGTGTTTGGATAAATGATTGTCGTTTACAATGCCACTCAGATAAATAACCTGTTGCGGTTGCATGTGTAACATATAAGTGTTAAAGTTTTCTGCTGTTTTTGATTCCATTTCATCAAAAGCAGTTGTTGAAGAAGTCATGGAATGTATGAGGTAATAGGCAACATCTATATTTTGAGGTAGGTTATCTAGATTCGGTTTTAGTAGAAAGTCTACCTCCCAAATATGAATAAGTTTAAGGGTCTCTTCATCGATACCTAAACGATTTTTGTCTCTTACACAACAAATTACTTCATGACCATTGGCTAGAAGTTCAGGTAATAGACGTCTTCCTACATAACCATTGGCTCCAGTAAGTAGAATTCTCATAAATTGATTTTTCTTTAAAGTTACTAAGAAAAACCATTAAACATTCGTTAAATAGATTGGAAGATATTTACTATAGAGCTACTGATGTATTGAATTCCAATGGCAATTACGATAAAACCAATAATTCTAGAAATAGCAACTAAACCAGATGCTCCTAATATTCTAGATAAATAGTGAGCGCTTCTTAAAATTAAAAAAATGGTAACAGAAACACATAAAATGGCTGCACAAGTTGTTATTTTTTGAAATAATTCTGGCTGTTCTTGATACATAGCAATTAATAAAGACATGGAACCTGGTCCAGCAAGCATTGGCATAGCTAAAGGTGTTAAAGCAATGTCATTTCGTTGCATGGCATCATTAGTTACTTTTTTATTTACACCTCTTCTTTTGCTAACATTACCAGAAAGCAAACTAAAGCCTGAATTTACAATCAGTAAACCTCCAGCAATTCGTAAAGCATTTATGCTAATACCAAAAAATTGAAGCATATATTTACCTATAAAATAGGAAATGATTAGTATGATAGCTACATTAATAGCAGCCCATAATGAAATTCTAGAGCGTTCTTGTTTGCTGTCGTCTTGGGTTAAACCTACAAAAACAGGGACTGCTCCTAAAGGATTTAAAACAGAAAATAAAGCCGCAAAGACATAAATAAATAGTTCCATAGTTTTTTTGCAAAGAAACAGTTGTTTTTAAAACAACGTTTTAAAATAAAGTTATCTCAAAGTTAAAATTAAAATTTTATTTTACTAATTTTATCTAAAATATTACTTTAAAAACAAGTTAAAAAAGTACTATTATACAATTGCAATTCGAATTAATACAAACCATAAACAAATACAAATACAAATGAAAACCTTAGTCATTGGGGCTACCACTAATAAAGAACGTTACTCGTATAAAGCCATTCACAATCTTGTAGGTAAAAGCCATCAGGTAGTTGCTATAGGTGCCAAAAAAGGAATGGCATTGGATATCACTATTGAAACAGAGAAAATACCTTTTAAAGGAGTAGATACCGTTACCTTGTATATCAATCCTACTGTACAAAGAGAATATTATGATTATATCATTTCCTTACAACCAAGACGTGTTATTTTTAATCCTGGAACTGAGAATCCAGAATTTTATACACTTTTAGACGAAAATAATATTCAGTATGAAGTGGCTTGTACTTTAGTTTTGCTTGCTACGAATCAGTATTAAGCCTAAAAAGGTTAATAAGCCATTGATTAATAATAATTCGAATCCAAATTGATAATAATGATTGGATGCGAATGTAGTTGCACAATCCCATTTTGAGGTTTCACAAGTTGAAAAATCAATGGTAAAATAACTGTAAATTACGCCCCCAATACTTATAATGTAAGTTAGGATTGGAGAGGTAATTGCTATTACAGGTACCCATTTATCTTTTACTTTCATTTTGGTAAAAAGTCCAAAGGCATATAAACCCAATAAAGGACCATATGTATAACCAGCAAAAGTGAATAACTTAGAAATAACACTTGCATCTTTAATTAGGTATTTGAATGCGATAATTACAAAAATTAAAAGGAGCGAAATAAGTACATGAATTCTTTTTCTAATTGTAACTTGCTCAGCAGTATTATATTTTTTTTCGATATTTAAGATGTCTATACTAAACGAAGTAGTTAACGAGGTTAATGCGCTGTCAGCACTACTATATGCAGCAGCAATTAGTCCTAAAATGAAGAAAATAAAAATCCCAGAACCTAAATAGTTTTTTGCTAAGACTGGGAATAAATCATCTTTGTGTGCATCAATACCATTTTTTTGAGCGTAAACAGTTAATAAAAGTCCTAGACATAAAAAGATTAAGTTGACTATTGTAAGTACAATGGTAAACCAAAACATGTTTTTTTGAGCATCCTTTAATGATCTACAGGTTAAGTTTTTCTGCATCATATCTTGATCCAAACCTGTCATAACAATAGCGATAAAAGCTCCAGAAATAAATTGCTTCCAAAAATAATTTTTGGATAAAACATCTTCAAAAAAGAAGGTTTTTGATAAACTACTTTCTGAAATAAAACTAGTGATTGTTGTAGCATCTAATCCTAAGGAATCGCTTACAAAATAGATAGTCACTCCTAATGCAATAAGCATGAATAGTGTTTGTAAAGTATCTGTCCAAACTATAGTTTTAATTCCTGATTGAAAGGTATATAACCATATCAAAAGAACGGTAATTGTTACAGTTTGCCAAAATGCAATTCCCAATTCATCAAATAGAATAATTTGTAATACATTGGCCACTAAAAACAATCTAAAACTAGCTCCCACCACTCGCGATACTAAAAATAAGGAAGCTCCTGTTTTATAGGAATGATTCCCAAAACGACCTTCTAAATAGGTGTAAATTGAAGTAAGATTTAATTTGTAATACAAGGGAAGTAAAACCGTTGCAATAACAAAATAACCTACCATATAACCAAGTACCACTTGCATATAACTGAATTGAGAGCTTTCGATCCAGCCTGGAACGGATATAAAAGTTACTCCAGAAAGTGAGGCTCCAATCATTCCAAATGCTACTAAATACCAAGGAGATTGTTTGTTACCTTTAAAAAAAGAATCGTTCGTTTTTTCTTCTTTTCTTCCTATCCAAAAAGAAAAAGCAACTAATACTAAAAAATAAGACAGAATTATTGTGATAATTGTAATTGGTTTCATAATCTAGATTTGAGTAACAAAGATAATAGAATAAATAAATTATTGTAAAGACTAAGTTTTGTATTTTTGCCGTTATGGAATTGCCTTCAAAATTATTAGAAAACGCAGTAAATGAAATTGCTCAATTGCCAGGTATCGGTAAAAGGACTGCCTTGAGATTGGCTTTGCATCTATTAAGACAACCAGTTGAGCAAACCAATCAGTTGAGTTTAGCATTGGATAAAATGAGGAATGAAATACAATATTGCCAATCGTGTTATAATATTTCGGATACCTCAATTTGTTTAATTTGTTCTAACCCTAAAAGAGATATCTCCATAGTGTGTGTTGTGGAAGACGTAAGAGATGTTATGGCTATAGAGGCTACGGGATCTTTTAAAGGTGTGTATCATGTTTTGGGAGGAAAAATCAACCCTATAGAAGGGATTGGGCCTACTCAATTAAATATAAAACCATTAATTGAGAAAGTGAGTAAGGGTGGGATTAATGAGATTATTTTTGCTCTTAGTTCCACTATGGAAGGCGATACCACTAATTTTTACATTTATAAACAATTAAAGGAATTTGGAATAACAACTTCTACTATCGCAAGAGGTATTGGAATAGGAGATGAGTTAGAATATACTGACGAAGTAACTTTAGGAAGAAGCTTAATGCATCGCATTCCATTTGAACAATCAATTAAACAAGTTTAATATAATTTTAAGTACGTATCGTTATAGATTAATTCCTAAAAACTATATTTGCTATTTAAAGTGAGAAAATGAAAATTAAAAATTGTATATATCTATTTGCTTTTGCGTTGCTTTTTACTTCATGTATTCCCAATAAGGATTTAGTATACCTGCAAAAAACTGATAAAAAAGCTACTGATAATGAAGTGAAAGAAGTGGTGGCCAAGCCTTATAGGGTACAAACCAATGATATTTTAACCATAACAATTAAGGCTTTAGATCAGAAGCTAGTTGAGATGTTTAATACTTCAACCGCTCAAAATCAAAGTCAAAATCAAATTACGCCTCAAAATTTATATTTTACAGGATACAGTGTGGATGATCATGGAAATATTAGAATTCCAGTATTAGGGAATCTTAATGTTTTAGGATATACCTTAGAAGAGATTAGAGCAACTATTGAAAAGAAATTATTAGATGAATATTTTAATTCGGAAGCGAGATTGTATGTTACTGTTAAGTTAGCTGGTTTAAGATATACTATTAATGGTGAAATTACGAATCCAGGAACAAATGTATTGTATCAAGATAAAGCTACAATAATGGAAGCTATAGCTAATTCTGGTGATATTACGATGACTGGTGACCGTAAAAAAGTGCAAATTATTCGTAAATATCCTCATGGTTATGAAACTTATACTGTAGATTTAACTAAAGACACAGCGATAGATTCTCCTTATTTTTACTTACAACCCAATGATTATATTTATATTAAACCATTAAAACAAAAATCATGGGGAACAGGGACAACAGGTGTACAAACGATTAGTACTATTATTACTGCTTTGTCATTGGTTACAACCACAATTTTATTAACCCGAAATTTGTAATAAAGATGCTAGACGCAAAAGATTTTACTTTTTTTGAATCTCAATCTAATTTCGATTTTAAAGGTTTTTTTATAAAAGTAATTAGCTATTGGAAATGGTTTGTTTTGTCGTTAATTATTTCATTTGTAATTGCTTATAATGTTAATATAAGAAAAGAAAAATTATATGGGATGGAATCTTTAATCGTTGTTAAAGATGAAAACAATCCATTTTTTACTTCTAATACGAGTTTAGTTTTTAATTGGGGAGGTGTTTCTGATAAAGTCCAAACCGTTATTACCACACTTCGCTCTAGATCACATAATGAATTAGTTGTAGATAAATTAGAATATTACATTCAATATCAAACTAAAGGGAAATATTTTTACGAAGATGCCTACGGAAATGTACCGTTTTATGTAAAAATTGATAAAAATAAAGGGCAATTGGCTTTTGTTCCTATAAAAATAAAATTTATCAATGCTAGTGAATATGAATTAAGTGTTGATTTTAATGAATTTCCTTCCCGAACACTTATTCATTATGTAGATAATTCGAGAAGTCAAGTAAATTTGGATGAAACTTATTCTAGTAAAAAATTTAAAATAGACGAAGAAGTAAACTTACCTTTTGCTCATTTTAAACTGCATCTTCATTCAGATGCCAATCAATATGTAAATCAAGAATATTATTTAAGATTTGAAGACTTTAATTCTACAGTTGCCAAATATAAAAATATTGATGTAGCAGCAGATAATAAAGCACAATCTGTGATTAGTCTGCAATTAGTCGGTTCCAATAAAAACAGATTGGTTGAATATTTAAATACGACCGTAGAATTACTGAGAAAGAATGAGTTGCATAGCAAAAACCTTTTTGCTACCAATACCATTAATTTTATTGATAGTACTCTTTTGGTAATGGAAGGTCAAATTAAAGAGGCTGAAAATGAATTGAAAAATTTCCGAAAAGGGAAAAATGTTTTTGAATTAGAAGGTGGTGGAGAATTGTTAACTCAAAGAATCTCAGAATATGATATTCAAAAAGATGAAACGGTTCGAAAAATAAGATATTTAGATAATTTAAAAACGTATTTAGATAAAAGTGTTGATTTTTCTAATTTGCCAGCACCAACAGTAGCTAGTATTGAAGATCCTAATATAGTAAATAATGTTTCTAGATTAATAGAGCTATCCAAACAAAGAGCTGAATTAAATTATGCGGTAAAGAGTGGTAAAATGTTTACCGAGTTTGATGTAGAAATGGATGCCATAAAGAAAGTGCTTTTAGAGAATATTTCAAGTTCTAAAAGTGCTTTAATGATTGATTTAAATATTGTAAATAGAAATATTGCGCAAGCTGAGTCTGAAGTTAGTGTTTTACCAGAACAGCAACAAGAACATTTAAAAATCTCTAGAAAATATAATTTAAAAGATAATATTTATAGCACTTTTTTACAAAAAAGAAGTGAAGCAGAAATAGTTAAAGCTGCGAATATTTCAGATATTGATTTTATTGATCCTGCAAAAGATGTAGGAGGAGGTTTAAGAGGACCTAAAACTAGTATCAACTATATTTTAGCAACTATATTAGGTTTGCTAATTCCATTAGTGATTATTTTTGTAATTGTCTTATTAGATAATAATATTAATTTAATTGAAGATATTCAAAAATTAACTAAAATTCCTGTAATAGGGGTAATAGGTAAGAAAAATACGGATACCAATTTGTCTGTGTTTGAAAAACCTAAATCGCCTTTAGCTGAATCATTCAGAGCCATACGCTCTTCTTTACAATTTTTGTATAAAAAGCAAAACAAAGAGGGGGCTAAAATATTAATGTTGACCTCTTCTGTTAGTGGTGAAGGGAAAACGTTTTGTTCTATTAATTTAGCTACTGTCTTTGCACTTAGTGAAAAGAAAACGGTTATTGTAGGTCTCGATTTAAGAAAACCAAGGATTTTTGGTGATTTTAATATTGATAATATTATAGGTGTGGTAAATTACTTAATTGGTCAAAAGAAATTAGAAGAAGTGATTCAAAAAACACATGTACCTTATTTAGATGTTATTTCTTCAGGGCCAATACCTCCTAATCCAGCTGAACTATTGATGGGAGAGAGTATGAAAGAATTAATTGAAGAGCTAAAACAACAATACGATTATATAATCTTAGATACGCCTCCTGTAGGTTTAGTTTCAGATGCTTTGGAATTAGCGCATTTTTGTGATGCTACTTTGTATGTTACCAGACAAGGATTTACCAAAAAAGGAATGTTGTCTGTTGTAAATGAAAAACATAAACGAGGAGAACTACAAAATATAAGTATTCTGTTTAATGGTTTTCAAAATAAAGCAAAATATGGCTATGGTTACGGTTATGGTTACGGTTATGGTATATATGGTGAAGGGTATCACGATGAATTACAAGAACCAAAAGGATGGCGAAAAATGTTGAAAAGAAAAAAAATAAATAAATAAAGTAAGAATAATTTGATACGTAATAAGAAAATATTAATTACAGGAGGAGCTGGATTTATTGGTTCAAATTTGTGTAATTATTTTTTGAGTAAAGATAATACTGTAATTTGTTTAGATAATTTTGCAACAGGTCACAAACATAATATAGCGCCTTTTCTATCAAATCCTAACTTTACTTTGATTGAAGGAGATATTCGAAACTTTGAAGAGTGTAAAAAAGCAACAGCAGGAGTTGACTATGTTCTACATCAAGCGGCATTAGGTAGTGTTCCAAGATCGATTGCTGATCCCATCACTTCTAATGATGTAAATGTAACTGGTTTTTTAAACATGTTGATGGCTTCAAAAGAAGCTAAAGTAAAACGATTTATCTATGCTGCAAGTTCTTCAACTTATGGAGACTCTGAATCATTGCCAAAAGTTGAGGAAGTTATAGGAAAACCTTTATCTCCTTATGCAATTACTAAATATGTGAACGAGTTATATGCAGATGTGTTTTCAAAGACCTATGGAATAGAAACAATAGGGCTACGCTATTTTAATGTTTTTGGAAGAAATCAAGACCCAAATGGAGCCTATGCAGCAGTAATTCCTAAATTTGTAAAGCAATTGATAAATTTAGAAAGCCCTGTTATTAATGGTGATGGAAATTACTCCAGAGATTTTACCTATATCGATAATGTAGTTCAAATGAATGAATTAGCAATGTTGGTTGAGGATAAAGCAGCTGTAAATACCGTCTATAATACAGCTTGTGGTGATCGAACCACACTAAATGAATTGGTGTACTATTTAAAAGAATATTTATCGCAATATAATCAAGAGATTAAAAATGTAAGCGTTTTGCATGGAGCAAATAGAGTAGGAGATATTCCACATTCGCTTGCAAGTATTGAAAAAGCAAAGAGACTTTTAGGTTATCAGCCTAAATATCAATTAAAAGAAGGATTAAGAGAATCTGTAAATTGGTATTGGGAAAATTTAAAATAAATTATGATTAAAAATATTTGTTGTATTGGAGCAGGGTATGTTGGAGGACCTACCATGGCAGTAATAGCTCAAAAATGTCCTCATATAAAAGTAACTGTAGTAGATTTAAATCAAGATAGAATTAATGCTTGGAATGATTTAGACCTTAGTAAGTTGCCAGTATATGAACCTGGATTAGATAAAGTGGTAGAAGAAGCAAGAGGGAGAAATTTATTTTTTTCTACAGACGTTGATAAGGCGATAGATGAAGCAGAAATGATTTTTATTTCCGTAAATACACCTACAAAAACATATGGTATTGGTAAAGGAATGGCAGCAGATTTAAAATATATTGAATTATGTGCCCGACAAATTGCAAGAGTAGCTAAAACGGATAAGATTGTAGTAGAAAAATCAACCTTACCCGTTCGAACGGCTCAAGCAATTAAAGATATTTTAGATCATACAGGAAACAGTGTTAATTTTCAAATTTTATCCAATCCTGAATTCTTAGCTGAGGGTACTGCGATTGAAGATTTATTTTCTCCAGATAGGGTTTTAATTGGAGGCGATACTTCTTCTGAAGGTGAAAAAGCAATAAACAGTTTAGTTGAGGTTTATGCAAATTGGGTGTCTAGAGATAAAATTCTAACCACAAATGTTTGGTCATCTGAATTATCAAAATTAACAGCAAATGCATTTTTAGCACAACGTGTTTCTTCTATCAATGCCATGAGTGAGTTATGTGAAAAAACGGGTGCAGATGTTAATGAAGTTGCAAAAGCAATTGGTATGGATAGTCGTATTGGGTCAAAATTTTTAAAAGCTTCTGTTGGTTTTGGAGGTTCTTGTTTTCAAAAAGATATTTTAAATTTAGTATATATTGCAAAGTCATATGGTTTAAATGAAGTAGCTGATTATTGGGAGCAAGTGATTATAATGAATGATCATCAAAAGAGACGCTTTTCAAAAAATATTATTAGCACTCTTTATAATACTGTCTCGGGAAAAAAAATAGCTTTTCTAGGTTGGGCTTTTAAAAAAGATACCAATGATACTCGTGAATCTGCTGCTATATATGTAGCTGATGATTTGATCAGCGAACAGGCTCTAGTTGCTGTTTACGATCCTCAAGTTCAAGAAAAACAAATACTCTCAGATTTAAATTATTTAGAAACGAGAACTGAAAAAGAGAATGATAAGTATATTTTTGTTGCTTCCAATCCTTATGTTGCTGTTGAAAATTCCCATGCAATTGCAATTTTAACAGAATGGGATGAATTTAAAGGATATGATTGGCAAAAAATATATGATAGTATGTTGAAACCAGCATTTGTATTTGACGGAAGAAATTTATTAAATAAAGAACAATTAGAAAGTATAGGTTTTATTTATCAATCTATTGGATCATAAATTATGGAAGATAAAATTGCTATTATAGGATTAGGATATGTAGGTTTACCACTAGCTAGACTGTTTGCCACTCAATTTTCAGTTATTGGTTTTGATATTAACGAGAATAGAATACAAGAACTAAATAAAGGGATTGACTCTACTTTAGAAGTTGAAAATGACGTTTTGAAAAAAGTGCTATTATCAGAAAATACTAGTGAAATTGGTCTTTTCTGTTCAAATAAGTTAGAAGATATAAAAGAGTGTAATTATTTTATAGTCACGGTTCCTACACCTGTAGATAAGCATAATAGACCAGATTTAACACCTTTGTATAAGGCTAGTGAAACTGTTGCTAAAGTTTTAAAAAAAGGAGACATAGTGATATATGAATCTACTGTTTATCCTGGAGTTACTGAAGAAGAATGCGTTCCTGTGTTAGAACGAGTTTCTGGTCTCACATTTAACAAAGATTTTTTCGCAGGATATTCCCCTGAAAGAATTAATCCTGGAGACAAAGAGCATACGGTTGAAAAAATTTTAAAAATTACTTCTGGCTCAACTCCTGATATTGGTAAAAAAGTAGACGAATTATATAAAAAAGTTATTCTTGCTGGAACTCATTTAGCGCCAACAATTAAAGTAGCTGAAGCTGCTAAAGTGATTGAAAATTCTCAAAGAGATATCAATATTGCTTTTGTTAATGAATTAGCTAAAATTTTCAATTTACTTGAAATTGATACTCACGCTGTACTAGAAGCAGCAGGTACTAAATGGAATTTCTTGCCATTTAAACCGGGTTTAGTTGGTGGTCATTGCATAGGTGTAGACCCTTACTATCTTGCCCAAAAAGCACAAGAAAAAGGATATCATCCCGAAATTATTCTAGCAGGTAGACGATTAAATGATTCTATGGGTGAGTATGTTGCTTCTCAAATAGTGAAATTGATGATTAAGAAAGGAATAAGTGTTAATAAGGCTTCGGTATTAATGTTAGGAATTACTTTTAAAGAAAATTGTCCAGATGTTAGGAATACTAAGATAGTAGATGTAATTGCCTCTTTACAAGAATATGGTGTTAATGTTACTACTTATGATCCTTGGGCTAATCCCGTTGAAGTGGAACACGAGTATAAAATAGAAAGTACTACTAAATTGTCTTCTGAAAAATATGATGCAATCGTTTTAGGAGTCTCTCACAAAGAATTTTTAACGATTGATTTAGAAGCCCATTTAAAAGAAAATGGAATTGTTTATGATGTAAAAGGAATTCTTGGAAATAAAGCGACCAGTAGATTATAACTAAAATAGAATGAGTCAATTAAAAAAGGGTGCAATTTTATCTTACGGTACAATATTTTTAACAAATGCCCTAGGTTTAGTATTAACACCTTTTATTATTAGGAAGTTAGGGAATTCTGAATATGGATTGTATACTTTAGTTGGCTCATTGATTGCTTATATTAGTATATTAGATTTTGGTTTAAATAACACTATAGTAAGATTTGTAGCTAAATATAGAGCTCAAAATGATTTAAAAAAAGAAGAGAATTTTTTAGCTACTACAATGTTAATTTATGCTTTTATATCATTAATTATTTTATTAGTAGGCATTGGCTTTTATTATAATATTCACTCTTTTTTTAATAAATTATCGACTATTGAATTAGCAAAAGCAAAAAAATTATTTGCTATATTAATTTTTAATTTGACTATTACTTTACCTGGAGGAACGTTTAATGCAATTTGTTCTGCCTATGAAAAGTTTGTTTTTCCAAGAGCACTAACTTTAATAAAATACTTAGTTAGAGCTCTTTTGATTTTTACAATTTTAATGTTAAATGCTGATTCACTAGGATTAGTAATTTTAGATACGATACTTAATTGTGTTTTTATTACCATAAGTGCTTTCTATGTTTTTAAATTTTTAAAAGTTAAAATTAAATTACATGAATTAAGTGGTTATGCTATAAAGAATATTTTTTCATACTCCATATGGATTTTTGTTTATGCTATAGCAAGTCAATTTCAATGGCAATCTGGACAAATTGTTTTAGGCGCAATATCTGGAACAAAGTTTATTGCGATATATAGTGTAGGTGTTTTGTTGGGGTCTTATTATGCTACTTTTTCATCTGCTATTTCTGGACTTTTTATTCCAAAAGCCGTTAAAATGATTGCAAATAATAATTCTGAGAAAGAACTTACAGATACTATGATTTTGGTTGGAAGACTATGTATGTACATTCTATTTCTTATTTTTGGAGGTTTTTTGCTTTTCGGAAAAAATTTTATTGAATTATGGGTTGGTGAAACTTATTTTGATTCATGGTTAATAGCAATCATAATTATGATAGGTTATACAATTCCCTTGATACAAATTTTTGGGAACTCCATTTTGGAAGCCAAAGGGAAGTATTCTTTTAAAGCAATATTAAATTTAATTTTTCTTTCTTTAGGTGTCTTGTTAGGAATATTTTTGACAAGATTTAATCCAACAATTGGAATGATTTTCGGAATTTGTTTTTGTTGGATTATGAGTCAAATTATTCTTAATTATTATTATATAAAAGTAATTCGATTAGATATAAAAAGATTTTTTATAGAACTATTTAAGAGAATGATTTATGTGTTTCCTTTAATTCTACTTATAACTAGCTTTCTTAATATCATTAATGGAATAAATTGGATTATCTTAGGAATTAAAATTTTATTTTATGTAATTGTCTATTTAATAATGGTTTATAAGTTTAGTTTTAATGAATATGAATTAAATTTAGTGAACGGTTTATTCAAAAAGTTTAAAATAAATAAAAATGAATAATTTTAAAGAAAGATTTAAAAATAAAGTTTATGCTTTTTTATTTTGGCAAACATCTTTTGGTGAGTATTTAAATAAAATGTATGATCTTTCTCTTTTTTTTAAATATTCGTTCAAACTAAGTAAGACCAATTCGAAACAAAATAAAGTTGCTTCTCTGACAAAAAATTATCACATTGTAGAAAAGGGTTTAGCCTTACCACATACTCGTACAGAATTTGGTCAACAAAAAATAATAAAATTAATTCAGGATGCAACTTTGTTTATAGAAGAATATGGGAATGAATCTTTGATTTTAGCTATAAAAAATTGTTTGTCAGAATATTATGAGTTTAATAAAAGAAGTGGCGTAAATTTAGACACAGATTATTTTAGAACGATAGCAATATTTATTTCGACCGAATTTTCAGAAGAAAAAATAGGTGGTACAAAGACAATTACCAAAGAAGAAATTGCAAACGCTACAAATTTTGACTTTGAAAATTTTATAAAGGCAAGATCCAGTATTAGAGATTTTGATATTTCTGAATTAGATGTTGAAAAAGTAGAAAAGGCTATCGATTTAGCTAGATTTACTCCGTCTGTTTGTAATAGACAATCATGGAAAGCTCATTTGTTTACGAAAAAAAAAGATGTATTAAAAGTTTTGGCTTTTCAAAATGGACATGGTGGTTTTAAAGAAGTAATACAGGGTGTTATTGTCGTTACTACAGATATTAGAATGTTTACGAAATTAGAAACAAATCAGGTATTTGTAGATGGAGGATTATTTGCTATGAATGTTATCAATGCTTTGCATTTTTATGGAATTGGAACATGTCCATTAAATACATGTATGCCTTTTGTGGATGAAAAAAAACTCAAGAGAACTGCAAAAATTGAAGAAAGTGAACGCGTTATTATGATGATTGCAATAGGAAGTATCAAAGAAGTTTTTAAAGTCGCTATCTCAAAAAGAAGGGATTTAAATCAAATATTAATCAATCATTAATAAGTATTTATGTCTTTAAAGGTAAAAACAATTACTTGTCATGAGGTTTATAATTATGGAGCTGTTTTACAAGAATATGCTTTGCTAAATTATTTAGAATCTTTAGGGTATGATGCAGAGGCTATCCACTATAAGCCTGATTATTTAAGTGGGCATTTTAAATTATGGGTTGTTTCAAATCCTAAGTTTAATAAGAATATTTTTTTAAAAATAATTTATTTGTTTTTAAAATTACCAGCTCGAATTTATAAGTTACAAAAGAAAAGAAGATTTGATATTTTTTCAAAAAAGCATCTGAATGTTGGAAAAACTCTTTATAAAGATAATCAACAGTTAAAAGCAAATCCACCATTAGCTGATATTTATATTTGTGGTAGTGATCAAATTTGGAATTCTTTTTTTCAAAATGGAAAAGACCCTGCTTTTTATTTAGATTTTGTTTCAGATTCCAAAATTAAAATTTCTTACGCAGCTAGTTTTGCTACAGACTCCATTTCCACTGAACTAAAAGCTTTTGTAAAAGAAAAAGTAAGTCGTTTAAATCATATTTCTGTAAGAGAAACTTCTGGGAAAAGAATTTTACAAGATTTAGGAATTCATGAAGTGACACAAGTATTAGATCCCGTTTTTCTACTGGAAGATTCTCATTGGATTAAAGAATTTGTTAGTGTAAAAGAAGATTCCTATGTCTTTGTTTATGATTTTGATAATAATGCATTAATTCAAAAAATAGCTAAAGAAATGGCTCTAAAATTACGATGTAAGATATATGCAATCAATGAAAATATAAATTATGCTGATAAAAACTTTTATTTACATGACCCTAAAACATTTTTATCATTAATGTACAATGCTAAATTTGTAATAACTAATTCATTTCATTCGGTCGCATTTTCATTGATTTTTAATAAGCAATTTATTGTTGTTAATAGAACAGATGCTATCAATACTAGAATGAGAGATTTATTAGACTTATTTAATTTATCACATTTGTTAGTTTCAAATGATTTTGATTGTAATCAATTTAAACCCATAGAATTTCATGAAATTAATCGTTTAAGAAATGAGGCTGTTAAAAAATCTAAAGATTTTTTAATCAAAGCAATGACAACTTAATTTTATGAGAAAACTTTTATACATCACAAATGGAATTAAGGGAGCTGGAGGACTTGAAAGGGTTTTGTCTGTTAAAGCTAGTTATTTAGCTGAAAAATTAAATTATGATGTACATATAGTAGTCTTGAATAATAATCAAGATTCTTTTTTTTATAATTTTAGTGATAAAATTAAAATTCATGATATAAAAGCAATTGGTTCAGTATTTTCTTTCTACAATAGTTATACAAAAGGGATTAAAGAGGTTGTCAAAAAGGTGCAACCCCATGTGATTTGTGTTTGCGATGATGGGTTAAAAGGTTTTTTTATACCTATATTGCTGTCAAAAAAATATCCAATTATTTATGAAAGACATGCTTCTATTTTACACAATACTTCCTCAAGAAAATTTGGAAAATTAAAACAATCATTCATGCGTTTTTTAGGTAGTACCTTTTCTAAATTCGTAGTGCTAACTTCTTCAAATGAAAAAGAATGGTCGCTTAAAAACTCTCAAATCATTCCTAATCCTTTAAGTTTTTATCCCCAAGAGTCTAGCTCACTTACACATAAGAAAATGGTAGTGGTTGGTACACACTCTTACAATAAAGGATATGACTTACTTTTACAAGTTTGGAAAAATATAGTTTTAAAATTTCCAGAATGGAATTTAAGTATTTATGGTAAAATTGATTCTAATAAGACATTTATACAATTAGCAAAAGAGCTAAATATAGATACCTCTGTTTCTTTTTATGATCCTATTTCAAACATACAAGAGGTATATTTAAACGCTTCCTTATTAATATTACCTTCTAGAACAGAAGGTTTTGGAATGGTATTAATTGAAGCGATGTCTTGTGGCCTACCCTGTGTTGCTTTTGACTGCCCTAGTGGACCAAGAGATATTATAAAAACAAATGAAGATGGTATTTTAGTGAGCCCCGAAAATGTATCGGAAATGACAGAAAAAATAATTTTTTTAATCCAAAATGAAGAAAAGTTGAAGCAAATGGGAGCACAAGCTAAAATAAATGTAAAGCGGTATTTGCCAGATCAGATTATGTTGAAATGGGATCAACTTTTTAAGGACTTAATCCCATGAAAATAGTTTTTACAACAGATCAGGTTTATTTACATGGAGGTATTGAAAAAGTAATGGCTACCAAGGCTAATTATTTTGCTGATGTTTTAGGTTATGAAGTATATGTTATAACAACGGAACAAAAGGGAAATAAACCTTGCTATTCATTTTCTGAAAAAGTGAAATTTATTGATTTAGAAATTAACTATATAAGGACAAAAAGTTATTTCAGTCGTTTTAATTTAAAAAAAATACCACAGCATTTTTTAAAATGGAGTAAGGCAATTAAAAAAATAAACCCCGATTTTATCATTGTATGTAATCTTGCATTTGATTATTATTGGACTCCTTTTTTTTATCGAAAAATAAACAAAATAAAAGAGTTTCATGCTTCTCGATTTTATTCTTCAATAGAGCGAAAGAAAAAAAAGGGAATGCGAAAACTACCTTTTATAATTAATGATTTTATTGAATCTAAATATGATGTTTTAGTACTGTTGAATAAAGATGAAGAGCAATTTTACAATAGTAATAACCTTATTGTTATACCTAATCCAATTAACACTACTAATCAAAAAACAGCTGATTTAGTAAATTTGAAAGCAATTGCAGCGGGAAGAATTGCTCCTGTAAAAGGTTTTGAAAAAGCTATAGCAGTTTGGAAAATTGTTGTTTCTGAATGTCCAGAATGGAAATTAGATATTTTTGGTCAAGGAGAAACAGACTATATTGAAGGACTTCAAATGCTAATTCGGAAAAATAATTTACAACATAACGTGTTTATTCACGATGCGGTTTCAGATTTGCATGAAAGAATGCTGGATTATTCTTTTTATTTAATGACATCTAAAACAGAATGCTTTCCTATGATTTTATTAGAGGCTATGTCGTTAGGATTACCACTGCTTTCTTTTGATTGTCCTTATGGTCCCAGAAATATTATTACTAATAAAAAAGATGGTTT
Source organism: Flavobacterium sp. NRK F7 (assembly GCF_024054195.1). GTDB lineage: Bacteria > Bacteroidota > Bacteroidia > Flavobacteriales > Flavobacteriaceae > Flavobacterium. The sequence goes on along the minus strand of NZ_JAMXLB010000001.1, from coordinate 3,392,787 downwards.
TCTTGTGGAGGATCAAAATGTGACGCGACTAGCTGAAAGCTGTATAAATATAATTTCAGATTTGGATTTACGTTGTAAAATGGGACATCAAGCTAAAGAAAATGTGGTCGTTTTTGGAGTTGCAAATGTCATGCAACGCTGGATTGATTTGTTCCATTTTATGAGTAAATGATAATTTTTCATAAAGATAAGTTTGTAACTATTCTCTTTTTTAATCCTATTTTAAAAATTATATTTGCTGAAATAACTAAATTTTAGTTTGCTTGATAGATTTTATTCCAATAGAACTTTATACACCCTTATTTTATTACTTTAATTTTATTTTAGTAATACTATTATTTGCTAAGAATTTTTCTAAAGTTCAACTCCAATATTCTTCAAAAACTGGAGTTTTTATTGTGATAATTATTTTGCTTTACATTGGGCTAAGACCCTTGGATAAAGGCTACATGGGTGATACAGGTGCTTATTTAAAAGTGTTTAATAAGTTTGCAGACGGCTCCATAAGTACGTTTTATGAAAATGAATATGGTTTTATGTTACTTATGAAATATTCGGCACTGTATTTAAATGAGGTTTTCTTCTTTTTAATATGTTCCTTTATTTACGTTTTTTTGCATTATTTAGTGGCTAAAAAATTGTTTCAGGAATATTGGTATTTCGGTTTTATTGTTTTAGTGAGTTCATTTTCATTTTGGGCCTATGGAACTAATGGAATAAGAAATGGATTAGGTGCTGCCATTTTATTATATGCATTTACCTTTGATAATAATAAAATTTGGGCTATTTCGATTGCTATATTGGCCGTTTTTTTTCACAAATCGATGCTTTTACCAGTGTTAGCTTATATTTTAACATTTATATATAATACTAGAGTAAGTTATCTTCGGGTTTGGTTTCTCTGTATTCCACTCTCTTTAATTGCTGGAGGTTCTTTTGAGATTTTATTTGCTTCTCTAGGTTTTGGAGATGAGAGAATTAGTTACTTAACTGATGGGAATGTCAATGGGGATGAATTTGCTTATAGTGGTTTTAGATGGGATTTTTTATTATATAGTGCATCAGCTGTATATGCAGGATGGTATTTTATTGTAAAAAAGAATTTTGATGATAAATTATATCATCGATTATTTAATGTATATCTTTTGTCAAATGCTTTTTGGATATTAGTAATTCGTGCAAACTTTAGTAATAGATTTGCTTATTTGTCTTGGTTTATGATGGGTGTAATTATTATTTATCCCTTTTTAAAAAAACAAATGCTATTCAATCAGACAAGAAAAGCAGCTATCGTTTTACTTTTTTATTTTATGTTTACTTTTTTACTAAATGTCGTTTTAGCTTAATTTTATGAACCAGATTATTCCAAAAATAACCGTATTTACGCCGAGCTATAATAGAGCCTATTGTCTGAGTCAAGTTTATGAAAGTCTGCTTAGACAAACTTGTAAGGACTTTATTTGGTTAATTATCGATGATGGTTCGTCTGATGGCACAAAAGAGCTTGTTGCCTCTTGGATAAATGAAAATAAAATTACTATTCAATATGTTTTTCAATTGAATCAAGGGATGCACGGGGCATATAATACGGCTTATGAGACCATTCAAACGGAACTTAATGTGTGTATTGATTCAGATGATTATTTAACAGATAATTGTATTGAAAAAATAATCCTATTTTGGGAAAAGTATGGAAGTAATAAGTATGCAGGAATTGTAGGTTTAGATGCAACTAAAGACGGTAAAGTATTAGGTAAAGAAATGCCTAAAAATAGAAAGAGTGCTACATTAGAAGATTTATATTATAAATATAAAATTAATGGAGATAAAAAATTAGTTTATCGAACTGAAATAGTCAAAAAATATCCAAAATATCCTATTTTTGAAGGGGAAAGTTTTGTGCCCCTTGGAAGTTTGTATCTTCAAATAGATAAAGATTATGAATTACTCTGTTTAAATGAAGTTCTTTGTATAGTAGAATATTTAGAAGATGGTTCCTCACTTAATATTTTTAAACAATATGTTCGACATCCTAAAGGATTTCGCTATGCAAGACTAATAGAAATGCAGTTTTCAAATTATTTTAAAATACGATGGAAAGCTGCCATTCATTATGTTTCATGTAACCTCTTTTTAAAGCAGTATAATTTTTTTAAAAATAATCCTTATTTTATAAATACTTTTTTTGCAATTCCTTTTGGAATACTTTTAAATCTATATATAAAATATCGTAATAAAAATTAATTCTAATTTACTAAATTATGTGTGGTATTGCAGGGTTTATAAGTGAACGAAATTTAGATTTTAAAAATATTTTAGATACTATGATTTTAAAAATGAATCATAGAGGTCCTGATAGTAGCGGTACGTGGTATCATGAAAATTTAAAAATAGGTTTAGGACATGCTCGCTTGTCAATTGTTGATTTGTCTCAAACTGGGCATCAGCCTATGGTTTCTTTTTCGAAACGTTATCAAATTGTATTTAATGGAGAAATATACAATCATTTAGAGTTGCGAAATCAATTAGATAGAGAGCAAAAAATATTTTGGAAAGGAACTTCAGATACCGAAACACTATTAGCTGCTATTGAAATTTGGGGTTTGCAAGAAACGCTTGCCAAATGTATCGGTATGTTTGCCATTGCTTTATTTGACTCAGAAAATGAAACCCTAACCTTAATTAGAGATAGAATGGGGGAAAAACCATTATATTATGGATGGGTTAATGAAAACTTTGTTTTTGCTTCTGAAATTAAATCATTGCAAAGTTTTCCTTTATTTTCAAATAAAATAAATAGAAATGCTTTGGCTTTGTATATGCAACATGCAGCCATACCAGAACCATATTCTATTTATGAAAGTATTTTCAAATTAGAAGTGGGGAGTTTATTAACTTTTGATTTGAAAAATAAATCCATTGAAAAAAATAAATATTGGTCTACTATTGCATTAGCGAATACGAAACAGGAATCACTTCATGTTGAAACACCAAATCAAGCTGTAAGCCAATTAGAAGATTTGCTTTTTAATGCAGTTGGACAACAAATGCAAGCCGATGTTCCATTAGGTGCTTTTTTATCAGGAGGAGTAGATTCTAGTACCATTGTTGCCATAATGCAAGCGCAATCTAAAACTAAAATTAATACTTTTTCTATTGGATTTGATCAAAAAGAATATAATGAGGCAATCCATGCAAAAAAAGTGGCATCACATATTGGTACCAATCATCATGAAGCATATATTTCATCTAAAGAACTCTTAGATATTGTACCGCAAATACCTAAAATTTATTCTGAACCCTTTTCAGAGTCTTCTCAAATTCCAACTTTTTTGGTTTCAAAAATTGCTAAGAAAAAAGTTACTGTTAGCTTATCTGGTGATGCTGGAGACGAACTTTTTTGCGGATATTCTCGTTATAAATTGGCCTGCCAATCTTGGAATAGAATTTCTAAAATTCCTTCTTTTGTAAGAGGAAGTATTGGAAATGGAATTCAAACTTTGCCTTATCCGATATTGAAAACGTTGGTAGCTCCTATCAAAGGTAAAAAAAATGAAAAAGGAATTCCAATTAATGTGGTGGATAAATTATTAAAAGCTTCAGAATTATTGAAGTTTAAAAACCGCCAAGAATTCTATGCTAAAGGCTTTATGACTCATAATTTACAGGCAAATGATTGGGTTTTAGAGAGCGAAAAGGTAGCTACATATTTTGAATCTAACCCTTTGCATATTACAAATTATTATGCTGAAATGATGGCTACAGATTTAATCACATATTTGCCTAATAATAATTTAGCTAAAGTAGATAGGGCCGCCATGGCTAATTCTTTAGAAACTAGAGTGCCTTTGTTAGATCATAGGGTTGTTGATTTTGCTTTGTCTTTACCTGTAGAATATAAGTTAAGGAATGGAGTAGACAAATGGGTTTTAAGAGAAGTACTGTATAAATATGTGCCCAAAAATCTTATTGAGAGACCTAAAATGGGGTTTGGTGTTCCTTTGGCAATTTGGCTAAGAGGCCCTTTGAAAGAATGGTGTGAAAACTTAATAGACGAGAAAAGATTAATTGAGGAAGGTTTTTTCAATGCAAAAATAGTGCGCACTAGATGGAAAGAGCATTTGTCTGGTATAAGAAACTGGGAAAATCAACTATGGGACGTGGTCGTTTTTCAAGCTTGGTTGGACGAACATAAAAATGGATAAAATGAAGATACTTCGAGTAATAAATTCACTAAATATAGGCGGTGCAGAAAGATCTATTGTTGTAAATGTTCCTAAACATATTCAAAGAGGTTTTGAAATGGACGTTTTATTGTTAGATGGAAACCCTACTTTTTTTAGACAAGAATTACTTGATAATAGCGTATCCGTTTCTTGGTTAGGATTGCAAAATAACATTTATAATCCTTTTTATATTTTTAAAATTGCAAAACTATTTAAAAAATATGATGTTGTTCATGCGCATTTATTTCCTACATTGTATTGGGTGGCTTTAGCTAAAATACTTACAAAATCAAAAATAAAATTAGTATATACAGAACATAGTACCTATAATAAAAGGAGAGATTATACCATCTTTAATTGGCTAGACCGATTCCTATATAAACAGTATAATGCTATTATAGCTATTTCTCCTGAAGCAAATGTAGCGCTTTCTCAACACCTTAAAAGAAATGACATTATTACTATTTTTAATGGTGTTGATTTATCACAAGTAAGAATTGAAGCCAAAAAAGATTGTAATGAATTATCAGAAAAATATAAAGACAAAAAACTTTTAGTACAAGTAGCTGGTTTTCGATCTTCCAAAGATCAAGATACAGTAATTAAATGTTTAACATTGTTACCCAATGAATATATAGCAGTATTTGTTGGCGATGGTGAAAGAATGACTACTTGTAAAAAAATGGTTGATGATTTAGGTTTAAAGGAAAGAGTTGTATTTTTAGGATTACAAAAAAATGTAGGTGCTATTTTGAATTTAGCACATATTGTTATAATGTCTAGTCATTGGGAAGGTTTTGGGAGAGCCGCTATTGAAGGAATGGCTCTTGGGAAACCAGTTATTGCAACAAATGTTTCAGGATTAGCAGATATTGTTAGAGATGCAGGTTTATTATTTGATACATCAGATACTCAAACATTAAAAGAGCTTATTTTGAAATTAGAAGCATTAGATTTTTATTCTGAAATTTCAAAAAAATGTGCAGAAAGAGCTACAGAATATGATATTGATAAAATGATTTCTGCCTATGAATTAATTTATAATAAAATAAATGAGTAAAAAGAAGTTAATTCGTATTACTACGGTTCCTATTTCATTAGATAAGTTGCTATCTGGTCAGCTTAATTATATGACTATGTTTTATGAAGTTATTGCTGTTTCATCAGAAAAAAAATATCTAGAGCAAGTAGGAGAAAATGAAAAAGTTTCTGTTTTTCATTTAGAAATGACTCGAAAGATTACTCCTCTAAAAGATTTTTTTGCTATTTTAAAATTATATTTTTTTTTAAGGAAAGAACAACCACAAATAATTCATTCTCATACACCTAAAGCTGGATTGGTTGCTATGGTGGCAGCTAAATTAGCTAGAGTGCCTATCCGTTTACATACAGTAGCAGGTTTGCCTTTAATGGAAGCCAAAGGAATGAAAAGAAAAATTTTAGTTTGGGTTGAGAAGATGATTTATTTTTGTGCAACTAGGGTTTATCCGAATTCTGAAGGATTGCATGATTTTATTTTAAATGAAGGATTTTGTTCCAAAGAAAAAATTAAAGTTATAGGTAAAGGAAGTTCAAATGGAATTAATACCCGTCACTTTTGTCTAGAAAAAATAGATATTTTACATCAGCAAGTTTTAAAGGATAAATTAAAAATTGGTTCTGAAGATTTTGTATTCATTTTTGTTGGTAGGTTAGTCACGGATAAAGGAATTAATGAATTAATTCAAGCATTTAAAAAAATACATACTTTTTTTCAAAATGCGAAATTACTGTTAGTTGGGCCTTATGAAACTGAATTAGATCCTTTACAAAAAGAAACAGTTTTAGAAATTGAAAACAATACGGCTATTATTCATGTAGGATATCAACCAGATGTACGACCTTATTTTGCGATTTCAAATGTATTGGTTTTTCCAAGTTATAGAGAAGGATTTCCTAATGTGGTAATGCAAGCAGGTGCAATGGAGTTACCTTGCATTGTAACGGATATAAATGGTTGTAATGAAATTATCATGTCTGATTATAATGGTTTGATTATACCTGTAAAAAATGCGAATGCTATTTTTGAAGGAATGAAACTGTTTTTGGAAGATACTTTGTATTATCAAAAGTTAAAGCTTCATGCTAGAAAGAAAATTGTTGAAAATTATGAGCAAGAAACAGTTTGGAAAGCTGTTTTAGATGAATATAAGAAACAAGAAAACAATGTATAAAAGTTTTTTCAAAAGGATATTCGATTTCAGCTTTTCTTTGTTAGGATTTCTGCTGTTACTTCCTGTATTCTTTTTAGTTACGTTAGGTTTGTGTTTTGTGAATCACGGCAAGCCATTCTTCTTTCAAATGCGTCCAGGAAAAAATGAAAGAATATTTAAGATTATTAAATTCAAAACAATGAATGATAGAAAGGATGCCAACGGGAATTTATTAGCTGATGAAGAAAGATTGACTAAAATTGGCGCATTCGTTAGAAAAACTTCATTAGATGAAATACCTCAGTTACTTAATGTGATTAAAGGAGATATGAGTTTAATTGGCCCTAGACCATTACTAGTTCAATATTTACCGTTGTATAATGATTTTCAAAGGCAAAGACATTTAATACGACCTGGTATTACGGGTTGGGCACAAATTAATGGTAGAAATGCTATTAGCTGGAATCAAAAATTTGAATATGATGTGTGGTATGTTAAAAATTATAGTTTTTTACTCGATTTAAAAATAGTATTTTTAACAATAAAAAAGGTTTTTGTACGAGAGGGAATCTCTCAAGAAGGAACGGCTACAATGGAAGTTTTTAAAGGTAATTTATAGATAATGGAATCACATAATTATATTTTTGGAGCAAGTGGACATGCTAAAGTAGTATTAGATATATTGTTGTCAAATGATATTTTAGTTGCTTCTATAATAGATGATAATCCAAAGGTTGATTTTCTGTTATCAGTACCAGTTGTTAAAACAAGTGCTTTTGAATTTAATGCGTCTAGTAAATTTATTATCGCTATAGGTGATAATTGGGTTAGAAAAGAAATAGTAGAGAGACATCTTTTTAATTACCTCACTGCAATTCATCAAAAAGCAGTAATTTCTTCATTCGCTGCAATAGGTGAGGGTAGTGTAGTGATGCCACAAGTAGTTGTTAATGCTGACGTGACTATTGGGAAACATTGTATTCTAAATTCAGGTAGTATTATTGAACACGATTGTGTATTGTCTGATTATGTTCATATTTCACCTAATGCTTCTTTGGCAGGGAATGTATCTGTAGGTGAGGGGACTCAAATAGGTATAGGTGCATCTGTCATCCAAGGAATAACCATTGGGAAATGGGTAACCATTGGAGCTGGTGCAGTAATTATTGAGGATGTTCCCGATTTTGCTGTAGTTGTGGGTAATCCAGGAAGAGTAATTAAAATGAATTTAAAATGACAGCCAAACGGTTCTTTGATGTTGTTTTTTCTTTTATAGCATTAGTGCTGTTTTTCTGGATTCTTTTAATTGGAATTGGAATTGCATCCATTGATACCCAATCTTTTGGATTGTTTTTGCAAAAAAGAATAGGCCAATATGGAAAACCTTTTTTGATTTACAAGATAAAATCAGTTCATGATAGAACTAAAAGAATTTCTTCTTATGGATATTTTTTAAGAAAATCAAAACTAGATGAGTTACCACAATTAGTTAATATTCTTTTAGGAAAGATGAGTTTTGTGGGACCAAGACCCGATATACCTGGATATTATGATCAATTAGAAGGGGAAGCAAAAAAAATTTTAGAATTAAAACCAGGTTTAACGTCGGAAGCTTCAATAAAATATGCTAATGAAGAAGCTATTTTAAGTGAACAAGAAAATCCACTTTGGTATAATGATACAGTTTTGTTTCCCGATAAGGTAAAAATGAACTTAGAATACTATTATAAGCGAAGTATTTTAGTAGATTTGCAAATAATTTTTAAAACCGTTTTTAAAGGATGAATCCAGAAAAAATTTGGTTGTCTTCTCCACATATGGGTGGCAATGAGCAACAGTATATTGACCAGGCATTTAAAGAAAATTGGATTGCACCTTTAGGACCTAACGTAATCGGTTTTGAAGAAGATTTACAAAATTATTTAGGTAATAATTCCCATGTTTCTGCATTAAGCTCGGGTACTGCAGCTTTACATTTAGCATTAATTCAATTAGGTGTTGTTGCAGGTGATGAGGTCATTTGTCAAACATTTACTTTTTCTGCTTCAGCTAATCCTATCGTTTATCTAGGTGCCACACCTGTTTTTGTAGATAGTGAAGAGGATACTTGGAATATTTGTCCCAAAACTTTAGAAGAAGCAATTTTGGATCGTATTGAAAACGGTAAGAAACCAAAAGCAATAATTGCTGTTCATTTATATGGAATGCCCTTTAAAGTAGATGAAATTATTGCAATCGCTAAAAAATATGATATTCCTGTTTTAGAAGATAGTGCTGAAGCCTTAGGCAGTACGTATAAAAAACAAAACTGTGGTACTTTTGGAACTATTTCCGTTTTATCCTTTAATGGAAATAAAATTATTACGACTTCTGGTGGCGGTGCTTTGGTTACCAAAGATGAAAAAGTAAAGCAAAATACTGTTTTTTTAGCCACTCAGGCAAGAGATCAAGCACCACATTATCAGCATTCTCAAATTGGTTACAATTATAGAATGAGTAATATTTGTGCAGGTATCGGTAGAGGACAAATGGAAGTTTTAGACGCACACATTGCAAAAAGAAGGGAAATGCATCACTTTTACGAATTGCTTTTCGAATCCATTCCTGATGTAACTCTTTTTAAGGAACCCAATACTGATTTTTTTTCCAATCATTGGTTAAGCGCTATTTTATTAACCAATTTTACCCAAAGAGAAGCTTTACGCTTGGCATTTGAAAAAGAAAATATAGAAACCAGACCTTTATGGAAACCAATGCATTTACAGCCAGTATTTCAGAAAAGTCTCTATTATGGAAATACTATTGCCGAAAGTTTATTTGAAAGAGGTCTTTGCCTTCCTTCAGGATCTAATTTGTCAGCATTAGATAAAGAAAGAATAACAGCTGTTGTAAGGGATTTTTTTTAGTATTTTTGCAATAATTTAAGAGGAGCAAATGATAAAGTTGAATGAGCGGTTGTTTTCTATTGGTTATCTACCAAGGTGGATTATTTTTTGTATCGATATAGTTATTCTATCATTTGCAAATTTACTTACACATCTTATAGTAATTAGTTTAACATTAGGTTTTTATAAAACAATAACATTAGTTGAACAATACCTTTTAATATTACTAATTAATATTCTTTTTTTTAGAGTTTTTAGGACCTTTTCAGGGATTATTCGGCATTCTACTTTTATTGACGCTGTAAAAATATTTTTTGCAAGTTTTTGCTCTTTTCTCGTTTTAAGTATTATTAATTATGGTTGTTATTTTATAGCACATAAAAAAATATTTCTTTTCCCAGCTTTAATTATAAGTTTTGTACTGTCTTTTACTTTTTTATTCTTTTTTAGAATTATTGTAAAATTTGTTTTTGAAATTACCACAACCGATTCAAAAAGCTTAATACGAACAGTAGTTTATGGTTCAGACGCGAATGCTATTGCTATTGCAAACGCAGTGAAATCTGAAATACCAGCCCGATTTAAAATTGTTGCTTTTTTAGATAAATCGAGATATAATAAATCAAAAAGTATTTTAGGATTACCCATTTTATATAAAAACAAAAAGGCTTCGGTTTTACTTCGATCTATGGGAGCAAAAACATTAATACTTGCTGAAAAATCATTAACTAAAGAGCAAAAGATTCAAATTGTTGATGATTGTTTGGAAAATAATATCAAAGTATTTGTAGTCCCTATTATTGCCGATTGGGAAAACGAGAGAGAGATATCTAAAAAGATTAAAAATTTTGAAATTCAGGATTTATTAGAACGAAAACCAATTATTTTAGATAATAAATTAATTTCAAAGCAAATTTCGAATAAAGTAGTTCTTATAACTGGAGCTGCAGGTTCAATTGGGAGTGAAATCGTTTGGCAGGTCTTAGAATTCAATCCTCAAAAAATTATCATCTTTGATCAGGCTGAGTCTCCCTTGCATAAATTAGCTATTGAAATTTCAAGATTTGAAAAGAATACCAAAATTGTTCCTATTATTGGAGATATACGAAATAAAGAAGTACTAAAGCGTGTGTTCGAGAAATATAAACCTTCAATGGTATATCATGCTGCAGCTTATAAACACGTTCCTTTAATGGAAGAAAATCCTTGTGAGGCTGTTTTTACAAATATTTTAGGAACCAAGAATTTAGCCGATTTATCGTTAGAAAATGGTGTTAAAAAATTTGTTATGGTTTCCACTGATAAGGCGGTTAATCCAAGCAATGTAATGGGAGCCAGTAAGAGAATTGCTGAAAAGTATGTGCAATCTTTATATTTTAAATACAAGAACGACGAGCATAAGATTACTAAATTTATTACCACCCGATTTGGTAATGTCCTCGGTTCTAATGGATCTGTTGTACCTCTTTTTTCCGAACAAATTCGTAAAGGAGGTCCCATCACAATTACACATCCTAAAATTATTCGTTATTTTATGACTATTCCTGAAGCTTGCCAACTCGTATTAGAAGCAGGTTCTATGGGTAAAGGCGGTGAAATTTTTATATTTGATATGGGTAAACCAGTCAAAATTATCGATTTGGCTAAGAAAATGATTAAATTGGCAGGTTATGAACCCTATAAAGATATTGATATTCAAATTGTAGGTTTGCGACCAGGAGAGAAATTGTATGAAGAATTGTTAAATGATGCTTCTAAAACCTTACCAACCCATCATGATAAAATTATGATTTGTCAAGAAATGGATGAAAATTATAACGATAATATTTTAAAAATTTCGCAATTAATTGATGTTGCCCAAAGAATATCTGATATGGAAATTGTTTGTGAAATGAAGAAAATAATACCCGAATTCAAAAGTATGAATTCAATTTATGAACAATTAGACAATTAAATTTATCTCATTTATATTTGCAAAAAGAAAATTAATGAAAAAAATAAAAATATTCTATTTTACAATTACCTTCTTTTGTTTGGTTTCATGTGCTTCTAAGAAAGATTTGATTTATTTACAAAATAATAAAGAAAATCAAAAAGCATCTAGTTATGAGCCTTATTTACAAAAAGATGACGTTCTTTTAATTTTGGTTACTTCAGAAAACCCTGAAATAGCGGCACCCTATAATTTAAAATCGGTTATAATCGATAATAATACTCCAGACGCTACCACTAATACTAAATTACAAACTTATATTATTGATTCTAATGGAAATATTGAGTTTCCTATTTTAGGAAGCATACATTTAGCTGGTTTAACAAAATCGGATGCTGTCGCTAAAGTAAAAGAAGCATTAAAAGACCATGTAACGGATGCTGTTGTGAATATTAGAATACTAAATTTTAAAATTTCTGTTCTTGGTGAGGTTACACATCCGGGAAGTTATACTATTAAAAGTGAGCGAATTACCTTGTTAGAAGCGCTCAGTCTTGCTGGAGATTTAACCATTTATGGAAAAAGAAATAATATTTTGTTAATTCGGGAACAAAATGGTAATAAAGTAATGGAGCGAATCGATATTACTAAAACCGATTTTATGGATTCACCCTATTATTATTTGTCTCAAAACGATGTTCTGTATGTAGAACCTAATAAAACAAGAATTAATTCTTCATCCATAGGTCCAAATATTACCGTAGGTATATCTGCTTTATCATTAATCGTAACAATTATCGCTTTAACCACTAGATAAGATGCAAAATTTACATTCGACAGAACATCAACATATACAAAGCAATTTTAATATTAAAGAAGAAGTTGTAAAATATTTAAAACATTGGAAATGGTTTGTTTTAGGAATATTTGTTGCTTTACTTGTTGCATTTCTTTATTTGAGATATACTGTCGCTAATTATAAAGCAGTTGCAACTATTTTAGTAAAAGATGATCGTAAAGGAACTATGGCTTCCGAATTATCAGCATTTTCTGATCTTGGCTTAATGACGAATGTGAAAAGTAATGTAGATAATGAAATTGAAGTTATAAAATCAAGGACCCTTATAGAATCTGCCATAAGAGAATTAGAGTTGAACGTTGCTTATTTTTCTCAAGGTAGAGTAAAATGGGAGGAATTATATAAAAAGTCTCCTATTAAATTAATTCTGTCAAGCTTTAGCGAAGAATATGCTTCTCAATCTCATTTTTATCGTATTGAAAAAGCGAACACTACCTCTTTTACCATATATGATAATGAGGAACAAAAAATTGGTGTTTTTAAATACGGAGAAAAGTTTAAAATAGGAACAGAAGTTTTTGTAGTACTCGTAAATAAACCCGAATTTATAAATTTAAATTATAATATTGGAGTGCAATATAAACCTATTTCTCAATTGGCAGAAAGTTTTAAGAGCAGATTAAACGTTGCTACCTTAAGTAAAAATACGAGTGTTATTGAATTAAGTATTGTTGATCCTGTTCCTGGAAAAGCAGAAGATTTTTTAAATACTGTTATCGCTAATTATAATAAAGATGCTATTCAAGATAAAAAATATATCTCAGAAAACACTTCAAAATTTATAGAGCAGCGATTAAGTATTATCTCGGAAGAATTGCAAGATGTTGAAAAAGATAAAGAAGTATTCAAGAAAAATAATGGGATTACTGATGTGGTTTCTGAAGCAGGCCTTTATTTAGAAAATGCAAGTGATTTTGAACGTATGCAGGTTGAAAATGCAACACAATTACGCGTTGTGGAAACGATGATGAATTATGTAAACTCATCCGATACTAATGAACTTATACCTGTGAATATTATAGGTCAAGATCAAGGGGCAAGCCAATTAATTTCAGAATACAATGAACTTGTGTTGCAAAAAAATAAGCTATTGAAAACGGCTGGATCCAAAAATACTTTGGTACAAAATTTAGATGCAAAAATTAATGCTTTAAAGGGAAGTGTGAGTTCTAGTTTAAGTCAATTAAAATCTTCTTTGCAAATTAGAAGAAATGATTTAAATAGACAAAATGCGATTATTAGTGGGAAAATTTCTCAAATTCCTACTCAAGAGAGAAATTCAAGAGATATCGATAGAAAACAAAATATTAAAGAATCTTTGTATTTGTATTTATTGCAAAAAAGAGAAGAAACAGCTATTTCGTTAGCTGTTACGGCTCCGAATGCAAAAGTTATAGATGCGGCTAAAGCTTCCAAAAGTCCTGTTTCTCCAAATCGTAGGATGATTTATTTAGCAGCTTTGCTTTTAGGAGGATTAATTCCGTTTGGGATTTTATATTTAATCGATTTATTTGATACCAAAATTAAATCCAGATACGATTTAGAGAAAAACACCACTATTCCATTTTTAGGTGAAATTCCAAAGTTAGAAAGCGGTCAGTTAATTATAGATAGCACCAGTAGAACTAGCACAGCTGAGGCTATTCGAATTATTAGAACTAATTTAGAATTTTTGTTAACCAATGTAAATGAAGAAGAGGCGAAAGTAGTGTTTTTAACTTCTACTTACCCTAAAGAAGGGAAAACCTTCATTTCTGTAAATTTAGCTTCCACTATTGCATTATCTGAAAAGAAAGTTTTAGTTGTGGGTCTCGATATTCGTAATCCAAAATTGGATGAATATTTAAAGTTAGAATCAAGAGGAGTAACGAATTATCTTTCTTCGAAAGAGGAGAAACCAATTCAAAATTATATTACAGCGGTAGAAGGTTTTAAAAATTTGAGTGTGTTGCCAGCGGGTATTATTCCTCCTAATCCAGCAGAATTATTAATGAGTAAAAAGGTAGGTGACTTATTTGCTGAGCTTAAAAAGGAATACGATTATATCATAGTAGATACAGCTCCAGTAAGTTTGGTTACAGATACCTTATTAATCGCTAAATATGCGGATGCTTTCATTTATGTTACACGAGCTAATTTCTTAGACAAAAGAATGTTAGAATTACCAGAACGATTATACAATGAGAAAAAACTTCCTAATATGTCAATTCTCATTAATGATACCGAAATCAATACGGGTTATGGCTACGGTTATGGTTACGGTTACGGACAAACGCAAGAGAAAAAGCCTTGGTATAGTTTTCTGCCTTTTTTAAAGAAATAAAATCAATTATTTAAAAAAAGAATTCTGTTCTATTGCTCTTTCTAGTTTATCGAGAGATTTAATGACTATTTTATCTTTAAAAGAATAAATGTGGTTTTTATGATGAATGTCAGAACCCACAAAATCGATGGAATTGCTTGCAAGTAATTTTTCGGCAACGGTACTCACTTCTTTTCCATAATAACCTACAGTCGAAAGTAAGTTCATTTGAAACAAGCAACCTGCTTTTTTTAGTTTGTCGTATTGATTTAGATTTGAATGATAAAAAGTATAACGTTCAGGATGTGCCAAAACAGGTTGATAACCTTTCAATTGTAATTCAAAAAGAATTTCAAAAAGCTGAATGGGAGCATTTAGATAAGACATTTCAACCAAGACATAATTGCCTTTTAATGTTAGTAAGTCTTCTGTTTGAAATCGTTTCATAAAGTTGTCGTCCATAAAATACTCCGAAGCACTATGCAATTCGAGACGATTACTTTCTATTGTTAATTCCTTTTCCACTTTAGCTTGTGCATTATGAATGGTAGTTTTAGTATTTTCCCAAACCGAACTCATCGTATGTGGAGTAGCAATTGCTTTTTTAAAGCCAAATTCAATCATTTGTTTCATTAAGTATTCAGAATCTTCAATGGTCTTGGCACCATCATCAATACCAGGTAAAATATGAGAGTGAATGTCTACATAATCTTCTGGTATAAATTCGTATAATTTGGGTTTTGATTTGAAAAAGGATAACATTTTTATTTTTTTACAAAAGTAATGTTATTCTTTAAATCACGAACTTTCTATTTGTGTTTAAGGAGTAAAATTGTTTGTTACCTATCTAAAATAGCTTATTTTTGACAGCTTATACAAAATAATTAAAGTCTTACAAAGATTTTAAAGAACTTTTATTTAAATTTAAAGATGAACAAAGTATTTATAATTGCTGAAATAGCTCAAGCACATGATGGAAGTTTAGGTATTGCACATAGCTATATAGATGCTTTAGCAAAAACAGGAGTTGATGCTATTAAATTTCAAACGCATATTGCAGAAGCCGAAAGTAGTATGTTTGAACCATTTAGAGTTAACTTTAGCTATGAAGATAAAAGTAGATATGAATATTGGAGTCGTATGGAATTTACTTTGGAACAATGGAAAGGACTAAAACAGCATTGTGATGAAGTCGGTTTAGAGTTTATATCCTCTCCATTTAGTTGTGCAGCTGTTGATTTGTTAGAAGAGGTTGGTGTTAAAAGATATAAAATTGGTTCGGGAGAATTAAATAATTATTTAATGTTGCAGAAAATTGCTCAAACAGGTAAGCCAATAATTTTATCTTCTGGAATGAGTGATTATGAAGAATTAAAACAAACCATCCAATTTCTAAAGCCATTTAAAAATGAATTAAGTTTACTACAATGCACAACAGCATATCCAACAAAAGCAGAAGAATGGGGTCTAAATGAAATTCATAAATTAAAAGAAAAATTTAATATTCCTATTGGGTTTTCAGATCACTCTGCTAGTATAGTAGCTCCATTAGCAGCCACCGCTTTGGGTGCTTCCATCTTAGAGTTTCATGTGGTTTTTCATAAAGATTTATTTGGACCTGATGCAAAAGCTTCAGTTACAATAGAAGAAACAAAAGAACTTGTAAAAGGAGTGAGATCTATTGAAACTTCTCTAAATTCAGACTTTTCGAAAGTAGAAACGAGTAAGTTTGATGATTTGAAAGTTATGTTTGGAAAATCATTAAGTATTAATAAAGATTTAAAAAAAGGAAGCATACTTACTTTGTCTGATTTAGAATCTAAAAAACCAGGTGATAAAGGTATAAGTGCCAAGGATTTTCAAAGTGTTATTGGTAAAAAGTTGCTAGTAGATTTAAAGCAATGGGATTTTTTAAATAAAGAAAATATCGCTTAATATGTCGAAAAGAAAGATATGTGTGGTAGTAACAGCCAGACCAAGTTATAGTAGGATTAAAACAGCTTTGCAAGCTATAAAAGAACATCCAAAATTAGAATTACAATTGGTTGTAGCAGCTTCAGCCTTATTAGATAGATATGGAAGTGCTGTTAATTATATTGTAAATGATGGATTTGAAATTAGTGCAAAAGTATTTAATGTTCTTGAAGGAGAAAATTTAACAGCTGCTGCAAAGACAACTGGAATAGGAATTCTTGAACTTTCTACAGTGTTTGATAATTTGAAGCCTGATATGGTGGTAACGATTGCCGATCGATTTGAAACGATGGCAACTGCTATTGCAGCTTCTTATATGAATATTCCTTTAGTGCATATCCAAGGAGGTGAAGTAACTGGTAATATTGATGAAAAAGTAAGACATGCTATAACAAAATTAGCAGATTATCATTTCGTTGCTTCTGAAGGTGCCAAACAAAGAGTTTTGAAACTAGGGGAAGAATCGCAATCTGTATTTAATACAGGTTGTCCTTCCATAGACTTAGCTAAAAATGTTTTAGAAAATCCAGAATTAAATTTTGACCCCTACCAAAAGTATGGAGGAGTAGGATCTAGCCCAGATTTATCTAACGGTTATATAGTAGTTATGCAGCATCCGGTAACTACAGAATATGCGGATAGTAGAAAGCATATAAATGAAACATTACAAGCAATAAATACTATTTCGATACCTGTTTTATGGTTTTGGCCTAATGTTGATGCTGGTGCAGATGGAACTTCTACAGGAATAAGATCTTTTAGAGAAAAATTTAAACCCAATCATATTCATTTTTTTAAGAATATGGAAGGAGAGGATTTTTTAAGATTACTTGTAAATTCGAAATGTTTAATTGGTAATTCTAGTGTTGGAATAAGAGAATGTGCTTATTTAGGCGTTCCAGTGGTTAATATTGGTACTAGACAAAACAAAAGAGAAAGAGGAAACAATATACTTGATGTGGATTATGATAGTAGAGCAATAGAAAACGCAATTCTACATTGGATAAATAATCCAAAACCAAGTTTATCAACAGTTTACGGTGGTGGTGATGCTGGTGTTCAAATTGCAAATTTATTAGCTGAAAGCCCACTTAGATTCCATAAAACCATAACTTATTAATGAGAATATTAGGAATTATACCAGCTAGAGGAGGAAGTAAAGGCGTTCCCAAAAAAAACAGTAAGTTATTGCATAATAAACCACTTATTCAATACACCTATGAATCTGCTTTAAACTCGACCTTGTTATCCAAAACTATTGTATCTACAGATGATGAGTCTATCATTAGCATTGCTAATTCAATAGGGTTAGAAGTACCTTTTGTGCGACCTAAAGAACTAGCATCAGATGAAGCATCTTCTATCGATGTAGTGTTACATGCAGTTGATTTTTTTGAAAAACAAAATGTTTTTTTCGACGCTATTTGTCTTTTACAACCTACATCTCCTTTTAGAGAAGATCAATTTATTGATAAGTGTATCCAAGAATTCATAAATAAAAAATCGGATTGTTTAATAAGTGTTCAGCAAGTTCCTCATGAATATAATCCTCATTGGACTTTTTTAGAAGACAAAAATGCAACGTTAAAGATTGCAACAGGTGAGAAGGAAATTATTAAAAGAAGACAAGATTTACCTAAAGCTTATTTTAGAGATGGAAGTGTTTATATAACTAAAATAAATGTCATTAAGGAGAAAAAATCCTTTTACGGAGATTCTATAAGCTATGTTGAAAGTAATCCTGACTATTTTTGCAATATTGATACTTTAAAAGATTGGGAAATAGCAGAAAATAAAATTTCTCAATTAAGAATACAATAGTAGTATGTGCGGAATTGCTGGTATAATAGGTTCAAATTCAAATGGAATTCAACAGATAGAAAGTATGTTGAAATCACAATCCCATCGTGGTCCAGATGCTACACATATATGGAATGATGCGAACGTTTATTTGGGTCATAATAGATTATCTATTATAGATTTAAGTAGTGAGGCAGATCAGCCAATGGTTTCTTCAAATGGCAGATATATAATCGTCTTTAATGGTGAGATTTATAATTATTTAGAATTAAAACAACAACTTCTGAGTTATACATTTAAAACTTCTTCAGATACGGAAGTTTTATTAGCTCTTTTTCAGCAAAAAGGAAAAGATATGTTGCATGATTTGAACGGAATGTTTGCATTTGTTATTTATGATAAATTGAAGGGTGAAATTTTTGCAGCTAGAGATCGGTTTGGAGTAAAACCTTTTTATTATTCATTTATTGGAGAAAATTTAATTTTTGCTAGTGAAATAAAAACACTATTTACAGCTGGTGTCGAAAAGATGAGGAATAAAAAAGTATGGGCAAATTATTTAAGTTTTGGGACGTATGGCTTACCCAATGAGACTTTTTGGGAAAAAGTAAATCAGTTACCAGGAGGTCATTATTTTGAATATTGCCTTAGAGATGAAAAAATTCAACCTGTAAGATGGTATGATTTTGTTGGGAATGTTTTAAAAATGCCACAACTTGGTGAGGAAGATTTGAAAAGAAACTACTTGCAATTATTACAAGATAGTATACGTTTGCGTTTTAGAGCTGATGTAGCTGTTGGATTTAATATTAGTGGTGGTTTAGACTCTTCTGTGCTTTTAGCTTTAGTAAATAATGAATTTCCAAATAATAACGCTATAGAAGCCTTTACTTTTTATACAAATGATTACCGTTATGATGAATTGCATTGGGTAGAATTAATGTTAGAAAAAACAAAGAAACCCTTAAATAAATGTTTGTTGAAAGTTGATGATGTACCTCAATTAATAAAAAAGATAGCAACCATTCAAGATGAACCTTTTGGAGGTTTTCCAACATTAGCCTATAGTCAAATTTTTGCTACTGCACGAAAGAGAAAAATTGTAGTGCTTTTGGACGGTCAAGGAATGGATGAAGCATGGGCTGGATATGACTATTATCAAACTAAAACGGGTTTTACTATTCAAGGTACAAAAACAACACCAGTACGACCCGAAGTCTTAACTGAAGAATACCGAGCATACGCATCCAAAGAAGTGTATGAAACTCCATTTGATAATGATTTACAAAATCTTCAATATAGAGATTTATTTTATACGAAAATTCCACGAGCCTTACGATTTAATGATAGAATCAGTATGATGCATGGTACAGAATTAAGAGAACCTTTTCTAGATTACCGATTAGTAGAATTAGCTTTCTCACAAAACGAAACAGTTAAAATAAAAAACGGACAAGGTAAATGGCTTTTAAGAGAGCTTATGAAAGATTTACTTGGTAGTGAAGTTGCTCTTGCACCTAAAAGACCATTGCAAACTCCTCAACGAGAATGGATGGCATCTGATTTATTGGAATATATTACAAGTAAAATTGAAAATTTTTCAAATTCAGATTTGGTTAAAAAAGACAAAGTACTCTCTCTATGGGATGAATATCAAAATGGAAATCAAGAAAATAGTTTTTATATTTGGCAATGGATTAACTTGAATGAAATGCTGTATGAAAATTAAAAAAGCACTAGACTATAAATTAAGAATAGTATCCTTTTATTTCAAGTATATAAAATTTGGTATCTTTTTTATAATTTTTCTTTCGTTTTTAACTGGAATTCTTGAAAGTATTGGAGTAAGTATGATTTTTCCCATACTTCAAGCCGTTTTGGATACAAATAATTCCGTAAAAGAATTAAACTTTCCCATTGTTAGTGATGTACTTTCTTTCTTTAATGTTGAATATTCCATTAGAAATCTAACATTAATTTTTGTTTCATTATTTATTATTAAAGCATTTTTTAAATTTTTTACAGGATACATAAAGCTCCATTATTCTAGTAAATTTTTACTTGATATTAGAAAAAAGTTAATTAAAAAACTATCGGGACTTGATTATGCAAATTATACAAAGAGAGAAACGGGAAAATTGTCTAGCACTTTTACTTTAGAAGTTGAAAACTTAGTTTCTGGGTTTATTTATTTTTCAAACTATTTGGTAACTATCTTTACAGGTCTTTCCTTTATTTTTATTATCCTTTTTATTGAATATCGTTTTGCAATAAGTATACTTTTCTTTGGAACACTTTATTATTTGGGCTTTAAAAAATTAAATATAAAAATAAAAGATATTTCTAAAGAAATCACCTATCATAACGCGAAATTCAATAGTTTATTAATTCAATTTATCCAATCCTTTAAATATTTAAAATCGACTAATAATTTTTCAAATTTATCCACTTTTTTAAGCGATACAGTATTAAAAATTAGAAGTTTGAAAATTCAAAAAGATATTCGAACTAATTTTGTTTCAGCAATACAAGAACCCGCAGTGCTTGTTTTGGTTCTTTTTATAGTTTTTATTTCTGTAAATTATATTAAAATTGAAACTTCTATTGTTTTAATGCTATTGGTTTTGTTTTATAGATCAACCAATTATTTTTTAACATCTCAATCTACATGGAATAATTTTTTGAGTCAAATAGGTAGTACAAATTCTGTGATTGATCTAGAAAATAGTTTAATCGAGAATCAAGAAATAAATAAGGGTGTTTTAGAACCTCATTTCCTTAATCAAATTACAGTTAAAAATGTAAGTTTTAAATATACTCAAGAAGAGTATACACTTCAAGCTATTAATTTTACTGTTCCAATAAACAAAACAATAGCTTTTGTGGGCAAAAGTGGAAGCGGAAAAAGTACTCTAGTCAATATTTTAACTGGACTTTTAAAGCCTGATGAAGGAGATGTATTTCTGGACGCAGTTGAACTTAATTCAATTGATGTAAACCAATGGAGAAATACGATTGGATATATCACACAAGAATCTGTAATTTTTAATGATACAATTTTAAATAATATTACTTCTTGGGATTATAATCCTAAGCAAGATAAAACAAGATTGTGGGAAGTGATAAAGAGGAGTCATTTAGATGAAATCATTACGAATGAAAATGATTTGTTAAGGGAAGTAGGAGATAGAGGGATTTCTTTATCTGGAGGTCAAAAACAAAGAATTGCTATTGCAAGAGAACTTTATAGGAATCCCAAAATTTTAATTTTAGACGAAGCAACTAGTGCCTTAGATTCTGAGACTGAAAATAATATTATTGAAAGTTTGGAACAATTAAACGGTAAAATTACTATAATTGTAATCGCACATAGGTTGTCAACAATAAAGAAAGCAGATAAAATTTATGTTTTAGAAAAGGGTAAGATAATTGAAAACGGAACCTACAATGAATTATTAAATAGAAATAATTCAAGAATGGCTGAATTTATAAAAATGCAAGAATTAAAATAATACGAACTTGAATAAACCTAAAATCCTTATAGTAACTACATCTGTTTTTACTGACAGAATGCTTCAGTATTCTACTTTTTTGGAAAGACTAAAAGAAGAAGCTGAAGTAGAAATTTGGGCCAAATCTTTTATTTCAAATCCAGAAGATTGGAGAATAGAAGATATACAAGTTAAGGCTTTTCCAAAAGTTAATCCATTGCCTCACTGGACAAGCTATATTAGAAGAGTAAATGAATATGCATGGATGAATCGATTGGATGCTAAAAGCATTAAAATCAATATAAAATATAAAGTCAAAAAAACGTTACTTATAAAGTTTTTACTTTTATTAGGTTATTTATTTTCACTTTTAAGATGTCACAAATTGCTGGAAAAATTGGTTTTTAAATTGGTTTTGATGAATAATAGAAATAAGGGAATAAACCAAGATTTAAAGCATTCATTGCCTGATTATTTGTTGGTTTTTAACCCGTTTTGGGTGGAAGAACCAATTGTAGCATTAGAAGCAAAAAAAAATAATATTCCTATTATAAGTATAATTCCTTCATGGGATAATGTTACTACAAAATCTAGAATGGTTTATAAATCCAATTATTACGGACTGTGGTCTTCGGTGAGAATAAATGAATTATTTACTTATTATCCTTATACAAAAAAAGCAAAAACATTTGTTTTTGGTACACCTCAATATGATATTTTTTCAAATGCGCATTTTTTACAAAAAAAAGAAGTTTTTTTGGACCAATATCATTTAAATGATTCGTTACCTATTTTGCTTTATACTTTAGGCTCTCCTTTATTTATAACTACAGAAATAGATGTTTGTCTTCAATTTTGTAAATTAGCATTGCAAGAAGGAATTTTAGAAAAATATCAAATTTTAATTCGACCTCATCCTATAAAAGATTTTTCAGAATATATACCTAAATTTAAACATATTGATACAAGAATCAAAATACAAAGTGACGTGCAAACTTCAAAAACAGAGAAAAATCGTTTTATGAATAAAGCCATGTTGGAAAATTGGGTAAGTACTTTTTATTATTCTGATATTGTAATTGCTACCAGTTCTACAACATTATTAGACGCAAGTATGTTTAACAAACCACATATTAATATCACTGAAAATCTGACAGAAGACAAACAATATGATGATTTTTTAAAAGATGTTAGTTATAAATTTATTCACCTTAAAAATTTAAACGACCAAAAATTATTAAATAATATTACGAATTGGGAGATGTTTTTTAATCAATTGCATCAGTATATAAATGATAAAAATAGCATTCAAAATAAAAGTAAAGAAGTTGTGATCGCACTAGCCGAACAAAAAAATGAGGGTAAATATGGAGCCTTTTTTGCAAATCAATTAATTAAAATAGTAAAAAATAATGCTTAATAATAAATCAATATTAATTACAGGAGGAACTGGATCTTTAGGGAAAGCGCTTACTAAAACAATTTTGGAGAAATGGCCAGATGTAAGAAGACTAGTTATTTATTCTAGAGATGAGCAAAAGCAATATCAAATGGCTCAAGAGTTTCCAGAATCCAAATATAAAGCAATACGATATTTTATAGGAGATGTAAGAGATTTAGAACGATTAAAAAGGGCTTTTAATGGTATTGATTATGTTATTCATGCAGCGGCAATGAAACATGTTCATATCGCTGAATACAATCCAGACGAATGTGTAAAAACAAATATTGGAGGAGCAGAAAATGTGATTAAAGCTTCTTTGTCAAGTGCTGTAACCAAAGTTGTTGCCCTTTCAACCGATAAAGCTTGTGCACCTATCAACTTATATGGGGCAACAAAATTAACTTCCGATAAACTATTTATAGCTGCTAATAATATCAAAGGAAAGCAAGATATTAAATTTTCTGTGGTTCGTTATGGAAATGTTATGGGATCTAATGGTTCCGTAATTCCTTTTTTTATGAACAAAAGAACGGAAGGGGTGTTACCCATAACTGATGAAAAAATGACTCGTTTTAATATATCACTTCAAGGTGGAGTGAATATGGTTTTACATGCTCTTGACAAGGCTTGGGGAGGAGAATTATTTGTGCCTAAACTCCCGTCATACAAGATTTTAGATGTTGCTACAGCTGTAGCTCCAAATTGCAAACATGAAATAGTAGGTATTCGTCCAGGAGAAAAAATTCATGAAGAAATGATAACAGCATCAGATTCTTTTACAACTTATGATTTAGGCGAATATTATGTAATATTACCACAACTTACCAATTGGGATTTAAATGAATATAAAAATGTTTTTAAGGCAAAATTAGTGCCTCAAGGATTTAGTTATACTTCAGGAGAAAATACAGAATGGGAAACTGTAGCTTCATTACGTGCTTTAATAAAAGAACATCTTTATAGTGATTTTGAACCTAAATAATACTCCTATGATACCTTACGGGAAACAAAATATAACAGAAGAAGATATAAAAGCTGTAACGGAAGCTTTAAAAGGTGATTTTTTAACTCAAGGGCCCACTATTTTAGCTTTTGAAAAAGCATTTTCAGATTACATAGGTTGCAAATATTCTGTTGCTGTTTCAAATGGAACGGCAGCTTTGCATTTAAGTGCTCTTGCTTTAGGTGTTAATGAGAATTCTAAAGTTTTAACCACACCTATAACTTTTGCTGCTTCAGCAAATTGCATCCGTTATTGTGGTGGCGAAATTGTGTTTTCTGATATAAATGAAGAGACATATTTAATAGATATTCCACAACTCAAAAAAGTAATTGAAAGTCATCCTAAAGGTACTTTTTCAGGTGTCATTCCTGTTGATTTTGCTGGAAGAGCCGTTAACTTAGAAGCTTTAAAAGATTTGGCAAACCAACACAATCTTTGGATATTAGAAGATGCTTGCCATGCTCCTGGTGGATATTTTATAGATAGTAAAGGGACTAAACAAAATTGTGGTAATGGAAAATATGCTGACTTAGCTATTTTTTCTTTTCATCCCGTTAAACATATTGCAACAGGAGAAGGGGGTATGATTACTACCAATGATGAAAAGTTGTATCAAAAATTACTCACTCTAAGAACTCATGGCATAACTAGAGACAAGGAGTTGTTTCAAAACACGGTTGCTTTTGCAAACGGTACGGAAAAAAATGAAGGTTCTTTTCCTGGATGGTATATGGAAATGCAGGAGTTAGGTTATAATTATCGTTTTACCGATTTTCAAGCTGCTTTAGGAATTAGCCAATTAAAAAGAGCAAATCAAGGAATTGAAAGACGTACTGCAATTGCTGCAAAGTATTATGAAAGTTTTTTAGGTGAAGATTTCATAAAAGACCAGTCTGGAATTGTAGAAGGACACGCCTATCATTTATATGTGATTAAAGTAAAAGATAGGTTAGGTCTCTATAATTATCTAAGAGAACATAATATCTTCGCTCAAATTCATTATATACCTTGCCATTTGATGCCTTACTATAAACAATTAGGTTGGAAAACAGGTGATTTACCCATTGCTGAAGCCTATTATAAAGATTGTATCAGTTTACCAATGTATCCAACTTTAACTGAAGAAGAGCAAGATTTTGTAATTAGAATGATTAAGGAATATTATGTCTAATATAGCTATTATACCTGCGAGGGGCGGCAGCAAAAGAATACCAAAGAAAAATTGTAAATTTTTTTTAGGAAAACCAATCATTGCTTATTCTATCGAAGCTGCATTAAAAAGCAATTTATTTGATGAGGTCATGGTTTCTACTGATGATACTGAAATTGCTGAAATTGCAATTCAATATGGTGCAAATGTGCCTTTCTTTAGGAGTCATAAAAATAGTGATGATTTTGCTACAACGTATGATGTTATTGAAGAGGTTTTAAATAATTATGCAAAAAAAGAAATAACATTTGAATATGTCTGTTGTCTTTACGCTTGTGCGCCATTAATTCAAATTTCAGATATAAAAAGAGCTTATAAAAAATTAAAAGAGGAGAATTGGGATTCTGTATTTCCAGTTGTTCCCTTTTCGTTTCCAATACAAAGAGCGTTACACTTTATAAAAGAAAAAATTGAATTTGTAAATCATGAGTTTGCATTAACACGTTCGCAAGACTTAAAACAAACCTATCACGATGTAGGACAGTTTTATTTCATGAATACCAAGGCAGTTTTAGACAAAAAGGCAGTGTTAACAAATAACTCGAGTAGTATTGTTTTGGAAGAAACTATGGTGCAAGATATAGATAATGAAACAGATTGGAAGCTAGCAGAAATAAAGTATCAATTATTTAAAGAAAATGAGAAAATATAAATGCATATCCCAGTCGGTTTTTTCTATTGAAAATTTTCATATCGAGCCTATACGAGATAGTGATAAGTATGAAATTATGACCATTAGAAATGAACAATTGTATCATTTAAGACAAGAAAAATTATTAACTGTAGAAGATCAAGATACTTATTTTAATACGGTAGTTAATAACTTGTTTGAAGTCGATTTTCCATCTCAAATTTTATTTTCTTTTTTTAAAGATAATAGTTTTATTGGATATGGCGGATTAGTTCATATCAATTGGAAAGATAAAAATGCTGAGATTTCATTTGTGATGAAAACGGAATTAGAAAAGAACTTTCTCAAAGAAAATTGGTCCTCTTTTCTAAAACTAATAGAAAATGTTGCTTTTCAAGAATTAAATCTGCATAAAATTGCAACCTATGCTTTTGATGTAAGGCCTCATCTATATGAAATATTTGAGCATAATGGATATAAGAAAGAAGCTGTTTTAAAAGAACATATCTTTATTGAAAATCAATATATTGATGTTGTTATTCACGCTAAATTAAATGTAAAAAAAAATAATCATGAAAAATCAATATAAAAGTGAAAGATTGTACCTAAAGGAGATTGAAATTCATAACATTAATGATACTGTAATGGCTTGGTTTGATGATGAAGAGTTAATGCGATTTTATTCTAATTCTAAAAATAAAATTACTAAAGAAAGGCTTTTGCAATCCATTGAAGAAGGAAAGCAAAAAGGAAACTTGTTTACTTTTGGAATATTCGTACATGAAAATAATGAACTAATTGGAACTTTAAAGTTAGGTCCTATTAATTTTGTTCATAAAACTTCAGATTTAGTAGCTTTGATAGGAAATAGAAATTTTTTGGGAAAAGGTCTAGCAGTCGAAGCAATTAAATTAGGTAATGAATTGGCCTTTCATGAATTTGACATTAGAAAGTTATATGGTGGGATGTATGTATCTAATGTAGCCTCAATAAAAGCATATCATAGAGCAGGGTGGATAATTGAAGGTAGGTTAAAAGGATTCTACATGGTCGATGGAAAGAATGAAGATAGAATTCTGGTAGGATGTTATAATCCAAAATATTTTACGGAAGTAGAAATAAAAGAACTAAAAGATAATGAAAATAGATACTTTTCATATTAATGATAACGGGCCCGTTTTTATTATAGCTGAATTATCCGCAAATCATAATGGAAGTTTAGAAACAGCTATTCAGACAATCAAAGCTGCTAAGAGGGCAGGTGCAAATTGTATTAAATTACAAACATATACCGCAGATACCATTACTTTGGATTCCGAAAAAGAAGATTTTTTAATAAAAGGTACCATTTGGGATGGAAGAAAATTATATGATTTATATAAAGAGGCTTATACACCCTGGGAATGGCATGCTGAATTATTTAAAGTAGCGAAAGAAGAAGGTTTAGTCTGTTTTTCATCTCCATTTGATAAGTCAGCAGTTGATTTTTTAGAAACACTAGGTACTCCAGCATATAAAATTGCATCATTTGAAATTACAGATATTCCTTTAATTGAATACGTAGCTTCTAAAATGAAACCCGTCATTATTTCAACTGGTGTTGCTACTGAAGAAGATATTCAAATGGCATTAGAAGCTTGTTATAAAGTAGGAAATAAAAATATCGCATTACTTAAATGTACGTCCAGTTATCCAGCGCCTATTGAAGAAGCGAATATGTGTATGGTAAAAGATTTAGCAGAAAAATATAATGTTATTGCGGGTTTGTCCGATCATACGATGGGAAATACTGTTCCGATAGTTGCGACTGTTTTTGGTGCAAAAATTATTGAAAAACATTTTATTTTAGATAGAGCAATAGGTGGACCAGATGCTTCTTTTTCTATGGATGAAACTGAATTTTCCTCGATGGTAAAAGCGGTAAGAGAAGCAGAAAAGGCTATTGGTGTAGTAGATTATGCATTAACTGAAAAACAAATAAAAGGAAGAGAATTTTGTAGGTCGTTATACATCGCTCAAGACGTAAAAAAAGGAGCTGTTTTTACTGTGGAAAATCTTAAATCAGTGCGGCCAGGATTTGGGTTGCATCCAAAACATTATAATGAAATTCTAGGGACAAAAGCAGATAGGGACTTTGAAAAAGGTGAGCGATTTTTAAAAAAGGATTTAGAATGAATTTATCTGAAAAAAAAGTACTTTTTATAACAACATATAAAGCAAGAGATTTTGAAGGGAATGCTCTAGTAGGCTATTATTTGTATAAAAATTATGCGGTAGAATCTCAATTTATTCATGGCTATTCTGTGAAACAAGAGATTGAAAAACTAAAGCCGGCCGTATTAGTTATGGATCATTTGGTATGGGATCATAAAAAAGAACTTGCTTTTTGGGCAAACTCGGTTGGTGTTAAAGTTGTATTACTCTTTACAGAAGGGTATTACAAAGACATTTCTAGTTTCGACAAAATCTTTGGTCATCCAAATGCCGATAAATTAAACGTAACAAAGTACTTAGTCTGGAACAACCAAATGGTAAAGCGTGTAAAGGATTTAGATTATTCAGATGAGTTTTCTCAAAAAATGATTGTCACTGGAAGTCCAAGGTTCGATTTTTTAACCAATACCAGTTTGTCTTCATTTGGATTTAGTAAATTGGATTTTATAAAAAAATATGATTTACAAGATTATAAGGAGATTATAACCTATATGTCTACTACTCCTTATCAAGGATATAGTTTTGAAAAATTTTATTCAAGATATAAAAAGAAAGCTAATTTTTCAGATGAAATTATTCGTAATTTTTATGATGATAATCAAAAGCAGTTTAGAAATCATACAACTATCATTAAAAAACTAGCAGTATCCAATCCAGAAATAGTTTTCTTTTACAAATCACATCCTTCTGAAGCATATATTTCAAATTATGAAACAGTTTTCGAAGGAGTTAACAATATTAAATTAATTAGTAATGAGAATGTGAGACCTTTTTTGCAATATAGTAATTTAGTAATTCAGAGAAATTGTACTACAGCTTTAGAATCTTGGTTGTTAGGGAAACCAGTTGTTCAATTAGATGATGCCGATTACAATAGCAAAACTTATAAAGAACATCTTGATTATTCCTACTTAATCAATAATTTAGAAGAGTTAGATGCATTTATAAAAAGTAAAGAATATCAAAATTGGAATGTAGATAATGTGACCATTTTTTTAGAAGGTATATTTGGCAAATTAGATGGCCTCGCATATAAAAGGGTTGCTGATGAAATTGTAATGATACTCGAAAAATGGAATGAAACGGATCAAACAAACCTTGAAAATAATTTACTCAAATATCGAAAAGAAGTAGACACTAGATTCATGAATAGAGTCAAAGATTTCTTAAGGCTCGATAGAAAAACCTCATTAAGGCCAAAGGTTTATATTAAAAGACTTTTTAGAAAGAAAAAAAATAATAGTAACGAAGTAAATATTGAACCAAATGAAGTTCATGAATTTTACAATAAGCTTAATGATTTTGTATAAACAATGAAACCCCAAATTTTAATCATATTACCTCGAGGAGAAACCATACGAAACTTTATCTACACTGGTATTGTTAAAGATATAATGAAATACTTTCATGTAACACTTTATGCTGTTAAGCCCAATGAGACTATTTGGAAATTATTGGCTGAAAATTCAAATCAACTATACGAGTTAAAAACAGAAAAATTTTCTTATAGATATAAAATTTTCTTTGAAATTTTTGATTTGGCTCACAATCGTTATATGTGGTCAGAAGCTGCTAAAGTGCGATGGGAAATGAGAGATGTGGAAGCGAATTCTATTAAGAAAAAAATTATTAGAAGAATCAAGAAAAGCATTGCGGTTTTATTAGCACATCGTAAAACCCTACAATGGGCTGAAAAAATTGATGCATGGCTTGCGAGTAAAGAAAAGCAAGTATTGGAATATCAGAAATTTTTATTAGAAAATAAATTTGATTTGGTTTTTAATACTTCTCACTCGCATGCGCGAATTGCATTGCCGTTAGTTTATGCCGCTAATAATTTAAATATAAAGACCGCCACCTTTTTATATTCATGGGATAATCTTACTTCGCAAGGACGCGTTGTGCCGAGATATGATTTTTATTTTGCATGGAATTCAAAAATTAAAAATGATTTTCATACAATTTATCCTCATGTTAAAAAAAGTCAGGTAATTGTAACTGGGACTCCTCAATTTATCAATCATTTTGATAAGGATAAATGTTTGTCTAAAAATGAATTGTATGAAAAACTCGGGCTTAATTTAGAGGATAAATATTTTTTATATTCTTCTGGAATGAGTCATCATATGCCTTATGAGCCTTATGTAGTAGAGCGAATTGCCGATATTATTTATTCCATACAACCAGAAATAAAACTTGTAGTTAGAACCTACGCAAAAGATACAGCTTCCGTATTTAGTGAATTAAAAACAAGAAGAAAAGATATTCTTATTCCTGAAGTAGATTGGGAACCTAATTTTCAAACTCCTTTAATAAGTGATCAAGAATTTTTTGTAAGTTTAATGAAAAATGCTATTGCAGGAATTAATGTGGCATCAACAGTTTCTTTAGAATTATGCATGTTAAATAAGCCTGCAATCAATGTAGGATATAATCCACCTGATAAAAATATTTATCCTTATAATTACACGCGCTTTTATAGTTTTGATCATTATAAACCTATCGTTGAAAGTGGAGCCGTTCAAGTAGCAATTAATGAAGCACATTTGAAAAAATTATTGAAAAATGCTATTGAAAACCCTGAAGAATATGGTATAGAAAGACAAAAACTCATAGCTGATTTTTTTGAAAATAATTTAAGTCAAAGTGTAAAGGAAAATTTTGTAAGTGTAATTGTTACTATTCATAATGAAAAGTAAGCGAATAGCTATTGTTAGTCATGTTAATCCGTTTTCAAAAGGAAGCGGACAAGTAGAGCGTGTCTATAATACCTTATTGGCGTTAGCTTATGAATGGGAAGAGCTAACCATTTTTACATTACATGAAAATAAAAGTTATTCAGATAAAATAGAAGTTTTACGCTCTGTAAATAAAAGAATTTCAATTGTTTATGTGAAAAATAAAAAGCCAAATTGGCTTGTCGCTTTTTTATTTAAATTTTTACCTTATTTAGGTTATGGTAAAGAATCTAATTTTTCCATTCCGTTTTTATTTGATGGGATTGAAAATGAATTGGCAACTAAATTTGATGTGGTACTTTTTGAATATTGGCATTTATATAAATTAGCGAAAAGACTCAAAAATAGAGGGATATTTGTCATTTGTGATACACATAACATCTTATTGAATTCCTTTACAGAATTTATTCGTAAAAAAAAGTGGTTCCCCAAAATATACCAATCTTTTTTAATTAAAAGATATACTCATTTAGAATTTGAAATAGCCTTAAAAGAGAATTTTAATGTAGTAATTGCGATTAATAAAGAAGAAGAAAAGATTCTTAAAAGAAAATTCCCTAACCAAAAAATTTATTATTTTCCAATGGGAATTAAACTCAAGCCTATTATAACTACGCGTGTGAAAAAAGAAATACCAAACCAGTATACTGTTGTTTATTATGGCGGATTGAGTAGTATTCGAAATTCACAAGCTGCTTTGCAGGTAATTCAAGCTATTGAAAAGATAAAAGAAATTGAAATTCATTTAATAATAGTGGGTTCTAATGCACCTTCTTTTTTAAAAGGTTATATTGCTGAAAAAAAGGGAATTACTATGTTAGGGTTTGTTGAAAATTTAGAAGAGGCTTTTAAAGGTGTAGATTTAGCAGTAATTCCTTTTGAAGGGAAGTATGGTTTCAGAAGTAGATTAATAGAGTTAATGCATTATGAAATCCCTATTTTAACTACTGAAGATGCGGTTTGGGGAATGGGTTTTATAGATAAAGAAAATGTACTTATTTCGCGTAGCGTTTGGGAGAAAGATATTCAGATAGCCTTGCAACAGGTAGATTTACGTACCCAAATTGCAAAAAATGCAAAAAATATAATTGAAGAGGAGTTTACTTTTGAAAAGACCTATTTAAAGTTTGCATCCGATTTAATACAAATGGTTGATTAAATGAGATTATTAGTTTTTTCACATAAAGAATGTTGGGAAAGTGATGCATCACCTACAAAATGGGCTACAGATGGAGGCTTTGCCATGCATATGGATTATTTGTCTAAATTGTTTGATGAAACAAGAATTATAGTTCCTCAAATTGATAGAATGCCAAAGGGAGAAGTGTTTTTTACGAATAATACCATTACCATTTTACCCGTTAATGTTTGGATCAAAAGAGGAATGTTCAACAAGTTATTTATGCCTTTTTGGCTTTTGTTTTATTTGCCAAAATTCATTTATGAGATTATGAAATGTGATGCTATTCACGCACCAATTCCAAGCAATATAGGGACAATTGGTTTTATGCTCGCCCATTTGTTCCAGAAACCTTTGTACATTAGACATTGTGGAAACTGGTTTGTACAGCGCACAAAAGCAGAACAATTTTGGCATTGGTACATGGAGAAATTTGCTGGAGGAAAAAAGGTTTTTTTAACAACAGGAGGATCAAAAGAATCGCCTTCCCTAAAAAACAAGCATATACAATGGATTTTTTCAAGTAGTCTTACTTTGCAAGAAATTGAAAGTTTTGACACCAAAAGAAATTGGGATAATCCATTTCGTTGTTGTATAGTCTGTCGACAAGAAAGAGGTAAAGGTACTGAAATTGTCATTGAAGCCCTATATAAAATGAAAGAAAAAGGAATAAATTTTACGTTTGATGTAGTCGGTGATGGTAGTTATTTAGAGGAACTTAAGCGTTATGCGATTGAAATGCAAGTTGAGGAACAAGTTCGTTTTTATGGTAAATTAAATCACGAGGAAGTTTTAAAAGTCTTGCAAAAAAATAATTTCTTTATTTACC
Source organism: Flavobacterium sp. NRK F7 (assembly GCF_024054195.1). GTDB lineage: Bacteria > Bacteroidota > Bacteroidia > Flavobacteriales > Flavobacteriaceae > Flavobacterium. The sequence continues at coordinate 3,359,876 of NZ_JAMXLB010000001.1, read as the reverse complement.
CAACTGCTTCAGAAGGATTTCCAAAAGTAGTTTTAGAAGCAATGAGTCAAGGATTACTTGTAATAACCACACCAGTATCTGTTTTAGGCCAAATGATTATAGATTCAAAATCGGGAGCATTACTAGAAGAGAGAAATGCTGAGAATGTTATTAAAAGTATCAATTTATTACTTTCTGATACAAATAAACTTTCTGAAATGAGTAAAAATGCAATTGCCTATTCAAAGCAATTTACTTTAGAAGCTTGGGCTAATGAAATAGGTTTGCATTTGGAAAAAGCATGGAATGTTAAATTAAATCGTATTTAACTCATGAGAATATTATTTTTAGCAGGAACTTTAGGCAGAGGAGGAGCGGAAAAACAATTGTATTATTTGTGTAGATTGTTGAACAAAAATTATGAAATTAAAGTAATTTGTTTAACATCGGGAGAGTTTTACGAGAATGAAATTAGAACACTTGGAATTACTGTTGAAAGTATAAAAAATACATCCAATAAGTTCTCTAAATTATATAGGATATTTAAAGTTGCCAAGAGTTTCAAGCCAGATATTATTTATGGTTTTCATTTTTACACGGGTTTGTATGTAGGCTTAATAGGAATGTTTTTAGGAGTTTTTAGTATAGGCTCCATAAGAAGTAATGGTAAAGCTGAAAAAGAAGCCAATGGATTCTTTTCTTGGTTGCATTATTTTTTTCCTAAAATCATTATTGCAAATTCGAAAAACGCGATACAGAATTGTAAAAAAATATTTTATGTAAAAGAATTAAAATTGGTGCCAAATATAATAGATGCATCTCATTTTGAATATAAGCCTAAATTGAGTAATAATACTGTCAATTTAGTATTTATTGGAAGTTTAAAAGAAGTTAAACAACCCCATTTATTTATACGTCTTGTTTCATTATTGGTTGCTGCAAGGTTTAATGTTGACGCTAAAATTCTTGGTGAAGGTTATTTAATGGAAGATTTAAAGAAACAATCGAATGATTTGCCTATTCAGTTTTTAGAAAATGTTGATGATGTAAGACCTTATTTATATGAAGCGGATTATTTAATTTCAACTTCAATCTTAGAAGGAACTCCTAATGTTTTTTTAGAAGCTTTTGCAGCTGGAACAAGTGTTTTAGCATTATATCACGAAAGTCTTGAGGAATGGGTTAAAAATGGGAATATAGAAAAAATAATGAGTATAGAAGCTATGAAACTTTCGATTATTGAAAATAAAAGAAATAATCTAGAAAAGAATAGGGAATTAGTATTGAATGAGTATAGTGATAAAAAAGTAGTAAAGACGATTACTGCTATTCTTCAATCTTCAATAAAATAAGCATTATGTTTTTTAATTCAGTAACATTTGCCATTTTTCTTCCAATTGTTTTTTTGCTGTATTGGTTTGTGTTTAACCAATCCAAAAAAACTCAAAACACAATATTAATTTTAGCTAGTTATTATTTTTATTCATGTTGGGATTGGCGCTTCTTATTTTTATTAATTTTTTCTACTATTTTGGATTATACTAGTGGTATAATGATGGGTAAATATGAATCGAAAACCAAAAGAAGATTTTGGTTGTGGTTAACTATAAGTATAAATTTAGGTTTTTTAGGTGTATTTAAATACTATGATTTTTTTGTTTCTTCTTTTACAGAATTCGTTCAGGGTTTTGGTTTAGAAGTGCATCCTTATTTATTACAATTAGTTTTGCCAGTAGGAATCTCTTTTTATACGTTTCACGGGTTGTCTTATGTAATTGATATTTACTACAAAAGGATACAACCAGAAAAAAACTTTATTGATTATTCTCTTTTTGTGAGCTATTTTCCTTTATTGGTAGCTGGACCTATTGAAAGAGCAACGCATTTATTACCACAAGTGAAAATAAAACGTTTTTTTCAGTATGAACAAGGAATTCAAGGAATTAAATTAATCCTATTTGGATTGTTTAAAAAAGTGGTAGTTGCTGATAATTGTGCATTTTTTGTAAATCAATTGTTTGAAAATCATACTAATTTTACAGCTGTTGAATTATGGATTGGAAGTTTTTTATTTGCTTTCCAAATTTATGGTGATTTTAGTGGCTATTCTGATATAGCAATTGGAACTTCTAAATTATTTGGAATTGAATTATTGAAAAATTTTAATTTTCCCTATTTTGCCAAAGATATTGCCGACTTTTGGAGAAGATGGCATATTTCTTTGTCCTCATGGTTTAGAGATTATTTATATATTCCTTTAGGCGGTAGTAAAGGATCTAAATGGTATCAGATTAGAAATGTGTTTGTCATTTTTCTGGTTAGCGGATTTTGGCATGGTGCTAATTGGACTTTTATTATGTGGGGAGGCTTGCACGCTTTTTTATTTATTCCATTGTTATTGGTCAATAAAAATAGAAGGAATTTATCCAATGTAGGTTATAGTTATAAAGATTTTCCAAAAATCATTCTTACGTTTTTACTAGTATCTTTAGCATGGATATTTTTTAGGGCTGATTCAGTTTCAATTGCATTTGATTATTTACATAGAATGCTTCAATTCGATTCCATTAGCATTCAGTTTTACATTAAAAACGCTAAATATATCTTATTGTCAGCAATAGTATTTGTTTCATCTTTTACATTGCTGTTATTAGAATGGTGTTTTTTGAAAAAATATAATGGAGAAATCGTTTTGTCTAAAGGAATGCTTTTTTTACTAGTGGCAATGCTTTTATTTATGGGGGTTTATCGCAATCAATTGTCTTTTATATATTTTCAATTTTGATATGAAACAGTTTATAAAAAAAATAGCATTTTATGTATTGATGAGTTTATTGCTTTTCAATGGTATCGCATTTCTGAGTTTGCAAATTTTAGGTAAATCGAATTTTTATAAACCTGAATTCGTTAAAAATACTGTAATTGATACAAATTTTGATTATGTTGTATTAGGATCGAGTACAGGACTCACAACTTTAGATACGAAATTGATTGATTCCATTACAAATAAAAAAGGCTTGAATATCAGTATGGATGACACCTCTTTAAATTCTCATTTTTTAATGCTACAGCATTTTAAAGCTTCAAATAAGAGTACGAAATGTTTGGTTTTAGCAGTTACGCCTTGGGATTTAAAAAATAAGAATCCAAAATTAAATAATAATGATTATCGTTTTCTTCCTTACGTTCAGGAAGATTATGTGTTTGATTATTACAATGAGTTGGAAACAAAAACATTTAAACCCTTGTCTTTTTCCAGATATTTTCCAATTATAGGAGTGAGTTATTACAATACTGAAATTTTCTATCCATCAATTTTAAGTTTTTTTGACCCTAAAAAAAGAAATCGTTTTGATCAAAAAGGTAATTTCTCTTATCCAAATAATGGTAAGCCTTATAAATTAGAAATGGATAAAATAGATGTTGTTATTAATAATCCATTTTATTTTAAAATTAAAGAGTTTTGTTCTCAAAATAATATTAAATTAAGAACTTACATTTCTCCAATATTCAAAACAGAATTAAAAATTCATGATGATAGTATAATTGATCAATCCAATTTCCTTATTGGCGAGGAAATGTTTTATGATAATATTCATGTTAATCAAATTGGAAGGCGGAAATGTTCGATAGAGTTTGCAAAATATTTAAAATAAATAAGAAAAGTTAAAGTGTTTAAGAAAAGTAAAAATTATTATCTCTTATTATTAGGATTTCATGCTGTTTTAGGTGCAATAATTTTTGCTATTCCTTTTTTAGCAAAAATTTTTAGCTTGATAATTCTTTTGTTAGGTTATGGTATCGTTATTAAAAACAAAAATAAGAACAATGAGGTTCTTATTGTAAGTGCTTACATTGTTGGTGTGGAAGTTTTTTTGAGAATGACTAACGGAATGTACATTAACGAATATGGCAAATACAATATTATTTTATTAATGTTTTTGGGTATTTTGTATAAAAAGACCTATAAAGCGAGTATGATTTATCTAATTTTCATAGTTTTATTAATACCAGGTGTTTTTTATGGAATTCATACGTTAAGCTTTGATACTAATATTAGAAAAGCAATAGCGTTTAATATTTCTGGTCCTGTATGTCTTGGTTTCTCCGCTTTGTATTGTATGGGTAGAGTGGTTACTTTTTCGGAAATAAAAAAAATATTTATAGCGTTTGGATTACCTATATTATCTATTGTGGTTTATTTAATTTTCTATGCTCCAGATATACGTTCTGTAATTACAGGTACCGAATCGAATCATAGTACTTCTGGAGGGTTTGGTCCTAATCAAATGTCGACAATTTTAGGGTTTGGCATTTTTATATATTTTACTATTTTTTATATTTTTTCAAAAACGAAAACAGATAAAATTATTACTCTTTTCCTTTTAGTTGTTGTTTCTTTTAGAGGCATCATAACTTTTTCTAGAGGAGGTGTTTATGTGGGTGTTGGAATGATATTACTTTTAGTTTTAATTACTTTTACTTTGGTCAATTCTAAAGCAAAAATGAGGGTTGTAGTGATGGTATTAGTAGGTTCCTTTTTAGCTTTAGGCATATGGACTTATAGTTCAGTAGCAACTGGAGGTTTAATTGATAAGAGATACGCTAATCAGGATGCAAGTGGAAAAGAAAAGAGAAGTAAATTAACAGGTAGAGAGACATTAATAGAATCGGAGTTGTTAATGTTTTATGAGAACCCAATAACAGGTGTAGGTGTCGGTAAAAACAAAGAGTATAGAGAGATGTTAACTGGAATTGAAGCCGCTTCTCATAATGAAATATCAAGAATGCTCGCAGAGCATGGCGTGTTAGGAATTATAGGTTTGTTAATTTTATTTATAACACCTTTACTTTTTTTCTTTATGAATAGACAAAACATTTTTGCTTTATCCTTTTTTATATTTTGGTTGCTAACCATTAATCATGCAGCCATGCGATTAGCGGCTCCAGCTTTTGTTTATGGATTATCTCTTATACGCATAAAATTAAGTAATGAAGATGAAGAACCTACTGTACATAGGGAATAAACTGTCTCAACACGGTTTGAACAAAACAACTGTAGAAACTTTAGGAGAATCACTTAAAGAAGAAGGATATGAAGTTGTTTCAGTTTCTTCAAAAAAGAATTTTTTCTTTAGAGTTTTCGATATGGTTTTTACATTATTGCGTAATTCAAACCGAACGGATTATGTGCTTATCGATACCTATAGTACGAAAGCTTTTTGGTATGCATGGATTACAAGCCAGTTGGCGCGAATTCTGAAATTAAAATATATTCCTATACTACATGGTGGTAATTTACCTAATCGCTTACAAAGAAATCCTTTTTTATGTCGATTACTGTTTGAAAATGCTTGGAGAAATGTTGCTCCATCTAATTATCTAAAAACCATTTTTGAAGCTAAAGGATTTATCAATACGATACATATACCCAATACAATTTCCATTGAAAATTATGAATTTAAAAAGAGAAATCTTTTTCAACCTAAATTACTTTGGGTAAGAGCTTTTGCAACTATTTATAATCCTGTCATGGCAGTCGAAGTTTTATTTGAACTTCAAAAGAAATATCCTAATGCAACACTTACCATGGTTGGACCTGATAAAGACGGTAGTTTACAAGAAGTACAACAAAAAGCAAATGATTTAGGAGTCTCAGTTTATTTTACAGGACAACTTTCTAAAGAAACTTGGTGGCAATTAGCATCTGAACATGATATTTTTATCAATACTACTCATTTTGATAACACACCAGTAAGCGTTTTGGAAGCAATGGCTCTTGGATTAGCAATCGTATCAACCAATGTAGGTGGTTTGCCTTTTTTACTAACCGATCATGAAAATGCTTTATTAGTTAATGATAGTGATGTATTTGCTATGTGTCAGGCAATAGAAAACATTGTAATTCATTCAGATGCTGCATGTTCTAGAACTAATGCTGGAAGGAAACTTGTGGAAACTATGGATTGGAATAGAGTAAAAGAGCAATGGAATTTAATTTTACGATAGAAAAGTTACTATTTCGATAATTTGTTGCTAATTTATTCCTTAATTTGCAAGGAAATAATTCCCCAAATTATGTCAAACTCTAGAAAAATACACTTTGAAATATCGGAACGGAAGATTTTACTTCGTGTTTTTGATATTTTTTTCGTTTTACTGGTTTTATTCCTAATTGGGAAATATTTTAATTTTACTTATTTTCAAATCACAGCCACCAGTTATTATTGGACCATAGTATTGGCTTTATATATAACGAGTATAGGAACTATATTTGAAATGTATAACCTTCAAATCGCGAATAATAAATTTCTCGTTTTAAGAAGTACAATTTTGACAACGGCTGTTACAACTCTGTTATATTTATTAACTCCTTTTTATACACCAATACTTCCGTCCAACCGACTTCAAATTGTTTTTTTCTTTGTTGCAATTTTATCCGCTTTGTTACTTTGGAGAAACTTTTATATTTATTTTTTAGCAGCAAACCGTTTTGTAAAGACAGTATTGTTTGTGGGTAGTAGTAAAAAAGTGGAGAAATTAGTGGATGAACTTACAAGAGTGAATCCGCATTATAAAGTAATTGGTTTTATTCCCACGGATGATAAAATTGTTAAGACAACATTGCAAAGTTTATCTCTTTCCGAATTGGAGTCTTTTTTTTCAAATCATTATATTTCTGAAATTGTAGTTACCAATGATAACAATAAAGTAATTTCTGTTGCATTATATTCTCAATTACTAAAGTTACTCGAAAAAGGGATTGTAATACGACAATATGCTGAAGTGTATGAATACAGCACCAATCGTTTGCCGATTCATTTTGAAGACAAAGAATTATATAAATTTTTCCCATTTAGTAGAAGTAATCAAAATGCCTTATATGCTTTTTATATTCGTTTTTTAGATATACTCTTATCCATTGTAGGCCTTTTGAGCTTATTGTGTATTTTGCCATTTATTGCATTATTTAATGTATTGTGGAATAAAGGGCCACTTCTTTATAAACAAGAACGTATTGGTAAAAATGGGATTCCTTTTGAAATTTATAAGTTAAGAACGATGATTGTAAATGCAGAACAAGAAGGAGCTGTGTTTGCCAAAGTAAATGATATAAGGGTAACACCATTTGGTCGATTTTTACGTAAAACAAGAATTGATGAAGTGCCTCAATTTATAAATGTATTAAAAGGAGAAATGGCTCTTATTGGACCAAGACCTGAACGTCCAATATTTGTGGATGAAATTGCAAAGAATATACCGTTGTATCAAACGAGACATGTCATTAAACCTGGATTAACAGGTTGGGCACAAGTAAATTATCCCTATGGAGTTTCTTTGGAAGATAGTTTAATGAAGTTGCGTTACGATTTATATTATATTAAACATAGAAGTTTGTTTTTGGATATTAATATTGTAATGAAAACATTGAGTACCATCCTTTTTGCAAGAGGACAATAGTTTATTTTTGGATACACTTTTACGTAAGTATATTTACCCTTTCTTTTGTGTTACAATTATTCTACTTAAGAAAATAAAATGAGCCACTATAAATGGAGTCATTAGATATAAATGTACTTTGTTAAGTATATATAGTAAATAAACCAGTAATAATCCGGCTATAATTTTTCCCCAAAAAAGCATTTTTTTGTTATTGTTTTTGTAATAGTAATAAAGGAAAACGAAATAGAGAGGGTTAAATAATAAAGCATTGTAATTCCACATCACTTCTTTGTGTAACGAATAGAAACCAACACCACATAAAAAAACACCAATTAAACCTACAAAGCCAAAATAGATAAGGTTGATACTTTTGTTATACAACAAAACAAGGATTAAAAGTAAAATGATGACAAGGTAAATACTGTTGAAAAAAGAACGGGTATAATTAACTGGTTTTGCTTCAAATAATGTTGTTGTTTCTGAAACTAAAGGTTTATTGTCTAAAGTTGTGTTTTTTAAAGACTCAAGAAATTCAAAGGGCAAGAACAATCGTTCCGCTTTCTGATCCACTTTGGTTCCGAAAATAATATTAATTCCCAATTGTTCCCAAAAATGATTTTTTGAATAAGGGAATAAAATTTCGCGATAGGTTATTTCAACAGGCTTTTGGGTCTGAATAATAGTATCGCTCAAAATGGTATTTAATTTGTCTACAACCATGTTAGTACAATTCCTATCAATGAACTTGTAAGTGTAGAAACGATTTTCACTTTGTAAATCTGAATTTAAGGATTCAAAGAGCTGTTGTTTTTTTGCTAAAGTGAGTTGAAGTTTTTGTTCATAAATGGAACGGTTTTCATATCGGTATCCGTATTCAAAATTAGGATAATTGCTTACCGACATAAAATATTGTAAATCTCCTTTTACAAATTTTAAAATAAAATTTGGAGTTTCAAAATCAAAAGTTCCATAATTGTAAACGATATCAAGTTGATTCGGTATGTCTTTAATACGAACTGCCGTATGTCCATACAAAGAATAAGATTCATTTCCAGTTCCACATGTTAAGATGCTCACTTCTGCTTGGTCAGATAAACTTATATTTTGACTATAACAAGTAAAAGTAAGGAGTAGTAAAAAGGAGAACAGTATTTTTTTTATCATATCGTTTTATTTCAAAAACATTATTTAGGTTATGTTCCTATCTAAAGATACTAAAATCAACTTTTAGAGAAAAAATATTGGAATACAAAGCGGCACTTTGGTCACCTAAATCGGTTAATGCATAATCTATTTGTATACCTTTATATTTAAACCCTAAACCAATATTGGGTTGGAAACTTAATTTTTGTGTATTGTCTATTTGAGTGATTTGTTGAAAATTACCCACACCTGCTCTTAAAAAAACCAAATCAACATAACCAAATTCAAATCCTAGTGCAGGATCAATACTCACTAAATTGGTTGAAATAATATCATTCGTTTGAGTAAATTGCATGTTTAAGTTAGCAGCTGCTGTTAGGCTATAATCGTATCGAAATATATATTTTTTAGCAACTCCAAATTGTGCTTTAGGTAAAGTAGCTTCACTGGTTTCAGGAAGTTCTTGATTTTCGCCTGGAATTGCATTTTTAATTTTTTCGTATTCTTCTGTATCAATGGCCCAAGTATTATAAGTTGTAGTAATGTCACGCAACATTAAGCCAAGCATCCATTCATTTTCAGTTTGATATTGAATTCCTAAATCAAAACCAAATCCCCAAGAGTTAGCAAAATCTCCAATTACCCTGCGAATTACTTTTGCATTTACTCCATAGTTAATTCCTTGAACAGGCAAGCTTCGAGCATAGGAAACAGTTAAAGCATAATCAGCTGTCGAAAAAAGTGAAATTCTATTGTAATCAATGTTTCCTTGACTATCTATTAACTGTGTAGTATTAAGAATATCATCTACACCAAAACGGATTATAGATATACCTAAAGCACTTCGGTCATCAATAGGCATAGCAAACCCAGCATAATCATATTGTGCTATATTAGCAAAATAATTGGCATGCATTAAACCAATTTGTTTGTCTTCTAATTGCAGTAAACCAGCAGGATTCCAATAACCCGAATTAACATCTCCAGTATGAGCTGTAACCGCATTACTCATTCCTAATGCTGCAGCATCTACTCCAATACTTAAAAATTCATTGGAATATTTCCTAAAAGTCTGACTACTTGAGGTTAAGGTGTAAAAAAACAAAACAACAACAAACGTATTTTTCAAAGCAAATTAATTTTTTACAAAGATGAAATAAAAATCTTAATTAGTAAACTCTAAATGTATTAACTTATTGTATTACATTTGTTCTAAAATTAGTAAAAACCAAACAATAGGCTCTTTTTAAATCGTTTTCCTGCTGTTCGTTTCAATCTTTTTTATTGAAAAAGTAATTAGTTGATTGTAAATAGGTTACTTTTAAAATAAAAAAAGATTTTACTACCATCAGGGTTAAACAAACCAACTAAGAGCATTTTTTAAGCACGTTATTATGAATATTACAAAGTCAATACCTAATACTTTTACACTTTTAAACTTGTTGAGTGGTTTAATTGCCATTATCTGTATTTTTAATGGATATTATGATCATGCTTTTTTACTGGTTTGTTTAGGTATATTTTTTGATTTTTGGGATGGATTTTTAGCTAGAAAATTAGAAGCGCAAAGTGCATTAGGTTTGCAATTAGACTCTTTAGCCGATATGGTTACTAGTGGAGTAGTACCTGGATTAATGATGTTCAAATTGTTTGATACCATTCAACAAAACCAACCCGAATATATGCTTACAGAAGCGACCTATTATATGGGGGTGGTACCTTATTTAGGACTTTTAATTCCATTAGCTTCTTGTTATCGATTGGCTAACTTTAATATAGATACTCGTCAGACCAATTCTTTTATTGGATTGCCAACACCTGCAAATGCTTTATTGATCATGAGTATTCCAATGATTCAATATGTAGATTCGTATCAATGGTTGACTGATGCATTATATAACCCTTATGTTTTACTTGGAATTACACTTTTAAGTTGTTATTTATTAAATGCAGAAATTCCACTGTTTGCATTAAAATTTAAAAAGTTCAGTTGGGACGAAGCTAAACTTCAAATTTTATTTATAATTTTTGCAATAGCCTTGTTGTTGTTGTTCAATTTTGTTGCTATTCCATTAATTATTTTAGGTTACATTAGTATCTCTATAATAGTCAATCGATTTGAAAAAAAATAAGCCTCAGATACTTTCTTCAAATAAGCGTCCAGCTACTCGAAAAAAAACGGTTAAAAAAAGCAATTTTTCTTTGGCTAAAAGTATAGGTTATGTCTTGTTTTTCTGTGCGATAATTATCATTAGTCTTGGAATCTATCAGTTTAAAGACGGGGTTTTGTATTATTTGGGTTTTAAAACGAATAGTTTAGACGGCCTCACAAAAGAAGAACGTGCAATTGCCGATATTCGTATTTATGAAGTGTTGAGTGAGCACCAAGATTTTATTTTTGGCATGGATGTTTCGGAATACCAAGGAAATATAGATTGGGAAAGAGCACAAAAAGTAGAAGATACTTTTAGTTTGTCATTTGCATTTATTCGCGCTACTGCTGGAAAGGATAAGGTTGATAGTAAATTTTCATACAATTGGAAGGAAGCAAAAAAGAATAATTTTGTAAGAGGTGCTTATCATTATTATCGGCCTAATGAAAACTCAATATTACAAGCAAATAACTTTATACAAACCGTTCAATTGTCTTCAGGAGACTTTCCACCTGTTCTAGATATTGAAAAATTGCCTAAAACGCAATCTTTAGATAGTTTGAAATTAGGTTTACATCGTTGGCTAAACAAAATAGAAGCCCATTACAAAATGAAGCCTATTATTTATACTGGAGAAAGTTATTACAATGATTTTTTGAAAAAGGAATTTTCTGATTACCCTTTTTGGATTGCCAATTACAATATTTGGAAAAAAAAGCCCGAAAAAGAATGGTTTATGTGGCAATTTACTGAAAAAGCGAAAGTTGAAGGTATCAAAGGAATGATAGATTTGAATGTCTTTAATGGCGATTTTGTAAAATTTATTGAAAGTACTAAACCATAAATCAAAAAATAGTTTTATATTTGTTTAACGAAATTTGAAAAACGATGAACAATATTAAAACTTCTTTTAGTGTAAAAGATCTTGAAAACCTTTCAGGGATAAAAGCGCACACCATCAGAATTTGGGAAAAGCGTTATTCTATATTTTCGCCAGACAGAAATGAAAATAATATACGATCGTATAATTCGGAAGATTTACTTAAATTACTTAATATTACTTTTTTAAATAATTTTGGTTACAAGATTTCGAAAATATCTTCCTTATCTACAGAAGATATGAATAGTTTGGTGAAGCAAATCTATTCTGATAAGAACAGTTCTTCATTAGCTATTTCTTCCTTTAAATTTGCCATGTTTAATTTTGATACGCAGTTATTTCATGAGACTTATGCGAAATTAGCAGAAACCAAATCATTTGAGGAAATTTTTTATGAAGTCTTTATTCCTCTCCTAGATGAAATAGGTGTTTTATGGCAGACCGCAACTTTAAAACCGATACACGAGCATTTTATTAGTGCTTTAATCCGACAAAAATTGTATACTGTTATAGAGGAAGCTCATCAACAAATAAAACATAGCCGTAAAAAAGTATTTGTATTATACCTTCCAATGAATGAAATTCATGAATTGGGTCTTGTATTCATTAATTATTTATTATTAAAAAAAGGATATAGTACCTTGTATTTAGGAGAAAGCGTGCCTATGGAAGATTTGGAAGATATGAAGCAATACTTTGACGAAGTACATTTTATTTCCTATTTTACGGTGCAACCATTAGCTGAAGAAGTAAATAACTATTTGAATCAATTTCATCAAACCATCTTAAAAGAAACTCCAAATAAATTGTATGTTTTAGGAAAGCAAATTGAGCATATAACTCAAAAGTATGATTCGGTTACATGTTATTCTGAAATTCAAAATTTGCTATTGAATCTTTAAAAAAGAATGAATATTTATTATATTTAAAAACAAATAACAATAATGGACAAAAAAATTATAGTCATTGGTTCAGGATTTGCTTCTTTATCAGCGGCTTGTTATTTAGCGAAAGCAGGAAATAAAGTGACACTTTATGAAAAAAATGCCTCCGTTGGTGGAAGAGCAAGAAGGCTTTCTCGTGAAGGTTTCCATTTTGATATAGGTCCAACTTGGTATTGGATGCCAGGTGTTTTTGAAAAATTTTTTGCTGACTTCGGCAAACAAGTATCCGATTATTATGTTCTAGAGAAACTGGCTCCTGCTTATGACGTTTATTTTCAAGGAAATGAAAAAGTGACTATTGATGATCATTTGGATGCCATAGCTGAAACATTTGAAAATATTGAAGCCGGTAGTGCAAAAAAGTTACGTTCATTTATAAAAGAAGCACAAGATAATTATGCAATTGCAGTGGATAAAATGGTTTACAAACCAGGAAATTCTCCTCTGGAACTCGTAACTCCAGAAACGATTACAAGAGTGGGGCAGTTTTTTTCTACGATTTCTAAAGAAGTAAGAAAGCGTTTTAAAAACGAAAAATTAATTAAAATTTTAGAGTTTCCAGTTTTGTTTTTAGGAGCAAAACCTTCAGATACGCCTTCTTTTTATAGTTTTATGAATTTTGCAGATTTTGGTCTAGGTACTTGGCATCCAAAAAAAGGAATGTATGCTGTGGTTGAAGCCATGCAAAATTTAGCTGAGGAATTAGGGGTAGATATACACACCAATGCAACCGTTTCTAAAATTTTAGTAAAAGATGGAAAAGCAATTGGAGTACATGTGAATGGTAGTGATGAATACGCTGATATAGTGGTTAGTGGAGCAGACTATCATCACTCGGAGCAATTATTAGATAAAAAAAACAGAATGTATTCGGAAGCCTATTGGGACAAAAAAATATTTGCACCATCTTCTCTCTTATTTTATGTAGGTTTTGATAAAAAATTAGAAAACGTTTCGCATCATACTTTATTTTTTGATACGCCATTTGAACCGCATGCAAAAGAAATTTATGATACTAAAGTTTGGCCTAAAGAACCTTTGTTTTATGCAAGTTTTCCTTCTAAAACGGATGCGTTTTTTGCTCCCGAAGGTAAAGAAGCAGCTACATTTTTAATACCAATTGCTCCAGGTTTAGAAGACACTGAAGTGATACGAAAGCAGTATTTTGATATTATTATTGATAGATTAGAGAAAATAACGCAACAGTCAGTAAAACAAAATGTTATATTTGTTGAGTCCTATTGTGTGAATGATTTTATAAAAGATTATAATTCTTATAAAGGGAATGCTTATGGGTTAGCCAATATTTTAACGCAAACCGCATTTTTAAGACCCAAAATAAAGAGTAGAAAAGTTCAAAATTTATTTTTTACTGGCCAATTAACCGTTCCTGGCCCAGGAGTGCCACCGTCATTGATCTCTGGAAAAATCGTAAGTGAACAAATTATAAAAGAATTCTCATCATGAAAGCATTATTTGACCAAGCATCCTTAGAATGCAGTAAAACAATCACAAGGAAGTACAGTACTTCTTTCTCTTTGGCCATTAAAATGTTAGCCCCAGAAATCCAAGATGATATCTACGCTATTTATGGATTTGTACGTTGTGCAGACGAAATAGTTGATACTTTTGAAGGGTATGAACAAGAGCTATTATTGGATGAATTTGAAGTTGAGTACCAAAAAGCATTAGAACGACGCATAAGTTTAAACCCCGTTTTAAATGCTTTCCAACATGTAGTACACCGTTATGGATTATACGATCTCGTTCCTCCGTTTATGAAAAGTATGCGAATGGATTTGACTAAAAAAGAATACAATTCGATTGCAGAATATGAGGAGTATATTTTTGGTTCTGCAGATGTGGTGGGTTTGATGTGCTTAAAAGTATTTGTAAAAGGTGATGAAAATAAATATAATGAGCTAAAAGACAGTGCTATGAAGTTGGGCTCCGCTTTTCAGAAAGTAAATTTTTTAAGAGATTTACAACATGATTATGAGAATTTGGGTCGTGTTTATTTTCCTGGAATCAATTTTTCTTCTTTAACAAATGCAAATAAAGAGCAAATTGTAGCAGAAATTAATTCCGATTTTGAAGAAGCCTTTAAAGGTATTTTAAGATTACCAACAGAAGCAAAATTTGGCGTTTATACAGCTTACCGTTACTATAAAAGTCTCATGCAAAAAATTAATAAAACCCAACCTGAAGAGTTTTTAAGTAAAAGAATTAGTGTTTCAAATCCTTTGAAATTAGTAATTTTGGGAAAATCGTATCTTCGTTATCAATTTAATATCATTGCCTAATGTCTATCTTATTGTACATTTTAATTACTATACTAACATTCTTAGCGATGGAAGGAGTTACTTGGTTAACCCATAAATTTGTGATGCATGGTTTTTTATGGTATTTACACGAAGATCACCATCAACCCAAATATCAAGGTGTATTTGAAAAAAATGATGCGTTTTTTGTGATTTTTGCCATTCCGAGTATCGCTTTGTTTTATTTTGGGATTCATCCGGAACTCAATTTTTTATTTTTTATTGGTTTAGGAATTTTATGTTATGGAATTGCTTATTTTTTAATTCATGATGTATTAATTCACCAACGATTTAAATGGTTCAAGAATACAAAAAATAAATATTTAGTTGGTCTTAGAAAAGCACATAAAATTCATCACAAACATTTAGGAAAAGAACATGGGGAATGTTTTGGGATGTTGTATGTGCCTTGGAAATATTTTTCAATGTGAAATTTGAATAACATATTATAATCATTTAAAAAAAATCCCTTCGGGGATTTTTTTCATTTTCAATTAGTATTTTTTCAATTTGTTTTGATATTATTAAAAAAATCCATTTTTCTGCCTTCTAAATGCCACATAATAAATTTTAAAGTTGCTTCATTTTTAAACCTTCCTTTTTCATTTTCTTTAATTAAAATTCTTCTTACTCTTTTCTTTAATCTTTCAGGTGTGTGTTGGAAAATAATCCATGAAAGGTTTTTTTTAGACAATCTAGAATTATCGGGAAAGCCATATTTTTTTGTGATTTTAATTAGTTCAATAGAATTTGAGTAATCAATTTTTTGCTGAATTGTTCTGATAGAGTCTTTCCAATACTCATAAGTTATAGAATCCATATCTAGTGTATTGTTATTATTTTTACTTTTATATAATTTTGAAAGCGTTCTATTTTCTTGATCAGCTTTGACTAATAGATTTATTTTTTCTATTAGTAAATTTTCGTCCCGCTTAAATAATCTATCTTTTCTAGCATCTGTACTTACTATTGAACATGATAAAAATAATGAGCATCCCAAAACAAATGGAAGTAGCTTTGTCATTAAAAATAACGTATTAATTTTTAAAATTGATACGTTACTACTTTTACTTTTTAATTCCAACATATCAAATTTACTATTGTTAATTTGCTTTCCAGCAATACTATCTATTAATGTCTTTAATACAGTTGCTTTAAATTCTGCTCATCTATTTTTAGGCTTTCTAAATTTGCATTTAATTTCTGGTTGTGAAAATCTTCAAATTTTTTCATAAATTTGTTTTTTAATTAAATTAATTACAGTCATACTTAGTGTTCGTCAAAACATAATTAGGTAGGGCTGTTTTTTTTTTTAGTTGGTACTTCTGAAAACAAGAAAAAGCCAACTCTCTCTTTATTCTTGTTGGTTAGTTTTGTTTTAGGAAATCTAACCAATTCCTGTTTTGCTCGTTTTTTTAATGGGTTACTAACAGCTGAATCAATCCCATTATAGTGGCCAACTATAATTTTTTAAGGTTTAGCAGTAATTTTACTTTCTCTTTATTCCAGTTTATCAAACAATTCTAATATCTTTTTCAATACTTTGATTAAATAATACAATATGATAAGAATGGTAATGATCAAAACAATTTGAAAGAGGTATTGCATATCCATGGTTTAAATCTTTTATATAGGAATAGCATATTCCTTATTACTGATATCAAAACTAGAGGTGATTTTTAAGTTGTGCAAACAAAGTGAGTCGACATTCGTGAATTTCGACTGGCTTTTCAGGAATTTAGTTTGTTTTGAATTAGGGATCAATAAGATTCTATAAGTGTTGAGAGTAGTGATACAATTATAATTGACTATCGTTTTTTAATTATTTTAACAATACGAAAAAGTAAATATTTAGTAGGTTTTAGAAAAGCACATATAATTCATCATAAGAATTTAGGGAAAAAACATGGGAGTGTTTTGAGATGTTGCATGTGTCATGAAAATAGTTTCAATGTAAATGGAAAGTATCTCTATTTAACAATAGATTTACTGACACTTTTTGTACCTTTGTTGGCTAGTTTTTATCCAAAGCATGCTTTTTTTAAAAATTGGCCTTCTTTGTTTAAAAGAATTGCTATTGTTGGACTTTTCTTTTTAGTTTGGGATGCTTATTTTATTCATATTGGCGTTTGGGGATTTAACGAACGCTATTTGTCCGGAATCAAAGTTTTCAATTTACCTTTAGAAGAAGTTTTGTTCTTTATTTGTATTCCTTACTCGAGCGTTTTTGTTTATTTTTCTATGGAATATTTACTGAAGAAAAATCCGCTTGAGAAATTACATAAACTCATTACCCATTTTCTATTAACGTTTTCCACTGTAGTTTTTGTTATGCATTACGACAAGTGGTATTCGGCTTCTATATTTGGATTATTAGCGTTGTATTTGTTGTTTCATTTGTATCGAAAAACCTATTTGGGCCGACATTATGTTTCCTATACTATAACTTTAGTTTTCTTTTTTATCGTAAACGGAATATTAACAGGAAGTTTTATTGAAGAACCCGTAGTTTGGTACAACAATACTGAAAACCTTGGAATAAGAATGGGAACAATTCCGTTTGAAGATGCTTTTTATGGGTTTTTGCTAATTTCAGCAATAATTGATTGGTTTGATTATTTTAGGAAGTAATAAACTATTAGTTTTTTTTAATTCTTAATAATTGATACGACCTTTTTTTATATCTATTAATTCTTTTGTTTTTAAATTAAAAGTTCGTGTGCTATCATTTAAATAAAAATTAATTTTAGGTTCTTTTGAAGTAATATCGAAACGAGTATAGTAATCATCATCTATTTTGCCTATTGTTTTGATAATCAAATTTCCTTCTTCATTAAAAATACTATATTCAGCTTTGTTGTTACCAATACTTTTACGTGTAAGAAAATAATAATATTTGTTTAATTTATTTTCGATTGCAAATTTTCTAAACTCATCACTTGGAGTTTGTGGATAATAAATGTAGGCTATTTTTAAATTGTTATATTCAGCAGGAATAAGAATTTTTCCTGAAAAGTCAATAATACCTAGATTTCCTCCAAAACCAGAATCGTTAGATTGCATTTCATTTGAGAATACAAATAAATCATTAAAATTTTCTTTTCGATTAAAAGAATCATTGGAATAACTAATTGAATGATAAAGAAGCGGAACTAAATAAGGAAAAGTAAAAGATGTCAACTTTTCATTAAAATCACTAACTTGAAATCCTTTTTCAGTTTCAATGATAAAGTAATTAGGATAAACTTCTTTTACATTTTTTATGGGGTTTGTTTTTAAAGTAAGAGTACTATCCAATACTTTATCGTAATATTGATTTAGTTTTTTTGTTTGGCTATTTCGCTCTTTTATCCAAATTTCATTTTTATTTGGAATATAATGGTTTCGATAAAATACATTATCAAAATCTTTAAAGACTATTTTATTATCTGTATTTAGATCAAAAAAACCTTTTTGAATTTCATCAAAACTTTGATTAAAAATATCATAAATTTCATTACTAAAATAAACAATATTTTTAAAGTTGTTTATTTTTATTGTAGGATAATTAAGTAATAATTTTTTTTCATTTCTATTTATTCGAAAAAGTTTATGATTATCAGTAAGCTGAATTTCTTCCCAAACATTTTGTTTTTTGCTTTCAGAAGGTGTATTAGTTAATATATATGTTTTTCTATTATAAATGAATACTTTTTTTAAAAATTCTCCTTTAGAAAAACTATAAATTAGATTCCCATTTATATTAAATAAAAATGTACTTGAGTTTTTATCTGTACATTCATAAAACCGATTATTGTCATCAATCAGATAAGTTTGGATAGAATAATATTTGCTAGGAATAATAATTTCTTTAGTATCGGTATTGATTAAACCAGCATAACCGTTTTTTGTGAAAATACGATAAGGATCATTGGGTTGGGTTGTGTATTTCATTTTACATGAAAACAACAAAAAGAGAAATAATAAGCTAAAAATATATTTCATCATTTGTTTATTTTTTCAAAAATAGTCGCACAAACTTCTTTGCAAATAAATTCATAATTTGAATTAACAGGTGTTAGCGTTAATTTGTTATCTTAAAGTGTTGCAAAAAGGTAATAAAACTCACTATCAGTTGTTATGATCTGTAGTGTGTAATAGTTTTTATTATGGTTTGAAACTACCTATTTTCCTTCGTATTTTTTATTATTCATTTTAAGAGTTGCTGAACCGTCTTTTTCAAAACATAATATTTGGCCATTTTCGATTTTATTAATGTAATCATTTGCACCATTATTACCATGAAATTCAATTTCTTCCCAATTTCCAATTAAAAAATCAAAATCTTCATTTAAATTAATATTTTTAATTGCAAAAATTGTGTCTTATGATTGTTCTTCATTAATTAAACTATCACTTAAAATTACACTATCAATAATTTTTTGATAATTTTTATTAGTTTTAAAATTGTATTCAATTTGATTATTACTTTTAACATCGAAGCTAAATTCATTCCAATCTAAAACATGTATTTTGAATTTAGTTTCAATTTTATTTTTTATTGTTGAACTTTGGAATTTATTAGTTTTGTGATTCATTCCAGAAATTTCATCTTCACAAACGCCATTAGTAAATTCATTAATAAAGTAAGGTATATTGTTTTCTAAATAAATTTCTCCTTATTTTTTATACTTTTTACAATTCTCTTTTGAGTTAATATTAAAAGTGATTTTTTTTATTTGATTTTCAATTTTATAGTATTCAATTATAGTATCTAATCGAGTAACGCAACTAAAACATAAATTTTCTTTTAATAGTGTATTTTTATTTATTGATTTCTCAGTTTTTGAAACTTTTTTGTCAATTAAAGTTTGTTTAGAAACACAACCGAAAGTTATAATAAAGATAAGATATATTATAATTTTATTCATTCTATAAATACGTTGAACTATTAAGTGTATAAAATAATATAAGTTTTGAAGTTTTTTTAATATTCTTTTATTTTTAATTCAATTTTATTTTTATCATATTCAAAAATATATTCATTTGGCATAATCACTTCTTTCCCCTCATTTTCAAACTTTCCAACTCTAATATAATCACTCTTTTCCCAACTGATAATATAAAACTTTGCTTTTATAAATCTAATAATATCATCTTCTCCTTTGTAGGAATAGGTATGTACAACTTCTTTTTCTTCTTTTTCAATTAAGATTGGGATTTTATTTTTTAAATGTATAATGGTTTTTTCATATCCACCAGCCCATCCAAGTTCTTTGAAAAGCTCTAATTTTATGACTTTTGTAGATAGGATTTCTTTCTCAATTTTAGATATTATTTTATTATTATCTAATCTGGATTGACTATTAATTGTTCCAAAAAAGAAAACCGAAAATAGGATAACCAATTTTTTCATATTATAATCTAGTTTTACTATTAAGAGGTTAAAATCAATAGAAAGGTTGGAATTAAAATAATTTTTTTTAAAATAATTCTAAATTTAACATGAAATATATAGTTTGATATTTCATTTCTAATATTTTATATTACAGAGTAATAAATGAAATTTTCGATAATTTTGAGAAGTCGCACTAACTTAATGTTATGAGATTCTTCACTTCGTTCAGAATGACAAAATAGAAAAAAAATCTACTCCGAATCCTTATTCAAATTCAATTCTCCTTTACCATGAATGATTGTGGTTTTTGGTGCTTCAAAATCAATTTTTTTCTTTCTTAACTCGAAGTTTTGTCCAAGATATACACGTCGCACTACTTCGTCTTCTGCTAATTCTTCTGGTTTTCCGGCTTTTAAAATACCACCTTCAAACATCAAGTAGGTTTTATCCGTAATGGCAAGTGTTTCTTGAACGTTGTGATCGGTAATTAAAATACCAATATTTTTGTTTTTTAATTGTGCTACAATTCGTTGAATATCTTCTACCGCAACGGGGTCAACACCTGCAAAAGGTTCGTCTAGTAAGATAAATTTTGGGTCGGTGGCTAAAGCTCTTGCAATTTCCGTACGTCTTCTTTCTCCTCCAGATAATAAATCACCTCTGTTAGTACGAATGTGTTGCAAAGCAAATTCATCAATTAAAGCTTCCATTTTGGCTTCTTGTTCTGCTTTTGAAAGAGTTGTCAATTGCAAAACGCTCATAATATTATCTTCAATGCTTAATTTTCGAAAAACAGAGGCTTCTTGAGCCAAGTATCCAATTCCATTTTGAGCTCGTTTATACATTGGAAAATTAGTAATATTCATATCGTCTAAATAAATAGTACCGCTATTTGGTTTTACCAATCCTACAATCATATAGAAAGAAGTCGTTTTTCCAGCACCATTTGGACCTAATAAACCTACAATTTCTCCTTGATTTACTTCTACAGAAATCCCTTTTACAACACTTCTCTTTTTATAGGTTTTTACTAAATTTTCTGCTCTTAATTTCATTTTGATAATGTGTCAATTAGACAATATGTCACTGTGTCAATTTACTAACGAATGTGTAAAAATATAAAATTTAATGTGAGTTCAACTTTTATTGTTATTTGATTAACATTTTTGGTAGTGTAAATGGAAGAATTAGTCAATTTTTAATCAGTAAATTTTCTATTGTTTCATTGACACAAGTTCACATTAAAAATTAATTTTCTTCCAAAGCTTCCCAAAACTCGTAAGCTCTTCTTAAATGAGGAATAACAATGGTACCACCTACTAAAGTTGCAATTCCCATAGCTTCCATCATTTCTTCTTTTGTAATACCTTCTTTATATGAAGTTTCTAAATGGTATTTGATACAATCGTCACAACGCAAAACTGCAGAAGCGACTAAACCTAGAAGTTCTTTGGTTTTAACGTCTAAAGCACCTGCCATATATGCATTGGTGTCAACATTGAAAATTCTTTTGATTACTTTGTTGTTATCGGCTAATAATTTTTCATTCATTTTAGCACGATAGTCATTAAATTCTTGGACTAAATTTGACATAAATTAGGTTGTTAAATCGGTTGTTGTACTTTGTTTTTTTACTACGGCAGCACTTATAAAAATACTAATCTCATACAGTAACATAATTGGAATTGAAACGATAATCTGACTGAATACATCTGGCGGTGTAATAATAGCAGATAAAATCAATACAATGACTAATGTATATTTTCTGTATTTTCTTAAAAATTGAGGAGTTACCAAGCCTATTTTGGTTAAAAAATAGATAATAATAGGCAACTCAAATAATAAACCACTCGCTACTGTTGACGTTTTCATCAAACTGATATAGGAAGTTATATCTATAGAATTATTGATTTCCGGACTTACAATATAACTGGCAAAAAATTGAACTGATAAAGGAGCAATAAGATAATAGCCAAATAAAACACCTATAAAGAATAATAATGAGGAAATGATAATAAAAGCAGCTGCATATTTTTTTTCATTTTCATATAAAGCAGGACTAATAAATTTCCATATTTGCCATAAAACAAAAGGGAAGGAGATGATGAATCCAACGGTAATCGAAGTCCACATGTGTATCGAAAATTGACCACCCATTTCTCTGTTTTGAATGGGTAGATTAATTTCAGTTACACATAGACTTTTATCTAAACCAAATTTTTGTGCTAAATCACAGAAGAATTGGTACGTAAAAAAATCTGGGTTTTTAGGACCAAAAAGAATTTGGTCAAAAACAAAATCACTGAAGAAAAAAGCAACTACAGAACAAGCTAAAATTGCAATAGTACTTCTTATTAATAACCATCTTAATTCTTCAAGATGATCTAAAAAAGACATCTCGCCTAAATTTTTCTTTGCCATTATACAATTCCTTCTTTTAAAATATCATGTAAATGTAAAATTCCTTTGTAAACACCATCATCTATCACAACCAATTGGGTAATGGCATTGTTTTCTAAGATACTTAAAGCATCAGCAACTAAGATTGAAGATGATATGTTTTTTGGATTGTGAGTCATGATGTCTTTTGCTTGTAAATGCGTAAAAGTATCATTCGTATTCAACATTCTACGAATATCTCCATCCGTAATTATTCCAATAACTTTCCCTGCTTCAATAACAGCTGTAACTCCTAATCGTTTTTCTGAAATTTCTACAATTACTTCTTTTATACTTGCATTTGGAGCAACTTGCGGTGTATGTCTGGTATCTAACATGTCTTTCACACGTAATAATAATTTTTTACCTAAAGCACCACCAGGGTGATAAATAGCAAAATCTTCGCTTTTAAAATTTCGAAGTTCCATTAAAGCAACCGCTAAAGCATCACCTAAAACCAATTGTGCAGTGGTACTATTTGTAGGTGCTAAATTATTAGGACAAGCTTCACTTTCTACATATGCATGTAAAACATAATGCGATTCTTTTCCTAAAAATGAATTTAAATCGGCTGTCATACCAATTAAAATGTTACCAAAACGTTTTAGAAGAGGAACTAAAACTTTTATTTCTGGGCTATTACCACTTTTGGAAATACAAATGATAACATCATCTGGTAAAACCATTCCTAAATCGCCATGAACGGCTTCTGCTGCATGAAGAAAGACGGAAGGTGTTCCTGTTGAATTCAATGTAGCTACTATTTTTTGAGCAATAATAGCACTCTTTCCAATGCCCGTAATTACTAGTCTTCCCTTTGATTTATAAATGATTTCAGTCGCTTTTGCAAAATCTTCTGTAAGATACTCTGTTAAATTAGCAATACTCTTACTTTCTATTAAAATAGTGTTTCTTGCCGAATTTAAAATGGTTGTTGTTGTGTCCAAAGTATTAAATAGATTAATGTTTTGTTTTTTTAAAGAAAATTGTATCTTTATGTTTGCAAATTTAGGTAAAATCATATTAATAGAGAATGAAACCAAACGAAATTGATTTACACAAAGAATTAAAAAAATATTTCGGGTTTAACCAATTCAAAGGACTTCAAGAACAAGTTGTTAATAGTATTATTTATGGAAATAATACTTTTGTAATTATGCCTACGGGTGGAGGAAAATCACTATGCTATCAACTTCCTGCGCTAGTTTTAGAAGGTACTGCTATTGTTGTATCTCCTCTTATCGCTTTAATGAAGAACCAAGTGGATGCCATTAGAGGTATCAGTTCCGAATCGGGTATTGCCCATGTATTAAATTCTTCATTAACCAAAACAGAAATTAATAAAGTAAAAAGTGACATTACATCAGGAATAACCAAACTGTTGTATGTGGCACCAGAATCCTTAACCAAAGAAGAGTATATACAATTTTTAAGAGGGGTGAAACTCTCTTTTGTTGCTATTGATGAAGCGCATTGTATCTCAGAATGGGGACATGATTTTAGACCAGAATACAGAAATTTAAAATTTATTATCAAGCAATTAGGTGATATTCCAATTATTGGTTTAACAGCAACTGCAACCCCAAAAGTGCAAGAAGATATCTTGAAAAATTTGGATATGCCTAATGCAAACACTTTTAAAGCGTCCTTTAATAGACCGAATCTATTTTATGAAGTACGCCCAAAAACAAAAAACATAGAAAGTGATATCATTCGTTTTATCAAACAAAATAAAGGTAAATCAGGGGTAATTTATTGTTTGAGTAGAAAGAAGGTTGAAGAAATTGCACAATTATTGCAAGTTAACGGCATAAGTGCAGTTCCCTATCATGCCGGATTAGATGCTAAAACACGTGCGAAACATCAGGACATGTTTTTAATGGAAGATGTGGATGTGGTGGTAGCTACGATTGCTTTTGGAATGGGAATCGATAAACCCGATGTTCGTTTTGTAATCCATCATGATATACCAAAATCATTAGAAAGTTATTACCAAGAGACTGGTAGAGCAGGTCGTGATGGAGGAGAAGGACATTGTTTGGCTTATTATTCGTACAAAGACATTGAAAAACTTGAAAAGTTTATGGCGGGCAAACCTTTAGCCGAACAAGAAATTGGTTATGCATTGTTGCAAGAAGTGGTGGCTTATGCCGAAACATCGATGTCTAGAAGAAAATATTTACTGCATTATTTCGGCGAGGAATTTGATTTAGAAAATGGTGAAGGAGCTGACATGGATGATAATGTGAGAAATCCTAAGAAGAAAGTTGAAGCAAAAGAGCAAGTACAATTATTACTAACGGTAATCAAAGAAACAAAAGAACAATTTAAAGCTAAGGAAATTATTTTAGTGCTCACTGGTAAAATAAACGCTGTTGTGAAAGCTCATAAATTAGATAATCAGTCTTTTTTTGGAAAAGGTAGTGCTTTTGATGATCGTTATTGGATGGCTTTAATTCGTCAAGTTTTAGTTTCTGGATATATCAAAAAGGATATTGAAACTTATGGTGTCATCAAAATAACCGAAAAAGGAAAAGATTTTATTAAGAAGCCTGAAAGTTTTATGATGTCTGAAGATCACGAGTATAGTGAAACGGATGACGAAAATATCGTGGCGGCGTCTAAATCTTCTGGAACAACAGACGAAGCTTTAATGAGTATGTTGAAAGATTTAAGAAAAAAAGTAGCCAAAAAATTAGGAGTACCTCCATTTGTTGTTTTTCAAGACCCTTCATTAGAAGACATGGCTTTAAAATACCCTATTTCAATTGAAGAATTAGGGAATATTCATGGAGTAGGTGAAGGAAAAGCCAAAAAATATGGAAAAGATTTTGTGGAATTAATTGCTCGTTATGTGGAAGATAACGATATTATTCGACCGGATGATTTGGTGGTTAAATCTACAGGAGCTAATTCTGGATTAAAATTGTATATCATTCAAAATGTAGATCGAAAATTAGCTTTAGATGACATTGCGAAAGCTAAAGGTTTAGATATGGATGGTTTGTTGAAAGAAATGGAACAAATTGTCTATTCTGGAACCAAATTAAATATCAATTATTGGATTGACGATATCTTAGATGAAGATCAACAAGAAGAAATTCATGACTATTTTATGGAATCGGAATCAGACAATATTAAAGATGCATTGAAAGAGTTTGATGGGGATTATGATACAGAAGAATTACGTTTAATGCGCATCAAATTTATTAGTGAAGTAGCTAATTAAAAAAACCACAACACACTTTTATTCGTAAATGGAATAAAGCTTAAAAAAAATATATATGTATTTAAGTATTATTATTCCTACTTACAACGAAGAGAATAATATTCAAAAATTAATTCAACACTTACAAAAGCACTGCAACAATAACTCTTTTGAGATTATTGTTGTAGATGCTGGCAGTGAAGATAATACCCTATCTAAAGCCTCTTCTTTAGGGGCCAAAACTTTTATATCCCCTGTAAAAGGCAGAGCGGGTCAAATGAATTTTGGTGTTCAACAAGCGGTTGGTAATGTTTATTATTTTGTACATGCAGATAGTTTACCTGTATCCACATTTTTTGAGGATATTCAAAAAGCTCTCCATTCAAATTTTAATTGCGGTAGTTTTCGCTTTAAATTTGATAGTAATAAGTCGATACTAAAAATCAATTCTTTTTTTACGCGGTTCAACTATCTTTTCTTTAGAGGTGGAGATCAAACCATATTCGTTACAAAAGCACTTTGGGAAAAAGCGGGTACTTTTAAAGAAGAAATGTTAATCATGGAAGACTATGATTTTTTGGAGCGTATTTGGAAACAAGGTAAATTCAAGTTAATTCCAAAAGCAACTCTGGTGTCTGCCAGAAAATATGATGAAAATAGTTGGCTTAAAGTACAGTTAGCAAATCTTAAAATTGTCAAAATGTACCGAACTGGAGCCAGTCAAGAAGAAATGATTGCAACCTATCATAATTTATTAAAATACCGAGCGAATGCATTTTAAAGGAAAAGTAATTTGGATAACAGGAGCTTCTTCAGGAATAGGAAAAGAATTGGTTTATCAATTGGCAAAATTGGAGGCAATCATAATTATGACTTCTAGAAATAGAGCAGAATTAGAATTAATTCAAAAAGATTTACAAGTACAAGGTGTAACAAGTCATATTTTAGCGTATGATTTAATGAATATTGAAGCAATACCACAACTAGTGGAACAAGCCATTTCATTGGAAGGGAAAATTGATGCTGTTATTCAATGTGCTGGAATTAGTCAACGGTCTTTAGGAGTTGAAACTGATTTTTCAGTTTACCAAAAATTAATGCAACTTAATTATTTTGCTCCAGTAGCTATTTCTCAAGCTATTTTACCTCATTTTAAGAAAAACGATTCAGGAAATTTAGTTGTAATAAGTAGTATAGCAGGCTTGATGGGGTTTCCATTGCGATCGGGTTATGCGGCTAGCAAACATGCGATAAAAGGATATTTGGAAACGTTACAAACCGAATTATATGATTCCAAGGTAAACCTTACACTTGTGTTTCCAGGTAGAATTGATACTGCAATATCAAAAAATGCACTTACTGGTACAGGTGTTCAAGCTGGAGTGGAAGATGCCAATAACAAGGTAGGAATGTCGGTTCAGCTATGTGTTTTGCAAATTATTCAAGGATTGAAAGCAAACAAAAAAACAATTTATATTGGTAAGCCCGAACGATTATTATTATGGATTTGGTGGTTTTTTCCAAATTTATATTTAAAAATTGCCCACAAAACAGGACTAAAAAGATAAGTATGCATCATTTTTTATCAGGAATACAACAAGTAGGAATTGGAGTTAAAAATGCCACGGAAGCCATGCATTTGTATAAGGCATTATTTGGTATGGATGTGCTTATTTTTGATGATATAGCTCCTGCAAAATTAATGACTCAATATACAGGTGATGCGGTATTTAATAGGCGTGCGATCTTGACAATGAATTTAAAAGGAGGTGGTGGTTTTGAAATTTGGCAATTTTTGGATCGAGATCCTATTAATGGTGGTTTGCATTCACTTGGAGATATTGGGATTTACGCAGCGATATTAAAATCAAATGATTTACTAGCTTCTTATCGAAGATTACAACAAATAACAAGTGTAGTAATTTCGGAAATTAAATCTGAAAAAGAGCAACCCGATTACTTTTGGTTACAAGATAACTATGGGAATGCTTTTAAAATAATTGAAAGTACAAATTGGTTTTCTTCCAAGAAATATGATTTAGGAGGTGTTGTAGGGGCTGTTTTTGGAGTATCCAACATGGATGAATCGATTCCATTTTATATTAAAACCTTAGGTTTAACAACAATTTTGTATGATTATGTAATAACTGAGGGAGAAAATGCTTACAGAAAAGTAGGTCTTCATAAAAAGGCTACTGGGAAAGGTGCTTTTAATACATTATTAGGAGATGTAACTATAGAATTAGTACAATTGTTAGGAAAGAAACCAGCAACCATTTTTAAAAATAGATATTGGGGAGATTGTGGTTTTATTCATTTATGTTTTGATGTTTTGGATATGGATGCTTTGAAAAAGCATGTAGCAGAAAACCAATTTCATTTTACTGTCGATAGTCATAATACCTTTGAAATGGACAATGCATCAGGTCGTTTTTGTTACGTTGAAGATCCAGATGGAACCTTGATAGAATTAGTAGAGACACATAAAGTGCCTATTTTAAAAAAATACGGTTGGTTTTTAGATTTACGAAAAAGAAATAAAGAGAAGCCACTTCCTAATTGGATGATAAAAATGCTTGCTGTAAGTAAAGTTAAATAGAACGGTACCATTTGTAACAATATCCTGAAACGGGAATTGAAAACAAAACGATAAGACCTATTTTATAGTCAAAAACTATTCCGAATAGTATTGTGCATAAAGTAATAAATATGGGATAGGTTAGTAGCAACATTCCAAACAAGACAGAATCATAAAAAACAGTATCATTTGTTTTTTTACTGACCCATTTTTTTATACTATTGTAAAACCATTTTTGAGTAAACCATCCTATAAATGCGGGTAGGCTTAAGAGTAATTTTTGTAGGGTTTTGTTTTTATAGGAAGTAATTTCTTGTAAATCAGGATGATTTTTGTTTGTAATTAGTTTTTTTTCAATGCCTTTTTTAAGTTTTATGTTAAATTGGGAATAAAAATCAGTTTCTTTAGAATATAAAATTCCATTGGCTTTAAATGCTTCGTTAAAATGTACTTGTATGTTTTTTGGAACTACATTGAAAGAAGAATAATTAATAGTAGTAGGTTGAATCTCAATTTTGTAAATACCTTCTTGAAGTGCCATTAAAGCTAGTCTGGCAGTACCTTTTTTGAGACTTCGTAATTTCCATTCGTTGACACAAATACCTTCAGAAAAAATAAGAATAGTTTCACCTTGTTTCAGTAACTCAATGCAGTGTTTAAAGGTAGCATTGTTTTTTACTAAATTATTACGGCCTTCACTAATTCTGTATATGGGAATTAAATGAAGGGCTTTCAGTAGTTTCGAAATAAACGGTTTTTTGAAAGCATCACCTCTTGCTAAAAAATAAATGGGTCTCGGATAAAAAACAGCTATAATTATAGCATCAAAAAAAGAATTGGGATGATTTGATGCTATGATTTTTGGTTCATTACATCCTGTTCTCTTATCAAAATGAATATGAATATTCTTATTATAAAAGAACAATGCCAAACGAATAATTGGTTTTAAAATGGTATACAAGGGATACTAATTTTTCCTAAAGTTATTAATGTCTAACGTCCAATCATAACTGTTGTAAGAAATAGAAGGGTTATCATTTTCTGCAATAATATTAAATTCTTTACAAATTCGTTTTACTCCTCTCTTGTTACCAAAATCATTTCTAAACCAACTCATTAAAACGGGTACAAACAATTCCTTTTTCTCTTTATTATAAGTAGTGTTTTTTTCTAAATATTTTTTTGAAGATTCCTTCATTTCGGTTTCAATATTTTCTAAAGAATAAGCAAAAACAGGAGGGCAACTTTTAGCTCCACAATTCAAACTAAAATGGATGCGCCAATCTACTTTATCCACTCTTAATTTTTTTTCTAGACAACTCGGAAAAATTTTATGAAAAATACCCAAACCCCATTTTACACTCGAATGTCTTAAATAATCGTGTTCAATGTTGTCTAAACTGATACTGTTTCCAGCTAATTTAAATCGTTTGGTGCTAAAAAAAGAGCCTCTGTCTTGATACAAACTAGGGTCTTTTCGTAAGGCATAAATAACAAGAGAATTATATAAATTAATAAAAAAAGTCTTTTTAGTTGCATCAGAATTTAATTGCTTTAATAGTACTGCTTCATCTACAGTTGCAATTTGATTGATATATGCTTCTACTTCTGAAGTATGTTGCAATTGTATCGCTTCTACTAGTTTTGTTGATAGTGTTATATAATTTTCATGCTGTGCTTTTGCTAATTGAAACAAAAAGAGAAAAAGTATAAAAAAAGCTTTTTTCATTGGAATTAAGTTTTAGTAAAGATAAGCTACTTTAACCTATTTCAACTACTTAATTTATAATATCTGTAATACTAGAGTCATAAAAAAAATTAACGAGAATAATTTTTAAAAAGATAAATCCAAATCAATCGAGAAAGTTTAATGTTAAAGATGGATAAAACTAAAATAACTATTCCAATAATTGGAAAAATTCGTAAATCAAATGTTTTTTCAAAAAATGGAGCTACTATAAAATAAGTAATTAATGCTTCTGCACATCCTAAAGCATAATTCACAAACATAGCTCCAAAAAAGAAACCAGGTTCTTTTTCAAATTTAAAATTACAGTTTGAACAAGTTGCATTCATTTTTGGAAATCCAAACCCCATATTAAATAGTCCGTTTTTAAAAACTTTTCCTTTAGTACAATTCGGACATTTATTAGTAAAAAGAGCGATAATCGTATTGGTCATTTTTTTTATTGCAAAATTAAATCGTTTTTTATGTGTTTCTGTTTTGTATCTTCGCCTAAAAGTGTACAAAAAAGACATTTATGCGATATCCGGTTTATAAAATAGAAAATTTTGAAGAAACAATTTTTAAAAATAATTTCTATGTAAATTCATTTGCGAATCATTTGAAGAAACATCGTTTTATAGAAGATTTACACCGCCATAATTTTTATTTATTAGTGTTTTTTACTCATGGAAATGGAGTGCATTCGATAGACTTTAAAAAGTATTCTATTCAGAAAGGAAGTTTGTTTTTTATGCAACCCGGACAAATGCATTCTTGGAAATTATCAGATGATATAGAAGGTTATATAGTTTTCTATACTAAAGAAATTTTTGATTTATACTTCAAAAGTAAAAGTATTGAAAGCTATTCTTTTTTTGAGTCTTTTCAAGATCATTCCGAAATACTATTGTCAGATGATAAAAGAAAGCTATTAGAAATGTATTTTAAGCTGATGTTAGAAGAAAAAGGAAACGACCAGTTGTATGGAAAAAATAAATTAATCAATCTTCTAGATATTATTCTCATTGAAATAGCTAGGTGTTATGAGCCCAAAATTGAAAGTTTAAATTCTAATTATAACCTTAAATTAAAACAATTTGAAGCGTTACTGGAAAAACACTATAAAAATGAAAAAGCGCCTTCTTTTTATGCAGATAAAATGGCTATTACCTTGAAACATCTGAACAGAATTACAAAAGCTACTCTAGATAAAACGGTTACCGATGTGATTGCGGAACGTTTACTTCTTGAAGGGAAACGTTTGCTTGTTGAAAGAAAACTTTCTGTAAATCAAATTGCTGATGAATTAGGGTTTGCATCTCCTAATTATTTTGTCAAATTGTTTAAAAAAAGAGTAGGAATTACGACTAAAGGATTTGTTCAAAAGATGAAAAATCATGAGTTGTAAACTTCGCCACGATGTGGTTTTAAGGTATCTCTTATAAGTATCATGTCTTTTTCTTCAACGACCATATAAGCAATAGCATGCATTTCACTTATAGAAGACCAACCGGTTATATCTATAGATAATTTTTCATTTTGAATGTATTCTTTTAAATGTATTTCATGGTGTTCTGCTGTTTTTGAAGCAGCCATTCCTCTAAAATCCCAAATTAATTTTATTTTTCGCATGATGAACTCTTTCTAAAGAATGAAAAATCAAAGGTAGGTTTTTATTAAATTTGGAAAAACTATGTCGCATGAAATATTTTCTTTTTTTTATTTTTGGGTTAAATCAATTCTTTGCACAAGAACTAACTTTAGAACAAGCCAATCATCTAGCAAGCTTGCCAATTAAATGTTTGGAACAAGAATATCCAAATAAATTGAATCAATTATTAAAGGATAATTCCGAATTAGCTTCACCAAAAACATTGCATCCAGCTTTTTATGGCTGTTTTGACTGGCATTCATCGGTTCATGGACATTGGAGTTTAGTGTATTTATTAAATAATTTTAATAATATAGAAGACAGAGAAGTAATTATTCAAAAATTGCAAATCAACTTATCAAAAGAGAATATCGAACAAGAAATACTTTATTTTGCTAAGCCTCATGAAAAATCTTTTGAAAGAACTTATGGCTGGAATTGGTTGCTAAAATTGCAATTAGAGTTGGAACAAAGTAAAGAGCCATTTGCTAAACCGTTATCTGAAAATTTAAAACCATTAACCGATGTGTTAATCGATAGATATATAGAATTTTTACCAAAGTTATTGTACCCCATTCGTGTTGGAACGCATTCTAACACCGCTTTTGGATTAACGAATGCTTGGGATTATGCCGTTTTTTCTAAAAATGAAGCATTCCAAAAAGTGATTAAAGAAAATGCCTTACGAATGTATGGTTCCGATGAAAATTGTCCGTTTACTTGGGAACCCAGCGGCACCGATTTTTTATCTCCATGTATGGAAGAAATTGGATTAATGCAGCGAATTTTGCCCGAAAAAGCATTTCTAACTTGGCTAGAAAAGTTTGCACCTCGTTTGTGTAAAAAAGATTTTGAGTGGGAGACCGCTAAAGTTTCGGATAGAACCGATGGGCATTTAGTACATTTAGATGGTTTGAATTTTAGCAGAGCCTGGAATTTATATGCTTTAATTAAACAGTTTCCAAAAAAATTTTCGTATCTAAAAAAGATTGCTGATGCACATTTGCAATTCTCATTACCTTCAGTAGTAGACGGTAATTATGAAGGAGAACACTGGTTGGCTTCTTTTGCCTTAAGAGCTTTTGAGGAAAAAAAGAATATAAAGTAAATTAATTATGATGAGAGGTGGTTTCTGCCTCTCATTTTTATTTTAAAACACTATTTTTGCAAAAAAATTTTAAAATGCCACGCGAATTTCAATTTCAAGTCACTCCGGAAGTTGCAGCAAACGAAGTTTTGCTCACCCGTCATGTGGCTCAATTATTTCAAGTTTCTCCAAAAGAGATTCAAAAAGTAATTGTGGTAAAACGCTCTATTGATGCCCGACAAAAATTGATTAAAATAAATATCAAAGCCAATGTGTTTTTGGTAGATGAACCATTTGTAGCTACTTCAATAGAATTACCAGATTATCCTAATGTATCTCATGCACAAGAAGTGGTTGTTGTAGGTGCTGGACCAGCTGGATTATTTGCAGCTTTACAATTAATAGAATTAGGTCTGAAGCCTATCGTTTTGGAAAGAGGGAAAGATGTACGGGGAAGAAGAAGAGATTTAAAAGCAATAAATGTAGATCATATTGTTAATGAAGATTCCAATTATTGTTTTGGTGAAGGTGGTGCAGGAACCTATTCCGATGGTAAATTATATACGCGATCGAAAAAAAGAGGTGATGTTGAAAGAATATTAAGGCTTTTGGTTGGTTTTGGAGCTTCAGATGAAATCCTTGTAGAAGCACATCCTCACATTGGTACCAATAAATTACCCCAAATTATTCAAGATATTCGTGAAAAAATTCGTGCCTGTGGAGGTGAAGTCCTATTTGAAAAAAAGGTTACCGATATTATACTAAAAAATAAGGAAGTTGCTGGAGTCGTTTTGCATGATGGAAATACGATTTCAACAAAGAAAATTATTTTAGCAACGGGTCATTCTGCTCGTGATATTTTTGAATTATTAGATAGGAAAAAAATTTACATTGAGGCAAAACCATTTGCTCTAGGTGTTCGTGCAGAACATCCACAAGAGCTAATTGATAAGATTCAATATTCTTGCGATTTTAGAGGGGAATTTTTGCCACCTGCTCCTTATTCGATTGTGAAGCAAGTTGCAGGAAGAGGTATGTATTCATTTTGTATGTGTCCAGGAGGAGTTATTGCGCCTTGTGCAACAAGTCCAGGTGAGGTAGTAACGAATGGTTGGTCGCCTTCAAAAAGAGATCAAGCAACTGCTAATTCTGGAATAGTAGTTGAATTGCGATTGGAAGATTTTAAACCTTTTGCTAAGTTTGGTGCTTTAGCAGGTATGGAATTTCAGAAAGCAATAGAACAAAAAGCATGGCAAATTGCAGGGGAAACACAAAAAGTGCCTGCTCAACGAATGATTGATTTTTCTCAAAAAAAGATTTCTGCTGAAATTCCTAAAACGTCCTATGTTCCTGGAACTACTTCAGTGGAATTGGGAGAAGTATTTCCTTCTTTTTTAACCCAAACCCTGCGAGAAGGTTTTGTGCAATTTGGAAAATCCATGAAAGGATATTTCACAAATGAAGCGATTTTACATGCACCTGAAAGTCGAACTTCTTCTCCAGTTAGAATTCCTCGTGATTCAATTACTTTAGAGCATTTAGAAATAAAAGGCCTTTATCCATGCGGTGAAGGAGCTGGTTATGCAGGGGGAATTATTTCTGCTGCGATAGATGGTGAAAAATGTGCTATTAAAATTGCTGAAAGTTTTGTGTAAAAATAAAGCGTAATCAATAGGTTTGAGATTTTAAATTTTATGAAACTCGTGCGTAACTTATATTTTTTTTACGCGTACGGCATTCATTCCTTTCATTCCTTTCTCTAATTCATAAGTAACTTTATTTCCCTCTTTCACTTCATCAAGTAGTCCTTTTACATGAAAAAAGAATTTATTGTCTGAGTCAATTTCTTTAATAAAACCAAAACCTTTTGAAGTATCATAAAAGTCGATTATTCCTTTTTTTTCAGTGTCTACTTCTTCAGTTTCCTCTCTTTTCGGGATACCAATTTCAATGCTTTCTGCATCAGTAACAATTTTTTTGGAAGGATCTGGAGGTGTATTGGTTAAATGACCATTTTCGTCTACATAAACAAATAAATCTTCACCAGATAATTTAGGATTGGCTTTTCTTGCCTCTTTTTTTTCTTGTTTTTCTTTTCGTTTTTTAGCACGAAGCTTTTCTTGCTCTTTTTTGTTGAATGATTGTTGAGGTCTGCCCATTAATTAATTTATAATTTTAAGTGATTATTAAGATGATAAAAATTTAAAAAACACAATTATTATATCTTATAGTAGTACTTAAAACTATTTATGAGGTAAATAATGAAAAGAATTTAAAAAATTTCTAGGATGCAAATATACAATATTAATTGAAGAGATTGTGTGAATTTTATAAAATTGAATGTCAATTGTTTATTGTTTTTTTAGTTAAGAAATCAAACTTAGCTATACAATTGTTAATGTTGTCACAAACTTCAAAAGTCATAAATAAGCCAAAGTTTTTTTGTATTTTTGAGACATTAATCAATACTATGAGTGAAGAAAAAGTAATTTTAGTAGATACTAACGATGAAGCCATTGGTTTAATGGAAAAAATGGCAGCACATGAACAAGCGCTTTTACATAGAGCTTTTTCAGTATTTGTATTAAATGATAAAAATGAAGTAATGCTGCAACAACGAGCAGCTCAAAAATACCATTCTCCATTATTGTGGACTAATACTTGTTGCAGTCATCAACGACCTGGCGAATCTAATATTTTAGCTGGTAAAAGACGTTTAATGGAAGAAATGGGATTCGTAACTGATTTAAAAGAACTCTTTCACTTTATTTATAAGGCTCCTTTTGATAACGGTTTAACCGAACATGAATTAGATCATGTTATGATTGGAAGATATAATGATGAACCTGTTATCAATAAAGAAGAAGTTGAAGATTGGAAATGGATGAAAATCGAAGATATTAAGGATGATATGACAGCTCATCCAGAACGCTACACGGTATGGTTTAAAATTATTTTTGATGAATTTTATCATTATTTAGAAAGTCATAAAATTTAATGCCACAAATTTTCTAAAAGAGAATGAAAGTAACAGTTTCAAGAAAGGCACATTTTAATGCAGCCCATAGATTATATAGAAAAGATTGGTCTGAAGAAAAAAACAATCTTGTTTTTGGTAAATGTAATAACCCTAACTACCATGGTCATAATTATGAATTAATTGTAAGTGTAACAGGTGCCATAAATCCTGAAACTGGTTTTGTGATAGATGTAAAAATTTTATCTGATTTAATCAAAGAACATATAGAAGATGCTTTTGATCATAAAAATTTAAATTTAGATGTTCCTGATTTCGAAAATGTAAATCCCACTGCAGAAAATATAGCTGTGGTAATTTGGAACAAATTAAGACCTTACATTGATAATACTATGGAAATGGAAGTCGTCTTATATGAGACTCCAAGAAATTTTGTAACCTATAAAGGAAATTAAAATGAGTTTGAAAGTAGGAGATAAAGTTCCAAATTTTAGGGCGAAAGATCAACACGGAACCGATTTTAATTGGGAAGAACATCAAGGCAAACCGATAGTTCTTTATTTTTATCCAAAAGACGATACGCCAGGTTGTACAGCACAAGCTTGCGGTTTTAGAGATGAATACGAAGATTTTAAAGGATTAGGAGCTGAAGTAATTGGTGTAAGTGGTGATTCGGAAAAGGCACATACTAAATTTGCTCAAAAATACAAGTTACCCTTTATATTATTATCTGATAAGGATAAAACGTTAAGAAAATTATTTGACGTTCCCACAAATCTATTAGGTTTATTGCTTGGTAGAGTAACTTATATTGTCAATAAAGAAGGGATAATTATAGAAATTTTTAATAGTATGAAAGCTGTTAATCATATTCCTATTGCCTTAAATGCTGTCAAGAA
Source organism: Flavobacterium sp. NRK F7 (assembly GCF_024054195.1). Classification (GTDB taxonomy): domain Bacteria; phylum Bacteroidota; class Bacteroidia; order Flavobacteriales; family Flavobacteriaceae; genus Flavobacterium. Next base: position 3,323,071 of record NZ_JAMXLB010000001.1, on the reverse strand, counting down.
TATGAAATAATCTTAAAACTATTCATCTCCATATTTTATTAACTAGCCTATTAAAGTAAGTATTATAACGAAATTTCAGTGATTACTGTTTTAAATTTTATGATATTTGCATGGAAAATGACGAAATAATGAACTTGTATCCATTAGTGTTTGAACCCATCCTAAAAGAAAGAATCTGGGGCGGAACCAAATTAAAATCGTATTTAAATAAGCCTATTTCATCAGAAATTACAGGAGAGAGCTGGGAAATTTCTACTGTACCTAATGATGTGAGTGTAGTGAGTAACGGTGCTTTAAAGGGAAAAAATATCAATGAATTAATTGAGATATTTTCAAAAGATTTTTTGGGAGAAACTGTTATAAATAGATTTGGAAATGAGTTTCCTTTATTATTTAAATTTATTGATGCCAAAGAAGATTTATCAATCCAATTACATCCTAATGATGCCTTGGCTAAAAAAAGACACAATTCTTTCGGAAAAACAGAAATGTGGTATGTGATGCAAGCAGATACTAATTCTCGTTTAGTTGTTGGCTTTAAACAAGATTCCTCAAAAGAAGAATATTTATCTCACTTGACAAATAAAACTTTAGTGAGTATTTTAAATGAAATACCTGTAAAAAAAGGAGACGTATTTTTTTTAGAAACAGGTACTATTCATGCTATTGGTGCGGGTGTCGTTATTGCTGAAATTCAACAGACTAGCGATGTTACTTACCGAATTTACGATTGGGATAGAGTAGATAAAGAGGGGAATGGTAGAGAATTACATACCGATTTAGCTCTTGATGCAATTAATTATAAACAAACAGCCTCAAAAATAGATTTTGAAAAAATAGATAATGTTTCTAATACTGTAGTGGAATGTGACTATTTTAAAACAAATTTACTTCCCTTAGACGGAATATATAATTGGTACAAAAAACAAGATGCTTTTACAGTTTTAATGTGTACGGAAGGACAATTAGAGTTATTTTTTGATGAAGAATGTTTTAGGTTAAAAGCGGGTAACACCATTTTAATACCTGCCGTAATTGACCATTTATTTTTAAAAGGAAACGCTACTCTTTTAGAAATTTCTATTTAATTAAATATCATAAGAATATATTCCTTAATTTTGCTTTAAATTTTAAATAAATACAAAATGGCAAGCGTTAAAAACTTGAAAAAAGAAATCAACTACGTTTTAGGTGATTTAGTGAATATCGTGTATGTGTGGGAAATGACTAATGGAGGGAAACCTACAGAAACTACAGATGCTATTATTGATGAAATTTATGATAACTACGATGCTTTGGTTACAAAAATCAATAAAAAAGATGTAGAAAACAAAAAAACTCATTTTAAACAAATTCGTAAAGAATACGAAGATACTGCAAATCAAATAGTTGAAAAAATCAACAAATTGAATTAAAAAAAATAGTAAAAAAAAGCGGATTTTTCTTTGCAAATATAAAAATCAAAATTATATTTGCACCGCAATAAAGGAAACACACTGCTGTTTAATGAAAGCGTTTTCTTATGAGTTGCCGGTGTAGCTCAGCTGGCTAGAGCAGCTGATTTGTAATCAGCAGGTCGTGGGTTCGAGTCCCTCCATCGGCTCAAAAAAAGGAAAGCAAATGCTTTCCTTTTTTTATTTTACTACTTTTAGTGTTTTAAAACATACCATTTTCATTAATTATATCTTTTGGAACCGGTTGACCAAAATCCCAAAGTTCTACAATTTTATTACCCTGAAATCTGAAAATATGCATGACAGTTAACTCCAAATTGTTTTGCTGCAATTGAATACGTGAATGAACGGCAACCAAATCCTCATCTTCTAGAATTCGTTGTATTTCAAAAATTTTATTCGGATTTTGTATTGCATTCTCCTCCATGGCGAGCATTAAGGTGTTTCTGTCTCCTTTAAAATAGGCATTGTGATGGATGAAGTTAGTAGCTACATATAATTCAAAAGCTTCTCTAGACTTTCCTTTAGCGGAAAGATGTAAAAAATGGGTAGCAATTTCTTTTTTTGTCATACGGTGAAATAAAATAAAAGGAAGTTAAATAAAATTATGAACATCTTTAGTTAACTTCCTTATTTTCGTTATTATTCTATAGGTTTCTTTTTTAAAATGAAAGAACTAATTAAAGTAATAATCAAGCCAACAGGTAAAATTTCTGTATAGGTAATCATAGCATTAAAAAATGGGTTTTTATACAGGGTAGAAAACTCTTCCATTTCTTTTGTTTTTTGTTCTATTTCTAACAAGCTAGCACCACTTTCTTTTAATCCGTTTATCATGTGTTCGGCATATTTTTCTGTAAAATCAGGTACAAAATAGAAATAGTTAATCAACCAGCTCAACACATACATAGTAGAAGCAATTAATACAATAATACTACCGATTTTAAATGCTTTACCAAAACTAATTACACCTTGGTTGTATTTATCTCTGTAATTTTTAATACCCACATAGACCATAGAAAAAGCAATAAGCATAGAGGAATAACCAATAAGCATTCCTTTTTCAAAATCAAAAGAGGTGCAATTGGAGGTAATGATAAGCATAGGTATTGAAACTACAATCCCTGCTATTAATCCGAAGATAAGAATGTTTTTTTTCATATTAGGAATAATTTATAACCACAAATGTGAAAATTAACTGTTTTTTTTTACTCATACTTTAGTATATTTTTGTTTATTCTCATGAATTTAATACTAAAGTAGGATTCATTTAAGGTATAATTTGTAACCGTTTTGCTTTTTCAACAGCTTGCGTTCTTCTCTTGACCTCTAATTTTTCAAAAATATTTTGATTGTGGGTTTTTACCGTGCTTAAAGAAACAAAAATGCTATTCGCAATTTCTTGATTGCTATTTCCTTGAGCCATTAAATGAAGTATTTCTAACTCTCTTGTGCTTAATTCTAATTGTTCAATTAGAGCTTGATTCATTATAAAGTCTTTCCTTTTAGGAATAAAAACTTCTTTTTCTACAATAATTGTTTTTGGTTTAGAAAGTTTTAAAGCAAGCCAAATCCCTAATGCCGTAAAAAGAACCGCAATAGAACCAATGTATATTTCCAAGGAATGATCAAATAAAATGTAACGAAGTTCTAGCCATTTTAGAAAAAAAAGCAAAACAAATAAGCTTATACCATATAAAATAGCTGTTTTATAATTTCTAAACCATTTAATTATAGAAGGCATGCTTTTTTACTTTTTTAAAAGTATTTGTTGTATTGTTGACTAAAGATATGAAAAATATTTTGAGAACTATTCCAATGCCTGTTTCAAATCGGAAAGTAAATCATCGATATGTTCAATTCCTATTGAAAGGCGAATTAAATTTTCTGGGCTAATTGGATTGGTACCTTCAACGCTTCTTCGATGTTCTACTAAACTTTCCACACCTCCTAAAGAGGTAGCATGTTTAAAAAGGTGTAATTTATTGGTAAACGCTAAGGCATTTCTTTGATTTCCTTTGACCAAAATAGAAACTATAGTTCCAAAACCATTTTGCATTTGTTTTTTGGCAATATGATGGTTTTCATGTGTAGGTAAGCCTGGAAAAAACACTTTCTCAATAGACGGATGTTTAATCAAGAAATTTGCAATTGCAGTAGCATTTTCAGACTGCACTTTAAAACGCAAAGGAAATGTTGCCAAACTTCGATTGAGTAACCAGCAATCAAATGGTGAAGGAACTGCACCTGCCATTTTTTGATAGTTGCGTATACTTTGACTCAATTCGTCTTCTTTGTTAGTTAATACAACACCTCCTAAAATATCGGAATGACCGCTAAAAAATTTAGTGGAGGAATACATGACGTAGTCAATACCAATTTGAATTGTTTTTTGAGATAAAGGTGTTGCAAAAGTATTATCGCAAACGGTTAGTATATTCTTCTTCTTAGCAATTGAAATGACAGCTTCTAAATCGGTTATTTTTAATTGTGGATTTGATGGCGTTTCAATCCAAATTAATTTCGTGTTGGGTTGTATCGCTTTTTCGACATGTGAAGCTTCGGTCATATCAATCCTATTTGCAGTTACATTCCAACGTTTAAAAAAAGTATCCAATAATTGACGGGTTCCATGATAGCAATCATCAGGAATAATAATATGACAATTGGGCTCTAATAAGGTGTCAAATAAGGCATTTATTGCGGCCATACCTGAAGCAAACGCAATGGTAGTTTTTGCGCCTTCAATTTGAGCTATTTTTTGTTCAACAGCAATTCGGTTAGGATTTTCGGCACGAGTATAAATATATTCTCCTGTGGTTCCGTCTTCATTGCGTTCAAAAGTGGTCGAAAGATGTATCGGTTGAATAATGTCTTTATTCTTTCCTTTGGTTTCACCAGCATGAACAGCTAATGTTTGAATGTGCTGTTTTTTCATAGGTATTAAATAAATTAAAAATTACTGAAAAATACCTAAAAACAAATGAATTTCAAAAAATAAGCTTATTCTTTATTGGATAAAGCCTCTTTTTTTGTATCATAAATGTGTTTTCTAAGAATTTTTCCATATTTCGATGCGGCAACTTCTCTGCTCATGTGCTTAGCGATAGTATCTAAATAAGCCACATTGATGTCGGGAATTTCTGTTAATGCAAGATAGGGAGCAATTTCATATTCTCCATGAGTACTTGCAAAATTAGCGGTATAGCGGTATTTTCTTTTAACTAATCTGCCAAAAGCCTCTTCTATACTATCTGCTCTTTGTTGGTTGAAATTAGTACTGTTCTCAATTCTCTTTTCAATGATGGCTAAATTTTCATCGTTAAATTTAGATTTGAAACTATTAAACTCATCAAAAAGTTCTTGATTTTTTGATCCAGTAATTTTAGCACCTGCATAGAACTCTTTTAGAGAAGTCTCTATATTCATTTCACCTGGTTCAGCAAAAAACACTAAATTATTATCAATGGAATTGGTTTGACCTCTGTCTAAAAACAAATAGAATACTTCTGGATTTTTTAATGGAATAGTGGTCTCGAAGTGAGAATTTCCTTTAATTATAATGCTATCCACTGCAACCAAAGTGGTATCTTCAAATTTTTTAATATATAATTTACCTTGACTTAATCCTTTTACATTTCCTGTTAAGTGTAAATTTTCTTTTGGAGCCTCATTATCATTACAAGCGATTAAACTTACTAATGCAAATCCAAGAAGTAGTCCTTTTTTCATTTTTTTAATTTTCATTTTTTTATTATTGAGGAGCAACGTGTTCCATTAAAAAAGTACAAATAATTGCTCCATATGTACCGATAATATATCCAAAAATTGCTAGAAGAACCCCTACACTAGCTAAGGAAGGATGAAAAGCAGAAGCTACAACAGGTGCAGAAGCTGCACCACCAACATTTGCTTGACTACCAACCGCTATAAAAAAATAGGGTGCTTTTATTAATTTTGCGACCGCAAAGATGATAATAAAATGAATTATCATCCAAATAATTCCTACAAGAATTAATCCTGGATTATCAAATACTGAAGTTAAATTCATTTTCATTCCAATTGATGCTACTAAAATATATATAAAAATACTTCCGATTTTGCTAGCACCAGCTCCTTCATAAGTTTTTAATTTTGTATAGGAAAGTATAATTCCTAAAATTGTAGCAATAGTTATCATCCAAAAGAAAGTTCCACCAAAAGTTGAAGCAAAACTTTTAGGGTCATTCACTGCTTCGAAAGTTTGTGTGCAAAAATTGGATATGATTTGGGAACCCCAATGAGATATTCCAACTGATGTAAATGCAATAGCTAAAATAACCATATAGTCGGTTAAAGAAGGATTTCTCTTTACACTTTCTTGATAATTGGATACTTTATCTTGCAGTTTTTGAATGGATGAATTATCGGCTTTTAACCACTTGTTTATAGCTTCTTTTTTACCAATACCAAATAATAAAAATGCCATTCCAATATTAGCTACTACAATATCAACTAAGACCATTGCTCCATATTTAGATTGATTAAATTTAAAAATCTCTAACATAGCAGCCTGATTTGCACCACCACCTATCCAACTACCAGCAATTGTTGATAATCCTCTCCAAACGGCATCAAAATCATTACCGCCAACTGTTTCTGGTGAGAAAATTGAAATTATTAAAATTGCGATAGGGCCTCCTAAAATGATTCCTATTGTGCCTGCTAAGAAAACTATAATTGATTTAAATCCTAGATTCATAAGTGCTTTTAAATCAATGCTCAATGTCATTAAAACTAGAGCTGCGGGTAATAAATAGCGACTAGCTATGTGGTAAATTTGAGAAGATTTTTTAATTTCTTCTCCATTTGCTGAAATTTCTGTCCATTCAGGAGCAATAATATTCATTGAACTTAGAATAGCAGGAAGTAAATAGCACATTAAAAGTGCAGGAACAATTTTATAGAATTTTTTCCAATTGCCTTCTTCTTTTGAAGAGGTATAAAAAACGAAACCTAAGAGTAACATTAGTAGACCAAAAACAATTGTATCATCTGTAAAATAGGGAGGGTTTTGCATCTTTATATAATTTGGTTGCAAAATAATAAAAAAAATCCTCAAAATAGAGACTACTTTGAGGATTGATTTTTTATATAAAAAGATTAGCCTTTTAACCAAGCTTCTCTAACTGCTTTTTTAGAGTCATCTGTAGCCTGATATCCTTGACGTTTTTCTTTTGGCATGACAATAGTTCCTTTGATTTCTTGTTCAGCACCGTCTCTTTTAATTTTCATTGTAATTGATTCTCCATCTTTCCAACCCATACTTCCTATAACTAAGTCATAAATATTATCTAAGTTATAATTGGTTCCATTTACAGCTAAAATTTTATCACCTCCTTTTAATCCTAAATTGGTCATGAAAGCATTTAATTCTACACTTGGAATAATCATGATTTCTTTTGTGGATTGATCGATTGTTATATATGGAATTTGACCGCCTTTTAAGAAAGGATTTCCTTCTACCTCAATTTCAGCAGGAGTTACTCCCATTTTTGCAAAATAATCATCATATGAAATTGGAGTTTCGCCAGCTACATATTTATTTAAGAATTCACCAACAGCTGGGTAGGTAAATTTAGTAATAGTGCCAAATAATTCTTCGTCTTTAAATGCTTTTTTCGTTCCGAACTCATTTGATAAATCCTGCATTAAATTAAGTATCCCTTTTTGACCATTACTGTTTTCTCTAATTAAAATGTCAACACACATTGCAATTAAAGCTCCTTTTTGGTATACATTAATATATTGATCTTTATAAGGCTCTTTTAAAACGTTTTTACTCATTTTAGTAAAACTCATTTTATCATTCAATCTTTTAGATTGTTGAATTTTATCAGACATTCTTTCGTAAAATTCAGTTTCATCAATCAAACCTTGGTTTACTTGGAATAAATTAGCAAAATATTCCGTAACTCCTTCATACATCCATAAATGTTCTGACATTTGAGGGTCATTAAAATCGAAATATTGTATTTCGTTAGAATGAACGGTTAATGGTGTTACAATATGGAAGAATTCATGAGAAACAATGTCTTTCAGTTGCTCTCTTAATTGTTCTAATTCCATTCTTTCTGGCATAACTACTGTTGTAGAAGTAGGATGTTCTAAAGCACCAAAACCTTTAGCGTCATTTTCCATTGTAGAAAGGTACAATAAAATGGCATATTTTTTAGTGGCATTGAATTTGCCTAAAAATTTCTTTTGCGCAGTCATCATCGCTTCCATGTTAGGCGTGATGTCTTTTGCAGTATATTTTCCTGTTGGTGAATAAACACTAATGATAATTTCCATATCATCAACCATAAAAGTGGTGATGTCAGGTTTAGAGTACATTAATGGCATTTCCACTAAAGTTGCATATTTTGAACTTTGAAAAACGTCTTTGCTTTTTGAAGCATCTAAATCAACCATAGCAGAAACTCCTAAAAGACTTTCTGGATGTGTAATGGTTAAAGTATAAGGAGTTTCTGTTTTTCCTTCAAAGTATCCTACAAAACCGTGTGTATTCAACATGAAATTTTCACCTGCCTTAATATTGGTTCCAGCTGGAGAAAACACATCTTCACTTTGTCCAAATCCTCCGCCACCTTCTGTATCAAAAGAATCATTAACGAGATACGTTACTTTTGCTAATTTTTTAGCTTCCTCAATTTTATAAGAGTTTTTATCTAATTTGGTAACTCTCAATCCGTTTCCTGAAGCATCTACAGCTTTAAAATCTTCAATGAATCTACCATAATCATCTTCTGAATAGGTTCCAGGAACAGTTTTTGGTATGAAAAAAGTTGTACTTTCTGATGTAAAGTTAGGTGCATCAATGGATACCATTACTTTATCATCTTTTACGTTTACTAGGTCGATAGCAACATTAACTTCGTCTTTTTTTGAAGATGTAGCGCCTGGTTTACAACTCCAAACAAAACTTGCTACTGCAAGCGTTAAAATTATTTTTTTCATTTAAATCGTTATTGATATTTTCATTTGACGTTAAAACAGTACAAATGTTACAATTTTTAATAAAAAAAGCTCTTCATTTAGGAAGAGCTTAACAATTTTTAATCAAATTTATTTTTAAAGTAGTATTTACTGTCTAAATCATCATCTTCAAGTGGATCAAATTTTAAGGGTTTTGGTTTGGGTTTGTTTGAAACAGCTTTCTTTTTCCAAATTTCAAAGTTATCTTTCGATAATTTTTTTCTCATTAATTCTGTAACTTCATTTTCTGAAATTCCAAATTCTTCTTTTAAGACTTCAAAAGGTTTTTTCTCCTCTTGAGCCATGGTTACAACTCTTTCAAGTGTTTCGTTGTCCAATTCTGAAATCTTTCTTTTTTTCATCAGATGAAAAATTAATCTGTAAATGTATTAGTGTTATTTAGTTCAATATTACTAAAAAAAACGGTAAAAAAAATATATTCTTTCATTTTTAAAAATTTGTTAATATAAATATAGGTTTCTTGGTTTTTTTTAAAAAATATTTAAATAATTGTTCTAAATGTTAAATTTATTCTGCTTCTCTTTGGACTTGATGCTTTTGGTAATTGATGTTTATAATAAATTTGACTACCTTCTTTCATTACTAAAAGGCTTCCATTTGTGAGAATGATATTTTGTTTTATTTCTTTTTTTTCAATGTGTTTTAGTTGAAAAACGCGATCTTCACCTAAACTCAAAGAAGCAATACTTGGATTTCTACCTAATTCTTTTTCATTATCTGAATGCCATCCATTGCTATCATTTTCGTTACGATATAAATTTAGAAGTACGGTTGTAAATGACAATTGCGTGTGTTCTTCTATTTCATTTTTTAAAAACATTAAGGTTGGATTCCATGGATGAGGTTGCATCACAATATTAGAATAGGAATACGGTTTGCCTTCATTTCCATATAAAGCAGTCAACCTCGGTTGCAAATGGTTTTTTCCGTAAATAGTTATAGTGTCTTGTTTCCAAGGGGTTTCATCTAACAATTTTCGAAATATTAAAGTAGCTTTTTCTGGTGTAAGGAAATTGGGATAATACTCAAAAATGGCATCCGGTAAATCTAAAATGATTTTTTCATTTGGGAATAAATCTAACATACTCTAAAAATACTATTTTTTCTGGTTTAAAAAAAATGATTTTAATTTTAGGTATAACAATAGGCCCAATAAATCAGAAGAAGTTGAAGCGGAAGTCTTAGCAAACGAACCCACTTTGGGAGACCTAAAGCTGCTTTATCGTTCTGATACATATAAAGATTAGCAGGGAAAATTGCAAGTAATAAAAGTATAATTCCCCAGGCTCCGTAAAAAGAAGTGGTTGGAATACAAACTAAAATTCCCAAAACAATTTCTGCCCAGCCACTTATTTGATTGATACGTTTAGGATTTTTAAAAAAGGGAGGAATTATTTTAATGTATAATTTAGGGTTTCTAAAATGATTGATACCTGCTAAAATATATACAAGCCCCATTAGATATTGATGCCAAGGTAAGGTCATGTTTTTATTTTGTAAGGTATAAAAAAATAAAGAATTATTTCGTTTTCTTGAAATTTATATTCATAATTACAATAGCTGCTATAATTAAGAGAATCCCAAGCCACTGTGTTAATACTACTTCTTCGTTTAAAAGGAAAAAAGCCATAGAAACAGAAACGGGTAATTCTAAAGAAGAAACAATACTTCCTAAACCTAATCCCGTTTTTGGAAAACCACTATTCATTAATACTGGTGGAATGATAGTGCCGAATAAAGCTAAAAGTATTCCATATTTCCCAAAGATTTCCAAATTGAAAGCGTCTGTTTGCGTGTAGAGAGCAAAGAATAATACGATAATTGCTCCTCCAAAAAGCATGTATAAACTTCTTTGAACCGACGAAACTCCTAAGGCTATTTTATTAGCAGTAAACATTGTTGTAGTAAAGGATGCGGCAGCTAAAATTCCCCACATGAATCCGGTCCAATTAAATTCGATTTTACTAAATAATAAATTGGTTGCTAAAACGGTACCTATTAATACCACAAAAACAGCAAGTATTTTTTGTTTAGAAGGTGCTTTTTTATCTAAAAACCATTCGGCAAGTACACCCATCCAAACGGTTTGCATTAATAATACAATGGCAATAGATACATTTATATGTTTTACACATAAATAATAGAAAATACTGGTAGCTCCCAAAGAAGTTCCAGCAAGCATTAAATTTTTTATATTTTTTGGTGTAGCTTTTACAACAGATTCTTTTTTTGTTGCTTTTTGGTATAAATTTATGATAAGCATTCCTAAAATACCATATATAAATTGAGCCGAGATTACTTCAGCAGTAGTGAACTTTTCAGTACTTTGATACGCTAGTTTAACAATAGTGGCCAGCATTCCATAACTTGTTGCTCCTAAGCCTACTAGAAAAACACCTTTTATAATTTCATTCTTTGACATATCCTTCATTTTTTAGGGGGCGCAAATATAAGCAAAGAATTAATGTTTTAACCAAAGAATTAAAATATTCCTTTTAATGATTGATTTTGTATGCCAATTGTTTTTGGATTGAAATCCAATTGGTTTTCTAAAATAGAAGCATATACACTTCTAAAATCAATGGCATACTTTAAATCTCCATGATCTAAATCGGTTAAATTAGGATTATGTCCAATGCAATTTCCTTGGTTACTTCCACCAATAATGAAAACAGGTGCAGCAGTACCATGATCTGTACCTTTGCCATTGTCTTGAACTCTTCTTCCAAATTCTGAAAAAATTACAATTGTGGTAAAAGGCAATAAATTAGCTTGTTTTAAATCGGTATATAAAGCAAATACAGCATTATTTAATTCCGATAATTTATTGGAATGTACGGCTAACTGATTGTCGTGCGTATCAAATCCATTTAATGAAGTATAATATATTTTTGAATTCAAATTTCCTTTAATAAGTTTTCCAATCCATTCTAGATTTTTACCTAATCCTGTTTTTGGATAGTTCATTTCTGTTTTAGCTTTAGATAGGGCTTTTTGTATTTCATCTGAGCCATCAATAACCGAATTGGCAATTTTTCTAACAAAGTCTAATTGCGGATTATTGGATAATGTAATTCCTTCTTCTGAATTGTTTTTTATTTTAAATCGGTTAGGGTCTTTAACTGTTACACTATTAGGTTCAATTCCTTTTAGGGCTAAATTATCAATAGCATCTAAATTGATGCCTCCAGTGGGATGATGCTCTTTGTAATGAAAATCGAGATAGCGTCCTAACCATCCCTCGTTTTTGTATTCATTTGTACTTGATGCCGTTTGCCAAATCTCCTGACTTCTAAAATGAGAACGATTCGGCTCTGGATATCCTACATTTTGAATTACAGTTAAATCACCTGCGTCTTGAATTGTAGCAAACCCTTTTAGAGAGGGATGAAACGCCATACCTTTGTTTTTACCAATAAGTTGGTCTTTTGGTAAACTTATATTAGGACGTAATTCATAATACAATGGATTGTCGTATGGAACAAAAGTATTTAATCCATCATTACCACCATTTAATTGTATGAAAAGAACACTCTTTTCTTGCAATGAAAATGAATTATAATCTGTAAAAGCATGAAGAAAATTAGGTAGTAAAAGAGAGCCACCTGTATAGGTTCCTGTTAGTTTGAAAAATTTTCTACGATCCATAATTGTAAGGTTTAGATGAGTTGAAATTCAGGAAGTTTAGTGATGTATGCAAATAATCGTAAGACAGCAGTTTGTGCATTTTCACTTTTTGGATTAAAATCATATTTTAAAATAGTTTCCATATCTTTTTGAATGGGTTCTTCTACTAAAAAAAGCAATCTATTAGAGAGCTCTTGAATAATCGTTAGATGATTACCGTTAGTATTAAAAATGAGGTTTGGTTTTCTCTTGTCATTACTCAATTCCTCCAAATTCATTTCTACATTTTTATTTTTTCTACCAAGAATATTTTGACCATTGATTAAAAAATCAACTGCGTTGTTACGTTGTAAATAAATTTGTGAAGTAAGCCAATGATTGCCACCAATCCAACCTTTTACATTAGGTTGGTTGAATAATTCCATACCTTGTTGTTTTAAAAAGGGAATTATAATAGTAGGAGGCATTTCTATTTGAAGTTCTTCCAAAAGTTGAAAGGCAAAAACAAGCGGATCTTTAATTTTAGAACCAGCATTATTTTTTTCGTATTCTTCAGTAAAAATTTTAATTAGAAAAGGCTGCATTTCATAATCGACCTGTCTGAAATAATCACCATAATAGTGTATGATTTCTTCCGAAGGATTGTCATAAATGAACCATTTTAGCAGTTTTTCAGTTAAGAAATAAGAAGTTTGTTTTTGTTCAAAGATAATGTCAATCAGGTCATTGGCTTTGAATTTTCCTGTTTTGCCTAAATATGTAATTTCATCATTATCTTGTAAACGCGCTCTATAAATAGCTTTTTCTTCTCCTAAACTTAAGCCTGCTAATGCTTTAGCTCCATTTTTAATATCTTGTTCGGTGTAGTTTCCAATACCGATAGTAAATAATTCTAACAATTCTCGACTCAAGTTCTCATTTAAATTGCCTTTGCGGTTGTCGATATTGTCCAAATAACGTACCATAGCATTGGTATGAATTACTCTTTTAGTAAGTTCTCTAAAATTTCCAAATGCATTTTCCCTTAGAATCATATTGTGTTGGTAAACCCAATAATTGACCTTCACTTTTTGAATGGATGCTACATAATGATTGTGCCAAAAGCAAGTCATTTTTTCTCGTAAAGGAAACTTTTCATTTTTCATTTTGTTTAGCCACCAAATTCTTAGCTGATTTGCATCTTTAATTTGGCTTTTTAAAAGTTTCTTTTGCTCTTCAGAAGTTGCATTTTTTATTTTTTCTCTTGCATCTTTTAATTCCGCAAGTGTCTTTGGACTGTTTTTTAGACAATCGGGCAAAGAAGTGTCAATTTTTGTTTCAAATGATAGCTCCAAAAATTTCTTAATGCCTACTTTTTCTATAGAAAAACTTTGTTTGTTAGAAAAGCCTAACCGTAAAGACCAAATGGATGCTGTTTTCATAATTAAAAGTGTTACTATTTTTAGATAAAATTTAACACAAAAGGTTTAAATTAAATTTTAAATTCCCTTTCTAATACAATTCAATGAAAAACATAATTCTAATTTTTTCTTTATTACTATTCAGTTGTAATGAGAATAAGGTTAATAAGGACCTGAATAAGCCTAGAGAATATAAAAAAGATTATAGTGCTTTTCATAAGGAAGCTAGAGAATATATAAAAAAAAATAATTTTAATACCGATTATTATTATTTGATTGATCTGAGTCTTCATTCTGGTAGAAACCGTTTTTATATTTATGATTTTAAAAATCAAAAGATTATAGATCAAAATTTAGTTACTCATGGCAGTTGTGATCAGTTTGAAGAAAATTCTGAAAAATGGCAAAAAGTAAAGTTTGATGTGAGGAATAATAGTCATTGTTCCATGAAAGGGAAATATAAAATAGGTAAAAGAGACACGAGTTCTTGGGGAATTAAAATAAAATATTGGATACATGGTTTAGAAGATACAAATTCTACTGCAGTCGATAGAGTAGTCGTTTTACATTCATGGAATGCTGTTAAAAACAACGAGATATACCCAAAGTATAGTCCGTTAAGTTGGGGTTGTCCAGCTGTGTCAAATGCCTTTATGGAGAAGTTAGATAAGCAACTTCAGAATACACAAAAGCCTGTTTTATTGTGGATTATATAAAAAAAAATTTTTTTATATGTTTTTTTTGCTACTTTTATCGACCCAATACTGCTTAAATGTCTAACCCTTTGAAAGTTAATAAAAGAGAAAAAGAGATTCTTTTATTGCTTAATGAAGCACATCAAATTAGAATCCATAATCTTCCGAAGAGTATTTCGATGACTCTTTTTGCTCTTGAGTCTAGTGCTCAATTGGGCAGTAAATCTTTATTGGCTAAATGTTACAGTCAATTGGGATTGTATTATATGATTATCGGAGAGATGGATAAAGCGGAGTATTTTTCCAAATTAGCTTTAACACTTTACACCGAATTAAAAGACGAAAGAGGTATAGCTGATGCAAAATATAGTCTTGCTGGCGTGTATTACAAAACAAACTTGTATCATTTGGGTTTGGTTTCTTTTACCGATGCTTTAAAAATATATCAAAAAAATGACGATTATTACAATCAATCACGTACCGAGAAATCTTTAGGAACTATTTATGGTTATATTGGGGATCAACATGCGGCTTTAAAATCATACTACAGTGCGGTAAAAAATGCTAGAAAAGTAAATGATTTTAACTTAGAATCTAATGTTTATAATAATATATCGGGAATACTGGCTAAGAATGGTAAATTAAAATTTGCAATGGCATTTATTAATAAGTCGATTGCACAAAAGGAATTGACTAATGATATAAGAGGAATGGCTTATGCTTTGTATGGTAAAGGAAAAGTATTCTTTTATTTAAAAGACTATGACAAAGCAGAAGAGTATTATTTTAAGGGTTTAGAGATTCACAATCAAATGGGGGAAAATACAGGTAAAGCGATGACCTATACGAAACTAGGGGAACTGTATTATACGAAAAATGATTTAGAGTTAGCTTTAGATACCGCTTTTGTAGGTTTAGAAATTGCAACTTCCTTAAAGCTAGCCATGTCTACTATTAAATTAAAAAAACTAATTTATCATATTTATAAAGCTAAAAATGAGCCTGCATTAGCTTTAGATTATTTTGAGCGTTATCAAAAAGAAAAAGAATCTGTAATTAATGCACAAACTTTAAAAGTAATTGAGAATTATGAATTGATTTCTAAAATGGAAGTTTTAAAGAATGAGGCAAAACTTCATAAAGAGAAACAATTGCTTTTAGAGAAAAAAAATCTTGATGAAGCAAAAGCAATAAAAATGCGTCAGGACTTTTTATCGATTATGAGTCATGAAATTAGAACGCCTTTAAATGCAATTACCTCCATTGTAGAATTGTTAAAAGATGAGGTTAATCCTGAAGGAAAAGAATTGTTAGGGAGTTTAAAATTCGCATCTTCAAATTTGATTAAAATTGTAAATGATGTTTTAGATTTTACCAAACTGGATTCTAATAAGTCGAAACTTGAAATGGCGCCTTCAGCTTTGGCTATATTAGCGAAGAATATTGTAAGTGTTTATGAAAAACAAGCACATGAAAAAGGATTGTACCTTACGCTAAATTGCGATTTATCTAAAGAAATGATATATAATTTAGATGAGACTAAAATCACACAAGTTTTAAATAATTTAATCAGTAATGCTATAAAATTTACAGATAAAGGGGGTGTTGAATTAAAAATAAAGCATGTAAAATCATCTCCTAAAAAAGATACTTTATTATTTGAAGTTGCAGATACAGGAGAAGGGATTTCGAAAGAAAATTTAGAAGAAATTTTTGAAAGTTTTTCTCAAGTTAAGCCCGTTTTAACTCGCAAACAAGGCGGAACAGGTCTTGGTTTAGCTATTGTTAAGAAAATTATAGAACTGCATAAAAGTAAAATTAAAGTTAAAAGTATTATTGGTAAAGGAACTACCTTCTTTTTTAAATTGAAATTGAAAAGAGATGAAATTATAGAAGATCAACTTGTTAATATAGTTCCTAGTGTTAGAGAGGAAATTTTAAAAGATAAGAAAGTCTTAATTGTGGAAGACACAGCCATCAATGCTGTTCTGCTTCAAAAATTACTTTCTAGATGGGATATTATCTCTGAGCATGTTGATAATGGTGAAAAAGCTTTAAAAAAAGTGAAAGAACAGTTTTACGATTTTATTTTAATGGACATTCATATGCCAGAAATGAATGGAATAGAGGTTACCCGATTGATAAGAACAACTGAAAATTTAAATACAAGTACTCCTATTTTAGCGCTTACGGCTGATACAATGGTAACTTCTGAAACGCATGAGACAAATTATTTTAGTGGTTTTTTATGGAAACCTTTTGAAGTAGAAAAGCTAAAAGAGGTTTTAGAAAAGGTCTTCATTTAATATTTGTCATTCAAATCGCTTAAATGTAAGCGTAAAGCTTTAACAGAAATACTAATTTCCCAAAATGAAAGCCCTAATGAAATTAGTAGACATAATAAAGATAGTCCAAACAAGTAAATACCTGTCAGTTGATGCCCTAAGAATAAAAGCAACATGGCAAATACAGATAAAAACAAGCACATTACTCCAAATAGTTGCATATAACGTATCAATGTTAATCTTAAATTTAAATTTTTAATTTCTAGTAAGATTAATTTGCTTTCTTCTTCATCATATGACTTTTTTAAACTTCTAATAATTTGAGCAATGGTTAAAAAACGATTGGTATAGGCTAAAAGAATTAAGGAAGTTGCTGAAAAAAGTAAGGCAGGTGTTTCTATCGAAAGAGTCATAACATTTGATTTGTGAAATATCAAAGTTCGGTATTTTTTGGAGAAACTAAAAAAAATCGCTAATCAAATTGAGATGATTAGCGATTTTATACAATTATCTTCGAGCTCTTTTTTTAGTTCGAACCACTGTTGTTTTTCCTCTTTTGTTTTTATGAACTACAGTTGTACCTCTTCTTGTATGAACCACTACAGTAGATCGGCTCCTTCTAGGAGTGTACACTTTTCTAGCCACAACAACTCGTCTCGTAGGTGTTCTTGTATAATACACTCTGTGAGGTGTTGTTTTGGTGTAAAAAACGGCATGTCGATACGGTTTCCAAGGTTTCCACCATTTTGGATAAACCCTCCATCTATAAGGAGATTTCCAAACTACATAACCAGGTGTGTAGAGGTAACGAACGCTAGGCCAAAACCAAACGTTTACGACAACTGCAACGGTTTCAATGTCAAATGAATTTGGACCATGCCCCATTTTAGTAGCTTTTTCTTCAATATCTATAGGTTCTACAATGGTATTCGCAGCATATAAATCTTCATCTCCTTCGATTTGAAGTAGGGCTTCTTCATTACCTGTCTTTTCTATGCCAATGGTAGCAATATCTTGTTTTTCTGTTTCATTTAAATACGTGCTTAAAACAAGTACATGAGTGTCGTTTTCCTGAATGGCATTTACTACAATATAATCGATTTCACCATCTCCATTTAAATCTAAATTAGTAACGTTATTTTGCTCTTCATTTAATAATTTTTCGAATTCTTCTATATTTGAAGCTTTTTTAAATAAAGCTAATGCTCCTTCTAAACTAAAATTATCTCCTGTGTTTTCAGTTGTATCTGCATCTTGAGAGAAAGAAAAACTCCATGCTAATAAAATGAACAAAAAAGAAATCTTTTTCATACCGTTATCTATTAAAGTGAAACATTGTATACGATACCATTCGAATGCGTGTAGGTAGCTAAATTATCACAAGTATTATCTCCATAATCTAAAATTCCATCTAATAAAGCTCCTTGTAGGTTAAGTTGACCCTGAGAAATATAGGTGCAAGCATATTTTTTAATTAATGGTGTTACTACAGTTACCGTTAGTGAAGTTCCATTCGGTCTATTCACGGTATGAGTTCCAGATAAAACTTCATACACATTGTCCCCTAATGTTAAGGTGCCTACGCCTTCAATTTGTTGTACCGTTCTTGTTCCAGAAAAAGTAAACACACTTCCTGTAAGTGTTGTTAGTTTACCATCGGTAACAGTTCTTGACCATTTTGGAACTTCTGCGTTAGTAGTTTGGTTTTGGTATACAACTGTTCCTTCAATTTTTCTACCGTTAACATAATAGTTAGAACGAGTAATGGTCATATGACTACCAAAATTAATTAAATAATCATCGAAAGTAATTCGAATTATTCCTGAGCGTACAATGCCATTGTGTAAACAGCCAGTGCCAAAATCGACAGCGAAAGTAATAGGAAACTGTCCTAAAGTTCCGTTTTCGATACTTATGGTGGCACAAGAAGGAAAAGTTCTAGCAGATGAAACACCATTTCTGCTTGAGTAAGTATCTTGTTCTGAGGCAACATCCAAGCCTAAATCAAAATCCATTTCATTAGATACATCAATTTGAGCATTGGCTACTAATAATTCTTGATCAACAACTGCAGCTTCTGTTTCATCTTTACTACAAGATTGGAATGAAAGTCCTGCCATTACTACGATTGCTGTTAAAACAAATATTCTTTTCATAATTTATTATTTTAGTGTTTATGTATAAGATGTTTAAAAGGTAAAAAGGTTTAATTTAAATGTTAAATTTTTAACATTTGAATTTCAATAAGTGTGCCAAATTAATTTTTAAACCAATCTTCTTTTGTAATTGCATAAACAGGGTTATCTGTTATACCATTTGCAGAAGTTGTGTAACTTACAATTTTTCCTCCTAATTTTTCCATAGCTTTTTGGGAACGAAAATTGGTTTTTCCTACATGAAAATAAGCAGTTGTAATATGATTAAAAACATAATCTAACATTATTTTTTTTATCGTTTTGTTGTAGGATGTGCCCCAAAATTTCCTGTCTATAAAAGTATATCCTATGATAACACTTTTTTCATCAGGATTAAAATCATAAAAACGAGAAGAGCCAATGATATTTTTATTTTTTTGATTAATAATAGCAAAGGCACCTTTTGAATCTAACGCTTTGTCAAAAAAATCTTGAAACACTTCTTTTTGATATCGATCTGAATTAGGGTGTTGTTCCCATAATAATTTGTCTGAGGCAACTTGGTATAAATCCTCAAAATCCTCTTTTAATAATGGTCTTAAAAGAACAAGTTCGTGAGTTAAGGTTGGCTGTAAATTCATTATAGTTTTAAATTACATTTGTAAATTCTACTAAAACCATTTTCATATTTATTTATTTCTTTTAGGAACATTTCTAAATTTAAAAAAGATTTGTTAATTACTCTATTCCTTTTACTAGTAAAATAAAAGGTTTGGGTTGAGGAATCATAAAACGGACAATAATCCATGGCAGAAGAATTTATTTTGTCTCCTAATGAGGTAGCTTTTTCCCAAACACCCAGTTTGTTTTTATAGCTAATATATAAATCGCCACTTCCTAATCCATCTTCTCTTTTATAACCTGTGAAAATTAGAAAAGATTCGTCAGAAGCAATAAAGGCATTAAATTCATAACCTGGTGTGTTAACACCATCTCCTAAATTTTCAGGATTTGTAAAAGCATTATTTTCCCAGCGACTTACAAAAATATCATCCTTTCCGAGTGATTTATCATTTTCAGAAGTAAAATATAAATTCCCGTTTAAGGCAACTGACGGATAAAATTCATCTTTAGCTGTATTAATAGGTGTTCCAATGTTAATGGGTTGCGACCATTTATCTTTTACATCATTTCTTTCCACATACCAAATATCATAATCTTTACTTTTATTGGAAGTGTCATCCAAAGGTCTGTTGGAAGAAAAGTACAATCGTAAACCGTCTGTACTTAGAAAAGGTTCTATATCTCTGTGATCACTTGAAAAAGAAACTAATTCTGGAGTTGTCCATTTGTTTTTTATTTTTTTACTGCAAACAATACGTGAAATTTCCTCTGTTGAATTTTGTAGGGTAAAATATAGTTCATCCTGATTTTTAGAAATCGTAAAATCTCTACAATTGCTAAATTGTTTTAAAAAATCAAATGCAGGAACTACCGTTTCATTTTGGGAAAGAGCTTTTGTAAAAGGGAGTAAGATGAACCAAAAATATATTGTTTTCATAAATAGACTCATTTGGATTCTTTATAGGGAAATTCTAATAAAAAGGCATGGTATAAGCTGTTATGTAAAATGGTAGCATGATTTTCTTTTGGGAAAAAATGAAAATCTGATTGAATAGTTTTAGGATATTTTTTTAATTCGGAAGCCAAGTTTTTGGCATCTCTAATCATAATCTTATGTTCTTCACCAACAGCTAGAAATACATAAACCGTTTTTTGAATTTTTGACAAGTAGGTGTTGGCTTTATCCAACAAGGATTGGTCATCCCACCATAAACTCGGACTAGTAATAATATAATGCGTAAATAATTCAGGCTTTTTAAATAAAATTTCAGTTGCTAACAAACCTCCTAAAGATTGTCCTAAAAGATATTTCTTATCGGAAACCTTATAATTACTGTTTATAAAAGGCTGTATTTCTTTTTCAATAAAAGCAATAAATTTTTCAGAACCACCAGTAGTTGGGAAGTCTTTTTTTAAATCAGGGATAGTCGTAGGAAAAGTGAAGTCGTGTTTTCGATCCACATTAGCAATACCTACAACAATCGTTTTTGGCATTTGTAATTGTAAATTGAAAAATTGGACTAACCCTATTACATGAATAAAATCTTCATTAATTGAACCGTCTAAAAGATAAATTACTGGATAACTAATGGAGTCATTCTCCTGATAACCTTCTGGCAAATAAATGTTTAATGTACGTTCTTCAGAAAGAATTTGTGATTTTAAAGTTATTGTTTCACCAATTGTAAGAGGTTTTTTAGTGATTTGACAAAAACTGTTTTTAGAAAATAAAAAAACAAGTATTACAATAAAGAGTGTCTTTTTCATATTTTAAATGATAATTTATCATGTAAATATAGGAATCTTAAGTGTGTTGTGGAAGGAAGATTAAGCTTAAATTATTTGGTTTAACTTATTTTAATAATCTTCAAAAAAAGAAAAAAACCGTCTAAAAAAAGTTTTTTAGACGGTTTCATCATGCTTGATCTGTTTGTTTGTTGATACAAATTTAGATAGAAATTTTAAATTCACCTTACAACAAAATTATAGAATTTGTTAAAGTTTTTTATTTAAGATTTGTTTTGCTTTATTGTTTTACTTTATTGTTTTAATATTTGGCATTAATGGCTGCTTTATCTCCAGTAGATAAATAAGAGCGTTGTGCATTCCAAATTGAGCCATCTTTTCTCGTCATTGCTGGAATACTGGTATTATATACAACTGAACTACTCGCTCTTGAGCCATATAACATAATGGAGTTATAATCAAAGGTTCCATTAGGGGTACAGCTGGAGCATTTGTCATATTGAGAAGTCCAATTAGGTCTAATATTCGAATAGTTAACAATAATATAATTGTCTCTGTCGGGTCTTTTTTGTTCGTGAATTAATCCTACAGCATGGCCAATTTCATGAACTACATTACCTGAGCCATAATATCGAGGATCTACACTTATTATTTGTTGACCGCCTTTTCTTCCAATACTAGTACTATATGCTGAACCACTAGAGTTTTGTTGTACTAAAATATAATCTCCAGAAGAGCCAGAAATTTGAGAGAATGTAAAATTCAATTGGCTTGACCAAGTATTCATAGCGCTTGCCCATTTGTTTTTTAGATCTTGTGAAACGCCACTTGCATATTTCCAACGGACATTACGATTGGGCCAATTTCCACCGCCATAAACACCTCGATTACTTTCTTCTCCAGGAATTGAAAAATCATTTCTTTCTAATAGGACGTCAACATCATAAAGGTATTTTCCATTTTCTACTTCCAAAAGCGTAACATTTCTTCCCAGATAAACAGCATCTATTAAATTACCAGAAGTTTTGGTGTTGTAAATTTCATCAGTTACTGAATTTACATTCTCGGAAGCATCTTCTTGCTGTACCTCATTTTTGTCACATGCCAATACAGTCACCAAAAAAATGGCTAAAAGAACCATTTTTGTAAAATTAATTTTTTTCATATTTATAATTGTTTAGTTAGATTTATTATAAAAATAGATATTAAAAAATTAATTGTATTACAGTAAATTTGTATTTTTTGTTAAATGTTTAAAATTTATTTAAACAAGTTGTAAAAAACTATCTCGATTTTATATTTTTTTCACATAAACTTATTATTTCTTGAATTCTGTTTTCTCGAGTAACGGTTCTTTTGGCTTGGTTTAACCAATACAAATAACTTTTTCGATAGGTTTTACTGAAATTGGTATAATTGCTAAAAGCTGTTTCGTTTTTTTCAAAAGCCGCTTGTAAATCTAAAGGAATTTCTAAATTTTCAACAGCATCTAAACTTTCCCAGGAACCATTTTGTTTAGCGATTTCAATTTTTTTTAAGCCACTTTCATGAATTAATTCTTGAGTGAGTAATTCTTCTATATAGGATTTGTTTAATTTGCTCCATACACTTTTGTCTTTTCTAGGTGTAAAAAGTTGTTTTCTTCTATCGTCATCAATTTTTTTGACGGTAGAATCTATCCAACCATAACATATAGCTACCTTTACTGCTTCTTCCCAGCGCATACTTTCAGATTCGCTGGCTACTTTGTAAAAAATCAAGTAGACGCCTTCATATTGAGTATGGTTTTCATGAAGCCATTCGCGCCATTCCGTATCATTTTTAAAATATAAGAGTGGTTTTTCTTTCATAGGATTTTGTATCTTTACACTATTAATTAGTAGGGAATTATAATGGCTGTGCACTTCAAAAATAAGGAAGAATTTTTAAATACGATTTCACATGCTGCTGGAATTGTATTGGGAATTTTTGGATTAGTATTTTTATTATTAAAAAATAGAGGAGTAACGCATTTTAGCACGTTGAGTATTTGGATTTATGGTTTGTGTTTGATTGCTTTGTATACTGCTTCCACCGTTTATCATGCCTTAGAACATGAAGGAAGAAAGAAAAAAGCTCAAATTATGGATCATATTGGTATTTTTTTGCTCATAGCTGGAACCTATACACCAGTTTGTTTAATTACTTTAGAACAAACTACAGGTTGGCGTTTGTTTTTTATAATTTGGAGTATTGCAGGTATTGGATTGGTTATGAAATTATTTCTAACAGGTAAAGTAGAAAAGCTATCCTTATTTATGTATTTATTAATGGGATGGTTAGTAGTTGCCGAGCTAAGCCAATTGCTTAATTTGTTATCTGCTGAAGCATTAACCTACATGGCTATTGGTGGTGTTTTTTATACTTTGGGAACGATTTTTTATGCTTCAAAACGTATTCCTTACGGACATTTTATTTGGCACTTATTTGTACTTGGAGGAAGTGTGTCACACTATTTTATGATTTATAGTATTGTTTGAAAAATAAAACAATTGCATAATAACAAAAACCTGCAGATTGTACCTGCAGGTTTTTGTTTAGACTATTTAATAACTTCTTATCGAAGGGTTTCAAAACTACGTTTTACAAAAGAAGTTAATTCTTCTCCTTTTAATAAGCCTTGTGATAATTTGGCTAAATCCAATGCTTGTTTTACTAAGCCAGCTTTTACTTCTTCATTTTCAGTATTTAAAATAGAAGTCGCTAACTCAGAATTAGTATTCACCACTAAATTGTACATTTCAGGGAAATTACCCATACCAAACATACCACCGCCACCAGTCTGACTCATTTCTTTCATACGTCTCATGAATTCAGGCTGTGTAATTAAGAAAGGTGCTGATTTGCTTTCCATTGCTTCTAATTGAACACTATACTTTTCTTTAGGTACAATTGCTTCAATTACTGATTTTAAGCTTTCTTTTTCTTCATCTGATAATTTGGAAAGTTGTGCATCGTCTTTTTGAATTAATTTTTCAATAACATCACCATCAACACGAGCAAAAGTAAGATTTTCATTATCAGCTTCTAATTTTTGAATTAAGTGGGATACAATTGGACTATCCAATAACAATACTTCATACCCTTTTTCTTTCGCTGCTTCAATATAGCTATGTTGTGCTTCTTTGTTTGAAGCATATAGCACTACTAATTTTCCATCTTTATCGGTTTGAGTAGCTTTTAATTGTTCTTTCAATTCCTCTAAAGTGTAATATTTCTCATCAATTGTTGGATATAAAACAAAATCGCCTGCTTTCTCATAAAATTTTGGTTCAGAAAGCATTCCGTATTCTAATACAATTTTAATATCGTTCCATTTCGCTTCAAAATCAGCTCTATTTTCGTTGAATAAGGATTTTAATTTATCTGAAACTTTACGAGTAATATAATTAGAGATTTTCTTTACATTACCATCTGCTTGTAAATAGGATCTTGAAACATTTAAAGGAATGTCTGGTGAATCAATAACTCCTTTTAACATGGTTAAAAATTCAGGTACGATTCCATCCACATTATCCGTTACGAAAACTTGATTTTGGTACAACTGAATTTTATCTTTCTGAATTTGTAAGTCAGCTGCTAATTTTGGAAAGTAAAGAATACCCGTTAAATTAAATGGATAATCAACATTTAAATGAATGTGAAATAATGGTTCGTCAAATTGCATTGGATACAATTCACGATAGAAACTTTTATAATCTTCATCTTTTAAATCGCTAGGCTGTTTGGTCCAAGCAGGATTAGGATTGTTAATAATATTCTCTACCTCTTTATATTCCGTTTTATAATCTTCTGGAGCATCTTCAGGTTTTGGTAAGGCTTCTTGCTTTGTTCCAAAAACAATTGGAATAGGCATGAATTTGTTATATTTGGTTAGCAAGCCTTTAATTTTTCCTTCTTCTAAAAATTCTAATGAATCTTCAGCAATATGAAGGATAATTTCGGTACCTCTTTCTTTTTTATCTGTTGGAACCAAAGTAAATTCTGGACTTCCATCACACGACCAATGTGCTGCTGGTTCGTCTTTGTAGGATTTCGTAATGATTTCCACTTTTGAAGCCACCATGAATGCAGAATAAAATCCTAAACCAAAATGACCAATTACACCTGAATCTTTGGCAGTATCTTTATATTTTTCTAAAAATTCTTCTGCACCAGAAAAAGCAATTTGGTTGATGTATTTTTCCACTTCTTCTAGGGTCATTCCTAAACCTTGATCGATGATGTGTAATTTTTTACCTTCTTTATCAATCTTTACTTCAATTTTTGGATTGCCATATTCTACTTTTGCTTCTCCAATACTCGTTAAATGTTTTAGTTTTAAGGTAGCATCTGTAGCATTAGAGATTAATTCACGTAAGAAAATTTCGTGATCGCTGTATAAAAACTTTTTAATTAAAGGAAAGATGTTTTCTACTGATACATTAATTTTTCCACTTGACATATTGATATTTTTTTAATTATACATAGTAATGTCATCAAGTATTCAAAAGAAATACCAAATTTTAGAAACTGACAAATTGGCTGAATGGAAATTTTGAAAGCGAAAAATAATATTATGTAAAAAAAATAG
The DNA here is from genome assembly GCF_024054195.1 of Flavobacterium sp. NRK F7. Lineage (GTDB taxonomy): Bacteria > Bacteroidota > Bacteroidia > Flavobacteriales > Flavobacteriaceae > Flavobacterium. Next base: position 3,297,455 of record NZ_JAMXLB010000001.1, on the reverse strand, counting down.
TAGATTCTGATATACATTTGTAAAAGAAAATTTAATATAAAACAGATATGAAAAAAGTACTTATACTAATGGGTTTAATTTTATCATTAATCTCATGTAAATCAAATTCTCCTGTAGGAACCAAGTTAGATATGAAGACAGAAGTTGCATTAAAAGGAGATTGGATACTAACTCAAGTGAGTTATCCTAATTCACAATATGTAAAAATCACTTCTTTTGATTTAGTAGATTCTAATTGTTTTGTGGGTAGTAAATGGAATTTTATTTCTAACAATAATAAAGGTTCCTTTAGTTTAACGAATGATGCTTGTTCTCTATATTCATCCAATATCACTTGGTATGTGAATAAGGATGGTCGTTTTGTGATGAAAATTTTAGATGCAGAAAAAGCAAAAAGAGTTGGTACAGGTTATGTTTTAGATTTAATAAATGTAACAGAAACTACTTTTCAATTAGTAGACCATGTTGATGTTGCAGGGAAAAATACAGCAGTTACGTATCAATTTGTGAGAAATAATTAAAAAAATAAATAAGATGAAAAAATCAATAGTAATGTTAACAGCTCTTTCGATGAGTTTGTTAATGAGTTTAAATAGTTGTAATTCCGTTAAAAATTCGAATAAGACACAACGTGGTGCTGCCATAGGAGCAGTTGGTGGAGCTATCATTGGTGGTGTAATTGGGAATAATGTAGGAAAAGGTGGTAATGGCGCTCTTGGTGCAGTTATTGGTGGTGTTGTAGGTGGTGTTGCTGGTGGTGTTATTGGTAATAAAATGGATAAACAAGCAAGAGAAATTGAAACAGCACTTCCAGGAGCTGAAGTAAAAAGGGTAGGAGAAGGAATTCAATTAGTTCTAGGAGAAAATTCAGTTAATTTTGATTTCAATAAAGCAAGTTTAACACCTTTAGCGAAACAAAATTTAGATAAATTAGTTCCTGTTTTTAAAGATTATGCCGATACGGATATTACTATTTTTGGATATACTGATAGTAAAGGTGCTGATGATTATAACTTAAATTTATCACAGCAAAGAGCTAGTAGTGTCAAAAATTATCTTGTTCAGAAAGGACTTTCTTCTTCACGATTTGTAATTAAAGGTATGGGTGAAGCAGATCCAATTGCCGATAATGATACTGATGCTGGAAGAAGTAAAAACAGACGTGTGGAATTTGCAATTGTGGCAAATGAAAAAATGATACAAGACGCTCAAAAAGAAGCGCAAAATTAAAATTGCTATGAATAAAGAAAAGACTGTTGTTTAAGGCAACAGTCTTTTTTGTTTTTAATAATATTCATTAAACTTATAGATTAATCCTCCTGTAACATTATACATAATACCTGTGATAGAATTAGGGTAATTATCATAGGTATATTCTCCATCAAAACCATAATGTTGAGAAAGGTTAAAAATTACAGAAGCATCAACAGCAAAATATAATCCTTGAGTTATTTTAAGTTTTGGGGTCAACCCAATGATAGCATTTACGGTATTGTCTGAATTCCTATGTTCTGTCGATTTTATAAAAGAATAACCGCCTCCTAAATGTCCTGATAAATTAAAGGCACTGTATAGGCTTGTTGGGTCAATTAAATCAGAAATATTAGCCGTACCTTGAAGTGAAAAACGAGCAATATTAATACCAGATTCTTTATTAAAAAAAGTATTGTCGGTTCTAAATTGGTCTGAGCCAAAATCTAATTTTGCACCAAAGGATTCATTAAAATCATATAAAAGACCTCCTCCTACATGTGAAAAATTTGTGATGTTTGGTTGTAAAACACCGTTAAGGCCATAATTTACTTCTATACCAAATTGCGCATAAGAAGTTAAGGTAAATAGGTAAAAAAGAATACTAATGGAAAAAAAATTTCGTACCATTTTAAATTATAATAGGTTGTTATTTTGGGTGTCGCAAGATAGAAATTAAATTGAATGTTCCATAATACTTTTTATTAACAATGTATTGTTTTTAAACTTGGACTACATAAAAGTCAATTTATTTGTAAGTTTGTTGAAAAAAGGAATAAACAATGTTAAAAGTATCAAATATATCATTTTCTTATACAAATGAACCTTTGATAAAAAAAATGAGCTTTTCTTTGAAAGAAGGAAATTTTTTAGCCCTTATAGGAGAAAGCGGATGTGGAAAGAGTACCTTGTTACAATTAATATATGGGTTACATGATTTAGATTCTGGAATTATTTTTTGGAGAGATGAACCCATATTAGGTCCAAAGTCTAATTTAGTTCCAGGAATGCCAAAAATGAAATATTTGGCTCAAGATTTTGATCTAATGCCTTACACGACTGTTGCTGAAAATGTAGGTAAATTTTTATCTAATTTTTATCCAGAAGAAAAAAGTAATCGGATAAAGGAATTGTTAGAAGTCGTAGAGATGACTGCTTTTTCAAATACTAAAGTAAAGTTTTTAAGTGGCGGTCAAATGCAACGAGTAGCTTTGGCTAAAGTTTTAGCTCTTGAACCTGAATTGTTGTTACTTGACGAACCTTTTAGTCATATCGATAATTTTCTAAAAAACAGTTTGCGAAGAAAAATATTTGCTTATTTAAAGGAAAAGAAAATTAGTTGTATCGTAGCTACTCATGATACGCAAGATGTATTGTCATTTTGTGATGAGGTTTTAGTTATGAAAGCAGGAGAATTAGTCGATTTTGGAGAAACGCAAGAAATTTATAAATACCCTAGTTCTTTTTATGCAGCTTCTTTATTTGGTGAAGTAAATCAAATCAATTGGGAAGAAGATAGTTTATTTCTTTATGCCCATCAATTGGAAATTTCTGAAAATTCTACCTTTGAAGTGGTGGTTCAAAAAAACTATTTTAAAGGAAATTCGTATCTAATTGAATCGATTTTGGGTAACCAAACCATTTTCTTTGAAAATAAATTTGAAATAGAACCGAATACTAGAGTAGGTTTAAAAATAAAAATAGACTTGTAGTTTTACAAGTCTATTTTTTTATCTCTTTAGCTTTAGTTCTTTAAATATTTTTCTAAGAACTGATCCTGTTCCCATAAAAGATGAAAGATGTTTTCTTCTGCAACATAACCATGACTTTCTTTAGGTAGAAGAACCATTCTAACAGGAGCACCTAAACCTTTTAAAGCTTGAAAATAACGTTCTGTTTGCAAAGTAAATGTTCCTGGATTATTATCTGCTTCTCCATGAACTAAAAGTAGTGGTGTCTTCATTTTAGAAGCATTCATAAAAGGAGACATTGTATTGTACACCTCTGGAACATCCCAATAGTTTCTTTGTTCACTTTGAAAGCCAAATGGAGTTAAGGTTCTATTGTAAGCCCCACTTCTTGCAATTCCACAAGCAAATAAATCAGAATGCGTTAAAAGGTTTGCTGTCATAAATGCACCATAGGAATGTCCGCCAACAGCCACTTTTTTTCTATTAATATATCCTAAATTATCTACAGCATCTATTGCTGCTTTAGCATTAGCTACTAATTGTGGTATAAAAGTGTCGTTGGGTTCTGTAGTACCTTCACCAATGATAGGAAAAGAAGCATCGTCTAAAACGGCATAACCTCTAGTTACCCAATATACAAAAGAACCATAATAAGGAAAGGTGAAATCATTTGGATTTTGTGTGGTTTGACCTGCACTATTTTTATCTTTAAATTCTTCTGGGTAAGCCCAAATTAATAAAGGTAATTTTTGATCTTTTTTGTTTCTGTCGTAAGTAGCAGGTAAATATAAAGTTCCAGAAAGTGTTACACCGTCATTTCTTTTATATGTAATGACTTCTTTATACACATTATTCAAGCTTTCAAAAGGATTTTTAAAAGTTGTTATAGGTGTGATTTTTTTAGTTTTTAAATTTCGGAAATAATAATTTGGATATTCATTTTTCGATTGCAACATAACCAAAACATCTCCTTTTTTACTGTCTTCAATAGACAATAAATCTTCTTTTTTATCGGTTAATTTTGAGGTGTAAATGCGATTGGTTTTTAATGTTTTTATATCCAATTCATCAATAAAAGGAAATTGTCCTTCTTTGGTAAAACCATCACCTAATAAAAACATTTTATTATTTTCAATGGTTAAAACATAATTTCCAAAAGCGTTTTTCTTTGTTTCAAAATTTCCAGGATCACTATATTTATCTTGGTAATTTCGGTCCCAAATTAATTTTGGTTCCGCACCTTCAACTGAAGGGTTGATAAGATAGGTTTTGCTATTTCTGGTGTCGTACCAATAATCCGACAAAATTGCAGTTGTATTATTTCCCCATTGTATGCCAGCAAAACGTTGTTGTACTTTTAATAACGATTGAGGTGCATTTGTAAAGGGAGCTTCCCATAAAAAAACTTCGTCTCTAAAAGGAACTTCATTGGCTTGGTCACCACCATCTAAAGCTTCCACAAAATAAAGTGTTGCTGGAACATCGCTTCTCCAAGCCATATTTCTTTTACCTGTGCGAGTAGACATAAAACCTTTAGGAGAAATTTCATTTAGAGGAACTTCATTTACGGTTTTAATTTCATTTCCATTTATATCATAAACTACCGTAATTTGTGGGAATCGATAGTAAGGAACTAAATAAGAAAAAGGTTTCTCAATAGAGGTAATCATAACATAATTTCCATCTGGTGAAAAACTTACATCAGAAAACAATCCTGATGTTTTGCTAAAGGGAGTTCTGTTTCCATTTAAATCGATTTTATCCACCTTTGAAGTCGCTAAAGTAACAAAGTTGGCTTCGTCTGCTTTGTTTTTTAATAAATCTTGATACGTTCTGTTTTGAGAAACTTTTCCTTCACTTTCAGATACAATTGGACCTTTAGGTAATGCTTCTTTAGAATTGATTAAAGCGGGTGGATTGGTTGCTAAAGTTGTTACTAATAAAGCCTTACTGTCTTTGTACCAACTGATAGGGTTTCCCATATTGGCATTTAAAAATACCTTGCTTAATTTTGTAGCTTTTGCAGTGGCAACATCAATATACCAAAGGGTTACACCTTGTGAGGTAGTGTGTGTAAAAGCAATATACTTTTCATTGGGTGACCAAGAAATATTAGCAATCTTTGGATTATCTGGTAAGCCCAAAACTTGAGTTTCAGATTTGTTTTTAATAGTACCAATTTTTAAATTGTTAGCATAAGTAATCGTACTAGAAATGTTAGTTACGGGATTAATACGTAATCCTCCCAAACGCATTTCTTCCTGACTTAAATCTTCTAAATTTTTATACGTATTTCTATATGTTAATAACATGTATTCTTTTTTAGAATCCATGGAAACACCTGGCGCTCGTTGGTAATCAGCTAAGGTTAAAATTTCTTGTGGAGGTTTTTGATAGGTTACATTTTCCTGAGAAAAGCTATAAAAACTAGCGATTAAAAGACATGTACTAATAAAAAATGCTTTCATTGTAAAATAAAAAATGGTTAGTTGCTCAAAAATAATCCAATTAAAATGGGAAAATCTGTAAATTTTGTTAAAATGTACGTTTAAAATCTGTAAATTTGAGATTACCGAAAAAAACAGCAGGATAATTCATTTAAAATGATAATTTATTAAATTTGTCCTCCCTAAAATATTAATAGTGTAAGAAATGTATCATTCAAAAATAACAGGATTAGGATATTATGTTCCTGAAAATATAGTAACCAATGATGATTTGGCTAAAATTATGGATACCAATGACGAATGGATTCAAGAACGAACCGGTATTCAAGAACGAAGACATATCATTAGAGGTGAAGACACCACAACATCGATGGGTGTGAAAGCCGCTAAAATTGCTATTGAAAGAGCAAAAATTGATAAAGAGGAAATTGATTTTGTCATTTTTGCCACTTTAAGTCCAGATTATTATTTTCCAGGACCTGGTGTTTTAGTACAACGTGATTTAGGTTTGAAAACGGTTGGTGCTTTAGATGTTAGAAATCAATGTTCGGGTTTTGTATATGCCATTTCTGTAGCTGATCAATTTATTAAGACAGGTATGTATAAAAACATATTAGTCATTGGTTCAGAGTTACATTCAACGGGATTGGATATGACGACCAGAGGAAGAGGTGTTTCTGTCATTTTTGGAGATGGGGCAGGTGCTGCTATTTTGAGTAGAGAAGAAGATACAACCAAAGGGATTTTGTCCACACATTTGCATTCAGAAGGGCAACATGCAGAGGAATTATCTTTAATTGCTCCAGGAATGGGTAAAAGATGGGTAACCGATATTATTGCTGATAATGATCCTAATGATGAAAGTTATTATCCTTATATGAACGGCCAGTTTGTATTTAAAAATGCAGTGGTTCGTTTTAGTGAAGTAATAAATGAGGGTTTACAAGCGAATAATTTACAAGTTTCCGATATAAATTTATTAGTGCCTCATCAAGCGAATTTGAGAATTTCTCAGTTCATACAACAAAAATTCAGATTGACGGATGATCAAGTGTATAACAATATTCAGAAATATGGTAATACTACTGCAGCTTCTATTCCTATTGCTTTAACAGAAGCATGGGAACAAGGAAAAATAAAAGAAGGTGATTTAGTAGTATTAGCTGCTTTTGGTAGTGGTTTTACTTGGGGAAGTGTAATAATTCGTTGGTAAAATGATACTTACGAAGAGTGCAAGAGCAGTTTCCTCTATTTGGATGAAAGGATTATTTTTTATCGGGATTGGTATTTCTTTTTTTCTTTTAATAGGTTGTAAAAAAGAGACTACAGAAAATTTAAATACTAAACTACAGAAAAATCAAGACTCTTTGATACAATCTCAACAAAAAAATGAAAGTAAGGTTGTACAGGAAGATTTTCATGATTTTATTGAAATGTTTAGTCAAAAAAGAGAGTTTCAATTAGAGAGGGTTCAATTTCCTTTACCAATTCAAGTATTAGATGATAATTTTGAATTACAAGAAATTCCAGTAAATCAAGAAAAGTATACTTTCTTAAACTTTATACTACCTGATGATTTTTTAGAATACAAACAAAATATTTTTATTGATTCGAAAAATGCCAAAATTGAACAAAGAGGATTGAATAATGGTTATATGATTGATTATTTCTTTGAAAATAAAAATGGGAAATGGTATTTGAAAAGTTGGATAGATGCCTCACCATAAAATTAAAAGCGATTCCATTTGGAATCGCTTTTTTTGTATAAAAAATTATAATAATCCACCGCTTTTTTGGGTTTGATTATTGTCTCTTTCTTTGCGTTGTAAGGCTCTGTTTTTTCCACCACCAAAACGATAATTAAACCCTACATATACCGTTTGGCTTTCCCAATGAAAAGCACCAGATTGAGGATAAGGCAAATCACCATCAAAACTGAATTTCATCGCTTTAAATATATCACTAAAACGTGCGCTAATGGTTCCTTTTCCACCTAAAACGGTATAACTTGCTCCTAAATCAGTTCTCCACATGGGTTTTCTGATAAATTGTAAACTAATGTCTTCCCCTCTATACATTCCAAAAAGTTGAAAGCGTAAATCTTTAGTAGCTTTAAAAGAGTTGTTAATTCGAGCATTAAAAATAGTAGCATCCGCTTCTACAAAATCCGTACTCACCACTCCTCGTATTTTTCTAAAATAAGCATCAACTCCAAAATTAGCACTCCACCATTTTGTAAAGTTTAAATTTCCAGAAACCTCCATCCCATAGGCATCGTTATCTTTAAAATTATCATAACTTAAGATGTTTTTGTTAGGATCGGTCGGACTTTCGTAAATATAACGATTGATTTCATCATAAATTTTTCTATAAAAAACTCCAGAAGTAATGGAACCAATTTTTGTTCTTCGGGTATAATTTAACTCGAAAGAATTGGTAAACTGAGGTTTTAGATCGGGATTACCTTTAGAATCTATGGTTGGTGTAGACCATTCTCTAATTGGATTCACTTGTTGAATACTGGCACGATCCACACGTCTAGCAACACTAAAGTTAAACGAATTGTTGTCATTCGGATTATAACTTATAAATCCAGAAGGATAAACGGTTACAAAGCTATCTGAAAAATGAGCACTTGCATTCCCTACTTGATTAAAATCGGCTGCGGCTTCAAATTTTTCTAATCGCGCTCCCGCTTGTGCACTCCATTTTTTCCACTGTTTACCATAAGTAGCATAAGCAGAATAGATTTTTCTTTCATAATTGAAACTAGAATTATAACTGTTGTTCACATGTAATAAATTATCTGTCGATTCAATACGCGTTTCTAATCCAGTTTCTAGTTTAGTGGTTTCACTTAATGGATTTACATAATCCAAATTAATAATAACATTGTCGTTAGTGTTATCTACAGTATTTAATGTATAACTTGGAATAAGTGGAAATTCAAATGTAGTGCGTTCAGGGCTATCGTTTTTGTTAAAATTAACTTCTAATTCAATATTTTCTCCTTCTTTCTTAAAATTGTGTTTGTAATCCAAATTATAAGCTTGCGAAGTATTGTCATTTTTAGAGTTAAATAACTGTAAGATATCATCTGTTGCTGGGTCTTCATAATTGACATCGGTACGACCAATAGCGCCTCCATAAAAAAGATTTTGCGTGGTATAAAAGGAAACGGTGTTTTTTTCGTCAATAAAATAATCCATTCCTACTTTAAATAAATGGGATGTATTTTTATTATTGAAATCAAAACCTTGTCTGTTTCTATTATTCGTTTCAAAACTATTGATATAACCATTATTGGCATTTTTTCCATGATTGAAACCATAATTACCATAGAAATTTACTTTCCCTGTTTTATAATTTAAGTCTAAAGACGAATTTACTTTAGGAGTAATACCAAAAGTAACTCCAGAGTTTACCGAACCATTAAAACCATCATTAGCATTTTTATGCAATACAATATTAATAATACCGCTCATTCCTTCCGGATTGTATTTTGCTGATGGATTGGTAATCAACTCAATTTGTTTAATGGAAGCCGATGGAATTTGTTTTAATATTTGTTCGGGAGATAGATTCGTTGGTTTTCCATCAATAAGAATTCGTACATTCGAATTTCCTCTTAAAGTAATTTGATTGGTTTGTGGATCAACGGAAACCGAAGGAATGTTATTCATGATTTCTCCAGCAGTAGCACCCGCACTGATTAAATCTTTACCTACATTAATTACTTTTCGGTCGATTTTTTGTTCCATGATGGAACGCTCTTTAACGACTTCTACACCAGCCAATTGAGCAACATCTTCTTCTATGGCAATCGTTCCTAAATCGGCACGTGAATTTTCAGATAAATCCACTTCTTTAATTAAAGTTTTGTAACCAATAAACTGAATTTCAAGTGTGTATTTTTGAGGAACTAATTTATTAATTTCAAAATTTCCAGTTTCGTTGGTAATACCACCTGTTACCAAAGTGGCATCGTGTTTTACAACAATGGTTACATAAGGTAAAGGTTCACTTGTTTTTTTGTCGATTACTTTTCCTGAAATATTTCCAGAGATTTGAGCAAATAGGGAATACCAACTACTCAATGCAAGTAAAATAAATAATTTTAATTTCATTTTAATAACTGTTTAACGTGATTTGATTGATACTATACTAGACTGTACTTTTTATTCTTTGTTACAAAGGGTATGTTTTTTTGGCTTTTTTTTAACAGTACGACAAATTTTGTAAACTAATTACAAATTACTAATCACTAATCACTAAATTTGCACCTTCATAAAAATCAAGAAAAATGACTTTACAAGAAACACTAACCAAACACATTTTAGAAGCCGTTCATTCTGTTTTCAATTTAACCATTGATAAAGTTGAATTTCAAGCGACTAGGAAAGACTTTGAAGGTGATATTACAATGGTTGTTTTTCCTTTGGTAAAAGCATTAAAAGGGAATCCAGTTGAAATTGGAACCAAAATTGGAAGCTATTTAGTTGAAAATGTAGCCGTAGTTGAAAAATTCAATGTAGTGGCGGGTTTTTTAAATATTGTTATTTCCGATGTTTTTTATGTTGATTTTTTCAATACTATTAAAAGTCAAGATACTTTTGGATATGTTTCTCCAATAGAAGGCGATACAGCTATTATGGTGGAATATTCTTCACCAAACACAAATAAACCGTTACATTTAGGACACATTCGTAATAATTTATTAGGCTATTCCGTAGCTGAAATTATAAAAGCTTCTGGTAAAAAAGTATACAAAACTCAAATTATAAACGACCGTGGCATTCATATTTGTAAGTCGATGTTGGCTTGGCAAAAATTTGGTGAAGGAACAACTCCAGAATCTACAGGATTAAAAGGAGATAAATTAGTTGGGAATTTTTATGTTGCATTTGATAAGCAATATAAAAAAGAAATAAACGAATTAATAGCACAAGGTAAAACAGAAGAAGAGGCTAAAAAAATAGCGCCTTCTATTCTGGAAGCTCAGGAAATGTTGCGTAAATGGGAAGCGGGTGATGAAGAAGTAGTAGGCCTTTGGAAAAAAATGAACCAATGGGTGTATAATGGTTTTGAAGAAACCTATAAAAACTTAGGTGTTGATTTTGATAGTTATTATTACGAAAGCAACACTTATCTTTTAGGAAAAGAAGTGGTTCAGTTCGGTTTGGAAAAAGGAATTTTTGAGAAAGATCCTGATGGTTCTGTTTGGATTGATTTAACTGCTGAAGGTTTGGATAGAAAAATTGTTTTACGTTCGGATGGAACGGCAGTTTACATGACACAAGATATTGGAACGGCAATTCAACGTGTTAAAGATCATGCGGATATAGGCGGTATGGTTTACACCGTTGGTAACGAACAAGATTACCATTTTAAAGTGCTGTTTTTAATTTTAAAGAAATTAGGCTTTGATTGGGCAGAACATTTATATCATTTGAGTTATGGAATGGTTGAATTGCCTTCTGGGAAAATGAAATCACGTGAAGGAACTGTGGTTGATGCAGATGATTTAATGGAGGAAATGACCCAAACTGCTCAAAAGATTTCTGAAGAACTAGGAAAATTAGATGGTTATACTGCTACTGAGAAAGCAGCTTTGTACAAAGTAATTGGATTAGGTGCTTTGAAATATTATATGTTAAAAGTAGATCCTAAAAAACAGATGCTATTCAATCCAGAGGAATCAGTTGATTTTAATGGGAATACGGGACCTTTTATTCAATATACCTATGCACGTATTCAATCGATTTTAAGAAAAGCCGATTTTGATTATTCTTCTGTCGCGATAACATCGAGTGGAGTTGAGATGCAGGATAAAGAAAAAGAATTAATCAAACAAGTACAATTATTCCCTGAAGTAATTCAAAATGCAGCAACCCATCATAGTCCGGCTTTGATTGCAAATTATACGTATGATTTGGTAAAAGAATTCAATTCATTTTATCAAAATGTGCCTATTTTACCTGAACAAAATTTAGAAAAGAAAGCCTTTAGAGTACAATTGGCTAAAACGGTTGGTACTACAATCAAAAATGCATTTCATTTATTAGGGATTCAAGTACCAGAACGTATGTAAAAAATAATATTTTAAATAAAAAAAGAGGTTTTAAATACCTCTTTTTTTATTTGTTTTTTTAATAATTTTTTTACAAAAATTTATTTTATATCTTTGTAAAAGAGGGAGAAAATACTGCAAAAAAACATTTATTAATGACTTATTAGTACTTGATGTGTAGAATTATCGCAATAGCCAATCAAAAAGGAGGTGTAGGAAAATCTTCTACGTCTATAAACTTGGCTGCCTCATTGGCTGTATTAGATAAAAGAACACTTTTAATTGATGCCGACCCTCAAGCAAACACTACCAGTTCGTTTCCAATTGCCGATAATGAAGATTGTACTTTTACTATCGATTTATATAATTATGAAAAAAATAGTATTCGCGCTTTTAGAACTGAAACTCCAAATCTTAGCTTCATACCAACCAATATTAATTTGGCTAATCTAGAAATTCAAGAAAAGAATTATTTTGGTACACATCACGAACTCAAACACTCTATTGAAGATATAAAGAACGAGTATGATTATATTGTAATTGATTGCGGGCCTTCCTTAAACTTTATAACAACCAGTTTTTTATGTATCGCCGATTCCTTATTGATTCCTGTACAATGTGAGTTTTATGCACTTAGTGGCTTGTTTAAATTATTTAACGTTTTCAAAACAATACGAGACAATTATAATCGTAATTTAGACATAGAAGGGGTTTTAATAACGATGTATGATAAACGTTTGGCTTTTTCAAATGTAATTGTTGAAGAAATTAAAAATCATTTCAAAACTTTAGTTTTTTCTACGATAATTGTCAGAAATATTACTATTAGTGAAGCGCAAAGTCACCGAAAAACAGTAATAGATTATGATGCAAGCAGTAAAGGTGCTTTGAATTATTTATCTTTAGCAACAGAAATTATAGACAACAATAAAAACGACGAAATGAGTAATGATAGCTTAGGTAGAAACTTGAATCAAATATTGGAGGATGCGAAAAAGGAAAGTGATTTAAGCACTATTTTCGATAAATTACCAATCAATAAAGAGCGAAAAAGTGCCAATTATTTTTCAAAAAACTACGAAAAATTAATTGGACTAAGCAAAAAGGATATTAATTCAATTTTTTCCGAATCCTATAATGACTACTATAGTGATATTTGGGTTTTTCGCTTGAACGAAAAAATGAGTTATTTTAAGAAAAATTACCTCTATATTTATTTTACTGAAGATAAAGTTGAAAAATATGAACTGACAGTCTTTAGACGAAAAGATGTTATTTAACGTTTTTTACTAAAAATAAATCCTTTTATCTTAGTTAAAAATGTAACTTTTCTTACCCAAACGTAATGCAAAATAAGGTAACTTTGTAAGAAGCTAAAATTTACTACCATGGATGTTGAAATACTTGCTCGAATCCAATTTGCCTTTACAATTGCTTTTCATTACATCTATCCTCCTTTAAGTATCGGAATAGGCCTTTTAATAGTTATTATGGAAGGTTTGTATTTAAAAACGGGGAAAAAAGAATATGAAATTCTCACTCGTTTTTGGTTGAAGATATTTGCCATAACCTTTGGAATAGGAGTGGCAACGGGTATTATCATGGAATTTGAATTTGGTACTAATTGGGCAATATATTCCAAATATGTAGGCGATATTTTTGGAAGCGCTCTTGCTGCTGAAGGCTTGTTTGCTTTTGGCTTAGAAAGTACCTTTTTAGGGATTTTGCTTTTTGGATGGAATAGAGTATCACCAAGAGTCCATTTTATATCAACAGTTGGGGTTTTTTTAGGGTCCATGTTTTCTGCTGTTTGGATAGTGGTAGCCAATAGTTGGCAACAAACCCCAGCAGGTTATCATATTGTAGGCGAAGGTATTCATACTCGTGCAGAAGTGACTGATTTTTGGGCTATGGTTTTTAATCCTTCCAGTTTGGATCGTATCATTCATGTATGGCAAGGTGCTTTTTTAGCCGGAGCCTTTATGGTTTTAAGTGTACATGCTTATTATTTAAGAAAAGGAAGATATGCTGATATTTCTAAGAAAGCCTTTAAAATGGCATTGGTTGTTGCCACTGTAATATCATTTTCTCAATTGATTTCAGGGCATAGCTCAGCTGATGGAGTAGCTAAAAACCAACCCGCTAAATTAGCAGCAATGGAAGGTCATTATGAGAAAAAAGCACCTGCCAATTTATATCTATTGGGTTGGGTTGATAATGAACAACAAGAAGTAACGGGTTTAGCAATTCCAGGTGGCTTATCTTTTTTAGTACATCAAGATTTTGAGGCGCCAATAACAGGATTGAATGCTTTTCCTGAAGAAGATAGACCAAGCCAGGTAAATGCAGTATTTCAATTTTATCATATTATGATTGCTATTGGAATGTTTTTAATTGGTTTAACTATCTATGCATGTTTTTTATGGTGGAAGGGGAAATTGTTTGAAACGAAATGGTTATTATGGATTTTTTCTTTTTCTGTTATTTTACCTCAAATAGCCAATCAAGTAGGTTGGTTTACCGCTGAAATGGGAAGGCAACCTTGGATTGTTTACGGTCATTTAAGAACGAGTCAAGGGTTTTCTCAAGAAGTATCTGCCAATCAAATTGTTTTTTCTTTGGTACTATTCACAATAGTTTATAGTTTGCTTTTCTTGTTGTTTTTATATTCTTTAAATAAGAAAATTAAACACGGACCTTACGATGAAGCTCAAAATGCATTAGAAATTATTTAAAAAGCATCAGATGGAAACATTTTTTGGAATCGATTATCCCACACTTTGGTACCTAGTAGTAGGGTTATTATTTTCTGGTTATGCAATTTTGGAAGGATTTGATTATGGAGCTGGTGCTTGGCACTTATTTTTAAGAAAAGATCTTAGCAGACGCATTGCGATTAATGCTATTGGTCCGGTTTGGGACGCCAATCAAGTGTGGTTAATTATTGGAGGAGGTGCTTTATTTGCTGGTTTCCCTGTAATGTATGCAACCATGCTATCTGCAATGTATATTCCTTTTATGCTTTTTTTAGTGTTATTAGTGTTGCGTTCTTCGGCTATAAAATTTAGAAGTGCAGAAGAAATGCTTTGGTGGAGAACTACTTGGGATTATATCTATTTTATTTCGAATGTACTTATTTCGTTTCTTTTAGGTGTAGTGTTAGGAAATATTTTAGAAGGCTTTGAAATTGGTCACGAATTTAAATATCAAGGTGGCGTTTTTCTGTCTTTTTTGAGTCCGTATGCCATTATGGTTGGTGTTACAACCTTATTTTTATTTATGACACAAGGCGCTATTTTTCTATTGTTAAAAACCGAAGGAAAGCTTTATGAAAGAATTACGTTTCTGCTTAGAAAGGGAATGATTTTCTTTATATTGAGTTTTTCCGTTACATCATTATATACGTTGGTTTTTATTCCAGGAGTAACCGATAATTTTAAAGAAAACCCCATTTTCTTTGTTTTGCCAGTTTTGGCTTTTTTGGCTGTAGCCAATGTACCACGGTTGGTTTCAAAGAAAAAATATGGTTATGCATTGATATTCTCTTCATTGACCATGGCTTTTTTATTAATGTTAGTAGCCTTTCAATTGTATCCCGTATTGTTGCCTTCAACAATACATCCAGAACATAGTGTTACCATTTATAATGCAGCTTCTTCTCAAAAATCTTTAGGAATTATGCTGACCATTGTGGCAATCGGTTCTCCCTTATTAGCGGCCTATTTTGTTTTTCTATATAAAACTTTTTATGGTAAAGTAAAATTAGATGAAACTAGTTATTGATTTTGGTTAATATTATTAAAAAATACGTATAAATACGTATAAAAAAACGGTTAAAATACGTGTAAATACGTATTGCAAGATGTAGAATTATAAACTAACTTTGTATCTAACAAAAAACAAATATCGTTTTTTATTTCTCATTTAAAAAGACATGCTATTACCACACTGTATTGCCTGCAGGTCTGTCATTTAATTATAACCAAATTTATAACATAATAAATATTTATCATGAAAAGAGTACTATTTGTGATTGGTTTAGTTTTGTTGAATTTTGGAATATTTAATTATTTAACAAATCATTTTAAGTCAAATTTTACCTACGAAGAAATGTTGAAAACACTTTTACTTTCTTTTGTAGCAGTAACAGTGATTAGTTTTTTTGTTTCCTCTTGTTTGTATTTTTTAAAAATGTATGTCGAAAAAACGTTGATTTCATTCCGATCTATTTATGTCAATTTGTATTTTAATGTGTCGGTTACCATTTATTTTTTATTGCTACTTCTAATTATTGCTACTTTTATTTGATTCTTTTCAATAAAAAGACAACCCTATTGACATACTGTTGTCATTTTTGGGTTTTAAGTTTGTAGCACAAATAAATAATTAGTTTTAGTTATGGTTTACGTTTTCAAAACTTCAATTGAAGATAAAAAACAAATTAAAAGTATTTCTAAAAATTTAAATGAAATACAAGAAATCCAAAGATGGAATTTCGATTTAGAAGATTGTGATAATATTCTAAGAATTGTGGCCGAAAAAAATATTTCTAAAACAGTTTGTGAACTATTTAGCGCCTTTAATTATACGTGTATTGAATTAGAATAGTTATTGAATAGTTGAATTTGTCACAACTATAGGTGTGTCATCGTGCATCGATATACTCGGATAAACAGGATACCAAGAACCTCCGATATTATTTCGAATGATTGAATTGTCAATTCGAATATTCCCTGTATGATTATTGCTCACAAAGAAAATAGAAGAGCCATAAGCATTTACTTCATTTTGTTCGATTATACTGCCTAAGATAGTTAGTGTCATTTCATTTCCATCATTGTAGATAGCACCGCCACTGCCTCCACCAGGTGTACCACTTTGTGCAGGATTACCACCATTTCCAATGGCTTTATTATGCGAGAATAAACTATTAATTATCGTCCATGAAGTACCGATACTACTAATGGCTCCACCATTGGAACCGCTATTTCCATAAATGTTACCACCACCAAAAGTGGTGTTCACGACATAAATGGGTAAACTATTGTATTGACTAAAGGCTCTAATAGCACCGCCACCTACATCCGGACCAGTACCAACACATCGATTATTGAAAAAGCGACAATTCACTACTTTTAAGCGTCCGCCTCTTGCCCAAATGGCAGCACCACCACCAGATGAACCCGTATCCATATTATGACCGTCAGCAAAAGTGATATTTTGAACCGTAACTCTTGGATGATCTTGATTCTGACAATGGTCTGTTGTCCAAACTAAATCAGGATCACAAGTATTCATATATAAAATACGAGTCGTACCACCACCACTTAAAGTAACTAATCCACCACCATCAATTACCACATCAGGGTTGGCATTGTTAAAAACACATGCCGGTCGATCCATAACAATAGTCACAGGGTTGGGACCGCAATTAAATGTAATTTTTCCTCCTTGTGCAACCGCAGCAACAACGGCATCACAGGTGCAACTTTCAGGTGTTCCATTACCCACTACTACATCAGGATTGTTTACATTCTCAGTTCCAGCACCTACAGGAATGGATGAATTACCATTTGGGTTTCCGGCTGGTGGTCCATCTTGTGGGTTTTCTAATGGATTGTGTACTTCAATACCTTCTTCGTTATTGTCTTTGGAACATGCGATACATAATACAATTACAAAACAATAACCTACTGTTTTGAAATAGTTTAGGGCTGTTTTTTTCATAGTTGTTGTTTGAAAATATATAACGTAAAAAGGAATAAATAATTGTTTGGTTTCTAGGTTTTTGTTTAAAGAATACTTGGCTTTTTTAATTTCTGTTTTATGCGAAAACGTTTGAAGTATTTTATTTTTTAAATTATCAATAATAATGCGTCAAATAATTGTATTTCAGTTGAAAAAGTTTGGTTCTTCCAGTAAATAGTTGGAATTTTATAGTAGCTTTTTTGTATCGATAAGCATTGGAACTCTAAAATAAAAACAAATAAAATGACAACAATTCCAGAAAGAATACAACTGCAACAACCTTGGCATCAAAAAGACTATCTCTTAGATGGCGAACTTAAAATTTGGGATGGAGAAAGTGCTGAGGTATATTCTTCCATTTCAACTACAGCAAATTACCAACCTACTTTATTGGGTTCTGTACCGAATATGAATGAAGCAGCGGCTTTAGCAGCTTTAGAGTCTTCACACAAAGCCTATAATAATGGTCAGGGTGATTGGCCTACCATGAAAGTACAAGACCGTATCAAATGCATGGAGCAATTTGTAAAACAAATGGAGCAAACACGTACTGAAGTGGTCCGACTATTAATGTGGGAAATTGGGAAAACCTTACCGGATAGCGAAAAGGAATTTGATCGAACAGTTGAATATATTTATGATACAATAAAAGATTACAAAGCCTTAAATCAGGAAGGGAATCGCTTTCAGAAAGTACAAGGTATTAATGCCATGATTAAAAGGAGTCCGCTGGGTGTGGTTTTGTGTTTAGGACCGTATAATTATCCTTTGAACGAAACCTTTTCTTTATTGATTCCAGCTTTAATTATGGGAAACACCGTATTGTTTAAACCGGCAAAGTATGGTGTTTTGTTATTAGCTCCTTTACTAAAAGCATTCCAAAGTTCATTCCCAAAAGGTGTTATCAATATTTTATACGGACGCGGTAGAGAAGTGGCGGCACCTATTATGAAATCAGGATTGGTTACCGTTTTATCTTTAATAGGAAATAGTAAATCTGCGATTGCTTTACAAGATTTACATCCGAATAAAAATAAATTGCGTTTGATTTTAGGTTTGGAAGCCAAAAACCCAGCTATCATTTTACCTGATGCGAATTTAGATTTGGCCGTTTCCGAATGTATTACAGGATCACTTTCGTTTAACGGACAACGTTGTACAGCTTTAAAAGTTATCTACGTACACGAATCGATTGCCGAAGAATTCAACAAGCGATTTGCAGCCAAAGTAGATGCACTAAAATTTGGCAATCCTTGGGAAGAAAATGTGTTCTTAACACCACTTCCTGAACCTGATAAACCTGATTATATTCAAGAGTTAATTGATGATGCCAAAGCACATGGTGCTAAGATTATTAACGAAAGAGGTGGCGAACGCATGGAAAATTATATTTTTCCAGCGGTTTTATTTCCTGTAAATAAAGCCATGAGAGTGTATCACGAAGAACAATTTGGACCAGTAGTACCTATTTTAACCTTTAAAGATATCCAAGAGCCTTTAGATGATATGGCGGCTTCCGATTATGGCCAACAAGTGAGTCTTTTTGGAAAAGACATTACCACAGTAGCACCACTAATTGATGTTTTAGTTAATTTAGTTTGTAGGGTTAATTTAAATAGTTCCTGCCAAAGAGGTCCAGATGTTTTTCCGTTTACTGGAAGAAAAGATTCTGCTGTAGGAACTTTGAGTATTCATGACGCGTTGCGCTCGTTTTCGATACGAACTTTTGTTGCCTCAAAAGATAACGATTATAACAATGCCATTTTACAAGAATTATTAGACAGTAAAAAAAGTAATTTCATTAATACCGATTATATACTGTAATTTGGTATCTTGCTTACGTATATAAAAACTAGTTTAGAAATAAGCTAGTTTTTTTAATATAAATAATATGAAAAAAACACTAATCCTAACGTTACTACTTATTCTTTCTACGCTTTCCTTTGGGCAAACCAATGAAAGTCAAAATGAAAAATTGGCTTTAGCGTATATGCAAGCCTATGGAAAATGGGATTTTGATACCATGAAAACCTTTTATGCTGATGCGGTTCATTTTGAAGATCCTACTGCCAAAGCAGCTTTTCAACAAGATTTTGTTTTTGATGGAAAAGAAAAGGTGTACCAATTTTTTAAAACGGTTTTTAAAGACAAATTTAAAAACGACAAGCCACCTTATGTTAATTTCGTTATCGAAAAAGTCTTTACATCAGGAAATCATACCATTATCAATTCCACTTTTGAATGTGTTTTGCCCAATGCTTGGTTTCAAGAAAAAACAAATGAAACCATTCTTGTAGCCATTCCTTTTGTAACCATTCTCACTATCGAAAAAGGAAAGATTACTAAACATATCGATTATGGGAATTATACCAAGTATTTCGAACAAATAAAAGCGCAGGTTGGTAATGAATAAACTACTTCTTTTTATTTTAGTCTTTTTTTCAGCTTTTGTTTTGGGACAGAATGAATCTGTTTTGAAAAATAAAATAGATTCAATTGCGTATAATGCGGATAAATCCAATTTAAAAGTGATAAAAGAGTTAACACTAAAAATGGATAGTATACAAGTAAAAGTAAAGCGATTTAAGAACAAAATTGAGACTGAAAATACATTCCTTAAAAGTAAATCTTTTGTTACAATCAATTTTTATTTTAAGGATGAGAAATTAATTTTAGTAAGAGCAGAAGAGAAAAGTCCATTGGTAGAAGATTTGTCAAATTTTACTGCTTTTTATTATGACGAAAAAGACGTTTTTTATAAAAACTATTATCAAAAGGTTAGGATTTGTCTCCCCATAGATTTTGATAAAAGTATTTATGAGGTATATGGTTATAATAAAAATTTAAACGAATCCTTTTTTACATTGTATTTCGAAGCTTTATATACTAAAATTAGTAAGAAATCTCTATAACAGAGTTTGTAATCAGCACTGCGTCAGTTCGAGTGATTTTTATAAAATGTAAAAAACAATTTTATAAAAATAGTATCGAGAGCTAGTTTTTCTATTGTTTTTCAACCAAATTTAGCGTTGTTAACTATGTAACCAATGCACTTAACTATGTATTCAATACAGTTAACTGTGTATCAATTGCAGTGTACTAGTTATCAATTACACAGAACTCTGAACTCAATACAGTGAACTATGTATCAATTACACAGAACACTGTATCAATTGCATAGAGCTAGTAATCGAGTTACGTTTAAACCAAATTAAGTTTTGCTTATTACGAATCAAGTTATGTTTAAACCGAATTAAGTTTTGCTTATTACAAATTAAGTTACGTTTAAACCAAATTAAGTTTTGCTTATTACGAATCGAGTTATGTTTAAACCGAATTAAGTTTTGCTTATTACAAATTAAGTTACGTTTAAACCGAATTAACTTCAGGTTCTTCATTAAACCTTATAATGGAAATAAAATACTTATGTAACTTTGGTTACCAATTGGGCCATTTTGCCATTGTACTTTTGTTTCAGAAATTAAGAACAAAATAGCAATGAAGAATATAAAATGGAACCTCTTTACAGGCGTACTCTTTTTTACGATTGGAGTTTTTAGTCAGGAAACCCTCTCGATTTCGAAAGAAGAAATACTACAAAAAGCTTCTGAGAAAAATTTGCAACTACAAGCTGCTAATGCCTCTTATCAAGCTGCAAAAGCTGATTATCGTCAATCGAATGCTTTGTTTTTGCCGAATGTAAACGTGTCTTATACAGGTATAGTTACCACCAATCCGCTAATGGCGTTTGGTTCCAAATTAAATCAGGAAATCTTAACTCAAGCTGATTTTAACCCTACTTTGTTGAATAATCCCGATCAAACTCAAAATTTTGCAACGGTAATTGAAGTCAAACAACCTTTAATTAATGTAGACGGATTGCTTGGAAGACAGGCTGCAAAAGCTAAAATGGATGCTTTTCAATTGCAAACCGAACGAACCAAAGAATATTTAGTCTTAGAAGTTTCTAAAGCCTACATGCAATTGCAATTGGCTTACAAAGCTGTTCTTGTTTTAGAAAAAGCAAACGAAACCGCAAAAGGAAATTTAAAACTAGTAGAAAATTACTTCAACAATGGCATGCTACAAAAAACCGATGTGTTGAATGTACAAGTTCGTGTAAACGAAATAGCAAACCAATTGCAATATGCCAAAAGTAATGTGCAAAATGCTTCCGATTATTTGGCTTTTCTTTTAAACGAAGATACCAATGGAAAAGTATATGTGCCAGCAGAATCGTTAGCCAATGAAGTAACCTTAGAAGCTATTGAGGTGGGTTTGAATACGAATAGAAAAGATATTCAAGCCATGGAAAAATCAACTGAAGCGTATAAAAAAATGTTTCAATCTTCTAAGTATGGTTTTTTACCACGTTTAAATGCCTTTGGAAATTATCAATTATACGATAGCCAATTCTTAGGAACTCAAGCTAAAGGCTACTTACTTGGAGCACAATTGTCTTGGGATGTATTTGATGGTTATAAAAACATTGGGAAAACCCAAAAAGCCAAAGCCGATTTTAATAAAGCTAAAATTGAAACCGAACACTATAAAAAACAAAGTCTTTTAGAAGTTACTAAAACCAATCGTCAATTAGTGGATGCTGAAAACAAAGTGCAATTAAGTCAATTAGCCTATGAACAATCTCAGGAAGTTTTTCGCATTCGTCAAAATCGCTTTGCGCAAGGTTTAGAAAAAACAACCGATTTACTAGCAGCTGAAACACAAATGGCTCAGAAAGAATTGGAAGTATTGCAAGCTGTTTTTGAATATAATTTTACGAAAGAGTATTTACAGTTTTTAATGAAATAAAGCCGTCAGTACGAGTGTTTTTTATGAAATGCAATGCAATAAAAAATGTATCGAGAACAAAAAATATAAAGTAAAGTTTCTCGATACGCTTCGCACTCGAAGTGACGTGAAGAGAGAACAGAAAATAAATAACCGTCGACAGATCACCTATAAAAATAAAATATGAAAAAAATAACTTTAATGATAATCGTAGCACTTGTTGCAATGTCTTGTGGAAGTGAAACTAAGAATACTGCTGCTACTTCCTCTCCCATAAAAGTCATGGTATATGGAAAAACTAGTAATGAAAAACAAGCTTATGTGGCAGCAAGTGGAAAAATTGAATCCGAAAATAGTGCCAATTTGAGTACTAGAATGATGGGATTTGTAACCAAAGTACCTGTGAAAGTGGGACAAAAAGTGAAAGCAGGACAATTGTTAGTTAGTATTAACAACACCGATTTACAAGCTAAAAAAGCACAAGTAGATGCTTCTATTATTCAAGCTACGGCAGCTTATAACAGTGCTAAGAAAGATTACGAACGTTTTACGAACTTATTTGCGCAACAAAGTGCTTCTCAAAAAGAATTAGAGGATATGACCGCTCGTTATGAAATGGCAAAAGCAGGTTTGGAAGCAGCCAAACAAATGCGTAATGAAATTCATGCCCAATTTGCTTATGCAAATATTACCGCACCTTTTAGTGGAATCATTACCAATTCTTTTGTGAAAGAAGGTGATATGGCTAATCCTGGTATGCCTTTAATTAGTATTGAAGGCGCTCAAAAATTGCAAGTTACTGCTATGGTTTCCGAAAATGATATTACGTCTATAACCAATGGCATGAAAGTAAAAGTGTTAGTAAAGTCATTAGGGACTACAGTAAATGGAACGGTTAGTGAAGTGAGTTTATCGGCTAAAAATACGGGCGGACAATATTTAGTAAAAATTGATTTAGAAAAAACAGATGCTAAAATTTTGTCAGGCATGTTTGTGAATGTACAATTTCCAATAGAAAAGCAAGAAAAGGCTAATGAAGCTACTACTGTTTTGGTTCCCGAAACGGCTTTGGTTAGAGAAGGACAATTGACAGGAGTGTATACTTTAGGAGAGAATAACATTGCCATCTTGCGATGGTTACGTATAGGTAAAAAATATGGAAATGAAGTTGAGGTATTGTCAGGATTGTCAACCAATGAACCTTATATCGTAGCAACAGAAGGGAAATTGTATAATGGAGCAAAAGTGAGTATCCAGTAATCAGTCACAGTTTTATCACTTCAAGCTGTCCTCTCGAGCGCAGTCAAGAGGCGAGAAATCTAACTTTTAAACTTAAAAAAATGCAAGAAGGTATATCAGGAAAAATAGCCCATTTTTTCATTAATTCGAAACTAACCATTTTATTAATGGTAGCTTTAATGATAATTGGCTCGTATAGTTCGTTCTTAATTCCGAGAGAAGAAGAACCACAAATCAATGTTCCCATGGCAGACATCCTGGTGGGTTATCCAGGTGCTAGTCCCAAAGAAGTGGAAAGTAGGGTAATTAAACCCTTGGAAAAAATCATTGGAAATATCAAAGGAGTAGAGCATATACATAGTATGGCAATGAATGGTCAGGCGATGCTAGTAGTGCAGTTTTATGTAGGAGAAAACAGTGAAGATTCCTATGTAAAGTTATATGACGAATTGATGAAACACCGCGAGATGTTTCCTCAAGGCGTGTATCAACCTATGGTTAAAACACGTTCGATAGACGATGTTCCGATGTTAGGGTTAACGCTTTGGAGCGAAAATTATAGTGATTTTCAATTGCGTCAAATTGCGGAAGAAGTTACATCAGAAATAGAAAAAGTAAAAGAGGTAGCTATTACGAAAGAAATTGGAGGTAGAACACGAGAATTAAAAGTTGTGTTGGATAAAGATAAAATGGCTGAAAACAAAGTGGATGCTTTGAGTATTATGCAAATGATTCAGGCCAATAATGGTAGCGCGCAATCTGGCAATTTTGTTCAAAACGATACCGAATATTTAGTGACTACAGGGCAATTTTTAACGACTTCTGAAGATGTTGAAAATTTAGTTATTGGGGTAAACCAAAACAAACCCGTGTATTTAAAACAAGTTGCTACCATTCAAGATGGACCCCAAACGCCTAAGAACTACGTTTCTTTTGGTTATGGGAAAACCAATGAAAAATACAACCAATTTAAATCGGAATATCCAGCGGTTACCATTTCTGTTGCCAAAGTAAAAGGAGCAGATGCCATGCAAATTGCAGATAAAATTTTGAGCAAAGTAGAAACGTTAAGAAAGAATTTAATTCCTAAAGATGTTCATGTAGAAGTATCACGTAATTATGGAGAGACAGCTTCTCATAAAGTAGGCGAATTATTATTGCATTTAGGTGTTGCTATTTTAGCCGTTACTATTTTAGTTATGCTGGCAATGGGTTGGCGAGGAGGTTTAGTTGTTTTCTTTTCGGTTCCCTTAACCTTTGCTCTTACGTTATTCAGTTATTATTTATTAGGATATACTTTAAATAGAATTACGCTTTTTGCATTGGTTTTTGTAGTAGGAATTGTAGTGGATGATAGTATTATTATTGCTGAAAACATGCACAGGCATTTTAAAATGAAACGTTTGCCCTTTAAACAAGCCGCCATTTATGCCATAAATGAAGTAGGTAATCCAACCATTTTAGCAACTTTTACCGTTATTGCTGCTATTTTACCGATGGCATTTGTATCTGGAATGATGGGACCTTATATGAGTCCGATGCCAATTGGCGCTTCAATAGCCATGTTATTATCTTTATTTGTTGCTTTAACGGTCACTCCTTATTTAGGATATCATTTGCTTCAGGAGAAAGACGAACAGGAACACAAAGACGAACAAGGTTTAGAAACCAGTCTGATTTTTAAAATCTATAAGAAATTGGAACAACCCTTATTAGATAGTTCAGTAAAAAGAAATCTGATGTTTGGAATTACTATTTTGCTGTTATTAGGTTCTGTAGTGATGTTCTTTACCAAATCGGTTGCCGTAAAAATGTTGCCTTTCGATAATAAAAATGAATTTCAAGTAGTTGTCGATATGCCTGAAGGAACAACTTTAGAAAGAACAGCTGTAGTTACTAAAGAAATTGCACAATATCTTACCACGATTCCTGAGGTAGTCAATTATCAAAATTATATTGGAGCGTCAGCACCTATTACATTTAATGGTTTAGTGCGTCATTACGATATGCGAGGTGGAAGTAATATGGCTGATATTCAAGTGAATTTATTGCACAAAGAGGATCGGGATTTACAAAGTCATGATATTGCGAAACTAGTACGTCCACAAATACATAAAATTGCTAAAAAGTATGGTGCCAATGTAAAAATTGTTGAAGTACCACCAGGACCTCCAGTTTTATCTACTTTGGTAGCTGAGGTGTATGGTCCAAATTATGAAGAGCAAATTAAAGTAGCAAATCAAGTGAAAACTATTTTAGAAACAACTTCGGATGTAGTGGATATCGATTGGATGGTTGAAGCTCCTCAAGTAGAATATAAATTGGAAATTGATAGAGAAAAAGCCATGCTAAATGGGATTGCTCCCCAACAAGTAGTAGGGAATTTAACCTATTTATTAAGAGAAATGCCAGTATCTAATTTATATGATGAACGTTCTAATGATCCCGTAGGTATTGTTATGTCTTTGGCAGATGCTGATAAAACCTCACTACAAGATATTGAAAATTTAAAAATAAAAGGCAATCAAGGCGATGTAGTACCTGTAAGCGATTTGGTAAAAGTAAAAACCGATACTTTACAAAACACCATTTATCGCAAAGATCAAAGAAGAGTGGTGTATGTTTTGGCAGATATGGCTGGCGTATTAGAAAGTCCAGTTTATGCAATCTTAGGAATGAATGAAAGATTGCAACAAATGCAACTGCCTAAAGGATATATAGTGGATGAGTTGTATATGGATCAACCTTCAGATGAAAGTGATTTTACAGTAAAATGGGATGGAGAATGGCAAATTACCTTGGAAGTTTTTCGCGATTTAGGAGCTGCTTTTTTAGTGGTAATTATTATCATTTATATGCTTATTGTAGGTTGGTTCCAGAATTTTAAAACCCCTATGGTGATGATGGTCGCTATTCCATTATCGTTAGTAGGTATTGTTTTAGGTCATTGGTTATTAGGAGCTTTCTTTACCGCTACTTCTTTTATCGGAATGATTGCATTAGCAGGAGTAATGGTACGAAATTCGGTCTTATTGATTGATTTTATAGAAATACGTTTAAATGATGGTATTCCAATAAAGCAAGCTATTATTGAAGCAGGAGCCGTGCGTACAACGCCTATTTTATTAACGACTGGTGCAGTAGTAATTGGTGCTTCAATTATTTTGTTTGATCCTATTTTTCAAGGATTAGCTATTTCTTTAGTTGCAGGAGCTATTGTTTCTACTTTACTAACACTGCTTGTAGTACCGTTGATTTATTATATCACCGAGCGAAAAAAATGGGAAAACAATAATTAAAAAGTAGGCCAATGAAATTAGTAGTTATTACAGTTATTGCGGAGTTTGACAAAACCGTTAAAAAAATGCTGAAAGAAGCAAAAGTAGTGTCTTATTCCTATCGTGATGTAAAAGGGTATCGCGATAGTACAGAAGAGGCAATTGAAACCAATTGGTTTGGCTCTGAAATGAACGAAACAGAATCTATAGTATTCTTTGCATTTGTTGAAAAACAAAATATAGATACTTTATTTGATTTGGTAGCAAAGTTTAATTCAAAACAAGAAACAGTCTCACATATTCACACAGCAGTTTTAACTGTAGAAAAACACAATTAATATGATAAATAGATTAATAAGAGCCATTGCAGGAACATTTATAATAGTTAGTGTTCTTTTAGCAATGTATGTCAACCAAAATTGGTTATGGTTTACCCTTTTTGTAGGCGCAAATTTGTTACAATCCTCGATTACAAAATGGTGTTTAATGGAAGATATACTTAAGAAAGGATTTAAAATTAAAGAGTAGACATTTAAAAATTAAAAATGCCGTTGTACAAAAACGGCATTTTTTTATAGTTTATAGGAAATAATTAAAAGATTTATTTTTTTGCAACATATACTGCTGTTCCTGTAATGGTAACGGTTACATAATTACTAGCAGTTAGTTCCATATCCACATTTATTCCTACTACGGCATTAGCATTTAAATTTTCAGCATTCTTTTTTAATTGTGAAAAAGCTTTTTGTTTCACTTCAGCCATACTATCACTAATACCTTCATAATATTTTTGCATGTTAAATGTCATTTTCATTTTTTGCATATTCACTGCAATTCCAGATACAATACCTAAATATTCAATTATTTTATAATCTTCTATAGAAGGAGTGGTTGTTACAATCATAATTTCTGATTTAAAAGTTTATTGGATTAGTCGTCTAAATCACTTAATTGTTTCATTTCTATGATAACAATTTTAAGAAGATAAATGAGAGCAGCTTGTTTTTAAAAAAAATATCGAATATATGCGTTAGGTGTCAGCGCTAAAGAATAGGTATTTACTTTTTCAATACTATTTGTGTTTTGATTGATTCTATAATACTGATTCAGATTATTTTTAGTATTGAAAACATTTTGTACTGAGGCTCCCATTTGTAATTTGTTTAAATTATCGAAAGTATAGGTGTACCCTGCGGAAATATTGGTTTGAAAATAATCAGAAAGACGAGCTGAGTTGGGAGCGTTATAAACAATGTCATTATCTACAATTATATCCGTTAATGGAAGTGTAGTAGGTCTACCACTAAACCATCGACTACCAAATGCAATTTTAAAAGGATCGGCATTATAAACGAGACCTAGTTCTAAATTGTGTTGAATATCAAAATTATTTGGAAATTTTTGAGGCTCAAAGTTTTCAAAAATATAATTGTTTCTTGAAATGGTATAGCTTAACCAAGTTGTAAAATTTTGAATTTGTTTTTGTACCAATATTTCAGAACCGATAATAGTATACTTACCCGCTATTCTTTCAAATTCTAACTGATTTTGGAATCCCTGACTTCTTGAAGTAATTCCGTCCACTTTTTTATAAAAATTATCCATGGAAATTAACCAATTGTTTTTTTTAAAGGTAAAACCCCAAGAAACTTGATTGCTGGTTATAATAGGAATATCATCATTATTAACAAGAACCCATCTTCTATTTTCTACTCCAAGAAAATCTTGTTGTAAATCGATTACTTGTGTACTTGTCTGGTGTTTTTTTTCCGCTAATACTTGAGAAGATAAGGTTTCTGAAACCTGATAATTGAATCGAATCCTAGGCTCTACAATTGACTTTTGAAAAGTAGATATATAAGTATATCTCAAACCCAAAGTAGCGTTCCATTTTTGATTTTTTGAAATATAATCCCCTTCAGCTATTAATGCGTGATGCTGTAAAACATTTTTTATGTTTCTGGAAAAGGTTGGAATGGTAACTGCGTCTTTATTACGAATGCCAATTTCGTTAAATTGGTACCCTTCTCTAAGGGTGAAGGCATCTTTAATTTCATGTTGGTTTTCAATACGTATGCCAGTATCTAGAACGGTATTTTCTTGTTGAAATACTTGGTTACCGTTAATCGATTCATTTTTAGAATTGATTTGATAATTAGAAGCATACACTGTCATTTTAGTAGTGTGTTTTGCATTCCAGTTCCTTTTAAACCAAGCACTTCCTCCAAAAGATTGCTGTTCTAAGCTACTGTTTTTTTGAACAGTAGTGGTGTTCTCAACTTTGCTTTGTTGTAAGTCTAATTGATTGGAAATTGTGATCAAATTAATTTGAAAACTATTTTTACTCGATAATTTATGGTCATATTGAAGAGTTGCATCATAAAAATAGAAATTTTCATCTGTTGTGAAAGGTATATTTTCATTGGAAGTAGATGAAACTACAGTGTTTTGGAAAATACGTTTGTAATAATTTTTATAGGTTGGAGTTCTTACTAAATCAGTATAAGAGCGTCTACCGCTAATAGTTAAACTAGATTGTGGAGAAATTTTGAAGTCGGAATTGAAATCAAAATTTAATAAATTCAAGCCAAAGGAGTTGTTGTTTTTTGGTGAAGTATTTTCTGTGTGAATACTTACGGTACTTGAGACACTTTCTCCAAACAAAGCAGAGGTTCCATTTTTTGTGATTTTAATTTTATTAGGTAAGTTGGGATTTAATACTGAAATTAAACCATAAAAATGTCCTGTTTGAAACAACCGTATATCATTCCATAAAAATAAATTTTGGTCGTGTGAACCACCTCTTACATTTATATTAGAAACCGTTTCTTCTGGACTATTTATACCAGGAATTTGTTGCATTGTTTGGAAAACATCGGGTTCTGTTAAACCAGGAAGGATTGAAAACTTTTTGGGCTGAATTTCAAAAGAACCATCTATTTTTTTACTAATTCCTTTGGTTAAATATACTTGAGCAATTACTTCTTTTAATTGACTTGAATTGGGTTCTAAATAATAGGTATTACAGTCATTGACTTGTTCTTTTTTTAACTGTAAGATTAATTTTTTATAACCTAAATGATTGATTTCTAATGGATTTGAAGAAGAGTAGGTAATTTCGAAATAACCTTTGTCGTCAGAAATGGTAAAATTATTAGTTTGAGTGTAATGTATAGAAGCATTTTCAATGGATTCATTGGTTTCATAATCAATAAGATAGCCGCAAATTTTAATTTCTTTATTGGGTACAATAGAAATATAATGTTCCGTAACAAAATAAAATTTTAAATTGGTTTGGTTGGCCAAGTAATTTAATTTTTCTGTAAGAGTTAACGCTGTATTGGGAGGAATTGTTTTAAAAGCGATAATATCTTCTTCTAAATAATTGAAAGTAATGTTGTGTTGTGTTGAAATACTTTCTAAAATTTTCTTTAATTCAATAGTATTGCCATTATCCTGAGCAAAAGAATTCAGAATAATGGCAATAAAAAATAAGTATGAAAGATATGCCCTATATTTCATTCATTTTTATCAATTCATATTGTAAATCTGAAATTTTTATAGGCTGTAATTGATACGTTGTGGCAATAATTTCAAGCGCAACAGAAATATTGTTTGTAGGTATTTTCCCTGTAAACAATTGGTTGGCTGATTTCGGATCGTAACCAATTGAAATATTATATTGTCGCTCAATTTCTTCGATAATATTTTTAAGTTGTTCTTGTTCAAATAATAATTCATTTTCTAACCAACTTGGTGCTGTTTCATTAGTTTTCTTTTGAATAATTAAGTCATTATTTTCAAAAGAAACTTTTTCACCTTGTGTTAAAATAATAGTGGTTTCATTATGGTTTACTTGAACTCTTCCTTCAAAACAAACTACATCAAAGCGCTTGTTTCTGGCTTTTACATTAAATTGGGTTCCTAAAACAGTTACTTTACCTAATGTTGTATTTACTTCAAAAGTCTTTCCTTTTGCAACTTTAAAATAGGCTTCACCTGTAAGATGTAAGATTCTATTGTTGTCCCAATTTTTATTTTTGTATTTTAATTCTGAATCTGAATTTAAAGTAATTTCTGATTGATCGGGTAATAAAAAGGCAGATTTTGTACCTTTTTTAGCAAACTCAACCACATTTGTGTTTTCTTGGTATACCATAAAAACACCTAATGAAATTAGAATTAATGCAACAACTCTGAAGAACCAATTTTGAGCCATTTGAATAACTTTTCCCGTTTCATTCTTTCTAAGTTTAATTTTGTGTAATAAACTATCTTCATCAAAATCCTTAGTTTTTAATGTAGCAGCATGCTCTCTAATATTATTATAAATAGAGTAGTCAGAATCTTCCTTCAATTTGTCTAGTTCTTCTTTAGGCAAATCGTTGTTCATCCATTCCGCTAGTATATATTTTTCTTCCATACGGATTCTCTTTATTATGAAACAAGTAAATGTTGTTTTACCCTACTTAAAATTCTTAATCTCTTTTTTTATTTCAATTAAAGCCAAATGTATTCTTTTTTCAACGGCCTTAATACTAATATTCAACTCTTCTGCAATTTCAGCATATTTTTTGCCATCTATTCGATGCATTAAAAAAGCTATTCGTTGCGTTTCATTAATATTGTTTATAGCTTTTATTAACTTATGTTTAAATTCCTCTTGTTCTAAAATATGTTCTGGACTTTCATTATGAACGTCTAATTTAATATTTTTTTTTGAATATTCTAAAACTACTTTTTGATGCGATATTATATTTAAGGAAGCATTGTTTGCAACAGTGTAAAGATAGGACTTGGCTTTTTCTAAAGGAACATCTTTACAGTTTTGCCAAAGCTTTACAAAAGCCTCTTGTGTAATATCTTCTGCTAACTCTTCATTACCAAATTTATAAATTAAATAATTGCGTAATGACTGTGCATGTAATCTGAAAAAAGCAGTAAAATTTATTTCCTCACAGATATTTTTTTTTTCTTTCATTAAAAAATTTAAAAAAACAGGTAGGGTAAAATTTAGTATAACTGTTTTACATAAGAACAAATGTATGAAAATTAAGTTTACAAACTAACATTTTTAAATTACAGACATGCAAATAGACAAAAAAACATTCGAAGAAAAGAAGACAAATTATGTAATCATACAAACGATGATATGGAGTTTGATTTTGCTGCTTATCTTTAATTTGTTTACCTTGTAATATAATATATAAAAAAACGAATTGTAGATAGATATGAAAAAAATAAACTTTTTATTCCTACTATTTCTTTTAATGATTACTTTTTCTTGTCAAAATGAAGAAAACGAAATCATTAAAGACGATAAAAACAGCCTTACTGCAGAAGCGCCACTATATAGACTAGTGGAAAGAGTAGCACAAAACCCTACTTCAAGAGACAATATTCTTGATAATTCTAGTTGTTTTGCTGTAGTATTGCCAGTTGAGGTGATTGTGAATGGACAACAAATACAAGTGAATAATACTGACGATTATCAACTAGTACAAGATGCAATTGATGCATTTACCACAGATGATGATATTGTTAATTTTATTTTTCCAATAACAATACAATTTCAAAATTTTGACACACAAATAATTGATGATATAGATGCTTTAGAACAGGTATTGGAAGATTGTGATGAAGATGAAGATTTCAATGAAATTGATTGTATTTCGATAAATTATCCGATTACTATCAATACGTATGATAGCAACAATCAAATTGCATCAACGGTAACTATTGAAAGCGATGATGCCTTGTTTGATTTTTTTAATAATCTAGAGGATACCATGTATGTAGGTATTAATTATCCTATTTCGATAACAAATTCTAATGGTCAAAATATTGTGATTACCTCTAATGAAATGTTAGAAGAAGCTATTGAAGAAGCGATAATGGAATGTAATGTTTCAGGTTTAACATTAGAATCAGTTATAACAGATGGGACTTGGTATATCTCTTATTTTTTCAAAAATAATGTCAATCAAACCACAGATTTTGAAGGGTATAATTTAACCTTTTTTATTAACGGAGATATGAATGTGGCTGGTAACGGTAATGATTTAGATGGAGGTTGGGAAATTAATTCTAATGCTAGTGAAAGAAAATTAGAAATAGAATTAGATGGTGATTTGTTGCTTGATTTAGAAGAAAAATGGAAAGTTATCGAATATACTACTACTTATGTAAAACTAAGGTTAGTGGGTCAAGGTAACGGAGGAAATAATTATATGTATTTATCGAAGAATTAAAATTTGGTTTTTTATTAGTTGCCCCAAGTCCCGAAAACCAGTCGTTATGACTGGTTTTTTTATTATTTTGCTTTTGTGGTTGGAATATTTTGTAAGTTATAAAAACAAGTTTCTTTTCTCACTTTGAAACTTTTACACTTTATACTATCTTTGCGACTTATTAAAATCAAATACTATTATGTTTAATAATTTAACGGATAAATTAGATAAAGCGTTTCATATATTAAAAGGACACGGAAAAATTACCGATGTTAATGTAGCAGATACTTTAAAAGAAGTACGAAGAGCGCTTTTAGATGCCGATGTTAACTTTAAAATTGCAAAAGATTTTACAACTAAGGTTAAAGATAAAGCGATTGGAGAAAATGTGTTAACAACACTTCAGCCGGGTCAATTATTAGTTAAAATAGTAAAAGACGAATTAACAGAATTAATGGGTGGCGAAGCTGCAGGAGTTAATTTGTCTGGAAACCCATCAGTTATTTTAATGTCGGGTTTAC
This sequence comes from Flavobacterium sp. NRK F7, assembly GCF_024054195.1. GTDB lineage: Bacteria > Bacteroidota > Bacteroidia > Flavobacteriales > Flavobacteriaceae > Flavobacterium. The sequence goes on along the minus strand of NZ_JAMXLB010000001.1, from coordinate 3,264,189 downwards.
AAGGTTCTGGTAAAACTACTTTCTCTGGTAAATTAGCTAATTTTTTAAAGACAAAAAAGGCAAAGAAACCATTATTAGTAGCGTGTGATATTTATCGCCCTGCTGCAATTAATCAGTTGCATGTAGTAGGAGACCAAATAGGAGTAGAGGTTTATTCTGAACCAGAGAATAAAAATCCTGTTGAAATTGCGCAAAATGCCATTAAACATGCAAAAGCAAATGGCTTTAATGTAGTGATTGTCGATACGGCTGGACGTTTAGCTGTAGATGAAGAAATGATGACTGAAATTGCAAATGTTCATAAAGCAATACAGCCTCAGGAGACACTTTTTGTAGTGGATGCTATGACTGGGCAAGATGCCGTAAATACAGCAAAAGCATTTAATGATAGATTGAATTTTGATGGTGTTATTTTAACAAAATTAGACGGTGATACGCGTGGTGGTGCAGCTATTTCAATTAAATCGGTTGTAGATAAACCTATAAAATTTATTGGTACAGGAGAGAAAATGGATGCGATTGATATTTTCTATCCTTCTCGTATGGCCGATCGAATTTTAGGAATGGGAGATGTGGTTTCCTTAGTAGAAAGAGCACAAGAGCAATACGATGAAGAGGAAGCAAGAAAATTGCAAAAGAAAATTGCTAAAAATGAATTTGGTTTCGATGATTTTTTATCTCAAATTCAGCAAATTAAAAAAATGGGAAGCATGAAAGATCTTGTGGGTATGATTCCTGGTGCAGGTAAAGCCTTAAAAGATGTTGAAATTGAAGATGATGCTTTCAAACATATTGAAGCGATTATTCAATCAATGACACCAGCTGAAAGAAGTAAGCCATCTCTAATAGATGTTAAGCGTAAAACTAGAATCGCAAAAGGTTCAGGAAGAAAAATTGAAGAAGTAAATCAATTGATGAAGCAATTTGATCAAATGAGTAAGATGATGAAGATGATGCAAGGAGGTGGAGGAAAAAATCTAATGAAGATGATGGGAGGCATGAAAGGTATGAGATAATATAAAGGCGCGAATGTTCGCGTCTTCTTTTTTTATATAAATAACTACTAACAACAACAAAATGAATTTATTAGACGGTAAGAAGGTTTCTGATGATATTAAAAATGAAATAGCAGCAGAAGTTTTAAAGATGAAGCAAAATGGGGAAAAAGTCCCTCATTTGGCGGCTATAATTGTAGGTAATGATGGAGCGAGTTTGACTTATGTAGGAAGTAAAGTGAAATCTTGTGAAAGAGTAGGTTTTGAATCAACCTTAATTAAAATGCCAAGTACTACTTCTGAAACAGAACTGCTAAAAAAAATTAAAGAATTAAATGAAGATGATACTATTGATGGTTTCATTGTACAATTACCGTTACCAAAACAAATTGATACTCAAAAAATTATTTTAGCTATAGATCCTAGTAAAGATGTGGATGGTTTTCATCCTGAAAATTTTGGTAAAATGGCTTTAGATATGACTACTTTTATACCAGCAACTCCTTTTGGAATTTTAGAATTATTGGAAAGATATAACGTAGAAACCAAAGGAAAACATACCGTTGTAATAGGTAGAAGTCATATTGTAGGAAGACCTATGAGTATTCTTATGGGACGTAAAGGGTTTCCAGGGAATTCAACTGTAACATTAACGCATAGCCATACTAAGAATATTAATCAAATTACAAGTCAAGCTGATATTATTATTACTGCTTTAGGGGTTCCGAATTATCTTAAAGCTGAAATGATAAAAGATGATGCAGTTATTATCGACGTTGGTATTACACGTGTTCCAGATGAAACAACTGAAAAAGGGTATAAGATTACTGGAGATGTAGATTTTGAAAATGTTTCTAAAAAAGCCTCTTATATTACACCTGTTCCTGGAGGTGTAGGGCCTATGACTATAGCGATGCTTTTGAAAAATACCTTGTTAGCAAGGGAGCAAAAACGAAGTAAGTAAAAAATGGAATATATAAAAAATAAAAAAGTTGCTCGAGCAACTTTTTTATTTTTTATTTAATGATTTTCGTTTTTTGAATATTATTTTTAAAATAAATAACAGCAAATACGATTCCTGAGATAGCTAACCAAATTAATTTGGAATTAATTGGAGCAGCAGGAGGATCATCATCGGCAGGAGGGTCTAACTGTGCAAAACCTACAAAGCTAAACAAGCACATTAATAAGGTTAAGAAAAACGTAGTAATTTTCACTTTCATTTTGTAATAGGTTAATATATTAGCAGTACCATTGAATATCATTCAATATCTTGCAATAATATTAAAAAATTATGTAATACGAAAATCTGACGTAAAAAATAACTCAACCGTTGGATATTTTTGTTTGGTCATTTGGATAGAAAACTCACTATCTGCTAAAAATACTAATTGACCATATTTGTCATGTCCGAGAAATTTTTGTTTTACTCTCCTAAATTCTTTGAATTCTTCGTTCTTTGGGTCTTTGGGTTTAACCCAACAAGCTTTGTGTGCAGGGAAATTTTCATAGATACATTTAGCGCCATATTCGTGTTCTAAACGATATTGAATTACTTCATATTGAAGTGCTCCAACTGTTCCAATAACTTTTCTACCATTCATTTCTAATGTAAACAATTGGGCAACTCCTTCATCCATCAATTGATCAATTCCTTTTTCTAATTGTTTGGCTTTTAATGGATCGGCATTGTTAATGTATCTAAAATGTTCAGGAGAAAAACTAGGAATTCCTTTGAAGTTCATTTTTTCACCTTCGGTAAGGGTGTCTCCAATTTTAAAATTTCCAGTATCATGTAATCCTACAATATCTCCTGCATAGGAAATATCAACAATTTCTTTCTTTTCAGCAAAAAAAGCATTCGGACTCGAAAATTTTATGTTTTTACCATGTCTTACATGTAAATAGGGTTTGTTCTTTTCAAAAGTACCCGAAACAATTTTAACAAAGGCTAATCGGTCTCTGTGTTTTGGATCCATATTCGCATGAATTTTAAACACAAAACCGCTAAATTTTTCTTCATCTGGTTCTACTAATCGAGTATCAGATTCTTTTGCTCTTGGAGTAGGTGCAATTTCAATAAAACAATCTAATAATTCACGCACTCCAAAATTATTCAATGCTGAACCAAAGAAGACGGGTTGTAATTCTCCATCTAAATATTCAGATTCGTTAAAATCTGGATATACTTCACTAATAAGTTCTAATTCTTCACGAAGTTTCTGTGCTGGTTTTTCACCAATAATTTTTTCTAGTTCTTTACTCTCAATATCAGAGAAAGCTATTGTTTCTTCAATGTTTTTTCTGCTATCTCCTTCAAATAAATTAATGTTTTTTTCCCAAATATTATAGATTCCTTGAAAGTCATAACCCATTCCAATTGGATAACTTAAAGGCGTAACTCGTAATTTTAATTTTTGTTCAACTTCATCCATTAAATCGAAAGCATCTTTACCTTCACGGTCTAATTTATTGATGAATACAATCATGGGGATGTTTCTCATTCGACAAACTTCTACCAATTTTTCTGTTTGTTCTTCCACACCTTTTGCAACGTCAATTACTACAATCACGCTATCTACAGCAGTTAAAGTTCTGAAAGTATCTTCTGCAAAATCTTTATGACCAGGCGTATCTAGAATATTGATTTTTTTTTCTTTATAATTGAAAGCAAGAACAGAAGTTGCAACGGAAATACCTCTTTGACGTTCAATTTCCATAAAGTCAGAAGTGGCTCCTTTTTTTATTTTATTGCTTTTTACCGCACCTGCTTCTTGAATTGCTCCACCAAAAAGTAATAGTTTTTCAGTTAAAGTTGTCTTTCCTGCATCGGGATGGGATATAATTCCAAAGGTTCTTCTTTTCTTTATTTCGTCTTTAAAACTCATTCTTTAAAAAATTTTTGCAAATATATAATCTTTTGTATTAACCTTTTGCAATTTTGCTTTTATATCTTAAATAGCAATAATTGGTTCGTTAATGGCATTAATTTATGGAATTAATGTACTTTTTTCTTCTTTTTGTAGTTATATAGTAAGGAATAGTTGAATCTAAATTATAATTATTAAATCCTGCAAATTCATTGATATAAGTATAAAATAAGATGTAGTAAGTTGTTTATGAATGCATTAAAAACAGGGTCTTTTTTTTGTTTATAATTTTTTGTTAATAGCTATGCATATTGTTGGTTTATACGTTTGAATTATTATTTTTGTGGGTTAGAAATAAAAAATCATAAAAATCATATGAGAAACATTGCATTTATTTTAATTTGCTTTTATTCTTCTTTCTTTTTGTATGCTCAAGAAAAAGAGGTATTATTTACAATAGATGACCAGCCTTTTTACACCGATGAGTTTGTTCGAGTATATAACAAAAACTTAGACTTAGTAAAAGATGATTCTCAAAAAGATTTGGACAAGTATTTAGACCTTTTTTTAGGATATAAATTAAAGGTGCAAAAAGCAAACAAATTAGGGTTGCAAAATGATAGTAAATATATAAATGAATTAAATTCTTACAGAACGCAGTTAGCAAAAAACTATTTGAATGATTCTAAAGTGACAAATGGTCTTATTGAAGAAGCGTATCAAAGAATTAAAAATGAGGTGAGAGCTTCTCATATTTTAGTTTTAGTAGATGAAAGTGCAACACCACAAGATACTTTAAAAGCCTATAATGCTATTATGAATTTAAAAGCTAGAGCAGAAGGTTCAGAAGGTTTTGATGCAATTGCTGCTAAATATTCTGAAGATCCGTCAGCAAAAGAGAATAAAGGAGATTTAGGCTATTTTACAGCTTTTAAAATGGTGTATCCTTTTGAAAATGCTGCTTTTTCAATACCAGTAGGATCTATTTCTAAACCTTTCCGCACTCGATTTGGTTACCATATTATAAAAGTTACTGATAAAAGGGAAAATAGAGGTGAGATAACTGTTGCTCATATCATGATTTTAAAACCTAATAATAAAACAACTGCAGAGGAACAAAAAGCGAAGCAAACGATTACAGATATTTATCAAAAAATTCAACAAGGAGAAAATTTTGAGACTTTAGCAAAACAATTTTCAGAAGATAAATCTAGTGCTGTAAATGGTGGTGTCTTACAACGTTTTGGTTCAGGTCAATTAACTTCTCAAGAATTTGAAGATGTTGCTTTTTCTTTAAAAGATAAAAATCAAATTTCAACTCCTTTTGAATCTAAATTTGGATGGCATATAATAAAATTAATTGAAAAACATCCGGTACAATCTCTTGATGAGATGCGTTATGATTTGGAAAATAAAATACGTAGAGATGAACGTTCTTTAATTATAACCAATTCATTGGCTAAAAAAGCAAGAGCAAAATACCCTATAAAGGTGGATGATAAAATGGTTTCTAAAATTAAATCTTGGATTACAGATGACTTTTATACACAATCTTGGAGCATTCCTGAAAAAGCTAATGAGGTTGATGAAACCCTTGTTACTATTAATAATGATTCGAAAATTGCTACGAAAGAGTTTTTAAACTATTTAGTTTCTCAACAAAAAGGGGCTGTAAAAGTTAAACCAACTTCAAAATTAGTGGATCAACTTTTAGAAAATTGGCTAGATGATAAATTAATTGCTTATTATGATGCTAATTTAGAAAATGAATTTCCAGAGTTTAAATATGTAATGGACGAGTACAGAGACGGATTGTTACTGTTTGATTTAATGGAAAAGGAAATATGGATTAAAGCCAAAACGGATACCGTTGGTCTAGAAGGTTTTTATCAAAATCACAAAAAGGATTATATGTGGAAAAAAAGAGTGGATGTGGATTTATTATCATCTACTGATGCCAAAATAATCAAAAAAGCACAAAGTTACCTTAAAAGTGGCAAATCAATAGAATACATTAAAGAGAAATTGAATAAAGAAGGCCAAGTCAATATCATGGTTAAATCTGGAGTTTTTGAAGAGGATTTTGATGTTTTACCAGAGTTTAAAATTGAAAAGAAAGGTGTAACTCCAATAGTTTCTAAAGGAGAGTATTATTTTACAGCTTTAGTTAAAGAAGTTAAATCAGCAGAGCCTAAAGCGTTGTCAGAATGTAAAGGAAAGTTAATTAACGATTACCAACAGTATCTTGAAAGCAACTGGGTAAGTGAGTTGAAAATGGAATTCAATGTAAAAGTTGATGAAACGGTCTTTGCAAAAATTAAAAATCAACTTAAAAAGTAATGAAGTTTTTTCGAGTAATCATAGTTGTTCTTTTAACTACTACTTCTTGTGAATACTTTCGAAAGCCAAAAGAACCAATGGCTGTCGCAAGAGTAGGTGATGATTATTTGTATAAAAAAGATATTCAAAATTTAGTTCCCAAAGGGACTTCTAAGCAAGATAGTGTCGCTATTGTTAAAAGTTATTTGGATCGATGGGCAACACAAAAACTGCTGTTTAATGGAGCAGAAATAAATCTTTCTAAAGAAAAGATAAATGAATACGAAGCCTTAATAAATCAATATAAAATTGATTTGTATACGAAAGGATATGTGGAGCAATTGGTTTTTAAAAAAATTGACACAGTCGTTACAGATGTCGAAATAAAAGAATATTATGAAAAAAACAAGCAGTTTTTTAAAAACCCTACTGAATTAGTTAAGTTGCGTTATATTAATTTAGTTAAAGAAAATCCAAAGTTTGATAATATTAGAGCAAAGTTTACTTCCTTTGCCAAAAAAGATATTAAATACTTGGAGGATTTATCGATACAATTTAAAAGTTATGCTTTTAATGATTCCATTTGGGTGGATGTTAATCAAGTTTTTCAAAAATTGCCATTTATAAATTTAGAGAATAAAGGAAAATATTTAGAAGACGGAATTAATTACCAGTATCCAGATTCTACAACCGTTTGGTTAGTAAAAGTTAATAAAGTTTTACCGAAAGATAGCCCTACACCTTTACAATTTTTAAAACCTACAATAAAACAAGTAATTATAAATAATAGAAAATTAGAATTAATAAAGACAATAGAAAAGGATATTACAAATGATGCGATTAAAAATAAAAAATATGAAGTTTATAACTAAAAATACACCATTAGCACTTTTTTTAATGGCAATGACTAGTGTTTTTGCACAAGCACCAAAAGAAAAAGTCGATGGAGTTGTGGGTGTGGTAGGAGATTTTGTAATTTTAGATTCTGATATCGATTTAGAATACATACAATTAAAAGCTAGAGGAGTAGATACCAATCAAATTACACGTTGTGAATTGTTTGGAAAACAATTGGAAGATAAATTATATGCGCATCAAGCGATTCAAGATAGTATTATTGTAACTGATGCAGAAGTAAATAGTTTTATGGATCAACAAATCGATGCTATGGTAGAACAGGTTGGTTCATTAGATAAAGTTATTGCTTTTTATCGCAAGAAAAACGTAGATGATTTTAGATCTTATTTTTTTGATATTATCAAAAATAATAAGCTAACCGAACAAATGCAGAAAAAAATTATTGATGATGTAGAAATTACTCCTGAAGAAGTGCGAAACTTCTTCAAAGAAATACCTCAAGATGAAATTCCAACCTTTGGAGCTGAAGTAGAAGTAGCTCAAATTGTTGTAAAGCCAATTGTTTCGGAAGAAGAGAAACAAAAAGTTGTCGAAAAATTAAGACAAATTCGTCAAGAGGTGATTGATGGTTCTAGTTTTTTTAGTAAAGCCGTTCTGTTTTCTGAAGATCCAGGATCAAGTTCAAATGGGGGTTTTTATAAAATGAACCGTAAAACTCCTTTTGTTAAAGAGTTTAAAGATGTGGCTTTCTCTTTAGATGAAGGAGAAATTTCGGAACCTTTTGAAACTGAATTTGGATATCATATAATTATGGTTGAAAAAATTAAAGGACAAGAAGTAGAATTGAGACATATTTTAATTGCGCCAAAATATACTAATGAAGCTTTAAAAGAAGCGAAAGAAAAAATTGAATTGATTCGTTCAAAAATTATGAACAATGAAATTTCTTTTTCAGATGCGGCAAAATCATCTTCTGATGAAAAAGAAACTAGAAACAATGGAGGTGTTCTTTTGAATCCAAGAACATTAGAACCTCGTTTCGAATTAACCAAAATGGACCCAGCTTTATACAGCCAAATTTCATCATTAAAAGATGGAGAAATTTCACAACCTATTTTGTCAGATAACCAACAAGGAGCAGGTAAGTTCTATAAAATCATTACAGTAAATAATAGAACAGAAGAACATAAAGCTGATTTCGCTCAAGATTATCTTAAAATTAAAGAATTGGCTTTACGTGACAAACAAATTAAAACCATTGGAAAATGGACAGAAGAAAAAATTGCTGAGACCTATATAAAAATTAGCCAAGATTACAAGCAATGTGAGTTTACAAATAACTGGTTAAAGAAATAAAAGTATCCTATATTTTAATAAAAGCGAATAGTAAAGGTAAATCATTGGTGTTTCCTGCTATTCGCTTTTATCGTATTTAAGCTAAACTGTAAAAGTCTTTTATATTTATAAGTATTTTTTCTTACATTAGTAACCCATAAGATAACATTTAAATTCGTATTCCATATATGTCAGATGTAGCAACCATTCAACAACTGGTAGAAAAACAAAAAGCGTTAAAACAAGAAATTGCAAAAGTTATAGTTGGACAAGATGAAGTCATAAACCAAATTGTATTAAGCATTTTTGCTGGAGGTCATGCTTTGTTAATTGGTGTGCCAGGTCTTGCTAAAACTTTAATGGTTAATACGATTTCAAAAGCATTAGGATTAGATTTTAAACGCATTCAGTTTACACCCGATTTAATGCCTTCGGATATATTAGGAAGTGAAATTTTAGATGAAAACCGTCAGTTTAAATTTATAAAAGGACCTGTTTTTTCAAATATTATTTTGGCAGATGAAATTAATCGTACACCACCTAAAACACAAGCTGCTCTATTAGAAGCTATGCAGGAAAGAGCGGTTACTGTTGCAGGACATAATTATAAATTAGATTTGCCTTATTTTGTCTTAGCAACTCAAAACCCTATTGAACAAGAAGGAACGTATCCTTTGCCAGAAGCTCAGTTAGACCGTTTCATGTTTGCAATTAAATTGGAATATCCTACTTTCGAAGAAGAAGTAAACGTGGTTAAAGCAACTACAACTGATTTTAAACCTGAAGTAAATCCACTATTTACAGCAAAAGAGATTATTGATTTTCAAAATGTAATACGTAAGATACCCGTTCCTGATAATGTAATTGAATATGCAGTTACTTTGGTAAGCAAAACGAGACCTGATAATCCATTAACTAATGATTTTGTAAAAACCTATATTGATTGGGGTGCCGGGCCAAGAGCTTCACAAAATTTAATTCTAGCAGCTAAGACCCAAGCCGCTTTAAAAGGCAAATTCTCTCCCGATATAGAAGATGTTCAAGCTGTTGCAACTGGTATTTTGCGTCATCGTATTGTTAAAAATTATAAAGCAGATGCAGAAGGAATTTCAGACGAGGAAATAATTAAAAAGCTGTTTTAATTGATTTGTATAAAAAAATAGAAAATTGTTTAAAGTTTCTGAACTTCACCTACTATTTACCTGTTACTAATTTTATATTACTCTTGAAATGTAATTGATTCCATGATTACGTGTAAATTTTTAAAAAATATAATCCTTTTGGGGTTACTTGTTCTATTGGCTTGTAAAGAAAATTCAAGGCATTATGTAACTAACGAAAAGTACTCTAATGGTAATGAGAATTACGAAGAAATAGATACTGTTTTAGAAAAGAACGATCCTAAAAGATTGGATTTGTCTAAACAACAACTGTTCATAGATACTACGAGAACTTCGCAGTTTTATCAAAGTTATTTAGATTGGAATCCGAATCTTCAACAAGAGGACTTTTCTGATGTTCTAAATCTGATTACTAAAAAGTACCCTTTGCAAAAGCAAAAGATTTCTAATTTTCCAAGAAAATGGATAACGATTGAAAAATTAAATGGTGAATTTTTAATTTATCGACCTTGTAATGGAAATACAGAAAGCTTTGTAATTACAGACGAAGCCCTGTATTTCTTCCATCAGTTAGAACCTGAAGTAGCATTGCTACATCAGGTAATCACTTCAAATGACACTACATTTAATGCGACTTTACATACTTTGTCGGAAAACAACACAGTTATTTCCTTTGATTTTTCAATTCAACCTAGTGCTACTAAAGATGTATATCAATTGAAATATAGTCATGATACTATTGTTGAAGAAAGATATGTTATTCCAATGGATAAAGTAACTCATTTTAATTTGGTAGTGAATCACTGTCCGGAAGATATGGTTCGAGAGTATGATAACTTTGATTACTAATTGTAATACCATTGCATTGTAAAAGCAAACTACTAGTAACTTTCTTGCTTCGTTTTTAACAATATATTATAAAAAATTAAAATGGGAAAGCCTGTATTTTTAGTAAATTAGAGATTTACAAGATGTAACATATAATTTCTAATTTTTTTAGATATGGTTAGTCCAAAATTACAAGCTTTTATACCTCTTTTTTATTTGGTTTGGTCCGATGATCTTCTAACTATAAAAGAGTTTCAAACCCTTGCTTCTTTTATTAAAAATCAAGATTGGTTAAACCAAGAAGAAAAAGAGTATCTTTTATCGAATATAGATCGATCCAATCCACCTTCTCGTGAAACTATTTCTAATTGGAATGAAAAAATTCGAAAAAGTATTTTAAAAAATCCATCTATAGCATCTAGTTTTGATGTTGCCAAAATGCTTTCCAATAATGAAGCACAAATTGTTTCGTTAAAACCTTATTTTTTAAAGATTGAGAATGATTTAGGCTATTTAAGTGAAGAAGTAATTAGTACATTTAAAACAACAGTAGATACTTTTACTTCTAAAAATAATACCCTTTCACAGTTTGATGTAACTAAACTTACTACTGTTCTTGATGGAAATCAAGTAGGTATTATCAACAAGGTAAAAACTGTAATTTCAAGACCTGAATTTGCTTATGAATATGGACAAGATATTACTGCATACCGAAATAAAGTTTACGATTGGTGTAAAATTTTGGCTAAAGAAAATTTCGGAAATAAAGCCTATCCTAAAGAATATGGAGGTGGAAATGACATTGAAGCCTATTTTGCGATTATGGAAACCTTAAGTTATCACGATTTAAGTTTGGTTATTAAATTTGGAGTTCAATTTGGATTGTGGGGTATGAGTGTCTATTCTTTAGGAACCAAAAAGCATTATGAAAAATATTTAAAAAATATTGGAGACTTGACTTTACCAGGTTGTTTTGCGATGACAGAAACACATCACGGCTCCAATGTGAAAGGATTAGAAACGACTGCAACATATAATCATAAAGACAAAACTTTTAGTATTCATACACCACATCCGAAGGCTCAGAAGGAATATATAGGTAATGCAGCTTTACATGGTCAAATGGCTACGGTATTTGCTAAATTGATAATTGATGATCATGATTATGGTGTAAATGCTTTTATTGTGCCTTTAAGAGACAGTGTTGGAAATATGGTAAAAGGGGTTACCATTGGCGATTGTGGTCACAAGATGGGATTAAATGGAGTTGATAATGGAACGATTCGTTTTGATCAAGTGATAATTCCAAAAGAAAATATGTTAGATCGTTTTGCTTCTGTAAATGAAAATGGAGCATTTGAAAGTCCTATTCCAAGTGATAATCGACGTTTTTTTACGATGTTAGGAACTTTGGTAGGTGGACGTATTGGTATTCCAAGATCTGCTTTGTCTGCTGCCAAGTCAGGAATAACTATTGCTATTAAATATGCTGATCAAAGACGACAATTTGGTCCAGATGGAGGGTCGGAAGTTCCTATTTTAAATTATCGTATGCACCAACGAAGATTATTTCCGCATTTGGCTACCATTTATGCGACTCATTTTGGATTGCACTATTTGACCCGTCGCTTTTTAGAGAAAAACGAAGAAGAAATGCAAGAAATTGAAGCTTTGGCCGCGGGTTTAAAAGCCTATTCTACATGGAGTACAACGGCTATCTTACAAGAATGTAGAGAAGCATGTGGAGGGAAAGGTTATTTGTCGGAGAATAGAATTGATGATTTAAAAAACGATACTGAAATCTATACTACTTTTGAAGGGGATAATACAGTTTTAATGCAGTTAGTGGCTAAAAACCGATTGTCAGAATTTAGAAAAGAATTTGGTAAAATGAATTCTTTAGGAATAATCAATTATGTTTTTGAAAATGCAAAGACGGCACTCTCTGAAAAAAATCCAATTGTTACACGAACCACCGAAGCTGCTCATTTATTGGATTTTGAATTTCATTTACAGGCATTTCAATATCGAGAAAAAACGATTTTAGCTTCTGCCGCTAAACGAATAAAAAGATTAATCGATGAAGGACTAGAACCTTACGATGCTTTTAATGTAGTGCAACATCATATGATTGAAGTCGCTCAAGCCTATCTAGAAAGAATACTTTTGGAGCAATTTCATGAGAAAATTTCTCAAGTTCAAGATCAAGCAATACAAGCTGTTTTGAAACAGTTGGCCCAATTGTTTGCGCTTTCAGTAATTGAGAAAAATAAGGCTTGGTATTTAGAGGAAGGGTATATGGAACCAGTGAAAACAAAAGCTATTCGAAAAATGGTAAATCAATTGTGTTGGGAAATTCGTCCAAATGCGGTTGGTCTTGTGGATGCCTTTGCAATTCCTGATAGCTGTTTGGCAGCACCTATTGTTTTTCAAAACTAATTTTTTAGATTGTGTTGGTCTAAAAAGAAATGGATATTTTATTTAATTGTAAAATTTAGTTTAGATTAGCTAAATAAAAAATGAAAATATGAAATGTTTTAACCATACACATAAAGAGGCACTCGGTATTTGTAAAAATTGTAGTAAAGGTATTTGTGAAGATTGTTTAACTTAAGTCAAGAATGGAATTGCTTGTACTTCTTCTTGTATAGATGAAGTTAATCAAATTAATTTATTAATAAATAAAAATAAAGAAAATCTAAATTTTGCATCTAAGAATCATCAGAAGGCTGCCTTTATTTATTTAGGTTTTGGATTGGTTTTTATTGTTTTCGGTATTACTACAGAGGGTCTTACATGGTTTTTAACAACAATAGGTTTTATTTTTATAATTGGAGCAATTTTTAGTTTTACCAATGCAAAAAAGTTAAAAAATAGTTTGTAAGCACTGGAAAATCTATTGTTTAATTTTTTCATCCAATTCTTTATCGTAAAAAAACAAAAACATGCTTCCCATCATATCTTGATGGGTCGATGAGGTATTATCAACTTCTAAAACGAGTTCGTAATCATGATTTTTATAAAGCCATACTCCTTCTCTGGAACTAAAAGGTGTAACTTCAAGTAACCCTGTTTTGTTTTTATAATTCGAAATCGGACTTTGAAATACATTTTTTTGAGCAGTTCTATCATATAAGGCAATAGAAGTTGCAAAAGGATGTACATGTATAGCTGAAAAATGCAAGCTAAGACTATCTTTTAAGTCTAATTGTTCAGATATATTGCTTCTATAGGTGTTTTTCCCTTTGGGAATGACCCAATGACCTGAAAGCATATTCCCTTCTTTATCCATGTAACTGTGATTTTTTGTTTCTACGGGAATACATTGATTGGTTCCCGGATCTAAAGGCTCTTCAAAAGGATTATTTTTATTGTAGGGTAATTGTATATAAACGGTTTTACTTAATAATGGTTTTTGCGATCCATCATATTTTTCATGCGAAATTAAAATTTCATGTTTTATTTTTATGAAAATGGAAGGAAAGTTATGATTTAGTGCTTGAGAAGTGATATAGAGGTAGTCATTGCCTTTAATGGGTATTCCAAAGCCTTCTGGATATTTGTATTTTTCAAATCCATTAGATAAAGATGTGAGTCTAGGATATTGTTTACCAATACGATCTTCTAAGTGCCATTGGGTGTAATAATTCACATCGTTTAAATCCACATTCATATGACAAATGAAATCTTTAGAAATAGGTTCATTCGTTTGGGCATCAATAGCGCTCACTTCAAAACCAGTAATCCAAAGTAAATCATTCTCTTGGCTTAGTTGAATATATCTGGATGATTTTGGACCTTCCATAGATTTATAAATCGCATCTATTAAAAAAGTAGGAGAATGCATTTTGTATTCGTTCTCCTGTTTCTCAACTTTCCAATTACTGTCTACCAATCCAAAAGTATATAATAGTTTCGTTTTTAGTATCGCTTGATGACGAGTGGATAAAAAAGAATAAACGGTAATCCCAAAAACGCTTGAAAAAATAAAAGTAAAGGCTAAATATTTATATATCTTTGATTTTATTATCATTTTATAAAAGAATAACAACAAAAATAAGTGAAATGAGTATACAATCGAAAAACAAGCAAAGAATTTTTGGTTTAGATGTTGTTAGAGCACTAGCTATTATATTGGTGTTATTTTCTCATGTGTATTATTTAATTGATCTTAATCATCCTTCCATTATAGCTTTAAGTGGTTTAATTGGATTTACAGGTGTTGAGTTGTTTTTTGTTTTAAGTGGTTTTCTTATTGGTTCCATTTTATTAAAAAATTATGTAGAGCACAATTTTACAAAAAAAGATCTTTTTGTATTTCTAAAAAGAAGATGGTTTCGGACACTACCATCGTATTATTTAGTATTGTTTCTCAATATAATCCTTGCACTATTTATGGGCTATTCTCTTGAAAATATATGGAGGTATTTTTTCTTTCTTCAAAATTTTTCAGCGTATTATATTACCATTTTTAGTGAATCTTGGAGTTTGTCTATTGAAGAATTTACGTATATTTTGTCTCCAGTAATATTGTTTATAGTTGGGAAAATTTGGAATTATAATAGAAAGATAAGTTTTTTACTTATAACACTTTTACTGTTGTTTTTTTTTAATGGAGTGCGCTATTTCTATTATTTAAATAGTTCCATAAACGATATGGATCAATGGAATACCCAATTGAAGTTAATTGTAATTTATCGTGTGGATGCTATAATAATTGGTTTTTTAGTGGCTTGGATTCATTATTATTATGGAAATCTTCTTAAAAAATATAGTGTTTATCTATTTATTATTGCAGTTCATTTGTATTTTCTACAATTTGTAGTATTTAATGTATATGGATTTGATATTCATACCCAACCCTTATATTTTAGAGTTTTTTATTTTACATTTTGTGCTTTTACTTTTGCTATGGGTTTGCCTGTTTTTATTTACTGGGAAAAGGCCAACTTTAAAATTTCTAAAATCTTTACGGGTATCAGTAAAATATCTTATAGTATGTATTTATTGCATTATAGTATTATTACTGTAATTCTTAAAAAAATGCTTTATGACAAATATATTATTCTTTCAAATATTCTTGTTATTGTACTATATTTTTTAGGGACGTTTGTTTTTTCTTATTTTTTATATCGTTTTTATGAAAAACCTTTGATGCAATTAAGAGATAAATAAGTGTTATTAGCATTCTAAAGTTACATTTTTTATAAGCCAAATAAAAAATTGCAATTGTAAATTCTTATTTTTTGCTTAAATCTAGTACGATAACGTTTTAGTAATTTTGATAATTTAATAATTTTTGTTTCTTAAATTAAGAATTTAGTAAAAAATACTATAAAAAATTATTTTTTTTGAATTTTCATCATTAAAAATGCGTAATTGAGAATAATATTTAGTAGAAATTAAGGTTTTATTAAAAATTTTTAAATCTCGTTAAGATTCACTAAATTTGTGTCACTTTTAAAAACTAACAAAAAATAATTATACTAGTATGGCTTTTGATATTGAAATGATTGAAAAAGTGTACGCTACAATGGCAGAACGTGTGGATAAAGCGCGTGAGCTTGTGGGTCGTCCACTTACATTATCTGAGAAAATTTTATATTCGCATTTGTGGGAGAAAATGCCTACACAAGCGTACACAAGAGGAAAAGATTATGTTGATTTTGCACCAGATAGAGTAGCTTGTCAAGATGCGACTGCACAAATGGCCTTATTACAATTTATGCATGCAGGTAAAAAAAACGTAGCTGTCCCAACAACAGTTCACTGTGATCACTTAATTCAAGCAAAGGTTGGTGCTGAGGCAGATTTGTCAAGAGCAAAATCACAATCTAGCGAAGTTTTCGATTTTTTATCTTCCGTTTCTAATAAATATGGAATTGGTTTTTGGAAACCAGGTTCTGGAATTATTCATCAAATTGTTTTAGAAAATTATGCTTTTCCAGGAGGAATGATGATTGGTACTGATTCTCACACAGTAAATGCAGGAGGATTAGGTATGCTAGCAATTGGTGTTGGTGGAGCTGATGCTGTAGATGTAATGGCTGGAATGTCTTGGGAATTGAAATTTCCAAAATTGATTGGAGTAAAATTAACGGGAAAATTAAACGGTTGGACTGCTCCTAAAGATGTTATTCTTAAGGTGGCTGATATTCTTACTGTTAAAGGAGGAACTGGTGCTATTGTTGAATATTTTGGAGAAGGCGCAGAATCAATGTCGTGTACAGGTAAAGGTACTATCTGTAATATGGGTGCAGAAATAGGCGCTACAACTTCTACTTTCGGATATGATGATTCAATGCGTCGTTATCTAAACGCTACAGATCGTCAAGATGTGGTTAAAGCTGCGGATAAAGTTGCTGCATATTTAACAGCTGATAAAGAAGTATATGCTGATCCTGCTCAATATTTCGATCAATTAATTGAAATCAACTTGTCAGAATTAGAACCACATATTAACGGACCATTTACCCCAGATAGAGGAACACCAGTTTCTAAAATGAAAGAAGAAGCTGCAGCTAATGGTTGGCCAATAAAAGTAGAGTGGGGATTAATCGGCTCTTGTACTAATTCATCTTACGAAGATATGACCCGTGCTGCTTCAATAGTAGAACAAGCGGTTGCTCATGGTATTTCTCCAAAAGCTGAATTTGGTATCAATCCTGGTTCAGAGCAAATTCGTTACACTATCGAAAGAGATGGTATTATCGCAACTTTTGAGAAAATGGGTACAAAAGTATTTACGAATGCTTGTGGACCATGTATCGGACAATGGGATAGAGAAGGTGCTGATAAAGAAGAAAAAAATACAATTGTTCACTCGTTTAATAGAAACTTCTCTAAACGTGCTGACGGTAATCCAAATACACATGCTTTTGTAACTTCTCCAGAAATGGTTGCTGCATTAGCTATTTCAGGAAGATTAGATTTCAATCCATTAACAGATACATTGGTAAACGATAAAGGAGAAGAAGTAAAATTAAATCCACCAAAAGGGGATGAATTACCAAATAAAGGTTTTGATGTGGAAGATGCTGGTTTTCAAGCTCCTGCTGAAGATGGTTCAAATGTTGAAGTCGTAGTTTCTCCAACATCTGAACGTTTACAATTACTAGCTCCATTTGCTCCTTGGGACGGTCAAAATATTACGGGTGCTAAATTATTAATTAAAGCATTTGGTAAATGTACTACAGACCACATTTCAATGGCTGGACCTTGGTTGCGTTTCAGAGGACATTTAGATAATATTTCTAACAATATGTTAATTGGTGCTGTAAATGCATACAATCAGGAAACAAATAAAGTTAAAAATCAATTAACAGGAGGTTATGATGCAGTTCCTGCAGTACAAAGAGCCTATAAAGCTGCTGGTGTTCCATCAATTGTGGTAGGAGATCACAATTATGGAGAAGGTTCTTCTCGTGAGCACGCTGCTATGGAACCTCGTTTCTTAGGTGTTAAGGCTGTATTAGTAAAATCTTTTGCACGTATTCATGAAACAAACCTTAAAAAACAAGGGATGTTAGGCTTAACATTTGCTAATGAGGCCGATTATGATAAAATTCAAGAAGATGATACGATTAACTTCTTAGATTTAACTGAATTTGCACCTGGAAAACCATTAACTATTGAATTCGTTCACGCTGATGGAACTAAAGATGTAATTTTAGCAAATCATACGTATAATGAAGGTCAAATTGAATGGTTTAAAGCGGGTTCAGCCTTAAACTTAATAGCTGCTGGAAAAGCATAGTATTCAATTTTTTTAATAAATTCAAAAGCTCCAATAAAATTGGAGCTTTTTTTATCGTATCTGCTGGATTGTAAAAAAGCAATCTTCACTGGTACCTAAAATAGAAACAGAAACTAAATCACTAACAATTTCGAAAATTAGGGTGTCTCCTGTTGTTAATTCAATCAGAGATTCCACTTGTCTTACTGGTGGTGTTACATTCGTTGAAAGAACGCTTATATTAGCAAAGCTGTTTCGGTTTACAACTGTTCCGTTTTTGGTGATGGCTACACCAAAATTTGTCGCCACACCTACTGTTGAATTGGATTTAATCTGAACTTTTATGGCATAAATACCGTCTTGTTTAGCTGTGAAAGTATTCGTTGTCGTATTAAATTCTGCATTGGCATCAAATTGAATAAAATCAAACGGAATTTTTACTCTATTGGATAGCAAATTTAAATTGACTAAAGAACTACTAGAAAACTGTCCTTTAATGACTGTTTTAAGATAACTGTTTACAACCGTTTTTGAGGATACTCGTTTTGAATTACCTACATTATCTACCACAATTATAGAATCTTTTGCTGCTGTCAAATTGGTTGTTAAAGTTGTACTTCTAATTCGTAAATCACCATTAATATCCAAAGTAGCGGTAGGATTAGTGGTTTCAATTCCTACTTGTGCATAGATGCAGGTAGTAAATAAAAAAAGGATAATTAAGATACAATTTTTCATGATTTTTTGCTTTTGATTGTTTCCTGTAAAATTAAAAAGCAAACTTGTTAAACTTTGATAGATTTATTGTGTAAAATGTTAATTTATATCCTTTTGAAAATAGTTAAATTGTAGTAAAATACTTTAGGAATTGTATAGTATTTTATATCTAAAGAGAAGTTAATTTTAAAAATTAATTGAATAATAACAAATTGATAAAATTTACACTTTAAAAATTGATTTTTGATTGCAAAACACCTTTTTTATTTTCTTTTTCTTAACTCTATTTTGAATAAAAAATTGTAATTTAACAAAAAAAAATGGCAATAATTCATGTAGCAGCTGAATGTTTTCCAATTGCTAAAGTGGGAGGTTTAGCAGATGTGGTAGGTGCACTACCCAAATTTCAGAATCAAAATAATCAAAAGGCAGAAGTAATCATGCCTTTTTATAATTTGCCATTTCTACAAAATCAGCAATTTAAGAACCTATATGATGATGAATTACCTTTAAACGGAAAAAAATATTCTTTTACAATCAAACAACTTAAAAGCGATATTGGATTTCCTCTCTATTTAGTAGACATTCCTGAATTACTATATACCGATTATGTATATTCCCAAAATGACACCCTTCGTTTTCTAGCTTTTCAAATAGCTACATTAAAATGGATTGCTACTTGGGAAATACAACCTGAAATAGTACATGTTCATGATCACCATACTGGATTAATTCCTTTTATGATGACACAATGTTATCAGTTTGATACTTTAAAAATGATTCCCACTGTTTTTACCATTCACAATGCACAATATCAAGGTTGGTTTTCTCATAATCATATAGAATGGATCCCAAAATTTGATTTTTCTAAAGTGGGTTTGTTAGACTGGAATGGAACGATAAATCCAATGGCTGCCGCAATAAAATGTGCTTGGGCAGTTACAACGGTTTCTCCTTCATACATGGAAGAATTAAAATTAAAAGCAAACGGATTAGAACAATTATTGCAACATGAATCCGCAAAATGTTCTGGCATCTTAAATGGAATCGATACAGAGGTTTGGAACCCTGAAACGGATAGCTATCTTAAAAAGAATTATAAAAAAACAAGTTGGACAACAGGCAAACGCGCCAATAAAAATTGGTTGTGTGAAAACTATGATTTAGACAAAGAGCGTCCCCTAATCGCATTTATAGGACGATTTGTTGAAGATAAAGGTTGCGATTTATTTGCTACATTTTTTTCCAGCTATTTATCCGATGCAGAGTTGTCAGTTCTTATTTTAGGTTCTGGGAATCCTAAAATAGAGTCTGAGTTAACCCAACTAAATACTGTTTTTAAAGGAAAATATCACTATGTTTCAGGATATAACGAAGCTTTGTCTCATGTTATTTATGCGGGTGCTGATTTTTTACTGATGCCTTCTAGAGTAGAACCCTGTGGTTTGAACCAAATGTATTCGTTACGATATGGAACTATTCCTATTGTAAATAGTGTAGGTGGTTTAAAAGATACAATTATTGATTATCAAGAACCTAATGGTTTTGGAATCGTAATGGAAGAGGTTAGTCTTACTTCGATACAAACTGCTATTAATCGAAGTTTGCAAGTTTTTGAAAATCAATTAGTTGTTAAGCGAATTAGAAATCAAATTATGAAGATTGACCATTCTTGGTTGGCTTCTGCTAGAAAATACCAACAACTCTATAAAAAATTAAAAAAGTAACGTATGTTTTCAGAAAAAGTCGTTTCGATTATTTTAGGTGGTGGACAAGGTTCCCGATTGTATCCTTTAACAGACAACAGGTCTAAACCAGCAGTTCCTATAGCTGGTGAATATCGATTAGTAGATGTACCTATTTCAAATTGTATTAATTCCAATTTTAAACGCATATTTGTATTAACGCAATTCAATTCGGCTTCATTAAACAGGCATATAAAAAATACGTATCATTTTAGTTTTTTTAGCTCCGCTTTTGTGGATGTATTAGCTGCAGAACAAACTCCAATGAGTCAAAAATGGTTCCAAGGTACGGCAGACGCTGTCAGACAAAGTATGCACCATTTTTTAAAGCATGATTTTGAATATTTTTTAATTTTATCGGGTGACCAATTGTATCAAATGGATTTCCAATTAATGTTGGATAACCATATCGAAAAGAAAGCAGAAATTTCCATAGCAACTATTCCAGTAAATGCCAAAGATGCCACTGGTTTTGGTATTATGAAAACAGATACTAACAATAGTATTACTTCTTTTATAGAAAAGCCAAGTAAAGATTTACTTTCCGATTGGAAATCTGCTGTAAGTAAAGAAATGGAAGAGGAAGGAAGAGAATATTTAGCCTCGATGGGAATTTATATTTTCAATCGCGACTTATTAGTGAAACTAATGGAAAACCAAGATACCATTGATTTTGGTAAAGAAATTATTCCACAATCAATTCATACCAATAAAGTGGTGAGTTATCAGTTTGAGGGTTATTGGACTGATATTGGTAACATTGAATCTTTCTTTAAAGCCAATTTAGGTTTAGCCGATGATTTTCCACAATTTGATTTATACAACAGAACCAAAAGGATTTATACTAACGCTCGTATGTTACCTACTTCAAAGGTTTCTGGAACTCAAATGTATAAAGCAGTTGTAGCTTCGGGTTGTATTATTAATGCAGAAAAAATTGAATATTCTGTCATTGGTATTCGTTCTAAAATTGAAAGTGGCTCCACTGTTATTAATACCTACATGATGGGAAGTGATTTTTATCAGGCTTTAGAAGAAATTCTCGATGATAACATTGTAAACATGGGTATTGGAAAAAACTGCTATATTAAAAATGCAATTTTAGATAAAAACTGTTGTATTGGTGATCATGTTAAAATTGAAGGTGGACCCCATTTGGAAGATGTCGATACGCCTACTTATACAGTTAGAGACGGAATTGTTATTGTGAAAAAAGGTGCGATTATTCCATCCAACTTTACAATTTAATATGGGGAAGGTTGTTGTACATAGTCTCTTTAGTGAATTTGATATTGATTTATTCAAATCAGGTAAACATTATCGGTTGTATGAAAAACTAGGTTCTCACATAATAGATGTAAATGGAGAACAAGGAACTTATTTTGCAGTTTGGGCACCAAATGCTTTTCGCGTTTCTGTTGTTGGTGATTTTAATTATTGGAATGAAGAAGAACATCTTTTAAATGTTCGATGGGATTCGTCTGGTATTTGGGAAGGATTCATACCTCATGTAGGTAAAGGTAGTGTGTATAAATATGCGATTCATTCCAATCTTGCTTCTGAAAAAATTGAAAAAGCAGATCCGTTTGCCAAACGTTGTGAACATCCACCTAAAACGGGTTCTATCGTTTGGGAAGAAGCCTACGTTTGGAACGATCAAAATTGGATGCAGGAAAGAGCAAGTAAGAATAATTTGCAAGCTCCATTTTCTGTGTATGAAGTACATTTGACCTCTTGGAAACGAAAAGTAGAAGAAAACCGTTCCTTATCTTATTTTGAATTAGCGAATGAATTAGTGAAGTATGTGAAAAAAATGCACTTTACTCATGTAGAGTTCATGCCGATAATGGAATATCCTTATGACCCTTCTTGGGGTTACCAAATTACAGGATATTTCGCACCCACATCTCGTTTAGGGTATCCCGAAGAATTTAAATATTTAGTAGATGCTTTTCACAAAGAAGGAATTGGGGTAATCCTAGATTGGGTACCTTCTCATTTTCCAGAAGACGCACACGGTTTAGGGAGATTTGATGGGTCTTGTTTATATGAACATCCTGATCTTAAAAAAGGATACCATCCCGATTGGAAAAGCCTTATTTTTAACTACGGAAGAAATGAAGTTCGTGCCTTTTTAATTAGCAATGCTTTATTTTGGTTAGACCAATATCACATAGACGGTCTTCGAGTGGATGCTGTGGCTTCTATGATTTATTTGAATTATTCTAGAAAAGAAGGAGAATGGGAACCCAATATTTTTGGTGGAAATGAAAATTTAGAAGCGATAAGCTTTTTAAAAGAGCTCAATGAAACCGTATATTGGAATTACCCTGATGTTCAAACTATAGCTGAGGAATCGACAGCTTTTCCAATGGTTTCTAAACCTACATCCATGGGTGGTTTAGGTTTTGGTATGAAATGGATGATGGGTTGGATGCACGATACGTTGCATTATTTTAATAAAGATACCATTTATCGAAAGTACCATCAAAATGAAATCACTTTTAGCTTAACTTATGCTTTTAGTGAAAATTTTATGCTACCGTTATCCCATGATGAGGTCGTTTATGGAAAGAAATCAATTATTGGAAGAATGCCAGGTGATGAGTGGCAACGATTTGCCAATTTAAGAGTTTTGTATGGGTATATGTTTACACATCCTGGCACAAAATTACTATTTATGGGAAATGAAATTGCGCAATATGAAGAATGGAATTTTCAATCGAGCCTCGACTGGAATTTATTGGATTTTTTCCCTCATATCCATTTTCAACAATACATAGCTGATCTAAACTTGTTGTACAAAGAAAACAAAGCGTTGTATGAAATTCCTTTTACACAGGAGGGTTTTGAATGGATTAGTTATGATGATACTGAAAATAGTGTGATTTCGTATTATAGAAAAGGCAATGATGAAAGCAATCGATTAGTAGTGGTTTGTAATTTTTCAACGAATCCACTTCAAAAGTATAGAATTGGAGTTTGTAAAGAAGGAATTTTAAAAGAAATTTTTAATAGTGATGCTTTCAAATATGGAGGAAGTAATGCTGTAAATGAGCATGAAATCACTACAGAGCATTTTTTCTTTCACAATCAAACGTTTTCGTTCATAACTTCTTTGCCTCCTTTAGGAATTTCAGTATATAAATATAAATAATTTGCTATTTTAGAGGATAGTAATAAATGATTGTAAAAAAAGTAAGTCATGATTTTAAATACAGAGTTAGAACATAAAGGGAATCTTTTTCCAGACAAAATTGTTTCCTTTAAGAAAG
The DNA here is from genome assembly GCF_024054195.1 of Flavobacterium sp. NRK F7. Taxonomy (GTDB): domain Bacteria; phylum Bacteroidota; class Bacteroidia; order Flavobacteriales; family Flavobacteriaceae; genus Flavobacterium. The sequence goes on along the minus strand of NZ_JAMXLB010000001.1, from coordinate 3,240,391 downwards.
ATGTTGATAAAATTTACTTTTATACAGCGAACAATGTTGTTTTACAAGTAACCGTAATAAGAGATAGTGTATTGCGTTTCCGATTTACAACTGTGGGTTCTTTTAGTAGGGATTTTTCCTATGCTATTTCATCTCAAGCTAGTAGAGGGTATAATCAATTAGATATTACCGAAACTACGGAAAGCTATGAAATTAGTACTTCAAAAATAATCTGTGTTATTTCTAAAAAAGATCTAAAAACAGTATTGTATGATGCTGTTGATAAAACCTTAATTTGTCAGGATGAATTAGGATTTCATTGGGAAGAAAGTTATGAATTAGGCGGTGATATTGTGAAAATGTCTAAGCATTCTGAAACCAGTGAGAGTTTTTATGGTTTAGGCGACAAACCTTGTCAAAATAATTTAAAAGGAAAACGTTTTGAAAATTGGGTAACCGATTCCTATGCATTTGGAAAAGATACCGATCCAATATATAAAGCCATACCGTTTTATATTGGTTTGCACTCTAAAAAAGCCTACGGAATTTTCTTTGATAATACTTTCAAAACCTATTTCGATTTTTGCCATGAAAGAAGAAGTGTAACCAGTTTTTGGGCTATGGGTGGCGAAATGAATTACTACTTTATTTATGGTCCTGAAATGAATGATGTAATTGCTAATTATACCGATTTAACAGGTCGTCCTAAACATTTACCGCCGTTATGGGCACTAGGATACCATCAATGTAAATGGAGTTATTTCCCAGAAGCCAAAGTAAAGGAAGTTACACAAAAATTCAGAGAACTTAAAATTCCTTGCGATGCCATCTACCTCGATATCGATTATATGGATGGTTTTCGTTGTTTTACTTGGAATAAAGACTATTTTCCAGATCCTAAACGAATGGTGGCCGAATTGGCCGAAGATGGTTTTAAAACTATTGTTATTATAGATCCAGGAATTAAAATCGATCCAGATTATTGGGTCTTCCAAGAAGGATTAGAAAATAAATATTTTTGTAAACGCGCAGATGGACCCTATGTAAAAGGAAAAGTTTGGCCAGGGGAATGTTATTTTCCCGATTTTACCAATCCAAAAGTGAGAGAATGGTGGGCCGATCTTTTTAAAGAACTAATTGAAGAAATTGGGGTAAAAGGGGTTTGGAACGATATGAACGAGCCAGCTGTAATGGATGTGCCAGGAAAATCTTTTCCAGATGATGTGAGACACAACTACGATGGTTCCAATTGTAGCCATAGAAAAGCACATAACATTTATGGGATGCAAATGGCTCGTGCTACTTATCACGGCTTGAAAAAGTTTTCCTATCCAAAACGGCCTTTTGTAATTACGCGTGCGGCTTATTCGGGAACCCAGCGTTATACTTCAACTTGGACAGGCGATAATGTAGCAACTTGGGAACATTTACAAATTGCCAATGCGCAAGCTCAACGAATGAGCCTTTCTGGTTTTTCATTTGTAGGTTCCGATATAGGTGGTTTTGCAGAACAACCGAATGGCGAATTGTATGCAAGATGGATTCAACTTGGAGTGTTTCACCCGTTTTGTAGAACCCATTCTTCTGGTGATCATGGCGATCAAGAACCGTATGCTTTTGGTACTAATATTACTGATATCGTACGTAAGTTTATCGAAATTCGCTATCAATTATTACCGTATTTATATACCGCATTTTGGAAATACATAGAAGAAGGAGTGCCTATTATTAAATCTTTGGTTGTTTATGACCAAGAAGACCAGCAAACCTATTTCCGAAATGACGAATTTATTTATGGGGATAGTATTTTAGTTTGTCCTATAGTAGAACCCAATTCAAAAGGAAGAAGAATGTATTTTCCGAAAGGCAAATGGTATAATTTTTTCAACAACGAATCAATTGAAGGTGGAGAAGAAAAATGGGTCGATGCCGATATAGATACTTTACCCATTTATGTAAAAGAAGGGGCTATTATTCCAAAATATCCAATCCAACAATATGTAGGAGAGTTAGAAATTACCGAATTAAAAATTGATGTCTATTACAAACTAGGTAAAGAATCTTCCATGGTATATGAAGATGGTCAAGACGGTTACGATTATATGAAAGGACGTTATAGTATTCGCAATTTCAATTTGGTTGGAAAAGAAGACGTTTTAATTATTCAACAATTTAAATCGGGGAAATTTACGACCTCATATGAAATTATTGAACTGAATATTATTGGTCTGCCTTTTGAAAAAGGTATAGTAGAGGTAGACAATGAAATTATTGATTATTCAGCCATTCAATCCAATATTGTTAGAGCTAGAAAAGATTTTACCGAAATTAGAATTTACAATAAATACTGCGAAATCCCTTTGAAAGAGTAAATTAATTAGTTTTTTGAGAAGCATAAAATAGATCTTTAAGTGGTATCATCTCCCGTTATTCACTGTATCTTTTTATTGGTTTCGCCTTGGAAATTTTTAATAAAGCAAAACAAATAAAGGGATGCTGTTACACACGAGCAAAGCGAACTGACGAAGTAATCAAAACAAAACCTTATTAGAAAAATAACCCGAGAATACTAAAAGATAGTTCGCTCTTATTTAAAAATTAATGTAATTAAAACAAAATTAAAATGGCAAAAAATGATTTTTGGAAAACCGTATCAAATTATATGAGTTTTAAATTGATGTTAGTATTATTAATCCTGCTTTTTTTAGTTTTAGTATTTATATGGAAGGCTATTTTTGGCCAATAATAATGTTGGCTTACTTTGATAGTGATTTCTATTCTCTAACATCCAAAAAGTAGTTAATTAAATGATAAATATGCTCTAGAATCTCTGGAGCATTTTTTTATTGTAATAATATCAGTATTTTTGATATACTAAAATTATTGCTAATGAGTTCCATTTGGTATTTTGAAGATGTCAACCTATTTAATATCATGTGTCCGCACAAATATAAAGATGCAGGACACAGTCATTCGTCTAAAAATTACAAAAAAAATGATATTATTTATACGGAAGACGATACTGCTGATAAAATATACCTTGTCAGTAATGGTAAGATAAAAATTGGTTACATCAACGAAGAAGGAGAGGAGGTCATATCAGCAATTTTATCAAAAGGAGAAATTTTTGGGGAGAAAGCAATTCTTGGAGAAGAAAAAAGGAACGAATTTGCATTGGCACTCGAAAATAACACTACAATTTGTCCTATCGCTGCCGATGAAATGCTCGAATTAATTAGAGGAAACCGTGAACTCAGCTTGAAAATTTATAAGTTTATTGGTTTTAGACTAAAACGATTGGAACGCAGGTTGAAATTGTTATTGTTTAAAGATACTAAAACACGATTGAAAGAATACTTGAATGAACTCGCTTTGGATTATGGGTATAAAAATGCAGTTTCTGGAGATACCGTTATCAAACATCCTTTTACACAAAGAGAAATTGCTTCTCTAATAGGTACGTCTCGACCTACTTTAAATATTTTAATTAACGAACTTCAAGAGGAAGGATACTTGCAATTTGATCGAAAAGAAATTATTCTTAAAAAGCACCATTAAATCATTAAGGTAAATCGATAATTACATTATACTTTTTAAGTAAATCTAAAGCTGCTTTAGATTTATAATCGAAAGAACTTTCCTGATGAATTCTTTTTTTGTTTTGTTCAATGCGTCGTAAGGCATCAAAAAAACGTCTTACTTCTTGTAAATCGGATAAAATTAAATGTGGAACCGAAGTGGTTTTACCTGATTCATCTTTGGCCACCATGGTAAAATAACTCGAATTACAATGTTTCACAACTCCCGTTTGAATGTTTTCTGAAACCACTCGAATGCCTACTACCATAGACGTGTTACCTACATAATTTACAGAGGCTTTTAGGGTAACCAATTCCCCAATTTCAATAGGATTTAAAAAGTCAACTTTATCTACTGAGGCAGTAACACAATAACAACCAGAATATCTAGAGGCACTGGCAAAGGCAATTTGATCCATTAACTGTAATAAATAACCACCGTGTATTTTACCACTAAAATTAGTATGTGAAGGAAGCATCAATTCGCTTAAAGTAACTTTTGAAGCTTCAACAGTATTCGATTCTTTTTTCTTATTCATTCTCTTTATAAATCCCAAGGGTTAATTTTCCGTTACTATCTATGGCTGCTCGATACATGCCAGGCGTGTTGAATTCCATAACAATAGTTCCTTTTTTATCCAAAGCAATAATACCACCAGTACCTCCTAATTGCGTCAGTTTCTTCTGAATAACTTCTTGGCTTGCTTTTTCTAAAGTTCTTTTTTTATAATCCATTAAAGCAGCAATATCATAGGCGACTACATTGCGTATAAAGAATTCGCCCCAACCTGTAGCAGAAACACCACAAGTGCTATTATTAGCATAGGTTCCAGCACCTATAATTGGAGCATCACCAATACGTCCCCATTTTTTATTGGTCATGCCACCCGTTGAGGTTCCAGCAGCAATGTTTCCATTTTTATCCAAAGCTACACAACCCACAGTTCCATATTTTGAATCTTTTATTGTAGGATCGTAAAATTCAGCTTTGTCATCGTGGTCTAATTCTATTTTTTCTTTTTCTTTAGCTCGTAATAAAGATTGGTATCTGTTTTCAACATAAAAATAGGAAGGATCTACTAGTTCTAAACCATTTTGCGCGGCAAAAAAATCGGCTCCTTCTCTTGCTAATAGTACATGTTCCGATTTTTCCATAACAGTTCGTGCCAAAGTAATAGGGTTTTTAACTGTGGTTACTCCTGCGATAGCTCCTGCTTTTAAAGATTTGCCATCCATAATGGATGCATCCAATTCATTTTTGCCTTGGTTGGTAAAAACTGCACCTTTGCCTGCATTAAATAAAGGGGAATCTTCCAAAACACGTATTGTTTTTTCTACAGCATCTAAACTACTACCTCCATTTTGTAAAATTTTGTAACCGGTTCGAACAGCTTCTTCAAGCTTTTTTTTGTATTCTTGTTCTAATTCTGGAGTCAGATTTTCTTTTAAAATAGTACCTGCTCCACCATGGATAACAATGGCAATCTTGTTAGTTGAAGTGGGTGATGGATTTGTTTCACCTGATTTGCATTGGGAAAAAGCAACTAGAAATATTAAAAATACAATTCGTTTCATTATTCACCATTGTTAAAATAAGGAGATGTTTCTTTTTCTACTTTAGTAATAAAATAGCGGGTGTCTCCCCACCAAAAGAAGGTACGTAAACGTTCCACATATTCCACTTTTACAAACTTTCCTTGTAAATTTTTTAAGCTATCAATTACTGGTTGTTGATTGTCTAAAACGGAAAACTTGAAAATTTGAGCTCCAGAAATACCTTGACTAATTTCGCCTTCCCAAGTTTTTACAAAGTAGCCTTTTTTACTGATTTTTATTAATTCTCCAGAACGCACTCCTTCACTATAGGGAACATAATAAATATAGGTCATGTAGCTAACTAGTGTTAGAATTGCCAGTAAAATACTGAAAAAAATAATTTTTTTAAATGTGGTCATAATTTATTCGTTTTCAATGATGGAATTGATTTCATTTTCTGAAGCTCTTTTCAAAACACTTTCTGGAAGTGCTTTTTTAGCTTTGGCTCCCATTTTTTTAAGTTTTTCTACGCTCACCACAAGGTTTCCTTTTCCGTCTACTAATTTGTTCATGGCATTCCCGTATTCTGATTTGGCTTCGTCCATTTTTTTACCAATTTTAATTAAATCAGATACAAAGCCTTCAAATTTATCGTACAAAGCACCCGCTTGTCGTGCAATTTCAATGGCATTTTCTTGTTGTTTTTGATTGGTCCACATACTGTCAATCGTACGTAAAGTAGCTAATAGTGTAGCAGGTGTGACAATCACAATGTTTTTTTCAAATGCTTTGTTGTATAAGGTGCTATCTTCATTAAGTGCCAATGCGAATGCGGGTTCAATTGGAATGAAAAGCAACACAAAATCGGGACTTTCCATCTGGTAAATATCCTGATAGTTTTTATCACTCAATTGGTCAACATGTCTTTTTACTGAAGTAACATGCTCTTTTAAAATGATACTTTTAGCGGTTTCATCTTCTTCATTTACATAACGTTCGTAAGCAGTTAAAGAAACCTTTGAGTCAATGACCATTTTTTTACCATCTGGAAGGTTGATAATCACATCGGGCATGATTCTTCCGCCTTCTTGACTCGTAAAACTTTGTTGTACTTCATATTCACGTCCTTTTTCCAAACCTGATTTTTCCAAAACCCGTTCTAATACTAGTTCGCCCCAATTTCCTTGCATTTTGCTATCTCCTTTTAAAGCTTTGGTCAAATTAACCGTTTCTTTCGACATTTTATCATTCATTTCTCTTAGACCTAAAATTTGTTGACGCAAAGCGGCATGATAATCAATGCTTTCTTTATGGGTGTCTTCTACTTTCTTTTCAAACAACTGAATTTTTTCTTGTAACGGATTCAAGATAATTTTCAAGTTTTCTTTATTTTGTTCTGTAAACTTTGTAGTTTTTTCCTCTAAGATTTTGTTAGCCAAATTTTCAAATTCTTTGGTAAACTTCTCCTGAAGCTCGTTTACTTCTTGTTTTTGTTCTTTATTTCGTTCTAATAAATTATCAAAATCGTTTTCTTTTTTGGCTAAATGAATGGCTAATGCTTCTTTCTCTTTTTGAAGATTTTCTTTTTCACTTACAACTTGCGCTAAAGTTTTTTCAAATTGTAATTTTTCGGCTAACAATTGATTTTTTACTTCTTCCATTTGGTTTACCAAACCTGAAACCCTTTCTTCTAAAGAAGATTTTTCGGCTTGAGCTTGGGTTTTAGAAAGCAATTTGCCAAGGTAAAAACCTATGGCTAAAGCGAGAATAAATACGGCTAATACTAAAATAATTTGTGACATATACATTAAGAAATTTCAATTGTAAATTTAAGGAATTAATTCAACTTTAAAATCAGAATTCATATAAATTGAATACTGTATTTTTGCTGTAAATTCAAAAAAATGCATCACCAACATTTTATGCTTCATAAACCGCATGGCTATTTGAGTCAGTTTATTTATGAATTGAAAAGAAAAAAGAAGTTATTAGGCGAATTGTATCCTTTTCCAGAAGGTACTATGGCAATAGGGAGACTTGATGAAGATTCAGAAGGGTTGCTCTTACTTACAACAGACGGAAAAGTAAGTGAACAAGTGCGAAGTAAAACTGTTGAAAAAGAATATTATGCTCAAGTGGATGGTATTGTTACCGATGAAGCCGTGCAACTATTGCAAAAAGGAGTAGAAATAGGCGTAAACGGTTCAAAATATACCACCTTGCCTTGTAAAGCGAAACGAATTGAAACGATTCCTTCTTTTATTGGACCAGGTAAAAAAATAAGAGATGAACGACACGGACCTACTTCTTGGGTTTCCATAACGGTTACCGAAGGGAAATTTCGTCAAGTAAGAAAAATGACTGCGGCTGTTGGTTTTCCAACTTTGCGATTGATACGAGTTCGAGTAGGAAAAATGTATTTAGAAGGAATGCCAACTGGTGCTGTTCAAGAAGTTCAAGAAATTGTTTTATAAAAAAATCCCTTCTTCTGGAAGGGATATTTATGGTTTAATTGAAAATTTCTGTAAAAAAATCTTTCATTGCTTGCCAACTTCTTTTGTCGGCTAATTCATTATAAGCAGCGCCTTTGCTATTATCAGTATCTAAATCTTTGTGGGTAAACGCATGAACCGCATTTGAATACATATTCATTTGCCAAACAGCTTTTCCAATTTTCATTTCGTCTTGGAAAGCTAACACTTCTTTTTGAGGTACATAAGGATCATCAGCTCCATGAAGTACTAATATTTTTGGAGTAATGACTTCCGTTTGACGCATGGGATCTTTTCCTAAACCACCGTGAAAAGAAACTACTCCTTTTACTTTTAAATTACCTCTTGCTGCTTCTAAAGCTCCAGTTCCACCAAAACAATACCCAATAACTGCAATTTCATCTGGATTTGCTCCTTGTTTCACCAATTGATCAATAGCCAATTGAATTCTTTTTTGGTAATCTTTATAATTGTTTTTAAAATAACCAGCTAATTTTCCTGCTTCAGTAGTATTGCTGGGTGTATTGCCTACACCATAAATGTCAGCTACAAAAGCATGATACCCTAATGCAGCTAAATTTTCAGCAGACTCTTTAGCATGTGCATCGATACCCATCCAAGCAGGTAAGATGATAACTCCGATGTTTTTTGGGTTAGCCACAGTTGCTTTAGCAAAAAAGCCTTCTAATTTTTGACCGCCATCAGTATAGGCAACTGATTTTAATTGAGCATTCATAGAGAAACTAATAAGGGAGATAACAAGAATTATATATTTTTTCATGGATTAATTTTTTTTATAAAATTACTAAATACTTTAGTTATTTGGGTTACCAAATGAGGAAAATAATTTTAGAGCTAAATGATTTTAAATTTGCCAATCGTTTTATCGAAAGTAATAGCTTCATTTTGAAACAATTCGTTAAAAACATTTTGTTCAATTAAATTACAAGGCTGATCTTTTACTAGTTTATTAGGTGTTAAAACAATCATTTCATCACACAATTGAATGGCTAAATCAATATCATGAGTAGAATATAAAATTGTTTTATTCGTTTCTTGAGTAAGTTTTTTTAAAAGTTTTATTAAGGAAACTTTATGTAATAAATCGAGATGTGTGGTAGGTTCGTCTAAAATAATGATAGCCGTATCTTGTGCTAAAGCTCTTGTTATTAAAGCTTTTTGAAGTTGACCATCACTTATTTCATAATGTTTTTTGTCTATAAAACTTTCTATTCCAGTTAATGCAATAGCATGATCAATTTTTTCTTTATCTTCATTTGTTAAGGTACCTAACCAATTGGTATACGGTTGTCTGCCAAGAGCCACAATTTCATAAACCGTTAAATTACTTGGTGGCAAATGTTCGGTTAAAACAATGCTTAATTCTTGCGCTAATAAGTTGGGATTGTAATTTTTTAGCGGCTTACCCTGTAATATTATTTCCCCTTTTAAAGGAGGAATAATACCTGTTAGTGTTTTTAATAGTGTGGATTTACCTATACCATTAGCACCAATAAGTGCTACCAATTGGCCTGCTTCTAACTGAATATTGCAACATTCAATAATGGTTTTAGCTTCATTTTTATGCGTGTAACCGATAGATAAATTGGTACTATATAAAACAGTAGGTGTCATTGAAAAAGACTAATTGTTGTTTTGCAAAGTTAAAGGTTTTTAAAGATATATGATATTATCTGGTCTTGTAGTGTTATTATGATTTATAATTAAATCATAATAATCCTCAATTAATACACGTGCAACAGAGACTTCTTTTTCAAATAAGAAAGTTGAAATACTTTTTTCCATATTTTCATCTGCGTCTAAAAGAATTTGAATTCTATTTTTAATTTCTGAGAGCTCTTCTTCTGTAATTGGGAATGCATGCCTAGGTACAGTTAAGGTAAGTCCGAATGCTAAATCTTCAGCAGAAGTATAACCCCAATATTCATAGATATCTTCTTTATCAATTTCTTTATCAATTAAAAGATTAATCTGATCTATTATATCATCCATTTTTTTTACATTAAAATCATCGAAAGCCTCATCAAATTTTGAGAGGAGATCTAATACTTTTGGGAATAATTGTTCCGATTTTTCAATATTGGGTTCTAGTTCTTTCCTAAATTTCATAAGTAATAGTTAGTTTACTTTTTAAGTATTTTCTATAACTATAAATTTAATCAAATGAATGAGTATAAATAATTAGTTAGTATAACAAATATAATTTGTTTAATCAAAACTATAGTTTAACGCGAAAGAAAAAATGGAGATGAACAAAGTTACTTAATCATTTTTTAGGTTGGTAATAAAGAATAATAGCTCCATTTGTAAAAGTTTTGTGTTTTACTAAATTAAAAACCATGCGTTCGTTGATGTTTTCAAATAAGGATAAACCTTTACCTTCAACCATTGGATGAATGCAAAGTTGGAGTTCATCAATTAAATTTAGTTGTAAAAGTGCAATTATCAAACTGCGACTTCCAACAAGAATAGCTTTTCCAGATTGTTTTTTTAACGCAATTACTTCTTCTTTTAAATTATTTTGTGATAAGGAAGCACTTTTCCAATTGATTTCTTTAAGCGTATTTGAAAAAACAATTTTTGGAATGGTATCAATAGCCAGCGCAAATTCATTCATAGTTTTTTCTTCGGATGGATTTTCTAAAATAGTTTGCCAATACGTCATTAACTCATAGGTTTTTCTACCATAAAGAATGGCATCCCCTTTTTGTAATAGTTCCGTATAATGCATATGTATTGCTTCATCAGGAATTCCTGCTGTATGATCGCAAATACCGTCTATGGTCATGTTAAGCGCTCCAATTATTTTTCTCATAAATACGGTATTGTTTTTATATTTCTTTCTTGGCGGTTACAACTGTATGGATATCGAATTCGGTTTCTGAAATTTTATATGGCACTTTAAAAATTGTAATTTCATTAAATTTAGAGTTACTAAGTTGCGTTTTTACATTTTCCAAATCATGATAATAAAAAAATACACGACCACCATTTCCCACTTTAAATTCTGATTTTTCAGATTCCCCTTCTACAAAACTTAAATAGAGTAACCCCTTTTCGTTTAATAAATTGTAAGCATTAGTTATAAGTTCGGTTGTATCTTTAGGTGACAAATACGGTAAGCAAAACCCCACAACAATACCATCAAACTTTTCTTCAAGAGTAGAAATTGCTCTCGAGTCCATAACTTCAAATTTTGCAGTCGGATTATTTTGTTTGGCTAATTCAATCATGTTGGGAGCAATATCAATGCCAAAAATTTCAAAATCAGGTCTTTTGGTTAACAAATACTTTGTGATATTTCCAGGACCACAACCTATTTCCAAAAGTTTTGATTTAGGATTCTTAATGGCATTACAGATGTAATCGTAGGTATCGTTGTAAATGTCTAAATCCATAAACTTATCTTGATAGAGCGCTGCAATATTATTCCATGTTTGATAGGTTTCTTTGTATTTGTCCATGAGTTGCATTGTATTTGTTTTAAAAATACATTTTTATTTGTAAAATAGAATAATTTGTAGGGTATTATTCCTTAATCTCTTGCAGGAATAATTTGTTTGTCCAATAGGTTTCCATTTTTATCAAAAGCCAATAAATAGGTTGCTTTGCTTAAGTCTACAGGTACTTCCAGTTTTTTGCCAGATGTAACTATTGTTGTAAAATACGGTATTTTTTTGCTGTAATCGTATGGGTTTTTAATTTCATTTCCCAAGAGCAAAGCGATTTGAATATCAGTCTTTGTATTATTTTGGTATTCATAGGCACTAAAAGGATCTTCAATTGGTTCTTTTGTATTGTTATTTAATACTAAGTAATCCACAGCATTCCATCGGGTATCTTTAAAATTTTTACTATTGAGGATTCCATAGTTGTAATCAATTTCATTTCTGTAAGCATTTAAATGAGTTTGGCTGATGGTTAGAGGATCAATTTGGTATTTATTTTTAAAAACAGTAGCCATCCATTCTTTTCCTTGACTAGTTGGTTTTTCTAAGATATGATCAATTCCTGCAAGTACGACAACTTTCGCATTTGGGTCGATTAAAAAGCTTTTGTTGTAGATGTTTTCGGCTTGACCTACTTCTCGGTCTTGATTAGTGTCCGTATTTTCGTAAGCGATAAATCGAAAGTCTAATGCTTTCGCTTTTCGAATGAGATTTGAAAAATTTTGTTCACTGGTATAAAAACCAGTTTCTAAAGTAGGATAGGAGTTGGGTACATTTAAAAGGCTATCTTGTTTTGTGTTTAACGCTTCCAAAGCCAAATAGTGGTAACCAATGGCTTTTAGTTTTTCCAATACATCTGAAACCAATTTTCTATGATTTGGATAAAAATGATTTTCATTAATCATTATCATGCGATGTTTTTTGGCTTCTTGAAGTATAGTATCCAAAGCTTGCGCATTATAAACTGTTTTTTCTTTAATCGTTTTAACAACTGTATCGTTGGGTTTAAATCTGGATTCGAGTTGACTTAAATACGTATTGTAAAGCTTATTTTTCCCTAGAAAGGAAGAAAAAGTCAATTGCATTTGAAGTTTTGACCATTCTTCTTGTTTATCATAAGAAGGAAAATCACTAATTTCTTGAAGTGCGGTATAAAATTTATTGGAAAGCTGGTATTTTTGTACAACATCAAAAATGGTTTGAATTTGCTTTCTATAGGTAGGTCCTACTTCAAGACTTTTAAAACAATTTTTCAAATCTATTTCCAAGGTTTTCTTGGCATTTTTTTCAAGAGCGTTACCAATAAAACGAATGGTTTGATTTTCTACTAAAGTATCAAAAACCACTAGCTCTTTGGAATAGTTGGAAAGTTTGTTTTCTGAAACCGTTACAAAATATTCGTAAGGAGGATCATTGGTGCTGCCATAAATTAAAACAGGATCAGCTAGTTTAATTTTTGAATTGCGAATGCGCTTTTTTAATTCTTTTGTGTCGGTTACATAAGAAATATCTGCAGGAGTTTTAAAGTAGAGTTGTAAAGAATCATTTTGTATATGAATGCTATAATTCCTGATATAATGATTTTGTTCAAAATACGGGCTTATTTTTGGGGTACAACTTATGATAACTAAAAATAGGATTGCGTAAACTATTTGTTTCATGTTTTTATTTTTAAATCCTTACCAATGTAGATTTAATTTCTGTTTTATTACAAATATATTCAAATTGCTAATAGCTTTTAAAAGATAAATAACAGGGGATTTCAAGAAAAAATATAACTTTTATAATATCACAGCCATTTTTTAATTATGCATTTGTAATACTCCTTGAAATAAAGTTTCTTTCCAGATTTTAATAGCGTGGTGTAATTGAAGAAATAGAATTTCTTCTTTAGATTGGAATAGTTTTTCATCAGTCCAATGTGAACTCATATTTATTGAAAACGGATTGATTGGATGATTAATTGTGTAAGTATCTTCGGAAATACCTTCTGGACTATATTGTTCAGATTTACTAGTATATAATTGTTTTAAAGAAACATTTGGAAAAGAATTAAAAGCCTTGATAATTTGAAGTATATTTTCAGGTAATAAGTTGCTTTGGTAAAAGGAAAACAATCGATTTTTTACGAATGGTTTATACCAAAACAATTTCACTTCAAAACCATAATTTTGATCGATAAATATGTCCAGCATATGTGGTATTTCACTCCAGTTTGGTTTAAAATGATAGTGTAATAGATATTTTGAATTTAATTTTTTACCACCTGATTCAAAATATTTAGTAGTATCACAATATTCTTCTTGTGTCATTTTTTTGGTTTATAATTTTTGTACTCTTTGATAAATTACAACTTGTTTTAGCAATAGAAATAGTAATAATAGTTTTTATTCCATTTTTTTCATTTCCATTATAATTCCAGTTTCGTCTAAGTTAAATAGTATTTTACCATTAGTTTCTTTGACAAATATTCCCATTATTGAATAGTGGTTTGTTTCATTACCAATTAGTAAACATTGTTTTGCCTTTTCAAGTTTCCATTTAGTTCCATTAGTCATTTCAGTTATCATTCCGAATAGTTCAGATTGAGACGTTGTGGTAAGTTCGAAATTTCCGTTTGGATTAAAAGTGAAAGTTGCATTTTCAAACCCTTTAAACAAAGGAGCTAATTCAGGTTTTGTTGATTTTACAATTAGTTTTACAACTTTCCATTTTCCGTGTATATTCTTTTCTGTTAAAGACTGTCCAAATACAGAGGAACTTAAGGAAGCTAAAAATAGTACGATTAAAAAATTTTTCATATAAAATTTAAATTGTTTATAAATTTTTAGGGTTAAAAATAGGCGCATGAATCAAAATCAAGTCGTAGCAAATATAAAATAAACTTTTGGTTACTAGAGACAGGATCACAAATTGCAAACTGGTGAAGTAATTTTTAAAAATTTTCTGGGACTAACTATTATTTAAAACTTCTATTAGCAGCAGGTTTTTTCATTCTACACTAAACCCATATTCGTTACCGCCATTTTTTGAACATGGTACAAAAAATTTTTCCGGTAATCCATTTTCAAGATTAATAAAAAAATCTTTTCGCATAATACAATCTTTTGAATTTTCCCAAACCAAATTTTTATTTTGTGTTATTCTATCAGGTAATTCCTCAGGCATACCAACATAATATTTTCCGACATATTTGTTTTTCATATCATAAATTTTGATATTGCTAGTTCCTTTACAAGTAGAATTTGATTGAAATACGTAAAATGAATTTAGAATTTTATATTCTTTTCCATTTTTTGTTTTTATACTTCCTAAGTATTTGATTGTAGTTTTGTTGCAGTCTTTTAATTTAGTTAAATCATAAACATAGCTTTTTCCAACTACATTTTTTCTTAGAGCTTTAAGTTCTAAGGTTTCTATTTGAGTATTTTCTAAATTTGAGTTTACATGTATCGTAAATGAACTTAGCAAGACTAAGAAAATAATAAGTTTTATATAACGAATTTTTGTCATAAATTTGGTATGTACCTGCAATTACTATAGGCATTGTTGTGCATAGTTTTTTCAATCATTTAATAATTCCTCTATTGGTTTATTAAGAACTTTCGAAATTCTAAATCTGTTGAATCTCATTAAAAATATAGGATATAAATTTACGAGTATGTTTGTTAAAAAAAATAATACTGCTGTGACAAATAATTCCTTAAGTATACAGAATGCAACTACAACGAACAATATAAATAAAGATACCAAATGCGCAATTTCACCAGCAATTGTATCCTTAAAATATTTTTTCAATTCAGTTTGGTTTTTCCTTTTTATCGTCACAGTTTTCGTGTTTTTAATTTTTCCAATTAATTCAAAAGGTGTTATACTTTTAAAATAATCTACTCCAAGAGTTTGGTATAATTCACCATTGAGTTCAATTTTTTTAGGTTTTAAATACCAATACAAGAAATTCATCTTTAATTTCATTTATTGAATTCAGAAATTTGTTTTTAGATTAAGCATAACGTTTCGTGGCTAAAAAAAGTGGCTTTTATCAAGAACAAGCCATCACAAATATAAGCTTATTTTAGAAAATTCGGAGAAACGAGTGCAAAGTGCAAACTGGTGCAACAATTTTCGGAATAGTACTGAACTAGCCATTACTTGTAACCGCTTTTGTAAGCTGGTTTTCTATAAAGTTTCAGTTATTTTTTCGTATTCAGTTGAATTTAATAAGTAGTTATATTCACCTTCAATTTTCGAGATTTTTTTAGTTTTCACTTTTCCCTTTGGTCTTAAAATTATTACTTTCTGTGCGTTTTGTCTTTCACACCAATCAAACAAAGATTTTTTTAAAGTATTTTTATTATCCCAAACATAAACGTTTCCAAATGATTTTTCAATTATTCCAATTTCGTCAAATTCATATTCTTTGTTACTAAAATACTCTTTGCTACATTTCAAGATTAAATCGCCATCTTCAGCTTTCTCTTTTACATAAACTAAATCACCATATTTATCTTCGTCAAACATTAAATATAAACCATAAAAAATAAAGCCAACTATTAAGGTAATTGATAATAATATGATTGCAATAATGGTTTTCTTTTTAGCACTCATTTTTAAACTTGCTTACAACGCTTCGTATAAACGTCAGTTATAGGAGTAAAGTTTCTAATTTTTGGTTAAGAACAGAAGTTAGCAATTCCGAGTGGATTCTAGTCAGCCCTGAGGTTGTCGAAGGGTAGTCGATTCCGCCGTAATTGCGGTTATACATTGTTAGGCATTATGTTATTTTCCATTTAGATATCTTTTGGCATCACGTAAATTCATTTCCGTTTCGTTTACAGTTTGTCCAGACCGGTTTTTATTAAACACAGATTCGTCAAGTCGGTCAAGTCCGATTAATATTTGAAAAACTGCTATTCCATTTTCGTTTTCCAATTCTGTTCGCAACCACTTTTTATATTCCGCTATCAAATTGCGATTTCCGATTTTTGATAAACTCCAATATCCGCTAACTCGCTCTTCCTCGGTTTTATAAATTCCAGCGTTTAGTCCGTCGACAATTATCTGTTCTAAATCAGACGGTTTGTATTCGGTCAGTATTGATTCTGCAATTATTTCTTTTTCAAAGTCCGAGTGTGAATTTCCGTTCGCTTTTTCAAAAATAAATGCAGCTTCAGTAAACTGTTCGTTTGTTAATTTAAGTTCTGTTTTCAATTCGATATAGCGATTTTCTTAAATAGTGCACACGTTATGCCGCTTGTGGCAGTTGCGTAAATTTAGCCTAAAAATTTACAATTACAAAACTCCTCATGGAATTTTCGGAGACCCGAGCACAGAGTGCGAACTGACGAAGTAAAATTCCGAACACAAGCCAAGCCTAGCAATTGCAACAAACGGCTGTTAGGCAACTTTATTTCAATGTGCTTTTGGCATTAATAAACTTAATCCATAAAAATAAATTATTCCAATAATTAAAATTGCGATAAAATTTAATTTTAAAGTTTTACTTTTAAAGTCAGACCAGATAGTTTTTAATTTTTCTTTTTCAGAAATGACAACTTTTGTATTGGCTAAAAAATCACCAATTCTCCTTTCAGGATTATATAATGCAACAATAACTTCTAAAGGCCAAGCAATTGCTATTGTTAAATTTCGTACAAAGCATTGTAATTCATTTGCTGCTTTTCCAGTTTTTCGATTTATAATTTGATATCCTAAAAGTCGTTTTGCAGGACTTTTTGCATTGAAAAAATCTTTATTGATATATACAAATATCAACAAAAAGAAAATTATGAAAAAAGTTCGGTTTTCAAATTCTAATATTCCGCTTATCATTAGAATCATGGGTATAAACATTATAGGAACTATAAATATACACATAAGAATATGATCCAAAAGCATACTCAAGATCCTATGAAATATTGGATTTATTCTTGAAAGTTTATTAACTTCTTTGTGTAAAATTCCTTTATATTCAGTATCGTTCATTTAATGTTTGCTAACGGTTTGGCTATGGGAGGTTGCGAACTTCGGAACCGTAGACTTTCTGCTAATATAGAATTTCTTGCGGGAGAAAAATGTGATTTTTGCACATTTTTCGCAATCTCGCAAAACCGCTGTTAGCAGTAGTTTTTTTGGAATGTTCCGTAAGTTAAAATAATTGCTTAATGTCTGAAAATATTATCGAAAGAAAGAAAATTGCTAATAACGAAAAAAAGACATGACCGAGAAAGTATCTCATATGTTTTCTAGAATTGCTTTCTTTTTCTTTATGACTTTTCCAGCTAAAATATAAGCCGAAAGGAGCTAATATAATCATTCCTAAGATTGGAAAACCTATGATAAAGTCTAAAATAAAGTATTGTTCCCTAATCAAAGGTTTTAAAATTAAGACGGTCAAAAAACTTACTAAAAGGCCATAGCTATATATTCGATAGATTTTTATTGATTTACTTAAGTATCGATATTTTTGTAATTCAAGTTCAGACATTTTAATATCATTTAGTTTGGTTTAAAATTACTGCTAATGTTTTGCGGCTACAAGTATTGGCGTAAACCAGCACCAAGCCATAACAAATATAAACTTATTTTAGAAAATTCGGAGACACGAGCACAAAGTGCGAATTGGTGCAACAATTTTCGGAATAGTACTTACCTATCCATTACTTGTAATCGTTGTTAGCAGTAGGTTTATTTCTTTAATTTGGATTCAATTAATAATAAAATATTTTCGTAGTTTTCTTCTCCAGCTTCTTCTTTTCCAATTATATATGGTTCGTAATTTTTTGTAAATAGAAATATATTATCTTCTATGATATTATACGTTAAAAAATCTGTCCAATTAAAATCTCGTTCATTATTGTAATCTTTGTATTTGAATTCAGTTTCCGTAAATTCTAAAATAACTTTTGGATTTTGAGTATAAATTGATACAATATTGTCTTGTTCAAAAACTAAGTTTTTTAAAACTTTCCTGTTCTTAAAATAAAATATAAAATATGGGATTAATACTCCTAACGCAAAAACAATAAGTGCGTAACCAAAATTTTGTCCGTTTATTATTGAGCAAATTCCGATAATTAATAAAACAAAACCTAAATAATGTGAATTTTTATAATATTCTACATTTTTACCAAAGCCAGAATTATAAAGTAATTCCATTTGTTTACGGTAAATACTTTCATTAAAGTTTAATTCAAGTTTCATTTCTATGAAGGTTTTTCAAAACTTACTGCTAACGGTCTGCCGCTTGCTCTCAGTGGCGTTGCACCAGCACCAAGCCATTACAAATATAACAAAACATTCCATCCAGCAGCGGATTTTCCTACGGAAAATCCGGAAGTAACCATTGAAGTAAACCGCTGTTGTGCATAGGTTTTATTTTTTCATAAGATTTAATGTAGCATCAAATTCTTCTTTTCGGTTAGATTTTACATTTCCATAAATTATTGAAAACCCATTGTATTTCTCTTCTCTTGCAAATTCATTTTCTTTTACAATTTCTTGTTTATGAAATTCTACATCTCCACACAAAATTGACAGATAACTCTTGTCGGGATAAATGTAAGTTTGTATGAAGCCTTCATCAATCTCAAGTCGGTCTGGAGTACTCCATCCTTTTGGTAACATTAACTCAATTGTCTTTCCGTTGCAATCTGATACATAAGTTTTTTCAAGTAAAATATTAATATTATTTTCCTGAGCAATTAAGCTATTTGAGTAAAATATAAAAGTGACAAATGTAAATATGATTATTCTCATTTAATACCAAATATGATTTTTGTACTTTTTTAGGCTTGTGCACAACGGTCCTTGGCTAGCTGATGTTGTGGTGTTTTGTTACTAGCCAACCCAAATATACGAATACTTTCAGATTTTCGGAGAAAATTCGGAAGTAGGCAAGAAGCCACAATAATAGCTAACCAATGTTAACGTCTGGCTTTTGTTGGTAGTTTATAATTTTCAATTCTATCTTCGATATATATATATTTATTTTTTTCAATTCTACAATCTGAACTTCCTAAATATCCAAAATTTCCAAAGTGTAAATACGCATAATGATGAAAATTAGGTATTTTAAAATATAATGTAGATGTTTTGACAATTATAGTGTCAGTTTTCAAAAAGTATTCAAATGGGATTTTAAATGTCTTGTAAGTTCCATCTGAGCTGCTATATTCGGGAATGAATGTTTCTTTTTCTTCTATTATTTTGTTTTCTCTGATTAAGTAAAAATTAATTCTTTCTAATTCATTAGTTTTAAACTCATCGAAAGTAATTGTCGGCTGTTCAGTTATAGCTTTAATTGTATCACATATTTTTGATAGTTTAATTTCGTCAATTTCTGCCTTTTTAGTTTTGTCGGATTGATTTAAAAAAAATACTCCAATGAATATTGATACTGTTAAAACAAATAACATGAAAATAATTATACACCCTTTTTTTAGCATGAGTTTTCTTTTAAGCTTGCTGCTAACGTTTTGCAGCTAGCCTTAGTGGCGGCGATTCAAGACTAACATTAACAAATATAAAATTATTTTGGTTACCTGCAGTTTTTTCGAAGGAAAAACCAAGCCCGAGCCATTGAGGCTAACTGCTGTTACCACACGTTTTTAATTAATTAATATTTCTTCCTCTATAATCTCACCAAGACTATCGATCACATAAATAGCTTTTAATTCTCCATCCTCTGTATAAGATTTTATTTTTCCAATTGGTTTGTCAATGTTCCAATTTCCCTCAACAGATAATTTCCCATTTTTATAATATTCTCTATAGAGTCCTTTCATTTCTCCATTCTCGAAGTTATTTTGTCCAGCAACATTACCATTTTCCCAATAAGTAGTCATAAATCCGTGTTTCAAACCATTTAAAGAACTTCCTTTATTCATTAATTGTCCATTTGGATAATAATTTTTGACTAAACCATTTAGAACACCTCTTATATAATCAGCTTCCTGTTCCAATTGTCCTGATTCATAATAGTATTTCCAAGTTCCTATTTCTTTTCCTTTCTCATAGTTTCCTTGTGAAGCTATTTTTCCATTGGTGAAATATTGTTTCCAAAATCCATCTTTTTCTCCTTCAAACATTTTTCCTTTTGACATTAATTCGCCAGATTCATGATAAAATTTCCAGTCACCAGTTTGTCTTCCGCCTTTATAATCTCCTTCGCTTTTTATATTTCCATTTACGTAATATAATTTCCAATAACCTGTTTCTAAACCTCCAATCTTTAGAATACTTCCTTCTTTTTCAATTTTAGTTTTTTCTTTGTCGTAAAAGATCTTCACAGTTTCTATTTTTCCTATTTCCTTTTTACAGGACGTTGTAATCAAAATTATAAATATTATATAAGCTGAATATATTCTCATTTTTTTTGAAATGTGTGGTAACGTTCCGTGGTTTGTAAAAGTTGCGACGATTAATTACTGATGATACCAAAGTTAAAATTACTTTTTGAATTTTCGAAGAAAATTCGGGACAAACCCAAGCCTAGCAATTGTTATAAACTGCTGTTAGGCACTGTTAATTTCTGATTTGTAATTCGCCTTCTTTTATTTGAGAAAAATTTGTTCCATATTTCTTTTCAGTTAATATTAAACCTGCAACCTTTGGATTATAATTAACTTTTCTCTTCATACGAATCGCAACAACGCCATTTTTTGCATTTCCACCAAATAGAGTTGAAGCTTTCTCCTTTTCTATAACTTCAATTGATTCAATCTTTTCAACGTCTAAAATTTCGTTTATAAATTCTAACACGAGTTTGCTTTCTATTATGTCAAGTTTATATAAATATTGTCCATCAACAATATAGACTTTTGAGTATGGTTTCAAGTTTTCTCTTCCTAAAGCTGTGAACACTATATCTTTTTTGTCAAACTTAATCGTATCTAAATAAATCTCACTTTTGAGGTTTTCTAAAACTTGTTTTTTTTCAAGCTTTTGACCAACCATACAAATAGGAAAGAAAAATAAAATAGTTAATATTGTTTTTAGCATTTTCGTGTGTTAATAGTGCCTAACGTTCCGGCGCTTGGCGAGGTTGCAAACTTCGGAACCGATTATTTTCTGTTAAAGATAAAATTTCTTGCGAAAAGTAAAAGTGAATTTACTACAAAATTCGCAATCTTGCCAAACGCCTGTTAGCCACAGTTTTTATTCTTCTTTTGTTAGTCGGTCAAGTTCTTTAAGTAAAGTTGGAATCCTAAATTCTCCATCCATATTTTGTATTTTCTGTACAGCATCTTTAAGTTCAATTCCAATGGCTGTAATAAATAGAGGTTTTTTACTTTCCCCTCTTAAAAGACTCTTTTTGTTTTTCTCAATTGTTGCAAAATTTGTTTTGGCAACACCTATAACAGGAATTTTACGATCTAATTTTTCATATAGATAACCACCCAAACCAAATTTATTTTCATCATTCAAATAAACAAATCCATCAACTATAATTACTTCAATATTCTTTAAATCATATTTATTGAGTAAACTAATGATACAAGGCAATTCTCTTTTGTAGAATTCACCTGGGATATATTCTTCAATATTGTCTGTTATTTCAGTTTGAAATTTATAATTGCTATCATTCCAATCAGTAAATTCAACACAAACAGTTTTTGCTTTGTTATCAAAGTAATATGTGTCAAATGCTAAAATCATTCTCTTTTTACTTCTCTTAATTTTGGGCCATTTTCATCATAAATATATATTTCCCATAATACGTAATCAAAACCCGTTTTATCATCATATCGATATGGTATTATAAAATCGTCTTTGCGTTCTTCATTGGTTGGGAGTTCAATACAATCCAAATCCAAATCATAATTTAAATTCCAACCTAAAAACTTTTGATATTCAATAATTCCTTTTTCTGTAATTTCGATAATTTCCTTCTGATAATTTATAAAATAAATAATTCGCCTTTTAATATCTTCCCAATCTATAAACTCTTTATTATCAAACGAGAATTCAAAGTTTTTGTTATTTATATTGATTTCGCCAAACCATCCACCAACTGAATCGTTTTTAAAAATAATTGTTTGTTTATTTTTGATTTCAAGTTTCATTTAAAATTACGGCTAACGGTTTGCCGCTTGTAGCAGTTGCGTAAATTTAAGCCAAAAGATTACAAGTACAAAACTCCTCGTGGAATTTCCGGAGACCCGAGCACAGAGTGCGAACTGACGAAGTAAAATTCCGAACACAAGCCAGGTCTAGCAATTGCTACAAACGGCTGTTATGCAACGGTTTTTCTTAAGTTTCTATTCATGAAGTAAATTCCAAAAATCAAACCAACAAAGCCTCCAATATATCCAAAGTTATGAATTGATCCTACATTTATGAAGCTTTGAATGTTTTCTGTTTGTTCTGGAATATACCAATTAATTTTTTCAGCGTTTAAAAATAAAAAACCATAAATGAAACCTAAAATTCCAAAAATGAATGTAATTCCAATATTTAAGAAAATTGAATTTAAAGTTATTTTTAATGTTTTTTTCGAATCGTGAAATAAAGAAATTATTGCGTAAATAACACCTAGAATGAGACCTACCCACCAAGTTGCCAAATATCCAATTATTCCAACTTTCAACCTTTCGTTAGATAAGTTCCAATTATTTATTCCAAATTGTTCGAATTTGAATAATGTATAATATTCATTAGAAATAGAATATGTTATTTGGTCATGAAGTATTCCATATAATCCAGCAATAAAAATTGAATAAAATATTATCAAAAAGAAGTTTAAAACCTTTCTCATTTATTATGATTTGAGTTTAGTTAATTGTCAATTTCTTGAAATTTAATTTATATAGATCAAGAATGATAAAAGAACCTATTAATAATGAGCTAACCCCAAGAATTGTTGTCAATTCATTAGCAAGTTCAATAAATTGTAGGATAATTGAACATAACCATATTATGAAAATATTTATACTAAATATTCCGCTTAATATATAAAAGAAATTTATTTTTAATGGATTTGAATTAATTTTTCTAAAATAAAAATACGCTCTTATTAATAATAATAATGAACCAAATACGACATTAAAAATTTGACTATAAACAAAATCAATTAGTAAACCAAATCCATTAAAAATTCCTTTCTCTTCACTTAAATAACCAAAAAATAAATATAGTGTCCATATATTTATTAGTATAAAACTTATTGTAGAGTATTTAAAATTTTTTTCTGTCATACTATAAATTAGGTTCTGTTTTATAAACTGTTGCATAACTTGTTTATATGTCTGACTTCGTCAGACCTATACAACAACCATTTGTTAGATAGGTCTGAAAACAGTCAGACTTTTTTCTTACCCAAAAATAATAATTATCTATTACAAATCATCAAAAGGGCTTTTTATTTGTTCTAGACTTTTTGTGCTTACATGAGTATATATTTCCGTTGTTCTACTACTATTATGACCAAGCAATTCTTGTATGTATCTTAAATCGGTACCGCTTTCTAATAAATGAGTCGCATAACTATGTCGCAACCAATGCAAGGTGACAGGTTTTGAAATTTTAGTTTTCTGCAATGTTTGTTTTAAAACACTTTGTAAACTCTTTTCAGAATATTTAACACCTTTATTTTGTCCTTCAAACAGCCAAACCATAGGTTTGTATTGTACATAATAGACTCGTAGCATTTCTAAAATTTTGTTAGACAAAGGTACAATGCGGTCTTTTTTTCCTTTACTTTGTCTAATGAGCACAATACCTCTTTTGGAATCAATATCTGTAGGTTTTAAATGCAATAATTCGCTACGTCTTAAACCGCAACTGTAAATCATTGAGAGCATTGCTTTATGTTTTAGATTGCTAGGTGCTTCTAAAATGAATTTTATTTCTTCCTTACTCAAAACATTAGGCAATACTTTTTCTCGTTTCGGACGATGAATTTTATCAATAATCAATACTTCATTACGTATGGTTTTAAAATATAATTTGATTGCATTTACAATCTGATTTTGATAGGAAGTGGAAAATTTGTTTTTTAGAATGTGTTCATTGGTAAACCATATGACATCGTCATTCGTAATTTCTGAAACAGTTTTGTGAGTATAAAACGTTAAAAACGATTTTAGTGCATCTGCATAAGTTTTAATGGTATTTTCACTATACCTTTTCGCTTGTAACCATTGTTTAAATTTTTCTAATTGCCGAATGCCTTCCTCCGATAGAATTGGAGTTGGAGGTATTTTAAAATGTGCTCTGTTTGCTATAGTATCAGGCAAATGCCAATATTTTTTAGAAGCACTCCAAGTTGCTCCTTTAAAAGTTTTAATACGTTCAATTAAACGTACGTCTTTATCAAAAAATACAGCAATACGAGGTATTCCTTTGTGAGTAATTAATTTGGCTTTCCAATACATTTTGTGTGGCTTATATACTTTCAAAAATACTATTATTTACTTATATATTTTAAAAAAAGCTTTTGTTTTAAAAATAAAACCAAACACCATCAACCATCAACTAACCCGTAACCTCAACAACTTCCATAACACCTTTCGATATCGTATAAAAACTACCATTTATTTCTTGAAAAAAGCGCCCAATAGCTACAACAATACATGAATCGTAATCGGGTAGTACTGGTACAGCTATCTCTATTTCTCCTGAAAAACTACGCTCTAGTACTACTTTTTCACTTTGTACAAACGAAAATTCCCCATTTGCATCAACTAAAACATAGCGTAAAACCAATTCCATTTGGCTGGCTACTGTACCCATAAATAAAGGAGTAGCGTTGAAATGAGGTACCTGGAACCCAATATGCTCATCAAAAGTATAGGCTTGTTGCAACAAACTTTGTAAAGAACCGTTTTGGGTAAGTACATAACCACGCAATAAATCGCGACCAATAGCTGTAGTTAAACCTTTCGCAATAGTGCGTTGCCCTCTTACTGAAATAGGATCAAAAGCTTTCAATTGAGTAAACACGCGCACCAACCGCTGATGTAACTTACCATCTTTTAAAAGCTGTAAATAGGGTTGGAGCATTTGCTTAAAAGTAGCCACCGCTTGCATACATTCTTTAAATTCCGAACTGTTCTCTCGCACACGCACCATAGAGGCTTTGGTCTTTATGGCTTCTCCATTAAAACCGCCTCCCGCAGTACGCACCACTTATTTGCCATCTAAAAGATAAAATGTTAATCCTTGTAAGGTTCCTGTTAATTGTACAATGCCTTTTCCTTTTGCCATAATAAAGTCGCTTAAAAGTCTAAGATACTAAATATTTATTATAAATGTATATTAAATATATGATAAGTATATAGCTAGTATATGGTAAGGTTATAGTAACTATATAGTGAGTATAAGTGCAATAAAAATGCTGGGTAAGTGTACAGTAACAGTACATTATGTCGTGTGAATAACGGAGTAAAGTTAGCGAAATGAAAACTAAAAAAAGGAATATAAAGAGGGGTTACCCAATTCTTTTTTTGCGTACCAAAAGCCAAACCACTATGGGGGCTCCTATAATGGAAGTAATGGCATTGATGGGTAAGGTAATATCATTTCCAGGTAATTGGGCTACTATATCACAAAACAATAACACGATGGCTCCTAATAAAGAGGTGCTCCAAAACAAGATAAAATGATTGCTGGTTTGAAACAACAACTTGGCCATATGAGGTACCGCTAACCCAATAAAGGCTATTGGACCCACAAAAGCTGTTATGCTACCAGCTAAAATACTCGTAGCAAATAAAATGATATACCGGGTGCGCTTAAAATTAACGCCTAAACTGCTCGCATAACGTTCTCCTAATAATAAGGCATCCAAAGGTTTGATGACTAAAAAACTAAGGCTTATCCCAATACAGGTTATAATGGCTAAAAAACTAACGTTGGACCAACTCAAATTGCCCAAACTGCCCATCTGCCAAAAAGTGTATTTCTGTAATTGCTCGGCTGTGGTAAAATAGGAAAGTACCGAAACGATAGCGCTAGTTATACTTCCAAACATTAAGCCTACAATCAAAATAGACATGGTGTCTTTTAACCGTTCTGAAACTAATAACACAGCCAGTAATACTAAAGAACTGCCTATTCCAGAAGCCAATACTAATCCTAATGATGAGGTAAATACTTTGGAAAGCCCTAAAGGTAAAATACCCGCTCCTAAAACTACCATAGCTACACCCAAACTGGCTCCCGAACTCAACCCTAAAACATAAGGTCCTGCTAAAGGATTTCGAAATAATGTTTGCATCAATAAGCCACTAATGGATAAGGCAATACCCACTAAAATAGCGGTGATCGCTTTGGGTAATCGAAAGTTTACTATAATATAATCCCACGAAGTTTTTGAAGTAGCATTACCCATCAACGCTTGGGCTACTTCTTTAAAAGGGATCTTAATCGAACCTAAACTGATATTCAATAGGGTTAAAAATACTAAAACCAGTACTAAACAAATCAATAATATGGTAAACTTCTTGGTCACTTTAGTCTAATTTTTTGGCAAAGGTAAAGGTATAATCGGGTAAAACCGTAGGATGAAAAATTTTAATATAATCTTTTAAAACTAAATCGGGTCGGCTAGGTGCAGTCTCATAATAAATTGTGCCTCCAGTAGCTCCTTTTTGACTTTCAAAGGAATATACATTTTTTTTCTGAAAAGCATCAAACTTGGCATAATGATGATTCTCTTCTAAAAGTTGATCCAAACTCATAATCGCTCCATTGGTAATCCACACATCGGCATGTGCTGCCGTATCAAATACACTTTCAAAACTTAAGGGTTCACTTCCCATACCGGCTAAGTCTTTCCATAAATAATCGGCTTTAGCATCTTGTAGAAACTGAGCAATCCAACTATTTCCTCTGGCTACAAACCATTGGTCTTTGTACAACGATCCATACAATACTTTTTGTTCGGCAGCCAAGTCTTTTACTAGGGTAAGGGTTTGTTTGTAATTATTTGCAATGGAGTTAAAGATAGCGTCGCCTTCTTTTTCTTTTCCTAATAGGGCTGCATAAAACTTAATCCACTCGGCTTTACCTAATGGAGATTGCTCCATCCAATCGCCTTGAAAGAATACTTTTAAACCGTTAGAAGTCAGTTTATCAACCATAGGATTGGTGTTGTCTACTCCAAAGGTTACGATGGCATCAGGTTGCATATCAAAAAGTAATTCAATATTTAAACTTTCATTCTGTCCCACATCTCTTACTTTGCCACTGTCAATTAAAGCTCTAGTTTTTGTTGACGAAATATAATCGGTATGCGGAAATCCAATAAGTTTCGTTTCACTGTCTAACATTTCTAAAAACGGAATAATCGTAGTGGATGTAACGACTAATTTTTGTAAGGGAACTGTAACCGTTGTAAATACCTGTAGACTATCTGGCACTACACTGTTTGGCTGTTTTAAAATATAGGTAAAGGCTTTTTCGGCTTTTGGCCAAGGATTCAAAACTTTTACCACACTATAGCCTTCGTATTTGTAAATGGCTAAACCACTAGCATATTGAATTTCATTTTTAGGAGCTTGGCTAACAACAGATGTTTTTTTAGTAGTTTCTTTACAACCCAATAGCAAAAAAGGAAGTAACAATAGAAGTCTATAAGCGAATTTCATGTGGTTTTTTTGTTTGCACAAATGTATGAAAAATTCTACGCTTCCATTTTATTAAAATTTAGAAACACTATCTTTACGACATGAATACCGTAAGAGAAAAAACATGTGCACAATGCCAAACTGCTTTTGATTGTGGCAATTTATCAGAAACAATCAAATGCTGGTGTAATGATTTACCGCCTATTTTTTCTCTAGACAATCATTCCGACTGTTTGTGTCCCAATTGTTTGAAACAAGCAACTATTACAAAAATAAACGAATATGTAGCTACCATAACTCCTGAAAATAGTAAAACCAATAAGGCAAAAGACTTGCCCAAAACCACGCATTTAGTGGAAGATATTGACTACTATCTGGAAAATGGAAAATATGTGTTTACCAAATGGTTTCACCTCAAAAGAGGTACTTGCTGTGGTAATGGATGCAGACACTGTCCCTATTAATTAGAAATTATGAATTACGAGTCCTACTAAATAATATAAAACACAACAACTGAAACAACTAGTCACTAATTATTAACTACTAATCACTAATTACTAAAATGATATACTTAATAACAGGAGGGGAACGTTCTGGAAAAAGCGGATACGGACAAAACCTTGCCTTATCTTTATCTGAAAATCCAATGTATGTAGCTACCGCTAGAAATTGGGACGGTGATTTTCAAAAAAGAATAGATCGTCATCAAAAAGACAGAGACGAACATTGGATTAACATTGAAAAAGAGAAACACTTAAGCGAAATAGATTTTTCTGAAAAAGTAGCTCTAATCGATTGTGTCACACTTTGGTTAACCAATTTCTTTGTCGATACTAAAAATGATGTAGAGGCTTGTCTAGAACTAGCTAAAAAAGAAATTGAGCTCATCTTGAAACAAAAAGATATCACGGTCATTATTATTACGAATGAAATCGGAATGGGAGTGCATGCTGCTACACACATAGGAAGAAAATTCACCGAGTTACAAGGTTGGATGAATCAGTATTTAGCAAAAAAAGCAGATAAAGTAGTCTTAATGGTTTCTGGAATTCCAGTGCCAATAAAATAAAATACATGAAAGTTTTAAGTTCGTGGAGTGGAGGTAAAGACAGTTGCTATGCTTTAATGAAAGCAGTGCAACAAGGATTACAACCTACAGCGCTCCTCAATATGATGAATGAAAACGGTAAAGTATCACGCTCGCATGGTATACCGTTAGCTATTTTAGAACAACAGGCTGCTCAAATGCATTTGCCTTTAGTGGCGGTGCCAGCCTCATGGTCACAGTACGAAGAAAATTATATTGCTACTTTACATCAAATAAAAGAGAAATATGCTATTGAAGGAGTCGTTTTTGGTGACATTGATTTGGAACCACATCGAGAATGGGAAGAAAAGGTGTGTGCTGCGGCCAACATAAAAGCGTTTTTACCTTTGTGGCAACAAGAGAGGATTCTTTTAGTAGATGAAATGATAGATAACGGGATTGAAACACTAATTGTTTCTTGTAATTTACAAATGGGAGAAGAGTATTTAGGAAAGATACTTACCAAAGAATTAGCTTTGGAATTACAACAAAACGGGATTGATCCATGTGGAGAAAATGGGGAGTTTCATACCTTAGTAATCGATTGTCCTTTATTTGAAAATAAAATTCAATTACCTAGTTTTAAAGTGAAAACCTATGAAAAGTATTGTTTTATAGTTTGGAATGACTAACATTAGATATGATAAATTACAATCGTGATTTTTCATCAATTCGAGTGTTTTTTATTGAAAGAAATGAAATAAAAAATGTATCAGAACAATTGAAACAAAGATTACTATGTATTAAAAATAGAGAGTTAATTCCTCGTCAGTTCGAGTGTTTTTTATTGAAAGAAATGAAATAAAAAATGTATCGAGAACCCATAACAAGATTTTAAAAGCAGTAATGAGAGATTTATATGACATTATAACATCAAGAAGAGATACCCGTCATTTTACTAGAGATGCCGTTCCTGAGGAAGTACTTGACCAAGCAATTGAAGCAGGACATCATGCTCCTTCTGTTGGGTTAACCGATGCAACGCGCTATTATATCATCAAAACAGCTGAAATTAAAAAGCAAATCAAAGCCTTGTTTCTAGCATACCATGAAAAAGCGGCTGAAGCAACAGATACCAAAGCTCAAAAAGAAGCCTATCTTAACCTAAAATTAGAAGCTATTGAGGAAGCTCCTGTTGGAATGGTGATAGCTTACGATCGTTCGGTCTTAAACGCTTTTACCATTGGAACAGTAGGAAGTAATGAGGCAATTAAGTTTAGTGCAGTATGTGCCGCTCAAAATATCTGGTTATCCCTAACGGAACAAGGTTATTCTATGGGTTGGGTTTCTATTCTAAATTATTATGATTTCAAAACCTTATTGAATATACCAGAACATATCGAGCCATTAGGGTATTTTTGTATTGGTAAACCCGCTACCGATTATGGGAAACAACCCATGCTCCAACAATTGCACTGGAAAGATAAAAGTAGGGTTGCCAATGTAATACACATTAAGGATAGCAAACCTATACCCCAAACAAATGGAGTTAAGAATACCGTTGTCACATCGTCAAAGGAAGCGCTAAAAAACCAATTGCAATACAAAATAGATCAGAAAACCAAACCAGAAGGAGCATTAGGTCTTTTAGAAAAACTGGCCTTACAAATAGGACTAGTCTTTGAAACTGATACACCTCAAATAATTGAACCGCACATTGTAGTCTTTGCAGCGGATCACGGGATTGCCAATCATGGAGTTAGTGCATATCCGCAAGAAGTAACCCGACAAATGATTGCGAATTTCTTAGAAGGTGGTGCCGCAATTAATGTTTTTTGTAACCAACATAATATCGCTTTGGAAATTGTAGATGCAGGGGTAAATTATGACTTTCCTACAAATACAAAACTAGTAAATAAAAAAATTGCAAAAGGCACTCAGTCCTTTTTACACACGGCAGCCATGAGTCCTAAAGAAAAAGATTGGTGTTTTCAAAGAGGCGCTGAGGTGGTGAACCAAATCCACACAAATGGTTCTAATTGTATTGGTTTTGGGGAAATGGGTATTGGTAATACTTCAACAGCTTCAATATTGATGGCAATGCTAACGCCTTTTCCAATTGATGCCTGTGTTGGCCAAGGAACAGGAGTAGCTAATGAAAAACTAAAGAGTAAGTTGGCTATTCTTTCAAAAGCCATTCAAAACTATAAAGGAACAACTGATTTAGAGGCGATTATCACTTATTTTGGTGGTTTTGAAATCTTGCAAATGGCGGGTGGTATGTTGCAAGCCTATCACAACAAAATGCTCGTCTTAGTAGACGGATTTATTTCTAGTGTAGCCTATTTAATTGCTTTTAAAATGAACCCAGCTATTAAAGAGAACGCTATTTTTTGTCATTGTTCAGAAGAAAAAGCACACAAAGTATTATTAGAATATTTACAAGTAACTCCTATTTTGCAGCTACAAATGCGATTGGGTGAGGGTAGTGGTTGTGCCGTAGCTTACCCAATCATCCAATCCGCAGTAGCCTTCTTAAATGAAATGGCTAGTTTTGAAAGTGCAGGAGTAAGTAATAAATAATTTAGACATTTAAATGAAAAAAGAAATCGCTATATTTTTTACAGCAGTTATGTTTTATACTAGAATTCCTTGTCCTAAAAATATAACGCACAATCCTGATTATTTAAACAAAGCCACACGTTATTTTCCTTTAATTGGATGGATAGTTGGTACTATTTCCGGATTTGTATTTTATGGGTTTTCCCAAATCGTGTCAGTTTCTATATCGGTTATCTTAAGTATGATAGCTGGTATTTTGGTAACAGGAGCCTTTCATGAAGACGGTTTTGCTGATGTATGTGATGGTTTTGGTGGTGGTTGGACCAAAGAAAAAATATTAAAGATAATGAAAGATAGTGCTATTGGTGCTTATGGTGCCATTGGAATACTACTTTTATTGCTTTTAAAATATGTTGCGCTTGTAGAGGTGCTGACTTCTCAAACCAATCTAATTCGTATTCTGTTTCTTTTTATTGCTGCTCACGCCATGAGTCGATGGGCTGCGGCTACGATTATCTTTACACACGACTATGTTCGGGAAGATGAACTAA
The DNA here is from genome assembly GCF_024054195.1 of Flavobacterium sp. NRK F7. GTDB lineage: Bacteria > Bacteroidota > Bacteroidia > Flavobacteriales > Flavobacteriaceae > Flavobacterium. The sequence continues at coordinate 3,208,625 of NZ_JAMXLB010000001.1, read as the reverse complement.
GTAAAAGCAAACCTATTGCCAAAGCCTTTACTTGGAAAGAAGTAGTCGGTTCGGCTTTTTGGGGTTTACTTCCTTTAGTGTATTGGGTGTCTATAAATTATAAGATAGTTTTTATTCTTTTACCTGTATTCACTTTTAGAGGACATTTAGCACGCTATTTTAAAAAGTGGATTGGTGGTTATACAGGAGATTGTTTAGGTGCTACCCAACAAGTATGTGAAGTGGTTTTTTATATTTCGTTATTAGTAATATGGAGATTTATTTAGTTAGACATACAGAAACTGTCTGTGAAAAAGGAATTTGTTATGGGCAAGCCGATGTAGCTTTACGAGAGCCTTATTTGCAAGAGTTTGAAAAGATAAAACAAAAACTTCCTTTACAAGATAAAATTCCTATTTTTTCAAGTCCGTTAAAAAGATGTACCCAATTAGCTGATTTTCTTTCAAATGGTAATTTTCAAATAGATGCTCGTCTCATGGAAATGCATTTTGGAGATTGGGAATTACACTCTTGGGATGAAATACCTAAAGAACCACTTAATCATTGGATGGAAGACTTTGTTTCAGTTCAAGTGCCTAATGGAGAGTCATTTGTTTTACTATACAAAAGAGTGCTTTCTTTTATAGAAGACTTAAAGAGAAAAGATATTAAAAAAGCCATTATTATTACCCATGCGGGTGTGATTCGAAGTTTTTTATGTTACCAACAAAATTTACCGTTACAAGATGCTTTTCAAAATAAGTGTAACTTTGGTGCAGTTTTTAAAATAATATTGAGATAAAATGAATACAGATTCAAGAGAATTTATGGCAGCCGTATATACCATTATTGCTTTTCATGTAATTGTTGGAGTTGTCCTTTTGATTAGAAAAATGAGAAAAAAGAAGTAAAAAACAATTTTCTTTGGTATAAATAAAAAAGAAAGATTGATTTTGATTTCTTATTTAGGAAATAGTTAAAAAATACCTACATTTGCACGCGAATTTTGGTTGTTGTCTAGAAAAGTCGAAACAACATTAAAAGGGAATTAGGTGAAATACCTAAGCTGTACCCGCAACTGTAAGCTACTATGCTTGTTATTATCTACATTACCACTGTTGGATAATTTAGAATTTAGAGTTTAGAACTTAGAAAGTTTTTTACATCAGCATTCTAAATTGAAACGGGAAGGTCAATAACAAGACGCAAGCCAGGAGACCTGCCTTTATTCAATGAGTAACAAACTTTCGGGAAAAAAAGTTTGAGTATGGGTAAATTCTGTGCTTTTCTCCCTTTTATTAAAAATTATTTATTAACTAAAATGAACGCAACGTTTATGAAATGGAGTGCTTGTGCAGCATTCTTAACCTCACTTTCTTATGCACAAGAAATTGATACTTTAAAAGTAACCAATTTAAAAGAAGTAGTTGTTTCTGATACCAAATTTGAACAACAAAAAGAAAAATCAGGTAAAATTATTGATGTAATTTCTGCAAAAGATTTAGAAGCAAGAAAAGGGCAATCTGTGGCTCAAGTATTAAATCAAGTAGCTGGGCTAGAAATTAATGGAAGCAATAGCGCTGCTGGTAAAAACTTAGAATATTACATTAGAGGTGGAAGAAGTCGTCAGGTTTTAATTGTAATTGATGGAAATCCGGTGAATGATGCCACATCTATAGCGTCTATTTATGATTTACGATTATTACCCGTAGAACAAATTGAAAAAATAGAAGTGTTAAAAGGATCTTCCAGTGTTTTATATGGTTCTGGTGCAGCTACAGGAGTTATCAGTATTACTACGAAAAAAGCAAGTAAAAAAGGATTAAGTGGTACGGCTTATTTTAACGTTGGTACACAAAACACAACAGAAAAGACCAACTTATATGGGCAAGAGTTCAATCAAGGATTTGCAATAAACGCTAAAACAAGTAAGTTTAATTTCAATACGGCTTTGAATAGTACTGAAGTGGACGGAATTAGTGAAGCAAAAGGAACTAATTTTGAAAGAGATCCTTTTTCTAGAATCAATTTAAATCAAAAAATAGGATTTAAAGCTTCAGACAAACTAAACGTAGAATCATTTGTAAATTACGATAAATTCAGATCAAGTTATGATGCAGGTGCTTTTCAAGATTCTGAATTTAACAAATATACAGCAGATCAGGTTAGAGTTGGTTTGAAGCCTCAATACAAATACAATAAAGGAGAAATCTATTTGAATACCGCTTTTGCTAATTTAGAGCGTTATTACGATTCCTATAGCACTTGGACCATGTCTTTAGATGAAATATATTATAAATCAAGAACTGTGAATGCAGATTTAGTAAATAAATTAGAGGTATCAGAAGGCATACACTTAATTACAGGTGTGCAATCGCAATTTATGGATATGTATCAAACAGGTGCATGGGGTGAAGTAGATAATAGAGCGACTAAATTTAATGTAATTGACCCTTATTTTACGGCAGTTTATAATAGTGATTTTGGTTTGAATGTAAATGCGGGTGCGCGTTTAAATATTCACAGCGAATATGGAAGCAATTTAGTTTATAATGTAAACCCTTCTTTTTATTTAGAAGATTACAAGTTGAGAGTATTATCTTCTTTTAGCACTGCTTATATTACTCCTACTTTGTACCAATTGTATTCTGCTTATGGAAATTTAGATTTAAAACCAGAAGAAGATAAAACCGTTGAAGTAGGTTTTGAAAAAGGTTTTTTTGATAATAAATTCGTAATTAATGCTGTTGGATTTTATAGAGAAGAAGTAAATAAAATTGATTTTATTTCTCTAAATGTAGCACCTTGGGGGCAATATCAAAATATAGAGGATAAAATTAATGCCAAAGGAATCGAATCCAATTTTACTTATGTTCCATTCGAAAAAATAAAGGTAACGGCTAATTATACCTTTACTCAGGTGGAAACCAATGTAAGTCAACTGCAATTAATACCCAAACACAAAATCAATGCAGGTTTTGATTATGCTGTAACTCCAAAATTAACTTGGACAGCACAATATCAATATACAGATGATAAAATTGATTTATTTTATAATTCCTCAAGTTTTTCAAATGATGAGGTTGTTTTAAAATCGTATCAAACCATACATTCAACCCTCTCTTATAAGCTGAATAAGCATGTATCTTTCTTTGGGAATGTAACCAATTTACTAGATATAGATTTTACAGAAAAATATGGTTATTCTACTAGAGGTAGAAACTTTAAATTAGGATTGAACTTACAATTCTAATACATTTGTTTTAAACTTAGTTAAAGAAAAACGCTCCATTCGGAGCGTTTTTTATTTCTATTACTTGAAATCGGGAACTTGATCTAAATACATTTCATCTCTAAAAGGCAGTATCGATTTGGTGTCCTTAACATATTCAAATTGATGTTCTGGTTGAGAAATGCTAAAGCGTCCATTGGTATCAATATAATTTAAAGTCGTTTCTAATAACGGATCACTGGTTTCTCCTAAAACGCCTAAATTCCCTAAATCTTCTAATTGATTCACATCAGCTGGTAATCCATTTACATAATCACTAAAATCATTTTTATTTGCAATTTTCAAAACAATAGGTTGCATCGCATATTTATGAGTAGGATTAACATTCTCTTTTCTAAATGTTGGGGAATCATAAACGGTAATAGAGCCTACGTTTTTCCCTGTAGTGGCATCACCAATTTGGGTCACATTGATATGAGCATCTAAACCATTTATAACCAATTCACTAGCAGAAGCCGTTCTTTTAGATGTAATGACATATAATTTATCAAGATTTAAACTTTGTAAACCAGCTCCATTTCCTAAAGTTGTGGTAAATCGATTTAATAAATCTTCTGGATCAAAAAGAGCTTGTAGTTTGTAATTCCATTGTTGTTTGGCAAAAATAGCATCGTTAAATTGCCCAGTAATCATACTGGCTAGTCTAGTAGCTGTATTTACAGAACCACCAGAATTATATCTCAAATCTAGGACAAGATGCGTAATGCCTTCTGAAGCAAAATAAACAAAGGCGTCATTTAATTCAGACTCATACTGCGAATAAAAACCATTATACATTAAATAGCCTATTTTTTTAGTACCAATGGTAAACGTTTTTTTGATATGAACAGGATTTTCTGAGAAAGCAGTTTTGGTAAGCGACACCGAATTTCCGTTGGGAGTAATATTACCATTATCATAATCGGCTAAATTTAAGGTATAGGTGTCATTAGATAATAAACTACTATAATTGGTATTGGTTAAGGGAGTCCCATTAACAGCATAAAAAATGTCACCTCTTTGGATGTTTTTTGTAGCTGCATCAGAATTAGGTAATATATACCTTACCCAACCAAAAACTTCTGTAGTACTACCACTTTTATAACGCAATTCATAATCTACTCCATTGTTCTTTTGAGTTCCTGATAAGGCTTGTTCTAAGAGGGTGTAATCAGAAAAAAGCACACTAAAGCGATCGGTTTGAGAATCCACTAATAAATGGTCAAATAAATCTTGGGGTGCTGAATATGTACTTAAAAATGCTTGAAAATCACCATCAGAAGCAAAGCGGTTGTCTGCTAAATCAGGGGAGTCTTCTAGCCAATAATAATGTTGGTTTAAGCCTTTCCATATAAATTCATTTACAGATCGACTCTGTGGAAAATCATCAAAGTCATCTTTGCAGCTTAGTACTGCAATACCTAAAAATAACAATCCTGAAAATAAAACAATTTTCTTTTTCATACTAACAATTTGTTTATTAATAGTGAGGTAATCATTTAAAATAATAAAATATTATTCAATAACGATACCTTTTCATAGCTCATAAATAATAGTAAATAAAAATAGGGTTATTTTTTAATGTAACAAAATTAATTTACATTCGTCTTTACTTTAAACCAAGCTAATCAAAATGAAACAACAGGAGTTTTTACAAATTATATCTCCTTTTAAAGACAAGATTTTTAGGGTAGCTAAACGGTTGTTAGTTAGTATTGAAGAAGCTGAAGATGCCACGCAAGAAGTTTTAGTTCGACTGTGGAATAAAAATGAAGGACTTCAGAAATACAATAGTGTTGAAGCCTTAGCAATGACAATGACTAAAAACTATTGTTTAGACCAATTAAAATCAAAAAGGGCATCAAATTTGCAATTAGTACATAGTAATTACGGAGATCATTCTCCTGGTATTGACAAGCAAATTGAAGATAGAGATAGTTGGAACTGGGTAGAAAAAATTATTAATGATTTACCAGAACAACAAAAGATAATCATCCAAATGAGAGATGTAGAAGAATATGAATTTAACGAAATAGCTTCTTTTCTCGATATGAATGAAACAGCAGTAAGAGTAGCGCTTTCAAGAGCTAGAAAAACGATTAGAGAGAAGTTATTAGAAAAGCATAGTTATGGAATTAAAAGCAGTTGAAATAGCAATAGAAAAATATTTGGAGGGCACTTCAAGTATCCAAGAAGAAAAACAATTAAAGGCCTATTTTTCTTCTAATGAAATAGCACCACATTTGGTTCAGTACAAGCCATTGTTTAGCTATTTTGAATACCAAAAGAGTGAGCAATTTACTAAAGCACTACCATTACAAACTCAAAAACAATCGTATGTGAAATGGATAGGCGTTGCAGCGGCAGTTGCTGTTCTTTTAGGAACCATGCATTATTTTTATAGTGAAGAATCAAATACTGATTTAGGAACGTATACCGATCCAGAAGAAGCATTTGTAGAAACACAAAAAGCATTGGAAATGCTCTCTGAAGAAGTGAATCAAGGAGTCGAGAGTGTAGCCATTTTAAAAGAGTATGATAAAACAACAAAAACAATTTTTAAATAAAAAGAAAATGAGAAATTTAATTTTAAGTATAGTATTTATTGCCTTTACATCGGTGACCTTTTCACAGTCCATTTTTGATAAATATGAAGATAAGGATAATGTAACTACGGTTATAGTGAACAAGAAAATGTTTGAGTTAATGAGTAAAGTAAAGGTAGATGTTAAAGATTCAGAAGCACAACAATATATGGATTTGTTGAAAAAATTAGAGAATCTAAAAGTATTCATGACAGGTGATGTTAAATTGGCTGGTGATATGAAAAGTACCGTAACCAGTTATTTGAAATCAAATCCATTGGAAGAATTAATGCGTGTAAATGATGATGGTAAAAAAGTTAATATTTATGTAAAATCAGGTGCTTCAGCTAATATTGTAAAAGAATTATTAATGTTTATCGAATCACCTGGTGATAAAGACAATCAAGCTATTGTATTGTCGTTAACAGGGAATTTTAATTTAGATGAAATTTCTGCGCTTACAGAAAAAATGAATTTGCCAGGTGGTAAAGAATTAAAGAAAGCATCTAAAAAATAAAATGTAGTCAATAACTTTGCTATAACAGATAACAATGTGTTTGTAATGAAATACATTGTTGTCTTTTAAAATTATAAAAAATGAAATCATATATAGTGTTACTACTTAGTTTGTTCTTATTTAGTTGTAATAATGAACCAAGTTTACAAAAATATTTTGTTGAAAATTCTGAGTCTTCTGACTTTATTGCTGTGGATTTAGGGTCTTCGGTAATTAATACAGAAAAAATGACCTTATCTCAAGAAGATAAAGATGCCTTACAGTCTTTTGAAAAGATGAACATCATTGCGTTTAAGAAAGATTCTTTAAATGATGCAAAATACCAAACAGAAAGTCAAAAAGTAAAGTCGCTTTTAAAAGATGAAAAGTATCAAGAATTAATGCGAATGGGTTCTGGAAGTAATGGAGGTGCTATTTATTTCGTAGGAGAGGAAGAACACATTGATGAGTTTGTACTTTTTGCAACGGGAAAAGAAACAGGTTTTGCTGTTGTGCGTATTTTAGGGAATGATATGAATCCAAGTTATATTGTGAATCTAATGGGGCTTCTCCAAAAAGCTGAGGTAGATTTAGAACAATTAAAGCCTTTACAAGGTTTTATGAGATAATTTAATATATTAAATTATAAATAAAAAAAGTCCCTAATGGGACTTTTTTTATGTTTTCAAGTGACCATGATCAGATTCGAACTGACACGTCTTGCGACACCACCCCCTCAAGATGGCGAGTCTACCAATTCCTCCACATGGCCCAAAACAAAAAAAGCTATTCGAAGAACGAATAACTTTTTTAGTGACCTGGCTGGGGCTCGAACCCAGGACCCCATCATTAAAAGTGATGTGCTCTACCAACTGAGCTACCAAGTCGAATGCATTAAGGAATAAAATTAGTGACCTGGCTGGGGCTCGAACCCAGGACCCCATCATTAAAAGTGATGTGCTCTACCAACTGAGCTACCAAGTCATTTTGTTTCCTTGAATGCGGGTGCAAATATATTAACTAAAATTTATTTTCCAATGGTTTTTTCTTATAAATTTGTCTTTTTTTTAATATTATTTTTTAACTGCTTAATTTTAAAGGAATTATTAAATCATGAAAATAATTTTAGTGGGTTATATGGGTTCAGGTAAATCGACAATAGGTAAAGAATTATCCAAAATTGTAGGAATTCCCTTTTATGATTTAGATGAAATCATTGAAGAAACAGAAAAAGAGAGCATAAAAAATATTTTTAAAAGGAAAGGAGAAATCTACTTTAGAAAAATTGAAAGTATTCTTTTTAGAAATTTTGTAAATAATAATGAAAGCTTTATTTTGGCTTTAGGTGGAGGAACTCCATGTTATGCAAATAATCATGAAATCTTACAACAAAACAGCGTGCAATCGTTTTATTTAAAAGGTTCTGTGAGTACTTTAACGAATCGATTATTGAAAGAAAAAGAAAATCGTCCATTAATCGCTAATTTGACAGAAGCTGAATTAGATGACTATATCAAAAAACATCTTTTTGATAGAAGCTATTATTATCTTCAATCCAAAGAAGTGGTTTCAATCGATGCTAAGAATGTTGAAGTAATTGTAAAAGAGCTACAAGAAAGATTAACTTAAATAGGCATAGCTATTTTCTTCTTCAAAAACAACATGTATGTGTTCCTGTAAAGAAGTAGAGAGTGATAATCCTTTAAAATCTGCTTTTACAGGGTATTTTTTATGATTTCGGTCAACTAAAACGGCAGTTTTAAACTTTCGTAAAGGAACTTCTAAAAAATGTTTTACACCGTAAATTAAAGTGGTTCCTGAATTTAATACATCGTCCACTAGAATTATAGATTTATTAGCGTAAACGGAACTCGAAATCGAAGTGGTAATTGCTTCCTGCGGATTTTGTTTATTGAGATGCACTTCACACAAAATAACATTTAAATCCGATATTTTTTTTAACTCAAATGCAATTTTTTCTGCTAGAATATATCCGTTTTTTGTAATCCCAGCAATAATAACTTCCTTTTCATCAACAAAGGTTTCAAAAATTTGATAACTAATACGTTTTATTTTATGTTCAATTTCTTGATGTGTTAAAATGATATTTTGCATGGGTGTTATTTTTTTTCAAAGATAAAAAAGAGTTCTCTACCAGCACGAGGTTTTATAGAATTATATGCTTTTTCTATTTTTTTGATACTAAATTTTTCAGAAAAAAGAGATAGGTATTCTTCTTTACTACCTCCAAATGGTGGTCCCTCTTGAGTTAAAGGGAAATCGAACAATAAACCGACTATTTTTCCTTTGGGAAAAAGTAAAGAATGCATTTTAGAGACATAGTTTTTTCTCATTTCTGGATCCAAAGCACAAAAAAAAGTTTGCTCTATGATAATGTCATATTGGGAATCGTGAGCAAAAAAATCTCCTAATAGAATTTTTTCAATCAATTGTGGATATTTAGATTGTAGTTTTTGAATAGGTTGATCAGCAATATCAATCACCCAAACATTGGTAAAACCATGTTCAACTAAATAATCAAATTCATGCCCATTACCTACTCCTGGAATTAAAATTTTTAAATTTTTATCGGTAATTTGATCAACATATTCTTTCAAAGGTTGGGTTATTGAACCTGTGTCCCAACCGGTATCATCATTCTGATATCTGTTTTTCCAATATTCTTTATTCAATAGCATCATCAAAATCAATATCATTAGTGTAATCGTCTATATCTCTTCGATCTTTTTTAGTGGGTCTACCTTCTCCTTTAGCACGGTAATATTCTTTGCTTAATTTTAGCATTTCTAAATGAGCAAACGCTTCATCTGGAGTGGTGTCTTTACGGTAAACATCAACTAATTTCGCTCCCACACGGCTTTGAGGAATATCTAAAATAGTCAATTGATAATTGATTTGGTCTTTACGTAAAACTATTTTATCGGTGGCATACACTTCTCTTGAAGCTTTAGCTACTTGACCGTTTACGCTAACATGCCCTTTTTTAATAGCTTCTGCAGCCATATTACGTGTTTTAAAATATCGCGTACACCATAAAAATTTATCTACTCTCATTAGATTCAAAAATCAATGTTAATTTTTGTACAAAAATAAAGGAAAATTGTATCTTGCGACTCAAATTTTATGAAAATGAAGAATATTTTAAGAATTATTATTTTTTTAGTTTTAGTAGGTGGAACGATTTCTTGTAAGAAAGATGATGGCGCTTCAAATGAAGTTGTTTTAAGAGATAGGCAAGAAGTTTATGATGAAGATATTTTAGAAATAGAAGCGTACTTAAAAGATAATTATTTAGAATTGGATGCTAATTTAAATGCAACTGTAAAAAAAATTGATGCAGGTCAAACTTCTATTTGGGATGATACCGCTTACCCAGTTCAATTCATAACGGTTAAAAATGATGTAAGAACTTCAAATTTTACTGATGGTGTTTCTGCAGATGTGGTAGATTATAAATTGTACTACATTGTGTTAAATGAAGGAGGAGGAGTTAATCCTACTCATGTGGATTCTGTTTTTACGGCTTACAAAGGATGGAATTTAAGTAATGAAGTTTTCGACCAAAACAATCAAGGTATTTGGTTTACTTATCCTCAAACGACAGCTTTTGACCCACTTTCAATTTCTGGTTATAGACAAGTGTTGACTAAGATAAAGACAGAAGAATCTTCTTCTTTAAATGGCAATGGAGTAGTTGTTCATCAAAATTACGGTAACGTTATTGTGTTTATACCTTCAGGGTTGGCTTATTTTAATGGTGTAATTGGTGGGGCAAGTTATAGTCCGCTTGCTTTTCAAATTAAATTATTCTACAGGAAAGAAAATGACCATGATCGCGATAGAATTAAAAGTAATAATGAAGATTTAAACGGAGATGGAGATTTTTATAATGATGATTCAGATGGAGACAAAATACCTAATTTTCTAGATATTGATGATGATGGTGATGGTGTAGTGACAAAAACAGAGATTAAAAAGCCTATTGGGGAATCTGGGATATTAGCTTATTATCCATTTAATCCAATTGCTGATGATCCTTCAACGACTAATATAGATGAAACAGAATTAAAAGCAATTCCAAGTTGTTCAGGTGATTATACAACTCCAACTAGATTAAGAAAACATCTAGATCCTTCCTGTCAGTAAAGGTTAAATCATATAAATATAAAAATGGCTCAATGTAAATTGAGCCATTTTTGTTTTAAATAAATTATTTAGATAATTATTTTCTATTTATAGCTTTTTTAGCAGCTTTAATTATAGCGTCGGCATTTAAACCATATTTTTCCATTAATTGAGCAGGAGTTCCACTTTCACCAAAACTGTCATTTACAGCTACAAATTCTTGTGGAGCAGGATTGTTTAATACTAAAGTTCTAGAAACACTTTCTCCTAAACCTCCTAAAACATTGTGTTCTTCAGCTGTTACAATACAACCTGTTTTAGCAACCGATTTTAAAATTGCTTCTTCATCTAATGGTTTTATAGTGTGAATATTGATCACTTCTGCTGAAATACCTTGCTCTTCTAATTTTTCAGCTGCAATTAATGCTTCCCAAACCAAATGTCCAGTTGCTACTATAGTTACATCAGAACCTTCATTTAAAAGAATTGCTTTTCCAATTACGAAAGGTTCATTTTCTGGAGTGAAATTAGCAACACTTGGTCTTCCAAAACGTAAATAAACAGGTCCGTGGTGGTCTGCAATTGCAATAGTTGCTGCCTTAGTTTGGTTGTAATCACAAGGATTAATTACGACCATGCCAGGCAACATTTTCATTAAACCAATATCTTCTAAAATTTGATGCGTTGCACCATCTTCTCCTAAAGTTAAACCAGCGTGAGATGCACAGATTTTTACGTTTTTATCGGAATAAGCAATAGATTGACGAATTTGGTCGTACACTCTACCTGTTGAGAAATTAGCAAATGTACCTGTAAAAGGAATTTTTCCACCAATTGTTAAACCAGCAGCAATTCCCATCATATTGGCTTCTGCAATTCCTACTTGAAAGAAACGTTCTGGGTGATTTTTTTTGAAATCATCCATTTTTAAAGAACCAATTAAATCTGCGCAAAGTGCCACTACATTTTCATTTTTTTGACCTAATTCAGTTAGTCCTGCGCCAAATCCTGAACGAGTGTCTTTATTTCCTGTATTTGTATATTTTTTCATTTTAATTTTGCTGTATGCTGTAAATGGTATAAATAAGTTGTACTGCTTATCTATATAAAACTTACATTATTAATAATCACCTAAAGTTTCTGGGTTTTGTGCTAAAGCATTTGCTAATTGCTCGTCATTTGGAGCTTTGCCATGCCATGCATGTGTATGCATCATAAAATCTACTCCGTTACCCATTTCAGTATGTAATAAAACACATACAGGTTTTCCTTTACCTGTTCTTGATTTTGCATCTGTCATTCCGGCAATAATGGCATCAATATTGTTCCCTTCTTTAATATCTAGGACATCCCAGCCAAAAGCTTCAAATTTAGCTTTCACACTTCCCATGTTCAAAACTTCATCAGTAGAGCCATCGATTTGTTGTCCATTAAGATCAACAGTTGCAATTATATTGTCTACTTTTTTAGCAGCTGCATACATAATAGCTTCCCAATTTTGCCCCTCTTGTAGTTCTCCATCACCTAAAAGTGCATATACTAAATTTAAATCTTTATTTAGTTTTTTTGCTTGAGCAGCACCTAATGCAACACTTAATCCTTGTCCTAATGATCCAGAAGCCATTCGAATTCCTGGTAAGCCTTCATGCGTAGTTGGATGGCCTTGTAATCTCGAGTTTAATAATCTAAAAGTGGCTAATTCGCTAACTGGAAAATAACCGCTTCTAGCTAAAACACTGTAAAAAACTGGTGAAATATGTCCGTTTGAAAGGAAGAAAACATCCTCGTTTTTGCCATCCATATCGAAGCCTTCTTTTCGATTCATAAGATGTTGATAGAGGGTTACAAAAAATTCTGTACAGCCTAATGATCCTCCAGGATGGCCTGAATTTACAGCATGTACCATTCGTAAAATGTCTCTTCTTACTTGAACTGTTAATTCTTGTAGTTGTTGTGTGTTTGGTTTCATTTTTAATGTTAAAATTTAAAAGCACAAATATAAGTAGATTATTATTATTAATTTCAAGAGAATAGAGAGGACTTTTCAAAAGTTATCTACAATAAAATGCAACTTATAGTGTTGAAAAATAGGATTATAGTCTTTGTTGTTCAATTAGTTAATTCTTAAAATAGCATATTTTAAAATACAATATAAGGCTCTAAAACCATCTTTCCATGATATTTTCTTGCCTTCTTGATAAGTTCTGCCATAATAAGAAATACCTACTTCATATATTCTAATATTGGATATTCGCGCAATTTTTGCAGTAATTTCTGGCTCAAAGCCAAATCTTTTTTCTCTTAAATGCATGTTTTTGAGGATTTCAGATCTAAAAATTTTATAACAAGTTTCCATATCTGTTAAATTGAGATTGGTAAACATATTGGAGACAAAAGTTAAAAATTTATTTCCAATGGTGTGCCAAAAGAATAAAATTCGGTGGGGTTTTCCTCCTATAAATCGTGAGCCATAAACTACATCAGCAAAACCTTCAACTATAGGTTTTAAAAGTATATTGTACTCTTGTGGATCATATTCTAGGTCGGCATCCTGAATAATGATATAAGTACCTGTAGCTTTTTGTATTCCTGTGTGTAAGGCAGCTCCCTTACCCATATTGTTCTCATGGGTATAATATTGAAGTGTTACCTCAGGATTTTGCTCTTTATAATTTTGAATGACGCGTTCTGTATTGTCTGAGGAACAATCATTCACAATAATAATTTCCTTCTCTATGGAACCTAGTAAGTAAACATCTTTAATTTTATCTAAAATAAGATGAATGGTGTGCTCTTCATTGTATGCCGGAATAATAATGGATAGTTTTTCCATTTTTTATTGATCTATTTGGATTAAATATCGGTAATTTAAAACCTCTTTTCTCTTATTTTCTAATAAAAAATTGAGTTTTAAAATGGTGATACGATATTGATTAAATGTTTTTTTTGAAATTATTTTCAAATTGGAATTTTCGATGTCTTTTAAATCTTCTTCATTAACATAGAGCCAAATCTTTTCGTTGTACTTTTTTAATTTCTCTTTATCTATAACTTTGTTAAATGGGTTTTGGGAATAAAAATTAAATAGATGTGAAGGTTTATTATATAACGCTACTTTTTCTAAAGGATGATTTTCTTTCATCCATTTTGCGGCCATAGCATCCGATTGGAAAGTGACTAATTTTGGATAAAATATAAAGGACATAAATACATTTAAAATAAGTACGGGACTAATGTATTGTATGATAAAATCTTCTGGTTTTTTTCTAAAAAAGAAAAGAATGAGTATTTGTAATAGTATTAGAATAATTATTAAATAATAATTTTCTTTAAAAAAAAGAATAGGATATATAATAAGGAGTGCCAAAATTATATAGCCGAAAATTACATTCACTACAATCCAATTTTTCATGCTTTTTATTGAAATTTTGGATAGATATTCAGCAACTAAAATAGCTGCAAAAGGGAAGGTCACAAAAACATAATGTGGTAATTTGTATTTAGATAGTGATAAAAAGAAAAATAAAGCGGTAAAACCAACAAAACTGATAATTTCAGGACTTGCTTTTTTATCAAAAAATAATTGTTTTATCTTAAAGTATACTGCAAATAGTAAAGGAAAAAACCATGGGAAAAAGTCCCATAGACTAGTTCCTATAAAGAAATGCCAAGGAGTATTGTTGTTCCAAATATTTTCTCCAGTAATTCTTCCGAAACTTTGCAACCAATAAAAGAAATACAATCCTTTTTGTCCTTTGATTCCATTTGTGATTTTATCGGGTTGTAAATCAAATTGATGGTACAAACCATAAGACATGGGAAATAATACTAAAGCGATAATAAGTACTACTAGAAGCCATTGAAATGAAAATAGTTGTTTCCATTCTTTTTTGTAAATAAGATGTATGCCAACAGGAAATAATATGGCAACCAATCCAATTGGGCCTTTCGCTAACATAGCAAATCCTATAAATAGAGAAGCAAAAATGAGATGTTTTATTTTTCCAAAAGAGAAATACAGTCCAAATAACCAACAACTAATAATAACACAAGAGGTTAAAATGGCGTCTGTTCGTACATCATTGGTCATTAAAAAATAAGCTTGAGAAGTTGCTAATATAAGTAAGGCATATTTGGCTATTTTTAGAGTATAATAAAGGATACAAAAGCGGTATAAAGCATACAAGGAAAACAGTAAAAATAGAAAAGAAGGTAGTTTGTAAGCAAAATTTGAACTACCAAATATCTTTATACTAGCACTTGAGAGCCAAAACAATAATGGAGGTTTATCTAAATAATCCTTTCCAAATTCTTTGACTTCTAAATAGGAATTGGTTTGAGCCATTTCAGCTGAAATTCCTGCATATTGTGCTGCATCTACAGCCATAACATCTAAAAACAAGTTGTGTATATATACAACGAATATCGTTAGAAGAATGATTTTTTCAAATTTGGTAAACGACTTCAAAAAAGAAAACATAAAATACAATTGTTATGTTGCAAAGAAACAAATAAAAAAAGGATTGTATTTTATGTTTTTTGAATTTTACTTTAATTAAAATTTATGAAAGAAATTCTTTATAAGCTTTCACCTTCTTTAAGAACGCGAATTAATTTTTTATTTACGAATTCATCAATACCTAACGGTGACATTTCTCTTCCATAACCAGATTTTTTGGTTCCACCAAATGGAAGTTCCACCGAAGATTTAGTTGGATGATTAATAAAAACCATTCCAGAATCAATTTGATGCGCAATTTCCTTCCCTTTTTCAATATCTTTAGTAAATACAGAACCTCCTAAACCAAATTCAGTATCATTCGCTAAAGCTATGGCTTCTTCTACGGTTTTCACAACATAAAAACTAGCAACTGGTCCAAAAAGCTCTTCTTTATAGATTTTCATTTTTGGCGTTATATGACTAATAATGGTAGGCTCTATAAAAGCTCCTTTTTGGTTCGCTCTTTTTCCACCAATTTCAATTTTAGCACCTTCTGATACAGCAGTTTCTACTTGTTTTAAGATAGTTTCAAGTGCATCTTCACTAGATAAAGGACCTAATTCAGTATCAGTATCTAAAGGGTTTCCAAGTTTTAACTTGCCCATGGCAGCTTTAAATTGAGTTAAAAATTCGGAAGCTATTTTTTCCATCACAATAAATCGTTTGGCAGCAATACAGCTTTGTCCGTTGTTAACTGTTCTTCCTTTTATAGCTAAAGAAACGGTTCTTTCGATATCGGCATCTTCTAAAACAATAAATGGATCACTTCCACCTAACTCTAATACCGATTTTTTAATATATTTTCCTGCCATCATGGCTAATTCAGATCCTGCTTTTTCACTTCCTGTTAAAGAGGCTCCTTGAATACGTTTATCAGCAATAAGTTTAGTCACTTTCGAACCTCTTACAAATAAATTGATATATATTCCTTCAGGTGCACCAGCTTCTTTGAAAATATCTTCAATAGCTTTCGCACATTGAGGTACAATTGAGGCATGTTTTAATACAATGGTATTCCCAATCATTATATTTGGTGCAGCAAATCGCGCAACTTGATAAAATGGAAAGTTCCATGGTTCAACCCCTAATAAAACACCAATTGGAGACTTTTTTATATAAGCTTCACCTGAATCAACCTGTATTTTTTCATCTTTCAAGAATGCTTCTCCATGTTTAGCATAATATTCAAATATAGAAGCTGCATAATCAATTTCACTTTCAGCTTGTGCTAAAAGTTTTCCCATTTCTAAGGTAATTAATTTGGATAATTCTGTTTTTTTGGAACGTAAAATAGCCCCTACTTTGTTCAAAATAGTGGCTCTTTCATCGTAACTGGTTGTTTTCCATTTTAAAAAAGTGGAATGTGCTTTTTCAAGTGCATGATCAATTTGTTCATTAGTCATTTCGTCAAATGTTTTTAAAACTTCTAATGAAAAAGGATTGATTGATTTTATTGACATCATTAATTAGTTTTATTTAGTGTCAGCTTGACTATAGTAATTGTTTTCTTCGTCTTCACTTCCAATGGCTTCTTGTTGATCATCTAAGGAAGCTCCTGGAACATCTAAATCAGAACCTAAAGCTACAGTTTTATCAACAGGTTGAGGATTTTTTTTAACTTTAGAAGTGTCTTCTGGATCCACATCTATTTCTTTTTTGTCTTGATTAAAGATGTCTTCAGATGCAGGGTAATTCAAATCTTTTAAATTAGACTCAATTTCATTTTCTTTTGGATTTTTTATATTTTTCATGATAGAATATTTAAATAAGTTTATCACAAAGTTCCTACTTTTTTAAGTTTTTTAAGTTACATATTTTTTGTCAAATCTTCTATAATTATGATGTGATTTCTGTTTATATCTGTTAAATAATAGTATAAATTATAAATCTTAGTTTGGAAAACAATTATATTTGCCCTGTAAAATTTTTATATGAAGTTTGAATTATTAAGTAAAGACCCAAAAAGTAAAGCAAGAGCTGGAAAAATTACAACTGATCATGGTGTTATTGAGACACCTATTTTTATGCCAGTTGGAACAGTAGCATCGGTGAAAGGGGTGCACCAAAGAGAATTAAAAAACGATATTAATCCAGATATTATTTTAGGGAATACCTATCATTTATATTTACGACCACAAACAGATATTTTAGAAAAAGCTGGAGGTTTGCATAAGTTTATGAATTGGGATAGAAATATTTTAACCGATTCAGGTGGTTATCAAGTATATTCACTGTCTTCGAATAGGAAAATTAAAGAAGAAGGTGTGAAATTTAAATCTCATATTGATGGTTCCTATCATTTCTTTTCTCCTGAAAATGTAATGGAAATTCAACGTACTATTGGAGCAGATATTATTATGGCTTTTGACGAATGTACACCATACCCCTGTGATTACCGATATGCGAAACGTTCGATGCACATGACGCATCGTTGGTTAGACAGATGTATTACTCATTTAGATAAGTTGCCTTTTAAATATGGGTATGAACAAACTTTTTTTCCAATAGTTCAAGGAAGCACATATAAAGACTTGCGAGAACAATCTGCTGAATATATAGCGAATGCTGGTGCACAAGGAAATGCTATTGGAGGATTATCTGTAGGAGAACCAGCTGAAGAGATGTATGCCATGACTGAAGTTGTTACTGCAATTTTACCTGAAGAGAAACCAAGGTATTTAATGGGAGTTGGTACACCCATAAATATTCTAGAAAATATAGCCTTAGGAATCGATATGTTCGATTGTGTAATGCCAACCAGAAACGCTAGAAATGGAATGTTATTTACGGCAAACGGTTCCATCAATATTAAAAATAAAAAATGGGAGGCTGATTTTTCACCCATTGATGAAATGGGACATACTTGGGTAGATTTAGAATATTCAAAAGCCTATTTAAGACACTTATTTGCTGCTAATGAATTTTTAGGAAAGCAAATTGCAACCATTCATAATTTAGGGTTCTATATGTGGTTAGTTCGTGAAGCGAGAAGACAAATTCTTGCGGGTACTTTTAGAGAATGGAAAGATAAGATGGTTATTCAAATGAGTCAACGATTATAAAGCAAATTACAAAATGAAATTAATAGACAAATATATTTTAAAACGTTATTTGGTTACATTTTCTGTAATGTTACTTTTATTCATTCCAATTGGGATTGTTATTGATGTTTCAGAAAAAGTAAACAGAATGATTGAAAGGAAAGCTCCTTTTAATGAAATTGTTGTCTATTATGGGGATTTTATAGTTTATTTTGCTAATTTATTATTTCCAATTTTTCTTTTTTTATCGGTTATTTGGTTCACTTCTAAGTTGGCGAATAATACTGAAATTATTGCCATTTTAAGTTCTGGCATCTCTTTTCAGCGTTTTTTGCGTCCTTTTCTAATGGGAGCAACCATTGTTTGTATTTTCGCTTTATTAATGGGATTTTTCTTAGTTCCTAAAGCTAGTAAAGGTTTTTTAGATTTTAGAAATACTTATTTGAGGGGAAATAGTTATAAAACAATGGAAACCCAAGATATATTTAGACAAATTGGTGATGGAGAATATATTTATATTAGTAATTATAATTTTTTGTCTAAAACAGGATTTAATTTTACATATGAAAAATTTAAAGGGAATAAGCTCATAGAAAAAATTACATCTAATCGTATTAAATATGATGAAAAGACTAAAAAATATTCACTTTTTAATTATTTAAAGCGAACGGTTGGTCAAAATAATGACAAATTAGAAGCTTTAGATAAAAAAGAGGTGCAATTTAGCTTTGAACCTGACGAATTAACGCCCGTGTTTTACATTGCAGAAACGATGACAATTGGTGAGCTCTATACTTTTATAAATAAAGAGAAAGAAAAAGGGAATACTAGGATTAATGCGTATTTAGTAGTTTTATATAAAAAGTACAGTTTGCCTGTTTCTGCCTTTATTTTAACGATTATTGCTGTAGCCGTATCTTCAATGAAAAGAAGAGGAGGAATGGGTGTTAATTTAGCTATTGGAATAGTAATTGCATTTACATTTATATTTTTTGATAAAGTTTTTGGTACAATAGCTGAAAATTCTGATTTTTCTCCATTATTAGCGGTTTGGATACCGAATATAGTATTTGGTACATTAGCCTTTTATTTATTACGCAATGCAAAAAGGTAACTATTTAAAAAATTACTTACATCTTCATTTAATTGTATTTATTTGGGGATTTACGGCTATATTGGGAAAGTTAATCTCTCTAAAAGCTTTAGATTTAGTGTGGTATCGTATGTTTTTTGCGACAATTTTTATAATACTATTTATCGTATTTAAAAAGCAAGCTTTAAAGGTTCCTCTAAAAACTTTTATAGGATTTGCAGTGTCAGGAATAATAATTGCGGCCCATTGGTTTACTTTTTATGAAGCTATAAAAGTATCTAATATTTCGATCACTTTAGCCTGTTTATCTACAGGAGCATTCTTTGCTTCTCTAATCGAACCTATTTTATATAAAAGAAAGGTGGTGGGTTATGAAGTCTTATTTGGAATCATAACAGTAATAGGTTTGAGTATTATTTTTGAAGTTGAAACGCAATATAAAACAGGTATATATCTTGCTGTAACATCCGCTTTTTTATCAGCACTTTTTTCAGTAATTAATGGTAAATATGCAAAAGAATATGATGCTAATATTATTTCTTTTTATGAATTAGGTGTTGGAGTATTATTTTTGAGCTGTATTATGTTGTTTACTCAAAAGTTTGATACCGCATTTTTTTCTTTATCTACTAAAGATTTAATTTGGTTACTGGTACTTTCATCAATATGTACTGCTTATGCTTTTTCGGCTTCTGTTAAAGTAATGAAAGTCATAAGTCCTTTTACGGTTATGTTGACCATTAACTTAGAGCCGATTTATGGTATAATTTTAGCGTTACTTATATTTAGTGATTCCGAACATATGAATTCTATGTTTTATGTAGGCGCCTCTATTATTTTGGCAACAGTTATTGCTAATGGTGTTGTTAAAAATTATAAAAAAAGAAAACTAAATCAACGTCAATACAACGTTAATTAATTTGAATATTTTATCTTTGTAAAGACAAACGAAACCCAAAATTTAGTCCAATGGAATATTTAGATTTTGAATTACCTATCAAAGAACTTGAAGACCAGTTAGATAAATGTGTTATCATAGGTCAAGAATCTGAAGTTGATGTTACGCAAACATGCAAGCAGATTGAAAAAAAATTAGAAGAAACTAAGAAGAATATATATAAAAATTTGACAGCATGGCAACGTGTTCAAATGTCAAGACACCCTAATCGTCCGTATACTATGGATCATATTAAGGCATTATGTGGTGATACCTTCTTAGAGCTTTTCGGAGACCGTGCTTTTAAAGATGATAAAGCAATGGTTGGTGGTTTAGGAAAAATTAATGGTCAATCGTATATGATTATTGGCCAACAAAAAGGATATAATACTAAAACACGTCAATATCGTAATTTTGGAATGGCAAATCCAGAAGGCTATCGAAAAGCATTGCGACTGATGAAGATGGCTGAAAAATTTGGAATACCTGTAGTTACTTTAGTAGACACTCCAGGTGCTTATCCAGGATTAGAAGCTGAAGAAAGAGGTCAAGGTGAGGCTATTGCTAGAAACATTTTAGAAATGATTCGTCTTAAAGTACCAATTATTACAGTTATTGTAGGTGAAGGTGCTTCAGGTGGTGCTTTAGGGATTGGTGTAGGAGACAAAGTATTTATGCTTGAAAATACATGGTATTCTGTAATTTCTCCAGAATCTTGTTCGTCTATCTTATGGAGAAGTTGGGAGTATAAAGAGCAAGCTGCAGAAGCTTTGAAGTTGACGGCAACTGATATGAAAAAACAAAAATTGATTGATGATATTATTCCAGAACCTCTAGGAGGAGCTCATCATGATAGAGAAACTACTTTTAAAACAGTAGAAAAATATATTACAAAAGCGTATAATGAATTGAAAGAGTTATCAACAGAAGATTTGATTATGCAGCGTATGGATAAATATAGCAAAATGGGAGAATTTAAAGAATAATTCATTTCCAATTGAAATTTTAAGTCCGAAGCTTAAGGGTTTCGGATTTTTTTTGTGTTATAAACAAAAATAACAAGGTTATGAACAGGTTTTTAACACTAGACTATTAACAAATAGAAATTGAAATAATTAAATTTTGGTTAACTTCGCGCTATGGAAAATATCAGAAAGAGTAGCCCATTAAAAGTGGATAAAACCACGATAATCAACTTGGAGAAAGGGAAACTTCCTCCTCAAGCTGTTGATTTAGAAGAGGCTGTAATAGGTGCTATGATGATTGATAAGAAAGGAGTTGATGAGGTAATTGATATTTTGCAACCCGATGCCTTTTACAAAGAATCACATAAACATATTTTTGAAGCTATTGTAGAATTATTTAATGATACTCAGCCTATTGATTTATTAACTGTATCCGCACAGTTAAAGAAAAATGGTAAATTGGAATTGGCTGGAGGGGATTTTTATTTAATTCAACTAACTCAAAAAATATCTTCTTCTGCTCACATTGAATTTCATTCGAGAATTATTTTGCAGAAATTTATTCAAAGAAGTTTGATCAAAATTTCAAGTGAAATTATTGAAGAGTCTTATGATGAAACTACAGATGTATTCGACTTGTTGGATAAAGCAGAATCTAAATTATATGAAGTAACACAAGGAAACATCAAAAGGAGTTCAGAAACGGCTCAAAGTTTGGTTATTCAAGCCAAAAAAAGAATTGAAGAAATTGCAGGCAAAGAAGGTCTTAGTGGTGTGCCTACTGGTTTTCATGACTTAGATAAATTAACTTCAGGATGGCAACCTTCCGATTTAATTATTGTTGCAGCTCGTCCTGGTATGGGTAAAACCGCTTTTACACTATCTATGGCTCGAAATATGGCTATCGATTATGGTGCGCCAGTTGCATTTTTTTCTTTAGAAATGTCTTCTGTGCAGTTGATTACTCGTTTGATTTCTTCTGAAACCGGATTGTCTTCTGAAAAATTAAGAACTGGTAAATTAGAAAAACATGAATGGGAACAATTATCTATAAAAGTAAAAGATTTAGAAAAGGCACCTTTGTATATAGATGACACACCTTCATTATCTATTTTTGATTTACGTGCCAAAGCCAGACGTTTGGCTTCTCAGTACGGTATTAAAATGATAGTTATTGATTACCTTCAATTGATGACTGCTGGAGGAAATGGAAAAGGAGGAGGAAATCGGGAGCAAGAAATTTCTACTATTTCTAGAAACTTAAAAGCTTTAGCAAAAGAATTAAATGTTCCAGTCATTGCTTTATCTCAGTTATCTCGTGCAGTTGAAACACGTGGTTCAAGTAAAAGACCCTTACTTTCTGATTTAAGAGAATCCGGAGCTATCGAGCAAGATGCGGATATAGTATCATTCATTTATCGACCAGAATATTATAAAATTGATGAGTGGGATGATGAAGAACGAACTCCAACTCAAGGTCAGGCTGAATTTATTGTAGCTAAGCACAGAAATGGAGGATTGGATAATATCCGATTGAAATTTGTGGGGAATTTGGGTAAATTTGACAATCTTGATGATTTCAGTTCGCCTTTTGACGAATTGCCTTCTAAAATGAATTTGGATGATCAAAATCCATTTGCAACTCCTAATCTTCCATCACCAAATGATGCTTTTGGAAGTAGTTTTAATTCCGATGATGATGATTCTGATGTTCCTTTTTAATGAGAAAAGGAGAATAGAAAAGAATATGCTATATAAAAAAAGAGGTTTCCATTTTGAAACCTCTTTTTTATTCTTTTTCCTTTAATTTCTCTTTAGTTGAAAATTGAAATTAGATACTGTATAATTACCATGTAAGCTGTTTTTGGGAGTATCCTCAATTTTTAAATTTGGATTATAGTCCCAAATTGAACAATGTATATTGCAACCTAATCGAGATAAGTATAATTGAGTTGAAAGTGTTTGGTAACCTTCAGCAGTTATTTCAACAGTCACTTTTTCAATTACTTTTTTATCTACAGTTGAAAAACCAGTCTTAATTTCATAAGAACCGTTTTTTGATTCTATAGTTTCTTTAAATGAGAACAATCGGTTTTTATTTACTTTAGTTTTCATAGAAACCCCTTGAATCGTTTCTAAAGTTTCAACATCTATAAAGTTTCCTTTTAAAATGATTTCACTATCATTAAAAATTAAAGGAGACAAGTCTATGGAATTACGTTCTACTTCATTTTCTTTTTCAAATGAATATAAATTAGATCCAGATAATAAAAGTGACCCAGTTGTAAAGGCACTCATTTTCTTAACAAAATTTCTTCTTTCCATAATGTTTGAATTGGTTATTAATGCAGTAATACTAAAAAAAATAAAAAAAGGGTTGCTACGAAAATTCGTAACAACCGCTTTTTAAATTTTCATAAGTTAAAAGTAATCATTATTTTTTAATTATAAGTCTCTGAGCCTTAATTTGATTGCTCGATAAACCTTTGATAAAATAGATGCCATCTGCTAAATTCTCTACATTGATAATGTTTTCAATATTTAAATTTAGATTGAATGTTTTCATGGTTTGACCTAATTGGTTTACAATAACAAATTCACCACTTGTATTGGTTTTAATAATTACCAATCCGTTTGTTGGGTTTGGATAAATCGTAAACTGAGTTTCATTTTCAAATGCTTTAGTGTCTAAAGCTGTAACAGTATAACAAGCAGATTCTACTGTACATCCATTGAAAGTGATTACAACTTTATAATCTCCAAGGCTTGAAGGTATAAAATCTTGATTGGTTTCACCATTTAATAGTGTATTTGGACATTCATACCATTGGTATGTCATACCAGCATCTGTAGCATTTGCTGTTAGAATTCCTGTTGTGTTTTCAGAAATTGTATTGTCAATTGCTGTTGGTTGCGTAATTGTAAAGTTTTGAGAAGTGGTACAACCGTTAGCGTCCGTTACGGTACACGTCCAAGTTCCAGCTGTCAATCCTGTTACTGAAGTTGTCCCGTCACCAATAGGATTACCAGGTGTCCAATTATAAGTATAACCACCAGCACCACCAGTTGCAACATTTACAGCTGCCGCACCATTAGCACCGCCATTACAAGCAACATTCGTTTGTGAAGCTGGAGTTAATGATAAAGCTGTTGGTTGTGTAATTGTAAAGTTTTGAGAAGTGGTACAACCGTTAGCGTCCGTTACGGTACACGTCCAAGTACCTGCTGTTAATCCTGTTACAGAAGGAGTCCCATCACCTGTTGGGTTACCAGGCGTCCAATTATAAGTATATCCACCAGCACCGCCAGTTGCAGTATTCACAGCTGCAGCACCGTTAGCACCTCCGTTACATGCTACATTCGTTTGAGAAGAAGGAGTTAATGATAAAGCAGTTGGTTGCGTAATTGTAAAGTTTACCGAAGTAGTACAAGCATTTGCATCTGTTACGGTACACGTCCAAGTTCCAGCAGTTAATCCGGTTACAGAAGGAGTGCCGTCACCCGTTGGGTTACCTGGAGTCCAATTATAAGTATATCCACCAGCACCGCCAGTTGCAGTATTCACAGCTGCTGCACCATTAGCACCTCCGTTACATGCTACATTCGTTTGAGAAGAAGGAGTTAACGATAAAGCAGTAGGTTGCGTAATTGTAAAGTTTTGTGAAGCAGTACATCCATTAGCGTCAGTAACGGTACAGGTCCAAGTTCCAGCTGTCAATCCTGTTACTGAAGTTGTCCCGTCACCAATAGGATTACCAGGTGTCCAATTATAAGTATAACCACCAGCACCACCAGTTGCAACATTTACAGCTGCCGCACCATTAGCACCGCCATTACAAGCAACATTCGTTTGTGAAGCTGGAGTTAATGATAAAGCTGTTGGTTGCGTAATTGTAAAGTTTTGAGAAGTGGTACAACCGTTAGCGTCCGTTACGGTACATGTCCAAGTTCCTGCCGTTAAACCTGTAACAGAAGTTGTCCCGTCACCAATAGGATTACCAGGCGTCCAATTATAAGTATAACCACCAGCACCACCAGTTGCAGCATTTACAGCTGCCGCACCATTAGCACCACCATTACAAGCAACATTCGTTTGAGAAGCTGGAGTTAATGATAAAGCTGTAGGTTGTGTAATTGTAAAGTTCTGTGAAGCTGTACAGCCGTTTGCATCCGTTACGGTACATGTCCAAGTTCCAGCTGTTAATCCTGTTACAGAAGTGGTTCCATCACCCGTCGGGTTACCTGGTGTCCAATTATATGTATAAGGTCCCACACCACCAGTTGCAACGTTTACCGATGCCGCACCATTAGCACCACCATTACAAGCAACATTTGTTTGTGAAGAAGGTGTAAGAGATACTGTGCTAACATTAATAGTTATAGATCCACAACTTCCAGGGGTTACACAACCACCTTCACCTCTAACATAATAGGTTGTACTTGGTCCTGTTGGAGTAACCACAAAAGTAGAAGTAGCAGTAGTTCCAACTAAACTTCCGCCGCAAGAACCAGTATATATTGCCCATTGTGTAGCATCATTTAAAGTACCTGTAATATTTAAAGTAGTAGAAGCACTATTACATACTGGATTCGCAGATGCTGCTAAAGTTGGTACAGTTGGATTAGTACATACTGGAGCTTCAAATAAACGAAAATTATCAAATGCAATTTCTTCACTACCACCATTAGTAAATACTCGAATTCTAAGGTTAAGAATTGTTCCTGTTGCAGGAATTGTTTTTGTAAATTCTCCAAATGAAGTAGTAAGGATTGTTCCTTCTCCGATTTCATCTCCACTTAGCTCTTCAGCAAGTGATTTATTATTTACTCCTGTACCTACACTGTTGTTAGCAAAAAACCGAATCAATGGTACATAAGGACCACCATCGATTTGGTATTCAACAATAATATAATCGGAATGAGTAAATCCAAATGCAAGTGATTCAAAAGCTGCATTTTGATTATTTGCTGCAAATAAACCTTTAAATGACAAGCCTGTTTTTCCTGAAATATTAATATTTGTGAAATCAATTTGTTGTTCTTCATTACCTGACCCAAAAGCTCCGTCATTATCTTCTGCTGCCCAGAATTTACTACCTTCTTGACCTGAATAACTTCCAAAGAAAAGGTCAATATCACTATTAGTCACTCTTGCAAAATAAGATGGGTAAGGTGTTGAAAAAACTCCACCGCCATCATTTTCAGGTGTACGAGTACCACTGCTAGGGGCACCTACATCTTCAAATGTATCGCTCCAAAACTGAGTTTGTGCATTTCCTTCCCAAGATAGAAAAGAAATCATAAATAAGAGTAAAGTAATTTTTTGTTTCATATTAGTCATTTTTGTGTTAATTTTTATACAAATATAGTGTTTAATTAAATGCTAAATTCATCAGATTTAATTTTCTATGTAATTGTTTTACAGTTTGTATGCCTTCTTGTGTTTGTAATATTGTAACCGCAATTTGTTTATTATCTACTGTGGCAATACAAATTTCATTTTCATCTAAAATTTCAATTATTGTTCCTGGTCGATTTTGATTAGATGATTTATTGATAATTCTAGCATCTATTAATTTTGCTGGATTTCCAATAAAAGTGGTGTCTGCGCCCGTATTCCATGGATTGCATGCATTTATTAAAGCAACTATTTCCGCAGCATCCATTCTTTTCCAGTTGATATAAGTGTCAGATAAAGTTGGTTTTTCATAATAATAAGCAACATCTTCATCTTGAACAATCCGAGGAATTGAATTAGCAAATTGAAGCATATTTGCCATATTAAGAGCTACTTGCCCAACCCTATTACTTAATTTAACAGTTAAACTACCATAGGTTTCATTCTCGTTAATGAGAATAGGATCATTAAAAATAATATCACCTTCATCAAAATTTGCGTTCATGAAATGAGCGCATATAGCAGTATGACTTTCTTGATTTTTTAGGACTTCAAAAATAGGCATAACCCCTCTATATTGAGGTAATGGACCTGGATGGAAATTGATGAATTTTTCAGTTCCGTATGCTAAAACATCTTCTGGAATTAAAAATGGAAAGGATATGGAAAAAATAAAATCTGGCTTAATTTCATGTATCCAATCTTTCATTTGCCCTATTTTAGCTTTGTTTGGAAAATGCTTGAATTTTATTTGATTATTAGCACATTCATTTTCTAATGCATCAACTATATTTTCAGAAGCTTTTCCAATAGCTACTCCATGTAGAAATTTTTCAAAAGCTAATAATTGTAAAGCTGGAAAAGCAAATCTCCCACCACATAACAATACTATTTTTACATTATTTTCCATATTATATACAAGTATAACTATTGTACCAAGCCGAGTTTATGTTTTCTAATTGGAAAGAGGCTAATTTCTCAAATTCTTCTTTGTAATTTGTAATTTCTTTTTCTATTTCAATATCACAATAGCCGTTTTTGTCAACTACTTTGGCTTCAAATAAAGGACTTAAAGTTGTGTTTGTTTTTTGATCAAAGGAAATTATCCCTCTTGGAGTTTTAAATTCAAAATCTTTTAAAGCGGAAGAAATTTCGTTTAAGTTCGCCTTATGAATATCTAATAAAGAAATTATTTTTTCGACTATCGCTGCGCTTTCCCAACTGATAAGAGAAAATAAATTTGGTGTTTTACCTTTTGCTTCTAAAGCTTCAATGAAATGTTGGTTATGCGAATTTTTAATTTTTTTTGACCAAGCCGTAATTCCTTTGATGTGTTCACTTGCAAATTCTGCTTTTTCGAGCATGGTTTCTTCCATTCCAAATGGAGTTAAATAAATTGGTAAATTCTTATTTTTAAATTTTTTATTAATTTCGGCAAAATACCATTGTACAAAATCTCCGCTAAAGATGGATAATAGGGTTGTATTTGGAAATTGATCTAAATGTGTAGCCAATGGATCCATGTTAAAATCATCTTCTCTATAACCCGTTGCATGATTAAAAACGATTTTTCCATTACTATCTTCGAAACTTTTACTAATACTATAGGTGTGTAGATAACCGCCATCATAATATCCTGTAATTAACGCACCTTGATTATATCCCTCTCTGATGGCTTTTTGTGCTGATAATCGAGCACCTAGAGAATTGTGTAAGGAGTGGTAAATGATATTAGGACAAGTTGGCCATTCAAGGGGTAAGTTGGCACCTGCATCAAGTACTATTAATATTTTATTTGCGGCTAAAAATAATGGCCTTAATAGCTCTGCAGTTCGATGACCAATGTAAGCTACAACTAAGCTAACATTTTCTTCTAATAATAGTTTTTCTGCAGCACGATAGCATTGTTGCTTATCTGCTCCAAAACCAATATTTTCAGTAATAATTTGATATTCTTTTTTTTCTAAATTTTCTAAACCCGATTGAAGACCTTGAAAAATATCAAAGCTAATGGTTTGATAGTAAGTTGATCTTGGTAAAAGGATTCCAATTTTTTGCATTTTGTTCTTATATTTATAAAGGAAACATCATAATCTTAATAATGTTTCCTTTATTTTTTAAAATTTATATTTGATTTAGTTTCTACTTGGAAAAATTCCTACGGTTGCAATTGAATAATTTATCGTTAAATAAGGATTCATGATACTAAAAGGAATATTAGAACCAGTTATATCCGTTGTGCCAGATACTTGTGTTCCTCCCATAAAAATATTTGGAGAAGCAACTGGGCTGTAAGAATCTGATCCAGTTACTGCAGGATAATTTCCGCTTGGAGATTGTTCTTCACCTAATCCTGAACTTGCTTGAATTTTAACATTTACATTGGTTAAAGTATGCATGTGAGCAGGAAGATTAGATGATATAAGAGTCACTGTATTATGTCCGCTCCTTTCACCAATTGAATAATCAGGTAGACCAGGCCCTTGTCCTTGTCCAATAGGCATTCTACCTTGTAAATCTGGAAGAGCAAAAGTGGTTTGTCCATTACCTCCATAGGTTGTACCAATTAATGAAAATAAAGCTGTGTTTTGAGCGATTGAAAGGATTTGACCAGCGCAAAGCATGTATCCTCTAGGTGCAAAATAAAATCCAAAAATTTTAATTTCTCCTATGAAAGGTTCTGTAGACATAATATTTATATTTTAAAGTTATACTCAATTGAATTAATTCCTGCTAGGGAAAATTCCGTATATAGCAATAGAATAATTAATAGTTAAGTATGGATTTTGAATATTTACTGGAATATTAGAACCAGTTATATCTGTTGTTCCTGATACTTGTGTTCCACCCATGAACACATTTGCTGTGGAAACTGGACTATAAGAATCTATTGCTGTTACTGCTGGAAAATTTCCATTAGGATTTTGTTCTTCAGCTAAATTAGTGGCTGCTTTAATTTTTACTTGCATAGAATTTAAAGTATGCACGTGTGCTGGAATATTTGATGTTAAAAGCGTCACATTCGTTGTTCCGGATAATTGCCCCATAGTATAATTTGGTAAACCAGGTCCTTGGCCTTGACCAATTGGCATTCTTCCTCTTAAATCGGGTAAAGCGAAAGTGGTTTGCCCGTTACCTCCATAAGTAGTTCCCATTAAAGAAAACAAAGCAGTGTTTTGAGCGATTGACAAGATTTGACCCATGCATAATTGATAACTCTGAGGTGCAAAATTAAATCCGAAAATTTTGATTTCTCCAATAAAAGGTTCTGTTGACATAATTGTAAAAATTTAATAGTTAATAATATTTTTACTAAAGTAATCAAAATTTGAATAGGTTTATACTTACAAAAATTCATTTTCTTAACACTTTGCTAAATTATAGCATTCTTGTAAACCCTATACCCGTAAAAATACCTGTTTTGTGATTTAGGTAATTATTTATAACTTTTTAATTCTAAATTTGTCTTTAAACAAATAACTTAAAATTTTTTATTATGGCAAATGAGTTACCACAAGACGTGATTACATTAGAAACCGCTCAAGAATGGGCTTCTAACTGGAACAATCAAGGGGCAAGTTTCTTATCTAAGAATGCATTAAAAGCTTTTTTAATTCCAGCAGAAGATGTACAAGGAATTATTAGTGATGATAAAACCTATCACATTAGAGGCTATTTAGGTCTTGAACAAAAAACGGATGGAACTTTAGAACCTCATATGATGGTTGTAGGAGTTGATAGTAATCAAAATGATATGATTGACTACGAAAATGGTTATTATATTTATGATTTTACAAGCCCATGTCCAAATAC
Organism: Flavobacterium sp. NRK F7; assembly: GCF_024054195.1. GTDB lineage: Bacteria > Bacteroidota > Bacteroidia > Flavobacteriales > Flavobacteriaceae > Flavobacterium. The sequence continues at coordinate 3,178,400 of NZ_JAMXLB010000001.1, read as the reverse complement.
ATGTAATACAACTGCTCCATTTATTAATTCTGCAAAATAATTTTGTTAGATTTATTAATACATATAGGGAATTTGCTTCTAGGTATTAACTTTATTTTATTTTTTATAAAAATGAAGAAAATATCTAGAGCAATCCTTGTATTTACTTTGTATTTATTATGTATTTTAATTATACAAATTACATCCGTTTATTTAAGAAGTCAATCTATAAATAATCTTTATTTATCTCATTATTATTTTATTCTTCAATTCATATTTTTAAGTATTTTCTATTTAGAAATCATTAATAATACTTTTCAAAGAAAAGTAATTAAAATTTCGGTACCTATTTGTTTAATTTCACTGACTGTTCAATATTATTTTAATCATGATTTACTAGTCAAATTTAATTTATTCGAAATTTTTATTACTTCTTTTTTAATTATCATTTTTTCGATGTTTCATTTTTATAATATTTTAAATGAAAAGAGGAAATATTATTATTTAAACACTGGAATACTACTATATTTGTTTGGTAGTACAGTACTGTTTATTTCTGGTAATTTAATTACAAGATTGGATTTGGCTCCTAGCAAAATTGTATGGATATTAAATTCACTTTTATACATTGTGTATCAGTTTTTTATATTATTAGAATGGAGAGAAATTTTTTTAAATAAAGAAAAATCAAATTATGATAAATGATAGAGAACTAGTCTTGGCAATAGTTTATACTTTTATCGCTTTCATTTTGTTAACGGTTTCCATTTTAGTTTTTTTCTATTATTCAAGAAAAAAAATTATTCAAAAAGAAATTGAAAAAAAAGATTTAGAGATTACGTATCAAAAGGAAATGCTTAATGCGGCTATACTTACTCAAGAAAAAGAAAGAAAAAGAATAGCAAGAGATTTGCATGACGATATTAGTTCAAAAATTAATATTATTTCTTTAAATAGCCATTTTTTAACAGCGCCTAGTTTATCAGAAATAGAGATACATGAAATAACTTCTAATATAATTGAGGTTTCAGCTAAAGTATTAGAAAGTACAAGGAGAATTTCACATGATTTATTGCCTCCTATATTTGAAGAATTTGGAATTCATGTTGCTATCGAAGAACTTTGTTGTAATTATACAAAATCGAAAGAATTGATCATCAATTATAAAAACGAATACCAACAAGAAATATTTAATGAAATTGAAACCAAAAATCATTTGCACCTTTTTAGAATTATTCAAGAACTTGTAAATAATTCCATTAAACATGGTCATGCTTCAAAAATTGATATTGTATTGGAAAAAAAGAAAAATAAAAGAATTTTAAAATATACAGATAACGGTAAGGGGTTTGATTTAGAAAATAGTACCGTTAAAAAAGGATTAGGAATGAAGAACATCGAAAGTAGAGTAGAATTTTTAAATGGAAATTTTAAAATGAATAGTGCTATTGACCAAGGAGTACAAATACATTTAAACTTTTAAAAATCAAATTTTGTTAAGAAACATACTTTTAACAAAGCTAAATTTAAAATCTATCTGCAAATGAAAACTATAAAAATTATTCTAACAGATGATGAACTTCTTTTTAGAAAAGGAATTCTATTTATGTTGGAACGTGAAAAAAATATTGAAATTGTTTTTGAAGCTTCAAATGGGGAAGAATTGGTTACCTATTTGAATGAAAACCAAGATAATTTACCCGATATTATTCTTATGGATTTGAAAATGCCCATGTTAAATGGAGTAGAAGCCACTAAGAAGATTCATAAAAAATTTCCAGGTGTCAAAATTATTGCTTTAACAAGTTACGACACAAAGCCATTTATTATTAATATGATTCAAGAAGGAGCTTCTTCTTATTTAATCAAAAATGCTTCTCCCAAAGAAATGGTCTTTACAATTAATGAAGTAGCTTCTAAAGGTTTTTATTACAATGATTTAATTATGAATATTATTCATGAAGGACTTATTTTTGGTACCAAGAAGACAAAAAGCACCTTCGATGAAGAATATTTAACTACTCGAGAGAAAGAGGTTCTGGAATTAATTTGTGAACAATTAAGTACGAATGAAATTGCTGAAAAATTATTTATTAGTCCGAGAACAGTTGATGGACATAGAAATAACCTTTTGTTAAAGACAGAATCTAAAAATATTGCTGGTTTAGTAGTCTATGCTATCCAAAATAAAATCGTTACTCTTAAAAATATAACCAATAAAATTTAGAAACGGTATTACCCTCTAATTTTGATTTGCTTTATAGTGTTTTATCATACTTTTAACCTCTTTACAAATAGTATTTAGTATCTTTGAAAAAACTATTTTAAATTGAAAAAATATTTTTGCTTACTATTTTTATTGTTGTCTTTTTCTACAAAGGCTTCATTTATATTAATACCTATGGAAGCAGAAGGTCAGCAAAATCACCTTAAAGCTTATGGTATAACCTACTGGGCATTGGATAAAAATTATAAAGCCAGTTGGTTATTAAATTATCGTGGTGGTTCTTTTTTATTACCAGATGATACTTCAATTAGAAGAGAATGTCAAATAAGAGGAGTTACATTTGAAATACTATCAGATGCTGCCGCAAATGCTATCTTAGAAGAAATTAGTAGTCCTTCTCAAAATATGGAAACGGTAGTTTTAGAAAAAGCACCTAAAATTGCTGTATACACACCAAAAGGGAAACAACCATGGGATGATGCAGTAACTATGGTCTTAACTTATGCTGAAATACCTTATACAGAAATTTATGATGAAGAGGTGCTAACAGATCAACTGGTTTTGTATGACTGGTTACATCTACATCATGAAGATTTCACAGGGCAATATGGGAAGTTTTTTGGAATGTATCGTAATGCACCTTGGTATATCGAACAAAAAAAACAAGCGGAAGATTTAGCTAAAAAAATGGGTTACAGCAAAGTGTCAGAAGAAAAGTTAGCTGTTGCTATTAAAATTCGCGACTATGTTATAGGTGGAGGATTCATGTTTGCGATGTGTTCTGCAACTGAAACTTTTGATATTGCTCTTGCTGCTGAAGGTGTTGATATTTGCGAACCAATGTTTGACGGAGATGCCAGTACATCTAATTATCAAGCCAAAATTGATTACAATAATGCTTTTGCATTTAAAGATTTTATATTGGAAAGACAACCAACAATATATGAGTTTTCAGATATTGACACTTCTAAAGACAGAAATAATAATAATAGAAAAGTCCCTTTTGAAAAAGATTATTTTACTTTGATGGATTTTTCAGCAAAATGGGATCCTATTCCAACAATGCTTTGTCAAAATCATACCCAACTTGTAAAAGGTTTTATGGGACAAACAACTGCTTTTGCTGAGCATACGGTTAAAGCCAATGTTTTAGTACTAGGTGAATGTAAGATTAATGGAGAAGCTAGATACATCCATGGAACAAAAGGAAAGGGAATGTTTACTTTTTATGGAGGACATGACCCTGAAGACTATCAACATCATGTGGGAGATGCTCCAACAGTTTTAGACTTGCACCCTACTTCACCAGGATACCGACTGATTTTAAATAATGTATTGTTTCCTGCTGCAAGAAAGAAAAAACAAAAAACCTAATGTTTCATTACAAGTTTATAATATGAATGGTAGAGAAATGATGAACAGTAAATTATCTGAAATTACTAATACTGGAACATTTCTAATTTAAAAACAGGAGTATATGTTTTGCAATAGCTTCTGAAGAAGGAGCAACCACTCAAAAAGTAGTAAAAAAAGTAAGAGGAAAGTTTTTCAAAACAGGTTTCAATTATTAGAAGCCTTTTTTTATTCCCAAAGAATAATCGCCCAATTTTCTCTTTGTTCTTCAGTTAAAAATGTCCAAGCAATAAAACGACTTATTTTATTTCCTTGTTCCATTTCAATAGTCTTAACTTCGAGAGCATTTACTTTTTTCAAATGATTGTAAAAAGGCTTTAGATTTTCTTTTTTTGAAACCAAAGAAGTAAACCAAAGACATTGTTTCTTAAAATGAGCACTTTCATAAATCATATTGGTAACAAATGCAAGTTCGCCACCTTCTGTCCATAATTCATTATTTTGACCACTAAAATTTAAGACCGGTTTGCCTTCTTTGGCTTTGCCAAGATTTCTTAGTTTTCTTCGAGTACCTTTAGTTGCTTCTTCTCTCGAATTATGAAAAGGAGGGTTGCAAATTACAAAATCAAATCGATCATTTTCTAATATGCTATTTTTAAAAATATTTCTTTTGTTGGATTGTATTCTTAATATAACATCCTTCTGTAAAGACTCATTTTTTTCAACAATTTGAGCACACGATTTTAATGAAGGAACATCGGTTTCTGTTCCTACAAATTGCCAGCCGTATTCTGAATTTCCTATGATAGGATAAATGCAATTGGCACCTACACCAATATCTAGACCTTTAATATTTCTGCCAGTTGGTATTTTTCCTTTATAGGATGTTGCTAGTAAATCTGCTAAATAATGAATATAATCTGCTCTGCCAGGAATGGGCGGACAAAGATTTGTTTTTGGGAAATCCCAAAAATGAACCTTATAATACGTTAATAAAAGACTTTTATTTAAAGCTTTGACAGCATCAGGAAGCGAAAAGTCAATTGTTTCCTTTCCATACGCATTGATAAAAACATAATCTTTTAATTTAGGATATGTGGCTATTAGTTCCTCAAAAACATAACCTTTATTATGTTTGTTTCTAGGATGTAATTGTTTTTTTGTTTCCAATGGTAAATTGTAAATAATTTAAAGTATAATTTTAGATTCTAAGGAACCTAATTCTTTGAAAAGATCTTTTGTATTTAAATCGATAAAACGAATCCCTTTACTATAGGTAAATGGAAATTTTTCTTCGGTAACATCCATTTCTTCAGTCATGGTGTTGTTTATTCTAATTTTCACAAGATCATTATCTACTAGATATTCTCTTTCAATTTGCGCTCCAGCACCTGCATCATAAGTGGAAAAATGATGTAGTACTAAATCATCATTACGTACTATAAAGTCTAAAAAGGTATTACCACACGGTCCATAACAATACAAATTAATTTTAATATGTTGTTTGTCAATTTTTATTTCTTTAGAACTATTGGTATGTGCATTCGTAAAATAATATTCTTCTGTAATAATAGAGCGATTATGAGCCATCAAAGTATAATTTGTACTATTATTTCTAAAGACTAAGATACTTTCTGATGGTTTCATGCTTGTTTGATCTTGTATAATAGCTACTGCATCCTCTAAAGTATCATTGTCTAATTTTCCAAATGCCACATGAAGTATTTCTATTTTTTTTCCTTCAAATTCATTTTGAATAAGTGTCAATAGTTTTTGAGGTATTTTAAGCTGAACCGTATCTCTTACGGTAATTTCAACTTCTTGGTTTGAAATGGTATCAATAGTGATTTCAGTAAAACTATCAGGAGTAGGAGTTGTAGTTTCTTTTTTGCAACTAATTAAAAGTATTAGAAAAAGAAAAATTGAAAGTAACTTTTTCATTTTTTATTCAAATATAAACAAAAATCCCAATCAAAAGATTGGGATTTCTATATAAGTAAGATAAACTGGTTTGACGTATTATTTAATTTTTTTAACGATAGCTGCAAAAGCTTCTTGGTGATTCATCGCTAAATCTGCAAGAACTTTACGGTTCAATTCGATGTTGTTAGCTTTGATTTTACCCATGAATTGAGAATAACTCATTCCGTGTAATCTTGCACCTGCGTTGATACGCATAATCCATAAAGCACGGAAATTTCTCTTTTTTTGCTTTCTGTCACGGTAAGCATAAGCCATTGCTTTTTCTACCGCGTTTTTAGCTACTGTCCAAACGTTTTTACGTCTTCCAAAGAATCCTTTGGCTTGTTTTAATATTCTTTTTCTTCTAGCTCTACTAGCTACTCTATTTTTTGCTCTTGGCATAATTTTAAATGTTTTTTGTAGTAAGGCGGTTTTTTAACACTTTTGAATTGTAATTTCAATTCGCCCACTCCAGGGTTATTAATTTATTTTAACCTAAACAACGAATTAAATAATATTCAATTGTTGTTTAATACTTTTCTCATCTGTCTTGTGAACCAAAGTAGAATGAGTTAAAGCTAATTTACGCTTTTTAGATTTTTTAGTCAAAATGTGACTCTTAAAAGCATGCTTTCTTTTAATTTTTCCAGAACCAGTAACTTTGAATCGTTTCTTAGCACTAGATTTTGTTTTCATTTTAGGCATTTTCTTCCTGTATTTAATTTATCTTACTTATTATTTTTTTGAGTTGGCAAAGCTAACTCTTTATCTTTATAATTAGTCATGTAATAACTAATTAATTTAATAACATTTTATTTTGCCTTTTTCTTTGAAGCTAAATACATAATCATACGCTTACCTTCTAATACAGGTAATTGTTCCACTTTTCCATACTCTTCTAATTCTTGTGCTAAACGCAGTAAAAGAATTTGTCCTTGTTCCTTATAAATAATTGAACGTCCTTTGAAGAATACAAAAGCCTTTAATTTGGCTCCATCTTGTAAAAACTTAATGGCATTTTTCTTTTTGAACTCGTAATCATGCTCATCGGTTTGTGGTCCAAAGCGAATCTCTTTAATAACAACTTGAGATGATTTCGCTTTAAGCATTTTTTCACGTTTCTTTTGTTCATAAAGAAACTTACCATAATCCATTAATTTACAAACTGGAGGCTCAGCATTTGGAGAAATCTCCACTAAATCTACTTCTTGCTCTTCTGCAAGACGTAATGCTTCATTAATTTTGTAAATACCTGGTTCGATGTTTTCACCTACTAAACGTACTTCTGGTACACGAATTAAATTGTTAATTCGATGTGCTGATTTCTTTTCTTCGCGAGGTTTGAAACCTCTGTTGTTTCTAATTGCTATGGCTTTAAAAATTTAAGTTAAACTTAGAATTGTTTTAATGTTTTGTTTATTTCTTCTGTAACTAAGGCTGCAAAGGCATCAATAGTCATAGTTGTATTAGATTTTCCATCGTCTCCATGACGTCTTACAGAAATTGTACCATTTTTCTCTTCTTCTTCTCCTACAATTAACATGAAGGGATACTTTTGCGTTTCTGCTTCACGAATCTTTTTACCAATAGTTTCGTTTCTATTATCTAATAGGGCGCGAATTTCGTGATTTTCTAGCAAATTTAAAACTTTTTCGGCATATTTTTCATATTTCTCACTCAAAGACAAGATAATAGCTTGCTCAGGCATCAACCAAATAGGGAAATTTCCTGCCGTATGCTCTAATAAAATTGCAATAAATCGTTCCATACTACCAAAAGGCGCACGGTGAATCATTACAGGTCGGTGTAATTCGTTATCGCTACCTTTATATGTTAATTCAAAACGTTCAGGTAAATTATAATCTACTTGAATCGTACCTAATTGCCAACTTCTGCCTAACGCATCTTTAACCATAAAGTCTAATTTCGGACCATAAAATGCAGCTTCACCAGGTTCAATTACATAATTTAAACCTTTATCTCTTGCAGCACTAATGATTGCATTTTCTGCCTTCTCCCAGTTTTCTACACTTCCTATATACTTGTCAGGGTTGTCTAAATCTCTCACAGAAACTTGAGCTGTAAAATTTTCAAATCCTAAAGAACCAAAAACATAAAGTACTAAATCAATTACATTTTTAAACTCAGCATCTAATTGATCTGGTGTACAAAAAATATGGGCATCATCTTGTGTAAATCCTCTTACACGAGTTAATCCGTGTAATTCTCCACTTTGCTCATATCGGTAAACAGTTCCAAATTCTGCATAACGTTTTGGTAAGTCTTTATAAGACCATGGACGCGCATTGTAAATTTCACAATGATGCGGACAATTCATTGGTTTTAATAAAAACTCTTCTCCTTCAGCTGGTGTATGAATCGGTTGAAAACTATCGGCTCCATATTTAGCATAATGACCAGAAGTGACATATAATTCTTTTTGACCAATATGTGGAGTAACCACTTGTTCGTAACCCGCTTTTTTTTGTGCTTTTTTCAAAAATTGCTCTAAACGATCACGTAAGGCAGCTCCTTTTGGTAACCATAAAGGCAAGCCTTGTCCTACCTTTTGGGAAAAATGAAATAATTCTAATTCTTTTCCTAGTTTTCTGTGATCTCTTTTTTTAGCTTCTTCTAATAATTGAAGATATTCCGTTAAATCTTTTTGCTTAGGAAATGAAATTCCATATACACGTGTCAATTGTTTGTTTTTTTCATTTCCTCTCCAATAAGCACCTGCTACAGAAAGAATTTTCATAGCTTTAATAATTCCCGTATTTGGAATATGGCCACCTCTACATAAATCTGTAAAAGTAGCATGATCACAAAAGGTAATTGTCCCATCTTCTAAATTCTCAATCAATTCGGTCTTAAATTCATTGTCCTTATATATAGCTAGAGCTTCTGCTTTGGAAACAGAACGCATTTTAAATTCATGCTTTTCTCTCGAAATTTCTAAAACACGATCTTCTATTTTCTTAAAATCAGCATCTGTAATTTTTTTATCTCCAAAATCCACATCATAATAAAATCCATTATCAATTGCTGGACCAATCGTTAATTTTATTCCAGGATACAACTCTTCAAGCGCTTGAGCCATAACGTGTGAAGTGGAATGCCAAAATGCTTTTTTGCCTTCTTCGTTATTCCAAGTATATAGTACAAGAGAACCATCGGTGGTTAGTGGAGTAGAGGTTTCAACGGTTGTACCATTAAACGCAGCTGAAATTACATTTCTTGCTAAACCTTCGCTTATACTCAAAGCGACATCCATAGGAGTTGTACCGTTTGCAAACTCCTTAACCGAACCATCCGGTAAAGTAATCTTTATCATTTGTTAAAATTTAATGAGGTGCAAATATAATACAATAGAAAAACAAACACAATATATATAGGTATACTATTTTATTAATTTTCAGGAGCAGAGGTTTAGTAGTATCAAGCTATCTGTTCCCGCTTTTCGTTCTATCTTTTTATTTTTTAGGGGAAAAAAATAAAAAGGATGCCACTACAATCGGGGCTATTAGAGGTTTTTTGTTATTTAGGAGTTATTTTTCTTTTTACCTTATATATATAGTATGTTTAGAATAGTTTTCTAGAATTCTTCAAAAAAGCATTTGTTTTTGTGATAGGAGTTATACAAGTTGTTTTTTTTTGTTTTGTAAGTATCTTGTAATCAGTGCGAAGAAAAAAAGATAAAAAAATAGTTAAGAAAAGGTTAGGATTGTAGCAGATGGTACTGCAATCTTGTGGGAGAGTATGTCGTCGCCTTTCTTTTGAAAACCCTTATCTATACGATAAGGGTTTTTTGCTTTTATACCATTTATTAAAATAATAATCCATTATTGGATTTAATAGAAACTCTTTTTTTTCTCTTCTGTTTTGATTTATATTTGCTTATGCGATATTTTATAGATGTTATTTTGCCATTGGCTCTCAAAAAAACTTTTACTTATGAAGTTTCTGAGGCAGAATTTAATTACATTCAAACAGGCATGCGTGTAGCAGTTCCTTTTGGTAAGAATAAAATTTACACCTCGTTAGTTTTAAATATGCATAATAATCCTCCTTTACATTATGTAGCTAAACAAATTGAAACTATATTAGATATTGCACCTATAATAAATTTATATCAGATTGAACATTGGAAATGGGTTTCGGAGTATTATATGTGTTCTTTTGGTGAAGTTTTTAAAGGAGCTTTACCTTCGGGTTTATTGTTAGAGAGTGAAACCATAATATCTAAAAAAAATGATTTATCGTTTCCTATTTCTGATTTAAAGGATGATGAGTATTTAATTTATGAAGCATTACAATTGCAATCTTCAATTTCTGTTGGAGAAATTATAAAATTATTAAATAAAAAAAATGTTTTTCCTGTTATTAATGGGATGTTGTCTAAAGGCGCATTAGTAATTCAAGAAGAAATAAAAGAAACCTATAAACCTAAAAAAATAAAATATGTAAAAATTCAAGATGAATTTTTACAAAAAGAAAGGTTAGAAGAATTATTACTTCTTGTTTCTAAAGCTAAAAAGCAGCATAATCTGATATTGAATTATTTTCAATTGAAAGCTATTGAAAAAGGAGATGTTAAAGTGAAATACTTACTTGAATTTTCCAATTCTTCTACCTCAGTTTTGAAGTCATTAATTGACAAAGGAATTTTTGAAGAATTTTATTTAAATCAAGATAGGATTATATTTGAAAAAGATGATGCCGCTAATTTTAATTTAAGTATTTCTCAAGAGAGAGCTTTAACAGAAATTAAAGAAGCAAACAAAAAGTTCGATATCACTTTGCTCCATGGAGTTACTTCTTCAGGTAAAACGGAGATATACATTAAGTTAATTGAAGAATATCTGGTTCGAAAGGAGCAAGTTTTATTTTTATTGCCCGAAATTGCTCTAACAACCCAATTAGTTCAACGATTAACAGCTTATTTTGGGAATCAAATTTCTGTATTTCATTCAAAATACAATGTCAATGAAAGAATTGAAGTATGGAATAATGTGTTAGAGAATTCTGAAAAAGCCAAAATAGTTATTGGTGTTAGAAGTGCTTTATTTTTGCCTTTTTCAAATTTAGGCTTGGTGATTATTGATGAAGAGCATGAGCAAACGTTTAAACAACAAGATCCTGCCCCGCGATATCATGCAAGAGATACAGCAATAGTATTAGCTAAATTGCATCAAGCTAAAGTTTTGTTAGGCAGTGCAACTCCAAGTTTAGAATCCTATTATAATGTAAAGATTAATAAATATGGTTTAGTGGAATTACATGAAAGATATGGTAATGTAGCCCTTCCAGAAATTAAAATAATTGATTTAAAAGACAAGTATTTTAGAAAGAGAATGCAAGGTCATTTTTCAGATGAGTTGTTAGAACTTATAACAGAAAAATTATCTTTAGGGGAGCAAGTAATTCTATTTCAAAACAGAAGGGGTTATTCTCCATTTGTTGAATGTCTTACTTGCGGACATGTACCGCATTGTCCTAATTGCGATGTAAGTTTGACATATTATAAATTTAAAAATCAGTTGCGTTGTCATTATTGTAGTTATTCCATTGCAAATCCTTCTCATTGTCATCACTGTCAATCAGTTGATATTACCACTAAAGGCTTTGGTACTGAACAGATTGAAATGGAGTTAAAATTATTATTTCCAACTAAATCAATTGGTAGAATGGATCAAGATACTACAAGAGGTAAATATGGTTTTGAAAAAATTATTGATGCTTTTAAAAATAAAGAGATTGATATTCTAATTGGTACACAAATGTTAGCTAAAGGACTTCATTTTGATAATGTTACTTTAGTAGGTATTTTAAATGCGGATAATATGTTGAATCAGCCTAATTTTAGAGCATACGAAAGAGCTTTTCAAATGATGACTCAAGTAGCTGGTAGAGCTGGTAGGAAAGAAAAAAAAGGAATTGTTCTAATTCAAACCTACAATCCTTACCATAATACCATTCAACAAGTAGTTAACAATGATTATAAAGCCATGTATGATGAGCAGATATATGAAAGACAGAATTTTAAATATCCACCCTTTTATAGATTAATAAAGCTCACACTCAAGCATAGAGATTATGAAAAGCTAAAAGAATCATCGCTTTGGTTATATAACGTTCTTGTTCAGCAATTACATATACCTATACTAGGTCCAGAAGAACCTGTAATAAGTAAAATTAGAAATGAATATATACGTTCTATAATTATTAAGATTCCTACTACTATTCATTTGGGTAAAACAAAAAAAACTATTGAAAAAATAATTCAAAGTTTTGATGCAATTTCACAATATCGTTCAGTAAAAATAACAGTTAATGTTGATCATTATTAAATAGCTTCTATGGCTTTGCTAATAACATCTTTCTTGTTTCTACTAATTGGGATTTTCTGTCCATCAATTTCTGCAAACTTACTGTTGAATTTTTCTACTCGATCTAAATTTACAATGTAGGATTTGTGAACTCTAATGAATTTTCCTTGTGGAAGTTCATTTTCAAATGATTTCATAGTAGATAAAACCAAATGGCTTTCATCGTCTGTAACTACTTTGATATAATCCCCATAAGCTTCAATCCATTTAATTTTATGGGTGAAAACTTTTAATTTTTTCAGATTGCTTTTTATAATAATAGCTTCACCTAATTCTTCATGAGATTCATTTCTTAATTGATGTAATTCTAAAGCTTTCTTAACTGCTTTTAAAAAACGATCTTTGGATATTGGTTTTTGAAGAAAATCAGTTGCTTCATAATCAAATGCTTTCACAGCATAATCTGCTTTCGAAGTAATAAAAATAATTTGTGGTTTAACTTTTAAGCCATCTAATAAATCAAACCCACTAATTAAGGGCATTTCTATATCTAGAAAAATTAAATCAACATTATTATTATTTAGGGAATTTTTTGTTTCTAAAGCATTAGCAAAATCTCCAACTAAATGTAGATTAGTTGATTCATTAACTAGTTTGGTAATTGTCATTCTCTGTATCGCACTATCATCAACGACTATACAATTCAACTTCATAGGTCTAAATTTAAAGCTAAAAGTATGCTAAAAAAATTAATAGAACAAATAAAAACGTAAATAAAACAAATAAAATCGTAAATAAAACACAATTAATCGCAGATATGTTGTTATTTAAAATAAATTTTATATTTTTGCACCCAATTTAAACAAAATTAATATAATTATTATGAATCATTATGAAGCTGTTTTCATCTTGAATCCCGTTTTATCTGAACAACAGATAAAGGAAACAGTAAGCAAATTTGAAGATTTTCTTACTTCTAAAGGGGCTGAGATGGTATCAAAAGAAGATTGGGGCTTAAAAAAATTAGCTTATGAAATTCAACACAAGAAAAGTGGATTTTATCACTTATTTGAATTTAAAGCACCAGGAGAAATTATTGCAAGTTTTGAAACTGAATTTCGTCGTGACGAAAGAGTAATGCGTTTCTTAACAGTTACTTTAGATAAACATGCAATTTCTTGGGCAGAAAGAAGAAGAGTAAAATTAAAAGCTAAATCAAACTAATTATGTCAACTTTAGAGCAATCTGCAAAAGGAAAAAAAGAAGGAGATATCAGATATCTTACTCCTTTAAATATAGAGACTAACAAACAAAAGAAATACTGTCGTTTCAAAAAATCGGGTATTAAATACGTAGATTATAAAGATCCAGATTTCTTATTAAAATTCGTTAACGAGCAAGGTAAAATTTTACCAAGACGTTTAACAGGTACTTCTTTGAAATACCAAAGAAAAGTTTCTGTAGCTGTTAAAAGAGCACGTCACTTAGCTTTAATGCCTTACGTGGCTGATTTATTAAAATAATTATCAATAATAAGTTGTTGCTGCGAATTTTTCGGAGCTAACTTCTAAAATAAAAGGACATCAACATGGAACTTATCTTAAAACAAGACGTTCAAAATTTAGGATTTAAAGATGACGTAGTAACTGTGAAAAATGGTTACGGACGTAATTATCTAATTCCTCAAGGGTTTGCTATTTTAGCTACTCCTTCTGCTAAAAAAGTTTTAGCTGAAAATTTAAAGCAAAAAGCACACAAAGAGCAAAAATTAGTTGACGATGCAAATAAAATTGCTGAAGCTTTAAAAGCTCTTGAGATTAAAATTAGTGCTAAAGCAGGTGGTGATAAATTATTTGGTTCTATTACCAATGCGAATATCGCTGAAGCTTTAGAAGCTAATGGTCAAGCAATTGATAAAAAATTCATCACTAGTGGTATCGTGAAACGTGTAGGTAAATATACTGCAAACGTTAGACTTCACAGAGATGTTATCGTTGAATTACCATATGAAATTATCGCTGAAAAAGCATAATTTTTTTATAAAAAATATTTTATAGCCCTTCCTTTTTGGAGGGCTTTTTTTTTATATTTACAACATGAAGTATATACGACTTACGAAAGAGCAATTAGAAGAGCTTCATCCTGAATTTGTTACTTTTTTAGCAACACAATCCATTGATAAAAAGGAATGGGATGAATTAAAAAAAAATAAACCTGAAATAGCGGAACAAGAAATAGATGTTTTTTCAGATATGATTTGGGACAGAGCTATTTCCAATGTAAATTTTATTGACCATTTTTCAAAAAACTATATTTTCTTATTCAAATGTGTTGAAAACACAGTGTATTCATACGTTATCAATAGTAATGTTTCTCATGTTGACTTTTTAACTTCTGATGGAATCAATTGGTTAAGTGAAAATATATTTTCTGATGATATTGAAATAAAGAAAGGTAAAAAAGACATTTCTGATGATAGAAATGGTTCTTTGTTTTCAATTATTAAACAAGGAGGAATCATAAGTAAAGGGGAATTGTTTACAAAATTAGATTATCTTTTAAATCAATAGTTTGTTTATGAATATCATAGAAATCGTACAATCTTTAAGAGAAGAATTAAATCAACATAATTATAATTATTATGTTTTGGATAAACCTACCATTTCTGATTTTGAATTTGATACCAAATTAAAACAATTACAAGATTTAGAAGCAAAATATCCAGAATTATATGATGAAAATTCCCCAACGGTTAGAGTAGGAGGTGCAATTACGAAAAATTTTGAAACGGTACCTCATGAATATAGAATGTATTCCCTAGATAATTCGTATTCAAAAGAAGATTTGTTAGATTGGGAAAAAAGATGTCAAAAAATTTTAGGTGATGTTCTTTTAGAGTTTACTTGCGAACTTAAATATGATGGTGCTTCTATTAGTATTTTATATGAAGGCGGAAAACTAAAAAGAGCGGTTACAAGAGGTGATGGATTTCAAGGAGATGACGTGACCAATAATATAAAAACAATTAAATCTGTTCCAATTCATTTGAAGGGAAATTATCCAGATAAATTCGAAATTAGAGGAGAAATCATTTTGCCTTTTGCAGGATTTGAAAAGATGAATCAAGATTTAATTGAAATTGGAGAAACACCTTATTCTAATCCAAGAAATACCGCTTCAGGTAGTTTAAAATTGCAAGATAGCGCTGAAGTTGCCAAAAGACCTCTGGATTGTTTATTGTACA
Organism: Flavobacterium sp. NRK F7; assembly: GCF_024054195.1. GTDB lineage: Bacteria > Bacteroidota > Bacteroidia > Flavobacteriales > Flavobacteriaceae > Flavobacterium. The sequence goes on along the minus strand of NZ_JAMXLB010000001.1, from coordinate 3,163,306 downwards.
CATTAGTAGGTCCAAATTTACCTATTATGAGCCAATATGAAGGACTTCAAAAAGCTAGAGAATGGGGTTTTAAAGTTCCTCAAGAATCAAGATTGGTAAGTAACATTGAAGAAGTTTTTGAATTTATTAATTATTGGGATACGCATAGACATAATTTGCCTTATGAAACAGACGGTGTGGTTGTGAAAGTGAATCAAGTTCAATACCAAGAAGAATTAGGATATACTTCTAAATCTCCAAGATGGGCCATGGCTTATAAATTTAAAGCGGAGCAAGTAACCACAGTTTTAAATTCGATATCCTATCAAGTGGGAAGAACTGGAGCTATTACACCAGTGGCAAATTTAGAACCTGTTCAGTTAGCTGGAACTATTGTAAAAAGAGCTTCTTTGCATAATGCAGATCAGATTCAGAAACTGGATATTAGAATTGATGATACGGTTTTTGTAGAAAAAGGAGGAGAGATTATCCCTAAAATTATTGGTGTTGATTTAAATCAAAGACCATTAACTAGTCAACCAACAACATATATTACACATTGTCCTGAATGTAATACTGCTTTAGTAAGGATGGATGGTGAAGCCAATCATTATTGCCCTAATTTTTATGGGTGTCCGCCTCAAATCATAGGAAGAATTCAGCATTTTATTTCTAGAAAAGCCATGGATATAGATGGTCTTGGAGGAGAAACTGTAACGTTGTTATATAATGCTAATTTGGTTGCAAATTATGCGGATTTATATGATTTGACCAAAGAACAAGTAATTCCTTTAGAAAGAATGGCTGATAAATCGGCAGAAAATCTCATTAATGGAATAGCAAATTCTAAAAGTATTCCTTTTGAACGAGTTTTATATGCTTTAGGTATTCGATATGTTGGAGAGACTGTTGCTAAAAAATTAGCAAAACACTATAAAACAATTGATGCGCTAGCTAAAACCACTGTAATGGATTTAGTACTAGTTGATGAAATTGGAGAAAAGATTGCGCATAGTGTGGTGCAATTTTTTGAAAATGAAGCAAATCAAGTACTTGTTGATAGACTTAAAAGTTACGGAATTCAGTTGGAAATAAGTGAATCGGATAATGCCTCGATTTCTGATAAATTAAATGGTAAGATTTTTGTGGTTTCGGGTGTTTTTGAAAGCTATTCTAGAGATGACTTGAAAAAAGCCATTGAAGATAATGGAGGTAAGGTAGGAAGCTCTATTTCATCTAAAACACATTATGTAATTGCAGGAGCTAATATGGGACCTGCGAAATTAGAAAAGGCGAATCAATTAAATATTCCCATTTTAGACGAATATGAATTTAATAAAATGATTGATGCCTAAACTGAATGCTTCTTTGGGATTGTATATTCTCGCTGGTGTTCTTTATGTTGTTTCCTCTTGTTTGGACAATGAATGGATTACATTAGTGACTAAACCCGTAATCATTCCTTCAATTGTTTTTTATTATTTTACACAAATTCGAAGAAAAAGTGACGATTTATTTGTCTTGTCATTAGTGCTATTCTTTTTTGGTGATATCTTATACTTAATCAATTTAGAAGATTATTATTTTTTTGGGCTTTTTTTGTTTTTGATTCCCTATTTAATCATTATTTATTTTATTTATAAAGATTTAAGACTGTTGTTACAAGTAAGACCAATAAAAAAAATAGATATTTCATTAGTTATTGTATTGTTGACCATGCTGTATTTAACGTATAGCTTGCTAACTTTAATTGAATTTAGTTCTAACAAGGAATTTGTTTATATTTTATTATTTAGTATAGAGTTGTTTTTAATGACCTTGCTTACAGCTCTTGTTTTTCTTTATTCCAGTTATAGAAAAAATGCTTATCTAGCTTTTACTATCGTCTCATTTATTTTATCAGACGTTTTTTTTATGCTAGATAAGCAATTTAATTTAGTAGTTTTTAAATTGGTAAACACTTTAACCCAAACTATTTCGTATTATTTCTATGTCATGTATTTTTTGGAACGCACTTCTTTAAGAAGAAGGTATCTCAAATAAATACTTTCCTAACCTAGAATGATATTTTTTGTAGTGCTATCATAGGTAACATCATCTGTTAGATAAAAATCAATTCTGCCAAGATTGATACCAAAACACCCAACTTGATTAATGATAACATCTTTACCCTCTAAGTTTTTTTCTAAAACAGGTTTGTCTAAAAAAGTATGTGTATGTCCCCCGATAATTAAGTCAATATTTTTTGTTTGTTGTGCCAAGATGATATCACAAACTTTTTCAGGTTCGTTTTTATATTTAAACCCAATATGTGATAAACAGATTACTAAATCGCATTTTTCATCTTCTTTTAATGTTTTGGTCATACTTTGAGCTACTTCTATGGGATTGTTATAGACAGTTTCTTTGTATAGTTTTTTGTCAACTAACCCATCAAGCTCTACTCCAAGTCCGAAAATACCGATTTTAATTCCGTCTTTAGTAATAATTTTATAAGGTTTAACGATGCCGTCTAAAACGGTATTTTTAAAATCATAATTTGCTGAGACAAAATCAAAATTCGCATGACCTAATTGCGCATGAAATCCATCGATACCGTTATCAAAATCATGATTTCCCAAAGTTGCTAAATCATATTGCATCATACTCATTAGTTTGAATTCTAGTTCACCGCCATAATAATTGAAATAAGGGGTGCCTTGAAAGATATCGCCAGCATCTAAAAGCAAAACATTTTTTTCTTCTTTTCTGATTTGCTCAATAATACTAGCTCTTCTTGCGGCTCCACCCATATTTGGATTTCTAGGATGGTCAGCAGGAAATGGATCAATATGACTATGTACATCATTGGTATGTAAAATAGTTATTTTTTTAGTTTCTAAAGTTGAAAAGCTGCTTAATGATACCCCTCCTAATGACAATAAAGCGGAACTCGCAACTGTTTTTTGTAAAAAATCTCTTCTTTTCATAAGGTATACTTTATTGAATTACTACTCTTTCAGTGGTTATATTAGGTAAGGTATCTACTTTTTTAAAATAATCAATAAATAGATTTCGCAATTTATAATCTAAGTAATATTTAATAGAACTGTCTCTAAAAAAGGTCATATTATCACCTCCATTAGCTAAATAATCTGAAGTGGCTACGTAATATATTTTTGAATCATCGACCGTATTTCCATTTACTAAAACATTTTTTAAGATAGTTTCATTCTCATCTGTAAAAATGGTTAAACCAGCTAAAGGATGTGGTTTTTTTTCTTTTAAAAAATAACTAGCTAATGTTTTTACTTCTTTTCCAGTTAAACCGACAATCATCACGCTGTTTTCAAAAGGCATAATTTCAAACGCCGTTCTTGTAGTAACATTTCCTTCAGGAATAATAGATCTAATTCCACCATGATTTAATAAACAAAAGTCGATTTCTTTGTTTTCTCTCTTTTTAAAAATTGGATTGCTTAATTCTAATGTGGTTTCTGCAAAAAAATTACCAATATTGGTTTGCCATTTTCCTTTACTCTTTTCTTGTGTTACTGGATTGTAAGCTAAAACACTATCTAAATCATTGGTTATATGTTGTCGATAAGGAGCAATAAACTTCTCAATAGCATCATCAGTTGCATACTGTTCATTAATGTTTATTCTTTTGCCTTGTACTTCATAAATAGTATTCTTATTTGTTTTGCAAGAGGCTAAGCTTATTAATGTTAATAATATAACAAAATAACTAGTATTTACTCTTTTCTTTTTTACATTTACCATCCTTTAAATAGGTTTAAATATTTATTTTTGTCAAACACGTAAAATTACTATGTTTTCTAGAATTATAAAGGACTTTTTCCTAAAAAAAGATATTAATAAAAGGTTAACAAAAATTACAGAAGGTTCAAATGAAAAAATAAATACTATAGGAATACTAATTGATTCAACTTACTTCTTTGATACAGAGAAAGTAGTGGAAGAAATTAAATCAAAACAATTTAATTTTAAAGAGATTAAGGTTTTGTATTATAATGATAGTATTAGTCATAAAGACAGCTTATCACAATTGAGTTTTTCATATAGAGATATCAGTTGGTCAGGAAAAATTAAAGTTATTGAAGTCCAAGATTTTATTTCCTATCCTTTTGATTTGTTAATCAATTTTTATGACAAAGAAAAATTACCCTTGTTGTATGTTTCTCTGTTTTCAAAAGCAAAATTTAAAGTAGGTTTTGATGATATTGTAACAAATGTGGGTAATCATTTAATAATTAAATCAGATATTAAGGACTATCGTGATTTTATCTTCGAACTGTTTAAATATTTAAAAATACTTAATAAATTATAGAATGAAAAAATTTGCTGGTACTGGTATTGCACTAGTTACTCCCTTTAAAAAGGATTTCTCAGTTGATGTTGAAGGCTTGAAAAAAGTGGTTGAATTTGTAATTGAAGGAGGAGTGGAATATTTAGTAGTTTTAGGAACTACAGCAGAAACAGCTACTTTAACACCAGAAGAAAAAGAAGTAGTGATTGCTACAGTAGTTGAAGTAAATGCAGGAAGATTACCCTTGGTTTTAGGTGTTGGTGGAAATAACACCATGAAAGTAGTAGAAGAATTAAAAACTAGAGATTTTTCTAAATTTGATGCGATACTTTCTGTTTCTCCCTATTATAATAAGCCGACACAAGAGGGTATTTATCAGCATTTTAAGGCAGTAGCGGAAGCGTCTCCTGTCCCAGTAATATTATACAATGTTCCGGGTAGAACGGCAAGTAATGTTCTTCCGACTACAGTGTTACGTTTAGCTACAGATTTTAAAAATATTATTGCCATTAAGGAAGCAGCGGGTGATATCGTTCAAGCAATGCGTTTAATTCAGCACAAACCAAAGGATTTTCTAGTAATTTCAGGTGATGATATGATTACTTTACCAATGGTTCTCGCGGGTGGTTCAGGAGTTATATCGGTTATAGGTCAGGGTTTCCCTAGAGCATTTTCCGAAATGGTTCGTTTGGGATTGGAAAGAAAGGTGAGTGAAGCCTATGAAATTCATTATCAATTAGCAGATGCTATTGATATGATTTTTGAACAAGGCAATCCAGCAGGTATTAAAGAAATATTTAAAATTAAAGGGATAACCGAAAATACAGTTCGATTGCCTTTAGTAAATGTTGATAAAAATTTAGCAGAAAGATTGTCTGATTTTACTATTAAAAATAGCTAAAAAAAGATTTTTGTAGTATATAAATAATACCTAAATTTGCAGTTGCTTTTTTAGGTGGCTAATGTTGTGAATTTAAAAGAGTAAAATAAATAAATAGATGAATAAGATTATTAGTTTTTTCCTTATTGTAATTTTTCTTAGCTCGTGTAGTGAATATCAAAAAGCGCTAAAGAGTGAAGATTTAGCTGTGAAAAATAAGGTAGCAAATGCAATGTACGATAAAGGGAAATATAGTAAAGCCCTACGATTATATGAGCAAATAGCTCCAGCTTATAGAGGGAAACCTAATGCTGAAAGACTTTTTTATTTGTACTCAAAATCCTATTACAATACAAAACAATATTATTTAGCAGGGTATCAATTTGAGAGTTTTGCGTCTAATTATCCTAAAAGTGAAAAAAGAGAAGAAGCTGCTTTTTTATCTGCCGAATGTTTTTACAGATTATCACCAAGGTATAGTTTAGATCAAACAGATACGGATAAAGCTTTAAATAAATTGCAAGCTTTTATTGATTCTTATCCAGATTCTGAATATTTGCCAAAAGCAAATGAATATGTGAAAGAATTACGTGAGAAATTAGAGAAGAAAGCTTTTGAAATAGCAAAACAATATTATACTATTTCTGATCATAGATTAGAATATAATGCAGCATTAACAGCTTTGGATAACTTTATTTCGGATTACCCTGGTACTCCATTTAAAGAAGAAGCCTTGTTTTTAAAATTTAGTACCGCTTACAAATTAGCGATGAATAGTGTGCAATATAAAAAGGAAGATCGTTTAATTTTAGCAAAAAATGCGTATGCAACTTTTACAAAATTTAAATCGGATTCTGAATTTAAAACTAAAGCTGATGCAATGTTAGCTACAATTAATCAAGAATTACAACAATTTTCTAAATAAGTTAAATCATGGATTTAAAAAAGACGACTGCTCCAGTGAATACAATTACGTATAACAAAAATGTAATTGAAGAGCCAACGGGTAATATATATGAAGCCATTACAATTATGGCTAAAAGAGCAAGTCAAATTAATTCTGAAATTAAAAAGGAATTAATTGAGAAATTGGAAGAATTTGCAACTTACAACGATAGTTTAGAAGAAATCTTCGAAAACAAAGAACAAATCGAAGTTTCAAAATTCTATGAGAAATTACCAAAACCTCATGCTTTGGCAGTTCAAGAATGGTTAGAAGGTAAAATTTATCACAGAGAAGCAAAATAATACATGAACAGTTCTGTATTAAGTGGTAAAAAAATCTTGCTAGGAGTTTCTGGGGGAATTGCCGCTTATAAAACAGCACATTTAGTTCGACTTTTTATTAAAGCAGGTGCTCATGTACAAGTAGTAATGACACCTGCTTCTAAAGATTTTGTAACTCCTTTAACTTTATCTACACTTTCAAAAAAACCGGTGTATTCTTCTTTTTTTGAAGAAGAGGCTGAGAATGGAGTTTGGAATAATCATGTTGAATTAGCACTCTGGGCTGATTATATGCTTATCGCTCCCGCTACTGCAAATACCTTATCTAAAATGGCAAATGGGAATTGCGACAATTTATTAATTGCAACCTATTTGTCAGCAAAATGTCCTGTTTACTTTGCTCCAGCTATGGATTTAGATATGTATAAACATCCATCCACTTTAGATAGTTTTCAAAAATTAAAAAAGTTTGGTAATACCATTATTCCTGCCGAAAGTGGCGAATTAGCCAGTGGACTTTCTGGAGAAGGCAGAATGGCTGAACCTGAAAATATTATTCGTTTTATAGAAAGTGATATTCTTTCGAAGTTACCATTAGCTGGAAAAAAAATATTAATTACCGCTGGTCCAACCTATGAAGCGATTGATCCTGTTCGATTTATCGGAAATCACTCATCAGGTAAAATGGGATTCGATATTGCTAAAATTGCAGCACAAAATGGAGCTGAAGTTGTTTTAGTGTCAGGACCTACACATTTGGATTTACAACATCCTTCAGTTTCTTTAAAGCGTGTAAAATCGGCAGAAGAGATGTATGATGCTTGTTTTTCTTATTTTTCTACTATGGATGTAGCTATAGCAGCAGCAGCTGTTGCAGATTATAAGCCAAAAAATGTTGCAAATCAAAAAATAAAGAAAGACGATTCAACGTTTATAATAGAGCTAGAAAAAACAAAAGATATTTTAGCTTCTTTAGGTAAAGTCAAAAAAGACCAATTTTTAATTGGTTTTGCTTTGGAAACTGAAAACGAAATTGAGCATGCTAAATTGAAAATTCAGAAAAAAAACTTAGATTTGATAGTTTTAAATTCTTTAAATGATAAAGGAGCTGGTTTTGGTCATGATACCAATAAAGTCACTTTTATAGATAAGCATTTTACAATTGAAGCTATGGATTTAAAATCAAAAGAAGCTGTTGCTCAAGATATTATCAATAAAATTATTCTATATTATGATGCGTAAATGGTTAACAATAGTGTTTCTGTTTTTTGCCTTACAAATGGTAAAATCACAAGAATTAAATGCAACAGTCTCTGTCAATGCAGATAGAATGACCGATGTTAACCCGCAAATATTTAAAAATTTAGAAAAACAAGTTGGTGAATTTTTAAATAACACTAAATGGACTAATAGAGAATATCAACTGCATGAGAAAATTGCCTGTAATTTTTTTATAAACGTATCAGAATTTAATTCTAATAATATAGTTGCCACTTTACAAATACAATCTTCTAGAATTGTTTTTAATTCTAGTTATAGTGCTCCAGTACTTAATTTAAATGATAAAGATTTTGGTTTTCGTTTTATCGAATTTGAACAATTAATTTATGACCAAAATTCTTTTAATTCAAATCTTACTTCCGTTTTAGCGTATTATGCGAATATTATTATAGGAGTTGATATGGATACCTATGGAGAGTTAGCTGGAACAAAATACTTGGAAATTGCTGCAAATATTATGAATCTTTCACAATCAAGTGGTTATAAAGGTTGGTCGCAATCTGAAGGGAATAATAATAACCGTTATTTTTTAATTTCTGATTTATTATCTAATACTTACGCACCCTATAGAAAAGCATTGTATCAGTATCATTTGAAAGGATTGGATTTAATGGCTGATGATTTAAAGAAAGGAAAAGAAGGAGTAGCGGAGTCAATTGACATATTAGCTCAAATTCAAAGATCACGTCCTAATGCACTTTTAACGAGAACATTTTTTGATGCTAAAACAGATGAAATTGTGCAAATTTTTACGGGTGGACCACTAACCAATAATGCTAATTTACTAGCAAATCTTAATAGAATTTCTCCTTTGAATTCTATGAAATGGAATAAAATAAGATAGTTTCTTAAACCTAATTTACATCAAAAAATTATGCTTTTATCTCTTTCGATAAAAAATTATGCATTAATCGAATCATTAGATATTACTTTTTCGAATCAATTTTCTATTATTACTGGTGAAACTGGTGCAGGAAAATCTATTTTGTTAGGTGCTTTAGGACTTGTTTTAGGAAATAGAGCTGATTTGTCTGTACTTAAAGATAAAGATCAAAAATGTGTTATTGAGGCTACATTTTCATTGACTAATTATAATTTAGAGCGTTTCTTTCAAGAGAATGATTTGGATTATGAAGATCAAACTATTATTAGAAGAGAAATCCTTCCTTCGGGTAAATCAAGAGCATTTATCAATGATAGCCCGGTAAATTTAAATGAATTGAATGAATTAGGTTTTTTTCTAATAGATATTCATTCACAACATGAAACGAGAGAGCTTCTTAATGAAGCCTATCAATTTGATATTTTAGATGCTGTAGCTCAAAATGACAAAAGACTTACAAGTTATAAGAAAGGATTGGAAGTTTTAAATCAATCCAAAAAAGAATTAAAACAGCTTATTGCTGAGAAAGAAGCTTTATCTAAAGAACAAGAATATAATAATTTTCTAGTAGAAGAATTAGTAGCAGCTAAATTAAAAGAAGGCGAACAAAAGGATTTAGAAGAAGAGTTAGATCAGTTAAGTAATGTAGAATTGATTAAAGAAAATTTAGATAAAGTTTTAAGTGTAGCTAACGAGGAGCAATTAGGAACATTAGTAACTTTAAATGAAATAAAACAATCGCTTCAAAAAATTGCTGTTTTTTCAAAAGATTATCATGATTATCATGAGCGTATAATTAGTGTTTCAATCGAACTACAAGATATAATAGATGAGTGCTTTTCTAGTGCAGAAAAAATTATAAATGACCCAGAACGTTTGGAATTTGTCTCTACTAAATTGCAAACCATCTACACTTTACAAAAAAAGCATAATGTAAGCACTGTAGAAGAATTACTTGCGATTCAGAATCAATTAGATGGCAAATTAGTTCGTTTTGAAGATTTAGATGCAGAAATTATAAAAAAAGAACAAGAACAAGTTGATATAATTGAAAAACTAGATCAAGTTGCGAATTTGCTAACTAAAGCTAGGTTAGACGCTGTTCCTATTTTATCTGAACAAATTCAATATATTTTAACACAATTAGGCATGCCAGATGCTAAAATTGTATTTGAGATTCAACCCACAGATTCCTATACAAAATTTGGAAAAGATACTATTTCTTTGTTGTTTTCGGCAAATAAAGGAATGGCAATAGGACCCATTAAAAAAATGGCTTCTGGAGGAGAAATGTCTCGTATAATGCTTGCAGTAAAAGCAGTTTTGGCCAATTATTCGAAACTACCATCTATTATTTTTGATGAGATAGATACAGGAGTATCTGGTGAAATAGCAATAAAAATGGGGGAAATAATGAAAGAAATGAGTAAAAATATGCAAGTTTTTGCTATTACGCATTTACCTCAAATTGCAGCCAAAGGAGATCAGCACTATAAAGTATTTAAATACAATGTAGAAAATGATACGCTTTCCGAATTAAAATTGCTTACTGCTGAACAACGTGTTGTTGAAATTGCAGAAATGCTTTCGGGCAAAAATATTTCTGATTCAGCAATTAATCATGCTAAAGAATTATTAAATTAAAAAGGACTTCATGGAAAATTTAAGCGTATATGAAAATCTCTTTATTAAAGCAGATAGCTTAATTAGTGAAGGAAAAGTGGCAGAAGCGAAAGAGTTATTAGAAGATATTTTAGAACAATGTCCCGATTTTGGTAAAGCACATAACCATTTAGGATGGATACACTATAATAAGTTGAGTAATCATGAAAAAGGGATTTACCACTATAAGTTAGCCATGAAATTTGATCCAAAATATCCTGCACCTTATCTTAATTATGCTTACTTATTAGTCGATTTAGGAAAGTACTCAGAAGCAAAAGAACATATTCGTCTTACTTTTGCAACTGGAGATAATATAGATTATTGCAATTTTTATAGTGAATTAGGTCGAATTGCAGAGTTAGAAGGGGAATATACATTGGCTTACCAATATTATAAAAAATCGAAAGACTTGGCGTTTAACCCTCAGTTTATTGAAAATATGAAGATCAATACACGGAGAGTTTGTGATAAAATGTCTATTTTTGAAAAGTTAAAAATTAAATTCAATAAAAAAATATAAAGATGGTAATAGAACCTAGAATGAGAGGATTCATTTGTTTAACAGCTCATCCAGTGGGTTGTGAACAAAATGTAAAAAATCAGATAGCCTATGTTAAGTCTAAAGGTGAAATTGATGGGCCTAAACGTGTTTTAGTAATTGGTGCTTCTACTGGTTTTGGTTTAGCTTCAAGAATTACAAGTGCTTTTGGTTCAAACGCTTCTACAATAGGTGTTTTTTTTGAAAAACCACCTATGGAAGGTAAAACAGCTTCTCCTGGATGGTATAATTCTGCTGCATTTGAAAAAGAAGCTCATAAAGCAGGTTTATATGCTAAAAGCATTAACGGGGATGCCTTTTCAAAAGAAGTTAAACAACAAACTATAGATATGATTAAATCGGATTTAGGTCAGATAGATTTAATTATTTATAGTTTGGCTTCACCCGTTCGTTTACATCCTGATACAGGAGTTTTACATCGTTCTACTCTAAAGCCAATTGGTAAAACGTTTACAAATAAAACGGTAGATTTTCATACTGGAAAGGTAAGTGAAGTATCTATTGAACCTGCTACAGAAGAAGATATTGCAAATACTGTTGTTGTAATGGGAGGTGAAGATTGGTCGATGTGGATAGATGCTTTAAAAGAAGCTGATGTTCTAGCAGATGGAATAGCAACCATTGCTTATTCTTATATTGGTCCTGAAGTAACTGAAGCCGTTTATCGAAAAGGAACTATTGGTCGAGCAAAAGATCATTTAGAGGCAACCGCTTTCGAAATTACTGAAAAATTAAAGAAAATTAATGGTAAAGGATATGTTTCTGTAAATAAAGCATTGGTTACCCAAGCAAGTTCAGCTATACCTGTGATACCTTTATATATATCATTATTATATAAAATCATGAAAGCAGAAGGAATTCATGAAGGTTGTATCGAACAAATCCAACGTTTGTATGCTGATAGATTGTATACTGGAAAGCCTGTACCTACAGATGCAGAAGGTAGAATACGTATTGATGATTGGGAAATGAGAAGTGATGTTCAAGATCGAATTGCAAAATTATGGGAGGATTCAACAACAGAAACTTTAGTTGAATTAGGAGATTTAGCAGGTTATAAACAAGACTTTTTAAATTTATTTGGTTTTGGTTTTGAAGGTGTAGATTATTTAGCCGATGTAGATGAAATGGTTCAAGTGCCTAGTATAAAATAAATTATATTCTGATAATATGAAAAGTTGCAAGATATTTCTTGCAGCTTTTTTTTATTTCTAAAAAAATGAAAAAAAAAGCAATCCTTTATAAAATAAAACAAAAAAAAATACGTTTTAAAAACGTATAAATAAGATTAATCTATAGTATTAAAATATTTTTTTAGAGTTAGTTATTATCTAAAATTAAATTTTCATTATAAACAAACAAACAGTAATGAGAAATAAAAATCCCAAGAAAGTCTTGGGATTTTTTTATTTTAATCGATAAAATCTTCATTTTGAAATACTCGAAATGAAAAACGATAGCCTTCATAACCAGCTATTGCATAAAAAAATACGTCCATAAAACTAAAACCTTCTTTCATTAACTGAGGAATATAAGAATAATCCATATACAATAAAGTATTGAAAAAGGAGAGTTCTTGGTATTCAGAAATAAAACCAATAATACTGAGTAAGTTTCCTAAAGCACAGCTAAAAACAGCAATGATAGCTCCAGCAATTCCAAATTTTTGATCAATACCTTTGCCAATATAGCGCATCGTAAATCCAACACCTGCTCCGATTGCAATTGCCATATAGCCAATTTGAAATTTGGTTGCAACTGTAATTAAAGCCCAAAGTATCGCTCCAATAGTTCCTACTAATAAGGATAAAATAATACCAAGTGAAAAATTTTGTTCTGATTTAAATCTTTCAATATGTTTTTCTGAAAAATTCCCACTTAAGTCTGAATGATAAATAATTCTTTCTTCTTGATTGGCTGCTTCAATTGAAAGGTCTTCATTGTAATCAGCACAAGTACTTGTAAATGTTGCTTTTTCATTGGTTAAATCACATAAAATCCCTTGGTTAAGATCCATTTTGCGATGGGTGCATTTTTCGCAAAAAAGCAATTGTTCTTTTCTTGTCATAAGGTTAAGTTTTAACAAAAATAGAATTTATTATGTTTTAAAAAAGTGTAAATGCTTATTTAAAGACTATCTAAATTAATAAAAATCTTTTGGCTCATTGGGTTTAAAAAAGACCTTTAAAAGTCCAACTAATGACACAAGAGTCCAACAGGCTTCTAGTATAATAAAAGGTAAATAATCAAGAAGAATAGAAGCAAAGCAAGCTAAACCTGCGCCTAAGCAATTTAAAAAAAGGTAAACGATGCTCTTCTTTTTTAAATAGTTACTTAAGTTTAAAAAATAGGCAACTAACAAAATACTTACACCTATAAACCCTATCCAATCGGTTGTATTCATAAATAGTAATTTAGGTATCTAAAACGAATTGTGCTATTGTAAAAATAGTTTTTTTTACACTTTTAAACAACCTCTAAAACCTCTAGCTGCATAATATGATTGTGCTCCATTATGATAAATAAATACATGGTTGTATCTGAAATCTCCAAAAATAGCTCCGCCTAACTTTCTGATTTCATTTGGAGTTTTCAACCAACTTGAAGTTTTTAAATCAAAATCGCCTAATTTTTGTAAAAAATGATATTGTTCTTCATCTAAAATTTCAATTCCCATTTCTAAAGCCATATCAATTGCACTGCCATTGGGTTTAAATTCTTTTCTAGCATCAAGAGCTTCTTTATCATAACAAATACTTCTTCTCCCTTTCGGACTTTCAGTAGCGCAATCAAAAAAAATATATTCTTTTGTGTGGGCATCAAAAGCTACCACATCTGGTTCTCCTCCAGTACTTTCCATTGCATATAAAGCTTTGTATGCCTGAGGGTTTTTGGTTAACTTATCTTGAACCTCTTGCCATACAATCCCTTTATGTCGAAGAGGGTTTTTCTCAAAGCGTTTTTTTAGAATTAATAATAATTCTTCTTGTTGTTCTTTATTGAAATTCATTGTTTTTTGCTTTTATGGGTTAAATAGCTTCCTCGTTTTCAAAATATTCTTCAATAATTTTTGATAATATTTCTAATGTGAGCGGTTTAGTTTTAAATTCTTTTAATGGAGGATTAAATTTTTTTGCTTTTGCAATATCTTCTGGATTAGAAGAGGTTGTGAGCATGGAGATAATCACTTTTGTTTTGTATTCGTTTTCTAATTTTTCATAAGCTTCCAAAAATTCCCAACCATTCATAGTTGGCATATTAATATCTAAAAAAATTAAATCGGGATGAATTGTTTCATTTTTTAAATATTCTAAAGCCTTAGTCGCAGAGTCATAGGTAATGATTTCCTTGGTAAACTCACTTTTTTTAATAATTCTTTCATGAAAAAAATTATCAAATTTACTGTCATCAATTAACATGATGCTGTTTAATTGTCTATTCATTGGTTTGAGATAATAAATTAAAATGAAATGTGGTACCTTGGTCAATTACTGATTCTACCCAAATCTTGCCATTGTGTAGCTCCACAATTTTTTTACAATGGGCTAATCCTAAACCATAGCCTTCATACTGTAAAGTTTCTTCTGTACGTTGAAAGATATTGAAAATTTTATCAAAGTTTTTAGAATTTATACCAATGCCATTATCTTGTATTGAAAACTCCCAATGGTTCATTCTTTTTTCGCAACCAATGATAATTATAGGTGCTATGTTGTCATTAGTGAACTTAATTGCATTGGTTATTAAATTAAGAAATAATTGATGTAATTCAACTTTATAACCGATTATATTGGGTAAATTTTTGGGATAATGGACCGTTGCTTTTTTAGACTCAATTAAAGATTTTAAATCGGTTAAAGTCGCTTTGAGGATTTCATTTAAGTCTACTGAAGTAGTATTTGATTTTATACCTAATCTAGAATGGTCTAATAAGCCACTTACAAGTGCTTTCATGCGCATGGCAGCCTGATCAATTATCGATAAATATTCTTTCCCTTGTTGGTCTAAGAATGCTCCATAATCTTCTTCGATAATTTGGATATAATTGCTAACGGTGCGAAGAGGTTCTTGTAAATCGTGAGAGGCAATATAGGTAAACTGCTCCAGTTCTTTTATTTTTAATTCTCTTGCTTTTAATGCTTTTGCCAATTCATTTTTTTTGAATTCGGTTAAATCTCTAGTTAGTTTACCAAAACCAATAACTTCATTCATTTCATTATGAATTGCCGTGATGGTGATATTACCCCAAAACCAAGTGCCGTCTTTTTTTACGCGCCAACCTGTATCGGTTGCTCTGCCATACTTTGTAGCTTGTTCTAATAATTTAAGATGTTTTTTGTTTAATTGGTCTTCATGAGTGTAAAAGAGACTGAAATTCTTACCAATGATTTCATCAGAATGATACCCTTTTATTTTTTTAGCTCCTGAATTCCAGTTTTGAATTGTGCCCTCTTTATCTAAAAGGATAATGGCATAATCCTGAACTTCCTCAATCATTTTCAAAAGAGTATAAACCTTGTTCTTATCGGTTAAGTACATATTTTATAAGAAAAGTTAAAAAATAGTCTGGGGTTAAAGCAACTTTTTAAACTCTTATTCTTTCAAATTTAACAAAAAAAAATTGATAACTTACTGCTAATACATACAATTTAATCGGTACAAACATAAATCAATAGAAATAAATATAGAATGAAACTAAAATTTGGATAAAAATTATTTTATGATAATTTCATATTTGGCTAATAAACCTGATAAACCTTCTTGGGCAAATTTGGCTCTCTTTATCTTATTTAATTCCGGATCTAAAACATAATTAAAACTCGTGGTAAAATCAGCTTTACTTAAATTGGTTTCAATAAAAACGGCTCTTCTTAAATCACAATGATCAAAAATAGCCTCTGTTAAGTCGGTTTTCATAAAATCAGCAGCGACAAGGCTACAGCCTGTAAAACGAATCTGTTTTAATTTTAAAGTATAAAATTTAGTGTAATCTAAAAGGCAGTCTGTGAAATTAAAAGCATAAATGACTTGGTCGGTCATGGCAAAATTAACATTTGTAAAGTCACATTTCATGAATTCAACTCCTCTTAAAGAAACGTAGTTGATTTTGGTATCATTAAAATTACAATTCGTAAAGATACAATCAATAAAATAGACACTTGTAAAAAAGCAACTTCTAAAATCGCAATTAATAAAATGGCAATTTTCGTATTCTTTAAATTTAATATCCTCTTCTTGAAAAACGATATCGACAAATTGTTGGTCTTGAAAAAAATCGTTAGTCATCTCTTATTTTTTCTTTCTTTTTGCTGCTTTTTTTGCTTCTGCTGCGCGGTTTCTTGGCGCGGTTTTTCTAGGTTTCGTTTTGCTTGGACCGCCTAAATTTACTTTTTTATTTTTATCTTTCTTTTCATGAAAAGCTGCTCCTTTATTTTCAAGATTTATTTTTTTACCAATAGATTTGAATCGGCGTTTGTCTTTTTCGAATTCGAGTTTCTTTTCTTCAACAGCAACAGTTTCTGGCATTTCTAAAACATCTATCTCCATATCCATAAGCATTTCAGCTGCTAACAATTGTTCTTCTTCATAGGGTGCAACTAAACTAATCGCCATTCCTTCTTTATCAGCACGACCTGTTCGGCCAATTCTGTGAATATATTGTTCTGGAATTTCTGAAAATTGTAAGTTGAACACATGAGTAATATCTGAAATATCTAAACCTCTTGCCATGACATCAGTAGTGATGATACCTCTTATTTCAGAATTTTGAAAATTAGCCATAGTGGTCAAACGATAGTTCTGAGACTTATTAGAATGAATCACACCAAATTGTCCGGGAAATTCTTCTTCTAAAATTTCAAAGGCAACATCTACAATTCGTTTGTTATTCACAAAAAGTAAAACTCTTTCTGTGGTTTCATCCGTTGCCAAAAGATGTTTGACCAAATTCATTTTCGTAAGGAAATTAGGAACATGATACACCTTTTGCGTAATTTGTTCCAATGGTGTTCCACTTGGCGCTAAGGATACTTCTTCTGGAAATTCAAAAAATTCATCTAAAACATCATCTACATCTTCTGTCATGGTTGCAGAAAACATAATGTTTTGTCTTTTACTTTTCATCATCGATAAAATAGAAGTCAATTGTACCCTAAAACCTAAATTTAGGATTTCGTCAAATTCATCTATAACTAATTTTTGTAAAGCATCAAAACGCAAAACACCATCTAAAGCTAAATCCATGGTTCTTCCTGGAGTACCAACTAAAATATCCACTCCTTGTGCTAATTCTTTTCTTTGGGTATTAATATTAACTCCACCATAAATACCAAGTGTTCGAACCGACATAAACTGTGTTAGTTTTTCCACTTCTTCTACTACTTGAACGACAAGTTCTCTGGTTGGAACTAAAATTACAACTCGTGGGGATTCTGAATTTTGAAATTTCCATTGTTTTAAAATAGGTAGTAAATAGGCAAATGTTTTTCCAGTACCTGTTTGTGCAATTCCCATCATATCTCTTCCTGAAAGGATCACTGAAAAGGATTTTTCTTGAATGGGTGTTGGAGTAACAAAGCCCAATTCATCTAATGCTTTTTGTAGTGATTTTGGTAAATCGAAATCTAGGAATGTCTTCATCGCAATTGTAATTTTGGCAAAGGTACGTAATCTATTTTTATTGATTTATAGCTTTTGTTTCTCGAATGCAATTCAATTGAAAAAAGGTTGAAAATAAAAGTAAGATATAGTATGAAATGTTTTTGTGTAACATTGATTACAACCACAAAGGGAAAGATTTTGTAATTTTACAATAAAAAAGAAATGAATGAAAAGTTTTCTAATTTAATTCATCAAAACGAATTGGTTTTAGTTGATTTCTATGCCGAATGGTGTGGTCCATGTAAAACAATGTCGCCAATTTTGCAAGAAACCAAAAGTGTTTTAGCAGATAAGGTGCGAATTATAAAAATAAATGTGGATCACTATCAAGATTTAGCGAATGAATTTAGTGTAAGAGGTGTGCCTACTTTAATTTTGTTCAAGCAAGGAAAAATGTTGTGGAGACAATCGGGAGTGGTTTCTTCTAGAGATTTAGTAAGTATTATACAATCTCATTTCAATTGATTTTTGTACTTTCGAGTTTTAATACGTTATTAATTAATTTAATTCCAATACAAAGATGAAGGTAAAATTTGGTGTGGTGATGCTATTGTTTTTTATGGCAACTTCTTGTGTGAAATCACAAACGGATAAGGTTCAGGTTGTAAATGCAACTATTTTTGAAGAAAAAATGAAAGAAGAAGGTGTACAACTTATAGATGTACGAACACCGCAAGAATTTGCTTCAGGTCATTTGCCAAATGCCATAAACATTTCTATTAACGATCCTAATTTTGAAGAAAAAATGCAACAATTGGATAAATCTAAACCTGTTTTAGTGTATTGCAAATCGGGAGGAAGAAGTGGTAGAGCTTGCAGTCAATTGAAAGATTTGGAATTTACTACCATCATAGATTTAGATGGAGGAATAACCGATTGGCAAGCAAGTGGGAAACCAGTAGAAAATTAAAATTTAAAAAGCCGACTTAGATGTCGGCTTTATTTTTTAGAAGTTAGGAGATAAATTGTATTTTTTATAGAAAGTATCTAAAGCTTCTAGTACTTCATCTTCGTTATCTACAATTGTAAACAAGTCTAAATCACCAGGACTAATATTATGGAATTTATCTAATAAGGTAGCTTTCACCCAATCCATTAATCCAGTCCAAAATTCGGTACCTACTAAAATTATCGGAAATTTGGCTATTTTTTTAGTTTGAATTAAAGTAATTGCTTCGAATAATTCATCCAAAGTTCCAAAACCACCAGGCATTACGACAAATCCTTGTGAGTATTTTACAAACATTACTTTTCGGACAAAGAAGTAATCAAAATTTAAGTTTTTATCTCTATCAATATAAGGATTGAAATGTTGTTCAAAAGGTAAATCGATGTTTAAACCCACTGAAGTTCCACCACCATGATGTGCTCCTTTATTACCAGCTTCCATAATACCTGGACCACCGCCTGTAATAACACCGTAACCACCTTTGCTAATTTTATAAGCAATTTTTTCTGCTAACAAATAGTATTTGTCTTCTGGTTTTGTACGTGCGGATCCAAATATTGATACACAAGGGCCAATTCTTCCCATGGCTTCATATCCGTTTACAAATTCAGACATGATTTTAAAAATTGCCCAAGAGTCATTCGTTCTTATTTCGTTCCAAGTTTTTTGTTTAAACTTTTCTTGTATTCTGTGATCGTCGTTTTCGTATTGATCTATTGCCATCTTCTTTTCGTATTTTAAAATTAAACAAGCCTGCTAAGATAATTCTTTTTTCAAAAACTGAGCAGTGTAGCTTTTTTTATTTGTAACAATTTCTTCGGGTGTTCCTTTGGCTACTAATTGTCCGCCACCTTTACCACCTTCGTAGCCAATATCAATTACATAATCGGCTAGTTTTACCACATCTAGATTGTGTTCGATAATTAAAACCGTATTGCCTTTGTCTACTAGTTTGTTAATCACATCCATTAAAACTCGAATATCCTCAAAATGCAAGCCAGTTGTAGGTTCGTCTAAAATATAAAAAGTATTACCCGTATCTTTTTTGGATAATTCTGTAGCCAATTTTACCCTTTGAGCTTCACCACCCGATAAAGTGGTACTTTGTTGTCCTAAGGTAATATAACCTAAACCTACATCTTGAATGGTCTTTACTTTGCGGTAAATTTTTGGAATATTTTCGAAAAAATCAACGGCTTCGTCTACTGTCATGTCTAATACATCAGAAATGGATTTTCCTTTGTATCTTATTTCCAAAGTTTCTCGGTTAAAACGTTTTCCTTGGCAGGTTTCACATTCTACATATACATCCGGTAAGAAACTCATTTCAATGGTTCGTACTCCAGAACCTTCACACGTTTCACAACGACCTCCTTTTACATTAAAGCTAAAACGACCGGGTTTGTAACCTCTAATTTGTGCTTCTGGAGTTAAAGTAAATAAGTTCCTAATTTCAGAAAAAACATCGGTGTAAGTTGCTGGATTACTTCTTGGAGTTCTTCCAATCGGACTTTGGTCGATATCAATTACTTTATCAATATGTTCCAAACCTTCAATTTTTTTGTAAGGCTGAGGTTTCTTTACAGCATTGAAAAAATGAGCGTTTAAAATGGGATATAAAGTCTCGTTAATTAAAGTAGATTTTCCACTACCTGAAACACCAGTCACACAGATTAATTTTCCTAATGGAAATTCTACGGTTACATTTTTTAAATTGTTTCCAGAAGCCCCAGTTAGTTTTAAAACTTTACCATTACCTTCTCTTCTGGTTTTTGGAACTTCTATTTCCATTTTACCATTTAAATATTGAGCCGTAATCGTGTTGTGTGATAAAATTTCTTTAGGTGTGCCTTCACTAATGATTTTACCACCAAAACGACCCGCTTTTGGTCCAATATCAATTACATGATCCGCTACTAAAATCATGTCTTTATCATGTTCTACAACAATGACTGAATTTCCTAAATCACGAAGGCTTTCCAAAGATTTTATTAATCTTTCATTGTCTCTTTGGTGTAAGCCAATGCTTGGCTCATCTAATATATATAATACACCAACTAATTGGGAACCAATTTGTGTGGCTAAACGAATACGCTGCGCTTCTCCACCGGAAAGTGTTTTAGAACCGCGATTCAATGATAAATAATTTAAACCAACATCCAATAAAAATTGAAGTCTAGCTGTAATTTCTTTTAATATTTCAGTAGCAATAGTGCTTTGTTTTTCTGATAAATGGTTGGGTAAATCAGCAAACCAAGTAGCTAATTCAGAAATGTCCATTTGTACTAAATCACCAATATTCTTTCCGTTAATTTTAAAGTAAAGTGATTCCTTTTTTAAACGCGAACCTTCACATTCTGGACAACTATTTTCGTCCATAAAATCTTTAGCCCATCTTTTAATAGAAGAAGAGCCACTTTCATCGTATTGATTTTTTATAAAATTAGAAATACCTTCAAAATCAATTTTATAATCTTTGGTTATTCCCATTACTTTGGAAACTACCGAAAATTTTTCATTTCCTCCATACAAAATCATTTGCATGGCTTCTTCAGGAATGGTATCGATAGCATCTGTTAATTTGAAATTATACTTTTGCGCAATAATTTCTAATTGTTTAAAAATCCAAGAGTTTTTATATTCTCCTAATGGTGCAAAACCACCACTTTTGATGGATGCTTTCGGATTAGGAATAATTTTAGTTAAATTAATTTCATTGATAACACCTAAACCATTGCATGTTGGACAAGCTCCTTTGGGAGAGTTGAAAGAAAAATTGTTGGGTTCCGGATTGGGATAGGATATTCCAGAAGAAGGACACATCAAACTTCTACTATAAAAGCGTACTTCTTGACTTTCTTGTTCGATTACCAGTAAAACATCATCACCATGATACATGGCGGTGTTAATGCTTTCTGCTAATCTTTTTTCAGTTTCTTCATTGTTTTCAATTGCCATTCGATCGATTACAATTTCGATATCATGGGTTTTATAACGATCTACTTTCATGCCAAATTCTAAATCGCGAATTTGTCCGTCTACGCGTACTTTTAGAAAGCCTTGTTTGGAAATTTGTTCAAATAACTCTCTATAATGTCCTTTTCTAGAACGCACTACAGGAGCTAAAATATTGATTCTTTTCCCTTGAAAATCTTCAATGATGAGGTTTTTAATTTGCTCATCGGAATAGGAAACCATTTTTTCTCCAGTATTGTAACTGTAAGCATCCGCAGCACGCGCATATAATAATCGGAGGAAATCATAGATTTCTGTAATCGTACCTACGGTAGAACGCGGACTTTTACTGGTTGTTTTTTGTTCGATAGCAATTACAGGTGAAAGTCCGTCAATTTTATCTACATCAGGTCTTTCTAGACCACCTAAAAATTGGCGTGCATAGGCAGAAAAGGTTTCAATATACCTACGTTGTCCTTCAGCATAAATAGTATCAAAAGCTAAGGAAGACTTTCCAGAACCTGATAAACCAGTTATAACCACTAATTTTTCACGAGGAATAACAACATCAATATTTTTCAGATTATGAGCTCTCGCACCAATAATTTCTATAGTTTCTTCTGTGTTTAGCATAATTTTTTGGCAAAACGCAAAGATACCAATTTGTAAGGATAAAAGCTAATAGCCTTATTCAGAATTAAATGTTAATACTTTGGGTTAAAGAATACACTATTTTTTGTAAATTTAATAAAACATTTAAACTAAGATGATTACTATTGAAGCTTTGCGAAAACTCCTTTTTTCTTTTCCAGAAGTGGAAGAGGCACCACATTTTGAGAAAATTTCTTTTCGCATTAAAAAGAAAATCTTTGCAACGTATTCTTATTCTACTCATAGTGTAACACTCAAACTATCCTTAGAAGAACAAGATGTGTTTTCATCAGGAAAAGGCAATGCTATTTTTCCTGTTCCAAACGCATGGGGTAAACAAGGTTGGACAGTTGTAGATTTAAGTATCGTACATGAAGATTTATTTCATGATGCAATTACTACTGCATATGGTAATGTTGCACCAAAGAAATTAGTGCAATTAGTACAAAAAAATTAGCTTAAAACGGGTTCGTATTGAGTAAGGTCTTCACGTAACCAATTGGGTATTTCAACAGATTTTCCAACAGAAATGTCCACTAAAACTTGTACGCTTTTTCCTTTTGCGTGAATAATTTCGTTGTTTTCCCTATCTAAACTAGTAATCAAATATTCAATTTCAAAACTTTTTGAGCCAATAGAAGAGGTGCGTAATTTAATGGTTGGTTCTTTGGCTGTTAGCTTCAATTCTTTGTAATAATCACATTCAATATGAGCGATTACAAACATGTTTTTAGTCCAATCCCATTGTTTACTGGCCTCTAACATGTAGTGGCCACGACCAACTTGAAAATATTCAAAATAAAATACATTATTAACATGGTTTAAAGGGTCTAAATCATTCCAACGAATAGGAAGTGCCATTGAAAATCTGAAATCGGTTGTGTTTATTGAATTCATTTTATAAAAATTATCTTGCAAATTTAATATATTTGAGTTTTAAAGTTATTTATATTATGAAATTATTAGGAATTGGTTCTCGAATTAAGCACGAAGATCATGGCATAGGAGTTGTTACAAATGTAACCTCAAAATATTATTGGGTAACCTTTATAGAAAAAGGGGTAGAGACTATTGAATTAGACGAAACTATTGAAATAATTGAAGCGGTAGAGGATGAGGTAGATACCGTAAGTTTGTTTGAAGTAGAAAAAATGCTAAAAGGAATTCTTGAAAAATATAGCGATATAGGCCCGAAAGTTTCTATTGCTGACAAATGGAAAGGTGGTAAATTAATTTTGGAACCAGGAACAGCGACTCAAAATAAAGAAGTCCCTATTGATACTTTTTTTAATAAAATTGTGATGGTGAGAGATCGAGTACGCGTAATGGAACAAAAAATTAATTCTAGTAATTTGGAGCAAAATGAAAAAATTGAATTACAACAATATATTACTAGAATTTATGGTAGTCTAACCACTTTTAATGTTTTGTTTAAAAATCAAAGCGATTATTTCGTGGGTGAAAAATCGAAGTAGTTCTTTTGAAATAAAAAAAAAGCTCCAAATCTAAAAATTGGAGCTTTCTAATTATTGTTGGGTTTCTACTAATTCAACCTCAAAAATTAAGTTGGTATTCGGTGGAATTACGCCACCACCAGCACCAGTTTTTCCGTAACCTAATTCAGAAGGGATAAAAAGGATTACTTTATCACCTAAACTCATCGAGTTTACGCCTTCAAGGAAACCAGGAATTAAACCACCTTTGTTTCCATATTGAAATGGGAAAGGGGCATAACCATTGGCATTGGCTCTGTTTTGATCAAATTTTCCATTCGCTCTACTAATATCTTCGTAGCTACTGTCAAATAAACGACCGTCTTCAAAATAACCGGCATAGTGAATGAATACTTGTGTTCCTTCAGCAGGTTTTACTCCAGTACCTTTTTGAATAACTGCATATTTTAAACCAGAAGGTAAAGTTATAGCTTCCTTACTTTTTGCTTCAAAAAACGCTTTTTTATCAGCAATAGTTTGTGCAAATTTAGCTTCTAATGCTTTTCTTTTTTTAGCTTCTATTTTGTCTTTTTCTTCTTTTTCTTTCATGTAATTTTCAAAGACTTTTTCAGCTTTAAATTTTTTAGCTAATTTACCTTTACGAATAATGGTTACTTTTTCTATTACATCGTTTTGTGCGATGCTATTAACAACGTCTTGTCCTTCGATTACATGTCCGAAAACGGTGTGTTTTCCATCTAACCATGGAGTTGCTTTGTGTGTAATAAAGAACTGACTTCCATTAGTAGCTGGTCCAGCATTAGCCATAGATAAAATACCTGCATTGTCGTGTTTTAAATCGCTAACAATTTCATCTTCAAATTTATATCCTGGATCACCTCCACCAGTACCTAGTGGGTCACCTCCTTGAATCATGAAATCAGCTATAACTCGATGAAATTTTAAACCATCATAATATAGTTTTCCTTTGTATTGTTCTGCTACAAAAGGATTTTTTCCTTCTGCTAAAGAAACAAAATTAGCTACCGTAACTGGTGTTTTCTCAAATTCTAATTGTAATAGGATTTTTCCTTTTGAAGTAGTAAGTTCAGCAAATAAGCCTTCATTTTTTTGAGCATTTATAGTGAAGAAACTAAATAAGAAAGCGAATACTGCTACTATTTTTTTTGTGTTCATGTGTATTAAAATTAATTAGGCATATTTTCAAGGATATCTATTTCGAAAATGATATCCGTGTTTGGTGGAATTACATTACCAGCACCTTGAGCACCATATCCTAAATTTGAAGGAATGTAAACCATGATTTTATCTCCAAAAGATAACAATTCAATTCCTTCTATAAAACCAGGAATTAACCCTTGTTTATTTCCAAATTCAAATGGGAAAGGCACATATCCGTTTTGTTGTGCTCTCATAGGATCAAATTTTCCATACATTTTAGATACCTCTTCATAATTAGAATCAAATAATTGTCCGTTCTGAAGAAAACCAGCATAATTAACGTATACTGTAGTTCCTTTTTTAGGTTTTGCTCCATTTCCTTTATTCAAAAACTGATAGATTAATCCCGATTTCGTTTTGGTACCTTCTTCTTTTAGTTTCGCAATTTGGTCTGCTTTTAGTTTTTCAGTAGCTTCCACTTTTAAAGCTGCCAAACGTTGTTCTTCCGCTTCTTTCTTTTGCACTTCAGCTTCTACTGTGTAATAGTCTTTAAAGATTTTTACAGCATCAAATTTTTTAGCATCAGCCCCTTTTCTAATAATTGTTATTTTACGAATCGTGTCATTCATTTGAATAGAATCCACTACATTTTTTCCTTCCATAACTTCACCAAAAACGGTATGTACATTATCTAACCAAGGCGTTTCTTTATGTGTAATAAAAAACTGACTTCCATTTGTTTTTGGACCTGCATTTGCCATAGAAAGAATACCTCCTTTATTGTGTTTTAAATCAGGGTGGAATTCATCTTTAAATTTATAACCTGGGTTGCCTGAACCATCACCATTAGGATCACCACCTTGAATCATAAAATCAGGGATCACACGGTGAAAGGTTAATCCATCATAATAAGGCTTCCCTTTGTATTGATCAGCAACAAATGGGTTTTTCCCTTCTGTTAAGGATACGAAATTAGCAACAGTAATAGGTGTTTTTTCAAATTCTAATTTCACAATAATGTCTCCTTTATTTGTTTCGATATCCGCGTACATTCCGTCATCGAATTTTGAAAACTTGTCATTACAGGAAGTAAAAAAAAGTAATACAATTGCTGAAAAGCTCAAAAGATATTTCATAAAATTGGTTTTTTATTTGTTTTATAGTATGTTTGTTTCGACTTATTTTGGAGTAGTATCTTTTTTAATGTCTTTTAATTCGACAGTACAAATTAGAGGTACATTGGATTGTATTTTATTGTCATCTCCATGATAACCAAACCCCATATGAGATGGGAATAAAAAAGTAACGGTTTCTCCTTTTTTCATTAATTTAATTCCATCTCGAAGCCCCATCATGATATTTTGTTTATCCACTAAATAGGTTTGTGGCTTTAATTCTTCTTTAGAATAAATAACTTGATTGTTAAGATCGTTAATTTCATAATTAAAATAGGCAATGTCACCTTTTACTGGTGAGGCTGTTTCTTCTTCTATTTTAGTAATGTATTTGTACCAATATCCTTTATTAGAAGCAATATATTCTTTTAAAGTGTCTTTTTTTATAATGGAATCAATTAATAGTTCTTCGCTTGCGATAAGCTTTTTATTTCGTTCGATAGACTCTTTTATGAAATTGCCATCCGTTTTTGATATGGGTTTTCTTGCTTGTTGTTTTGAACAACTCGTAGCAATTAGTAATGTGGTAATGATTATAAAGAATTTTTTCATTTCTCTTTTCTTTCTTTTTCTTCTGCTAAAATAGTAATAAATTGATTGACTGTTTCTTCTAAACTTGAAAAAGATTTTCCTCCGGCAGCATTTATATGTCCACCACCGTTAAAATACTTTCTTGCAAATTCATTTACATCAAAATCACCTTGTGAACGGAACGAAATTTTAATGATTCCTTCTTCTTTGTTTTCTATAAAAATAGCTGTTACAATTATGCCTTGAATACTTAAACCATAGTTTACGATTCCTTCCGTATCTCCTTTTTTATAATTAAAGGTATTTAATTCTTCTTGGCTTAGTGTAATATAAGACGCTTTGTATTGTGGTACTATTCTTAAATTTTGTAATGCTTTTCCAAGTAGTTGTAAGCGTTCGTAACTCGAATTGTCAAATAATAAATTATGAATTTCACTATTGTTAATTCCTTTATCGATTAAATCAGCTACACATTGATGCGTTTGAGGTGTAGTTTTTGGAAAACGAAAACTCCCTGAATCGGTTACAATGCCAGTATATAAACAAGTGGCTATATCTTTATTAATAAGGTGATTATAACCTAAAGCATTGATAAAATCATATACCATTTGACAAGTAGAACCATAATTTACATCTGAAAAAGTATATTTTGCATAGGAATCTGGTAATTGATGATGGTCAATCATAATCATTGGATTCGATAATGTTTCTAGAACTTTTTGCATGGCATCACCCGTTCGGTGTAAGGCATTAAAATCTAAGGTAAAAATAAAGTCACTATGTTGTAAAAGAGGTAATGCTTTGTCATATTCTCTTTCAAAAATAACAGTTTGATTGGCATTGGGTAACCAAGCTAAAAAATCAGGGTACTCATTTGGAGCAATGAAAGTAACCTGATGCTGAAGTTGTTTTAAAAAAAGTAGTAATCCCAGTGAAGACCCCATGGCATCTCCATCGGGATTTCGATGACATACAATAGTGATTTTTTTTGGAGTACTTAATAAAGTTTGTATTTCAGTTAATTCGGTAGTTGAAAACATTTTATTTTGTTAGATATATGCCTAAGCCTACAAAAGTGATACCAATTCCAATTGATAATAAAATGTAGCCTAGTGTTAGTATATAATTTTGGGATTGTAAGAGATTAAAGTTTTCTAAACCAAAAGTAGAAAATGTAGTGAATCCTCCACAAAGACCAGTTATTAATAATAGTTTGAAAGCTTCATTTTCGGTTTGGTTTTTTTGGAAATACCCAACAAACAATCCGATTAGTAAACAGCCTATCATGTTTACTAAAAACGTAGCAATATACGCTTTATTTGGGTAGGTTTTAGCGAGATAGCTATTGCATAGATATCTAAGTGAGCTTCCAATGCCACCTCCTAAAGCAATAAAAAGAAGATTCTTTAACATGATTTATCGTTTCATTGAAAAATGGTTTCTTATCGTTTTACCATTACTTAGTTCGAGAACAAACCAATAATCGGATGAAGGTAATAATTCTCCATTATAAGTTCCGTTCCAACCATTTCCAAGTGGGTTAATTTGTTTTAATAGTTTACCAAATCTATCAAAAATATAGATATTACTATTTTCTAAACCATTTTTATCTAAATTTTCAATTTGCCATGTGTCATTATAACCATCTCCATTAGGGGTGAAAAATTTAGGATAATCTAAGATATAAAAAGTTTCAGTAACATAACCACAATTGTTTTTATCATTAACATAAACGGTGTATTTCCCCGGAAGTAAGTTCTCAAAAACAGGACTGTCTTGGTAATCAAATCCGTTAAGAGAATATTCATATAGTCCACTTCCTAAAGGAAAAATTGTGGCAGTGTTGTTTTCTGAAAAATCATTAATAACGATGTTTTCAATGGTAGCTATTTGAGATCCAATAACGTGAAAAGTTTTTGTTTTAAAACAGCCTGAAGCATTTTCTAAGGTAACTGCATAATCTCCTTCTGTAGACACCACTATAGATTGAGTGGTTTGAATAGGAGTAGTGTTCCAACTGTAGGAACTAAATCCGCTTCCTGCATCAAGAACGATACTATTGTTTTCACAAAGCCCTAAGGTTTCATCACTATAATCTTCTGTAAAAGGAATCACTTCTAAAAGTATTGGATACACTTCATTGTCATAGCAGTTATCGATATTGATGACTTTTGCGTATAAAGGCTGTTGATACGGAACTGTGTTTTGATATAATAAAGGAACTGGAGTTGTAGCAGTTGGACTATCAAAGAGAGCTAATTCATAATTTGCAGGAAGGTTGCTAATAATTTGAGGTAATATGAGACTCAAATCAAACATGGTTATTCCATCTTGTATGTCGTCTGCATCACATTCTGTAAAAGGATCATTGGTATTTTGAACAAGCGTTGGTGCAAATTCAATACTAATGTCATCTGTTGGAGCTTGAGAACAACCAGGAATAGAAACAATAACGGTATATGTTCCATCTTGCGTTACCGTTAAAGTGGAAGTCGTTTCTCCAATAATTTCATTACCATCTAAAAACCATTGATGGGTACCATTTAATTGGGTGTCCAAAAGTATAGACTCACAAGCAGGGTTTCCATTGGCTATAGTTCGATCTTCTCCAAGATTTACACTAGTATTGAAACTACCAGCTTTAAGAAAAATAGCAGAATCATAACGATAATTTCCTTCATCTGCAATGACTAATTTTATGTGGTATTGATGGCCTGGTGTAACCGTTGCTTGAGCCGTCAAAGTTTTGGTTTGTCCATTAAAATTTGTGGGATGATTGATGTCATTGAAGCTATCAAAATATTGTTCATTTTGTGGTCCACAACCTCCAGGAATATTTGGGTGTACAGTGGTTACTTTAACAGGGATATTGGTATTCGGTATTAAGGCTAAGTTTTGGTAATTTGTTGAGCCAACTTCTCTTAATAGAAAGGCAAATCCGTCTGAATACTGACAAGTTGCTGTTCCATGATATTCTTCAGAAGAAAAAATATAGTCGAAACTGATACGATTTCCTAAAGGGGTGAAATCAAACTCAAGTATAGTAGCATTAATTGAATTGGAAATATTTAACGCTTGATTTAAATCGGTATCACCTGTCCATCCAATTCCATTTCCATCATCTGAAATATAGGCATTAGGTCCTGGAGCATTATATATTCTACCTGTGCTTAGAATAATTCCATCTTCAAAAGGAAAAGAAGATCCGTCTCGATTAAAATAACCATAGGATTTGTCTCCTGATGGAAAATTTCCACCTGAAACAGTCACATTGGTTACCGATGCACAACCACTATTAATTAATATATCTTCAACTAATTGTTGTGGCGTGAAAGAGTTTTGATCCACACTGATACTTTGTGCCTGATTCTTTTGAATAATCAATAAAAAAACTGCAATTATAAAATACCTCATTCTTTACTTTTTAATAGCAAAGGCAAAGATACTATAAATCTCTTTTTCTCAATATATAATACGATAAATATATGAAAAGGAAAGTCCAAACACAAACAATGGCTATTTCTGAAAAATGAACACCATAGTCCCTAACTACCTCTTCACCCGTAATGGTAGTTTCAATGTTTTTGATAGCAGATAATCTAGAAAAGGGTTCTTTGATTAAATTACTCATCGATTCCAAAGGGAAAAATTGATTTATTTTAGCATAAATGTCGGTTTGAGGAAAAAATTGCCATCTCAATAATCCTGAAACTATAGCTTCTCCTATATTCCATATTAATAAAAAACCTAATGCAAAGGCACTTCTTTTTACCAGAATTCCAAGGAATAAACAAAATGAGAAGAAACCAACCAATTTAAAGAAGAACGCAATCAAATAGTTTAAATCTGAAAATACAATTCCAAATTCAGTATAAGAAGAAAATGAATATCCTAATATCAAAGACATTAAAAAAATAAATATGGTTGAAACTAGAGCAAAAGTCACGACAGTTAGAAATTTGGAAAGAATGAATTCTTTTTTACTTAATCCGTCAATTAAATTTTGTTTTAGAGTACCATAGGTATATTCATTAGCCATCATGGAAACAATTACAATGGCTAAAAATAATTTAAAATAACCTGCAATATAGGTGTTAAAGTGCCATATGTATGGAAAATTAAAAATACCTTGCTCTGCAATATGAAATTTTAGTTTGCCAAAATCAAATTTAATGGAAGCAATTAAAGCGATAAAAGAGAGTAAGACAAAATAGGAAATAATGAGGAACTTACTGGCTCTATTTTTTAATAATTTTTGAAATTCTATTAGGAGTAAACGTTTCATTTTTTAGTTTTTAGTTAGTTTTTGTTAGTTGTAAAAATTGCTCCTCTAAGCTGTTTTTTCTTTTTACTAAGTGTTGGAGTACTATGCCATTTTCAAACAAATACTGATTTAGTTCATCTGCTTCTAAATGGTCTTTTAGGTAAACAAATACCTTATCTTCTTCAATTTTTATATCCTTAACAGCGGTATGCTTTTGTAAACGTTCTTTTAATAATATGATATTGTCTGATTTTAATTCGAAAAAACCTTCGTTGGATAACATACCATCTACGGCACCATGATATAAGGTTTCACCATATCGTAATACAACCACATGGCTACACACTTTTTCAACTTCGTCTAATAAGTGCGAGGCTAATAAAATGGTAGTGCCTTGTGAGGCAATTAATTTAATTAAATCTCTAATTTGTCTTATTCCTTGAGGATCTAATCCATTGGTGGGTTCATCAAGAATTAAAATTTCTGGATCATTTAATAGAGCGGAAGCAATTGCTAATCGTTGTTTCATACCTAAAGAAAAGGTTCTGAATTTGCTATCTTTTCGTTCTAAAAGTCCAACCAACTCGAGTTTTTCAAAAACTTTAGAATAAGGAATCCCTTTAATTTTACATACCAATTTCAAATTTTCTTCTGCAGTCATATAAGGATAAAAATTGGGACGTTCAATAATAGCTCCCACTTTTTTGAGTGCTTCATGAGTAGGTAGGCTTCCATTAAACCATTGGTAATCGCCAGAAGTTTTATTTACCACATTCAAGACAATTCCTAAGGTTGTTGATTTTCCAGAGCCATTCGGACCTAAAATGCCATACACATTTCCTTTTTTGATTTCAAAAGATACGTTTTTAACAGCATGAACGCGCTTATTAAAAATTTTATTGAGATTGGTAATTGTAAGTATTGTTTCCAAAATATAAAGTTTTATTAAAAGTAGACGATACTTCGCAAAATTTGTTACAAAAAAAAGAGCTTGGATTAAAAATGGTATTTCCTTTATTTTATTTTTTTTAGTCGTAAATATGAGTATTTTTATAAAGTCTTACAATAGACACATATGCTATGGAATTTGTTTTATATATACTTTGTTGTATTGTCTTAGTGGTTAATATTTTGCCTTTTATTCCACACCAACATTGGTTTTTTAGAGTATGGGATTTTGGTAGAATTCAGCTGCTTTTCTTGTTAATTATCTTATTCTTATTGAGCATATTTGTTTTTTCGGATTTTACAGTTTTTTCAAGGGTAGTACAGTTTTTTTTGCTAGTTTTTATTGGATATAATTTAAAAGTATTGCTGCCGTATACACCTCTATATAGCCAAGAAAATAAATGTAATAGAAGCAATGAGGAAGATTCGGTAAGTATTGTTTCTGTGAATGTGTACCAATTTAATAGCGAATACGATAAATTAATCCGTTTAATAGAGGAAGTAAATCCAGACATTATTCTAACGATGGAATCCAATAGAAATTGGGAAGCATATTTAAAGAAAATTGAAACAAATTATCCAAATACGCACAAAGTTACTTTAGAAAACACTTATGGAATGCATTTTTATACACACTTAAATGTTATTCAATCTAAAACCAATTATTTTGTAGCAGATGATATTCCTAGTTTTGAAATTATCTTAGAAACGAATTCAGGAAAACGGTTTACTTTTTTTGGAGTTCATCCACCACCTCCAAGTCCAACGGAAGAAGAGAATTCTAAGGAACGAGATGGAGAATTATTATCGGTTGCTAAAAAAGTAAAAGAAAGTAATTATCCAGTTATTGTTTCAGGAGATTTTAATAATGTAGCTTGGGCCAATTCTTCTGTTTTATTTAAGAAAAAATCACAATTAATTGATCCTCGAATTGGGAGAGGTTTTGTGTCTACTTTCCATGCAAAATATCGATTATTGCGCTTTCCAATTGATTTGTTTTTTCATTCTGAAACCATACAAGTGAATGAATTTAAAACTTTGCGAGCAATTGGTTCGGATCATTTACCCTTATTTTGTAAATTTTGTATCGTTACCGAAAATAAATCGGAAAACTTATCTGAGAATACGAATGTAGCAGAAGATGTAGAAATTGAAGAGATTATTGAAGAAGGTAAAAAAGAAGAAGGCGATAGAGATGCTGTAGCTACAGAATAAAATAAATCCTGTAGATAATTTAGTTTATAGTAATTTATCTACAGGATAGGTAATATTTTTCTTTTTCTTAAACTCTGCTTCTTCCACTAATAAGTGATAAAATAAATAGTACAATAAAAATAAAGAATAAAATTTTTGCTATACTAGCAGCACCAGCTGCAATTCCTCCGAAACCGAATATTCCAGCAACTATTGCTAAAATAATAAATGTGATAGTCCAACGTAACATAATAATAAATTTTTAGTTTGTAAATCGTTTAATTAGAATGAGAATCTGTTCTTCTCATTTTCTATTACAAATTTAGAATGAAGCTACTATTTCTTCCTTATAAGATTTTTGAAATCCGTTATACTATTGCCATATTATTGTTATTTAGACTTTTAAATGAGGATTTTGCAATATAAAGCGTATATTGTATAAAAGAATTTAAAGAGTGAGTCACTACTTTTGTTGGTAAAATATCTTTAAATTATAAACTATGAAAATCAGCACGTATACCAAAAGGGCGTTGTTAGGAGGCACTATTTCATTAGCTATTATTTTAACTGGAACTTTTCTTTTAGGCAAATTAAGTGGTTATGAAGCTAAAATTTTAATTCGTAACTCCCTAACTGGGATGAATACCTTATGCAATACAATTGCTTTAGCATCGGCCACCATTCTAGCTTTATTACTTACATTATTAGGAATTAGTTCGAGTTCCAAATCGAAATTAAAAAAAGACCATTACCGACATATTTTGCAAATTGCCAAATTGGATACTTTTGTATTTGTGGCAGCTGTAATTACTTTTTTACTTTTTAATTTACCAATAACCGAATCGGAGAGCGTGCCTTACAACTGGTTTAATTTTGTGTATTATATTTCTTTAGCCATTTCTAGTGTCTTAAGTTCGTTATTGATTATGGTTGTACTCATGTTATATAATACTATTGTAAATATTATAAAAATTGTTGGGCTTGGAATTTTGGATCATCCATTGGTTAGTAGAGAAGATGAAGAAGAATAATTTCGCTTAGAATTTTTCGAATACACCTAATCCAAACAATGCAAAATCATATTTTACAGGATCTGTTGAATCTAATACTCTTAAATTAGTATCTAGTTCGGCTAACGCTTTTGCGTCATTTTGTTTGCGAGTAAGGAGTTCTAACTTTCTTGCAACATTCCCAGAATGGACATCTAGTGGACAAGATAAGGCTTCAGGCGAAATACTATTCCATATTCCAAAATCAACTCCTTTATTGTCATTTCGAACCATCCACCTTAAAAACATGTTGATGCGTATAAATTGTGCGGTTAATTAATATTTGCTATATCATAAATTTTGATAGGATATGAATTCGTATTCATATCCCTTACACATTGAATCAATGAATACTTAGCAATATTTGAACGAAGAGTTGCTATATCATTACGTATATCTAAATTTGGAGCAATCTTTGATTTAAATGCAATCACAAAATAAATATCTTTAGTATTTAAAGAATTCAAAAATTCATCTCTAATAATTTGTCTTGTTATATTTTCACTTTTTGCATTATATCCATCAATAATCCCGTTGACAAACTCATACCCTCCCGATGCTTTATCATTCCAAAATCTTGTTGCTGATAAAACAACTTGATTTGTTAAATCTCTGATTTTGCCATCAAAACCATCCTTTACATGAATAAAATAAATTGAACTTTCATCTTCAAAAAATATATCACAAAGTTCAACACCTTGATTTACAATAGTATCAAAATTTTTAAAGTTTGGTAGACTAGCATATTCTCTATTATAATTTGTTTCTGTAAGAGAACTTGACCAATTGACTGTCAAAATGTTTTCTCTCAAATAGTTTTTTGATAGGATACTTATACATGTGTTATTAATTGTTTCAATAAAATTATTTTCCACTTTATACCAATTATTATCAATTAGAAATATTGGTCTAGAATTTATTGAAATTTCACATGTTAAGTGCATTGTAAACATAGCAATAGTTTTTTCAATACTACCTCTGAAACCTTTTACTTTTATTCCTGATAATGCATAATTGAAATCTAATCCTGCATGATTATTAAATAACCACTTCAAACCTTCTATATAAATCTTACTTTTATCTGTTAATGTTATAAATGGATTTTGTGCTCCTCTAGCATAAAGCTCATATTTATCACATTGATAAAATTCTTGAAGTCTAGAGGGATGTACAAAATCAATATCAAATTTCGGAGGATTAACAGCAGATGTAGGAACTAATCTATCAAACATGTCTTTTCTAATTCTGTAATATAACTCCATTCTGAAATCATTTCCAATAATATGCTTATCTTTTATATGGATAAATGAAGTAAGTGAATGATGAGCATCAGTTTCTAAAACTTCCGAAATTATTTTAAAAACCTGATGAAGTTCCTGAAATGTAACTCTAATTTTAATACAAAAATATGAAGCTACTTCTAAATTTATTTTTTCTGTAGTTAATTCAAGAAAATCAAACAAAGTATCTTTTAAATCCTGTCTCAATATTAGATTAATACAAGTTGGGATATTAGTAAAATTTAGAGTATCACTTAACTTTTGTCCATAAGTAAATGTTGTTTTTTGTTCACTTAAATTACCAGAAATACCCCTTGTGACAATAAAATTAATAATATCTTCATTTGGGTCAGATAAGTATTCATATAATTCTAAACCAAAACGATGATTGATAAATCTTAAAATTGCTCTAATCCCAGTACCTCCGATGAATAAAAAAATTTGATTTCCAACTTCGGCAAACAAAACAAGTGATAATTGTTGAATTGTAAAATTATGCTCTGCTACTAATTCTGATGGCAAGAAGGATGCCCAATATGAATCTTTTTGTTCTTCGTTATAAACGTATGTTGTATATCTGACATTATCATGAATTCTAATAGGTAATGGTATTCCTATATTTTCTTCATCATTAATTTTACGTCTATGTTCATCCACAATATGTTGAATGATTTGAGTAGATGTATGAAAATCTTTAAATTCATAAAAAGTCTTA
The DNA here is from genome assembly GCF_024054195.1 of Flavobacterium sp. NRK F7. Taxonomy (GTDB): domain Bacteria; phylum Bacteroidota; class Bacteroidia; order Flavobacteriales; family Flavobacteriaceae; genus Flavobacterium. Next base: position 3,127,537 of record NZ_JAMXLB010000001.1, on the reverse strand, counting down.
TCTACTTGAAATATTTTAATTTCATATTTATTGTCTGAATCAAAAAAATCGTTCATCAATTGAATGGTTTTATTCAAATATAAAAATTATTTTTTTCAATAAGCTCTATGAATTTATTTGAGAGTAAATATATACTTGTCGACGAGCTAAATTATTTATTTTTGAAGAGTTAAAATTTTTACTATTTATGCTAAATTATTTTGAACTTAAACAGTTTCTTGACGAAAAAGTTGAATTGTATAACAATCCTAACTTCATTGAATCTGACCCAATTCAAATACCTCATCAATATACATTAAAAGAAGATATTGAAATATCAGGTTTTCTAGCTTCAACTATAGCTTGGGGTAATCGAAAGATGATTATTAATAATTCAAAAAAGATGATGGATTTAATGGGAAATTCACCATATGATTTTGTAATGTCTAGTAATGAAAATGATTTAAATCGTTTGGAAAATTTTGTGCATAGAACATTCAATGGTCAAGACTTTGTAGGGTTTATAAAGAGTTTAAAGAATATTTATGAAAATCATGGAGGATTAGAATCAATTTTTGATAAACATCAAGGGAACGATTCAATGCAAAACGCTATTGTTGAATTTAAAAAGATATTTTTTGAAATTCCTCATCATAATAGAACTGAAAAACATATATCAGACCCTAGTAAAAATTCTTCAAGTAAAAGAATAAATATGTGGTTGAGGTGGAATTGTCGCCAAGACAATAAAGGCGTAGATTTAGGTATTTGGAAAAGTATTAGTCCTTCTTTACTTTCTTGTCCTTTAGATATACATTCTGGAAATGTGGCGCGCAAATTAGGTTTACTGACTCGTAAACAAAACGATGCTAAAGCATTATTAGAACTTGATTTTAACTTAAGAAAATTAGATAAGAAAGACCCAGTTAAATATGATTTTGCTTTATTTGGTATAGGTGTTTTTGAAAAATTTTAAGAAATTAAATTTATATTAGATAAAAGGTTAAAAAATACTTTTTTACACCAAAATAGAATGGCATATTTCTGTCTTAATCTTTATATTTGCCAAAATTGATTACTACTTTAAAATTATATGATAAAAACAATAGAATTATTTGCTGGTGTAGGTGGATTTAGAATTGGATTAGAAAGAACTAATAAAATTTTAGAAAAAAGTGTTTTTAATATAGTTTGGAGTAATCAATGGGAGCCTTCTACAAAAACCCAACATGCTTCTTTAATATATGAAAGAAAGTGGGGGAATTCTAATCACAGTAATATAAATATTGAAGACGTTGAGGTAGTTGATATACCTGACCATGATTTGTTGGTAGGAGGATTTCCTTGTCAAGATTATTCTGTAGCAACAACCTTAAAAAATTCAAAAGGTCTTTTAGGAAAAAAAGGGGTGCTCTGGTGGTCTATACATAGAATACTTAGTGAGAAAAAAAATAAGCCAAAATATCTTATACTTGAGAATGTGGATAGGTTGTTAAAGTCTCCTAGTAACCAAAGAGGAAGAGATTTTGCAGTAATGTTAAAATGTCTAGATGAACTCGGTTATGCGGTTGAGTGGAGAGTAATAAATGCCTCAGAATATGGATATCCTCAAAGAAGAAGAAGAGTGTTTTTTATTGGATATCATAAATCTACTTCAATCTATAAAAAAATTCAGAAAGATTCGCTTGATGAATGGATTACTAAAGATGGAATTATGGCTAAATCATTTCCAATATCTAATAATTTTATCACCGAAAAACAATTTGATTTAAATGCTGATTTAAAAGATGTGAGTGATAATTTTGGAATTGGAGAAAAAATATCTCCATTTCTGAACTCTGGAGTTTTATATAAAGGAAATATTTTTACTGCTAAAGTCAATTCTAATTTTGACGGAAAAAAAGCTACTATAAAGTCAATTCTGATAAAAGAGAAAAGTGTACCAAGTGAATACTATATTGACAAAGATGAATTGGATAAATGGGAATATCTTAAAGGAGCAAAAAAAGAAATAAGAGTTAGTAGTAGTGGTTTTGAATATAATTATGCTGAAGGAGGTATGATTTTTCCTGATTCAATAGACGAACCATCAAGAACAATTATTACAGGTGAAGGAGGAAAATCACCATCTAGATTTAAACATGTAATTTCTACACCGAAAGGTTTAAGAAGATTAACACCAATTGAACTTGAAAGATTAAATATGTTTCCTGATGACCATACAAAGCACGAACTTGTTTCAGATACTAAAAGAGCTTTTCTTATGGGAAATGCTCTAGTTGTGGGTATTGTTGAAAAAATTTCGTTGACTTTAGCTAAAGAGATTGATTAATGTACCTTTTTTGCAATTTTAGTTTTTAATAAAAAATCTAAATATAAAACAAGATTAATAGGCATTTCTGCTTTGTTGTTTTTTGAATAATACATTTTACCTTCAAGTCTTGAATCTAGTTCAGATATGAAAATATTTTTTTCTTGGGTACCGTTACGAATGGAATGATTTATTTCTAATATTTTTTCAAAGTTTAAACCTCTTGACTTTAAAAATAAAATTAGTTTGGCTCTATCTACAGAAATTATTTTACAAGATTTAAATCCTTTTTTTATATCATGTTCATCATTTAAAAAAATTCCAGTAATTAAAAAATATTTATCGGTTATCTTAGATTTATCATACAACCAACCCAATTTTTGTAAGTTATCTTTTATATAAGAAATTTCAAAAGCAAAAGTTGGTAAATCTAAATTTAAGTAATCTAATTGAGCCTTTTCATCTATATTAAATTTAAGCTCATCTTTTGATATAATCAAATCAATCCCATTGTTTTGACTAATAGAGTCAAGTTTCCTTTCTATTTTGAAATCCTTAAAGACGTCTGAATAAATTGTATCTAAGTATTCACCAAGATATTGCTCTTTTTTCAAATCATCTTCAAAGTTAGATTTCATAACTTAATATTTAAGTAATAGGAATAATTCTACCAATCTTTTTCCTAGGAGCTAATTGGTATTGTTCTACTTTGAATGATGTAGGAGCTTCTAAACCAAAAATGAAAAGAGGCACTGTAAGAACATTATTTAAGGGGGGTAAGTACTCAACATATTTTTCAAAAGTCCCAATTGCACCATCAAAGCCTCCATTTCTTTTCATCTCTTCTGTTGCCGTAATTAATACTCCTATTTTAGTTTGAATAGCTTTATTAACATGATTTAATTCACTAGCTAAAACTGGTTTCAATAAATTCCAAGCAATAACTGAGCTATGATTGAAAGCAACTTCAATTGACACATCTGCTTTTGCAAAATCTAATCTCCAAGTGTCACCTTGATATGCAGTATCTTGAAATATACCTGATTCTTCAATCCATCCAGCTTCAACAAATCTATCTTTCAAAAGATTATTTATGGCTTTAGATAAACTCATAGGTGTTCTCTCAATATTTGCTGCACCATAACTATTGTGTTTTGCAATTAAATCTTCTTCGGATATTCCTTCAATGATTGATGTAATTTCATAAAATTGGTCAATAAACTCAGGCTCTTGAAAAATCACACCTGCATGTCTAAATGAATGGTGTTTATAATTCATTTTCTATATTTTCTAGGATTGTGGACATTTTGATATCAAGAGCTTTAGAAATTTTAAATAATATGTTAATTGAAATGTTTCTCTCACCCTTTTCAATACTTTGCATATAGGTTCTATCTATTTCAGACAACCCAGCAAGTCTTTCTTGAGATAGATTCTTTTCTAATCTTAATTGTTTAATTTTTTCTCCAATTCTTTTATTCAAATCCATAGATGTAAAATTGGCTAAATGCATTCTATAATACAACGGACTATTGTCATCTATTGTTGAATTTATTTGTTAATTTTGAATATAAGTATTTATCAAATAATAATTAATTTTAACTTAGTGAAAGATTTAGTTCTTCTTTTCAGTATAAAAAAAAATAATTGATTTATGTATTTCGAACAAACTAAAAACAAAATATTTTTTGCCAACAGCAATAAATTAAGTGAATGGACTAATGAAAATATAGAGCAAGGAAAAATTGTTGACAAAATAAAATTAATGTTGAAGAACTATCTTGAACTTGATAATGTAAGTTTTCTATTTGGTTCTGGCACATCTATTCATTTAGGAGCAGTTTCTATTAGAAATTTTCCATATGAAGTAGAGACTTATATTGTAGAAAAAAATAAAGAAAAAGATTTTGAAGGTATTTATGATGAATTTGAATCCACTGTCAAAATTTTACAAAGTGATTTTCTAACTTTTGGTAAAGCTAATCTTTTAGAAGGTTCAGATGATACCTTTAAAAACGATAAAGGCTGGGAATTTTATATAGAAGATGATTTTGTAAGAGACGGAATTTCAGGTGAAATAGTTTTAGAATATGAGTTCTTACTTAATTATCTTATTGCAAAAGATTTTGTACTTGATAAGGATAGGAGTCAAGAAAGAGTTGACAAATGTTCTAAATTAATAATTACAATTAAAGAAGGTTTATTTAATGTTTGTAACCTTGAAAAAAGAAAAGTATCTCAAACAATTATTGACAGGAAAAAAGCTAGCAAATTTGAAAAAGAACAAGAACAAGGTAATCTTTTAGCAACCAAAAATAAATATATATTTCATGAAAAATTTATAAAGGCATTACTTCAAAGGCCTTTAAATCTAAGAAGAGCAAATATTTTCACATCAAACTACGATTTAGCTTTTGAATATGCTTTTGACAAACTTGGAGTTCATTATATAGATGGTTTTGCAGGTTTTCATAAAAGGTTGTTTAAGCCTGAAACTTTTGAATACGATATTTTTTATCCTGGCTCTACAACCTCTGGAAAAGTTCAACGTATTGAAAAGGTTGTTCGTTACTTTAAATTACATGGTTCATTATCATGGGTGAACTCTGATGCAAGGGATGCAAACAACCTGTATGGTATTGAAGAAAAATCACTTGAAATTATTGAATCATTAAAAGAAAAAGGTGAAATTATAATTTATCCTTCTGCCGTAAAAAAATCTTATACACTTGATTTACCTTATTCAGAACTATTTCGCCAATTTGCGTCAACAATAAAACAATCACAATCAGTCTTAATAACTGTTGGTTATTCATTCGGTGACGACCATTTTAATGATATTATTTACCAAGCATTATCTAATCCAACATTCACCCTTATTGTTGTAGATTATCAAGGTACCCAAAATGAATATATAAATAACCTTAAAGAACTTAATGACCCAAGAATTATTATTCTTGAGGGCGAATTTTTTGGTGACTTTCTTACTTTCTCAGATACTCTTATGCCTAATTTCAACAATGTAGATAATAATGAAAAAGTAGCAAATACCTTGAATGAATTATTCAGTTCTAAGGTAAATCAACAAGAATCATCTAAAAATACAGAATAATGAGCGAGAGAAGTATTGGTAAAGTAATTTCTGTAGATAGTTTCAGATTATATATTAGATTGGATGATGACCTGAAAAGCTTATATAAAAGCGGTTACGAAGATATTTACGAAGTAGCAAGAATAAACTCCTATGTTATCATTCCAATTGGTTCTGATAGAATAGTTGCTATGGTTACAAGTGTTAGGGCAATTGATGAAACCGAACTCGGTAAAAACAAGGAAGCTATATTTTTAACTAAATCAGCTAGGTATTTAGTTGCAACGATGATTGGGACAATTGAAAATAGTGGAAAGTATATCCAAGGTGTCTATAATTACCCTATTTTAGATAATCCTGTTTGGTATGTAACAAGACAGGATTTAGATAATATTTTTGACCAAAAACAAAAGTCAGAAATAAATTTTGAAGATGACTATTATTTACCTATTGGAACATCTCCATCATTTTCAGATTATAGAATAAAAATTAATCCCGATAAATTTTTTGGGAAGCATGCTGCAATTTTAGGTAATACAGGTTCAGGTAAATCTTGCACCTTTGCTTCAATCATACAAAGCATGTTTGAATTTGATTACAATGGAAAACACCTTCAAAATGCTCATATTGTAATATTTGACACTAACGGTGAGTACAGGCAAGCATTTCAAGGGACAAAGGAGAACCCATACAAAAAATTAAATGAGATAAATGCTTTCCATATTGACAAAAATGGAATGAAAGTTCCATTTTGGTTTATGAATTTTGCGGACTTTGATTTTTTATTTGAACCAACATCTGGTACACAAGCACCAGTATTTAAAAGAGCACTAGGATTGGCAAAAAATCAAAAAGTTGTTGAAGAAAAACCTATTTTAGATAAATTTTCTGAAAGGGGTATATTAACATTATTTGACTCTTCGCCAGATGATATAAAGAAAAAGAAAAAATATAATGATTATGGGACTTGGAAATACAAAGAAGACAATGAAATTCTTGGACTTGCAAATACAATAACAACTTATGGAAATCAACTATTAGTAGACATTCAAAAAGCTCTTCTGAAATTAGGAGCTAATAATACATTGAATGATGAGAAAAACGCTTTAGTTGAATTAGAAAGTAAGTATTTAGAATATTCTAGTTCTCAAAACATTGAACAGATTGCTATTGAAAAAAATATTGATTTACCAATTTGGTTTAATTTCCAAGACCTTATAACTAGATTCTTCGATGAGGCAATAAATGAACAAGAAAATTCAGGAAATAGGTTAAGGGAATTTGTTTCAACTTTAAGATTAAGATTACAATCTTATTTAAGTGACGAAAGGGTGTCCCAACCTTTATTACTCAGTCAAACTGATGAAATTACAGATGCATTAGCTAAATTCATTTCGTTTATTTTGGGTGATTTCTGTAAAGTATACAAAACCCAAGACACTGACTTATTTACAGATTTTTACAATGCACAACTTGAAAAAAAAGATGTAGAAAAGCTTGAAACTGAAAAGCCAAGTCAAGTGACAATTATTGACATGTCCTTATTGCCTTTTGAAGTATTAGAAACAATCACGGGATTAATAGGGAGGCTTATTTTAGACTTTGTATCTCGTTTTCCTGAAAATGATAGAGGTAAACTTCCAATGGTAATAGCCTTAGAGGAAGCACAAAACTATATTCCAGAGAGAAATAGAGGTGATAGAGAATCGATTGCTAAAAAAGTTTTCGAAAGAATTGCAAGAGAAGGGCGAAAATATGGAATATCATTATTAGTATCTAGTCAAAGACCTTCTGAATTATCAAAAACTGTTTTATCTCAGTGTAATTCTTTTATTATTCATAGACTTCAAAACCCTGAAGACCAAAGATACGTAAGGCAATTGGTATCAGCGGCTAATGAAGATATATTACAGCAATTACCAATTTTACCTCAGCAACATGTGGTAATTATGGGAGATGCAGTTAGAACACCTGTACAAGCAAAAATGAATACTGCAAACCCTAGACCAAATAGTAATAATCCAAAGTTTATTGAAAATTGGACTAAGAAATTAGATATGAATTTTCCAAAATATAAAGAAATTGCTTCGGCTTGGGAAAAAGGTGAAAAGTATAAACTTCCTGAAGACAAACCTGATGAGGTTAAAGAATGATAAATATTTATTCTAGAAGTTAAATAAGTAAAGTATGTTGGATAAAGATTATTACTCTATAGAGAATCAAATAAAAAGAATAGAAGAAAATAAAAGAATTGATTCTGAAAAGAAGAAGTTTAAAGAAATGCTAAAGAATTTAGACTTTAAATTGATTCCACAATGGCATTTATATAAGTCTGATATTGATTTCGAATATTTAAAAAGCGATTGTCATATTTCACTATGTAAAGGTGAAGCTTATAGTTTATATTGGGTTAAACGATTAGAATTATTTAGAATTCTTGATCCAAGCTATAGCAGAGTTTTTGTGAAAGAAAAAATTTGGAAAAGTCATGATGAAATTAAAATAACTAGAGTTTTAAGTAATTGGGAATCTAATAGAAAGCTTATACCTCCTGTTTTAATTCCTGATTTAACAAAGAAAGTGTTTTTAATTCAAGATGGTAAGCATCGTTTCGCTGTTTCAAATTTTTTTGAAGTTGAAGAGATACCTATAATTGTACTTAACTTAGATGAAGAAATATTTTTGAAACTTGTAAACAAAAAATACATTAAGAAAATAGAATGACTTATTAAATTTAAAAATCCTAACCGTTGAGATAGTTAGGATTTTTTATTTAATCAATTGGATTTTCTAAGAAATCACTCAATTCAGTTTCAAAATCTACAGGTCTGTCAATTCGATATTTCATTTTATACATCAAAAATTTTGCATTGATATTAGCAGTATTTTGCGAATATAGGTTTGTTACTTTTTTCTTATCAAATACCTCAACTTTTAGCCAATCTTTTAACGCATCAAATGCTTTTTTATTCGATTCAGGATTTTTCACTTTAGAAAGTTCATCGTTGTAAAACATCTTCAAGTATTTATTAGCGACTTTTTCCATGCCTTTAATATTCTTATTGTTATAGAATGGAATAACTTCCTGAACAAATTCAGATTCTTTACCATAATAATCAATTAAACTTGATAATGTTCCTGCATAATTATCAAATTCTTCTTCATCAATTGAATTATCTGTAACCGTTTCAATATTCTGCTGTTCTACATCAGTTTCTTGCAATTGAATTTCGTCGATAATTTCCTCCAGCTCTTCACTTGGTTTTAAATCCGTTTCATTTTTCAGATTGCCGAAACTTGAAATCGTATAATGATAGCTAAAGCCATTTCCTTTGCCTTTTTCTTTTTTGGTAATTTTTAAGAATCCATTTTCTTGAAGATTTTTAGTTGCATTAGCCAATTTATTTTTCGACCAGCCTAACAATTCACGATAATATTCTAAGCTTACTTTTTTATTACTTGGTGTGTCCAGTATCAACTGGAATAATCTAACTGCTGAATCTTTTAGTTTTGCATTAGTGATAACGTTTTTCGGAGTTTGGATAAAACCGTTATCCAGTCCAACAATAGCCGTGCTATTAAGAGTTTTTCTTTCCATAATTTTTTTATTTCCTCTTTATTGTAATTTCCTATTTTAGCTTAAACTCGGGAGGAAACCTTGAAGGAATGACCTTCAAGGAACCGAGTACGCAGTATTCCTGCTTTTGTATAGATATACACATTAATTGAAAAAAAGTAAAGAAAATTGAATGATATTTTTTTCTTATTGAAAAATTATTTAATATCAATTTGGATTATAATAGTGAAATTGAAGTAGATTTTAATAATTGAATTGGAATAGACTTCCCTCATTTTGAGGGAGGAAATTGGATAAAGTTCCCTCATTTTAATTGAATAGTTCCCTCTTTTCGCAACCTTATAACATATAGTTATATTACATAGCATGTATGCGCTATGTGCAATACATAAAATCAGAAAAAAAAAGAGAATCGCCCAGTAGGGGCTCATCATCTTTTTTTCTGAAAACAAAAAAAGTTAATTGAAACACTTCAACTGCGTATGCATAATTAATTTAATTCATTCCAATTGCCGTAGGCTTGAAATAAAGCTATATGCTTCAATTATATTAAGAAAATAAAGGAAAATCTACACCAACGAAAATAAAGCCCCAACGGGGCTATAAATAGGTATATAAAGAATTACCTCAACGATTTATACAGATTGCGGAGCAATCCAAAAATTATAAGAATAAGTCCAAAGAAAATTTGGAAAAAAGCCGAAATCAATATGAATACCCCACCAACAGAAGCCGAATTGTTGTATTGATTTCGTTGATGGTTCTCAACTCCAGTCATAAATTTGGAAGCGACCAAATCATATTTTAAATTGGTCCTTGATGAATTGTCAGTAGGAAAAAAATCATTAAAACTTGTCTTATTACTCATGGTTACAGGCTTTTATACTCTGTGAATGTACCAAAACCTTATGAATATACCAAGTAAATGCGCATAAAACCAGGTGTTTTGCGCATCTAATTGACAACTCATTGCTAGTTAGGAACATTTTTATTTTATAAAATGAATATATCCCCCCTCCTGTTTGTAACTTCAAGGTATAAAAGGTTTTATTATCTTTAAGTCTGCGGTGACCTCCCTCTTGGGTAAATTTTATTTCTCCATTTTTTGAAGTACTTAGATTGGTTTTCAAAATTTCTAAAAATTTTTTTCTAAAAATTTTGACCAATTCCTATGGGGAAAGTATTTATTATTAAAGTATTTTATGAAAAGAAAGATAAAAATCAAGTTTTCACAACTGAAAGAAATATTAAAAACAGAAGAGCCTAAATTTCCATTGATATTGATTATGGAAGGGATAACTGATAAAGAATTGGATGAGTTGTATAGGATATTAAAAAAGAAAAAGAGGAATTAGTTTTTCTTTTTAGGTATTAAATCATCAAGTAATTCACTTGTTGAAACATTTAACGCCCCTGCAATTCTTATTAGTGTTGTAACCTTCATTTCTTGAGAGCCACGAATATACTTTCTAAGATTAGTTGCATCAAGATTGGCATCGTGTGCCACATTCATAACAGTTAGATTTTTTTCAACTATTAACGTCTTTATCTTTTTCCCGAGAAGTATTACTTCATTTTTTTGCTTTTTTTCCATAGGTGGAAATTAGATTAAAGATGTCGTAAACAACTAATTTGTTACGACAGGTTGATTATAACCTATTTTTCATATATATTTGCTCTGTAACTATAAAATTGGAACAATGAAAAAAATCTTAACTCTATTATTTTTTGGAATCTTTTTCTCTTGCAGTAATGACGATTCTACTACTAATGACAATACAAATCCTGACCCGAACCCAACGCCTACTTCATATACTTTAGGTGGTATTGGTCCAGGGGGGGG
>NZ_JAMXLB010000001.1:2980128-3116693 GCF_024054195.1 Flavobacterium sp. NRK F7 | reverse complement strand
CTACGAAGGAGATGGACCATATAGTATAATAACAGGTTTAGGAACTTCAATAGGTACAGGAGCAGAAAACACAAATAAAATAGTAACTTATTTCGGAAGCGGAAATGGTGTCTATGCTGCTAAATTATGTAATGACTTAATACAAAATGGTAAAGATGATTGGTATTTACCATCAAAAGATGAATTGACTAAAGTCTATCAGTATTATAAGTATGGACCAGCTTGTTTGGATTGTTTTAGTATTAATGAAACACTTTGGAGTTCGTCTCAAAATCAGAGTGGTAATAGCTGTCCAGTATGTCCTTGGATAATTGATTTAGGTGGATTGCCTTCTAATTACCCAGATTCAGTAATCAAATATGAATCTCCACATCCGAATATTACTTTACATGTTAGAGCAATTCGTAATTTTTAAAGAATAGAGAAATTTTAATAATTAATTATAATAGAATGAAAGCAACTTTTTATTTATTTGGGTTTATACTACTTGTATTAACAGGGTGCAATAATAAAGCCACAAATGAGGGTACAGGTTTAAAATGTAGTGAAATTCAATCATGGAAAAATGATGAAGATATTATCAATTCAATTCAAGGGACTTGGGAAATGAAAAATGATGATTATTATGGAAGAAGAAGATTTCAATTTATTGGTAAAAATGGGAAAAGTTGGAAAAAAGAACCAAATAGTAATGTGTGGGTAGAAGATGAATCTTTTAAATTTCGTTATTCTGAAAAATATGAATTTAATACCAAAAGGAACCAAGGAAATGAATATTTATTGAATTTTGAAACAGGATTGGGTTCATATACTTTTGAAGTTAATTGTGTGTCAGGATTCTTTGTGCCATCAGACAGATATACTTATGGAGTTTCACTTTTGAAAATATCCCAATAAAAAAAGAGCCGATAACGGCTCTTTTATATTGTAAAACAATTTTACTCAATTTGGGATTTTAGACTTTTGACAAGATGAGCAACAACATCAACAGAAAAAGCTAAACCTAAAGTTTTAAGTTTTTCCGTTTTAGATATTTTTGGAACACCATCAACATAGTTTTCAGGAATGGTCATCAATCTTGAGTATTCTTTAATACTTGGGTGACGGTAACAACCGTTTGGAAAATCTAATTCATTAGGGTTACTTCCCGATTTTCCAAAATACCCAGATTGTTCTAATATCGATGGATACCTCAACAATTTTTCTTCAATAGGTAATTCCACAAAACTTTTATCCTTATATATTATGTTTCCAATATTCATCTTAAAATGTCTAAATATCCCATTGGTTAAAGTTACATTTCCCGATAGAATGACATTAGCTTTTTCTCGGTCCACATAACCGTTTTCTAAAATACTTGAATAATTAATTTCAATTGGTTTTGGAATTGAAACATTCGGAATATTAGTCCAATATAATCTTCTTCTATGGGCTGGAGTTATTAGAGCAGAATCAATTTTTAAAACCTCAACATCATTAAATATATTTTGTAGTTCAGAAGTAATTATATCTCTGTCTTTTGCCTTCATACTTGCTACATTTTCCATTAAAAAATAGAGTTTTTTATTAGCTGATTTAGAGTTTTTAATTTCTTTTAAAATTCTTAATGCTTCATAAAACAACTTTGATTCATCGCCTTCTAATCCTCTTCTATCTATTGGATTTATACTGCTTAAATTAGTACATGGACTACCAAAAATCACTAAATCAACCTCATCAGATAATTCAAAGCCATTTATATTCTTTACATCTCCAAGTTGAATAAAATTAGTATCATTTTCATAATGATGCTTTTGAATTGCTAAAGCTGTTTTATCAATTTCACTACTGTAATATTTGTTTATTTTAATTCCCGCTTTTTCTAATGCTAATTTGGCACAGGAAACGCCATCAAATAGAGAAAGTACATTAATTCCCTCATTTTTAAAATCTATCATATTTATCTTTATTGATAAATATTTCCGCCATGGGGAAAAGACCGATTTTTAAAGAATTAAAAAGATTAAAATTTCACAATCTCCCTATTCACAAGGATTCCCGAGTGAAAAAAAATTAAAAAAAGCTGGCGCAGGAACAAAATTCCTTGTACACTCGTGGTGTACACTATTAAAAACTATAAATTATGAAAAATACAACAATGGAAATCGCCAGAACAATACTAAATCAAATTAAATATGCGGACCGTTCCGCATTACTGGCATGGGGAGCAACTAATTTCGCTGCAATATCAGAATCGAAAGAATTTCAAGGCGGATTGAGTTTTATGGTAAACGGAATAATTCTCCAAGGTTGGGTTCAAGTTCGTTTGCGTTGGGTAGATGATTATACTATATATTTCTATAACCAACACAGAGACCTTGTTAAAACCGTTGAAGGCTGTTATTGTGACATGCTAGTTGATGTAATTGATTATATCGAGGGAAAATAATTATTCCAAATTTGATTATGAGCCTTACTTTAATAGTAGGGCTTTTTATTTTTCATAAAACTGAAAAAAAATCAAAAAAAGCTGGCACGGGAAACTATTTCCTTGTACACTCGTGGAAGTATTACAAATCATAAACGAACGTTTAACATCCGTAAAATTTTATAATGACAAAATTTATAGCATATTATCGTACTTCAACTCAAAAACAAAATTTAGGAATTGAAGCTCAAAAAACTTCTGTTCAAAATTATATAAAAAGCATTAGTGGAGAATTGTTCGGAGAAGTTGCAGAACAAGAAAGTGGAAAAAACGACAAACGTGAAGGATTGGAAAAGGCAATAAGATTATGTGAGAAACATAATTGTACTCTCATAATTGCTAAATTAGATAGACTTTCACGCTCAATTTCATTTCTATTCCAATTACGTGACCGTGTTGCCAAAAATAACATTGAAATTAAAGCTTTAGATATGCCTAGTTTTAACACGATGAGTCTTGGTATATATGCTACAATGGCACAGGCTGAAAGAGAAGCAATTTCAAGTAGAACTAAATTGGCTCTTTTAGAAAGAAAAAAACAAGGAATTAAATTAGGTTCTCCAAAGAATTTAACCCCTGATGCACGGAGAAAAGGTGTTGAAAGTATAAAACAAAAAGCTAGGAATAATAAAGCAAATATTCAAGCAACAGCTTTAATTATAGAATATAAAGAAAAAGGGATAGGTTATGAAAAGATTGCAAATAAATTAAATGAATTAAATTTTAAAACCACTAAGGGAAAAATGCATAGTTCCACTAGTGTATATCGATTGTATAAAAGATATTTGGAATTAAATCCTTAATAAAAATTATATTTCTCAAAATCATATGCAATTTCTTCAAACATATTTCTCCTTTTTTTATCTCGAAATTTATATTCTCCCTTTTCAGTTTCTACATCAATATGCAAGAAAGCAAATAAGTCTTTTTCACTTCTAAAATTAAAATGTTCTTTTAGTTTTTGAATGGTTGGTTTATGGTCTCCTTTTATTTCAAGTATTCTCCTTCCAAACATTATTGAAGTAGAAAATGATTTAAACTTGTCTGAATGTCTAAAACCAAATTGATTTAGGCATTTTTTAATTTCTCTTGACAAACTTGGTTGGGTAATTCTATTTCCTGAATTCATAGTGAATATTGGAATGTTCAGAACAGGTTTCGTTTTGTATTCAAGTAAATCTTTATTCCTTAAAATTGTTAAATTATCTTTTATTGGATATGCAGAAAAATTATTTTTGTCATTAGAAAAAACGAAGAAACTTAATAAGCTTTCTTTTATTTGAGAAGATAGGCTAAGTTTATATTTTTTTAAATAGATTGTGTCAATAACTGCAATACTTTTTTCATCTTCATTTATAATTAATACATCTTCCCAATTTAAATTTATTAACGATGAGGGTCTAATTCCTAAATGTAGGCTTAATTTTAAAAGCAATTTAATACTATTTATATTTTTTTCTTTTGAATTTATTTTTTCCAAAAAAAGCAAAAAGGAGTTGAATTTTTGAAAATAATATCCCTGGTTAAAGTTTTTGTCTTTAAGTTTTACAATATTTCCTCCATCTATAAGATTGATTTTATGTATTTCAAAATGAATTTCATCTTTAGATTGATAACCAAGAAAGTTTAGTAGTTCACTATTTAATTTAAATCCAAAATGTTGTTTTAAATCCTTACTTATCTTATTGTTATATCCATTTACTTCTAACACCTTTCTACCAAATATCCTTTGCGTGTATGTTTTAAAATCATACAACTTTATAAACTCTTCCTTTAGTTTTAGATTATAAAAATAGTATTCTTTACTACTTAAAGTTATAACAATAGATTCATATAATAAGTCAATATTCTTCTTGTATTCTTCAGGTATTTGTTCAATTATGGAATCTTCTAATTCAAACTTAAAATCTAAGCTATTGATAATATTTAAAAGCTTAGATTTAATTATAGGAGTTACAGGAATTAAATAATTACGAAGTGTAAGTTGGTCTTTTACATCAAAATCATTTTCTGAATCAAGACTTAATATATCTTTCCACTTTAAATCTGTAACAAGTCTAATATCTAAACCAGTTGTGAGGCAAATGATTAGTAATATTTTATTGATTTTCGAAAAATTATCTCCTTTAAATCTTATACTATCAGTCAATAATCCTTCATAATTTATGCAAATATTTAATGATTGCGTGATATTATACATAAAATAGACTTTTTAATTTTTTTTTAAATTCAAATATACTCAAAAATATCAATAATTATAAGATAAAGCTTATTTGCGTAAAATATGTATGAATTTGGAACTTGCTTTTTTTACTCATTTTTCCGTCATATCTTTGTATTGTTGAAATGAATTAATAACCTTTAAAATCAGATGATTATGGATTGGAATTAAATAACAATAAGTTTCTAAAAATGAAACGAAACATTACACTAGCGAGAGGTAGTTGATGAACTTCAAAATTCCGAATCAGGAAATAACAAAATCAAAAAAAATATTTAATCACAATAATATTGGGACACCAGTACAGGTAATCTATTGCCTAAAAAGAAAGAAATAATAACAATTTTAAAACTCAAACATTATGAAAACTTCAAACAAAAAAGCAATGAGACAAGCAATTTTAAATTACATGAAAAATGATTCTTATACTAAAAAAGAAGAAATCTATGCTCAATTGATTATCAATGTCATGGAAGAAGCTAACAAATTTGGAAAAAATCTTGATAACGTTTTTATTAATCATAATATTATCGAGGATATTTTATTGACTAGTTCAGTTACCACTTATCTTCATGATGCTTTTGGAAGAAGCAAAGATGAGTTTCCTACAAAATTTATTAAAGTTTGCAATGAATTAAAACAACAGTTTGATTCAGACTATCCAAATGCTAGTGAATACAACGAAAAATATGTTGATTTATATTATACTTCAAATTGTTTTGGAGTTAGAATTTTCATGAGAAAAATTATTTCAAGAATTGTTTTTCCATTGGGTATCGAAGTAAAAGTCCAACCATTATTTGTACGCTTAGGAATTCACACTGATGGAATGTTGAATATTGCTTGGGAAAAGGGTAAAAAAGGTGGAGTTTATGTAATGCAAGATGACTGTGAAATTGCAAGAAACCTTACTGAATCTGAAATGAAATTATTGGAAGACCAAATTAATGAAGCAATAAGATTAAATAGTCATGAAGTATTGGAATTTGATGATTTAGCTGATATTATAGATGCTTTTGTGGCTCAAGCGGCCTAATCATAAAAGTCAATTCTCAATGCAATGGAGAAGAAAAATTAAATAAAGCTGGCGAGAATCAAATTTTCCTTCTATCCTCGCAGATATTAAGCAATAAAATGCTTGAAAATTAAAGTTCAAAAAAAGTGAAAGAAATGTAATCTTTCACGAAATCAAAAAAACATAAAACACTGTTAATCAGTAGAAAATATTCGGTGAAATATCCGAACAGGGATTCTTTTATGCTGACTTAACTAATTTATTAATTAAAAAACAAACACTATGAGAAAAAGTATTTATGCCAATTTAACCGAAAGAGAGTTTAACCTATTGTGTCAATTTATGAAAGGGAGAACCGTTGATTTTATTAATCCATTTTGGAGAGTAAATTTTATGTCTGGGTTAAGAGATTATTCGAAAGAAAAAGAAAATCATTTTGAAAGCTATAATGTCGACAAAGATGAATTGTTTGAAACACTTAATTGCTTGCTTAATATTCAATTCATTGGGTTAATAGAATCTATAGACGAATACTGGGAAGATGAAGACAAATACCACGATTCAGATATGATTTGTACTCGATGTAAGATTGAAATGATGCAAAATTCAATTGAAATTCTTGAACCTATTCGTTGGATTCCTGAAGAACAAACTATTGAAGAGTTCATTTACGAAAGTATGGATAAGGAATATGATTTTTTTGTCAACCTACAGGATATAAATGGAAAGTCAAAAAGTATTTGGGTTGTAAAAGAAGAAGATTTAATGGGGTTTATGTTGTCAATTTCAAATGAAAAATACTTTGCAAGAATCCAAAGAAATGATGGATTTGTAAATTATGATTTTGTATCATTTTTAGATTAAGAGAATAATTAGATTAATCAAAATACTTAAAAAAAGCAGTCATTTTTTTAGATAATAACTGGCTGTTTTTTTTAATAGAATCAACTTAATAAAAACAAAAACTATGTTAGCTATATATTGTAGAACTTCAAATTCAAAATCAGGAAAAAAAGATTATTCTATTGAGTCACAAAAAGAGGGTGGTTTAAAATTAGCAAATAAGCTGGGGATAAAATATGAGTTTTTCGTTGATGAAGGAGTTTCTGGAACAAAAAAAATTAGACCTGCTTTTGGAGAAATGATGAAACTTATTTCAAAGAAAAAAATAACTCATGTTTATTGTTTTGACCAATCGAGAATTGAAAGAGATTCAAATATATGGATATATTTTTCTGCGGAATGTATAAACAATAAAGTAGCTTATTATCCAGCTGGAAATGAATACAAACTTGATGATGCTACAAACATGTTAATGGCTTCAATTCTTTCACTTGTAAACAGTTATCATGTTTCTATGACTAGTTTAAAGGTAAAAAGTGCTAATGAAAAAAAGTTTTTAAAAGGTAAAACTCACGGGCTCATTGCTTATGGTTTCACACGAGACAAAGACAATAATTTTATTCTGGAAGAAAATGAAATTGAGGTTGTAAAAAAAATTTTTGCTTGGAAACTTGAAGGATTGGGTAATTATCATATTGCGAATAAATTAAATGAATTAAAAATTCCAACAAGAAAGAACTCTAAATGGAGAGGTGTAACAATTGATGGAATTATAAAGAACAAAATTTACATAGGTAAAAGAATTTGGTCAAAAAATGATAAAGAAAATAGAGTTGAAACAGAAATTCCAATCAAAGTATTTGAAGAAGATTATTTTAATAAAGTAAACGAATTTTATGCAAGTAAAAGAATAAAAGTTGGTAAAAAGAAGGAATTCAAATATCTACTAGATGAGGTTCTTTTTTGTTCTAAGTGTGGACAAAGATATTTTGGGAAGAAAAGACAAGAAATAACCAACTCTCAATACAAATGTTGGGGTCGCTCTATTTCTACTAAACATGTATGTCAAGATAATAGAGGAGTAAATATTGAAAAAATGGACACATTTATAATAAAACATCTTTTTGAAAGTAAAACTTTAAAAGAAATGCTTATTCATGCTCCAAAGAATGAAGGGGAAGTTGTTTTGTTAAACAATGAATTGAGTAAAAAGAAACAATCTATAGAAACTGAAACTAAACAGTTGAATAAATTATATAATTTAATTATTAATCCTGATTTTTTAGATGATGAAAAAATTCAAAGTGAATATCTAAAATCTAAAAGGAAAATAATTAAATCAAAAAGAGAAATAGAATATTTAAAAGAAAAACTGATTATCGCTTCAAATCAAGAGAGAAATTCAAAGACAAGAGAAACAATCGAAAGTTATATTAAAGATATTGACTTTATATCTTTAAAAAAAATGGTTAACTCACTAATTGAAAGGATTGATATTGATTATGATAGGGCACCAAATTCCCATGGTGGAAATTTCACTTTTAAAATAAAATATAGAAATTATGATGAGGTATCAACTTTCATTGCAAAATCATCTTTATATGAATTTAACTGGATTCTAAATTATAGAAATCAGGCTATAAGTCCAGAACAATTAGAAGAAGATAGAAATAGAGTTCTAAAAAGAATACGTTTTAAAGGTAAAGCAGAATATGAATTACATAAAAAAAGATTTAATGAATTAATTAAACTAGGATTAATCAAAAAAACCAAGAATGGAGAATATATTAGAAAAGATATAATTCATGATGATGAATTAAGAAACCCGTTTAGTGAAACTTTTATTGGAGATGAGAGATTAACTTATGTTAATGAGAAATTATCTTTTACTTATGAAGAATTGATTAATTTGAATTGATTATAAGTTAAATTACCATTATTAAAAGATTTTAAATAAGTTCTTTCTAATTATAGAGTTAGTATAATTTTATATTTTTGGTTAAATTCTATTTCATGAAAATATCATTTAACACTAAAGAAAAAATATATAATTATTTAGTATCATCTAAAGCAAAACCTTTTTGGAATGAAACTGAAATTCAATCTCCTCTAGGATATAATTTTTTATCTGAAATATGGGAACTTGATATTATGCCAGCAATAGATAACATTTTTTTAAATGCTAAAGAAGAAATAGAAAATAATTTAGACAATAAAACATGGACATTTGATGATGTATTGCTTGATTATTTAAACATTTTGAATGATACAAAAGCCTTTATAAGACTTATTGAGGAGATAATTTCTCCAAAGTTTGTTTCTAATTCAGGTGAACTTGCATTGCTCTTATTTGCAATAAATAACGAACTCGAAGATGATAATCTTCATTTAAAAAAAGATGAAATCAATAATTTTTATAGAATAACAAAATTAACTGAAGATGATTTATATGGAGTAGAGTTTAGAAAAGAAAAGTTTAGTTTTTTTGTAATTGAAAAATATGAAAAAATTCCACCTGAGATTTCAGCATTATCTGAATATTTCATTTTATATGAAAGAGATTGGGACGATTATTCTAATAAAACAACATTTTCGTTAAGCTACTGGAATAAAACTGAAATGATTGAAAATTTTGGAGACATTAAGATAATGACAAAAGGCGATAAAGAAACAATTAATTCAATTCCTAGAAGTTTTTCAATAATACCTCAAAAATTTTGTTCACTTGGACAAAAAGAGCAGTTTTATTTATCTCTTTTTGAATTATTCCCTGAAGATTTTTTTACTATTTTATTATCAATTGGGGATTGCGCATTTTATCCTGATAAACTAGAGGCGTTTGAAAATCACCACAGATTTGTAAATTCATTAATTAGAAGTGATGATACAGAAAGACTTTTACGAATCATAAAGTATAAGATACTCAATTATGACCTTTCAAAACTTTTTGAATTTAAATATGAATTTCAACCAATTTACTCACAAAGTCCAATTGATATTAAATTTGAGTTTCCAGCAAATAACCTTGATAAATATGGTTTTTATCCAGATGAGATAATTTCAAACAGAATTTATGCTATAATAGGTAAAAACGGTACAGGTAAAACACAATTACTAAACTCACTCCCGAAGAATATATTAACCAATAATGAGAAACTTTTTAACCCTAGAATTCCTGGATTTAGTAAATTAATTCATGTTTCTTATAGTATATTTGATACATTTAAATCATCTTCAATCCCAAATAAATCACAATATATTTATTGTGGTTTAAAAGATGAAAATGGTGAGTTAATTGATTCCAAAAAATTATTGCTTAGATTCCACAATTCATGGAAAAAAATTAAAGCAAAAGAAAGAATGTCAATGTGGATACAAATTTTATCACAAATAGTTGATGAAGAGCTTTTACGTCAATTTATTATAGAAGATAACGATGGAAATTACAATAATCTATATAAAGTTGATATTCCAAAGTTTCATGAAACGAAGGATAAAATGAGCTCAGGACAGAATATATTGCTTTTTATCATTACTGAAATAGTAGCTAATATTCGTTACGATTCTTTAATATTATATGATGAACCAGAGACACATTTACATCCAAATGCGATTAGTGAACTTATAAATACAATTTATCAGTTAGTTGATAAGTTTCAATCTTTTTGTATTATTGGAACGCATTCACCACTAATAATTCAAGAATTATTATCTAAAAATGTATTCATCATGGAAAGACGTGAAAATCTTCCATCAATAAGAAAAATTGAAATAGAATCTTTTGGAGAAAACTTATCTAAACTCACGGAAGATGTTTTTGGAAATCGTGATGTTTCCAAAATGTACAAAGAAATTATAAAAGAGTTGGTTTCACACGATAAATCATTTGAAGAAATTGTAAAAATATTAACAACAGATGATACACCTTTAAGCCTAAATGCAAAATTGTATATAGCTAGTCAAATTGAGCGAAATGAAAAATCTTAATCAATCAAAAAGAGAGCCTTTTGAATTCCACAAAAATGTTGTAAATTCTACAAGTAATAGAGCTAGTGACATATTATATAAAGACAGGTTATTAGCACTCCACCCTAACATTAGTATTCTGTATGATTCCTTTATTAAAAATAATGCGGCAAATGATTTAATATCAACACTACCTTATAATTACTCTGGAATTGAAAAAGAAGATTTACTTGGTCTTTATAATTTTAAAAGAAAGCTTATACAAGAACTTTTACTAGAAGTTACAACTATTGATGGTAGAATTATTTCAAGGTGCCAAAACTGTACAATAAATAATATTAATTCTTTTGACCACATACTACCTAAAGAAGAATTCAGTGAATTTTCTGTAAACCCACTTAATTTATTTCCAAGTTGTACTGAATGTAATTCATATAAAGGGAAATATTGGAAAAATAATGGAAAACCATATTTTCTTAATTTATATCTTGACATACTTCCAAACACTCAATATTTATTTGTTAATTTAAATTTTGATAATATTACTCCAAAGGTAGAGTTCTTCATTAAAAATATTAATGAAATTGACCCCATTTTTTTTTCAATTATTGAAACACATTATGATAGGTTACACCTTTGTGAAAGATTTTCCGCATCTATTGATTCTGTAATTAGTCCTTTAGTGAGTATGGTAAAGGCCTCTCTTGAGGAATTAGAATATTCAATAATCCAAAAAATTGTAATTAATTCTCAATTTGAAAATCAATTAAAACATGGATTTAACTACTGGGAAGCAATACTAACATTAGCATTAATAAATCATCCTGACTTTTTAAATTATGTTAAAAAAAGTTGATTTTATAAATTTAAGCTACCTTAATTATATGTTTCAACATGTTGATTCTTTTAGCGGCTGAATTATTTAATGGGTCTGAAATGTGTTTGGTAGTTCTAGAGGCATGTGGAATTTCAAAAAACACTTTTTTAAATTCAGAAATTCCTTTTTGAGTCGAATGTTTTTCGCTGAATTTGTGAAAAACAGCTTCTAACCCGTTGTGATTTTTATAGATATTTTGTAACGATTGAATAAACGTAATTGCATCTAAGTTATTGAAGGTACGATGTACAAAATGATCTAACTTTTTTAAATCTTTTGCGGTGTGATGCATGACAAAATCAAAGGGAGCATTACCCATTGCATCCATTAATTTTTGGGCACTTTTGATAATCATTTTTCGGTTTCCCCATGCAATCGTAGCAGCTAAAAATCCTGCAATTTCAATGTCTTCTTTACTAGAAAAAGCATGTGGAATTTGGATAGGATCGGTTTCAATAAAATTAGGATTGTTGTATAAGGTTACCTTTTCGTCTAGAAATTCTTTAAGCTGTTCTTTTGTCATTATTGTTATTCATTGGTAGCCTTAATATTACCATCCACCATAGTTAATTTGCGATCTGCCATATTTGCTAAATCTTCATTGTGGGTTACAATTACAAAGGTTTGTCCAAATTCATCTCTTAACTTAAAGAATAATTGGTGCAAATTTTCTGCAGAATGCGTATCTAAATTTCCAGAAGGTTCGTCTGCAAAAATTACTGCGGGTTTGTTAATTAAAGCACGAGCAACCGCAACGCGTTGTTGTTCTCCTCCTGAAAGTTCACTAGGTTTGTGATGTAAGCGATGTGATAAACCTAAATAATCTAATAATTTTGTAGCTTCCGCTTCCACTTCTTTTTTATCTCTTTTGGCAATTAATCCAGGGATAAAAACATTTTCTAAAGCTGTAAATTCAGGTAAAAGTTGGTGAAATTGGAAAATAAAACCTAAATGTTGGTTTCTAAAGCGCGACAAATTTTTGTCTTTCATTGGAGTTACTTCCTCACCATTAATTTCTAAAAAAGTTCCAGATTCAGTTGTTGGTTTATCTAAGGTTCCTAAAATTTGTAATAAAGTGGTTTTTCCTGCTCCTGAAGCTCCAACTATAGATACAATTTCTCCTTTTTTAATATGTAAATCGACTCCTTTTAATACATGAAGACTGCCGTAATATTTATGTAAATTTGTTGCCTTAATCATCTTTCAATCATTTGTACAAAGAAACTATTTTTTTTCTAATTCTGAATTTTAAACCTGATACAATTTATTTTCGTAAATAATAAATATAAGTTAAAATGTAAATTTGTTTAACTTATTTAGTATATTTGTTAAACAAAAAAAGAATAACATGAAATATTTAATTTTAGTTAGTTTTTTTATTTTACAAGCTTGCCATTCTCAAGAAGGGAAGTTTAAACCAAAAGAATTTAAAGAACCAATAGCCGTTACTATGAACGAAAATTTAGAAGTTGCCACATTTGCTGGTGGTTGTTTTTGGTGTACTGAAGCCATTTTTTTAGAAGTGAAAGGAGTTCAAAAAGTAACTTCAGGATATATAGGAGGAAAGACGAAGAATCCAACTTATAGTGAAGTTTGCGGAGGTGCTACAGGTCATGCAGAAGCTATTCAAATTACTTTTAATCCAAAAGAAGTTGCTTATCAAGATTTATTAGAAATATTTTTTGGCACGCATGACCCTACTACTTTAAATAGACAAGGAGCTGATTCTGGAACCCAATATAGAAGTGAGATTTTCTATTATTCTTTGGAGCAAAAAGAAAAAGCAGAGCATTATATTGAGTGGCTTACCAAAGAGAAATTATATGCTAATCCCATTGTGACCCAAGTAACCGCTGCAAGTGAGTTTTATCCAGCAGAAGAATACCATCAAGATTATTACAATCAAAATTCATTGCAAGGATATTGTCAAATGGTAATTGCTCCAAAATTGGAGAAATTGAGAAAATACTACAAATCGAAATTGAAATAAGAAAGGGAATGAAAATGAATACGCAACTTGAAAAAGAAATATTTGAGATTATAGGAGATAATCATCAAATGACTTCGGCTGAAACGCCATTGAGGAAAGATGCTTTTGATAAATCAGATGAAGCTAAAATGGAAGTTATTGAAGAGCATTTTGCTGTAATTATGAAAGAATTAGGTTTAGATCTTACAGATGATAGTTTAAAAGGGACGCCGCATCGGGTAGCTAAAATGTTTGTTCAAGAAATATTTTCAGGATTAAATCCTGCGAATAAGCCAAAAATTTCGGTTTTTGATAATTCCTACCATTATGATAAGATGTTAGTGGAAGCCAATATTAGTTTTAATTCCACTTGTGAGCATCATTTTTTACCAATTGTAGGAAAAGCGCACATTGGGTATGTATCTTCTGGAAAGGTAATTGGATTATCTAAATTGAATAGAATTGTAGATTATTATGCAAAAAGGCCACAAGTTCAGGAACGCATGATTATGCAAATTTTTAATGAATTGAAAACGGTTCTAAATACTGAAGATGTTATTGTTGTGGTTGAAGCAACCCATTTATGTGTTTCTAGTAGAGGGATTAAAGATGAAAGTAGTTTTACTTCTACTTTGCAATATGGAGGCGTTTTTAAAGAGAAAGCGTTTCGAGATGATTTTTATAAATTAATTAAGAAAGAATAATTTTTTGGCATTTATTTTGTTATCTTTCAGTAGATTAATTTTTAATTTTTTTTAAATGGCTGAAGAAGCTCAAATCATAACTAAACCCAAAGCATCTAGTAAAAAATCAAAATTACTCTTGAGTATTTTATTTGATGTAATAGGCATGCTTTCCTACATTGTTCCTTTGTTTGCTGAAATTACCGATGTAATTTGGGCACCTATCTCGGGTTTACTTTTACTATATATGTATAAGGGAATGACGGGAAAAGTAGCGGGTATCATTGGATTTATAGAAGAGGCCTTTCCTTTTATCGATTTTATTCCTACGTTTACCATTACTTGGATTTATCAATATGTAATAAAAAAAGAAGAATAAAAAATCCCGAATATCTCGGGATTTTTTATTGGAATTTATTATCAAAAAAATTAGCGATAAAACCTAATTTCATTTTATAAAGCATCTTTTTTTCAAATTCCCAAAAAAACTTAAATTGTCCGAAAAAAGTACCAATTAAAACTAACAAGACTTGGTATAAAGGAAAAATAAGCAGCAATCGAACTGGCCAATACAACCATAATGACATGCTTTCTTTTGTTATTCCTATGGCATTTGTAATAGGTTTAGAAATATATGCAGCAGTAGAACCTGTTATAGCAAAAACAATAAAAATGATGAGAAGTTGCCAATTGGAAGTAATATTCCAGCGTTGTTTCAGTTTCTTCATGTAGTGTTAAATTCGTGGCATAAACATTCCAAGTCGTTGCTTGTTTTTTAATTGAAAATAGACAAGGTAGTTGTAAATCATATAATTTACTTCATATCCATAATCGATGTTGCTATCGTAATTAATTTGTAATTCATATAAATTGGGATTGAATTGATAGGGGTTCATAGCCCTGCGATTCCATTCTAAAACCCAAACTCTATTTCTAGATTCTAAATAACTTTGAGAATAAAAATTTCTAGGTCTTGCATTGGTATTAAACCAAGACTGAAATCCAGCATCAATAATAGTAACTTCATATTCAATCTTATCATTTGCAATATGAATCGTATCACTTTCTAATTTTGGTTTATCAGTTGACGCAATATTTTTAGTAGTATCACAAGCCATTGCAATTCCTATAATACTAACTACTATGATAAAATATTGTTTCAAAATAAATACCTATTAAATAAAAATAATCTATTCTTTATTCTGTTATAAAGATAAAAAAAAGCACCGACATAGTCGATGCTTTTAACATATTTGAAATATTCATTTGTTATTTTTTACCAAATAAACTTCCTAACAAACCACCTAAGCCACCTTTTTTCTTAGTAACGGCTGAAATGGCATCGTTAACATCTACTTTTCCATCGTTATTTTGATCTAATACCGAATTTAATAAACTACCTCCAAGTGAGCTACCATCTGTGCTACCTCCTAATAAACTTCCTAAAATACCTCCTAAACCTTCACCGTCAGAAACGCCTTTGTTTTTAGTTTGTTTTCCTAAATAGCCCATAATAATTGGAGCTAACATGGGTAATATTTTGGAGATAATACTGCTAGAAACACCTGTTTTTTCACTAATGCCTGTTTCAACTGCACCTAATTTGTCTCCTAATAAGTGACCTAAAATTTTAGAACCGTCAGTGAAATCACCACCATTAATAAAACCTCCTAAGTTTTCTAAAATGCTCCCATCATGTTTTCCACTTGTTACTGCATTTATTAAGCCTTCTGCACCGTTTCCAGAAAGCAAATTTCCTTGCATAGCTCCTAATAGAGCAGGTAAACTAGAAGAAACTACATCGCTCGCTTGAGAAGGATTTATTCCAGTTTTTTCACTAACGTTACTTACTATTTGTTTTCCTAAATCGCTGTTTAATAAATCTAAAATTCCAGACATGTTATTGTTATTTGAGTTGGATGTTAAAGTTAGTGATTTTTTTAATTGTTTTTCAATAAGCTGATAATTTGTTCTGCTAATTCAGTTCCAATTCGATCCTGTGCTTCCATTGTAGCCGCTCCGATATGTGGTGTTAGAGAAATTTTTGGATGCATCAATACTTTCATTGCTGGAGTAGGTTCGTCTTCAAAAACATCTAATCCTGCAAATAAGACTTTTTCTTCATCTAATGCTTCTACTAGAGCTACCTCGTCAATAACTCCACCACGAGCGGCATTTACGATACCCACATCTTCTTTCATGAGTTTTAATTCCTCACGACCAATTACATAACCTTCTTGAGCAGGAACATGTAGAGTAATGAAGTCAGAATGCTTTAATAATTCTTCCATAGGTTCTGTTTTAATGTCGACATTTATAAACTGCCCGTTATAGAAATCAACACGAATTACAGCTTCCCCTACATATTTATCAGATGCAATTACTTTCATGCCTAAACCTAAAGCCATTTTTGCAACTGCTTGACCAATTCTTCCAAAACCAATTATTCCTAGCGTTTTTCCTTTTAATTCAATACCATTTGCATAGGCTTTTTTCAAACCATTAAAATTAGTGTCTCCTTCCAAAGGCATATTTCGATTAGAATCATGAAGAAATCGTACACCTGTAAATAAATGTGCAAACACTAGTTCGGCTACGCTTTCACTTGAAGATGCAGGTGTGTTAATGACATGAATTCCTTGTTTTCTTGCATAATCGACATCAATATTGTCCATTCCAACACCACCACGTCCAATAATTTTTAAACCTGGACACGAATCAATGATATCTTGTCTAACTTTGGTTGCACTACGAACTAAAATTACTTTAACATCGTGTGTGTTGATAAAGGTTGCTACTTGTTCTTGCGCTACTTTTGTGGTAATGACTTCAAATCCTGCTTTTTCTAAAACTTTAATTCCTGCTTTTGAAATACCGTCATTCGCTAATACTTTCATGGTTTTTATTCTTTTTATAATTTTGATTTTTTAAATGAAATTAAAAATCGGATTTGTAATTTGTTAACTGTTTTTTTCTAATTCTTTCATAACGTCTACCAATACTTGTACGCTATCTAAAGGTAAAGCATTGTACATAGAAGCTCTGTATCCGCCTACTGAGCGATGTCCATTAATTCCAGAAATACCTGCTTTTTTCCACATACTATCGAAAAGTTCTTGATGGTTTTGATTTTCCAATAAAAAGGTGGCATTCATATGGCTTCGATCTTCTTTTACAACTGTTCCTTTAAACAGCGGATTTCGATCAATTTCAGTATATAATAAATTTGCTTTCGCATCATTTATTTTCTCAATAGCACTTATGCCTCCTGATTTTTTTAACCATTTTAAAGTTAATAATGAGGTGTAAACGGCAAACACCGCTGGAGTATTGTACATGCTTTCTTTAGCGATATGTTGTTCGTAGTTTAAAATATTTGGAATAGCTCTTCCTGTTTTTCCAAGAATTTCTTCTTTAACAACCACTAAAGTTGTTCCAGCCGGACCCATATTTTTTTGAGCACCTGCATAAATTAAGTCAAATTTTGAAAAATCAATGGATCTTGAAAAGATATCAGAGCTCATATCACATACCATTGGAATATTTGTGGTAGGAAAAGATTTCATTTGAGTTCCAAAAATCGTATTGTTTGAAGTACAATGGAAATAATCAGCATCTGTTGGAATACTATAATCTTTTGGAATGTAATTGTAATTAGCATCTTTAGAAGTGGCAACTACTACTGTTTCACCAAACGCTTTGGCTTCTTTAATAGCTCCGCTTGCCCAAGTACCAGTGTCTAAATAAGCGGCTTTACCATTTATTTTCATTAGGTTGTAAGGAATCATTAAGAATTCTAAGCTTGCGCCTCCTTGTAAAAATAAGGCCTGATATCCTTTGCCTTCTAAATTCATTAATTCTAATACTAAAGCTCTTGCTTCTTCCATTACAGCAACGAAATCTTTACTTCTATGTGAAATTTCTAAGATAGATAATCCACTTTCGTTAAAATTTAAAATTGATTTTGAAGCTTCTTCAAATACTTCTTGAGGAAGAATGCAAGGACCTGCACTGTAATTGTGTTTTTTCATTGGTAATAATTTTATTTCAAAATAGATTTGAAAATAGTTGTGTTTTATAGAGGTAACAAATTTCGGAAATACACTTTATAATAGCATTTCTTTTTAATATTAATTATGCAATGTTATTAACAATAACGTTGTAGTAAATATATTATATTGATAGTAAAAATGCAATAGTGTCAATGTTATCGGCGTAATCCCAAAGATTTGGTTTTTGAGTTTGACCAAAAGAGATACTTTTTAAAATTTGGTTTTTACTCACGATGCATTGTATTTTATCTTCTTCATTTTGTAGTTTTTCAATCACCGTATTGAAGCTATCGTAATACTCATAAAAAACTGAGGAAATTGGAGAGGCATAATTTTCATCTTCTTTTAAAGTTAAAAAACCATTGTCTAATAATTTGTAATTACTCATTAAATAAACAGCTTTATTGTAATCGTAATTATTAGCATATTTTTCATATCGAATGATTTCTTGATAGCTAAACATAGCATTGAAAAAAGTATCAAAATTGTATTCTTTAGGAATGAAAATTTTAGAAACATTTCTACAACCTAAACCAAAATATCTAAAAATATCTTCTCCTAAATGGATTAAATCATCTTGGGTTTCTTCACCAGTTAAAATGGCAACCGAATTTCTGTTCTTTCTAATGATACTTGGTTTATTTTGAAAATAGTATTCAAAATAACGTGCCGTATTATTACTTCCTGTTGCAATTACTGCATCAAAATTTTCTAGTTTACCTTCTACAAAAGTAATTTTATCTTGAAATCTCTGGTCTAGGCTTATTAAATATTTCGACAAAAATTGAATTAAATGCTGATCATTGGAAGAAGTCTTAATTAAGGCTTTATGTCCTGTAATCAATACGCTCAGAAAATCATGAAAACCTACTAAAGGAATGTTTCCGGCTAAAATGAGTCCAACATTTTTCTCATCATCATTCTTGAAATCATAAGAAGATAGCCATTTTTCAATATTTTCTTTGGTTAAAGCTTTAGCCCATGATGCTAATGAAAAACAAACATTTTCTTTGGTAAACCAACCATTATGGGATTGCGATAAATCAATTAAATCTACCATTTGGTTATAAAATAAAGAGTTGTTTTTTATAGTGTCCTTTTTGGTATAATTTTCAGTTGAAAATTGTTCTAAAAACTGACCTAATTCAATAAAACATTCTTTTATTTCATTTTGTAACATTTGTTTTTTGCTTTTAAGGGGTTTACGTTGTATTTTTGCACAAAAATAATGATTTAGTTAGACTATTTGCTTAGATTTATAAAAACTTCTACCGCAAATAACTAACTTTTAAGTTTTAAAAATATGGCAATAAAAATAACAGACGAGTGTATCAATTGTGGAGCATGCGAACCAGAATGCCCAAATACAGCTATATATGAAGGTGCAGACGATTGGAGATATAAAGATGGTACTAAATTATCAGGTAAAATTGTTTTACCAGACGGAACCGAAGTAGATGCGGATGCTGCTCAGACTCCATTATCAGATGATGTATATTATATTGTTCCAAGTAAATGTACCGAATGTAAAGGGTTTCATGAAGAACCCCAGTGTGCGGCAGTATGTCCAGTAGATTGCTGTGTGCCTGATGAAGACTACGTAGAATCGGAAGAAACCTTGTTAAATAGGCAATCTTTTCTACATAATGAATAAAAGAAGCTCCTCTTATGAGGAGTTTTTCTTTTTTAAAAGAAAATTCCTAATAGGTTATTTTTTAGTCTTTTTTATTTTTTTCTTATATAAATATATAGAAATAAAAGATTTCGATTTAATTCAAGGTAAAGTTATAGCTATAGAAAAAGTAACAGTAAAAGAATGTTCAAGAAGCGGAGGATGTAAATATGTTGATAAATATTTACCTGTTATAGCGTTTTATTGTGGAGATAAAAAAATGGAATTTAGTGAAGGAGGAGAAATTGTGTTTAATTCCTTAGATGCAGGAGATAAGGTTGATTTGTTTGTGGATACCAATAATTGTTATAAAGTGAAAATAAATAAATTGTTTTATTATTGGATACAAATACCTGATTTAATACTAATTGGGTTACTGTTATTAATTATGACAGGAACTATAAAGGTTTTTTTAAATGATGTTTGATAAAATATTTTGTATAGTAACTTTAAAAATTAATTTGAATTCAAAGTTTAATTGCTGTATACTAAAAAGCAGAAAATGTTGTTTTTAGATTTAAAAAGCTTGCTTTTATTTAAATATTCCTATTTTTGTTAAAATTGTTATTGCCGATGAGAAGAATTTATTTTCTTTTTTTGATTATATGCTGTCTAAAATCTTTTTCTCAAGAGAAAGAAATCACCATTGTATTTAGAGATATTGAGAGTCAACTTCCAGTAGATGAAGTTACGCTTACCATTCTTCGTACTAAGGAAAGTTTTATTTCGAATGCAGATGGAATGGTGAAAATTTTATTAAAACGTCCTTCTTATTTAGAAGTTAGTCATTCCTCCTATAAAAAATTTATCGTAAAGTCTATAACGCTTAATGAGGAAGAGAATGTTATTTATTTAGAGAATACGGTAAATAAATTACCTGAAATTATTTTAACTAAAGACCATCCCCAAGATATTTTAAAGAAAATTGTAGATAATTCGAAAGAGAAATTATCGGTTCCATCTAATTTGAGAGTTTATATTAGAGAATTTTTTAAGAAGAACGATGCTAATATTTTATATAACGATGGATTGGTTAATTTTCAAATTTTAAAAGATAAGTCTTCTATTAAAACGGATATTTTAGTGGAACAAAATAGAGTTTTGGGAATTCTTAATGAAAAGACAGATAAAGATATTTATGGGTATAATTTGAATAATTTAATGGAGAATTATTACAAATTTAAATATCTTGATGAGGTTTTGGATAACAAAGTAAAGAAATTGTATGATTTTCAAATTAAATCATATCCTGAAAATGAAAATTATTATCAGTTAATTATAAAACCTTTAGAAGAAGCAAAAGGATATTTGTTTCATTATACTATTTTATATGACCATACCAAAAGAATCATTATTGAAATCGATAATTTTATAGAACCAGAAAGAGCAGAAGAGCATGCTGATTATAGTATTTCTGGTAAAAAAAATGTTTACAAGTCTGCTTTTAAAATGACTTACAGGGTAAAAGGAAATGAAGAGTATTATTTAGTATATGCTAAAGAAGAAATTGGTTTTTTAGCGAAACAAGATAAAGAAATGATAAAAACAGAAGTGAGAAATTATTTTGTAACCAATAAATTTACTAAACGATTGTTCACTTATGACGCAAAAGAAGTCTTTAAAGATAAAACCTTGTTAAACCGTTCTAATACTATTCTTACTGATTTTTGGAATATAGACTCTGGTTTGGTTTTAACGCAAGAAGAACAAGACTTTATTGATAGTTTAACTGGGGCATACGAAGAAACACAATAAAAAAAGCGAATCAAACGATTCGCTTTTTTTATTCTATGTATTATGGATTAAATTTTATCTTTGAACTACAAATTTTTCCATTGTAATTTTATCATTTTTGTAATCAAAAGTTTCTAAAATTAGATTACCATCTGCATCAAAATAACCAAAAGATACTTTGTCATCGCTTCTGTAAATATAATTGTTGTTAGAAGTTTTTCTTAAAACTCCAGCTTCAGTATTGGATGGGTTTAACATAGTATATCCATTACCTTTTTGAATAATTTGATATTTTTTTCCATTTTCACTATTGTAGTATGCAGAACGATCTACATCTACATATTTTGTTTCTCCGTCAACTTTTACTTTAGTAGTTTTGGTAACATCTACTTTGGCTTCCTCTTTCATTGGAATGTTAATTCCTTTTTGTTCTGACATTTCAAGTTCTACATTTTGAACTTCTTTTGTTTCAACAGTTTTTACAATTTTCTTTTCTCCTTTCGAATCTTTTACAGTCGTTACTACTGTTTCAGTTTCCTTTTGCACGTTTTTATTTTGAGCCGATATCGATAAAGTGGCTACTAAAAATACCGATGTTAAAAATAGATTTTTCATGATTTCATTTTTTAATGTTATGGTACAAAGCTACTATGAACTCATGCTATATGTGTTACATCATTTTTTGGGCTTTTTATATAATTATTAGATTGGTACTATCTTTCTTACCTGTAATAAAAAAGGTTACTTCATAGAAGTAACCTTTTAAATAGTTATGGGAAAGTTTTTAAAAATCGAAACCTAATCTTGCATAATAATAGGCGCCACTAAAACCCATTTGTACAGAATCCCAGTATCCTCCAGCTTCCGTGTCTCCAATTTCATCTTGCTTATCTGGATACACGTTTAATAAATTATTGCTACCAATAGATAGTTTTAGGTTTTTAGTAAATTGATATCCTAATGTAACATCTGTAACAATTTTTGCATCATATACATCATCTTCATTGGAGTAATCTACTAAAACTACTTTGCTAAAACGAGTAAAAGCGAGTCCGCTGTCAAACTTATTCTTTTTATACGTAAGATTTAATGCAAACTTGTTGGAAGGGGCAGAAGCTAGTAGAAATGCTTTTTCTCTCTTACCAAAAAAAGTTTCTTCATCTAAAGTGCCATTGTTTACACGATCAATTTTCATGTCATTTATATTACCCACTAAAGTTGCGGTATACAAAGCATTTCCAATGTTTTTTTTCCAAGCAATAACTAAATCCAAGCCCAATGTTTTTGTGTCTACTCCATTCGCAAAAAACTGTGCTTCAGAAACGCCAATATTTAAAGCTGAGGCATCAAAATAACCAGTTAAAATGATACGGTCTTTTACATCTATTAGGTAACCGTCAATAGTAGTGGTGAAATCGCCAAAATTTGCCGTTACTCCTAAAGAGCTATTTATGGCTTTCTCTTGGTTTAATTTTTCAATTCCAAAAGCTCTGGTAACCGGACTATTATTTGGGGATAACAATACTTCTGTCGCACCAGAGGAATTAAAATTGGTAAACCTTAAATTATAATAAATTTGAGCTAAAGAAGGGGCTCTAAATCCTGAACTTACAGAACCTCTTAGATTAATTTTATCGGTAAGTTTCAATCGAGAAGCTATTTTACCATTTATAGTGGACCCAAAATCACTATAGTTTTCAAAACGTAAGGCACCACTTACTAAAAATGACTGTGTTACATCTAGTTCCGAATCAACATATAAAGAAATGTTACTTCTGTCTTTAACTAATTCATTGGCTAAACTGTAGCCTGGAAAACCTTGTGAACCACCCGGTCTTGGATTTCCTGAAATAGGATCCACTGGAATAGTTTGGTTAGCAGGGTCTGTTACCACTTGTCCGTTCACATCATAAGTTGCATAAGAGCCTTCTTCTCCAGCAAAAATGCTAAATTGTTCTGTACGGTATTCCGCTCCAAAAGCGAAGTTTAATCCTTCTAAGATTGTTTCGTAATTTTTTGAAAAGTCAAAATTTAAAGTGTTTTGGCTTAAACTATGTCCTCCTGCATCGAACTCTGTAGGAGAAGCTTCTTCTAAAGAAGCATTTAAGGTTCCTTTTATAGTATAATGAAAAAGGTTTTTACCAAAAGTATTACTGATATCGATATTCCAGCCATTATTGGTTTTGGTCTTTATTCCTGCTGCAATTGAAGTATCAAAAATTACTGAAGTAATTCTTGGTGTAAATCCTCCAGGATAAATGTTTTCTACCACTCTTTCACCATCATTTCTAGTAAAAGCATAGGCGTCGGTATTTCTATAATTCCTACCTCCAAAGACATATAGTTCGGTGCGATCTGACAGTTGGGTAGCGATGTTTCCAAAAAAATTAAAACCATTAATTTCAGCTTCACCAAAACCTTTTCTAAAATCATATCCAGGGCGTAAGGTTTTATTTTTATCTAAATATTCTAAAGTAAAATTTGCAAAACCTTTTTCACCGAGTTTTACTCCATAATTAGTAGCTACTTTTAAAGATTCGCCATCTAATTTTTTGTCTTTTCCAAAAGAATTTCCGTTACCATTTTCATCCAAACGATATCCTTCGGTATTAGGTGTGCCAGGTAAAAAATCTCCTTTTGCATTGGTATTGTAAGCGCCATAGGTAATATTCCCAGAAACCCCTTCTGTATTGTCTTTTAATACAATATTAATTACTCCAGCAATGGCATCAGAGCCGTATTGCGCAGAAGCACCATCTCTCAGGATTTCGATTCGCTTAATTGCGTTTGCAGGTATGGCATTTAAATCAGTTCCAGTGTTTCCTCTTCCACGAGTTCCAAAGAGATTAATTAATGAGGATTGATGCCTTCTTTTTCCGTTGATTAATACTAACGTTTGATCAGGTCCTAATCCTCTTAAAGAAGCAGGGTCTACGTGATCAGCACCATCTGAACCCGATTGTTTGTTTGCATTAAAGGAAGGGGCTACATATTGTAGTAATTGGTTAATTTCAATTTTACCACTTTGGGTAGTTACGTCTTTTACATCAATAACATCGATAGCTACAGCCGATTCGGTGACGGTTCTTTTAGGGCTTCTTGAACCTACAATTTGAACTTCTTGTAATTGCTGTCCTTCCATTAAAATAACATCAATAATACTAGTTTCGGTAGTTTTTTCAGTTGTTTTAAATCCGATGTAGCTAAAAACTAATAATGCACCTTCGTTTACGGTAATGTTATATTTACCACTAAAATCAGTTACCACACCATTTGAAGTGTTTTTTTCAATAACGTTTACCCCAATAATAGGCTCACCAAATTCGTCAGTTACAGTTCCAGAGATTTCTTTCTGAGAAAAGAGCAATTGAAATCCTGTAAACATTAATAATAATGTTAGTTTTTTCATAAAAATCTGTTTATTTGTTTGTAAGTGTAAATATAGTTTAAAAAAAACGGAATTCTTTTTTGTAATTGAAATAATAAATTATTAAAATAAGCGCAACTTTGAGACTTTATAACTTTTAAAGTATATTTGCAAACTTTAAAATGAATTAGTTATAAAAAATATACTATGAAAGCAGGAATTGTAGGCTTACCTAACGTTGGAAAATCAACACTATTTAATTGTTTATCAAATGCTAAAGCACAAAGTGCTAACTTCCCATTTTGTACAATTGAACCTAACATTGGTGTTGTAAATGTGCCTGATCCAAGAATTGTTCGTTTGGAAGAATTGGTGAAACCAGAACGGGTGCAAATGGCAACTGTTGATATTGTAGATATTGCAGGATTAGTAAAAGGAGCAAGTAAAGGTGAAGGGTTAGGAAATCAATTTCTCGGAAATATTAGAGAATGTAATGCGATTATTCATGTATTGCGTTGTTTCGATAATGATAATATTGTACATGTTGATGGAAATGTAAATCCGATTCGTGATAAAGAAACAA
Source organism: Flavobacterium sp. NRK F7 (assembly GCF_024054195.1). GTDB lineage: Bacteria > Bacteroidota > Bacteroidia > Flavobacteriales > Flavobacteriaceae > Flavobacterium. Next base: position 3,091,244 of record NZ_JAMXLB010000001.1, on the reverse strand, counting down.
TAGACATTGAATTGCAATTGAAAGATCTTGAGACAGTTGAAAAAAGATTAGAAAAAACCAATCGTGCTGCTAAAACTGGAAATAAAGAAGCTCAGGCAGAAAAAGCCTTATTGGATCGTATCAGAGAAACCTTATTGCAAGGTAAATCGGCTCGTACCGTTGTGGCTCAAAATCAAGATGAAGCGGAATTAATGGAAGAATTTCAGTTGATTACTTTAAAGCCTGTTTTATATGTGTGTAATGTGGATGAAGCATCAGCCGTTTCAGGAAATAAATATGTTGAACAAGTAAAAGAGTTAGTAAAAGACGAAAATGCAGAGGTGATTGTTCTTTCTGTAGGTGCAGAAGCCGATATTACTGAATTAGAAAGTTATGAAGAACGTCAAATGTTTTTACAAGACATGGGATTATCTGAACCAGGTTCTGCAGTTTTAATTCGTGCCGCTTATAAATTGTTAAACTTACAAACCTATTTTACGGCTGGAGTGAAAGAAGTAAGAGCTTGGACTATAAAAATTGGAGATACAGCTCCTAAAGCAGCAGGAGTTATTCATACCGATTTTGAAAAAGGATTTATTAGAGCAGAGGTTATTTCTTTTGAAGATTATTCCAATTATGGTTCAGAAGCGAAAGTAAAAGAAGCAGGAAAATTAAGAGTGGAAGGAAAGGAATATATTGTAAAAGATGGAGATGTAATGCATTTTAGATTTAATGTATAATGTCTAAATTTATTTAGATTTTAAAATAATTTAAGAAATTATATAGGTAAAACCGTTGTAGTGATACAGCGGTTTTTTATATTTGTTAAAATTATCTTAAAAACTATGAATGCTATTCAGAGACAATTAATAATAGATATTCATAAAGTGGCTGATGCTATTCCAGGTGTTGTCATTATCAATGATGTGGCTACTAGAAAGGTCGTTTATATGTCTCAAAAGGGCTTAGATAATTTTGAGATTACTCTAGAAGAACTTGAAAAATTAGGGAGTACCTATTATTATAAATATTTTAACGAAGAGGAAGCAGGTAGAAATTATTTGGATTATTTACAATTTATAGCCAAAAATGATATTTCCCAAACCCTTACTTATTTTCAACAAGTACGAAAAAATAACAACGAACCTTGGGTTTGGTATTTATCGGTTAATAAAATAATACTTCAAGAAAACGGATTACCGTCTTTAGTTTTGACATTGGCACAACCCGTTAGTGAATTAACCAGTGTAGTGAATCGTTTGGATAAATTGATGGAAGAACATTTATTTTTGAAAGAGAGCCTTCATAAATTTTCTTTAATTAGCGAAAGAGAAAAACAAGTTTTAAAACTTTTAGCATTAGGGAAAACCAATGATGAAATTGCTAAAACCTTATTTATTTCTATAAATACTGCAAAAACCCATCGAAAAAAAATAAAGGAAAAATTAAAAGCAGAAACTACTATAGAACTTCATAAATATGCTAGTGCTTTTCGTTTAATATGAAAATCATCACTTGTGGGTATTGTTTTTAAAAATATTGAAACTTACATTTAATTATAAAATGATTCAATATGAGAAAAAAATTACTTATTACCACTTTATTTCTTAGTTTTCAAATGCAATTTCAAGCACAAGAAGCTTTTAATGGAAAACTAAAAATAGCTACAGGAATAATTAGTGAAATTACGTATTATAATGTAGCAGAATTGATGAAAGATTTTAATTATGAGTTTGCTGGAAATTTTGAGAGCGTCTACAATAAAAACTTCGTAAAGCCCGATAATTCAGTTGAAAAAGCAGACTTTATGCGATTTTATTTTTGTGAAGAAACAGAAATGCTTAAAATGATTTATGTTCAATTTGATAGGGAACATTTCTTGGAAGCTGTAGATCAACTCACAAAAAATGGCTATCAAAGCAAGAAATTTCAGTTTATGAAATTTACGAACCCTTTACGTTGGGCTAAAGATACTAACTCATCTCCATTTCGTTTCATTACTGTCGACAGTAGCAACGCAATTTGTGTACTTTACTTTGGAATTAAGAGTTAGAGAGGAAAATTTTAATAAAAGTGTCATTTCATTGTTTTTTTTAAAATCTTAGTATGAAAGCTAATCTTTTATTATTCGAAGGATATATTTATAGGTTAACAATTAAAATAAATTATCTATTAAAACACACTTCACTTAAAATATTATTTTTAAAGTATAGTGTGTTTTTTTAGTTTAGTTTTGTGAAAAAATATTCGAATAATGAATGTAATCAAAAAAGCGATACGCTCCATTTTAAAAATTATCCTTGGTTTAGCAGTTTTTCTATTGTTGTATGCATTGATTATTTTTATTACTTCAATTATTCCTGTGAATAAGAATAAATCTCTAAAAACTCATAATAACATTCCTGTTTATATACTTTCTAATGGAGTACATACAGATATTGTTCTACCTTTAAATAATAGTATTAAAAACTGGTCCACCTCCATTTCCTATTTGGATACCAAAGCGCAAGATAGTACGAGAAACTTAATTGCTTTTGGATGGGGAGATAAAGGGTTTTATTTAGACACGCCCACTTGGGCCGATTTAAAAACGTCAACAGCTATAAAAGCAGTGACAGGAATGAGTTCTTCTGCAATGCATATCACGTTCTATAAAGAATTAGAAGAGAATGAAAATTGTAAAAAAATAGTTATTACAGATGAAGATTACAAACTATTAATTGGATACATAGAAGATAGTTTTGCTGTAAATGGAGATCAAAAAATACAACGTATTGGAACGCATTCGTATGGAAAATATGATGTTTTTTATGAAGCGAAAGGCAGTTACAGTTTGTTTTACACTTGCAATACTTGGGCGAACCAAGCCTTAAAGTCGGGTAATCAAAAGGCAGCGCTTTGGACAGTTTTAGATAAAGGCATTTTTTATCATTATGAATAAAATTTTGTACTTTTATTTAACATTTATCGATTTCAAACTTTACAATACCTTTTTCTGATTTAATCATAACTGGAATTTTTTCTAAAGAGCATCGAGGTTCAATAGTAAACTGAATATATCCTCTTACCATAAAATCTTTTGAAGTCTTTATTTCTAACTGTTGTTTGTAATACGTATTTACACGAATCCAATCGGGTATGCTATTACTATTTGATTCTGAATCAACTTGTTTAACGTGAAGTGGTGTTTCAATAAGATTGCTTTTTAATGAAAAGAAAGGAGTATCATCAATAAAGAAAGTAAATTTACCCTTGAAATCTTTGTTACTATTGGAAGAAGCGTAATACGCATTGTTGTAGAGTAGCATTTGAATTTCTAAATTATAACTATCCTTACTTGTTTGATAAATGGCTAATTTTACTTCATATGGATTGGGTGCTTGATTTGGACCAAAATTAAATATTGAATCTTTTTGAGATTTTATTTCTTTACTAGGAACTGTTGCTAAAGTAACTTCTTTTTTGGTTTGATCTATTTTACAGCTAAACAATAATAATAAACAGCAGCAAGATAATAATGGTTTCATTTTTTATTTTTTTAAGAGTGATTAAAAATAAATCAACCTAAAGTTATACTAGATTGATTGACACTGTAAAACTAGAATTCTATGGAACCAAAAATGTCAAAAAAGTGTCAAAAAAGTGTCAATAGCTGTAAAATTTCATAAAATTATATGTTATTTGCATCCCATTATGAATAATGATACCTCTTATTTCTATAAAATTTTAATCGTAATAGGATTCCTTCTAAGTTTTGTTTCTTGTACAAAGGAATCTAAAGAAGATACTTCTGCTTTGGTAAAAGTGGCTTTACGCGATGTGGGTCATCACTTATTATTAAGTAATCAAGATACAATATCTGTAATAAAACCAGTAGTTGCTTTAGATAGTTTTGAATACCAATTGTCGTTTGAAGAACAAGTAACGATACAACCTGATAGTTTGGTAACCTTCATTAAAAATAGTTTTTTAAAAGCCAATTTACCACAAAATTATTTAGTTGAAGTAATTCAATGTAAAGATAGAGCAGTAGCTTATAGTTACCAAATGAAGCATAATATAGAGAAAAGCATTATTCCATGCGGTGGAAGACAATTAAAAACAGGTTGTTATCATGTAAATGTTCGATTTACAAAAAAAAATGATAAAAAAAGTAATTCTGATTTTTGTATTTGGCTTCTATATGGTTTCTTTTTCGGAGTTTTTGGAGTTGTGGTACTTTTTTATTTCAAGCTCAAACCTAAAGTTGTTCCTGTTGATGATGTTGAAAACTATACAGCTATTGGACAATATAAATTTTACCCAGAGCAAAACAAATTAATTAGAGATACTCTTACCGTAAATCTTTCTAAAAAAGAATGCGAGTTGTTGCTTTTATTTACCTCACAACCTAATGAAATTATCAAAAGAGAAGAATTAACTAAAAAAGTGTGGGAAGACCACGGTGTATTTGTTGGTAGAAGTTTGGACACCTATATTTCTAAACTACGAATTAAATTAAAAGAGGATACTTCTATTAAATTAATTAATATTCATGGCGTAGGATATAAGTTGGAGATAGATTAGATAAAAATGCATTTAAAAAGAAATAAATGGATTTTTTAATTACTTATTAATTCTATTTTAAATTACTTTAAACTTATAAAAACATTTGGAACGTTTATCTTTTGTCAAATTTCTACTTTTATAATTCAAAGGGACAGCTTACAATACTCTAAGTCATAACTGAAAATAGAAAACACACAATTTCTTAACCCTTTTGTCAATAACTTATAAAATACAGACTTTCATTTTTTAAAGAGAAATAGTATATTGCACAAAATCCAAAATCTGTTTATGCTAGAGCAAAATCAATATACCGAAGACAATATTCGTTCACTCGACTGGAAAGAGCACATCCGTATGCGTCCTGGTATGTACATTGGAAAGTTGGGAGACGGTTCTTCTCCAGACGACGGAATTTATATCTTACTCAAAGAAGTTATCGACAACTGTATCGATGAATTTGTTATGGGTGCTGGGAAAACCATTGAGGTAACCATAAAAGATAAATTAGTGACCGTGCGTGATTATGGTCGCGGTATTCCTCTAGGAAAAGTGGTAGACGTAGTTTCTAAAATGAATACTGGTGGTAAATACGATTCCAAAGCCTTTAAAAAATCGGTAGGTTTAAATGGTGTGGGTACCAAAGCGGTAAATGCCTTGTCCAACTACTTTAGAGTGGAATCGGTACGTGATAATCAACAAAAAGCAGCAGAATTTTCCGCGGGTAATTTAACAACGGAAGAAGAAGTAGTTGAAACGACAAAACGCAAGGGAACTAAAGTTTCATTTGTTGCTGATGAGACTATTTTTAAGAATTATAAGTATCGTAATGAATACATCATTAAAATGCTTAAAAATTATTGTTATTTAAATCGTGGTTTAACGATTTATTACAATGGGGAGAAATTTGTATCGGAGCATGGATTAAAAGATTTGCTAGACGAAAACATTGCTGAAGAAGATATGGTGTATCCAATTATTCATCTGGAAGGCAATGATATTGAAATCGCCTTAACGCATAGTAAATCGCAATATTCAGAAGAATATCATTCGTTTGTAAACGGACAAAATACCACTCAAGGAGGAACGCATTTAGGTGCTTTTCGGGAAGCCATTGTAAAAACAATTAAAGAATTTTACAATAAAAATTTTGAAGCTTCCGATATCCGTAAATCCATTGTTTCTGCCATTTCTGTAAAAGTAGAAGAACCGGTTTTCGAATCCCAAACCAAAACCAAACTAGGTTCTACCGATGTGGGACCAAAAGGACCTACAGTGCGTACGTTTGTCAATGATTTTGTAAAAACGAAACTAGATAATTTCTTACATAAAAATCCGGAAACGGCAGACGCTTTGTTGCGTAAGATTTTACAAGCAGAACGCGAAAGAAAAGAACTTTCGGGTATTCGTAAGTTGGCTAAAGACAGAGCTAAAAAAGCCAGTTTACATAATAAAAAACTACGTGATTGTCGCGTGCATTTAACCGATGCTAAAAATCCAAGAAGTTTAGAAAGTACGCTTTTTATTACGGAGGGAGATTCGGCTTCTGGATCGATTACGAAATCGAGAGATGTAAATACACAAGCGGTTTTTAGTTTGCGCGGAAAACCTTTGAATTCGTATGGAATGACCAAAAAAATTGTGTACGAAAACGAAGAATTCAATTTGTTGCAAGCTGCTTTAAACATTGAAGAAGATATGGGTGATTTGCGTTATAATAATATTGTTATTGCAACCGATGCCGATGTCGATGGAATGCACATTCGCTTGTTATTAATCACCTTCTTTTTACAATTCTTTCCCGAATTAATAAAAGACGGTCATTTGTATATTTTGCAAACGCCATTATTCCGTGTGCGAAACAAAAAAGAGACCATTTATTGTTATACAGATGAAGAAAGGGTTAATGCGATTGAAAAATTAAAACCAAAACCAGAAATTACTCGATTCAAAGGATTGGGAGAAATTTCACCCGACGAGTTCAAACATTTTATTGGAGACGATATTCGTTTAGACCCTGTTATGCTGGATAAAGCTACTTCCATTGAAACTTTACTAGAGTTTTATATGGGGAAAAACACACCAGACCGACAAGATTTTATTATCAATAATTTGAAAGTGGAATTGGATGTAATTGAAAAGGAATAGTTCGCAGCTTACAGTTTAAAAGTGCAGTTTATTGTCAACTTTTAGCTGTTAATCTTTAACCAAAATATAAATGAAAACCAGTAGTTTCTTTTTTTTAATTCTAATTAGCAATATAATGTTGTTTGCTTGCGAATCGAAAAGAAAAAAAGAAAGTAATGTGGGAATAATTAAAAAATATGATTTTTCTAATTCATTAGATTTTAAATATGAAACTATTAATGAAGTAATATTGTACTCTTTTCTAAATAAAAGTTCCATTAAAACGCTACCTTATAGAAAAGATGTAAATTATAATTCAGATGTTCAATTGTCTAATGATTTCATTAAAGAAAGAATACTTCTTGATGAAAAGCAAAAGCAAGAATTATTTCATTTAATAACGAAAGATTCTTGTCCAAAGGAACAACATTTAGCAGATTGTTATAATCCTAGACATGAAGTTGTATTTAAAAATAAAAGCAATGAAATAATGGGTTCTATTGAAATATGCTTTGAATGTAACGATTTTCGACATTCTAAAAGTTTAGGAGAAGCAACATATTACTGTCATGATGCCATGCGATTATTTTTTTGGAAAGCAGGAATACGATATTTTATAAATGATGACCATAAAGGTAAAATGACAGAAGATGAATTTAATGAAATAGAAAAGAAATATAAATTATTGGCTAAATAGTACAATAAACTAAAAAAATACTGATACAAATTCAGCATAAATGAAAGACGAAGAAGAAAACGTAAACCCAGACGAACAAAACGAATTAGGAAACGAATCTCAAGAAACGGAAGGCTTTGATGACATCAAAACATCTGGGCATCATTTCTATGAAAACAACGAAAATCCAGAAGATACCATTACAAAAGTAACGGGTATGTACAAGGATTGGTTTTTAGATTACGCTTCGTATGTAATTTTAGAACGTGCTGTTCCAGCTATTGAAGACGGTTTCAAGCCTGTACAACGCAGGATTATGCATTCTATGAAAGAGTTAGACGATGGTCGTTACAATAAAGTAGCGAACATTGTTGGACATACCATGCAGTATCATCCACACGGTGATGCGAGTATTGGTGATGCCATGGTGCAAATTGGTCAGAAAGACTTGTTAATTGATATGCAAGGAAACTGGGGAAACATTCTTACAGGTGATAGTGCTGCGGCTTCTCGTTATATTGAAGCGCGAATTTCTAAGTTAGGTCACGATATTTTATATTCTCCAAAAATCACTGAATGGGGACTTTCCTATGACGGTCGTAGAGCAGAACCCATTAATTTACCAGTAAAATTCCCTTTGCTTTTAGCACAAGGAGCAGAAGGTATTGCAGTAGGTTTGTCAACCAAAGTATTACCGCACAATTTCAATGAACTTATCGATGCTTCGATTAAAATATTAAAAGGAAAACCGTTTACTATTTATCCTGATTTTCCTACAGCTGGTATTGCTGATGTTTCTAATTATAACGATGGAATGCGTGGTGGTCGTGTAAGAGTTCGTGCCAAAATCAGTCAGTTAGACAAAACCACTTTAGTCATTTCTCAAATTCCTTTTTCTACGAATACATCAACCTTAATTGATAGTATTTTGAAAGCCAATGAAAAAGGGAAAATTAAGATTAAAAAAATTGAAGACAATACAGCTGCTGAAGTAGAAATTTTAATTCATCTTCCAGCAGGTGTTTCTCCAGATAAAACCATTGATGCGTTATATGCATTTACTGCTTGCGAAACTTCTGTAGCACCTTTAGGTTGTGTAATTGAAAATAATAAACCGTTGTTTATTGGGGTTTCAGATATGCTGAAAATATCCACGCAAAGAACGGTGGAGTTATTGAAAAGAGAGTTGGAAATCCAATTGGACGAATTGGAAAACAAGTGGCATTTTTCAACTTTGGAGAAGATTTTCATTCGTGAAGAAATGTACATCGATTTTAAATTGTATGGTGATAGAGAATCTTTATATGAATACTTGTACAAGCGTTTCGAACCGTTTAAAAAAGATTTTGTGCGTGATATTCATGATGAGGATTTACAAAAATTAACCCAAATTCCAATGATACGTATTACACGTTTCGATTCTGATAAAGCTGAAGAGGCTATCGCCAAATTAGAAGCAGAAATGGAACAGGTAAAACACGATTTGGAACATATTATTGATTTTACGATTGCATTCTTTACCAAATTAAAAGACAAATATGGTAAAGGTCGTGAAAGACAAACCGAATTAAGAAGTTTTGATACCATTGAAGCGACCAAAGTAGTCTTAAGAAACACCAAATTATTTGTCAATAGAGAAGAAGGATTCCTTGGGACAGGATTGAAAAAAGACGAATATGTTGCGGATTGTTCTGATATCGACGATGTGATTGTTTTCCTTCGAGATGGTCGCATGGTAATTACTAAAGTGGATGATAAGAAATTCATTGGTAAAGACATCATCCATATTGCCGTTTTTGATAAAAATGACAAACGAACCATTTATAATGTAATTTATAGAGATGGAAAGAATGGAGCTACTTTTATAAAACGATTTAATGTTTCTGGAGTAACTCGTGATAAAGAATACCACATTACACAAGAAAAACCAGGTTCTCAAATTTTATATTTCTCCCACAATCCAAATGGGGAAGCAGAAGTGGTAACCATACTTTTACGTCAGGTGGGAAGCATCAAAAAACTGAAATGGGATTTAGACTTTTCTGAAATTTTAATCAAAGGAAGAGGTTCTAAAGGAAATACGGTTTCTAAGTATCCAATCAAAAAAATCGAATTAAAAGAAAAAGGAATTTCAACCCTTCGTCCTAGAAAGATTTGGTTTGACGATACCGTGCAACGTTTGAATGTAGATGGAAGAGGCGAATTATTAGGCGAATTTAAACCGAATGATCGTTTGTTAATCATCAATCAATCTGGTAAAGTAAAAACGATTATTCCAGAGTTGTCGACTCATTTTGAGGAAGATATGATCGTTTTAGAAAAATGGAAACCAAGTAAACCTATTTCTGCAATTTATTATGATGGCGAAAAAGAACGCTATTATGTAAAACGATTTGTAATTGAAAACGAAAATAAAGAAGAAATTTTTATCACAGAGCACGATAAATCGCAATTAGAAATTGTTTCTACCGATTGGAGACCCATGGCAGAAATTATTTTTGCCAAAGTAAAAGGCGTACAAAAAGAGACCATTCAGGTAAATTTAGAAGAATTTATTGCTGTAAAAGGCATTAAAGCGTTGGGGAATCAATTAACCACAGACAAAATTAAGCAAATTAATTTGCTTGAATCTTTACCGTTTGAAGAACCGGTTGAACCCGAACCAGAAAAGATGGAAGTAAATGATGAAGAATCGGTTTCTGAAGATGTTAAAACCGATTTGGAAGATGACGGGCAAATTACTTTAAGTTTAGACTAATAAAAAAAGCTGTATTTCTCAATACAGCTTTTTATTTTTCATGTTTATTTTAGAATAGATCATAATTCGGATAGGCAGATACGCTTTTCACGGCCGTAGACAATTCATTAAGCATTTTACTTAAACTAGAATCATTTGAAGGTGCGTTATTCACAATAATAGCAATACTGTAGCCACCACCAATTTCCGCCAACCACGATCTTGAACCACCATGAGCTCCGTTATGATTTTGTCGGTCTCCAGAAACACTCCAACCGCAAGCATAACCTGGTGATAAAGTTGTATCTTGAGTTAAAATAGCATGTGTACTGGCTTTAATAATATCTGGAGGAGTTGCGCTACCATCTACTTTGCCTAAATATTTTACTAAATCGATTGGTCTTGCTACCCAACCGCCAAAACCAGCCCATAATTGCATGTTTTGTTTGGTTTCAGGTGTATAATGTGCTTCATTCGATTTTACACTTCCATTGGCTAAACCAACATACATTCCCGAACCTACACCAGAAGGATTCAATACATTATTACGAATAAACGTTTCATAGGATTGTCCACTTATTTGTTGAATAACACAGGCTAAGATAAAATAACCAGTATTCGAATACGAATATTTTGTATTAGGATCAAATTTTAATAAATCAGAGGACTTTAATAACATTTTCATGGTATCATCATAGGTTTTGTCTTTGTTCCAAAATTCAGCTTCTCCATTGCATGTACGTAAACCTGAAGTATGATGTAATAATTGGGAAACCGTAATTTGATTTAATTTAGGTTTGTCTGCAGGAGTTGGATATTTTGAGCCAAGAATACTATTAGGACCAAATACTTTTTGGTTCATACTAATTTTATTTTGCTCTAATAATTTCATTATTCCAGCAGCAGTAACTCCTTTTGAAATACTCATAATTCGCATCGAATGATTGGGAGATAGGTATTCATTTTTAGATTTATCAGCATAACCATAGGCTTTTGCAAAAACAAGTTTTCCATTTTTAGTAACCGCAAAGGATAAGCCATCTACGCCTTGTGTTTTCATGTAATTATTTGCTGCGTTATCTAGGATGGTTAAATCGGAAGATTTCATAGCGGTATTTGTCCAAAAGGCATTGTATTTATCACTACTACCTGAAGCAAATGCATTTACAAATTCAGGAACATATCCTTGGTAATACATATTGTCAAATGTATGTTGGTAATTCATTCTACTTAAACCATGTCTAGCTGCCCAAGCGGGTGTAGCCGATTTTTCCCAAACTGCAGCATATAAATCAGTATTTCCCTTTTGGTAACCGCTTACTGATTTTAAATGGTAGCCTTTATTCGTACAATCATCAAATGCTTTTTGATAATCTGCTGCTGAAAGATTATGTCTTGCAATAATAGCTCCTGATTTTTTTTCCCAAAAGGCTAAAAAATATTCTTTTCCATTTACCACATAACCACACACTTGTTGCAATTGGTAACCCAATTTACCATAATCATCGAAAGCTTTTTGATAATCACTAGCAGTCATGTTATGTCTTGCTTTCCAAGCACCACCAGCTCTTTTATCCCAAATAGCAGCAAATTTAGCTTGATTGCCTACTGCATAACCCGATAAACATACTGGTCGATACCCTTTACTTACCTTGTCGTCAAATTCTTTTTGATAATCCGCAGCAGACATGCCATGTCGAGCAGCCCAAGCTGGACCAGCCACTTTTTTCCAAATAGCAGCATACAATTCTTTTCCATTACTTGTGTATCCTGAAAGAGAAGTTACACGATATCCTTTCGCATTTAGATTGTTAAATTCAGTTTGATACTGAGCCGGTGTCATAGCATGTCTTGCTACAAATTGAGCTGACATTGTTGTGGTAATAAATAATAGTACTGCAACTAAAATTTCTTTTTTAAATAATTGTTTCATTTTTCTGTGTTTATTTACCTGTTGGGGTAATTGATTTTTGTTCGACAAATGTATGTTCAATCCACGCATAGCGAAAGAGCAAGAATACTGTTTCTTTAGGGTGAATTTCCCTTTTTATTTTGCTGTGTTTTTACGGTTAGTTTAAAATTTTATATTTTGATTAACACGAACTTATTCTTTCAATATCATTTTTTTTGTAAATTTGAATCTACTTATGAAACAGTCTTTTTACATTCTAATAGTACTATGTATTGGATTCTTATGTAATCCAAATAGAAACTATGCTTGTTCAAAAACTGTGGCTAGTGAAAAAACATGTTGTACTACAACAAAAAGTAAAACAGAAACAAAACAATCTGCTTGTTCTGATCATCAAAAACAAAAAAAATCCTGCTCTGGAAATTGTGACAATACGAATTGTAACGTGACTACAGTTTTTTCAAGTGTTTTACCAAATAATGATCTACTAAAAGTAAGCGGTTTCCTTTTTTTAGAAAGAAAGACCAATTTTAGTTACTTAGAAAAATGTTCAGGCATTCCTTATTTTTCAGTTTGGTCTCCTCCTAAAATAGGTTGATTTATAATTATGTCTAGCCATAATTGTGGCTTTTTTACGCTTTTTTTTAAAAGCAATCTATATTATTTATAAATTAACTTTATCAAAATGAAAACTATTAAAAATAGAATAATGATACTATTACTATTAGTATCGTTCGCATCTTGTAACGCACAAATTAAAAATGAAACTTCAATTACAGAAAGAATTTTAGGTAATTGCGGTATGTGTAAAAAGACCATTGAAAAAGCAGGAAGTATTAAGAACGAAGCAGAAGTAAATTGGAACAAAGAAACTAAGTTAGCAACTATTACTTTTGATGCTAAAAAAACAACTAAAGATGCTGTTTTAAAACGAATTGCTTTAGCAGGTTATGATAACAATTCTTATTTAGCTCCAAAAGAAGCATATAATAATTTACCGCAATGTTGTCAATATGAAAGAAGAAATGAGCAGGAAAATGTTGTGATGCCATCTAATACGAAGCATAAAGAAAATTCTGAAGTGGCTCAAACAAATTTAGAAAATGTATTTGAAACGTATTTTGAATTAAAAGATGCTTTGGTAGATTCCAATTCTAAATCAGCATCTAAATCAGCATCTGATTTAGTAATTCGTATGGAAAAAGTAGATATGCATTCTTTAGGTGCAGAAACACATAGGGTTTGGATGGAAAAAAGGATGCACTTAAAAGAAAATGCTTCCACTATAGCAAGTTCAAATGAACTAGAAGAGCAACGAACAAACTTCAAAGCGTTATCTGAAAATATCTATGTTTTGATGAAAGCTTCTAAATTGAACAATGCAATTTACTATCAGCATTGTCCTATGGCTAATGATGGAAAAGGTGCTAATTGGCTAAGTAAAGAAAAAGAAATTAAAAATCCATATTATGGAAGTATGATGTTATCTTGTGGTAAAATAATTGAAACTATAGAATAATTTAGAATGGGATTGTTGTGCGAATTGTATAACAATCTCATTAAATTTTAAAATTGAAAAATAGTAGCTTCTTTTTACATTTATATAAAAAAATATGGAACAAAATATAATACATCAAAATAAACACTCTTATTTGAAATTTGCTGTAATTATGGCAGTATCATTTGTAATTATGTATTTGGTTATGTTTTTAAATGTTGCCAAATTCGATCATATTTTTAATAGTTTAACACGAGTTTACATGACTACATTGATGATTGCCTCAATGGCTATTTCAATGTTATTATTTATGTGGAAAATGTATCCGAACAAAAAAGTAAATTATGGAATCATTGGTTTTTCAACAATTGTCTTTTTTGGAACCTTATATTTATTGCGAACCCAAACTCCTATCTCAGATATTCAATACATGAAAGCCATGATTCCGCACCATTCCTCAGCAATTTTGACCAGCAGTAATGTCAAATTTGAAGACCCAGAAGTAAATAAGCTAGCAGAAGATATCATTGCTGCTCAAGAACATGAAATTGCTCTGATGAAACAAATGATGGAACGTTTAGAAAATGAAAAATAATACATGAAGCATCTTCATATTAAAAATATGGTTTGTAACCGCTGCATTATGGTGGTTACTTCTGAGTTAGAAAAACTAGAACATGCCCTAATCTCAGTTGAATTAGGGAAAGTAATTTTCAAAAATGATTTGTCACAAAATGATAAGTTAACAATTAGTGAAAAATTGCAAGCATATGGTTTTGAAATTTTAGATGACGCAAATAGTAAAACAATTGAAAAAATTAAAACCTTACTTATTGATTTAGTACAAAATCAAAACAATTCATTGAAACTTACTTTATCTGATTATTTAGCGCAACAATTGCATCAAGATTACAGTAAGTTGAGTAATTTATTTTCCAATGTGGAAGGTGTAAGTATTGAAAAATATTATATCCTTCTAAAAATCGAAAAAGTAAAAGAATTGATTGTTTATGATGAGTGGACACTTTCTGAAATAGCAGACGTTTTAAATTATAGTAGTGTAGCTCATTTGAGTAACCAATTTAAAAAAGTAACGGGCTTTTCACCTAGTTATTTTAAAAAAATGAAAGAGAAAAAAAGAAAGAAATTAGACCAATTATAAATTTTGCAAAATCTATCCATAATTGTGTAAGTAATTGGTTTTTAAGATTTCGAAATTTGTACTATTAAAAACGTAAAATTATGACTCACAAATATAGTATTGAAGGAATGACGTGTTCAGGCTGTGAAGCTACAGTGAAATCCAATTTACTTAAAGTAAAAAATATTACAGATGTTATTGTTTCAAAAGAAAACAAAGAAGCAATAATTACTATGTCTGAACATGTTGAATTGCCAACTTTGCAAGATGCTTTAGGAGGAAAGGAAAGCAAATATCAAATTTCTATTGGTGAAAAATCTCATCAAGAAAGAGTACACAAAGAATGTTGCACTACAAATGAGAATAAACAACATTCGAATAATTACCATCATCAAGCAGGAAAGTATTATTGTCCTATGCATTGTGAAGGTGATAAAGTATACGATAAACCAGGAGATTGTCCCGTTTGTGGAATGGATTTAGTACAACAACCTAAATTAACTACTTCCAAAAAATATACTTGTCCTATGCATCCAGAAGTGATTGAAGACAAACCTGGTAGTTGTCCTAAATGTGGAATGGATTTAGTACCTATAGAATCTACTGGTTCCGAAGAGGAAAATACGTACCATAAATTGTGGCATAAAATGAAAATAGCACTACTATTTAGTATTCCTGTTTTTATTATTTCCATGTCCGATATGATTCCTAATAATCCATTGTATGAACTAATGGATTTAAAAACTTGGAACTGGGTTCAATTTTTTCTAACGCTACCGGTTGTGTTTTATGCTTGTTGGATGTTTTTTGAAAGAGCTTGGAAGTCAATAGTCAATTGGAACCTGAACATGTTCACTTTAATTGGTATTGGAACAGGGGTTGCCTTTCTCTTTAGTTTATTAGGATTACTTTTTCCTTCTTTTTTTCCAAACCAATTTAAAACAGCTGACGGAAGTGTTCATTTGTATTTTGAAGCCACCGCTGTGGTTTTAACATTGGTGTTATTGGGACAACTTCTTGAAGCAAAAGCGCACACTAAAACGAATGGAGCCATTAAAGAATTATTAAAATTAGCACCTACAAATGCAACTATTGTTGTTAATGGAGAAGAAAAACAAATTTCCATTCATGATATACAAATTGGCGATACAATTCGAGTGAAACCAGGTGAGAAAATACCGGTAGATGGTAAAATCACAGAAGGGAAAAGTACGATTGATGAATCTATGATTTCGGGAGAACCTATTCCTGTGGATAAGCAAGAAAATGATGAGGTGAAGTCAGGAACTATTAATGGAAAACAGTCATTTCTAATGGTTGCTGAAAAAATTGGTTCAGAAACATTACTATCTCAAATCGTTCAAATGGTTTCTGATGCTAGTCGATCCAGAGCTCCTATACAAAATTTAGTGGATAAAATTTCGAGATATTTTGTACCAATTGTTGTTCTTATTTCAGTTATAACTTTTTTCATATGGTGGCTTTTTGGTCCCGAACCTAAATTAGTCTATGGCCTTGTGAACGCAATAGCAGTTTTAATTATTGCTTGTCCGTGTGCTTTAGGATTAGCAACTCCAATGTCGGTTATGGTTGGAGTAGGGAAAGGAGCCAAATTAGGGGTATTGATTAAAAACGCTGAAGCCATAGAAAAAATGGATAAGATAGATGTTTTAATTACAGATAAAACGGGAACCTTAACTGAAGGGAAGCCATCGGTTGAAAAGATAGTCGTTAAAGGAGCAGATGAAAATAAAACTCTAGCAAAAATAGCTTCTATAAATCAAAATAGTGAACACCCATTGGCAAATGCAATAGTTACGTTTGCAAAAAACAAGAATGTTGATTTCTTTAAAGTAAATGATTTTGATGCTGTTACTGGAATGGGAGTAGTGGGTGAAATTAATGATGAAAGAATTCTATTGGGGAACCAAAAATTATTGGAACAAGAAAAAATTGCTTTAGAGCAAACTTTACAAAATGAAGTTACAGCTGAACAAGAAAAAGGTAAAACAGTTTCGTATATCGTTATCGAAGGGAAATTAGTAGGTTATATTACTATTTCTGACGCTATTAAAAAAACTAGTTTAGAAGCTATTCAAAAATTAAAAGAACAAGGTGTTTCCGTAGTAATGCTCACTGGAGACAACGAAAAAACCGCTAAAGCAGTGGCAGAAGAATTAAAGGTCTCAGATTTTAAAGCCAGTTGTTTGCCAGAAGATAAATTGAATTACATAAAAAAACTCCAAGAACAAGGAAAAATAGTAGCCATGGCTGGTGATGGAATTAATGATGCACCAGCACTAGCGCAAGCCGATATTGGAATTGCAATGGGAACTGGTACAGACGTGGCTATTGAAAGTGCCAAAATTACTTTAGTAAAAGGAGATTTAAAAGGAATTGTAAAAGCGAAAGAATTAAGCCATGCCGTAATGAAAAATATAAAGCAAAATCTATTTTTTGCCTTTATTTATAATTCTATTGGAATTCCCGTTGCAGCCGGATTGTTATTTCCTTTTTTTGGAATGTTGTTATCTCCTATGATTGCTGCCTTAGCCATGAGTTTTAGTTCCGTTTCAGTAATTGCTAATGCCCTTCGATTGAGAACAGTTAAAATCTGAAACAATGAAAAAGTTGAAATCAAAATTAGAAATTAAACATGTTGACGATGAAGCAATGTCAATTCACAAACGCAAATATGGCAAAGGGTTTCAATATTTCGATGAGAATGGAAAAAAAATTACCAATCAAAAATTATTGAATCGATTTCGTAAATTAATTATTCCACCAATGTGGACCGATGTGTATATCTGTAAATGGGATGATGGTCATATTCAGGCTATTGGTAGAGATGCCAAAGGAAGAAAACAATACATTTATCATTCTGCTTTTGAAAAGCAAAAACAAGAAGAGAAATTTGCTAAAATGAAAGATTTTGGGACCGCTTTAGAAAGTTTTAGAAAAAAAGTCATAGCAGATGTACAAACTAAGAAATGGGATAAAGATAAAATCATTGCGTTATTAATTTTAATCTTAGATGAAACTGGAATTCGAATAGGCAACAAACAATATGCTTCTCAAAATGGAACCTTTGGTTTAACTACCTTGAGAAGAAAACACATGCATCTTGAGGAAGACCAAATTGTTTTTGAATACAAAGGGAAGAGTAATAAAATAAGACATGTTGAAATTGATGACGACATTTTAACAAAATTGATTAAAAAATCTTCTGAATTACCGGGTTATGAAATTTTTAGATATAAAGATGAATCGGGTTACTTTCATGCCGTTGATAGTGATGATGTCAATTCTTACATTCATACATACATGGGAGAGTTTTTTTCTAGCAAAGATTTTAGAACTTGGGTAGCCACAAGACTGGCTGTAGAATTGTACCCTTATGCTTTAGAAGCGATTGCATCAAGTACCAAAAAGAAATTCAGTAATACTTTGATTCGAATGGTAGCTGATGAGTTAGGAAATACACCCACCGTTTGTAAATCCTATTATGTACATCCTTCTATTTTACAAAAAATTGAAGCACGCACATTACCTAATAAATGCTATGAAGATTCTGGAGCTTTAAGTTGGAAATTAACGGCTTCAGAAAAAGAATTATTAAAGCACATTTAAACTGTATGTAAAAAAACTATTCTAATGAAAAACAAAATTAAAAAAATACTATATATACTAATTATACTTTTAATCACTGGAAATAGTATTGCACAGAAAACTGTTCGATACGATTTACATGTTCGAGATACGATAGTTACTTTTTCAGGAAAAGAAAGAAGAGCCATTGCTGTTAACGGTCAAATTCCAATGCCTACCCTAACTTTTACCGAGGGAGATTTAGCAGAAATACATGTGTATAATCACTTAAAGGAAGGAACTTCATTACATTGGCACGGACTGTATTTACCAAACCCTGAAGATGGAGTGCCTTATTTAACTCAAATGCCTATTGCTCCTGAAACGGAGCATGTATATCGTTTCCCAATTGTACAGTCGGGAACCCATTGGTACCATAGTCATAGTGGTATGCAGGAACAAATTGGAATGTATGGTTCTTTAATTTTAAAGAAAAAAACAGAGAATCCCAATTTTAGAAAAGGCATTGACGATATTCCACAAGTACCAATAATTTTAAGTGAATGGACCGATTATAATCCGAATAATGTGCATCGTATGTTGCACAATGCTTCCGATTGGTTTGCTATTAAAAAAGGAACAACTCAAAGTTATGCTGAAGCCATTCGAGAAGGTCATTTTAAAACGAAATTGAATAACGAGTGGAAAAGAATGTTAGCAATGGATGTAAGTGATGTTTATTATGATGCTTTTTTGTTAAATGGGAATAAAGAAAGTCAATTGCCACAATTTAAAAAAGGAGATAAAGTGCGGTTGCGAATTGCAAATGGAGGTGCTTCATCCTATTTTTGGTTACAGTATGCAGGTGGTAAAATGACTGTAGTGGCTAATGATGGAAATGATGTGGAGCCTGTTGAGGTAGATCGGTTGATTATTGGAGTTTCGGAAACCTACGATGTAATTGTAACGATTCCAAATGAAAATATTTCATACGAATTTTTAGCTACACCAGAAGATAGAACCAATGCTACCTCTATATTTATTGGTGAAGGAGTAAAACAATTGGCTAATCCAATGCCTAAATTGAAATATTTTGAAGGTATGAAAATGATGAACAACATGATGCATATGGATGGTACTATGGATGATATGGGTATGCAAATGAGTTTTCAAAAAATGGACATGAATACGGTAATGTATCCTGAAATTACAGGAAATTCTATGAGGAATAAATTGGGTAAACAAGAAAAAATGAATGCTAATGGAATGGAGATGAGCCATAGTAATCATAATATGCCTTCTAAAGAATCCAATAGGGTAACCTTAAATTATGCGATGTTGAAATCACCTACAAAAACCACATTGTCAAAAGAAGCACCTGTTCGTGAATTGCGTTTTGAATTAACAGGAAACATGAACCGTTACGTTTGGAGTATGGATAATAAAGTACTGGCAGAAACAGATAAAATTTTAATAAGAAAAGGTGAAGTACTTCGGATTACCTTATATAATAATTCTATGATGCGCCATCCCATGCATCTACACGGACACGATTTTAGAATTTTAAACGGGCAAGGAGATTATGCGCCACTTAAGAATGTTTTAGATATTATGCCCATGGAAACAGATGTCATCGAATTTGAAGCAAATGCTGATGGGGATTGGTTTTTCCATTGCCATATTTTGTATCACATGATGGCTGGGATGAATCGCGTTTTTAGTTATGAAAATTCTAAGTCTAATCCTTATCTGACGAATAAAGAAAAAGCATATAAAAAATTGCAAGCAGAAAGTAATCGTTTTCATTTTATGGCTGAAAATGACTTTGCCACCAATGGAAATGATGGTCAAATGATGTTACAAAATACACGCTGGAGTGTAGCGACTGAATGGCGTTTGGGATATAATGATCATCATGGTTATGAATCGGAAACACATATAGGAAGATATATTGGAAGAAATCAATGGTTTATGCCTTTTATAGGTTTCGATGCCCGATATCGTAAATTGAATCATGGTGAAATTGAGAAAAATTTATTTGGTCAAACAAGTACTAAAGACAAACGATTACAAGCCAGTATTGGTTTTGCTTATACGTTACCCATGCTAATCACTTTTCAATCGGAACTGTATCATGATGGAAATGTAAGACTGCAACTTATGCGTGAAGATATTCCTATCTCAAAACGCTTGAGAATGGCTTTTATGGTAAATACAGATAAAGAGTATATGGCAGGTTTCAAATACATTGCTGGTAAAAATATTGGAATAACAACACATTATGACAGCGATATGGGAATTGGTTTTGGAGTGAATTTGAATTATTAAAAGAGAATAAATTCACATTGCGTTAATGAAAAATTAAGATAGTAACCTTTTTGTAAAGTTTTCATAAACTTCACCTATAAGTATAGTAATACTTGATTTACTTTTTGTTTACAATCATGGGGTAATTTTGGTCAACAAATAAACAACCCTTTTATTATTATGAAAACAAATTTTAAATCCATTTTTTTACTTGCTTTATCTATTACAGTAGTCTCTTGTAATGATGATGATACGAAAGAAGTAGAAACACAAGAATCAGTTACTTTAAAAAACCATTCACAAACACCAGCTTATTTAGCCAAAAAAGCGGGTTTTGAAAACCTTGAAGTTTATTCCTTATTAAGTTCAGAGGATCAATTATCTGAATCACCGAACTTTGTATACGGTTCTATGGCTGACGGAATGGG
This sequence comes from Flavobacterium sp. NRK F7, assembly GCF_024054195.1. GTDB lineage: Bacteria > Bacteroidota > Bacteroidia > Flavobacteriales > Flavobacteriaceae > Flavobacterium. Next base: position 3,070,306 of record NZ_JAMXLB010000001.1, on the reverse strand, counting down.
ATTAATGAAATTAAGTGATGGAACCTATTCTTTAATTAACAATATTGAAGCTGATTATTCCATTGCAAGAATTTCATTTGACAAAACGTTCAAACCAGTAAAAGGAGAATATATTTTAAATGCAGCTGCAACTGCTAGAACTGCTCAATGTTCTGGATCTTTAATTATGCCAGAAGAACATGGTTTTGGTCCTTTGTATTTATCTGGAGGAGAATGGGGTGGTGCTTCTAAAGGAGTTTTTGCAACGGATCCTTTTAAAAAAGCAGAAGATGCTGAATTAGCTACGTTACTTCCAGCATTAGGGCAATGGTCTACAGAAAATGCAGTAGTTATTGGTAAAGATGCGTATCCTTCTAAAACAGTAGCTTTTATTGGTGATGATACAGGAGACAACACAACGCCTTCTGGCCAGTTTGCGATGTATATTGGTAACAGAGGTGATTTAGCAAGTGGAAAGTTATATGGTTTAAAAGTAACTCAAGCAGGGATTGATTATGAAATGGATATGCAAGAAGGCGTGACGTATCCTGTTGTTTTTGAAGAGTATACGGAAAGAACATTAAACGAATTAGAACAAGAATCTAGAGATAAAGGAATTATGGGATTCTCTAGAGTAGAAGATATTGATTACAGAAAAGGTTCTGGAAGTGCTAACAGGGAAATCTATTTTGCAGTTACAGGTAGAAAAAGTACAGCTTTAACAGGAAAAGGTACTTTTTATGGTAGAATTTATAAAGTAGTTTTAGATGCTAATGATCCTAAAGTGGCAACTATTACTTGTGTTTTAGACGGTGATAATTTAACAGGTGTTGCCAAACAATTCCATAGTCCAGATAATATTGTAGTAACTAAAGATTACGCTTATATTATGGAAGATCCAAATGGGTATCCTGATACAGCAGATAAAACACATTTTCCTTATTTATACCAATACAATTTAAATACAAAAGCGTTAAAAGTAGTGTTAGAATGTGACCAAAATGCCGCTGCTACTGCAGGAATGGGATCTGTATCAAATATTTGGGAATTAACAGGTATGATAGATGTATCAGATGTGATTGGAGTGGAAGGAAGTTTCTTAATTTGTACGCAAAACCATGGTTGGACTAACAGCGCGTTTACGGATGCTGAAGCAATTTCAAATCCAGATAGTTCAGAAGGGAGTCAATTATTTTTGATCAAAGGTCTAGAGCGTTAATATGATTAAAATATTGAAAGAAAATACTTTAAAGGCTATATTTTTATATAGCCTTTTGGTCTTTATGAATAGTAGTTGTAAAGAAAAAGAGGGGTATGAAACAATTGCTCCTTTACAACAATTAGAGTTACAATTTAAAAATGATTTATGGAACGCGGCTTTAGCTTTAGATTCCTTAAATGCTTCAGGAAATATAAACGATAAACGCAATTTCTATTTAAAAGCACGAATGTTTTTTAAAAAGGCGGAACCCGTTTTAGCCTTTATCGATGCAGATAATTATACTTTTTTAAACCAACCTAATCTTTTAAAAGTAGAAGAAGAAGATTTTACGGATGTTAAAATAAAAGAACCGAATGGTTTTCAGGTAATTGAAGAATTGTTGTATGAAGATAAAGTGGATTTAGAAACTCTAAACAGACAAGTTGTTAGCGCAAGTACGAAATTTAAATTCTTGCATAAGAATCTTACCTTACAGTTTTTAAAAGAACATCATATTTTATGGATTATCAGAGATGCTCTAAACAGAGTGGCTTTAACTGGAATTACAGGTTTTGATTCGCCTGTTCTATCCAATTCACTAGAAGAAAGTAAAACCGTTTACACTTCTTTAAAAGAAATACTGTCTATTTACGAAAGTCAATTTCAAAATAAAGATTTGCATCATAATTGGATGAACGAAATTGAGAGTAGTCTTGCTTTTTTATCTAAGAAAGATTTTAATACGTTTGATAGATATACTTTTATTAAGCAACACACGCATAAAGCTATGGGAATTTGGAACCAAACCGTAACGGATTGGAACGTTACTTTTCCATTCAAACAACCGATTAATTATGAAGTAACGAATTTATTTGAAAAGAATACTTTTAATATCAATCATTTTACCGATCAAAAGGAAAATCCTCTAGCTGAAGAAAAAGTACAATTAGGAAAAATGCTTTTTGAAGATAAAACTTTATCCCATAACAAAACTATTAGTTGTGCAAGTTGTCATAAACAAGAATTGTATTTTACGGATGGGTTAACAAAATCACCAGGAACCACTCGCAATTCACCAACCTTGTTTTATGCAGCTTTGCAAAAAGGTTTTTTTCATGATAAAAGAACGGGTAGTTTAGAAGGACAAATTGTTGATGTAGTGAATAACCCAAATGAGTTTCATTTGTCATTAAACGATTTAGAGAAAAGAGTTTTAGAAAATGAAGATTATGTAGCTACTTTTAAAAAAGTATATGCAAAAGAGATTGATAATCATTTAATTCGTAACGCCATAGCTTCTTACATTATGTCGCTTAGTCCCTTTCAATCTAAGTTTGATTTGAATATGCAAAGCAAAGAAAATACCCTTACAAAAAAAGAAATTAATGGTTTTAATCTGTTTATGGGAAAAGCGAAATGTGCAACCTGTCATTTTGCACCTTTATTCAATGGTTTGGTGCCAGTTGCCTTTAAAGAATCGGAATTGGAACTCATTGGTGTACCCAAAACAAAGGATACTTTAATGGCTGTTATGGATGACGATTTAGGACGGTATACTGTTTATAAAACAGATCAAAGAAAATTTTTTTTCAAAACGCCTACTATACGGAATATTGAAAAAACAGCTCCTTACATGCATAATGGGGTGTATACTACTTTGGAAGAAATTGTAGATTTTTATAACAAAGGTGGAGGCGTTGGTTTAGGAATGACTTTGGAAAACCAAACCTTGCCTTTCGATAAACTCAACTTAACAGATCAAGAGAAAGATGATTTGGTTTTATTTATGAAAACACTTACTGATAAGCTTTAAATATAAAAAAAAACTCCCAAATTAGGGAGTTTTTTTATGGTGTTGAATTAATCTAAAAAATCGTCATTCGTTAATTTCTCATCCATTATTTTACTATTCTTCAATTGAACTGGTTTTCTGTTTTTCTTCATTTTTAAATTTAAAAACTCTACAAATAAAGAGAAGAAAATAGCAAAATATAAATAGCCTTTTGGAATACTATGTACTTCAATATCGTTACCAAATTTAAAGTTTGCTAAGTGCGATCCTTCTGCTAAAAGCATTACTCCAATAAGAATTAAAAATGATAATCCTAATATTTGAATAGTAGGATGTTCATTAACAAATTTACTTACAGGTCCAGCAAAAGCTAACATTACAACAATAGAAAGAATAATGGCCATAATCATGATTTCTAAGGAACCCGCGTAACCAAAACCAGCTGGTGGTTCCGCAGAACTGACTAATCCAATAGCAGTTAAAATACTATCAAAAGAGAATACGATATTCAATAATGCGATTTGAATAATGGCACCCGATAAACCACTACTTGCTTTTCCAGCGGTGCTTTCTTCTTCGCCTTCTAATTTATGATGAATTTCAGATACGGATTTGTACAATAAAAACAAACCTCCTCCAAAAATAATCAAACTCTGACCCGAAATACCTCCTGAGAAAAAACCGAAATCAAAATCATAGAAAGATTCTTTTAATCCCATGACCCATGTAATTCCAAAGAGTAGGATTATTCTAAAAAGCATGGCTAATAATAGTCCTATTCTTCTCGCTTTAGGTTGGTCTTCTGCTTTTAATTTACCAGAAACAATGGATAAAAAAACAATGTTGTCGATTCCTAAAATAATCTCTAAAAAAGTTAAGGTTAACAGGGCAATCCATGCATCTGGATTTGATAAAATCTCCATAGTGAGTTAATTTATTTGTTGCGAATTGAAATTAAAGTTGTTAAACGTAAATTATTCCTTTTTTGTTACAGAACCGCGTTGTTTTTTTGTTTGTCCAACGATATTATATTCAAAAGTATATCCTTTTGCATTGGTAGTCAGTATCTTTATCTGTACTGCATTTTTTTCGCTCATCGATTTGGGATTGATTTTTTGCAGGATAAATTCGCAATCGTTTACCCATCGAACAGAAGAGGTATCTTTATGACCTCTAAACGTTTCAATTTGTATTGAATCGTTACGTTCAAAATAGGAAGTTTCTAGCTTGCCATCAATTTCACGAGTAAATTCAAAATTTCCTGATTTATACGCTTTACAATTGCGTTCTTGTTCATAACAAGAAACTAAAAATAAGGGTGCTAAAAAAAGGATAAGGTTGTGTTTTTTGATGCACATTTGTAATTTATTATTAATTTTTAAAAGGTTATTGCAGTTTCTTAAGTTCGTCATCTGTAAAATGCTTCAATTCTCTTTCTTTAGAAAATTTGTCAGCATTGTATTCGTTGGATTTGTTTTTAGGAATCGATAAACTGTTCCATTCCGTTTGCTTTAACATTTTGGCATAAAAAACAATCTGGCCCACATGATAAGGGTAATGAGCTAATTGCCTGTTAATAGCATCTAAAGCTGTCTGACCTTCATTTCGAATGTAAATAATTTTAGATAAATCTTCAGGTTGCAAACTGTGAATTGCATTAAAAAAGCATTGCCAACCTTCTTCCCAAAGTTGAAGTAAACTCTTTTTATCTTGGTTTTCAAAAAGGGCATCAAATTCTTCATCTCTTTTTCGCCATTCTTTTTCGCCATCGGTTGTTAAAAAATCAGTCCAACGCGACAACATGTTGCCATGCATGTGTTTGATGATAGTAGCAATGGAGTTAGTATCATAATTTGGAGTAATAAATAACTGTGAAGTTTCTAACTGATCGATTGCTTTTTCGGCAATGGTTTTGTAGTACAGCATTTGTTTTTTAACGCTTTCTAAATAGATGTTACTTGTTTCCATCGAATAAACTTTTCATGATAATATTAATTCCTTTAAACCCAAGATAAATAGCAATAGCACTAATGAGAATTCCAATTGCTAAAACATAAGGATAATACGGACTTTCCTCGTTTTTAAACGAACTATTAATAACAATTGGTCCTATAAATAAAAGGGGTAAAGTACCAGATAAGTACTTAATTCCTTTTGCAAGTAATTTTCTATCTGTTGCCATAATATTATTCTATTGGTGGTGGAGGTGGAGGTTCTAGAATCCTGTAGCCAACACCTAAATAAATACTAGATTTTTCTCTTTTTATACTTTTGATTTCGCTTTTTGTGAGTTCGCAAATGGGTTTGCCAAATTTTTTTTGTGCGATTTCTTCATAATACAATTGATACCCTTTTTGAATGCCGATAAAAGCCTGTTCTATAGCTTCTTTATTTGTTGTTAAATCCCAATTTAGAAGGCAATTTTCTGCATAGTTATAATCGGTATCTGGTTTTTTTAAAAATTCATGAATATAATTTGGTATTGAATCATTTGCAATAGGTCTTTCATTAACTAAAACCTGATTATCTCGATTGATTAAAACACGAGTAAATAATCGTCCACCACATACTATTGGACAACTCTTACAATGATTAAAAAGTGTTACATTCACCGTTTCATTGGTACTTAATTTTAAATGAAACTCGTGGGTTTTACAACAGGTTTCTCGATTCAGTTTTATCGTTATTTCTTCTAAAATATCTTTTTGGTACTGGTTATAATCAATAGATATTGTGGGTAACGAATCAGGAATACCTAACAGGTATTTTTCATTGGAACAATATTGAAACGTTTTATTAGAAAACAAAAAATAACCACTTACTAAAAAGATAGTAATTAAGGAAGCAAAAAGAACCCCTTTGCTGTTATAATATTTTTTTCTTTTCCTCAAATTTAAAAAGTGATATTCAATCCAATACCATTTGAATTGGTAATTACTTTCATGTCAAATTGATAGCCTAAACTATTTGAATTATCTTTTACACTTTCATTATAAAGTTCAATACTTTTAGCTCGCATTCTGGTTCTACCCGAAAGGACTGGAATAGAAACGCCTATTAATCCTGCACCCACATAGGTAAAACCTGAAGGGTAATCTACATCAGAAACCAAACCTTTTACCACATCTCCAATTATTAATCCAATTCCGCCACCTAATAATAAGCCACCAACAGATTCTTTGGTTCTAGATTTTTTATATAATTGTAAAGCTTCAGGGTTAGCTGCTAAGGTTTTTGTGATTTCGTGTTTATAGACTAAATCATCATTCACATAATATTTGTTATCTCTCACTTCAATTTGTTGAGAAAAAATTAAGCTAATAGTAAAGAAACAAAAAAGAGAAAGTATTTTTTTCATAGTTTTAAAAGTTAAGGTTTATAGTTGGTTACAGCATTTCTTACACTGCCATATTTTAATAATAATTTTTTAGCGAATTCATATTCAATGGCTAATTCTTCCATAATCATTTTGGTACCGCGATCAACTAATTTATCATTACTCAATTGCATATCAACCATTTTGTTACCTTTCACTTTTCCTAATTGAATCATAGTGGCAGTTGAAATCATATTTAAGACTAATTTTTGAGCCGTTCCTGCTTTCATACGACTACTACCAGTAACAAATTCTGGCCCTACAACTACTTCAATAGGAAATCGAGCAGTTAAGGCTAACGGACTTCCAGAATTACAAGTAATACAACCCGTGCTAATGCCACTTTCATTACATTTTTCGAGTCCTTTAATTACATAAGGAGTCGTTCCTGAAGCAGCAATGCCGATTACCACATCATTGGTGTTAATTTGCCATTCTTGTAAATCGACCCAAGCTTGAGTGGTACTGTCTTCTGCATTTTCAACCGCTTTTCTAATAGCAGCATCACCACCAGCAATAATACCAATAACTAAATCAAAAGGAACTCCAAAAGTAGGCGGGCATTCGGAAGCATCTACAATTCCTAAACGCCCAGATGTACCAGCACCAATGTAAAAAAGTCGACCTCCAAGCTTCATTTTAGTAACAATTTCGGTTACTAAAGCCTCTATTTGAGGAAGTGCTTTTGCAACAGCGAATGGAACCGTTTGATCTTCTTTATTGATATTGGTCAACAAATCATGAACCGACATTTGCTCTAAATGTTGATATTTAGAGGCTTGTTCTGTAGTTTTAGTAAAGTGCATTTTATAGTAATGATATTACTGCTAAAATACAAAGATTTTTTGGGTATTTAGAATTTTAGATTTAGAATTTAAAAGCTAAATAAAATAAGCTAAAACAATCCCTAAAACAATTACCGTAAGTTTGGCTAAATTAAATTTATGACCTTCGCTTGTTTCAAATATAATAGTTGAAGAAATATGGAATAAAATTCCAATCACGATGCCAGAAATTTGAGTATAAAATTCACTCAAAAAGGTTAAATGAGCCGATAAATAGGTTCCTAAAGGTGTCATTGTTGCAAAAACCAACATAAAGAAGAAAATGGCTTTTCGATTCAAATGGGCATTCACAAAAAAAGTTGTCAAAATAATAGCAATTGGAAAATGGTGAATGGCAATTCCATAGGCTAAATGATTGTGTGCACTAATCGGCATTCCTTCTAATAACGCGTGTAAACATAAACTAAAAAACAAAAGCCAAGGAATTTGATGTAGTGTTTGATGTCCGTGTACATGACCATGTTCCGCACCTTTAGAGAAATATTCTAAAATAATTTGGAAAACAATACCAATCATGATAAAAATACCAATAGCACTATTGTGATTATGATGATGATCTTCAGTATGATGTAAACCAGCTTCGTATACTTCGGGTAACAAATGCATTACAGTTAAAGATAATAAGAAGGCACCACTAAACGCAAGTACTAATTTTAAATTCTTTTTACTTTTTGGACGAAAGTAAAGCGCTATAAAATATCCTATCAATACAGATAGCAACGGTAAAAAATAGACACTATAATCCATTATTTAAAAATCATGATTAAACGTTCTGAATCGTTTTTGTAAAACTTTTGAAGTTTGTAATTTCCAAAAATATCCAGTAAATATACACCAGCTTCTTCCATCATTTGTTCAAAATCAGCTAATCGAAGCGCTTGAACCTTTTCAGTGAAATGATATTTTTCTCCTTCGTGAGTAAATGCAATTTCTTTGAAAATATGATTTTCCTTCACATAACGCTTAATGTGAAAATCGATAGCTTCAACTGTCTTCACCTCTTCTGGTACTAAGTTAGCAATTACATAGTCAACATTCATAAAATCGATACAAGCAAATCCGGTTTCGTTTAAGCTATTATGAATCGCTTTTATAGTAGTAAGATTGTCTTCGTCCTTTTCAAAATAGCCAAAACTGGTGAAAAGATTAAAAATAGCATCATATTTTTCTTCACAAATGTCACGCATATCATGTACTTTGAAATGCAATTTTTCGTTTTCAAATTGAGACGCCTCAGCAATACTATTCTCAGATAAATCGGCTCCAGTAACATCATAACCAAGCGAATTTAAATAAATGGAATGACGGCCTTTTCCACAAGCTAAATCTAATATTTTAGCTTCTTCAGGAAGATTCAAATACCCCGTTAAGTTATCCATGAAATATTGCGCTTCCTGATAATCTCTATCTTTATATAAAATATGGTAAAAGGGGGTGTCAAACCATGAAGCATACCATTTTTGGTTAATTGAGTTCTTGTTTTCTGTCATTATTCTTTTGCACACTAATTAATCTTGCAAACCTACATAAAATTTGCTTTCATATAAAATTATTATATAAAGAATTTAGCTTCGTTTGTCCTAAATGAAACAAATAAAAGATTTAGAATAAATTTAATGTATTTTTGCAATTGAAATTGATGTTTGAACATGGAAAATTTTAAAATGGTTGCCAAAACCTTATTTGGATTTGAAGAAGTATTAGCCAAAGAATTATTGCAACTGGGCGCACAAAAAATTGAGCAAGGAACCAGAATGGTTAGTTTTATAGGTGATAAAGGGTTTATGTACAAAGCCAATTTAGCTTTAAGAACCGCTCTGAAAATACTAAAACCAATCAAAACGTTTAAAGCCTATAATGATAAGAGTTTGTATGATGGAATTCAAAAAATTGATTGGTCAGAATACCTTACCGAATACAAAACATTTGTTGTAGAAACCACTTTACATTCGGAACATTTTAATCACAGTCAGTTTGTAGCCTTAAAAACAAAAGACGCTATAGTTGATCAATTTAGAGAAGCAACTGGTAAACGTCCGGATATTGATAAAGACTTTCCTGATTTGCGTATTCATATTCATATTGACAGAGATATGGTTACTGTTTCTTTAGATACTTCTGGAGAATCGTTGCATAAAAGAGGTTATAAAACAGCTACGAATATAGCACCCATTAATGAAGTTTTAGCGGCAGGAATGTTGTTGTTGTCGGGTTGGGAAGGGAACAGTCATTTTTTAGATCCCATGTGTGGTAGTGGAACCATTTTAGCTGAAGCTGCGATGATTGCGTGTAATATTCCAGCCAATATTAACCGAAAAGAGTTTGCTTTCGAGAAATGGCAAGATTGGGATAGCGAATTATTTGATAAAGTATTGGAATCGTTATTGAAAAAAACACGTGAATTTCATTATACCATAACCGGTTATGACAAAGCACCTAGCGCTGTTGCGAAAGCTAAAGATAATATTAGGAATGCCAATTTAGACGAATATATTTCCATTCGTCAAGCTAATTTTTTCGATACAGAAAAAATGACAGAAGGGCCTTTGCATATTGTGTTTAACCCTCCTTACGGAGAACGTTTGGATATTGAAATGGAACGTTTTTACAGAGAACTTGGTGATACGATGAAACAAAAATATCCCAATACAAATGCTTGGTTTATTACAGCCAATTTAGAAGCTTTGAAGTTTGTGGGTCTAAAGCCAAGTCGAAAAATCAAATTATTTAACGGAAAATTAGAAGCTCGATTCGTAAAATACGAAATGTATGCAGGAAGTAAAAGAGCTAAATTTCAAACCGATACTAATTACTAAAAAAAGAAATCATGAGTAAAAAAACAAAAGCATTTTTATACAATCTTTTAGGTTTTACCTGTTTTTATATTCCGGCTTATTTATTAATTATGCACTTTACTGACCTAATTGGTTTTTGGATAGCGGGACCTTCTTTTATTGTTTCGTTATTTCTTTCGCCTAAATTTCAATACATGCAAACTCATGAAGATGAAAAAATATTTATGAAATGGATATTTGTAAAAGGAATTCGTGAAGTGAAGTAATACCAATAGATTGTTAAATAAAACAAAAAATCACCTAAAATGGTGATTTTTTTTATTTTCAAGACTCTACATTTGCAGCCAAATAATAAACAAATATAATAAAATGATTACAAAAAAAATGAAAGCCTTTTTAGTTTGCTTTTCGATGTTAGTAGTAACAAGTTGTTCGGTAGAAGATGGTAAAGATGGCGTTGGATTTGAAGAATTAGTCAAATTTGGTGACGTAAAACTTACTTTAACAGGTGTAAGACCAGATGATGTGTCGTTTTCTAAAACAACAGCTTTTAAATTTACTTCAGTTGAAGGAAGCGATTATAGTAGTAGTAATTCTGTGCAACCGAACGGAAGTGATTTAACTTTCAATATTCTAAGATATTTAAGTTCGCCTGATGATGTATTTCAAGAATCTACAGTATCTTTTAGTTTGAATGTAACTGATGCAGGATTGGCTACAGAAGCATTAGAATTAAATTCATTTCGAATTGAAAATTTTGCTGTAGTAGGTGATGATTTAAAATATTTTGTGCTTTCAGATAGTTATGATACTACAAGTCCAAATACAAATATTCAAATTTCAAATTATAGTTTTAACGATGCTACGAATGAATTAAAATTTTCTTTCTCATTTGATGTATCCGCTTTAGACAACGATTCAGATCATGATTTGAATGTAAAAGGAGAAGTGAAGGTTATTGTATTAGAAGAAATCTAAAAACTCATGACTTATAAAATAAAAAGACCTCAATTGAGGTCTTTTTTATATTTTAATACCAGGAGGCAACATGTCTTGGTATTTTCGATTCTTTCTAAAAAATTTGATGAGTTTGAGATGCGTTGGAACAACTTTTAATTTTCGGTCTTCTGCTATAGATAGTACATTTTTAATGAATTCTTCGTGTAATTCTTCATCCGAATTTTCGTTTTCGCAAAATTTTGTCAAAAAAATCTTTCGTTCTTGTAACGAATATTCGATAGATACTAATCCATCATCAGTAATAGTTTCAAATTGTCTTAACAACTCATTGTCTTTAATTTCCATTGGTTAATGCTTTAAAATTAAAATTTAACAATCTGTAAAGATTTATCCAATTGCTAAAATTATACAATGCAAAGTTAACGATTTGATAATCAAATTCAAATAATTTTAACTTTTAAGATTTTCTGTACAGATATGTTAAATAACACCTATTTTACAATAGATTTAGTACATTTATGTTTTCTTAAAGATAATTACGCTTTACATGTCAAAAATACCTGTTTACTTTATGCCTGGTTTGGCTGCAAGTTCTATTATATTTGAAAATATTAAGTTACCTGAAGATGCCTTCGAAATGCATTTTTTAGAATGGTTTGTACCAAAGCCAAAAGAGTCTCTAGAAGCATATGCATTGCGAATGACAAAGGAAATTAAGCATAAAGAACCGGTTTTAATTGGGGTTTCTTTTGGGGGGATTTTGGTACAAGAAATGAGCAAGCATATTGAAACTAGAAAAACAATTATCATTTCTAGTGTAAAGACCAATAAAGAAATGCCAAGTCGAATGAAAATTGCGAAAAAAACTTTGGCCTATAAATTGATACCTACTAGTTTGTTATCGAATGTGGAATTGTTAGTTAAATATGCCTTTGGAGATAACATTATTGCAAGCCGACTCAAATTATATGAAAAATATTTAAGTGTTCGTGATAAAAAATATTTGGATTGGGCCATAGAAAACGTAATTTTATGGTCTAGAGACAAAGCAGATGAAAAAGTAATCCATATTCATGGTGATTCTGATTCCGTTTTTCCTATCCAAAATATAAAAAATGCAATAATTGTAAAAGGAGGAACGCACATTATGATTATTAATAAATACAAATGGTTAAATGAAAATTTGCCTAAAATTATAAACCCAATTGAAAAAACATAAATTATGAAGAAGGATGTAGTAAAAAGAATTGTTTTAATTTGTGCTGTAATTACAGTAAGCGGATTATTTATTTATGCTACGAAAAGTAATGTTGTACAAATTGCCCATGTAGATTACCCAACACAAATGAATTTTGCTCAGGAAGTAGTACCCACTTACATGGCAGATGTTCAAGAGCGGTTGGATCGAGAAATGGTAACCAATATTAATTACCATACCAATACCACTTTAGTTATTAAGAGAGCCAATAAGGTTTTTCCAATTATAGAACCTATTTTAGCTAAAAATGGTATTCCAGATGATTTCAAATATTTAGCAGTTATAGAAAGTAGTTTGGTAAATGCTGTTTCTCCAGCAGGTGCAAGAGGGGTTTGGCAATTTATGCCCACAACGGCTAAAGAAAAAGGAATGGAAGTAAATGATTTTGTTGATGAGCGTTATGATTTGGAAAAATCTACACAAGCTGCTTGCGATTACTTGAAAGAAGCGTATTTAAAATTTGGTAGAAATTGGACGTTAGCTGCTGCTTCTTATAATGGAGGTATGGCTGGTGTGCAAAAACAGTTGGAATCTCAAAAAGTAACGAGTTATTATGATGTTTTACTGACCGAAGAAACAGCACGTTATGTGTATCGTATTCTAGCTTTAAAAGAAATTATGAAAAATCCACAAAAGTATGGTTTTGAAATTCCAACACATGCTTTGTATTCTGAAATACCCGTTAAAAAAATTGAAATTGATTCAACAGTAACTGATTTGGCTGATTTTGCTTTAGCTCAAGGAATAAACTACAAAATTTTGAAAATTCACAATCCTTGGTTGAGAGATAAATCCTTGCCTAATAAAGCGCGAAAAAAATATACAATAGCAATTCCTACGGAAGGATATAGTAAAATAGAAAACTAATAATAAAAAAGCACTCTAAACGAGTGCTTTTTTAATGTATCGAAAGAAGAAATTGTTAGATTTTCTTCATTTGCTCTTTCATCATTTTAATTTGGTCTTTTAGCATGCCGTGTTTGTCTAGCTTTTTGGCTTCCGTTAACAAGTTATTAGCTTCCATTTTACGTCTTTTAGTCATGGCAATACCCGCTAATTGTAATTTTGCTAAAGCTAAATCTTGATCCATAGATAAACCTAATTCTACCGCTTTTTTGAAAAATTTCTCTGCTTGTGTTAAATTAGTTTGTGAAACCATTATTCCATTTAAGTAGTTGTAATATCCTTGTTGTTTTCTTACTAAAGCACTTTCTGGATTCTTAATTTTATCTAACCATTTTTTAGCGCCATCCATATCTTGCTTTCTCAATTTTAGGAAAGCCAATAAAATCATCTCATTTTTGAAATATAAAAAGATAAAAATTGTAGATAACAATAATAAGAAGATTCCATTTCCGATATTACCTTCAGTAAATTGATAGACTGCAAACGCAATGATTAAACCTGCTAAAACTAATTTAATATTTTTGTTGAACATAATTATTTTTTTAAGTGTTGCAAAGGTAATAAAATCAATTAAAAATATTTTTAAAAAAGTACTTGCTATTGAAAAAAGACTTTGTATATTTGCACTCGGTTTTACAAAAAGGGAACCAAGAGTTAAAAATTCGATTTTATTTATAGATTTTAAAAATACAAGCAATGAGTAAGAGAACATTTCAACCATCAAAAAGAAAAAGAAGAAACAAGCACGGTTTCATGGATAGAATGGCTTCTGCAAACGGAAGAAAAGTGCTTGCTCGTAGAAGAGCTAAAGGAAGACACAAATTGACTGTTTCTAGCGAACCTAGACATAAAAAATAATGTTCTTTTACCAAGCAACAATATCAGGTGTTACTATTTTTTAGTAACACCTTTTTTTTAATCTTTTCGTGAGAAAAGTAGCAACGTTTTGAAAAATAAGGTTATTATAATCTGATTATTAAGGTAATCATAGAAAAAATAAAAATATATGAGATAATCTTTTTAATTTTGATACCATTCAAATGATTGCCTTACATCAAGACTTTTTTAAAAACGACAACAACAATAAATAATATAACTACACAACAATAACTACACAATGCCAAAAGACAATTCTATTAAATCGGTTTTAATTATAGGTTCAGGTCCTATCGTAATTGGTCAAGCGTGTGAGTTCGATTATGCAGGTTCGCAATCAGCTCGCTCTTTAAAAGAAGAAGGTTTAGAAGTTATTCTGATCAACTCTAATCCGGCAACAATCATGACAGATCCAACAATGGCAGATCATGTTTATTTAAAACCATTAACTACAAAATCTATTATTGAAATTCTTAAAGCACATCCACAAATTGATGCGGTTTTGCCAACTATGGGTGGTCAAACTGCGTTAAATTTATGTATAGAAGCTGATGAAAAAGGAATTTGGAAAGATTTTAATGTTAAGATGATAGGTGTCGACGTTAATGCGATTAATATTACCGAAGACAGGGAACAATTCAAACAATTGTTGCAAGAATTAGGAGTAGGCGCAGCACCTGCTAAAATTGCAAATTCCTTTTTAAAAGGAAAAGAGATTGCACAAGAATTTGGTTTCCCTTTAGTAATTCGTCCTTCTTTTACATTGGGAGGAACAGGAGCTGCTTTTGTGCATACAAAAGAAGAATTTGACGAAAAACTAACCTATGGTTTGGAAATGTCTCCAATTCACGAAGTGTTAATCGATAAAGCACTTCTAGGATGGAAAGAATATGAATTAGAATTACTACGTGATAAAAACGATAACGTAGTTATTATATGTACTATTGAAAATATGGATCCAATGGGAATTCATACGGGAGATAGTATCACCGTTGCACCAGCAATGACTTTATCAGACAGAACGTATCAGAAAATGCGTGATATGGCTATTTTAATGATGCGTGCTATCGGAAATTTTGCAGGTGGTTGTAATGTTCAGTTTGCAGTTTCTCCTGATGAAAAAGAAGACATTGTAGCAATTGAAATTAATCCGCGTGTCTCTCGTTCTTCGGCTTTAGCTTCTAAAGCAACAGGTTATCCAATTGCTAAAATTGCAACAAAATTAGCTTTGGGATACAACCTTGATGAATTGCATAACCAAATTACCAAATCAACTTCAGCTTTATTTGAACCTACGTTGGATTATGTAATTGTAAAAATACCTCGTTGGAATTTCGATAAATTTGAAGGTTCAGATCGAACGTTAGGTTTACAAATGAAATCGGTAGGAGAAGTAATGGGAATTGGCCGTTCGTTTCAAGAAGCCTTGCATAAAGCGACACAATCTTTGGAAATTAAAAGAAATGGATTAGGAGCTGATGGTAAAGGCTATAAAAATTACGAACAAATCATAGAGAAACTAACGTATGCGAGTTGGGATCGTGTGTTTGTGATTTATGATGCCATTGCTATGGGAATTCCGTTAAGCAGAATTCATGAAATCACGAAGATTGATATGTGGTTCTTGAAACAATATGAAGAACTATTCCACTTAGAAAAAGAAATTGCTAATTATAAAGTAGATACACTTCCAAGAGAATTGTTGTTAGAGGCGAAACAAAAAGGATACGGTGACCGACAAATTGCGCACATGATGGGTTGTTTGGAAAGCCAAGTCTATAAATTACGTCAGGATCAAAAAATAAATCGCGTTTATAAATTAGTAGATACTTGTGCGGCTGAGTTTAAGGCTTTAACTCCGTATTATTACTCTACTTTTGAAGCTGAAATTGAAAAGGCAGATGGAACGCGTTATGTGCATAACGAAAGTATTGTAACTGCTAAGAAAAAAGTAATTGTTTTAGGTTCGGGACCTAATCGAATTGGACAAGGAATCGAATTCGATTATTCTTGTGTTCACGGTGTTTTAGCTGCTAAAGAATGTGGTTATGAAACCATTATGATTAACTGTAATCCGGAAACCGTTTCGACTGATTTTGATACGGCAGATAAATTGTATTTTGAACCTGTGTTTTGGGAACATATTTATGATATCATTCAGCATGAGAAACCAGAAGGTGTTATTGTGCAATTGGGAGGTCAAACCGCTTTAAAATTAGCAGAAAAATTATCAAAACACGGTGTAAAAATCATTGGAACTTCATTTGAAGCTTTAGATTTAGCAGAAGATAGAGGTCGTTTTTCTAATTTATTGACCGAATTACAAATTCCTTTCCCAAAATTTGGTATTGCAGAAAGTGCAGAAGAAGCGTCTCAATTGGCTGATTCACTAGATTTTCCATTGCTCGTACGTCCTTCTTATGTATTAGGAGGTCAAGGAATGAAAATTGTAATTAACAAACAAGAATTAGAAGAACACGTTATTGATTTATTGAAATCGATTCCAGGAAATAAATTATTGTTGGATCATTATTTGGATGGAGCTATCGAAGCTGAAGCAGATGCCATTTGTGATGGTGAAAATGTGTACATCATAGGAATTATGGAGCACATTGAACCATGTGGCGTGCATTCAGGAGATAGTAATGCTACTTTACCACCTTTTAACTTAGGGGAATTTGTGATGCAACAAATAAAAGACCATACCAAGAAAATTGCGATTGCATTGAAAACGGTTGGTTTAATTAACATACAATTTGCGATTAAAGACGATACGGTATATATCATTGAAGCCAATCCGAGAGCTTCTCGTACAGTACCTTTTATAGCGAAAGCCTATCAAGAACCTTATGTAAATTATGCGACTAAAGTGATGTTAGGTCATAATAAAGTAACCGATTTTACTTTCAATCCGCAATTGAAAGGCTATGCAATTAAGCAACCGGTTTTCTCTTTTAGTAAGTTTAAAAATGTAAACAAAGCCTTAGGACCAGAAATGAAATCTACGGGTGAAAGCATCTTGTTTATTGATGATTTAAAAGACGATCAATTCTATGAGTTGTATTCGAGAAGAAAAATGTATTTAAGTAAATAAGAAAAAATCCCAACGGAAACGTTGGGATTTTTTGTTTTAATATTTAAAGCCATAATAATTATTTTCTATAATTTGATCAAGTTCATTCATAAGATTTTCATCATTATAAATATATCTATTAAATCTTATTCCGTCTACGTGAATAGATACATAGTTTTTTGAAGTTCTAACAGAAGTGTATTGAATTGTGAAAATTGCATAAATGTTTTTTAATTCACCAAATTGAACATAGTTAATTTCTAACCCTATCGGAAAATCATTTCTCATTCCAACACTTAAAGTTGAGTCTGAATATTTTGTATTTTCTAAAATAAATTTTGTTGCATAAGATTTAAATGCAGATAAATTTAAATTGAATTTAGGCTGGTCAATTTTCCATTTAGTTAATTTGTCATAAAAAAGTTTTTTTGAAAAGTATGCAGTAGCTTGTTCCAATTTTACATCAGGAGAAAAAGGCTTTAAATTTGCAAAAGACAAAGAATCATTAACTTCAAATTCCCAAATTGGTAATTGTTTTTGTATCTCTTGTTTTTTGATTATGTTTAATTCTTCATATGCAATCTTTAATTGTTCGTTAGAAATATTAATACTTTGATAAGTAGAAAAAATTAAATATAACCCTAACATAAATCCTATTGATTGTAGCAAAGGTTGGTATGTATCACATATTGAATTAATTCTGTTTATAATTTTTTTAAAATGTGATACTACTTTACTCATTTGTTGATTTTTTGCAATTAGAATAAAGTTAGTCAAAGTTATTTAATATGCAAATATTCAACAAACTAATGCTTGATTAAAGGGAGTATTCGGATTGAAACTAAAAATTATTTTAGATTGAGACTATTATTCAATTAGTATTGTTTTGAAAATTCTGCAATTTAGAGTATCTGTTGAGCAAACTCCCATTTGATCTGAACAAATTCAGTTTTTTTCTAAATGTTCGTCAATATATAAATTAGGAGGACATAGATTTAATGTACCTGCACAACTAACATAATAAGAATCGAAATTGGTGTCATTGCTAAAAAATAAATCGTTTTCTTTTTTTATTAAATGTCTTACAGTGACTACATTTTTTTTTGAATCGGTTAATTTTAGAAAATAATATTCTTGCTTTAGACGCTCTAACGTAATTCCTTTACAAATTTCAATTTTATTAAAGAAAACCTGTGAATTTTCTGAAAATATTTTCTTGGCTATAGTATCTTTATATTGAATGGTGTCAATCACAAAAAGGTAATCACTATTGATTCTTGTGGCTATTTTTGTTTTTTTAGTACTATAAATAGGATGTTTCTTAGCCTTACAGAATGCTAGTGTTGTACAAATTAATAATAATAAAATAAACTTACTTTTTTTCATTTTACAATTGAACAGTTGTTGTCTTTGTACAAGTACTGCTACAACTTGAACAAGTCCAATATGTGGTTTGTCCTGCATCTATAAACGTTTTTTAAACCAGTGCACAGCTAGAATTGGAACTACAACTAGGCTTGTACAGGTTATAGTTTCTCTTTATCTGATATTAATTAATTCTGTTTAACTATTGATTGCTTCTTTATGTTCTTCATGATACCTATTGTCACTTGAAAAAGTGATGAGTATTATAAAAGTAAAAAATATTATAATTTGTTTTACAGTTTTTATAAATTCTTTATCAGATCAATTAATTTGGTTTTAGCAATGGGTTTAATGATATAATCGGTTACTTCATTAATCGCTTTGGCACGTGTAATATCATCTTGAGAAATAGAAGAAGAGCAAATATAAATCGATATTTTTTTACCAATGTAAGGATTTAGTTTGGTGTATTCTTCTAAAAATTGCCAACCATTCATGATGGGCATACTTAAATCTAAAAAAATAATTTCAGGTAATTCCACGATATTATCTTTGTTCTCTTTTAAGAAGTTTAAGGCGTCCATACCATTATTAAACACACGAATTAAGTCAACCAAATGGGTTTGTTCAATGGTTTTTTTGGTTAAGAAAACAAATACATCATCGTCATCTACTAGTGTCAGGTTTTTGATATGCTTCATGATTGTAGTTTTTTAAATTCTATAAAAAATGTTGTCCCTTTTTCAGGTTCGCTTTCTGCCCAAATTTTACCATTCATGGCTTCTACTTGTGTTTTTGTCATAAATAAGCCAAATCCTTTTGCATCTGGATGTTTGTGAAAGGTTTTTCGAATTTTAAAAATTTGGTCTTTATGCATGATCAAATCAATACCTAAACCATTGTCAGCAACTGATAATATTACGGAGTCTTGTTCGGTTCTTTGAGTTTTGATATGTATGACAGGATTTCTGTGTGGCGATTTGTATTTCAGCGCATTGCTAATCAAATTGGATAGAATGCTATCGATGTATTTTGGTGGAAAATAAATGGAATTGGCTTCTGACAAATCAATATGAATTTGAGCGTCATATTCTTCAATTTGGGTTTCAAATCCGCGTAATATTTTCGCCAAACAATCTTCTAGAATTATAGTGTCCACATCTACTTCCGTATCTTGTTTCACCTGAATGGATTCCACTAATTCATTAAAAACATCCATTAAATGATTTACAACAGGTTTTATTTTTGCTAATGCTTCACTTTTTTCTTCTTCATCTTTACTTTGTTCTACAAAATCAACTAACATGGCAATATTGATTAAAGGTGCTCTGAGATTGTGCGATACAATATTACAGAAATCGACAAGTTGGGTATTTTTGAGTTCTAAAATTTGAGCATGTTCAATCGCTTTAATATTGTTGACTTTAATTTGTTCTTCGCCTTCTTTTCGTTCGGTAATATCGGAGCGAATAGCCACATACTGATAGGGTTTTCCATCTTGATTCAAAAAAGGAACGATGGTAGTGTCTACCCAATAGGTAGAACCGTCTTTAGCTTTGTTTTTAAGCTCTCCTTTCCAAACGTTACCATGGGCTATGGTTTTCCAAAGTTCTTTAATGAATTCTTGCGAATGATAACCCGAATTAATAATCCGATGGTCTTGGCCAATGAGTTCTTCGGTAGAATATTTAGAAATTTTGCAGAAGTTATCGTTAACGTGTGTAATAATTCCTTTTTGATCGGTAATAGCAACAATAGCCGATTCATCTAAGGCATATTTATAATCTGAAATTTCTTTGAGTATTTTTTTTAATTCTTCTTCTCCCTCTTTTCGTTCGGTTATATCAGAGCGGATGGCCACATATTGATAGGGTTTTCCTTCTTGATTTAAAAAAGGAACAATGGTGGTGTCTACCCAATAGGTGGAACCGTCTTTAGTTTTGTTTTTAAGCTCTCCTTTCCAAACGTTACCATGGGCTATGGTTTTCCAAAGTTCTTTAATGAATTCTTTCGAATGATAACCCGAATTAATAATCCGATGGTCTTGGCCAATGAGTTCTTCGGTAGAATATTTAGAAATTTTGCAGAAGTTATCGTTAACGTGTGTAATAATTCCTTTTTGGTCGGTAATAGCAATAATTGACGATTCATCGAGAGCATACTTATAGTCTGCTATTTTCTCCATGGGCAATTATGTTAGTATTATGTGTAGATAGGTGAAATGAGCTTGTTTTTTTAGCCTTCTTAGTTCTTAATTATAGTGAAAACTAGTTTAGGCTATTCAGTAAATTTATTACAAAAGATTTCAACTGCAAAATTTCTCAGTCTTTTTTCGACGAAAATTCTTAAGTTTTTTGCGTCCATAAAAAAAGCCTCAAAAAAATGAGGCTTTTAATTTTTAACTAATTCAAATGTATTATTGGAAATATGGATCATCTAATTCATAATTAAAAGTACCATTAGTAAGTGTAAATGGCCCTTCTATTATGTTATTATTTGTTATTAAATAATATGTAATATTGAAATTTCCTTTAATTCTTTTAGCTGCAATATCAAAATCAGTTACTCTAATACTACCTTGTTCAACTGATATTGTTTTGTTTCCTCTTCCTAAATCATAAAAACCGATGCTACTGTTGCTTCCGTTCATGATGGTTGCATTTTCGCTAACTAAGTCATAAGTACCAGCTGACCATTGGCTTTGAGGTATTCTTAAGTTAATGATTAATGATTCGTTACTAGCAACAGCATTCATAGTTGTATTAGAACCTTGAATCAATAAGTATTTATAATTTATACCTTCTGTTGTGTAGGTTTCGATTTTAACTTGATTCGTACTTGCATCGACATAATCCATTGGTTTAAGATTGTTAAACTGAACACCATTGATGTTTGCAGTCATGAAATTAGGAATAATTTCAGTAGTCAAATACTGTACGTTTTCTGAATTTGTAATAGTTTCATTTTGTGAAACATTTTCATTAGTAGAAAGAGGTTCAACCGTACAAGAAACTAATGTGATAAATGAAGCTAGAATTAGGGATAAATTTCGCATAAAATATGTTCTAAAATTTTCGGCAAAATTAGTTGTATTTATGATACGTGCAACAACTGAAAAGTTAAATAAATGTTAAAAAATTGTAATCAAAAATTGTAAAAATATCAATTTTGATTTTAAACTTAAATTTACTTTTGAAGGCTTTTAAGTGTTTGATTTACAGTGTTTTTTAAAATGTTTTAAAGTTAGTATTCGAAAATTAAAATTACATTATATGCAATAATTGTTTATTTAAATTGCATATAATGTAATTTTGTTGCAAATTTGCTACATTAAAAAAAACGCAGATTGATTGAAAAATTGAGCTGAAATTGATGTTTTTTTTAAGCTAAAAAAACATCCTTTTTAGGAGCTATTTTGCAAGAAAAAAGGATTGAATTTTTCTTTAAAAAAATGTTTTTGCAAAATTTTTATGTAAGAATATTCGTATTTTTACTTAACCCCCATCATTATTTTTAGTAATTTCATTTTTCGAATTATAAAATGATATAACAAAAAGCAAATTAAAAATGTAGTGAGTGTGATAAATAAAAACTTAGTTACAAATGACCAATCTTTATCTTTACAATAATAGGCAACAATAATGATAATGGTTTGATGTAATATATAAAATGGATAGACAGCTGTATTGCAATAACTAATAAGTTTACTCTTCTTATTTAAAAATTGTGCCGACATTCCAAAAAAGCATAATAACCAAGTCCACATATTGATTTGATTTACTGTTGCTTCAATAAAATGACGTTGCCAACCATCAGCATAACTAATAATAAATAAAAATAGTGGAAAAGTAATGCATCCAATTTTAAAATAAGTTTTATAATATGAACTTACGGTATTAAAAAATAGTTCTTGTTGTAAGATAAAAATAAAACCATAAAGGAAAAGAACAAGATTGTAAAAGAAATTGAACCAATCATCAAATAAACCGTGAGTTATTGGAAAGAAAGGATCTAAAAAACATTCCATTAAGAATAATGGTATTAATAATAGAAAAACACCATATTTTGAAGGTATTCTTTTGGAGGTCAATTGTAATAATCTGCAATTTGGTTTTCTTTTTAAATAATGAAATATTGGTAATAAAAGTAATGAGTAGGTTAGTATGTAAGGTAAAAACCATAAATGATGCCAACTCAAGTTTCCCTTAGGGTAGGTTCCTTTGAAGGATTCAGTTGGCCAAAATTCAAAATAGGAAGCTGAAAATTCAAAATTGGATAGGCGTTCTATATATATTTGTGGAGGAACAATAATACATATTCCAAAAAGTAAGGGAAGTAATAAACGAACGAAACGTTCTTTAGTGAATTGAATACTTGTTCTCTTTCTTAAAGATAAGGCAGCTCCCATTCCAGATATTATAAACAGTAAGGGCATTCTCCATCTATTTAAAAATAACATGGGATACATAATCCACTCATAAATTATATTGTTTTTAAGGTGCCAATCCCATGGAACAAAAAACATTCCTATATGATAAAAAATAAGTAGCGCAAAAGCTAAAACTCGTAACCAATCTAAATCGTAACGTCTTTCCATTTTTTTGTTTTTTTTGCAAATTTTAGCTTAAAAAACAAAGGGTCAAAAGATTTGGTATCAATGTCAAGTTTTTGTGATGGAATGCAAAAAGTGGTATGAAATACTTGCCCTTTTGGTACAAAGCAAAAGTACTATTGATTTATTTTGTCATTGAATAAAGCTAAATAGTTCCTAGAAACTGGAACTTGTTCGTCACAATTTTTTAATTTTATTTTATAACCTTGTGCATTTCCTTTTACATTTTCTATATAAGTTATATTAAGTAAATAGGAACGATGTGTTTTGCAGATTTCTGAGAAATTGGTCAACTCTTTTTCAAATTCTTTCAATTTCATTCTTTTTATTGAGGCTTTCGATTTGGCACCCTCCTTTGTCCAAATCTCAATATAATTACCTTCCGCTTTAGCAAAAATAAAGGATGAGACTGCTAATTTAAAAGTTTCCGATTTAAGTTCGGTTTCAATTTCAATTTCGTTTTTTAAAATAATTTTTGGATGTTCTTTTAATTTTAAATTCAATTCTGAGGCACGTTCACTATTTTTGATATATTGAATATTTAAATTAGCAGAAATAACACTAAAAGCTAATAAAAAACCACTGACAAGAGTATTGAATACTTCTTCAAATAAATAGTTGATTGAATGATTAAAAGGATTGTTGTACAAGATGTCTCGTAGTGAATAATTGCCAATACCTGTAAGTAATAATAGTATAAAAATAAAAAGAAGTTCTTTCTTTACAGTCCAATTTTCAGTAGTCTTAGAGTATTGATTGCTTATTTGTGCTAATAAATATAGAATTACTAAGGGAACAATAGTGTGAATAAAGGCAACAATCCAAACTTTTAATTTTAATTCATCATAATTAATTTCAAACGGTTCTATTACGTAATTAAAAAAAAATCCTAAAGCAAAAATTAGTAAGCTAATTTGAACTAATTTTTTGCCTTTATAGTAATAAAGATAAGGTTGTTCTAAATATTTTATAAAGTCATTCAAGTGAAGTAGTTTGAAAATAGGTAGTGCTAATTTATTGTTTAGCTTTTATTAAAGCAAATGGAGTATAAAATTATTTTGTTTTTAAAGATTGAGTATTATTTATTTTTTTTCGCTTTTATTGGTTTTATTTTCATTTTTTATTTTCATTTTTTGATTTTTTCTAAATAAAATTCTAAAAAAAATATATTTTTATTTTTTTTATATATTTACTAGACAAATGAGTAACTACAAATATGATGAAAAAAAATTATTCTAGTTTTTGGGGTGTTTGGTGTAAAACCCTATTACTGCTAAGTTTATCTTTTCCTTTTTTAGTCTTTTCAGGTTCTAAACCTAAAAAGCCAAAAAGTAAAAATGCTATCCAAAATGTAATTTATGATCCTGCCAGCTACATGGCTTTAACCGTAAATGGATTTAATGAGGACGTTATTGCAAATGGGGTTGGAAGTTTGAATACAACAACTACCAATGACGTGGATGGTGTTAATTTTTGCTATTTGGCTCAAGGAACACAAATTACATCAGGTTCAACTCCAACTATTTATGGATTGCCAACAGATGGTGTTTTAGCTGTAAATAATAGCGATTTGTTCTTCAATTTGGCTCCTTATGATTCAAATAATTCACTTCGAATTCAAGATAACGGAGTTTCTGGTTTATCGACGATTACCTTTACCGAATTAGAGTCTTTTGAAAACTTGTATTTAGCAGTAACCTCAGGAAGTGGTGCTTCTAGTGTTATTATTACTGTTAATTTTACAGATGCTTCTTCTCAAGTTTTTACTAGTGTAACTATTCCTGATTGGTTTAATTCTAATGCTTTACCTACTATAATTTCTGGGATAGGTAGAGGGAGTAGGTTAGATAATGGTTTGGAAAACCCAACAAATAACCCAAGAATTTATCAACTGGATTTAGCTATTGATCTAGCTAATCAAAGCAAAATTGTTTCTGGTATAACCGTTGAAAAGAGTAGTGGTGGTGTCTTTAACCTTTTTGCGGTAAGTGGAAAATTAGTGCCTGAATGTTCTGGACCATCAAATATCAACGCTACAACAGTTACTGCTTTTGATGCGGCTATTTCTTGGACAGGAGCCAACGTTGGTGATGCTTTTGAGGTTGCAATAGTAAATACTGGTGATCCAATACCTGCTTCTGGAGACGCAAGTACAACAAATACATATAATTTTTCAAATTTAAATCCTGAAACAACATATGATGTTTATGTAAGAACGGCTTGCTCTGGAGGTGGCTATAGTTTTTGGGCAGGTCCTTATACTTTTACTACTGCAGTAGCTTGTGAAGCACCTACAAATCTTGGAGTTGCTGGAATTACAACCAGTGAGGCTGTATTCAGTTGGGATGCTGGAACAGCAACAGAATGGGAATATGTAGTGTTAGCTTCTGGAAGTCCTGAACCAACTATGGGAAATACGATAACAATGGCTACAACAGGTAGCCTATCTGGTTTAATGTCAAATACATCCTACGATTTTTATGTAAGAGCTAATTGTGGAGCAAATGGCTACAGTGCATGGACATTGTATACTTTTGTAACTGCTTGTTCTGTGGTAACTAGTTTGAATGAAGATTTTGAAAGTACTGCAACAGGAGCAATTCCTAATTGTTGGTCTTTAATTAATGGCGGTGACGCAAATACTTGGGCAGTACAAAGTAATTTTCCAGCTTATCCACATTCTGGAACTAAATTTGCTAGAATAACTTATAGTGGAACAGCACACAACGACCTTTTAATTACACCACCTTTTACAGTAACTGCTAATGTAAGTGATATAATTAGTTTTTGGTCTCGAAATTACAGTGCGACTTATATTGATCGATTTAATGTTTTGGTCTCTACAACAGGAAATCAATTATCCGATTTTACAGATGTATTAGCTTCAAATGTGGGGCCTTCAACTACATATACAGAATATACATACGATCTTTCTGCATACGTTGGTCAAACCATATATGTTGCTATTCAAGCTATTTCTACAGATCAATATTATTTATTTATTGATGATTTAAAGACTTTAGGAACACCTATATGTGACGCGCCAACAAATCTTTCAGCTTCAAATATCACCTATACCTCTGCTGTGTTATCATGGGATGCTGGTGCTGGATCAGAATGGGAAATAGCTGTTCAGGAATATGGGAATGGAGAACCTGTATCTGGCGAAGTAGTTTCAAGTGTAACGTATAATGCTACTTATCCATCAGGAACTGTATCGGAGTTTTATGTGCGTACAGTTTGTGATAATAATACTGGATTTAGTCCTTGGGCAGGTCCTTTTGTTTTTGGTGGATATACTGAATTGGAAATTTTCACAGGTTTAAATGAAGATGTTATTGCTAACGGTATAGGTCCTTCTGCTTCTTCTACTACAAATAGTATCGATGGTGGTAATTTTGTTCTATTATCGAGAGATTTTAAATTGAATGCTCCTGATTCAGATTTGACTTTTGGATTACCGACAAATGGTATAATTAATAGTGCTAGTGTACCTGGACTTGTATTTAAAATAAATCCATTAAATAATCCTTACGAAGGGAATAATGTTTTACGAATAGATACTAATGGGGCTGCTAATGGTGGTACTTTAGGTTTTGATACTATTTCTAATGCAGAAATACTGTACTTTCTAGTGACATCTGGAGGTGGTTCTAGTACTGTTTCTGGAACAATTCATTTTGACGATGGTTCTAATCAAATTATTCCAGCTACGTTAATTCCTGATTGGTACAATCAAACTAGTTTGCCCATTGCGGTATCTGGTATTGGAAGAGTAAACACGAATACAGATGCTATAGAGAATCCTGCTGGAAATCCACGAATTTATGAGCTAGCTATAAATATTGATCCAGCGAACCAAGAAAAAACATTTACTTATGTAGATTTTCAAAAAGACTCTGGTACAGGAATAGTAAATATTTTTGCTGCAAGTATCAAGTATCCTTCTATAAATCTTGCTAATCCGGATTTTTTGGACACCAATACAATTAAGTTCTTTCCAAATCCAGTAAATTCACTTTTAAATTTAGAATTAACTTCGGAAGCAAGTAAATTACAAGTAATTAATTTATTAGGTCAGGTTTTAATCGAAAAAGAAGAAAACTTGAAAAAGGAAATGACAGTCGATATGTCTCATTTGCAATCTGGTGCTTATATTATAAATGTAACCATTGAAGGTAAGATACAAAGTGTGAAAGTAATTAAAAAATAAAGAATTTTATAAACTAAAAAGCCTTTAAATTATTTTAAAGGCTTTTTTAGTATCATTTTTTTCTGATGTAAATGTGTTTAACATTAGGATTATTTGTTTCTCGTACATCAATCTCAAATTTTTGCATGCTTTTAATTAATGGTAAAAGTTTACTAAAACCATAATTTCTCGGGTCGAAATCTGTTTTCTTTTTTAAAATCAAATTACCTAAGTCTCCTAAAAATGCCCAACCATTTTCATCTTCTAAATCATCTATACTAGTTGAGAACAACTGTATTATTTTGGGATCAATTTTGCTAAGCGGTGTTTTTTTCTTGGTAGAAGTGTTTTTGGTTGTTTTCTTAGATGAAGTTTCAATTGGATTATCGGAATCGTCTTTTTTCAAAATCTCAATGTAAATGAATTTATCACAAGCTGTGATAAAAGGTTTTAGAGTTTTCTTTTCCCCAATACCTATTACGGTCATTCCAGCTTCACGTAATCGGGTGGCCAATCTTGTAAAATCGGAATCACTAGAAACAATACAAAAACCATCTACTTTTCCAGTATACAAAATATCCATAGCGTCAATAATCAAAGCACTATCACTAGAGTTTTTGCCAACAGTATAACTGTATTGTTGAACTGGGGTTATAGCGTTTTCTAATAAGACATTTTTCCAGCCTGAAACAGTTGGTTTTGTCCAATCTGCATAAATTCTTTTAAAGGTTGGTGTTCCATATTTAGCAATTTCTTCAAACATTTCTTTTACATTCGCATAGGGAACATTATCCGCATCAATTAAAACAGCTAATTTTAAGTCTTTTTTTATTTCCATCTTTTCACTTTTGTTTGTCATAGTAAATGTACTACAAATGATTGAGTAAGCATAATAAATATTACCTTTGAAAAGCATAAAGACTTATTGTAAAAAATATGGCGTTATTTAAATCTATCAATAATAAAGCAAAAACGATTGATTCTTCAGGTTTTGGAACAAGTGCATCCAATTATGGAGGACGATTTGTAAATAAGAATGGTGATGCAAATGTTAGAAAAAAGGGGATTGGTTTTTTAGAACGAACCAGTTGGCATCATTTTATGCTTACTATTCCTAGATGGCAATTTTTTGGTATCATTATCTTGTTTTATTTTCTAGCGAACTTATTTTTTGCTACAATCTATTATTATATAGGTGTGGAACATTTAAATGGAATTATAGCTTCTAATAACACAGAAAAATTTGGTCAAGCCTTTTTTTTTAGTGTACAAACTTTTACAACGGTTGGTTATGGACATATTAACCCAACAGGGTTTTGGGCAAGTTTTGTTTCTTCAGTAGAAGCATTAACTGGTCTACTTACTTTTGCTATTGCTACAGGTTTATTTTTTGGAAGATTTAGTAAACCCGAAGCCTATATTAAGTTTTCTGAAAATGCAATTATTGCTCCTTACGAGAACGGTACCGCATTAATGTTTCGAATGACTCCTTTTAAAAATGTTAATTTAACAGACGCAGAAGCTAGAGTAACACTAGGATTGAGTATAGAAGAAAATGGAAAGATGGTCAATAAATTTTATCAATTGCCCTTAGAATTGGATAAAGTAAATGCATTAACGCTAAGTTGGACTTTGGTACACCCCATTACTGAGAAAAGTCCGTTATACAATTTCACAGCACAAGATTATGGTTCTATAGATGGAGAGATATTGGTTTTTATTAAAGTTTTTGATGATATTTATAGTACGCATTTAGTTAAACGAACTTCCTATATTTTTAAAGAAGTAGTATATGGAGCGAAATTTAATATTATGTATAATCAAAATGAGGACGATAGTGTTACTATTTTAGATTTGCAAAAGCTAAATTCATTTGAAAAAGTAACTTTGCCATAAATTATTTTTCGTAAAACTCAATAGGTAATCCATCTGGATCTTGAGTGAAAGTAAATCTTTTTTGTGTAATTTCATCTATTCGAATGGGTTCCACCGTTAGCTTGAATTTTTCTAAATGCTTAATGATGGTTTCTAATTTATCTACTTCAAAAGCCAAATGTCGTAAACCCGTTGCTTCTGGACGAGAAGGACGTTCAGGAGGATTTGGGAATGAAAATAATTCTATGGAGTATATATCATCAATAGCTAGATCTAATTTATAAGAGTGTCTTTCTGCCCGATAAGTTTCATTAATGACAGTAAGTCCTAAAATATCGACATAAAATTTTTTTGATATTTCATAATTTTTGCAAATGATAGCAATATGATGTATTTTATTTAGCATAATGTAAAAAATAAATCCTCATTGCGTTAATGAGGATTTATAGGTTTTTATAATTATTTCCCGTCTTTGTCTACAACAATTCTTTCTTCTCTGTTTGCAAGTTCCCAAGCTAAAGTAAAAGCTAATTGTGCTCTTTTTGCTAAAGCATCATATTCAATCTTATCAGGTGTATCTGAAGCCATATGATAATCTTTATGCACTCCATTAAAAAAGAAAATAGCTGGAACACCTTTTTTAGCAAAATTATAATGATCAGAGCGATAATAAATTCTTTCAGGATCATTACGATCATTGTATTTGTAATCTAATTCTAAATGGGTGTATTTTTTATTTGCAGCTTCATTAATAGTATGTAGTTCAGAACTCAAACGATCTGAACCTATTACATAGACGTAATTATTAGTATCTGGATGTAGAGTATCTCTTCTGCCAATCATATCTATATTAATGTCGGCAATAGTATTTTGTAATGGAAATAATGGGTTTTCTGAATAATATCTTGAACCATGAAGTCCATGTTCTTCACCTGTTACATGAAGAAATAGTATGGAACGTTTTGGACCATAACCGTCTTTTTTAGCTTTTGCGAATGCTTGTGCAATTTCTAAAAGAGCTACCGTTCCTGAACCATCATCATCAGCACCATTGTAAACTTCACCATTTTTTGTACCTACATGATCATAATGAGCAGATACGACAAGTATTTCATTTGGTTTTTCAGAACCTTCAATAAAAGCCCAAATATTTTCAGAATCATTTAATTTGGGAGCAAATCCTTTCGCCATGAATTCAGAAGGTACTTTTTGATACCAACCCTCAGCTTTTGCTGGAAAAGAAATACCACTTTTTTGATATTGTTCAATTAAATATTTTCCTGCTTTTTTTTGACCTTCTGTTCCAGTATCTCTACCTTCCATTTCGTCAGAAGCTACAATGTGTAAATGGGTACTTAATTCAGGTGCAGTAATTGTATTCATGTATTTAGTTACGTCTGCTTCTGTTTGTGCTTTAGGTACAGCATTACAACTTATTAAAAGTAAGGTTAGTAATCCACCAGAAATTATATTTTTCTTCATTTGATAAGGTTGGGTTTTAAATAAGTAAGTAAAAATAGCCTTTTTATAAGAAATTTGTAAAGGCAATTAACATTTTTTTATAATTATGTGTTTTCTATTATAAGGACTAGCGTTTTTATTTCGATACCTTTGCATCCAATTTATAGCTTATGGATTTTGAATACGAATACCTTTTGTTAATTCCTGTAGGTTTCATAGCTGGTTTTTTAAATACAATTGCAGGTGGAGGTACTTTATTAACATTACCAACCTTAATTTTTATGGGATTGCCAGCTCCTTTAGCCAATGGAACGAATAGAATAGCAATTTTAATTCAAACCTTCACCGCTGTGAGAGGTTTTAAAAGTAAAGGTATTAGTACTTATCCTTTTAGTTTGTATTTGGGATTATCTGCTTTACTAGGATCTTTTATTGGAGCTAAACTAGCAATAGGAATTGAAGGGGATTTATTTAATAAAATTTTGGCAGTTATCATGATAATGGTGTTATTGACTATCATTTTTAATCCCAAAAAAAATTATACCGAAGTAATAGAAAAAACAACAGGTAAGACCTTATACATATCGTTAATTATTTTCTTTTTTTTAGGTATTTATGGTGGGTTTATTAATGCAGGAATTGGTTTTTTAATGTTATTAATTCTTCCCTATGTCAATGGGTTATCCTTATTAAAATCAAATGCTACTAAAGTTTTTGTTGTTTGCGTTTATACTCTAGGAGCCGTATTGGTATTTGCCTTAGAGAAACAAATTAATTATATGTTAGCTTTTATATTAACTATTGGTAATGCTTCTGGAGCTTGGTTTGGAAGTCGTTGGTCTGTAAAAAAAGAGGACAAAGTAATTCGTTTGTTTTTGATAATTACAGTGTCCTCTTTAGCTATTAAATTGTGGTTTTTCTAATTTTAGTAAGTTACATATTCTGTAATTTCTAAGCCATAACCAATCATACCTACACGCTTTGTTGGCTCAGAATTGTTTGATAATAATTTTATACGTGAAATATCAATATCATGTAAAATTTGAGCTCCTATACCAAAATCTTTGGCATCCATTTTTACTTGAGGAGCTTTAATAATACCTTCTTCCTGTAAATTTTTTAATTCGGTTAAACGAGATAAAAGTTCCAAAGATTTTACTTCTTGATTGATAAAAATAATAGCTCCTTTCCCAACTTCGTCTATCTTTTTGAACATAACATCTAATTTTTTATCAGCATCATTCGTTAAGGTTCCTAAGATATCATTATTAACTTGAGTTGAATTAATACGCGTTAGAATCGCTTCTCCATTACTCCATGTACCTTTGGTTAAAGCAATATGAACTTGTTTATTAGTGGTTTGTAAATACGCTCTCAATCGGTAGGTTCCAAAACGAGTTTCAATTTCAAAATCTTCTTTCTTTTGAATCAAGCTATCATGTTGCATACGATACGCAACTAAATCTTCAATAGAAACTAATTTTAAATCAAATTTTTTAGCCACTTCTACCAGTTGTGGTAATCGTGCCATGGTACCATCTTCATTCATGATTTCCACAATTACTCCAGCAGGTTTAAATCCAGCTAATCGTGCAAAATCTATAGCAGCTTCTGTATGTCCTGTTCTTCTTAGTACACCTCCTTGTTTCGCAATTAAAGGGAAAATATGTCCAGGTCTTGCTAAATCAAACGGTTTTGTATTTGGATCTAGTAAAGAAAGTACAGTTTTAGCTCTATCTGCTGCAGAGATACCAGTAGTTACTCCATTACCTTTAAGATCAACGGAAACGGTAAAGGCTGTTTCCATATGATCAGTATTGTTTCGTACCATTGCATGTAAATCAAGCTCTTTACATCTACTTTCTGTAAGAGGTGTACAAATTAGACCTCTTCCATGAGTAGCCATGAAATTGATCATTTCTGGAGTACATTTTTCAGCTGCTGCGAGAAAATCACCTTCGTTTTCTCTATCTTCATCATCTACGACTATAATTACTTTTCCTTGACGGATATCTTCTATAGCTTCTTCAATAGTGTTGAGTTGTATGTTGTTAGACATGGTAGTTTTTTAGTTTTTTGAGAATCTTGAAAAAAGTTTTTTTATAGGATCAATTAACCAATCAAAATTAATCATAATTCCTATGTCGTTTGTGGCTCTATATGTTAAAAATAAAGCTAAAGGGGTTAAAATAATGGAAGACATCCACATTCCTAAAGCAACAGGAATTGTGTCTTCTTCTGCAATTTTTTTACCAAATGTATTCATGAAATGAAAGGCAATAAAAATGACAATAGCAAAAACAATAGGTAAACCAATTCCTCCTTTTCTAATAATGGCTCCTAAAGGTGCCCCAATAAAAAACATTAAAAGGCAAGAGAAGGCAATAATAAACTTTTCATGTACAACTACCCAATGTGAATTGATATTTTTCTTTTTGTATTCCAAGTCATTTTGGCTATTTTGAATACTGAATTCTGTACTCGAAGTATTACTAATTGCCATTTCTAAAATTTTTTGTTTTTCAGTATTTGAGAAAACGGTCAATATATTGTCGACTTTTTTTTCTTGATCAATATTTTGAACGCGATTTAACTGAAATACATAATCGTTTCTTTGAACTGTATTTTCAGCAAAAGAAACAATATCTTTATTGTAGTTATTTTGAAGGGAATCAATAGTATAATTTAATTCGTTTAATGTCAACATTTTCTCAGAAGTGATGTCTGCATTATCTCCCGTATTTTCATTTAATTTGGTTAAATCAATATTTAAGATATACTTTTTAAAACTACTTTTTGCAAAAGGTTGTTTGTTTCTTTCTTCATATTTTTTGGGTATTACATTTTCATAATAATTCCCATCAAGTAATTCTAATTGCAAATAGTTCGAATTTTCATCACTTCTTAAAACGCCATTTTTAGCCTTGATTACTGTATTGGCACCTAATCCTGCACTAGTATTTTTAATGTGCATGGTTACATCTTCTAAAAATTGACCATTGGCACCTGTTTTTTTCTCTACTTTTATATTTATGGCTGGGCCAATTGGATTAAATTGTCCTTCTGCAATAGCCATAGCAGGTCGTTGCTGAATAATAGTTTTTCGTAGATTTAAAAATTTATATTGTGCTTTTGGAATCACATTATTAGCAAAAATAAAAGAGATAATGCTTAATCCAAAAATAAATAGGGTAAGCATTCTCATGGCGCGTTGCAAAGAAATACCAGATGATTTCATAGCAGCGAACTCATAATTTTCAGCAAAACTCCCAAAGGTCATTATCGAGGCTAATACAACTGATAGAGGCAGCACAAGTGGAACTATGGTAGGTGCATAAAAAGATAAAAATTTAATTATCGTAAAAAAATCTAAGTCTTTACCTGCTAATTCAGAAATAAAAAGCCATATTCCTTGTAAAACGAATATAAAAAAAAGGATTACAAATACCGAAGTAAATGTAATCGTAAAAGATTTAATAATGTATTTATCTAAGATTTTCACCTTTTAGTCTAGTCTATTGATATAATAATTTGGATATTTTGACTCGGTAAAGGTAAAATGATTATCTGATAAAGGTTGGTTTGTTTTAAAAGAATTAACAGTTAATGTAGTTCTTGTTCCATTTTTTCCAACTTCGATAAGGTTATATATATTTTTGGTTTGAACATCTATACCTAAAAGGATTTCTTTTCTTTGGTCTTTTGAACTGATAGGAATCAATTTTATATATTGAATTTTTCTTCCTTTTATATCTTGTAAAATATCCCAAGAATATTTGTATCCCGTATTAAAAAAAGTAAGCATTTTTGATGGTGTTACTGCATTTTCATCTTTGTCATCAAATTTAGAAATTGATATTTCTTCATCTTCTGGAACAATAGTATATACTTTCTTACCATCAAATATTTTAGTAACTCCCATAAAATTTAAATTGTATAAATTTCCTTTCAAAGTTACGTTTCCTTTACTTTCTTGATTAATGTTTTCACTAGGGTTGTTTAAAGCATACTTAAAATCAATAACTATATTTTCATAAGTTTTAACTTTAGCCGAAACTTCATCTAAAAGACTTTTAGCTTTTGCTGCATCCTGCGCTTGAATTGAAACACTTACTAAAAGAAAACATACTAATTTTAAAATTTTACTCATCTTATTTAACTTAATTATTGTTTTGTTCATTGTTTAAAAAATGTTCGAGAGCTACTAAATCAGCAATTAAAACCGATCGGGCTTTACTACCTTCAAAGGGTCCAACAATACCAGCGGCTTCTAATTGATCAATGATACGACCCGCTCTATTATAACCTAATTTTAATTTTCTTTGAATTAATGAGGCACTACCTTGTTGTGCAGTCACAATTACCTCGGCTGCTTCTCTAAATAACGTATCTCGATCCGAAATATTAATATCAAGAGTCGTGCCACTTTCTTCACCTACATACTCTGGTAATTGATACGCTTCAGGATAGGCTTTTTGACTACCAATAAAGTCACATACTTTATCTACTTCAGGAGTGTCGATAAAAGCACACTGAACACGAACCATATCGTTGCCATTAGTGTATAACAAATCTCCTCTTCCAATAAGTTGATCTGCACCACCAGCATCTAAAATAGTTCTTGAATCGATTTTAGACATTACCCTAAATGCAATTCTGGCAGGGAAATTGGCTTTAATCATACCCGTAATGACATTTACAGAAGGTCTTTGTGTGGCAATGATGAGGTGAATACCAATTGCACGTGCTAATTGTGCTAAACGGGCAATAGGAGTTTCTACTTCTTTACCAGCTGTCATAATTAAATCCGCAAATTCATCAACTACTAGTACAATATAGGGAAGAAAACGATGACCGTTTTCGGGGTTTAGTTTGCGTAGTTTGAATTTCTCATTGTATTCTTTAATATTACGCACCATTGCATCTTTTAATAAAGAATAACGGTTGTCCATTTCAATACATAACGAGTTTAGGGTATTAATTACTTTGGTATTATCAGTAATAATAGCATCTTCTGTATCGGGTAGTTTGGCTAAATAATGTCTTTCAATTTTATTAAATAACGTTAGTTCCACTTTTTTAGGATCGACCAATACAAATTTTACTTCAGCTGGATGCTTTTTATAAAGTAAGGATGCTAAAATGGCATTTAAACCAACGGATTTTCCTTGTCCTGTTGCTCCAGCCATCAATAAGTGAGGCATTTTTGCTAAGTCAACTACAAAGGTTTCATTGGAGATTGTTTTTCCTAAAGCCACAGGCAATTCCATTTCTGCTTGTTGAAATTTAGGAGAACTAATCACACTCTTCATGGGTACTAAAGTTGGATTGTTATTTGGTACTTCAATACCAATAGTACCTTTTCCAGGAATGGGAGCAATAATTCGGATCCCTAAAGCAGCTAAAGATAAGGCAATATCATCTTCAAGATTTTTAATTTTAGAAATACGAATTCCAGCATCAGGAACAATTTCATAAAGCGTAACAGTAGGTCCAACGGTTGCTTTTATTTGAGAAATACCGATACTGTAGTTTTTAAGTGTTTCTACAATACGGTTTTTATTTTCTTCTAATTCAGCTTGATTAATAGTTATTCCACCTGTTGAATATTCTTTTAAAAGATCTATAGGAGGGAATTGATAATTGGATAATTCTAATGTAGGATCAAATTCTCCAAAATCTTGAACTAATTTAGCAGCCAAATTACTGTCAATAATTTCTTCTTCTGCTGCTGTTTCAATGACGAAATCATTATCGTCTGAAATAATGGTAGTTTCAGGCTGACTTATTTTTTCAGTAATGCTAAAATCTTCTTTTTTAGGTTTAGGATCTAAATTGAGTTCGGAAGGATTTGAAATTGTGGGTTTTAAAGCTTCTTTGTTGATTTCAAAAGGAGATGTTTTTAATTCAATTTTAGAGATAGCTTCTTCATCTTCTCTAATGATAAAATCGTCATCATCGGCAACTGTAATCTCCTCTAAAGTATTTACAGGGGTTATAGTAGGTTCTTTATCAACTGCTTTTTCTTTTTGTAAGTCCTCATGGAAAGAAGTATTGGATTTTTCGAAAGCTTGTTTTACTCGATCTGGAGAAACTTTTATTTTAAAAATAAGATAAATAACGATGCCAAAGAATAACGTTAAACCTGTTCCGATTTGACCAATATAATCTTGTACATACGTGTTAATTTCAAAGCCAATAGTTCCCGCTAATTCGGGTAAATAGTCCCAAAAAAATCCAAATAGTACAGAAAGAACTATAATGAGATATAAATCCCAAAAAAGGGTCTTTTTAAGTTTTCCTAAACTCAAATCTAAAATAAGATAAGCACCGGCTAAGAATAAAATACGTACAAAAACAAAAGAGGCTACTCCAAATCCTTCATAAAGAAAGAAATGGGCTAAATAAGCACCAAATTTACCCAACCAGTTTTTGGTTTGGATACTTCGGTCTAAGACATCGTTCACTTGACTTTGATCATAATTTCCCGTTAAGAAATAAGAAATAAATGATAGTAACAAAGCTACAGCAAGCAAAACAAACAAGACACCAATGGTGAATTTTTGCTGCCTTGACAGTCGCCACGATTTCTTTTCTTTTGTAGTTGTCTTATTTTGTGATTCTTTTTTGTCTTTTTTAGCCATGTAGCAAACACTATTTTACAAAAATAGAGAATTTAAAATAAATATGGTATATATATTATACTTCCAATAACGATTGCGGTTAACGCAGCAAAAAATACGGCACCAGCAGCAATATCTTTAATAAAACCAATTTTTTTATGATAGTCAGGATGAATAAAATCTGCAATTTTTTCTACCGCTGTATTCAAGCCTTCAATCCCTAAAACCAATCCTGTTGCAAGTGTTTGAATTAACCATTCTTCTTTGGTAATTTTAAAATAAAAACCTGCTACAATTAATAACAATCCAATACTTAACTGGACCATTACGCTATGTTCTGTAGTGGCTAATTTAAAGGCTCCTTTTACAGCAAATACAATACTTTTTAATCTTCCTTTTACGAAAGTATTATCTTTTTCAAAACTCATTTTATAATGACGCTAACGCAGATTCATAATTAGGTTCGTCTGCAATTTCAGCAACTTGTTCTGTGTATTTTACCGTTCCGTTTTCATCTAAAACGATAACCACTCTAGAATGTAACCCAGCTAAAGGACCGTCTACGATTTCTAAACCATAGTCTTTTCCAAAACTTCCTGTACTAAAATCAGATAAATTAATTACATTTTCTAAACCTTCTGCACCACAAAAACGTTTTTGAGCAAATGGTAAATCACGTGAAATGCATAACACTTTGGTGTTTTCTAATTGGCTTGCTTTTTGGTTAAAAGCCCTAACAGATGCTGCACAAGTTCCTGTATCTACACTAGGAAATATATTTAATACTAATTTACTTCCAGCAAAATCAGCTAAATTAATCGTGCTTAAATCTGTTTTTACTAATTTGAAATCAGGTGATTTTGATCCCACTTTTGGTAATTCTCCTGAAGTATGTATTGCGTTTCCGCCTAAGGTTACTGTAGCCATAATTTGTTTTTTTAATGAAGTTCAAAAGTAATAAATTATATTGAAATGCTATTTATATAATTTTTCTTTTGCATTTTTTTATGTTTTTTAAAACCAAAAAAACATTTTTCTCGTAAATGACATTATAACATAAAATATAAAACATGAAAACCAGAAAAAAATTAGCTTTTGCATTTGTTCTTATTACTTTTTTATCAGGAATTGAAATGAATGCCCAAAAAGAAAAAACAGTCGAAGTAGGTGGTGCTCCTATGTATCCAAGTAAAAACATAGTTGAAAACGCAGTAAACTCTAAAGATCATACAACTTTAGTGGCAGCCGTAAAAGCAGCTGATTTAGTAGACGTTTTAGCTTCTGATGGACCTTTTACTGTTTTTGCACCAACGAATGCAGCATTTGAAAAACTACCTAAAGGGACTGTAGAAACTTTATTACAACCAGAAAATAAAGCCCAATTGCAAACCATTTTGAAATATCATGTAGCTGCTGGAAAATGGAGTGCTGCAGCTATTGTCGCAGCTATAAAAAAAGGAAATGGAAAATATAGTTTTCAAACGGTTAGCGGTGGTACTTTAACCGCTTGGATGAAAGGGAAAGATGTCTATATTACAGATGAAAATGGAAATAGCTCGAGAGTTACAATTGCTGATGTGAATCAAAAGAATGGCGTTATACACGTGGTAGATACGGTTTTACTACCTCGTACATAGTTGTTTAGTTTTAGTTTGTTTTTTTGGGGAAGGCGCTACTGTTAAGTAGCGCCTTCTTTTTTATTTAAAAGTATTTTTTCAATAACTGAAAATAAAACTGCAGTATTCCAATCTTCGTTATATTCAAAAAGGCAATAATCATTCTTATTGGATTTTGATGCGATACTGTACTTGGTAAAATAATTTTTAGTATATAAATCTTTCCAAAGAATTGTTTTTTTGTTTTTTAATTCAACTCCTTCAGGTTTGATTTTAATTGGTCCAAAATTAAATTCTTCTTTATTTTGATATAATTTGATAAACTTTTCAGCTGTAGGAATAAAATATAAATCTTGTAAAGAATTAATTATAGATGCATATTTTTGAAATAATTCTTTTTTTCTTATTCCATAAATTGATTTTAATTTGAGTCGTAATATTTTACCTTCTTTATTTCTAATTTCAATTAAATATATTCTCCCAAATGTAAAGGCATAACCCTTAATCCATTTAACTCCATATCTAAATGAATCAATATCTTTTGTTTCAAATTTTGTATTTGATCCATTAGCTAAATCATTATCTTCAAATTCAATATAATTTGGTGATAGAATTAGTTTTCTTTTACGGTCATAAAAACTAGATTTGATACTATATTCAATTGGTTGTTCCATTAATTACTTCGTACTTTCCAACCAATTTTTAAAGTCGTAAAAGTTTTGAGGAGAAACGCCATGGCCAATAGGATATTCTTTGTAAGTTACTGAAAAACCAAGATTTTCTAAAAAAGGTTTTGCTTTTCGTGCCCAATCTACAGGAATCACTTGGTCAACCGTACCATGTGAAATATAGAATTGTAAATGTTGGTTTGCTTTCTTTTGATACTCAGTAACCAATATGTTTTCGTTTAAATAACCGCTTAATGCAACAACACGACTAATTTTTTCTGGGTAACTCAATGC
Source organism: Flavobacterium sp. NRK F7 (assembly GCF_024054195.1). GTDB lineage: Bacteria > Bacteroidota > Bacteroidia > Flavobacteriales > Flavobacteriaceae > Flavobacterium. The sequence goes on along the minus strand of NZ_JAMXLB010000001.1, from coordinate 3,030,539 downwards.
GGTTGCATAACTTAGAATACTCCCTTGACTAAAACCAATTAACGTTACTTGTTCTTTTGCTATAGGATATTTTTCCAGTACTTCATCAATAAAGGAAGCAATTAAATCTCTGGATTGTTGTGCTTGAACATCATCTGAGAATTTATTTTCATCCGCATCAAAATGGATGGCATACCAAGCATGACCATATGGCTGTAAATTATAAGGTGCGCGTACCGAAATGACATAGTATTCCTCAGGTAGTTCACTGGCAAATGAGAACAAGTCTTCTTCATTACTGCCGTAACCGTGTAATAATAGTAAAAGAGGATTTTGTGCTTGTATGTTTTTTGGTTCTCTAACGAGATAATGTAAATTCATGGTTGTGTATTCTGATTATTGGATGTCAAAAATAGCACTAATATTTATTTTTCTGGTCTTAAATTGAAAAAGTTGTAGGTTAGCCCCGATAATAGTGGCATCCTTTTTATTTTCTTTTTTTCCTCTTTTAGGTGAAAGAAAATAAAAAGATAGAACGAATAGCGGGAGGATTTTGCTGCGAATTCGATTTAGGTGCTCCTAAGAGTTCTCGATACACCACAATTGAAATTGAGACACTCGAAGTGAGGATTTGATTTTTAATTATACCAAAGATTCGATGGAGAAGAAATCGATTTTGGATTGTTTGAAATTTCGGATTCTATTGAGTACGGCATTACCGTTGCTAGAGCCATCTGCATTGGTATTGCCTTCAATGGTTTCGATAGTATCACCTTGCACGCTAATTACGATACCCGTGTGAAACCAATCGTAAGTAGATTTTTGCAAAAGAAACAGGTCACCAGGTTGAATTAGACTAGGGTTGGTTCTGGCAGTTTGATAGCGTGTCAAGATTTTCTTTTGCAATCCGGTTGTACCAATGGTGTCGCAACTGTAGGATAACGGCATGAGGGTTTTGAAATTTTTTCCTACTATAGAAGCGGCTTGATCAATTATGGTTTGTGCAAACCCCATGCACCAATACCAATACGTGCCTTCGTTGCCATCCATATAAGCACGTACCCAAGGACCTGAGTTGCTCTGATTTCGAATGATTAATTCGAATGGGTTGTATTTGGCGTGATTTTTTGCCGTGTTGATTACTAATTCTCTTAAGTTGTTACCCGTAATAGGAGCTTCAAATGCATTTTTAAGAGGCGCTGTTAGTTGCGCAAACAAGTGGGTATCTACAATTCCTGTGGGTCTTTCCCCAATTGCCGTTTGGAAGTTCATGACGGCTTTTTCAGTAGCGGGACCAAAATCGCCATCGATACCAGTAGCTGTTCCAGCGTTTGGATTTTGCATGGCAAAGAGGGTGAGCCACGATTGAATTTTTTCAACATCTTTTTTAATCTTAGTAGTTCCAAATCGTTGTTGGGTACTACTAATGCTGATTTCTTTAAGGTATGATTTTTTTTGCATGATTCGATTTTTTAGATACTAAAAATAATCATACTTAAAGAGGTGATTTCGGGGAAAAAGCCTGTTTTCTTTGGGATAAATTTCCTGTTTTTTTGGTTTAAATAAAAAACCTGCTTTATAAATCAATATAAAGCAGGCATCAAAAAAAAATAACTCACGAGGGGTTTTTATTCTTCTTCTTCTTCTTCTTCTTTTGCATCAAAATTGATAGAATTGTACGCGGCATCTGTTAAGGCATAATCTGCGTCTTTCTCTTCTTTAAGCGTTTCTAATAATAGTTTTAATGCTTTTTCTTCTTTTAGAGTTTTGGCAAAAGAAGCAAGTGTACCATAAGTTGCTATTTCATAATGTTCAATCTTTTGTGAAGCTGCAATTATTCCCGCATCTCTAACAGCTCCAATTTCCGTTTCCTTTACAATTTCTTCTCCTTCTTTGATTAAACCATCCATTGCTTCACATTTCTTAGCACTTGCTTTTTCGCCAATACTTTCAAAGACTTTTTCTAGTCTTTCTATTTGATGATGGGTTTCTTCTAGATGACTATCTATGGTTTTAATTAATGTTTTGCTTGTTGCATTTTTAGACATTTTAGGAAGTGCTTTAGAAAGCGCTTTCTCCGCCCAATAAATGTCTTTTAGAGAATCGATAAATAAGTCTCTTAATCCTTCCGCTGCATTTTTTTTAGGAGTTGCTTTGGTTGTTGTTTGTTTTTTTTCTTTGGTTTCCATACTGTTTATTTTTAGTAATTATTAGTAGGATAAAGGTAGTTGCAGTTTATAACGAAGGAGTTATAGGATTTGGAGAAGATGTTATATAATTATTGGGTTTTGAAAATTAAAGGTTTTGAAAAGGGAATATGAATTACTAATTTGTAGCGTATTGTTATATAAAAAAGAAACCAGAGATTCTTTTTCTCTGGTTATACTTTTTATGTTTGTTATAAGTTAAAGATTAGTTTTTAACTATTCTTTTAACCAAAACACTTCCAGATTCATTATCTATGATGTTTACAAAATAAATCCCATTGGGATAAGAATTTAAATTTAAACTGATATGATTTTGAACTTTTTCATATTTTTTAGAAAAGACTTCCTTGCCTAAAACAGTATTAATACTAATATTTAAATCTAAAGTTTTTACTCCAAGGTAATTTATATTTAAGATACTTGTTGTAGGATTTGGGTAAACATTAAAGATTTGATTATTGCTAAAATTGTTAGCGTTTAAAGCGTCACAGTCTGATCCAGAAAGCCTAGTTACTGATATTGGATTAGATAAATCAAAACAACCATTTAATTGACTAACGTTTGTAGCAGTTCCTAAGCCAATATCACCATAATAGCTTAAATACCATATATCACAGTTTCCTGGAGGAGCAGTTTCTAAATTAAAAGGTCCTGAAGCAGGTGTTGCCAGAATATTACCTGTAGCTTGATCTGTTATAACAAAAGTATAATACTCTCCATTCAATAGGCCAGTATCTACGAATTCAACATCAATTAAATCATCCACACCTTCGCCTACGCAAATAGTTGTTGCAGTCTCGGTTGTCCCAGTAATTTGTAGCGTCCCTGCTTCTGCAGTTACTGGATTTATTGTAGTTATATTACTACTTATTACACAAGAACCATTAGTAATGGTAACGTTGAATGTTGTTGTTGCGGTTATTAGACCTGTTGTATATGTGGTTGACGTCCCATTTTGGACACTACTTCCATTAACGAAAAACTCGTAATTTGAATATCCTGAAATAGGAGTAATGTTTAGTGTTGAATTTGAACATACCGTACCATTAATGGATGAGTTTGCCACATCAAAGCCTCCGAAAGTAAATGTAGCTTCAATCATTAAATAACCAAGTCCAGAACCTACAGGATTTGGAACTCCACCATTTAATCCGAATGTAGCAGCAGCGTTAGGGTCTACATACGAATTATTTTGGTTTGCAAAAGGAAAATATCCTGAGGTTGTATTTGCAACTTGTCTAAAACCAACATAGATGGTTTGTCCAGCAACATTTATATTACCATTAATAAAGTCAAAATCTTGTTTTGTACCTAACATTGCTGGAGTTATTGTAATTACTGCAGTAGAATCTATTTTAACACCATTTGTGTCAAATAATAGTCCTTTTATTGTATTACCAGAGTTATTTGCTGTTACCGGAAAATAATTTGAAACCGTTTTTACATAGGTTTCAATTGTATTAGGAATTTCGTGTTTTACGGCAATCACTCCTGCACCTGTATTGAATCCAACGGCACCTGTTTGTGTGGTACCTTGTGTATATCCAATTTTATCGCATAGCACATTTTGATTGAATGTCTGACTGTTATTGGCTGGATTTTCATCAGAAGGAATAGAAACTGTAATGGTTTGTGTACCAAGATTTATTGTAGGTACATTAGTAAATAACAATGTAATCGTTTCACCAGCATTAATAGTTGGAATACTTTGACTTGTGGTATACGGATTTGCACCTGTAATTGTTAACGTTACTGGAATATTTGTTAATGTTACAGATGAAGTATTTTTAATAAGAGATGTTACGGTTTGATTTTGACTTATTGTATTGTTGAAAACACCTTTTTCTCCTGCAATACCAGTAACAGCTAATTCATTTGTAAAAGGGTTATCGTATGAAAAACGAATTGAAGGTCTAAACGAAGAAGATTGCGTTAATGTTGCTGGGGGTGTTGTTGTAGCACTTACATCACCTTTCCATCCACCAGAAAGAGAATTGTTTGCACTGTATATACCTCCTGTTGTTGTAAAAGTAGCTCCTAAGTAATCATAGGCTACATAAATAGATCCTCCAGTATATACAAAAGGGGTGGTTAAGGTAACATCAACCGAGCCTGCTACAGAAGGGATAGTATAGGTGCCATTGTACACACTAGTCATTGTAGAAATAGCGGTTGCCCATGTTGTTGATTTTAGATTGGTCACATCGGTTGTGTTTTGAAGATACATTTGTATGTTTCCTCCAGATGGGCCTGGTGTTGCAGCAGCAGATAAAATAAAGCCTAATTTTGAAATTGTTGTTCCATTAGGAATTTCAGCTAGTTCGGCTGCGGTTACAATGATAACACCACGTACGGTTGTATGAGCCGTTGTTCCATTTGGAGCACGAAGCCCAGTTGTGGAATTTGCAGATGGAGCCGTTGTGGTTAATTCTGCTTGAGAATAACCCATGATTAACCCTAGAATAAGAGTTAATAGCGTAAGTAATTTTTTTGTCATAATTTATACGGTTATATAACTCAAAGTTAAATAAAATTTAACTTGAAATTACATACTTGTAAAAATTAGTTTTTTTGTTTTTAATTTGAATTATTTGTTGTAAATCAGTTGATTATAAGTGTGTGAATGTTTTTTTTAATAGGTAGCTCTATATTTGAAAACTGTTGTTATTTTTTCAAAAGTTACCGATGCTTTTTTGCATTTGTACGATAGGTTTTTGAATTCTTCCCATTGGTTTTTGAAGAATTGCGGTAGGTTATTTCAAAGGTTTTAGAATTCCTTTTAGTTGTTTTTAACGTTATTTACGTAGAGGGTTAATCCAAAATAAAAAACAGTAGTAAGTATGATTTTCAAAATAAGATACGATTGTGTAGTGTCGTTATCTTTTACAAGTAGAGAGATTACCATATTTGCGGCAAAAAAGCCTAATAGGATTCTTGTGAATGTAATTTTAAGGTATTTCATTGGGTAAGAATTTAATGTTTATAAACTAATTTTCCATAAAATACGGTGGGTAGTAAGGTCATCCAAATCGAATTGGATGCATTTACTTTTTGTATTTGACACAGTTCTTTATTGATTTGATAGAACCAAAAGAGTCGTAAAATGGGTATCATTAAAATAAAAATCCAATAAATGGGTAATTTACAAATTCTTAGAATGATTATGAAGTCGATTACAGGTAGTAAACTTAAATAAGGATTTTTATGATTTTCTTTAAAAATCATAAAAAGCGAAAATTTAAAAAATACAATAAAGCTTATAATGTATGGAGAAAAGATAAATCCTGAAAGAGACGAAAACGTATAATTCTCAAAAAAATCTTTAATACAATAAATTGGAGCTTCGAATAAGTAATAAAAATTCAAAGTGGTTGGAAAGGGACAATTAGTCATTTGGTTGACTAAATTTATCAAGCCATTTTCGTTTGCATTATTTGTTTCTTGTGAGCAAAAATGAATAAAAATTGAACCTAAACCGAATTGAATAAATTGAATTAAAATAGGATACATTAAAACGACAAGAAGAACAAAACTATATTTTACTTTAGTTAGGTATAACTCTTTTAAAAGGAAAATAAATAGTATTAACCGAACTAAAAGCAGTATATATGAAAATTCTAATTCTAGAATTGTTGCAGGAATTATTAGTTTTAGTATATCCAATAAAAGTTCAAAGCTTATAAAAATAAGTAGGAATTTTAATAAAATTTTTTGTAAGCTCATACAATGAAATTTTTGTTGTTTGTTTTACAAACTCTTAAACAAATTCTGATAGAATTCACCCACTAAAGGAACCAATTTCTTTTCGCCATTTAAAGCTCCTAAAAAACCATATATCCATAAGATAAAAATAAATAACCAAAAGGCTGAAGTGACCATCCAACTATTGAAATAACCAATTGGATAACCTAGTAAAAAGAAGGTTAAAAATATGCCTAAACCTTGGCGAATATGAAAGCTAGCAAATTCACTTTTGTTTTCGTCTTGATTCATAAAAATAGCAATTACACTACCAATAATGGTGATGTAACTTACGATAGCTGTGTTTTTTCCTTTTTCGATATCGGTATTCATTTTTGTTTAAAAGTTTAAAGTTTATGGTTTAAAAGTTTAATGGTTTAAAAGTTTAAAGTTGTTGACTGTTAACTGCTATTTGTTATTTGTTGAAGGTCTTTTTTTACTTTTTCCTTCTTTCTTCTTAATTTCTAGATTGCCAATTTCCCGTTGTTGTAAATTCCGTAGGCTTTTCCTTTTACTTTTTGTCCTAAGAACGCTGAATTTTTGGATTTGGATACGATGTTTTCTTTAGTAAACGTACTTTCGCCTGTTGGTGTAAAGAAAGTTAATTCGGCTGTTGTGTTTATTTCAATAGCCTGTTTTGGTAAACCAAAGATTTTTTTTCCTGCGGTTAATTTTTCGAGAACCACTTCTAAAGGTAAAACCGTAAGTAAGGTTCCAAAAGCACTTTCTAAACCAATGGTTCCGTCTTTTGCCATATCAAATTCCAATTTTTTATGTTCAATATCCAATGGATTATGGTCGGAAGTGATGCAATCTATCGTATTGTCTAAGACCGCTGCTATCAAAGCTTTTCGAGTAGCTTCATCGCGTAAAGGTGGTGCGACTTTGTAGCGAGAATCGAAGCCCGTTAACACCTCTTCGTTTAATACTAAATGATGTACCGTAACACTACAGGTAACCTGCAAACCTTTGGCTTTGGCTTCTTTAATCAAAGCAATTGATTTTTGAGTGGAGATGGTAGGGATGTGTAGTTTACCACCAGTATATTCTAATAAAAATAAGTTGCGAGCGATATGTAATTCTTCCGCTAAGGTGGGTATTCCTTTCAAACCTAATCGGGTAGAAGTGATGCCTTCATTTACAATTCCTTTTCCTTTTAAGGAGTTGTCTTGGCAATAACTAATAACCAATCCGTCAAAATCTTGAACATATTGTAGTGCAATTTTTTGAATATTGGCATCTTGAATGGCTTTGTTGTAATCTCCAAAAGCGATGGCACCTGCATTTTTCATATCGAACAGTTCTGCTAAATCCTGTCCTTCGCTATTTTTGGTTAGTGCGCCAATAGGAAACAAGGAAGTTGCTTGCTCTTTGGCTCTTTCCAAAACAAATTTTACTTGCGCTTGATTATCGATAACCGGAGTTGTGTTTGGTTGTAATGCAATAGCGGTAAAACCACTTTTAGCGGCTACTTGTAAACCGTGAGCAATAGTTTCGCGATCTTCATAACCTGGTTCACCCAAGGATACAGAAGTGTCGAACCAACCTGGAGATACATGTAGGTTTTCTTTTTCTACTACTGTTGCACCTTCAGGAATGGCTATGTTTTTTGCCATTTCTGTAATGGTTCCGTTTTCAATTTTAATATCTACGGTTTGGTTGTGGAACGAACTGTTTTGATCTTGTATAGTTGCTTGTTTAATTAAAACGGTTGTCATTTTACAAATTTTTGTATTAGTAGTTCAATCAATAAAAATAGGAGAGTTCCTAGAATAAACCATTTCCATAATGCGGTATCAGTTCGTTTTGATTCTAAATCGTTAAGAACTGTGGTTACATCATTTACGCTGGTGGCTTTATCAAATAGTGTGTTGTTTTCGTTGTTTAAATCGCTTTCTGTACGTGCGTAATTAAAGCTAATTTCTTGAATATCGTTTTCGGCTTGCTTTACCGAGTAATTTCCTCCTTTTTCAGGATAATCTCCAAAAGAAAGTTTCACTTTTGCGCTTATGATTTGCTGTCGCGGAATAAAACTATACGTAGCATTGGTTACGCTCACTACTTCATCTTTGGATAAAGCAGCCTCAATTACTAAAGTTTCATTTTCGCCAATAGTAAAGGTATTTGTTTTCGAATTATTCTTGGCTTGTGCCATGTTATAAATAGTAGGTACAATTAAAGGAGAATTCTGAAAATTAGAATTTTGCTTGTTTAAAGGTGCTGTAAAAACATATAAGTTTCCTAAAGTATTGGTAACCGAAAAGGCAAAATTAGCTTGATCTTCCAATTGTAAAATAGGCAATCCTTTCCCAGAAGAAGGAAAGTATTGGTTTACTTTTGGATATTGAAAATTAGTGATTTTCTTTTCAAAAACATTCTTATATAACGGATGATTGAAACTGATTTTGGTAATTTTTTTTTCAGTTTTGTTGATTGGAGCCAACTGTAACGAACCAAAATTTTTCAAAAAATTATTGCTGTTTTGAACATTGGTTTCTTCAGAAGGAATGAAAATGATAGCACCACCTTTGGAATAAAAAGAAGCTAAAGTAGTTGCTAGAGCTTGCGGAATTTCTTTGATTTCGTTAAGAATGATGGTTTGTTGGTTTTCAATGGCATTGTAATTCAGTTGTGTTAATTCGGTATTGTTTACTATAAATTCTTTATCCGTTAGTATTTTATTTAAGAATTTATTTTTTTCGGGAGTACCAATGCAAATTACATTTTGTTTTTTGGGTTGGGAAATACTAAAATAATAAGCATTGTCATACGCTAGGCTGTTATCTTCTAGGATTACTTTGCCGTGAAAAGCCGCTTTAGGAATATTTATTTTTATTTCTTTTTCAGATGTCTCAAAAGTCACTTGTGATTTTGCTATTACATTTTCTTGATTATATACGGCTACAGAAATAGGTTCTGTGTTTTCACCGTAGGATTTCAGCGCAATTGTAATTTCATAAAAAGTTTCTAAAACTTGTGATAATGTTACTTTTTCGATACTAATATTGTTTTTATTTTCCGCTTTCGGATGCATAAAATACACTTCGTTTTCAGCAAGCACACGTTCCATTTTTTTAGATCCAACCCCTACAGCATCTGTAATAATGATAAAATCTTTTTTAGTATTGGGTTTTTTAGTAGCCACTTGTGTGAGTAAATAATCCAATTCAAAAGGTAAAGCCGAATAGTCTATTTTTTGAAGTTCCGTTTGGATAGTTTTCCGATCTACGTCCCAAAAAGCAGTATTTGTAGTAAGAATTGAAAAGGTTTGATTTTCAGGAAAAGCTTCTAAAATATCTTGAATGCTTCTTTTCAACAATTCACCGCGACTTCCTTTGGCTTGCATGGAAAAGGAATTATCTAGTAAAATAATGAGTTCGTTATCTTTACTTTTACTTTCTTTAGCGGTAAAAAAAGGTTGGGCAAAAGCCAAAATTAAAAATGCTAAAAGCAGTAAACGCGTTGCTAGCAGCAGCCATTTTTTTATTGTACTGCTTTTTCGAGTTTGTTGTTGGAGTTGTCGCAGCAGTTTTACATTGGTAAAATATTCTTTTTTAAAGCGACGTAATTGAAATAAATGGACTAAAATTGGTATCACCAATAGGAACAAAAAGTATAAAATCTCAGGATGTTTAAACTGCATGTATGTTAGGTTTATTTCAGGACCATCAATTTACGGTGTTCAAAAATACAAAAATGAAATGGTTTTTAATGAAAAGAGTTTATTGATGTTTAATTTTTATGATACTTTTTCTTTAATAAATTCTTTAACAGTATTTAGTTCTTGATTTTTATTTTTGAAGTTCAATTCTATTTCTGTTGTAAATTTAATTGGTTTTTCTATTATGGTATGAAGCTTTATTTTGTAATTGCAATATACTACTCTTACAAGTTGATGATTTCTTAAGACACCATTATACTTCTTTTAATTTTCATTAATTGATATTTGTATAATGGGTCGGTATAAATTTATTAAGCCTCCTAGATAAGATATTTTTAATAAAATAAATATGCTGTCTTCAAATAAAATAATTTCGGAACAATAAGTTCCCCAATTTACAGTTAAAAGATGTTTGGAAAATGTTTCCGTCTTAATTTTTTTTATTTCTATATAATTTTTGATAGGTAAAGCATAAAAAAAATCTTTTCTATTCTTTTTAAACAAATTATTTATGCCTAGATTAACGATTAGAAATATAGAGAAAAATAAAATAAAAACTGTAATAATCATTACTCTTTCGACTTATTTTTTCCGTTTTTAAAGCGTACTTTTTCAACTATAGGTTCTTTTTTAGGAAACGGTTTTTTCTTTGGTTTGGGTTTAAAACCCGTTTCTGATTTCTTAAAATTTGTTTTTTTGGGTTGTTCTTCAGTTTTTATGGAGCCTTCTTTAGGAGGCGTATTTTTGTGGCTTTTGATGACCTCCATAGGGTTTTTTGGGTTTTCTTTTGTGCCTCTTAAATGAATGACTAAACCGTTTAGGAAGTTACGTAATAATTGGTCACCACATTCTACATAGTTAGGGTGATCTTCATTTCTGAAAATGTTACCCAGCTCTCCTTTAGACACTCTAAAGTCTACCAATTGTAATATTTCTACAATTTGGTCGTCTCTTAATTGTAGGGCTACGCGTAGTTTTTTGAAGATATCGTTATTTGTCATTTTAATTATTTTTATTGTTTAATTTAAGTTCTCGATACATTTTTTATTCCATTTCATTCCATAAAAAACACTCGAACTGACGCATGTTGTTATGAATATAGTATTTTCTCTTCTATTTATTATAAAAAACACTCGAACTGACGAATGAATATCCCACTTAAACTAATTAAATTATATTTTTTTATTTAGAAAAGCCAAAGATACGCTTTTGCAAATTCTTTTGACCAAAGTTTTTCATTGTGTTTCCCGTTTGCGACAATTTTAGTTTTATGTAGGTGCAAACAATCGCATCTTTTTTGTCGGATAAGGTGAATCATTTGATTCATATCGTCGACCATAGTTTCACTTTCACTGTCACCACACATAAAATAATATTTGGTGTCAATTTTTTTAGTTTGTTCGGTAAGGGTGTATATGTCATTGGTAAACCAAAAAGAAGGCGAAAAAACACCCACTTTCCCAAAAACATCAGGATATTTTAAACTCGCATAAAAGGAAACCAATCCGCCAAGTGAACTTCCCATTATTCCTGTATTTCTTGAATTTGTTTTGGTGCGATATACCGAATCGATATGTGGTTTTAAAGTGGTAACGATAAAATCTAAGTAGTTATTAGCGTTGCCACCACCATATTTTTCATTTTTATAAGGGGTGAGTTCGTCTATTCTTTTTTCATTACCGTGTTCAATTCCTATGACAATAATTTTAGCTTGTAAACTATCTAAGGTTTCATCGACTTTCCATTCTCCTGAAAATGCTTTTTTTTCATCAAAAAGGTTTTGCGCATCGTGCATGTATAAGACAGGATATTTCTTTTCAGATTGATTGTAATCTAAGGGCAAATAGACCCAAATACGTTTAATGGTATCGAGTTGAGGTGCTTTAATTTCAAATTGCGTATATCTTTTTTGAGCCCAAAGTGATACGGATGTTAAAAAAAAGATACTGAAAAGAAAGCCAAGTTTTTTCATTTTTAGTTATATTTGGATTATAAAACTTAATAAAAGTACTGCTTTGATGGAAACCTACCAAGAAAAAATAAGTTTGTTGCAAGAAATGATAGCCTTTGCCTTAGTCGATGGTGAATTGCATGATAGAGAGTATGATTTTATAGAGATGATTTCTCTTGAATTAGAAATTGACAAAGAAACGTTTCATAAATTATTTGAAAATAGATCGGAAGTTAAGGTTATAAAAGATGAATTCAATCGTATTTGTCAGTTTTATCGTTTGGCTTTATTGATGCATGCTGATGGTGTTTTGCACGAAAGAGAGCAAATAAAAATTAATGAAATAGGTATTAATATGGGCTTGAATCCCTATGCCATGAAAAGGGTATTGCATATGATGAAAAAGTCACCCAATAGAATGATTGATGGTCAAACCTTATTATCTGTTTTTGCAGAGCAACATAACTAAAAATAAAAAAGCCTTATTACAAGGCTTTTTTATTTTTGAAATCATTTCTGATTCCACTAGAAAATTATTTTTTTCGTAGTTACTTGGTTCTGGTAATCTGTTACTTTTACAAGTACTACTTGTGCATTTTTGGTTATGCTATTCACCACAAAAGTTGATGCATTTACATTTTGGTTTTGATATAATGTTTTTCCTACTATATCATAAATCGTGATGTCTTTAATTTTTTCTGTCGACTTTACATTAATTCCGTCATTGTCAGAAAAGATAGTAATTGAATTGATTGAAGTTACACTACCATTTGATAGTAGTGTATTTCTATATACAATTTCGAAGCGATCTTCAAATGTTCCTGAATTTGAATAGAACGTGTAGGTGTTGTTTTTGATATCTGTAAGTGTATTCAACAGCTTGTCTTTAACAAAAATATCTTGAGAGTTAAATAAACCTTCTACATTTTCTAATGCAATAGTGTAATTACCTGCATCGATTACTTTATAGCCTAAAGGAATTATATCTTCTTCATTGAAAGGCAATCCTTTACCTTGGATTACATATTGCGTTTGATTAATAATACTATACATTGAAGGTTTAGACGTGTCAATCATTTTTCCATCGATAAGATTGTCAACGCCATCTGTAGCACCATCTGTATATCCAATTAAGAATTGGTTATACGAAACGTTTTGGTCATTAAAATTGAGTCTGTAAAGATGTCCTTCTGAAGGATTTTGATTCAATTTAAAAAATTGAGTTGAAACGGATGCATTTACTCTTTGTGTATTTCTAAAGAAACAATCTTGATAAGCTGTAGACTGTACATAAAACCCTTGTCCTGTTTGAATGGTTCCATTTGGTATTTTAGCACTACCAAAAGCAGCCACACCACCTAATTTAGTATAGGAAGCAAAGTTGTTTTGAGGGTAAGCACCACCAGTAGCTGGAGTTGTATTTGTCCAAAAATAAAGTGTACTAGCATTTAAATTATCATCTAAAAAAGTGTCTGCGCTTATAGGTGATGCATAAGGGTTACCTAAAACATTGAAGCCCATACCCACTCTTTGTGCTACATCACCATTAAACGGAACTCCTTCAAATTGGCCATTATACGCTGCTGGAGTAGAAGAGGACCAATTGTTATCCACTCGTATCATGTATCCTTTTCCTTTTTGGAAGTTAGTATTAGGATCTACAGATTGATATGCAGTTGGAGTTGTTGTACCTGTATACAAATATTCGTAAAAACGAGATGGTATTGTATTTGGAGAAAAAGCCAATAGTTGTTGGTTAGCTACTGGAGAAGACCATGCGGTATAGTCTTGTCGAATCATAGGAGAAGATGTTCTTTTTACTACAATAGAACCAGAATTATCGTCTTTATTTATTTGTCGTAAGGCTGCATTGTTTTCGATAACGAGGTTTGCACCAGTATCTACCGTTAGACCACCTCCAATAATAAAGGTATGACCAGCATTAAAAGTAACCGTTGCATTATTGGTGATGGTTACTGTACACGCTTCTAAATTAGCTGTTGAGTTATAATTTCCGGTAAAAATGGCTTCTCTTGTTGCAGTTGGAACTCCATTTGACCAAGAAGAACCATTCCAAGTTGTAGAGATACCATCACAAAGTGTAATTTTCGATTGGTACATTCCGTTACCATGCGTTCCAATTAGTAGTGTACCATCATTATGTCTATACGCTAAGGAACTTACTAGAGCATATCCAATTTCATTAGCGCCTTGTCTTACCCAATCGGTAGTTAAAGGATTGGTAGTACTATAAAGTCCTCTTGCCGTTCCGACATAAAATAAAGTTTGACCATTAACTTGCGTAATAGCTGCAGAGCGAATGGAATGACTTGCAAGATTTCGTTCTACTAGCGTCCATGTTGGTGAAGCAGCTGTTGCATTGGCGGTATAAAAAATACTTTGCGTTCCATAATTTGAATAGGTTGCCAAAACAATATCCCTGTTTGTTGGGTGAATGGCTAAGCCTGTTACAATTGAAGGGAAAGCAATAGTTGCTCCTGGAGGCGTAATGTCTACTGCTGCTGAAAAGCTAGTAGCATTTCTTGGGTCATTCAATCTATAGATGTGACCTTCATCTCCACCTAATAGCAAATAACTAGTTGCGGCATTATAAGTGCCTCTAGTGGTAGAAAAAGTTTGAAAATAATCGTTATGTCCTTTTAAAGCAGTTGAGCCCATGTTAGTCCAAGTACCTGAAGTTACAGTAGAAGAGTTATTTGTTTTCCAAAGGACGTTTTGACCTGCATAATATAAATTACTATTGTTATCTGGATCTAGATAGAAATACGTTACGAATTCACTTGTAGAACCAGTAGGTGTTATGGTTGCTGCCGTAGGGCAATCGCGATAAATTCTTCCACCTTGAGAACCCATGAAGAAAGGTACACAAGCATTATCTCTTGAAATAGCAGCGGCTACACCATCTCCACTAAAGACACTACTCATATTAGTTAAATTGGTTAAACCAAATATGGTTCCTCCAGCTGTAGTTCCGTTGTCTTGTGCTCCACCGATAACGCCATCAGATCCTGATTGAGGATCCATATTTACATGATAATATTGATAGGTTTGGTATTTGTTATTTAGGTTTATCCAACTAACAGAAGCAGCATTAATATCATTTGTTTGATGAATTCCTCCGTCCGTTCCAGACAATAAGATGTTTGAATTGTTAGGATTAAAGACTAGCGTATGTACATCAGGATGATGCGTTACACCACCCACATTCCATTGTGCATAATTATTAGGATTTCCATATCCACCAATTCGCACAAAAGATCCTGTGTTAATGTTGCTTATTTTGTAAGCATTAGTACCACCAATTACTACAAAGTTCTCATTATCAGGTTTTACATTGACTACTAAATCATAAGCGCCTTGAGAGTTAAATGGGTCATTTCCAGCACTTCCGCCCGGTTCATCGGGAATTTTTGATGAAAAGTTGGTCCAAGTAGTAGAAGCTTGATTCCATCTCCATAAATCACAATCGCCAGGTGAAGGTGTTGTGCCTGTTTTTAAATATAAGGCATATAAAATATTTTCATTAGATGGGGCAAGACCAAGGACAACTCTGCCACTCATAGACCATCCTGTTGGAGTACCATTGTCTGCTATTCTCGACCAACCACCAATACCTGTTGCAGAAGACCATATTCCTCTGATAGAAGCATCGGAGTTACCAGAGAAAGCACAATACACTCTTCCTGTTGAAGTAATAATAACATCTACTAGTTTATTACCAGATGCAGTAGCATCATTTCGTTCTGCTGTCCAAGTAGTTCCATTATATCGCGCTAATTGTCCAACAATGCCTGCATATACATCACCTGTAACTGGATGAACTGCGAGTCTGTGTACAAAGTCAAAACGGTTGTCAAATGTTTCTTGAACAGAGTTAGAGCTAGCTATTTGCGTCCAAGTTAAACCACTATTTTCCGACTTCCATATTCCTCTTCCATAGTAAAATGCACCGTTTAAAGAAGCACTATTCCCTAATACTTCTCCTGTACCATAATACCAAATATTTTGAAAACCAGGTCTAGGATCTTGTGCGATGGTAGTTACATTATGAATTTCATCTTGAGAAGATACTTTTGTCCAGCTTGCTCCTCCATTTGTAGTTCTAAATACGCCACCACTAATCGCTCCAGCTAGGATGGTATTACCAGTTGGGTCGCTTTTATCATAAACCAATGCTCTTGTTCTGCCTCCGAGGTTTCCAGGGCCACGATTAACATAATTTGGTGCAGAAACTCTTGAAAGGTTACTGTCATCTGCTAAGGGTACATTTTTAGATTCTTCTTTTTCTAATTCTTTATCTCTTACAGAAATTCTACCTGTATTTGGGTTTACTTGTCTATAAAATTCATATAGTAATCGACCCTCATTAAACTGAGCTCTTTCTTCTAAGGTTTTCTTTTTTCCTTTTTTAGTAGCGTTAATAACTTTTCTAACTAGTTTAGGTTGGTTACTAGCCAATTGATTTTTGGAAACACTGTTAATAATTTTTGTTTCTTTTTTTTCAATTTCCTTAGTCTTTTCAGTGCTGTTGATTACATCACTTGAAGTTGTTTTGTTTTTAGAGTTGCTTTGTGGTGTAGCAATTTCTTTTTGTATACTTTCTTGGGAATTGTTATTTTTAAAAAAGTAAAAAGAACCAACGCAAATACTTAAAAACAAAAGAAATACGAGTATATTTTTTTTCATTGAGTGAAAGTTTATTTTTACAAATATATAAATATCTACTATTTATTACTTTTATTTCTTGTTTTGACGCTTACAAAATTCCATAAAAAAAATCAGATCTTGTATCTTTAAAATTAAAGAGCTGAAATTTAGTCAGTTAATTTGCAAATAAAATCTTAAATATAGGTCAAATTGTCTTTTGAAAACGTCCATTTAAAGACATTTTGGCTTTTTTTTATTTTGGAATAAATTTTGAATTTTATGGAGAAATGTTTAATCAAAAATTTAAAGATATGAACTTAGTAAAAACAAATCCAAAGTTATTTTTCCCATCAGTAATGGAAGATTTTTTAAAACCCGATTTTATGGGAGGCGTACAAAGTTTTTCAAATACAATTCCTGCCGTTAACATTAAAGAGACCGAAACGGATTTTACCATTGAGTTAGCTTCACCAGGATTGAAGAAAGAAGATTTTAATATAGAATTAGATGAAAATGTGTTGACTATTTCCTCTGAAAGAAAATTAGAATCGGAATCTAAAAATGAAAATGGGAAATATACTCGAAAAGAATTTAGTTTTTCTTCTTTTAAACGTTCTTTCAATTTACCAGAAACGGTTAAAGAAGAAGCTATTAAGGCCAATTATGAAAATGGAGTTTTACAGGTAATGCTTCCCAAAAGAGAAGAAGCTTTACCAAAGCCAAAGCGTTTTATTGAAATTGGTTAATTAAGATGTAAAAATTAAAAAAAGCCTAATGGAAACATTAGGCTTTTTTTGTAAAAAACTAACTCAAATTTTAATTTGTTATATTGAAGAAGTCACATATTTCATCGTAACTCATATTAGAATAATCCATAGAACTATTTCTGCCTGCACTTACACCACCAGGAATTATTACGTATCTGAATTTAGCTCCTAAAGCTGGACTTATTTGTTGATCAATAAGACTACCACTAAGCGCTTTAGCAGTAATGTTAATGTCTGAGGCAGAGATGCTTCCGCTACCAAAGCCACAGGTAAATTGAGCACCTCTAAAATCTAAAACGGGTAATTGGTAAACATTTCCATCTCCATAACCAGTAAAATAAACGATGATAGTATGTGTGTTTTTAATACTAGAAGCAGATGGCATTCCAGCAGGAAAATCAATGCCCATGTATTTTACAGAAGTAGAAGTGCCAGTAAAGTTTGCAGGAATCCAATTGGAGTAAATTACATTTGCTGTTCCAGCTGGACCTTGTGGTCCTGTAGCGCCATTAACCCCATCAATACCATTTATTCCATCGACACCATCGATACCATCCTTTCCATCTTCTGCTGAGCAAGAAAGCATCATAATTACTACTAATAGAGACCAAATTTTTAAAATTGTTGTTTTCATTTGTTTGATTTTTATTTAATTAAAGTTATTTACGAGTATAAAAAAAGTTTTGTGAGTAAGTACCACCGTCTTCATCGGTAATAATTACTTTAGTAGGTAAGCCATCTTCGTTGTAGGTATATTCGTAAGTTGCATTACTAATTTCTCCAGAAGCAGACACAATAGTAATATGCGTAAGATTATTATTGCAAGTCCAATTTAAAGCATAGGCCGCGAGATAATTGAATTTAATGGTTTCAAATAGTGAAAAAGGGTAAGATGGGCAGAGATAAAAATTTCCAAACGAAAGCAGCTCAATCACTTTTTTTAGTGGATTTACTTTTGAATCATAAGTGTATAATCGAGTTTCTAAAAGATTATAGGTGCTATTATCTGAACTTGAACTGAGGTTCGATTCTTTTATATTATTTTGCGAATCATAGCTAAGATTATACTTGTAATACTCATTAATAGAACTACTTACGATATGAATGATAATTTTGATAATCCTATTGTTAGAATCATATGTTAGATTTTTTGTTTCTGTAATACTACCACTAAAATAGTTAGTTCTTTGATTAATCAGTCTTCCAGAAGTATCATATTCTAGTTCGGTTTGTCCATTTCCTGTACCATCATTTATAGAAGCAATTTGTTTTAATGAATTGTACGTAAGAGTTGCGTTACCAATACCTGTTACGACATTATTATTTCTAGTAATTTCATTATTCACTTTAGTTAACTTGGAGCTACTAGGATCTACTGTTTCAAAGCCTGTTACTTGATTTTCTGAATTGTATTGCACCTGAAACTCTTCTGTACTGAAAGAAAAGTTATAACTGGTTAAGTAGTTTGAAGGGGTGCTATTGTCATCGTCTTTACTACAAGAAATTAGACTTGTGAGTAGTATTAAAAAAACGATTATTTTATTATTTTTTTTCATATGCTCCATTTTATTTTTTTTTAAAAGTTGTTTTTGTTAAAAGCTTATTTTTATGAATAATATTTAATTCATAGTCTCCTTTTTCTAGGTGATTGATATTTAAATAAATTTTTTTGGAAGGGATATTTTCAATTTTTGCCTCATATTTTGTAGGTTTTTTAGGCATATCACTTTTGCTATTTAATTACCATAAATTCAACTCTTCTGTTTTGTTTTTTACCTTCTTCGGTATCGTTACTTGCAATGGGATTGCTTTCTCCTTTTCCTTCTGTCAGCATTCTTGATTTTTCAATGCCAAAATTCGTACTCAAATAATTTTTCACACTTTCTGCTCTTTGTGCTGATAATTTTTGATTATCTGTTTCTTTTCCATCGCTATCTGTATGTCCTGTAATTTTAATTTTTACGGATGAATTTTCTTGTAATGCCTTTCCTAAATCTGCTAAAACTGTTTTGCTTGTACTTTTAATGGTAGATTTATTGGTATCGAAAAGAATTTCGTTAGTTGAGAAAGTACCTGTTTCAATAAGTTTATGACGTGTATCTGCACCCGCTTCAGCTAATTTTAAGTTAGAGATATAATATTTATCTTCAGGATTTCCATACGTATGTAGGTAAAAAACAATACTGTTGTAAGTCACGTCTTGAAAAGCATTGGGTAAATCCCAAATTTTCTCGCCATTCACATACATTCTGAGTCTGTTTTTTTGTCTCCAAAATTGTACTTTTGCGGTGTTATTATCGTTATTAAAAGATTTTAAATCCACATTGTTTTCCGTGGCAAGCGCATGATTGGTGATTATTTTGAAGCCAGAAACACCTATTTTCCTACTTCCTGCTCCTTGTGGATGAAGGCTAACAATGACACCTTCTTTTCCGCTTTTAAAATCTCCCCATTGGGTATAATCTGTTTTCTTTTGGGACGATACAAAGGCGATACTTAAACCACTAGAGTAGAATGAAAAATTTTCGGTGCTGTAAATGTCTACTTCAAAAGTGCAATTTTCAGGAAGTTTTGAAAAGTTTACAGGAGTATAGTTGCCTTTATCACTTAATTGCAACCATTTTTCATTGGAATCGGAAAAAGTAACTACTTCACCACTGCTGTTTGTGTTCCAATTTACGGGAAAATCGCCAATAGCATCCTGATTGAAATTTTCAGTAGCGATTATTTTTGTTCCTGCTATAAAATCTTTAGCACTAGTAATTGTTGTTTTTTTATTTCCTGTTTTTGAATTCGTTTCTTCAGTTTGTGAATTATTTCCCTTTGTTTTTTTCTCTTTCTTTTTTTTCTTTTCAAAAACTTTATCTATCGATTCATCGGTTGTTTCTTCCGATTTTTTTTCTACACGTCTTTCTACAGTTCGTTCTGCCGCTTTTTCTGCTTTTTCACTTAATTTTTTAAAGAACTGTGCCTGGGATGGGGTTACCAATAAAAGTAAGCCAATGGTTAGTATAAATTTCATATAAATAGTATTTTATATTATGGAAAAGTAATTTTAAAAGACCCTTCAGTTATGGCTTTAGTTGAAGGATTTAAACATGATTCTGACATAGAACTTCCTGTAAAACTAAATGTACCTGTAACCGTTTTGCCATTTATAGAAGTAATGGTTAAAGTCCCATTTGAAACAGAACAAAAACCGCTTGAAAAATTTTCACCAGTTAATCGGTAATTTAATCTACCTTGAGTAGTAACATTTGAGGAACTAAAATTGTAAGTGCCTTGTGACACATTTCCAATGATATAAAAATCCATACCTGTTCCGTTGGTATCTCGACTGTCAATATCTAATCCTTCTTCATCGAAACTTCCATGTAATCCTGAACCTGTGGCTTCGTAAGAAACACCGTTAATTTTAGCTCTAATAAAATTATCATTTGTAGTTGAATTTGAAGAATCATCATCACTACTACAAGAAAATGATGTTACTATAAAAAGTAATATCATAAATGGTTTCATAATTGTTTTCATATGTTCTTTGTTTTAATTGTTTTTACGAATTTCTTTTATTTGATGAAAATAGAATATACTTGTTGGTCATTTAAAATGGATTCATCAATAGCAGTTGCAGTACTATTTTTCCAGAATTTTGCTGCATTTTTTGTTCCGTTAAATTCTGAGCCACCAACATAAATATCTGTTTGAGAAATGAATATGGAAGAAGCATATGCATTATTTATACCATCCGTTAAATTGGTTGCTATTCCATTTTTCCAGACTTTTGCAATATTTTTTGTGCCATTAGACTCATAGCCAGTTACATACACATCATTATTAGATACAGCTATAGAATTTCCATAGGAAGTATTTATACCATCTGTTAAAGTTGTTCCGATACCATTTTTCCATACTTTAGCGACAAATTTTGTCCCATTAAAAGCATATCCGCATGCATATATATCTGTACCCGATATTGCAATTGAAGAAACGGAATTATCATTGGAGCCATCACTTAAATTAATGGCAGCGCCATTTTTCCATATTTTTGCCACTTTTTTGGTGCCTATTGTTTCATAGCCACCTACATAAACATCAGTTTCATTTACAAGTACACAACTAGCTATAGCAGATTTTGTTCCGTCGGTTATATTTATTGCAGTTCCATTTTTCCAAATCTTGGCTACATTTACGGTTCCATTGGATTCAAACCCTGCGACATAAACATCTGATCCGGAAACTGTAATAGAATACGCATAAGCAAATTCACTACCATCGCTTAAGTTAGTCACAACACCATTTTTCCAAAATTTAGCAATTCTAGAAAGACTGTTTTCTTCATAACCAGCAACATACACATCATTACCAGAAACAAAAACAGATCGTGCTATGGTATTTCTTGTGCCATCTGTTAAATCGGTGCCTATTCCATTTTTCCATACTTTTGCTATATTATAAGTACCATTAGATTCTGTGCCACAAGTATAAATATCTCTATTAATAGGATTTTGAATCACATTACTATCATCATCACTACTGCAAGAAAATAATGCGACTATAAAAAGTAACATTAAAAATGGTTTCATAATTGTTTTCATATGTTCTTTGTTTTAATTGGATAAGACAAATTTGAACATAATCAAACAAAGGTGATAGGAGAATTGTAACAAGGGCTATGACATATGTAACACACTTTTATATGTCAGTAAAATAAAGGGTTTAAGAGGGTTATGCGTTTTTTTCAAGATATTCAGAAGGCGTGCAATGATACATTTCTTTGAAGCATTTTGAGAAATAAGACACATCATTAAAACCAACGGAATAGGCAATTTCGGAAATATTTCCATTCCCTTTTTTGAGTAATTCAACAGCAGTTTTTAAGCGTTCTGTTCTTAAAAATTCGGTGGCACTAACACCTAAAAGTGATTTTAATTTACGATGTAATTGCATGCGACTCATACCTACAGCTGATGCAAAATTATCAGATGAGAAATCGGCATTTGCTACTTCTTTATGTAAAATTTCTTGTAGTTTTTCTAAGAATTTTTCATCTACGGAATTAATGACGATGTCAACAGGTTTTAAAACCAGTTCTTGGCTGTAACGTTCTTGGAGCTTTTTTCTTTCTTTTATAAGTTGGGTCACCGTAAGTTTTATAATTTCGTGGTGAAAGGGTTTGGTAAGAAATGCATCGGCGGTACTTTGTAAACCTTCTAAATGAGCTTCTTCAGCTGTTTTGGCTGTAAGTAAAATTACGGGTATGAAGGAAGTAAGTTCATTCGATTTTATCGCTTTGGTAAATTCATAGCCATTCATTTTGGGCATCATAATATCCGAAATAATACAATCTGGAATCTCCTTTTTAGCAATTTTTAGCGCGTCTTCACCATTTTCCGCTTCCAATATTTGAAAATCTCCATTTAATAAATCTTTTAAAACCGTTCGTATATCAGCATTATCATCTGCAATTAAGACAATTGGTAAATCATTTTCTTGAGTTTGATTTTCTATAATAGGAGTGGCTTCTTTGGTCACAACCACAGCATTTTCAGGAAATTTTTCGAGTGGAAGTAAGATTGTAAATTGAAGGTTTTGATTGGTAACTTGTGTTTGTATTTCCCCTTCGTATAATTCAATTAATTCTTTAACCAATGCCAATCCTATACCAACTCCTTTTTCGCTTTCATTTTTTTGATAAAAGCGTTCGAAAAGTTGGTTTATCTCTTCTTTCTTTAAGGAAATCCCAGAATTACTACATATTAATTTTAACTTTTTATTTTCGATGAACGAATGAAACTCTATTTTCTCTCCAGAAGGCGTATATTTGAAAGCATTGGATAAAATATTGGTTACAATTTTTTCGAGGATATCTTTATCGAAATACTGATGGGTTGTATTTTTTTCAATGTGGGTTTCAAATTTCAAATTGTTTTCTTTGGCTTGAAATTCAAATGGTTCTGTTAGAGTATGTAAGAACGAACTAACATTTCCTTCTTTCAGTATTAATTTCAATTTGCCACTATCTATTTTGGAAAGCGCTAATAATTGATCCACCAGTTCTAACATTCGATTGGCATTTCTGTCAATAAGTTGCAATTGTTTTTTTTCATCCTCATTAGAAATAACTTTTTGCAGACTTTGAACAGGACTTTTTATCAGGGTAAGAGGAGTTCTAAATTCGTGAGAAATATTAGCGAAAAATTTAGACTTTAAGGTGTTTAATTCTTTGATTTTTTGAGCTGTTTTTAATTGGTTTCTATATATAAAAAATAAAGTAAAACCAACTAGAAAAAGGAATCCAGCTAAGCCAATGTAAATATATTTTTGCTTTTGGGCTAATTTGTTTTCGGCAGATAATAGTTTAATTTCTTGTTCTTTTTTTTCCGTTTGAAACTTCTTTTCTAATTCGGCAACACTTACATTGGTTTTCTCATCGATGATGCTATCTCTGTAAGTATAATATTTTTTTTGAGCTTCCAAAGCCGCTTTATAATTGTTTTGTAGTGTATACGCTTTCGTAAGATTTTTATAAACTTCAGATATATTTGTTTTACTGTGAATGGCTTCACTTATTGTTAAAGCTTTATTATAATACGAAATGGCTTCTTCTGGATTTTTTTTCAAAGCTACTAAATGCATTCCTATAGCTATATAACGAAGTGCAAGCAAACTGGGATTGTTGTTTTTTTCTTCTAGTATTTTTACGGCTTTTTTTTCAAATTCGATTGCTAAAGTTCTGTTTTCAGCATCGCTAGCAATTAAGGCAGAAGTCATATATGCTTGTGCTATACGGTCTTCATTTTTGGATAATTCTGCATATTTGACACATAATTCTTGATATTTTTTTGCTTCTTTAGCATCAATTTGACGGTACAATTGACTCATGTTGCAATATCCTAAAGCTAGATTATCAATATCGCCATGTTTTTCCCTGTAATAAATCGATTTTTTAGCATATTCAATCGTTTTGTCATTATCTTTCAATCGGTAGTAAACTAAAGATAAGTTGTTATAAACGACTGCTAATTCTCCATTATACATTTCGGGAAGGCTTTCGTATATTTTAATTGATTGGATCAAGCACTTAGTTTGATTAATTAAGTCATCTTGTAATCCATACGTGTAACCAAAATCATTATAGGCTAAGGCGGCATGATAGGAAGGATGTTGATCAAAATAATTTTTAGTACATTTTTGAAAAAGAGGAATTGCTTCATTCATTTTATTTTGATACATTTTTATTTGAGCTGTATGTAAGGTAGCATAAGCAATGATTTTTGAATCATTCAGTTTTTCTCCAAGTGCTGTTACTTGTTTGTTTATAATTTCTGCTTTATCTAATTCATCATAATTGATAAAAATATCTTCTTTTTTAAGTAAAGCATGAGCATAACCTATTTCATATTTTTTTTCTTTAGCTAATTTTTCAGCTTTAGTGGTATAAAATACAGCCGAATCATATTCCGAAAGATTATAAAAATCTTCTGCTTTTTGGATATAACTGAATATTTTTATAGAGTCTTTTTTTGTAAATGTTTGTGAATGAAGTGTAACTGGTACAACTAATAGTAAGCTAAATAAAAGGAAATAGCCATATAAAACAGCTCGGTTTAGTCGTTCTTTTTTCATAGTTTGTTTACTTGTTATGTAAATTTAGACAATTATAATAAGAAAAAACTTTTTTTTATAAAAGTATTGTAACATAGTTTGTTACATGTTTTTCAAAAGTATTATAAAAATAAAAGTACAAAAACAGCATCCTTTATTTTAGGCTTGTTTTTGTACTTTTTAAATAACTTATAACAAAGAAACTTACTTCATGGGTGGCATCATTTGAGTTGCTAATTCTTGTGCTCTCGAAGCAATTTCATCTTGTACTTCCTTAATTCTCTTTTCATAATTTTTTCTACAATCGCTTCCAGCTTGATGAGAGGGACAGTTCTTTCTTGCCGCTCTTAATTGGGCGATTTCATCTTGCTTCGTTTTAAGCCAACTGACCATGTTTTCGGTTTTAGCTTTACCAGTTGGTAAATGAAAATCAAAAGATAGTATTTTATAACCGTCTGTATTAATTCCCCATTCTTCAATTTGTTCTAAATGTAATAATTTAGAAACGCCATCTTCAGCCTCGGTTACCGCTAAAAATTTTTGTTTTTTTTCTAATACATCTTTAAAAACACCGACTCCAAATCCCATTAGAGGAATACCTGTTGGAATTTGAGCTTCCTCTTTGGCAAACCAAAAGGTAATTCTTTTTTGTGAACCATCATTATCTGTAAATGTACCTCTGTAAGGTTCTAGCGGACTAGTATTGGTAATGGTGTTTGCATTCGCTTTGGCACTATTTAAAACTTCCAAACTTTTACTGTAGGTATCTGTAAATACATTTGAAAAGGTAAAACCAGAAGGCATTTTAATACAGATTTTTCCTTTTTCCTGATGCTCTACAAAAGCATACCAATCATTTTGAGCATTACGAATGATAAAATTAATTTTATACTGCTGCACATACGGATTGTTCTTTAAAGGTTGGAACAAGTCATTGTTTTCAATATCTGTTCCGTGAATGTACATGGAGTTATCATTACTATTTACCTTATACGTAAAATTTCCAGATTGATTATTAATAGCAATGTATTGCTCCATTTCATAATCAAATTTAAAAAAACCGTGAGGTTCAATAGGATTAATGGCAATTTTTGCTTTTAAATCAAAATATTTAGAATCGTCAAAAGGAGTTCCTTGTTCTATAGTTGGAATGGATTGCTGTTTTCCATCGTAATTCCATACCACTTTCATTTCGTGTTGTAAATGGAGTGGAACATCTGTAGGTGTTTCAAAAGGGTTTGGAATAACTCCAATAACCATTCCTAATGCAGCTGTTGCACTTAAACCGAGAATAATTTTGACAGCTAATTTCATTTTGGAGATTATATTTTTTGAAACTCTACACGTCTATTTTTTGCTTTTCCTTCTGCAGAATTATTTTCAGCAACGGGTTCATTTTCACCTCTACCTTGAAACATAAAGCGAGATTTGTCTAATCCTTTGTTATCAATAAAATAGTTCATTACTGAAGCTGCTCTCGATTTAGATAAAGTCATATTTTTTACCGAATCTCCATCACTATCAGTGTGACCAATAATATTCAAACGAAGGGTTTTGTCATCTTGTAATACTTTTGCCATTTTATCTAAAAATTCATACGATTCTTTTTTGATTTTATCCGAACCAGAATCAAATAAAATTTTTGTAGTTGAGAAACCTCCTTTTAGAATTAAGGAACGCAAGTCTTCTCCTTCTTCCGTTATTTTTACATTCGCAATAGCTGCAATATGGTTTTCTTTTGGATCCGTTCCTTTTAAATAAAATTGAATGTAGTTCCCCAAATTATTACTTAAGAATGAAGGTAGATCAATTGCTTTTTCATTATCAATAAAAACGCGCAAACGATTCCCATTTACAACTACTGTAAAATGTGTGGTCGTATTGAATTTTTCTTGCATTTTAAAGGGAATGTTATTGTCAATTTTGGCATTTGTTTTTCCCCAATTTTGAACGTTTATTTGATTGCATATGTTAGAACCTTTCCATAGAGAGAAGCTGAATTTACCACCGTTTTTTGGTCTGTTTAGAGTTTGTTCACTGGAAAAGTTAATACCAAATTGAGAACCGGATAGCCCTTTGTAATCCAAATTTTCTGTAACCAAATCAAATTCTAAAGCATAATTTTCTGGTAATTTATTTGTTTTAGCAGCATAGGTTCCGTTTGGATTTAATTTGAAAGCCTTGTTTTGCCCCACTTTTATAATTTCTCCACCCGAATTCGTGTCCCAATTCGCTGGGAAATCACCAAAATTATCTTGGTTAAAATCATCAGAAAATAGGATATCTCCATTTGGGAAAAAACTACTTCCTGTAACGATATCTTGCCCTTTTTTAGTTGAAGAAGATGAAGAAGATCCGGAACTTTCTTTACTTGATTTTTTTTCTTTTTTAGTCTTTTTTTTATCGGATCCAAAAACACTATCCATAGCTTGATCTGTCTTTTTTTCCGTTTCTCTTTCTACTCTTCGCTCAACTGTTCTTTCCGCTGCTCTTTCCGCTTTTTTCTTTAACTTATCGATCAATTGTGCATTACAAATATGGGTACCTAAAAGAAGCAGCAATGCGATACTACAATTTTTAATTTTCATAATTCTAGATTTTTAAGATTTTATATGTTTGTTTTTTTTGTTGTTTAATGGCTTGAATTTGAATATAGTAGACTCCTTTTGAATACGCATCAAAAGGAATGGTTACTTCGTTAGAAATTAAGAAGATATTCTCTTTTGAATACACCAAGTTTCCCAAGGAATTATAAATCATTACATTCATTCTTTCATTGTTATTCGATGTATTAAAGATAATAATATTTTTATTTATAGGATTGATTAATTGTAAATTCGCATGTTTTTCGTTAAAAAAAATAGTTTCTTCTAATAATTCTGGAGTTAACAATCGGGCTACAGCAAAATCCAAACTACTATTGTTATACCAAAAACCTCCTAAAATTATTCTTCCTTGTGAGTCTATTGCCATAGTACTGCTTTGGGTGTATAAATAGGTAGCATTAATATCGAAAGTTATGGCACCATTTACTCCAAAAGTGGCATCGAAATTGCCGTCTGCATTCAAACGGCTAACATAAAATTTACCTTCGGTATCGGCTCCATTCTGTGAGAAATAATCACCAGATACCAACCATTTTCCATCTTCTTGAGAGGCTATACTAAATAACGTATTAGCATCTCCATTATGATCCCAAACATGATAGCCATTTATTGAAAAAGTGGGGTCGAGTGTTCCATTTGCTTGTAATACAAAGAAAAGATAATCATAGTACGTATCGGTTGCTGTAAAACCAACAACACCAATTTTGCCATCAGTTGAAACGGCTAAATTAACAGCACTATCATAACTATATAATGAAAGTGCTGTATTTAAATCGAGTGTAAAAACGCCATTATTTGCAAAAGTAGTATCTAATGAACCATCTAGATTAATTTTTGCAACAAAAGCATTATCATCATTGGTAACATTTGAAGTATAGGTACCACAAAATACGATTTTTCCATCATTCAGTTGTACTGCTTTATCTGCATAGGAATAATTATCATTGCCAATATTAAAAGTAAGATACCCATTGGTTCCAAAAGTAACATCCACTGAGCCATTAGTAGTAAAAACAGTCAATAAAGTATATACAGGAGTAGTAGCTGTATCTTCTTCATAAGTACCTACTACTAGAATTCGGTCATCTGCTAGTTTTAAAATTCCATAACCTGCTTCATTATCTTCGGGATTTGTATTTATCCCAAAAATGGTGCTTCCATTGGTGCCAAAACTAGTGTCAACAGTTCCATTAGACAGAAAACGAGTAAGGACAATATCTGTAGTATTATTTGCATATTTTAGAGAAGAAAGAACAACAAATTTGCCATCAGATTGCAAGAAAGCATCCGTTACTGTATTTTGTTCATTTTGAATATCTAATATCGTAATTCCATCCACACCTGCTGTTCCAAAGGAAGGATCCAATGTTCCATTTTCTAAGTAGCGTGCTATTCCTATATCATAAAAATTAGTTGCATTTCGGGTGTTTCCAATGGCAATAATTTTTCCATCGGGTTGTGTTAGTAATTTTTGAATTTCATCTAAACCGTTTAGTGGAAAATTAGTGGTCACAATTCCATTCGTTCCAAAACTAGCATCCATCCATTCTTGAGCTTGTAAAGTAAAACTACTTACTACCAATATAGTTATAAGGAAATTTTTCATGTTGTTAGTTGTTTCATTAGAATTTTTTTTCTTGATACGTAATATTCTTTATCAAGAAAGGGTTGGTGTCTGTATTTATTCTGATTTCAGTCTTAGAAATATGATTATGAGTATCGAAAGTATGTGTAAAATGCGATTCTATGACATCTGATGAAACTAAATCTTCAAACCGGGTTTCTTTTACTGGTTTTGTACTCAGAAAATATAAATCTTGAAAAAAATTTTCTCTAAAATAACTATCTAAAATAGCTAAAGCAGGTTGAGATTTCATAAAATGATTGAAGCCATTTCCCGATTCATAGGTTACTTGTAGCGTTTTATCACTTGAGAAAAAATAATATTCGAAATTATTTTCGGCATTGAATTTCCAAGTGTAAGGAAAGTTGTATCGATAAAGATTCGAATTACTATCATAATCAATGTTATATTCAGTAGCAGCACCAGACGGATTTACCGTAATTTTAGTTACAATTCCATTAGTATATGAAATTTGATAATTGGTTTCTTCTCCAGAAGGCAAATCTGTAATTTTCAAATTGGAAAGTAATTGAAGGTCATTATAAGCACAATCGTAACTTATTTTAGTGCCTCCAGAAAGATTACGGGTTACATTTTGAATTAAAAATTCATTGGTATAACTGATATCTAACGTTTGGTAAGAGGCAGCTGAAGCTGGATAAATGATTTCCATGTTTACAGGTAACCAAATCGATTGGCTATCATCGTCATTATTACAGCTCATTAATACAAGCGTTAAAACAAAGAAAAGGGATTTATAGATATACTTTTTCATAACTCATTTATTTAGAATCTATTTCTTTTTTCGTAGGTAATATCTAATTGACTTCCACCGCCGCTAAAGTTATACACTACAGTTGTAATATTGTTTTCAGAGTCTCTTGTATGAACAAAGTCGAAATCTTGTACTCCAAATTGGAAATGATTGATTTGCTTTTGGTTGAAAAAATAAAAGAGATGGCCAACATATAAACCTAAATCGAATTGAAGCGCAATTTGAGGTGAAACATTTTTAAAAACACCTGAGTTATTGCTATCTAATGTTAGGATTAAATCAGAAGCAACAAAAGTGTTTGAATATACTGTTGGGTTATCACTAGCATCTAAAACAACGGTATTGGTATCGCCACCATCAGTAAGTGTATACGTATTTGTAGAAGAATTGTAAGTAATCGGGAAAGTTTCGGTTGTTCCACTCACATCATCAATAATTGAAGACAATTTTCCAGAGGCATTATATACAAACGTACGAACATCTGGTCCAGAAAGAAAGCCAGAATTGGCTACACTGGTTATTTTTCCATTGGTATACGCATATTGTTTGGTTTTTAGTCCTTGATTATCTTGAATAGTAATACTTGCAATAGTGTTATCATTATTGTAAGTTAGAGTCACCGTTTTATTGTTAACGGCATTGGTATAATCTGTCAGTTTAAGTTCGGTTGGGTAAGCATCTTGTGGAGTAGCATCATCATCATTATTACAAGATAATACTATTAAAAAGCAACATGCAAGGAAAAATGTTTGGAATGTTTTCATGATCATTTTTTTTTAAAATTTGTTTTCTTTAAGACTTTGTTTTTGTGAATAATATTTAATTCGTATTCTCCTTTTTCGAGATGGTTAATGTTTATTAGAATTTTTTGAGAAGGTATTTTTTGCAATTTACCTTCGTAATTATATTTCTTTTTATCAGCCATTTTTGTCTCAGTTTGTTTTCCAAAAGTACAGCGTAATTCAAAAGTTGTTTTGTGATAATGTAACAGGCTTTTGTAACATTGTAACAAATAAAAAAGCCTCTAAAATGAGGCTTTACGGGGGTTTTATAGATGGTTTTTTTTATCTTTTATAATATTCGGAAGGGGCTTTTTGATACAAATCTTTAAAGCATTTGGAGAAATAATAGACATCGTTAAAACCAACGGAGTAGGCAATTTCTGAAATAGAAAGTTTTTCGTTTTTTAATAATTCTACTGCTATTTTTAAACGTTCATTTCGAATAAATTCTGTAGTGGTCACTCCAAATAATGATTTTAATTTTCGATGCAATTGCATACGACTCACATGCATTTTTTCGGCAAAGGCTTCTGTATTAAAATCTTGATTGGTTATTTCAGCATGAATTACTTCTTCTATTCGAGAGATGAATTTTTCGTCTACAGAATCGATAACAATTTCGGTGGGTTTTAAAATCAATTCCTGACTGTATCTTTTTTGTAGTTTTTTTCTTTCGTTAATTTGTTGGTATACCAATTCTTTTAACAAATCATGTTGAAAAGGCTTAGTTAAATAACCATCTGCTTGATTTTTTATCGCTTCTAATTTTGTTTCTGGAGTCGTTTTCGCAGTTAGTAAAATGACTGGAATAAAAGAAGTTAATTCATTTGTTTTAATTTGCTTGGTAAATTCTAATCCGTCTATTTTTGGCATCATAATATCTGAAATAATACAATCTGGAATTTCTTTTTCAGCTATTTTTAATGCTTCTTCTCCGTTTTCAGCTTCATAAATTTTAAATTCTTCTTTAAAAATATCTTTTAAAACATTTCTTATCGAAGCGTTATCATCAGTGATTAAGAGGATTGGAAGTTCATCACTATATTCATTAGTGTCTGACGAAAATGATGCATCACTTACAGGTTCATTAGTATTGGCATAACTGACAACGGCATTTTTAAGATTGGTGTGTAATGGAATTTCGAAAGTAATTGTCAAAATACCATTTTCTAAATTTGTATGAATAGTGCCTTCATATAAAGTAATGAGTTCTTTTACTAGTGCTAATCCAATTCCAGCACCAGTTTGATTGGTGTTTTTTTGGTAAAAACGTTCGAAAAGTTTTTGTAAATCGGTTTTTGTAAGAGACGAATTATAATTACGAATACTTACTTTAAGAGTTTGGTTATCAACTGAGAGTTGTCCATTGACGATTGACGCTTCATCACTGTATTTGATGGCGTTATGAAGTAAATTTGTTGTAATTTTTTCTAATATATCTTTATCAAAGGGATAATTTTCGTTAGGAATATCGAAATCAAGTTCTAG
Organism: Flavobacterium sp. NRK F7; assembly: GCF_024054195.1. GTDB lineage: Bacteria > Bacteroidota > Bacteroidia > Flavobacteriales > Flavobacteriaceae > Flavobacterium. The sequence continues at coordinate 2,998,685 of NZ_JAMXLB010000001.1, read as the reverse complement.
TTTTTTATTTGATTCTTGCGCTAAATAGATAAAAGGGTCAGCAATACTATGTAGAAAATCATTCAGATTTCCTTCTTTTAGAATCAATTGTAATTGACCGCTGTCTATTTTGGAAAGTGCTAATAACTGATCTACTAATTCCAGCATTCTATTCGCATTCCTGTCAATTAATTGAAGTTGTTTTTCTTGCTCGGTTGTAGCGTCTTTTTGAAGTTGTTGCACCGGACTTTTAATAAGGGTAAGTGGTGTTCTAAATTCGTGCGAAATATTGGCAAAAAAGCGAGATTTTAAGGTGTTTAATTCTTCTAGTTTTTGAGCCGTTCTAATTTTGTTTTTGTAACCAAAAAACAGAAAGAATCCAGTTGCTAAAAGTAGTAAAGAAATGACGATATAAATATATTTTTGTTTTTCTGCTACTTGATGTTTAGTAGTTAGTAAAGCAATTTCTTGTTCTTTTTTTTCAGATTCGTATTTTTTTTCCAAAGACACAATTTTTTCATTTAGGCTCAATTCACTTTGTTTTTCCGACTCTTGTGAAGCCTTAGCAGCATAAGAAAGTGCAGTTTCAAATTCTTTTTCTGCTCCTTTAATATTTGCCAATCCTTTGTATATTTTTTCTAAAGATTCGGTATCTTTTCTTTTTTTGGCTTCCGTTTCAGCGAGTAAATAATTTTCTTCAGAAAGAGCATATTTTTTTTCCTGTCTATAAAAATCTCCCAAACTGATATAAGCATTTGTTAAATGATGGCTATTTTGATCCAGTTTTGCTAAACTGATTGCTTTTAAATAATCTTTCTCTGCTTGTTCTGTTTTTCCTATTTTCCCATAGCAATAAGCTCTTTTTAAATAAGCACCTAAATTGACATTCTTTTGTACATTATAGGTATTATTATATTGAATGGTTTTGTTTAAAAAAGGGATTACTTTTTCGTATTCTTTTTTTTCAAAATATTCTTCAGCTATATTGGTTTGCATGTTGGCAATATGCTTGGCATTAGCATTTTTTTCATAAATTTTCATACTTTCTTTAAAATAATAGATGGCTTTTTGATGCTGTTTTGTACGTTGCATCACATAACCTATATATTCTAAAAAGCTAGCATGTTTGATGGAATTGGTTAGTTTTTCATTTTTTCTACAAATTTCTTCACCTTCAATATAAAGGGCTAAAGCTTTCTCAAAGTCTAAGTTGTAAAAGGCTCTATTTCCTAATGCTAACAAGCCTGTAAGAATTACATTGTCATCTTTTGCTTGTTTTGCTAAAACCACTCCTTTATTGATAAATAAATTGGCTGAGTCTTGATTCGTGGAATTATATCGATAGCCTAATCGAATATAATGATTGGCAATACCAGATTTAAAATCAAATTTTTCCAATTCGGCAATTGCACCTAAATGTTCGTTTACAGAAGCTTGTCTAGAGACATAATTGTTATACCAATTGGAAAGGTTAACTCTTGAGTTTGAAATGTATTTTGGAATCTTTGCTTTTCTAGCAAAATCGAGACTTAATGATAAATTTTTAAAGACAGAATCTTTTTGTTTGTGACGATTTGCAATTTCTAAATATTCAATCGCTTTTAAAGAATCGGATTGCGAACCAATAATTCTTTGTCTAATAGAATCTATTTGCGATCCTCCTTGCGCAATTGTTTTAAAACTAATAATAAGAGTTAAAAAAAATACTATTTTTTTCATGCTGATTGTTTGTGAATGACAAGTATACAAAAAAAAAAATTTGATGCATGGATTACTGTAACAAGTTAAAGTTACAAATTTTTAATTTTCTGACAATCAGGTTTTAATGTGAAAGCACTTTTTTTTAACCTACTTAACAACGTTTGGCTACAATATTTGGAATGACATTAGAAATATAGTAGTTCATTTTTTCTACATTGGCTTTGTGGGAATCATTTGTATTGCGTTCTTGGATTTGATCCATTTCTTCTTGTGCGTTTTTATAATCTATTATTTTGGTCTCCAAACAAGCTTTTTCATCTTGAAGTTTATTGAAATCAGGATTTCTATTCGTCATTCGATCTAATTTTTTCTCAATGATAAGAATTCTTTTTTCGCATTCTAATTTTTTAACTTCAATGTCATCTTTGGGATCAAAACCTTCTAAAGCATAGCGACTATTTTGTTCCGCTGGAGCACCATCTTCAATGTATTTATTCATGGCTCTTTTGCGTTTGGATTCCATTACCGATTCTGTGTTTAAAATTTCTTGTTCTTTATTGGCAATTGTTCGTTCTGAATGGGTAGCTCTATTAATATTTTCTTGTTTTTTCGCTAAATAGTCTTCTTTTACATTGGTAACCCGCTCGTGGTCCTCTGCTACGATATTTTCTCTTTTGCGATAATTACTTCCATCAAAGCGAATGGAAACATTTTCAATATTTTCTATTTCTGCCGAACCCTTTTCATTTTCAATGCGTGTAACCAATTGGGTTTTGTTATCATTGTAAATATAGCCTAGACCTAAAAAACCTGCTGTTTTAGGATTGGAATTAGGGTTGAGTTGGGTTTCGTTTTGATTCGACAAATACACAAAATTTTCATGACCTGTTGCATCAGAAACATTGTGATATTCTTGCGAATTATAATTCTGACTGCTTACATTTAAGTTGTTTCCAGTAGGAGAGAAGTTCCGATTAAATTTTGCAACAGACATATTGGTTTGATCTACCGTAATTTCATTCATGGGTAATCTATTCACCACTTGTTTTACACCATTCAACTCAATATAATAATAGGTCTTTCCATTAGTATGGGTTAATCTATAATAAACTTTTACATTTTCGTTGTGTGGCAATTCGATGCCAATCATGGCTTCCATCATTTCTTTGTCCATGCCCATGTAACCTTTATTTGTATTCAGTAAAAAAGAGGTTGTATATGAGGTTCCCGAATTGGAATTAAATGAAAAAGTAATTTTTTTATCGAATGTAATTCTTTCGTTCGGATTAAAATCAGAAAAAATAACAGGAAGATTTCCAGAAGGAGTATGTACTGTATCTTTTACTGCTTCTTCTTCGGGATTAAAAAACAGATTGTTTTGGGCTTGAATATAACTCAAACCTAAACAAAAACAACATAAGAAAAGTCTTTTCATAACGTATATGTTTTTTTAAATGAACGGTTTATTGGTAAATAAAAATAAGTAAATTAAAAATACAATCCATTTTTTATGTCATTTTAGAGTTAATTACAAGTAGTTGTTGCATCTTTTATGATGGTGGTTCCTGTTGTTTCTAAATCACAAACACTTTGTGGAATACTAGTGATAAAATTATCGGAAACATCTAAAGTTGTTAAATGGGTTAGATTACTCAATTGCGAAGGAACTTGGGTTAACGAATTAGAATAGAAACTGAGATAATCTAATTGTGTTAATTGTCCTATACTAGAAGGAATTGTGGTAATTGTATTCGCACCAAAATCCAATCGCGTTAAGGTGCTTACTTGCCCTATTTCATTAGGAACAGTGGTTAAACTATTATTATATATAAATAAGCGATCTAAACTTTCCATCTGAGAAAGGGTAGTGGGTAAACTTGTAAAATGATTGTTGTTTAATCCTAAATAAGTGACTTTTTTTAAATTGCCAATTTCTGTAGGAAGTTGTTCGATAGCATTATTTCTCAGTTCTAAATAAGTAAGTTCTGTTAGAAATTCAATCGCAGAAGGTATCGTTGTTAATCCTTTGTCTATTAGGTTTAGACTGGTTACATTTCCTTCACTGTTTACACCTACATGTTCCCAGGAAGTTATTTCTGTTGCAGTAGTATCCCAACCTAAGGTGTTTCCAGGGTTTGCATTATAAATGGCAAGTAATGTTTCTCTTTGAGATAAGGTTACTGGTTGCGGACTTTCATCATCATTATTACAACAAATTGTAATTATAAAAACTACTACTATTGCGAAACGAGTTACTATATTTTTCATACTTTTAAAATAAAGAGTTAATGGTATTTCCTGCTACTATCAAAGTATTATTATTCATGTTGGCATCATCATTATTGATATTACCATCTATAAAAATATCGGGATCATAATTAATTCTTAGTATAATGTCATTTTGAAATTCGATAGTAGTGTCCCAATTTCGAGTATAGCTAAACGTAATTTCTCCGTCTACATTTATCACAGTTGGTAAGTTAGCAGTTGCCATGGTAGTTTCATTTGTAGTGCCTAAAGGACGTTCAATTAGATAAGCCACTTGTTGCCCTAAGGAAGAATTGAAATTGGCATTCCCTATATTTTTTATATGCCCTCTAATTCTCACTTCTCCAGTTGTGGCAGAGGTTTGTGAGACCATTTCATAGGTAATATCATCTGCTTTTAAATCTACAATTGAAGTAGTTGTTGTGTCATCATCTGAATTACAAGCTATTGCTAAGTAACACATACTTAGCAATATGGTTTTCATTTTTTTCATAGTTTCATTTTTTAAAAGTTGTTTTTTTTACGATTTTATTTTTGTAAATAATTTGCAATTCGTACCTGCCTTTTTCAAGATAATTGATGTTGAGATAAATCTTTTGAGAAGGAAGATTTTCTAAATGTCCTTCAAAATAATATTTTCTCTTCTTCGACATTGCTAATTGATTTCAATCAAAGGTAAACCCAATACTAAACTTATGAATGAACAGATGTAACAAAAGCATGAATAGATGTAACATAGTATTCTTACTCCTTTGTTTAAAAGAAATTCAAACTTTATTTAAAATTTTTAAAACAAGAATTAAGGCTGTTTTTGAATAGAAGAAGGTGGAACTGAAAAATAGTCTTTAAAACATTTTGAAAAATAAGTGATTTCATTAAAACCTACAGCATACGCTACTTCAGAAACCGTTACGTTAGGTTTTTGTAGCAATTCATAAGCTAGTTTTAAGCGCTCATTTCGAATAAATTCTGTTGCGGAAACACCAAACAAAGATTTTAATTTTCGGTGTAATTGCATGCGGCTGATGTTGGCTTCATTGGCAAAATCTTCAGTTGTAAAATCAGGATTGGATAGATTATTATCTAAAATTATTTCCAAACGAGCAATGAATTTCTCATCGTACGAATCCATTACAATTTCTGTAGGTTTTAGAATTAATTCTTGACGGTAACGTTCTTGTAACTTTTTGCGTTCTAGTAGGATTTGACTTATTGTCTCTCTTAAAATTTCATTGTGAAAAGGTTTTGTTAAAAAAGCATCTGCAGCACTTTTTACACCTTGTAGTTGTGATTTTTCTGAGGCATCAGCAGTGAGTAAGATGACAGGTATAAATGAAGTTAATTCATCTGATTTAATTTTTTGAGTCAATTCATAACCACTTAATTTAGGCATCATAATATCAGAAATAATACAATCTGGAATCTCTTTTTGTGCAATTTCTAAACCTTCAATTCCATCTTTTGCTTCTAAAATGGAATAAGAATCTTGTAAAACGGAAATCAGTAATTTTCGAATGTCTGCATTATCTTCTACGATTAAAAGTAAAGGTACATTCGATCCAGTTGTGTTTTCGTGAAGATGTAGTGACATTTCTTTTTCTTCAATAAGAATAGCGTTGTCATGTTCTTTCTGTAAGGGTAAGGTAACTTGGAATGTTAAAGTATCTTTGAGAACCTGAACTTGTATTGTACCTTTATATAAATCGACTAGTTCTTTTACCAAGGTTAAACCGAGACCAAAACCCACATTAGTTTCTTTTTTTTGATAAAACCGTTCAAATAATTGAGGCAATTCTTCTTGCTTAATTTGGGTTCCTGTATTGGAAACAATTAGTGTTAGAATTTCATTACTAATTATTGCTTCAAAAGTTATAGTATTTTTTTCTGAGGTATATTTGAAAGCATTTGACAACAAATTACTTACTATTTTTTCTAACACATCCTTATCAAAATAATAAGAATTGCTGTCTTCAGTAAAAATGACTTCAAAATTTTTCTTTTTTTCATTAGCTTCAAAGCGAAAGGGTGCAATTACATTTTGGAGGAAATCAATAACAATTTCTTTTTTGAAAAGTAACTTAAGGTTGCCAGAATCAATTTTTGAAAGCGCTAATAATTGATTGATTAATTCTAGCATTCGATTCGAATTTTGATCAATTAATTCTAATTTATCCAATTGATCTTTCTTTTTGATTTCATTTTGAAGACTTTGCAAAGGACTTTTTATAAGTGTTAAAGGCGTTCTGAATTCATGAGAAATATTGGTAAAAAAACGCGATTTTAATTCGTTAAGTTCTTGAATTTTTTGAGCAGTTTTAATTTTGTTCTTATAATGATATCCTATAAATAATGTTGAAATTAGCACTAACAACATCAAACTTCCTACTGCATATAGTTTGTTTTTTTCTAATCTGTTTTCGGTAGCTAAAAGTTTAATTGCTTGTTCTTTTTTATCAGTTTGATATTTCGTTTCTAATTCTAATACTTGTGCATCATTCAGTGCAATTATGGTGCTATCATTTTTTTTGGTAGCTAAAGATAAAGTTGCATATGCTTGAACGGGTTGATTGTTTTTCGAATAAGCTTTAGCTAAAGTTTTTAAGGTTTTGATTTCTAATTCGTTTCTTTGATCCACCTTTTCATTGAAGATATTTCGAGCCCTTTCTAAGACAGCTACTGCTTCTGGAAATCGCTCTTCTTCTAAAAGAAATTCCCCCATATTTAGGTATGCAAATGCCAATTCTTTTTTTTGTGTGGATGTTCTAAGTATTGCTATCCTTTTTTGATAGTAAAATAAAGCGGAATCTTTTTGTTTTTTGGCTTCTTGAATTCTTGCCAAACTCAAATAAATACTCGATTCTCGAAGCGTATCTTTTACATTTTGAGACGCTTTTAAACCTTTAAAAAGATATTTTTTTGCTTGATCATACTCTTGTTTAATCGCTTGCAAATGCGCATATTTTTCATATACGGCACCTATTGCGGTATCATTTTGTATTTCTTCTGCTATTTGTAACGCTTTTACAACATACTTTTCTGCTCTGTCAAAATTTCTAGAATTAGATATTTTTTTTGAGAAAATTAATAATTGAGCGATTCCCGTTAAATTAGAAACCACTGTTCGATTTTTAATTTGGTAAGCCGTATTAATTTCATCTGCTTTTAAGCGAAATTGCATCGCTAAATCATCATTTTGAATATTATAGTAATAGGTTCCTAGTTCCATGAAGACCTTGCTTACTATTTTCTTATTGGATGTTTTTTTAGCTTTTTCTTGAATAACCTTTAGGTAATAAGCGTTCTCGTTTTGATGTATTTTTGAAGTTATTTGAACCAATAGTTTCGTAGCTAGAAATGATAAAGAATCCTTTTTTTGAGATTCGAAGGCTTTCCAACTTTTTGTTCCGTAGTAGTAAGCACTATCCAATTTTGTTTCATGATTTACTAATTCTTGCGCTTTGGTAAACCAAAATATAGGCAAATTGTCATTTGTTTTTTGGGTAAAAGCCAAATGTATCCCTACAGAAAATAAAAAAAAGAAATATTTCAATTTCATGTTGCCAATGCTTAACGTAAAGTTAAACAATTTTACTTTGATTTTTTTTCTTTAACGTATTCTTATGTAACAAAATGAAGGTTACATTATTTCATCTTTTAGAATGATATAACCGGGTTGTTTATCTATTTTATATTGAATAGTAAATTTTTGTGTTGTTTTTAAATCAATTTCTTTTTTAAGTAATATTGGAATCGTTAAACCACTTTCATTGATGGCTATTTTTTCATTTTCAAAAACGGTAATTCTTGTTAATAATGCTACATTATCATATAAAGACATTTTATCCATGGGTAGCATAATTTGTTTTTGCGCTAGTATTTGAGTTGCTGAAGTATTTAAGTCTAATTGAAATTGTGTAGCAGCCTTATTGGTAATTTCAATTACACGTTCCAAAACAGAACAGAACGATTCTTCAGGAGTATTTTCAGTTCTGTTTTTTAAACCTGCATAATTAAGTAAACAAATGTCTAAAGCTAAACTTTGAGGAATTAAAATAGTATTTTCTGGAACTTGTTGTAATAAGTTAAAAGTTATAGGAATTTGTTGCTCTTTGATTAAACCACATTGTAAGGTTTCACTCAAAACAATATCAATTGTTTCTGGATTTTTTAGGCGAATAGTAGTCGCGTCTTCATTTTCATAGCTTAGAATATATTGGTCAAATCCTAATTTATTGATGAGACGTTTCATGTTTTCAAAACTTTCCGTATTAATTTCAATTACAGTAGCCTGAACTTCCTCAGTAGTAAAAGAGGCAAAAATGGGTAATAATAAGGTAGCATAAGGTCCCGTTCCAGCATACAAAATGTGAATGGGTTTTGTACTTTTCTTTCGTAATTGTTCAATAGCTTTAAAAACCCCCTTAATAAACATCTTTGTTCGTAAAACATCATCTAAACATAAAGCTGCCCAAGTAGTACCTAAAGCTTTTCCATTAGTAAGAAAAAGACTTTTTCGAGCCGTTTCATTTTCTAAATCTAAAGTTGAAAGTTCATTAACTAAATTTTTAAAAATGGATATGGTATTCGATAGTTCTGCAAAATTATTTTCTTCTTTTTGAAAAATGCGACCTATTTCTTGTAGTGTTGAAATTGAATTTGACATTACATGTAAATAAAAGAGTCATAAAGAAAGAAATAGATTTTGGAAATAAAAAATTTAAAGGTAAAAAAAACACAATTCCCGTAAGCTTTTTGCCTATTTGCTTGATTTAAAGGGAGTGAATTCCTAATTTAAATGGGAATTGTGTATGAGTTATGAAATTATAGAAGCAAAAGTAGAAAAATATTTTACTTATGAGTTAGCAATTTTTCTTTATTTTAAGATTTTATTAACAAATTTTATTGATAATTAAATTGGTTTGGATTACTTCTAATGTAATTTATAATTAGTGCCACTACATCTTCTTCTTGTTCTTCATTGAAGAAAAGTTCATCTAAATCTTCCCAACCTGAAAATACTTTTTCATCCAGTTTGGCCATACTTTTTACTCTAGGTTCAGTAACTTCGTGATATTTATTCATCCCAAACAAACCGATAGCTTTAGAAATTAACAGTGCTGTTTTAGGAGCACCAATTTTTTGATAAGCAGTCATTATTTCTTTCGCATAATCACCAGCTTCTTTGCTAAAAAAGAATGAAAAACCACCTTCATTCATAGCGCCTTCAAAAATGTCGATCAAGACAAAATTCGTTTCTCCCTCAGTCAGAGTTTCGTCTTCGTCTTTTTTGTTCCAAATGATACTTCCAATAGCTTCAATGATTTCTATTTCATCGTTTAACTGAAGAATTTCTTGTGTTTTCATTATTTTAAGGTTTAATTTTCCAAATTTTGTCCGAAATTTCAATGTATTCAGATAAAGCTGCTGAGCCATACCAATTATAAAGTTCGACTGTAAATAGTTGCTCTTTTATTGCTTTGTCATTTTGAAGTAGCGTATTGGCTTCGTCAAAAGTGGCTACATCTAAAATAAAGATACCTCTTATGCTTGCCTCGTTTTTATTCATAGGACCAGCGACGATTAATTTTTTATCTTTTACCATTTGACGTATGTTATCCATATGACTTTTGAAACAAGAAGCAATAAAATCTTTGTCTGTAGTGCTATTGCTTCCGGTTTTTAGAACAACAAACACATAGGATTTCATGCCATACTCATCGGCTTTTAATTTCTCAGCTAATGTAGCATCATAATTTGGATTTGTTGTTTGTGCATTCGTAAAGAAAACTAAAAATAAAAAAATGAAAAACAGTTTTTTGTATAGCATACTTATATTTTTTCTTGTAATACTTTTATTTCATCTCTTAGTTTAGCAGCTTGCATAAAATCAAGTTCTTTGGCTGCTTTCTCCATTGCTTTTCTTTTTTCGCGAATTTTCTTTTCAATTTCAGGTTTAGATAAGTATTCGCTTTCTGATTCAGCCGCTTTATATTCTAAATTTTCATAATAATGAGTAGAAATGGAATTGCCACTAAGCGCATTACCTAAACTTTTATTTAGCGCTTTTGGAACCAAATTATGCTCTTTATTATAATTCATCTGCTTTTCTCTTCTGTAATTGGTTTCATCAATTGTTTTTTTCATGCTTTGTGTTATTTTATCGGCATACATGATTGCTTTTCCATTCACATTACGAGCCGCTCTACCTACAGTTTGAGTTAACGAACGATGGCTTCTTAAAAAGCCTTCTTTGTCAGCATCTAAAATGGCAACTAATGAAACTTCTGGCAAATCCAAACCTTCTCTTAATAGATTAACTCCAATTAATACATCAAACAAACCTTTACGCAAATCTTGCATAATTTCGACACGTTCTAGAGTGTCTACATCTGAATGAATGTAACGACATCGAATAGCTACTTTAGTTAAGTATTTTGTTAATTCTTCTGCCATTCTTTTGGTTAAAGTAGTCACTAAAACACGTTCGTCAATTTCACAGCGAACTTGAATTTCTTCAATTAAATCATCAATTTGATTAGCGCTGGGGCGAATTTCAATGATGGGATCCAATAATCACGTTGGGCGAATAATTTGCTCCACATAAATTCCTTCTGATTTTTCTAATTCATAATCGGCTGGAGTTGCAGAAACATATACCACTTGATTTTGAAGCGCTTCAAACTCTTCAAATTTTAAGGGACGATTATCCATTGCTGCGGGTAATCTAAAACCATATTCGACTAAATTCTCTTTTCTACTTCGATCACCACCATACATGGCATGAACTTGAGAAATAGTAACGTGACTTTCATCGACCACCATTAAATAATCATCTGGAAAGTAATCGAGCAAACAGAATGGTCTTGTGCCTGCTTCACGACCATCTAGATATCTGGAATAATTTTCAATTCCAGAACAATAGCCTAATTCTCGAATCATTTCCAAATCAAAATTAGTACGTTCTTCTAAGCGTTTGGCTTCAAGGTGTTTACCAATTTCTTTAAAATAATCGACTTGTTTTACTAAGTCTTGTTGAATCTCCCAAATCGCTTTTTGCAAAACATCTGGAGAAGTTACAAACATATTTGCAGGATAAATATTCAGTTTTTGATATTTTTCAATCACCTGAGCCGAACGTGCATCAAAGGATTCAATTTCTTCAATTTCATCTCCAAAAAAATGAATGCGAAAAGGTTCGTCTGCGTAGCTTGGAAAAACTTCTACGATATCTCCTTTAATACGAAAAGTTCCTGGAGTAAATTCTCCTTCGGTACGCGCATATAAACTTTGTACTAAACGATGTAAAAATTTGGTACGAGAAATCACTTGATCCCTTTCAATACTAACTACATTTTTTTGAAATTCCACAGGGTTACCTATACCATACAAACAAGAAACGGATGAAATAACAATAATGTCTCTTCGGCCTGAAAGTAGGGCAGAAGTAGTACTTAAACGCAGCTTTTCTAACTCCTCATTAATAGACAAATCCTTTTCTATATAGGTTCCTGTTACTGGAATAAAAGCTTCAGGCTGATAATAGTCGTAGTAAGAAACAAAGTATTGGACGGAATTATTTGGAAAAAACTGTTTGAATTCAGAGTACAATTGGGCGGCCAATGTTTTATTATGTGCCAAAACTAAGGTAGGTTTTTGTACTTCTTGAACGACATTGGCTACCGTAAACGTTTTTCCCGAACCGGTAACTCCTAAAAGGGTTTGATATTTTTCTCCACTGATAATTCCTTTTGCTAATTTTTCAATGGCTTGTGGTTGATCTCCGGTTGGTTGATAATCCGATACGACTTCAAATTTCATGTATGTTTTTTTTTGCAGTGGTGTTTTCTAAAATAGTGTAATTAAAAATATTTTTATATACAATCTTAATAACAAAGATAATGAATTGTATGCTTTTATTTTATTTTAACAAAATTCAAATTTGAAATCGTTATTTTTGATTGTATCCAAAAATGAATGCCATGAAATTGAATTTTTTAGTCGTAATAGCCTCTATTTTGTTGAGTTTTCAATGTTTTGAAAATAAGGAAAAAGATTGGGTAGAGGAATCAAAACCAAAAACAGTAACTTTTGTAATTGAAGAGGATAAAACGAAAATAGTATCTCCCAAAGAGGAAACTATAGAAGAGGAACTTAGTCAGGAAACCAGTCGAGAAGCTTTGGTTAATTTTGCCAAAACCTTTATAGATGTACCTTATGTATATTCTTCCCAAGATCCCAAAAAAGGTTTTGATTGTTCTGGGTTTGTGAATTATGTTTTTAAAAATTTTGACATTCAAGTACCCAGAAGTTCAAGTGGTTTTAAAGATTTTGGAAAACCAATTTCAATCGAAGACATTGCTTTAGGTGATGTTTTGGTTTTTACAGGATATCAAGATAGTACTTCAATTGGTCATGTAGGTATCGTGTGTGAAGCAAATGGAAAAAATTCTAAATTTATTCATGCTTCTTCAGGAAAGGCAATGAAAGTGACCATTAGTGAATTAAATTCTTCTCATTATACCAAACGATTTTATCAAGCGGTAGATGTTATTAATCCATAGAAATACGTTGTAAATGTATTTTTCATTGTATAATTTCTACTATTTTAGTATTATTGTTTTTACAAACATAAACAAAACATGAAAATTAAATCTATCTTTTTAATAGCAGGATTCTTTCTTGCTAGTATGGCCTCATCACAGTCTTATATTCAATATTATGCTGATGTTTCCAATCAAGTTTCTCAAACTAATATTACGACTTATTTAACCGAATTTGAGAATTTAGGAGTGAAAAGAAGAGGAACGCAACCGTTGGAAGACACTTACAATTGGTTACGAAATAAATACTTAGGATTTGGCTATACAAATGCACAATTTCAGGAAGATACCTTTATTAATGGAGGTTATACGTGTAAAAATCTTGTTGTGACAAAAGTAGGAACTCTTTATCCGAATACTTTTGTTATTATTTGTGGTCATTACGATTCTATTGTTGGTACTGGAACAAATGATAATGGAAGTGGTATTGCGACTATATTGGAAGTAGCTCGATTACTTCAAAATATACCAACAGAATATTCCATCAAATTTATCAATTTTAGTGGAGAAGAAGATGGATTAGTAGGTAGTCAACATTATGTAAATGCTGTTGTTAATGCAACCAATCCTAAATTAGATATCAAATTGGTTTTTAATTTAGATGAAGTAGGAGGAGTGGCAGGAATGACGAATAATACCATTACTTGTGAAAGAGATACAGGTACGCCAACCACCAATAATGCAGCATCAAATACCATTACTAACGAATTGATAACATGTGTAGGATTATATTCTCCTTTAAATACTTATTTATCCTATGCATATGCATCAGATTATATGCCTTTTGAAGATAATAATGAAGTGATTACTGGTTTTTTTGAAACGAATGAAACTTCTCATAAACATTCTGCTACCGATTTGTTAATCAATATGGATCCTGTATATAATTATAATGTTGCCAAAGCTGCTACAGGAGCTATGATGCATTTTGCAGTTGCAGCAACAACCTTAGATGAGACTGCTTTTACTAATATTGCTTCTATTCGTTTTTTTCCAAATCCTGTAAAAGATAATTTATATATTGATTTTGGGATATTACCTGCAAAGGAATATGAAATTGAAATTTTGGATGTATATGGAAAAAAAGTTTTTAATAATTTGATTCAGTCGCCTAAACAACTTGTAAATATAAATATAAGTCATTTAAACAGAGGTATTTATTTGGTGCAATTATCTTTTGAAGGAGCAACAATAAGAAAGAAAATAATTATTGAGTAATGATTTTTGGGATTATTTCTAAAAGTTTTAATCCCAACATTCCATTAATAATAAATCTCCTTTTAGATGTTCTATGATTACAATACCATCTTCGCTAACATGATTGCTACTTCCCGTTCGGTATCCAATCGTTAAAGTGTCATTTTGTAAGGGATAAAATAAATTTTTAGATGAAATTCCAGAAACTTCACCTATAGGAATTAATGATAGTGGTGTGTTTTTTGGGTACCACTTTTCGAACTTATTTGGAAGTAAGAAAATTTTGGAATGGTCGTCTAAAATTACAATTTTTAATGTATTTCTAAAGCGCACAATATTTGTAACATTCGTAATGGTATGATCCGCTCTTTTTCCGGTTGCCCAAACTACATTAACAGCTGGAATACCTCGTTCAATTAAATAATCAAATGCTTTTTCCAAATCAGTTTTGTCTTGATTGGGCGTGTGAATAATTTCAATAGGATATTGACTTTCTTTATAATATTCAGCATTAAAATCACGATCGAAATCACCTAATAGAATATCTACTTTTATCCCTAATTCCAATACACGATCAATGGCTGAATCTAATACAATTACCAAAGGAGACCATTCTAGTAATTGTCCTAACAATTCTTCACTACAAGAAGCACCATTTGCAATGATTAATGCAGGTTCTTGATCATCTCTAACAATATGGTGTGAGGACATAAAATGGGTTTATATTAAAGTACGAATATAAGAAATGATCTTTTATTGAATGGTATAATTTTCTATATCTACTTCACCTAAACTAAAATAGCCATACGGGAAATTATTTGGATTGGTTTGATTGACCATATTTCCTCTTAAAGTTGCTGGAGCTGTAGTAAAGGGATTACCTCCGTCTGTACCTGCAATATTTAATAATTTATCCATATAATTGGCATATCTTGAGGATACACCTTGTAGTGATAAAAGCAATTGATCATTGGTTTCTAATTCGTCTATATAAAGTCCAAACATTTGATTTCCTTGAAAAAATTCGTCATCTACAACACCATATTCTGGAAAGGCAACGAGACTATTTTTAAAACCAATTAGATAGAAATTATCTTGTGATCCATCATCTTGAAAAAAGAATTTTACTTGTGTGTTTTCTTCTCCTCCAAAACCTGTAGTAACGGTTTGTTCAATATTGTCAATATCTGGTGTTGGATATAAAGTTTCTGTACCAATATAGGTTTCACCCTTATAAATTACAGTTAGCGTATAGGTTTCATTTAAAATAGGATTGAAATTAGAGCAGGTATAAGTATTTGTCCCTATATTTTCAACAAAAGTATAGGTTTCACTACCCTGGGTTATAAAAACAGTGGCACCTGAAGCTATTGGAGTTCCATTTTGGTAAAAATCCCCAGTAGTGGACAATCGAATGATTTGTTCGTTTCCTGCAGTTCCTTTTTGCCATTTAATTGAGGCATCAATTACTAATTTTGGTGCTGCCGTATCTAAATCAATATCAACTACATCTTCACAAGAAAGCATCGATACTAAAGTTATAAGTAGAAGTGATAATTTTAGAATAATTCGTACCATGTTTTTAAAATTTAAAATTATATGTTACACTCGGTACAATCCCGAATATAGATAAGCGAACCGCTTCATTATTTCCTGAATCTGCATTTTGTCTAAAACTAATGGAGGCGGCATTTTTTCTGCTATATACATTGTAAATACCAAATACCCATTCTCCTTTCCATTTTTTATTCGCATTATTTCTAGGCGTTAAGGTTGCAGAAATATCTAAGCGATGATAAGCAGGTAGATTATTCGCATTTCTTGCGCCATAACTAGGTACTGAAATTCCTTGATATATATATTGTCCGTTAGGATAGGTTACAGGTTGTCCAGTTTGTAAAGAAAAAATGCTTCCAAAACTCCATTTTTCATTTAATTCATATACACCCGTAACAGATAAATTGTGCGTTTTGTCCCAACCAGTCTTGTACCAATTTCCATTATTGATTCCCGTTTCTTCAGCAGTGCGTCCTTGCGTTTTTTGCTCCGATCTTGAAAGGGTGTAAGAAATCCATCCGTTTAACTTACCTTCATTTTTTCGAGCTAAAATTTCCAAACCGTATGCTCTTGATTTTCCCGCTAAAACCACTTGTTCAATCGCATTATTAGCTATTAAATCAGCTCCATCAATATAGTCTAAACGATTTTTTACATATTTATAGAAGGATTCAACTTCAAAAGAGTATTTGCCGTTTTTTGTGTTTTTTTGGTAACCAATGGCAAATTGATCCAAAATTTGAGGTTTTAAAAAAGCATCACTTGGAGCCCAAACATCTAGAGGAGTAGGAGATTGTGTATTGGAAATAAGATGTAAATACTGTGTCATTCGATTATAACTGGCCTTAACCGATTGCTCTTTGTTAATAATGTAAGCCATAGAAAAACGAGGTTCTAAATTGCTAAAATTGGCAATCACTTCATTAGTGCCATATTTTTTAGTGCCTATTGGAGTTGCTTTTTCATATATTTTTAACTCATTATCATAGGAAACTGCTTCATTATTTGCGTATACATTTATTTCTTGTGAGCCTAAACGATAGAAAAGACTATATCTCAAGCCATAATTAATAGAAAATTTTTCTGAAAGCTTTTGTTCAGCATCGATATAAAAAGCAGGTTCAAAGGCATATTTTTTATCTAATTGATCTGGATTTATAGAAGATTCGTCATTATTGGGTTCAATTTTGCCTGGATTGAAATCATAATATACTGCATTTAAACCATACGTCATTTTTGTCTTATCGTTTAAATAATGTTTGAAATCATATTTTATATTGTAATTTTTAATGCCACTATCCCAATTAAATCCTACAAAATCTAGAGTTAATCCGTAATAATAATCACTATATATAAGAGATAGATTTGAAAATAATTTATCGTTATATAAGTGGTTCCAACGTAAATTTAACACCGAGTTACCATAGGTGTTTACAAAGCTTTTGTTTAGACTAAAAACGTCTCTTCCAAAATAACCAGATAGGTATAAATTATTATTATCGTTTAGTTTGTAACTTAATTTCGTATTCAAATCATAGAAATAAGCAGAATTCTCATTATCCGTTAGTTTTAAGAATAAATGTGCATATGAACTTCTGCCTGCTACTAAAAACGAACCTTTATCTTTTACAATGGGACCTTCCGCTAAGATTCTACTGGAGATAAGCCCAATTCCACCATTAACATGAAAACCAGTACTGTTACCATCTTTTTGATAGATATCTAAAACGGAAGCCACTCGTCCACCAAATCGAGCAGGAACTCCGCCTTTATATAATTTTAAATCTTTTATCGCATCGGCATTAAAAACAGAAAAGAAACCAAATAAGTGTGACGAATTATAAATTGTAGCTTCATCTAATAAAATTAGATTTTGATCGGCAGCACCACCTCTCACATTAAAACCCGATTGTCCTTCACCAGCATTGGTTACACCTGGTAATGTTAAAATGGATTTTAAGATATCGGTTTCCCCAAGTACTACGGGTAGTTTTTTAATTGTATTTACCGAAATTTTGTTCACACTCATTTCTGGTTTTTCTATATTCGGTTTTTCAATGTTTTCCGAAACTATAATTTCATCTAATTGATAGTCCGTTTCTTTAAGACTTATATTTTTACGAATGTTTTCTGTTAAGTTAATTTGTTCAACGATGTCTTGAAAACCGATATAGGTGTAGCGAACCGTATAATTTCCTTTGGGAAGCGTAATAGAATAAAAACCATATTCGTTGGTTGTTGTTCCTGTTTTTAATTCTTCAATAATTACAGTAACACCTATTAATGTTTCATTGGTACTTATGTCTGAAACGGTGCCGTTTAAGGAAAATTTTTCTTGTGAAGAAACACTATTAAAAAAGAAGAAGGAGAAAAATAGTAAAACTAATTTCATAGATTTGCCCATGGTATGATTTTTGTTTTACAAAATTGAATATTTTTTTTTGTACTTTTAGTATAAAATCTGTTAATGTATGGTTAATTGTCATGCTAAATTAGTTTGTAAATAATACGTTTGTTGAAAAAGAATTTTGTGATGAAAAAGTTAGTAATAGTATGTGTCTTATTTTCTCTCAGCTTACAGGCGCAAGTTGATAAGAAGAAACAAGCGTTTAATTTACAACTTAATAATCCTTTTGATTCAAACCCTTCTAGTACCTCACCTTCATCATTACCTTCTTTACAGTATAAAAGTATTTTAGATAAAGATGATAATTATTTAAAAAAATACTCTGATTTAAATAACACAACACCTAAGAAAAGTGTGTTAGAATTAAATAATGATAAGAAATTTATCAATCCAGGAGATGAAATTAGAGATAAACTCAATAAAGAAATAGCCAAAGAAGGAAATTGGGAAGATGTTTTTTTTGGAAAGTACAAAGTTTCTACGCCTATTATAAAAATTATGACACGAGACTATGCTGACCCTGATGGAGACAAAGTCCAAATTTTAGTAAACAATATCACGGTTGTTACCAGTTTACTTCTAGATACTAGTTATAAAACAACCTATGTGGATTTAAGAGAAGGTGATAATTATTTAGACATATTGGCTTTAAATCAAGGTCTTGCTGGACCAAATACCGCTAATTTTGCCATTTATGATGGTAATGGAAACTTATTAACCAATAATGATTGGAGTTTGAATACGGGTGTTGCTGCTAAATTTACCATTGAATATATTAAACCAATTGAGGAGAAAAAAAATAAGTAATAAGGATAGAAAGTACACAATTTAGTTTATTATAAAAAAAA
>NZ_JAMXLB010000001.1:2787844-2980093 GCF_024054195.1 Flavobacterium sp. NRK F7 | reverse complement strand
GCACTTGGACGCATTGCTTTATCGGTAGCTTCAAAATTGGGATGATAATAACCACCAATTGCTTGTGGTTTACCTTGAGCAGCAATTAATTCCTCATTAATTTTAGCTTCATTTGTATTTAATTCTGTAGCAATAGGAGTGAAAATAGCTTTTAATTCTGCATCTTTATTTTGGTTTGCCAAAGCATTTGCCCAATATAAAGCTAAATAAAAATGAGAACCTCTATTGTCGATACTTCCAATTTTTCTAGCCGGTGATTTGTCCGTCTCTAAGAATTTTTCAGTAGCTTCATCTAATGTTTCTGATAAAACTAAAGCCTTTGGATTATTGAAAACATTTCCTAAATGTTCGTAAGAAACTCCTAATGCTAAGAACTCTCCAAGAGAATCCCAACGTAAATAACCTTCTTCAATAAATTGTTCCACATGCTTTGGAGCTGAACCACCAGCACCTGTTTCAAATAAACCACCACCGTTCATTAACGGAACAATAGATAACATTTTTGCTGAAGTACCTACTTCTAAAATAGGAAATAAATCGGTTAAGTAATCTCTTAAAACATTACCAGTTACAGAGATAGTATCTAAACCTTTTACAATTCTTTCTAATGAAAATTGAGTGGCTTCAACAGGATTCATGATGCGAATATCTAATCCAGAAGTGTCGTAATTATTTAAATAAGATTTTACTTTTTTAATCAATTCACGATCATGTGCTCTTTGGTCATCCAACCAAAAAACAGCAGGAACACCAGTAGCTCTAGCACGATTAACCGCTAATTTTACCCAATCTTGAATAGGGGCATCTTTTACTTGACACATTCTGAAAATGTCATCTTTTTCTACTTTTTGCTCCATTAAAACAGTTCCATTGGCATCTTTAACCGTCACAATTCCATTTTCTGTCATTTGGAATGTCTTGTCATGTGAGCCATACTCTTCTGCTTTTTGGGCCATTAAACCCACATTTGGAACACTTCCCATTGTTTTTGGGTCTAAAGCACCATTCTTTTTACAAAAATCAATAGTAGCTTGATAAATTCCAGCATAACAACGATCTGGAATAATTGCTTTAGTATCTTGTGATTTTCCTTCTGCATTCCACATTTGACCCGAATTACGAATCATAGCAGGCATAGAGGCGTCGATAATTACATCAGAAGGAACATGTAAATTAGTTATTCCTTTATCCGAATTTACCATTGCTAAAGCAGGACCATTTTCCATAGCTGTTTTTAATGCCGCTTCCACTTCTGCTTGTTGGGGATGTCCTTGAATTTTTGCATAAACATCTCCTAATCCGTTTCGAGTGTCTATTCCTAATGCTTCAAAAAGGCTTGCATATTTTGCGAAAACATCTTTGAAATATACTTCTACAAAAGCGCCAAATAATAAGGGATCAGATACCTTCATCATTGTCGCTTTTAAATGAACAGAAAATAAGACTCCTTTTGCTTTTGCATCAGCTACTTGTTCTGCAATAAATGATTTTAATTGTTTCATGTTCATTACAGAAGTATCGATAATTTCTTCCGCTTTTAATGGTGAACTCGATTTTAATACGGTAGTATTACCTGCAGTATTTGTAAATTCAATAGTAAAACTTCCAGCTTCAGCAACCGTTATTGATTTTTCGGTACCGTAAAAATCACCTGAGTTCATGTGAGAAACATGTGATTTTGAATCTTTAGACCAAGCACCCATACTGTGTGGATGCGCTTTTGCATAATTTTTAACGGCTTTTGGAGCTCTACGATCTGAATTTCCTTCGCGAAGTACTGGGTTTACAGCAGAACCTAATACTTTAGCATATTTTGCCTTTATTGTTTTTTCTTCTTCATTTTGAGGTTCTTCTGGATAATTCGGAATAGTAAAACCTTGTGATTGCAATTCCGCAATAGCTTCTTTTAATTGTGGTACAGAGGCAGAAATGTTTGGAAGCTTAATAATATTCGCTTCCGGTGTTGTTGCTAATTGGCCTAATTCGGTTAAGGCATCTGCTATTTTTTGATTGTCTTTTAAAAACTCAGGAAAATTGGCTAATATTCTTCCAGCTAAAGAAATATCTCTTGTTTCCAAAGTAATATTTGCCGGTTTTGAAAAGGCTTTAACTATAGGCAAAAAAGAATGAGTTGCCAGCATAGGAGCCTCGTCAGTAATCGTATAAATGATTCTTGGTTGGTTTGACATGAATTATGTTTTTATTTTAATTAATTTTTAGTGAGGCAAATATAACAAATAATGACCTTTTTTTTGACCTTTTCTTGCGAAAACGTTTGATTTTCAGATTTGATAATTTTTAAATTATATTTTACCATATTCATAATTTATTAGGGTTATAAAAATCGTTTTCTTTATTTTTTTTTAATATTTTATTATTTTGAAAATAAATAGATCATTTTGAAAAATCGATTCTATAAAATAACGTTAATTAATTCTTTATCATAATTTTAATCTTGTACTTTTGTGCCGCTATTAACCTATTTTATTTTATATGAAAAAAAGAATGCTATTAACCATTGCATCAAGTTTTTCATTTTTTGTACATGCACAAGTAGGAATTGGAACTACATCTCCATCTCCATCTTCTGCTTTAGAAATAAAAAGTGCAAATTCTGGATTACTTATACCTAGAATTACGTTACAATCTACAACAGATGTAGCTACTATTTTAAATCCTGCTGTAAGTTTACTAATATACAATACCGCTACAGTTTCAGATGTAACACCTGGATTTTATTATTGGGATGGAATTTGGAAAAGATTAGACAAAGCAACTGCTTCAGCTGGAGTTTCAACGGATGCTTGGAGTTTAACAGGTAATACTCTTACTACTGGTAATGAATATTTGGGAACTAATAATTATAATTCGTTAGCTTTCAAAGTAAATAATAATGCTTTTGGAAAGTTTCATCCAAATGGAGGTGTAGCTCTAGGAAGAGGAGCTGCTTCACATAATGATAATTCGATAGCTATTGGTACAAATGCCACGGCTACAAATTCGAATGAAGCTGTGGCTATTGGAAATGCTGCGAATGGAAGTGGGTATCAATCTTTTGCAATGGGAATTAATGCTTTGGCTAGCAATAATGAAACGGTAGCCCTAGGTCGTACTGCTGTAGCTTCTGGATATCGTTCGATTTCAATTGGTGTGGGTGCAACAACCTCAAACAATAATGCATTAGCACTAGGAAATGCTTCAGTAGCTTCTGGTGAACAAGCTACTGCTCTTGGAACACAAGCGAATTCAAGTGGTCAAAACGCAACAGCTATTGGATATCAAGCTACAGCTACTCAAGCTAATTCTATTGTGTTAGGAAATTCCAGTAATGCTAATAATAAAATAGGTATTGGTACTAATACTCCCGATGAAAGATTACATATTGTAGGTAGCGTGAAAATTGTAGATGGTAACCAAGCCAATGGTAAAGTTTTAGTGTCTGATACCAATGGAAAAGCAACTTGGACCGATTTAAATGCTAAAAAATATTATGGAGAAATTTACAGTAATTCTAATGCGACTTTAAATTCAGGTGCAGTTACCATGGGAGTAAATGGTGTAAGTTTTGGAGTTACATTGAATAGTACCAATATTCAAGTGCAAAATACTGGGTTGTATCGTATTTCGTATACAATTTCTCTCAGAAAAAATTCTGGAAGTGTTATTAATCCAGAATTTTATTTAGGAATTTATGGTTCTGAAGTTGCAGGATCAAGAACATATACATCTGTTTCAAATGGTGAAACCAAAACAATTTCTATTGTTAAATTAGTCAATTTAAATGCCTATCAAGCCATAGGTGTTTATTCTAATTTATCTGACTCAAATACGGTTTTATTGGCTAATGGATGTAACTTAATTGTAGAATTTATCAAGTAGATTCTTTTTTAATTGTAATTTTGGAACTTCAAGTTATGATTTACAATTGAGAACAGCTATTACAAAACATATTTCAAAACCTATTGAATTTAAAAGCCAACTTCTACATTGGACAAACCAATTTAGAGAAGTTGTTTTTTTGGATTCCAATGAGTATCAACAAGCCTATAGTTCTTATGATTGTATTGTTGCTGTTGATGCTTTTACTTCTATTACTACAGATTATCAAAATGCGTTTGAAGATTTGTATCAATATCAATCACATACTAAAGATTGGTTATTTGGTTATCTTTCCTATGACTTAAAGAATGATACAGAAGATTTGCAATCTCATAATTTTGATGGTTTAGACTTTCCAGATTTGTTTTTTTTTCAACCTAAAAAAATTTTTTTTCTAAAAGGTAATGAATTGTCTATACACTATTTAAATCTTTGTGATGATGAAGTAGAAGAAGATTTTGAAACAATTTCAACTAGTAATATTCTTGCTTCACTTTCGAATGCAGTTAAACCAATTATTCAACAGCGCGTTTCTAAAGAGAGTTACCTTCAAAAAATACAAAAAATGTTAGATTACATTCATTTAGGGTCTATTTACGAAGCTAATTTTTGTATGGAATTTTATGCTGAAAAGGCACCAATCGATCCTATAATCGTTTATGAAAAATTAAATGCCATTTCCGAACCTCCTTTTGCCACTTTTTTTAAAAATAAGGACCAGTATTTACTTTCGGCTTCACCAGAACGATATTTGAAGAAAGTTGGTGAAAAAGTAATTTCTCAGCCTATAAAAGGTACAGCAAGAAGAAGTTTTGATGTAGAACAAGATGCTTTTTTGAAGAAAGAATTAATGAATAGCGAAAAAGAGCGTAGCGAGAATATTATGATTGTCGATTTAGTTCGTAATGATTTATCTCATACCGCTACAAAGGGTTCAGTTGTTGTAGAAGAATTATGTAAAGTGTATACTTTTAAGCAAGTGCATCAAATGATTTCTACCATAATTTCTAAAGTGGAACATTCTGTTTCACCAGTTGAAATTATTAAGACCACTTTTCCTATGGGAAGCATGACGGGAGCACCTAAAATTTCTGCCATGAAAATTATAGAAGAATTAGAAGTAACTAAAAGAGGGTTGTACAGTGGAGCAGTAGGTTATTTTACACCTACAGGAGATTTTGATTTTAATGTAGTTATTCGTAGTATTTTATATGATGCGAAGAAGCAATACCTCTCATTTTCTGTTGGTAGTGCTATCACTGCACAATCCATTCCAGAAAATGAATATGAAGAATGTTTGTTAAAAGCGAAGGCCATGTTTGAGGTTTTGCAAAGCAATTAATTTCTTATTTTTGGCTATGCTACAAAAAATCCAGAAACATTTTGAAGAACATTTTTCTTTTACACAAGGGAAGAAACTGCTTTTGGCAGTTAGTGGTGGTATCGATAGTATGGTTTTACTATCTGTTTTAAAAAAAATGTCTTTAGAAATTGGTGTTGCCCATTGTAATTTTCAATTAAGAGGCGATGATAGTGATGCCGATGCTATTTTTGTGGAAGAACAAACTAATGCGTTACAAGTTCCCTTTTTTTTGCAATCATTTGCTACAGAAACCTATGCTACAAAACACAAAGTTTCTATCCAAGTAGCTGCGAGAAAATTGCGTTACGATTGGTTTCATGAATTGTTGACTCAAGAAAATTATGATTATATAGTAACAGCGCATCATCTGGATGATCAAGTAGAAACTTTTTTAATACATTTATCTAGAGGAACTGGATTGCATGGTTTATTGGGTATTCCTGCCCAAAATGAGAAAGTTATTCGTCCATTATTATCTATTTCAAGAACAGAAATTGAAACGTATGCTAAAGAAAATAACATTACTTGGAGAGAAGATGCTAGTAATGCTTCCGATAAATATGTTAGAAATAAAATAAGACACAAGATTATACCCGTTTTAAAAGAATTAAACCCTAGTTTTTTAACTAGCTTTCAAAATACAATTTCAAATTTACAGCAAGCTTCAGATTTGATTACCGAATCTAGTGCAATAGTTTTTGAAAAAGTAGCGTTACTTGAAAATAAAACGATAAAAATTGATTGTGAAAAGTTACTACAATATACACACTATAAAGCGTATTTGTACCAATGGCTAAAAGAATATGGTTTTACCGCTTGGGAAGATATTTATAATTTGGTAGCAGCACAATCGGGTAAACAGATTTTTTCTGCAACTCATTTGCTTTTAAAGGATAGAGATTTTCTTTTGCTTTTACCAAAAAATAAAGAGGAACATGAAAAGGTCTATTTCATTGAAAAAGATTCTAAAAATCTTAAATTTCCCTTAAATGTGTCCCTTTGTCAGACAGATGACATTTTAGAACCAACTAACAATAGTATCTTTGTAGACCAAAATAAATTATCGTTTCCACTTGTACTACGTAAAAAGCAGGAAGGTGATTATTTTTATCCTTCTGGAATGAAGGGAAAGAAGAAGTTAAGTAAATATTTTAAAGATGAAAAATATTCATTGTTAGATAAAGAAAAACAATGGTTGCTCACTTCAAATAATGAGATTGTTTGGGTAATTGGTAAACGAGCAGATCAACGTTTTTTAGCCCATTCTGAAACAAAAGAAATAGTAAAAATAGAATTAAAATAATGAAAAAATTACTTGTTGCTTTCGCATTTTTATTTTCATTTTTAGGACAGTCCCAAATTGTCGATATCGTAAAATGGAAAACCAAATTGATTCAAAAATCCAATACCGAATTTGAACTGGTTATGGATGCCCAAATAGATTTTGGATGGCATTTATATGCTTTAAATACACCAGATGGAGGTTCACAACCTTTAGTTTTTACTTTTAAAAATGCAGGAAAAGACTATGAACTTATTGGGAAAACCAAACAAGGCAATTATCAAAAAGAATACAGCGATGTTTTTGAAGTGGAGGAGTATTTCTTTACAAATACCGCTCAATTCAAACAACTTATAAAAGTAACCAATCCCAATTTGAAAGAGATTAAAGTTGCTTTAGAAGGGCAAACCTGTATTGATGGAAGATGTGTGCAAGAAGATGATGTTTTAATCTTTACATTACCAACCATAAAAATTGAGGAAAAACAAGTAAATACGAAACAAGTTGATGTTAAAATTGAAGATAAAATATCAACTGAAGCTCCAATAGTAAAAGAAGTAGTTGTAAGTGCTGAAGATGTTGATTCTTTAAAAGAAATAGTTTCGGAAGTGATTGCTGCTGAAGAAAAAGATTCTGTTCAATCTTCTCATTCTCAGTTGATCAAAACCACTAATAAGCATGAAAAAGAGGATAAGAAAAAAGATTTATGGACGATTTTCATTTTATCCTTTTTAGGTGGTTTTGCAGCCTTATTAACTCCATGCGTTTTTCCAATGATTCCAATGACGGTTAGTTTTTTTACAAAACAGAGTAAGAATAGAGCTCAAGGTATAAGAAATGCGATTGTTTATGGAATTTCAATTATTATCATTTATGTTGGCTTAGGTTTAATCATTACTGCTATTTTTGGAATCGATTCCCTAAATGCACTTTCGACTAATGTATGGTTTAATTTAATCTTTTTTGTTATATTAATAATATTTGCAGCCTCATTTCTAGGTGCTTTTGAAATCGTTTTGCCAAATTCTTTGTTAAACAAAATTGATAGACAAGCAGATAGGGGTGGAATAGTAGGAATATTTTTCATGGCATTAGCATTAGCTGTAGTTTCATTCTCTTGTACGGGCCCTATAGTTGGTTCTCTTTTAGGAGAATCTGCTAGACAAGGAGGTATTGGTCCTATAGTTGGAATGTTTGGTTTTTCTTTTGCTATTGCTTTACCTTTTATGTTATTTGCTATGTTTCCGGGTTGGATGAATTCACTGCCTAAGTCTGGAGGATGGTTAAATACTATTAAAGTGTCATTAGGGTTTTTGGAATTAGCATTTGCATTTAAATTTTTATCTAATGCAGATTTAGTCTTACAAATGCATTTGTTAGAAAGAGAAGTTTTCTTAGCGATTTGGATAGCTGTATTTGGTACATGGGCGTTTTATTTATTGGGCAAACTAACTTTGCCTCATGATACTCCTCAAAATCATATTTCAGTTGGTAGATTGTTTATGGCTTTGTTAGTTAGTACTTTTACGATTTACCTAATTCCAGGATTATGGGGGGCACCTTTGAAAATTTTAAGTGGTTATACACCTCCAATGACCTATAGTGAAAGTCCTGATGGTGTTGGTTTTAAAAATGAAGTTATAATAGCCGATTTTTCTAAAGAAAAAACTACAGAAAATGTACATAAAGGCCCATTAGGTTTGATGGCTTTTCATGATTATGAAGAAGGGATTGCCTATGCAAAAAAAGTAAACAAACCTGTTTTATTAGATTTTACGGGACATGCATGTGCTAATTGTAGAAAAATGGAAGAAAATGTTTGGTCAGACCCAGCAATATTTAAAATACTTAAGAATGAAATTGTTTTAATTTCTTTGTATGGTGATGATCAACGTGAACTACCAACGGAAGAAATTTATATTTCTAAAATATCTGGAAATGAAGTAAAAACCATTGGTAAAAAATGGAGAGAATTTCAAATTGAACGATATAATATTAATTCTCAACCCTATTATGTTGTGTTGGATAATGAAGGAAAAGATTTAAATGAACCTGTTGGTTATACACCAGATATTGAAGAATACAAAACTTGGTTAGAAGAAGGTATTGCTAATTTTAAAAAGCAATAATCTTAATTTATAAAATAAAAAAAAGTCCTAAGATCAACTTAGGACTTTTTTTATTCTACTATTTTTTCAATATAATCTGAATTTAAAAGGTATAAAGCACCCATGTACTGTAATTTAAAAGCAACCACATCGCCTACTTTATAATTTTTAGTACTGCTAGTAATATCTATAACAGTCATGTCTGAACTGGAGTCAATAATAGCAATTGTTTCATCTATTGGAGATAAATATTGGGGTTGCATATCAAGTAACCCAAAGTCTAAAATAGCTCGTAAAGAAGTTTCACTCAAATCGACATTTTCATCCATTTCATAGGTGTTTCCAGCCACATTTTCACCTAGTTCACCGATTGGATTATTCGCTTTTTCCGTAATTTCAATAATTTCTGCATAAAGCATAAATACATCATTATGTAAACCTGTGATGGTTTCATTGGTAAACAAATCTTTACCAAAAAATAAAGCTTCACCAATTCTAAAATGATTTACTGCCATAGGTCGTGCATTTTTCAACATTAAGGGAACCGCTACCGAAGTACCACCTGAAACCCAAGGAATAGTAACATTAAATTTAGCTTCAATTAATTGTTTGTATAAGCTTAATTGGATTAATTTGTCTTGAGTAGGCATTACACCGCTTAAACAATTTAAATTGGTACCAATACCTCTAATTTCAATGTGTGGTAAACTAAACACTTGTTCGTAAAAGCTTAGTAGTTCTTCACCTAAAACACCTTCTCTTAAGTCGCCCATTTCAATCATAATAATGATTCCGTGAACCTTATTTTGTTTCTTAGCTTCTTCAGAAATCATTTGGATGGTATATATTTCCGTATTGAAACTTACATCGGCAAATTTGACAATACTTTCAATATTTCTTTTGGAAGGGGGTTTAATATATACTGTCTGAATGGATGGATTGAGTTTTTTTATTTTTTTTAAATTACTAATTCTGGAATCGTGCATTTCTGTAACACCAAGGGCTATAATTTCTTTTAAATAAATAGTATTGCCGCAGAGTAATTTGGTAACAACACCCCATTGAATATTTCTTTCTTTAAAAATAGTATCTAAAAATATGTAGTTTTCCTGTAACTTTTGTTTGTATAATTTTAAAAAAGCCATTTTTATATTATTTTACGTGGAATTGTTTTTGCTATTCGTGTGAGTAATTCATAATTTAATTGGTTACTATAATCGCTAAAAGAAGCTACTGTAACCGTAGCATTTTGTTGTGATCCGATGACTACAACTTCGTCTCCTTTTTTTACATGTTCCAATTCTGAAACATCTATGGTAAGCATATTCATATTAACAGTTCCTATCACACGGCAGGATTTTCCATGTACTAATACACGACCTTGATTGCTTAAGGAACGGCTATATCCGTGTGCATAGCCTAATGGAATAGTCGCAATTTTCATAGCATCGGTTGCCATAAAACTGGTTCCATAACCTACAAATTCACCTGTTTTTACGCGTTTAACGCTCATTATTTCTGTTTTCCAACGAATTACCCGATGTAAGGGATCTTCTTTTGTTTTTTTAGTATTGAGGTAAGTTACAAAAACTTCAGGACTAGGCCACAAACCATATTGTAAAATTCCTATTCGAACCAAATCCATTCGAGTTTCTGGGAACATCATTGAAGCTGCTGAACAGGCGGAGTGTTTTATTTCGGGTCGAATGCCAAAAGAGTTTAAAATGGCTTCGGCTTTGTTAAATTGTTGGATTTGTTGAGAAACACGATAATAATTGGATATGCTTTCTGCACCTGCATAATGCGTACATAAACCTTTGAAATAGATATTCTCCTTTTCTTTTACTAAGAATTGTGCTACACGAGGAATATTTTTTAATTCAAAACCTGTACGATGCATTCCTGTTTCTACTTCAAGATGAAGAATCGCTTTTTGTTGTAATTTCTTCGCTGTTTTCACTGCTTTAGCTAATCGATAACGTTCAAATACAAAAAACTCAATTTGGTTTTGAATGACCCATTCCATATCTTCATCAGCAACAAATCCCATGATAAGAATGGTTGCTTTATTTTGAAGAGTATCAAAAACTATTTTTGCCTCTTCCACATCAAAAACGGAGAAATGGTTAATACCGTTATCAAACGCCATTTGTACAAATTCTGCTAAACCATGACCATATGCATTGCCTTTAACTACAGAAGAAAGTATTACTTTTTTACCGAAGATTTTCTGTAAAAAATCGATATTCTTTTTATGTGCTTTTTGACTAATTTCTATAACCGAATTTTTATGCATCCAGTACTTCTTTAGTGATTTGATAAAACAATTGAATTCCAGTTTCTAAAATAGCATCCGGGAAATCATAATCAGGATTGTGTAAAGCGGGTGTTTCTTCACCAGCACCTAACCCAAGCATAGCCCCTTTAAATTTTTGGGTAAACCAACCAAAATCTTCTCCAAATGTAAAAGGAACTTCTTTTTCGATTAGGTTATTACCCAATGTAGTAGCAGCTTTCTTTATATACTGAACCGCTTTTGGATCATTTTCATTGGCTTGAAAGCTTTGTGTCCAGTGTATTTCAGCTACTAAACCATAAGTATGGGTAATTGAAATTACTTCTTCTTCTAAATGTTTTGCAATTCGATTCATATTCGAATTACTATTACTCCGTATTGTAAAATGAACTTCTCCATAACCAGCCGATACACCATAGGCTTTTTCACCCATACTAATATGAATAGGAGTAATCAGACAATATCCATTGGAACGAATATCTGGATTTATTTTTGCATTGAAATGAGATATAATTTGAGCAATAGCTAAAGCAGGATTAATTCCTTTTTCAGGCTCTCCGGCATGTGCTGTTTTTCCATTTAATTGAATAATCATACTGTGAACAGCACAAGTAAACGTACCCTTTTTAATCACGATTTGATGTTTTGGATACCCTGGTAAATTGTGTAAAGCAAAAGCAAAATCGGGTTGGATATCTTTAAATTTAGAATCGTCTAGTACATTTTTAGCGCCATTTCCTTCTTCTTCAGAAGGTTGGAACAACAATAAAACAGTTCCTTTTTCTAATGGTGTTTCATGTAATTTTTTTGCCAAACCACATACAATTGCCATATGACCGTCGTGACCACATTTGTGAGAAACACCTTGATACCTCGATTGATGTTCGAATGTATTGATTTCGGTAATCGGTAAAGCGTCTAATTCACAACGAAACAGTACCGTTTTACCTTTTTTTTTGCCTTGGTAAACTGCTAGTATACCTTCACCACCCAAATGGGTTATTACTTCATCAGGTTTATATTCTGACAAAAAAGCAAGTATACGTTGCGCTGTTTCGGTTTCTTTACCCGAAATTTCAGGATAACGGTGTAACTCTTTTCTGAATTGAATAAGTTCTTCCAAAACTTAAGATTTAGTTAAACGCATTTCCAGATATTTATTGGTAAACCCTAACTTTTCATATAGAATTTTGGCTGGATTATCGGGTTCCACATGCAAAGCAATATCCCCTTTAGTGGTTTCAATGGCTTTTTGCATCAATTGTTTGCCATATCCTTTCCCACGTTGACTGTTGTCGACAGCAATGTAGACCAAAATATTTTCAGGAATAAATCCGCCCATTCCGGTATTATTTAGAATCACTACACCTACAATTTTTTCTTGGTCTAACCCCACAATTATATTTCCTCCTTTTTCAGGATTCATAGCATAGCGAATGCATTTTAAAATATCTTCAATTTTATCGCCATATTGTTCTAAATGGGTAAATAAAAACTGAGCAATAGTTTGATGTGTAAATGTTTTATGTTCTCCAGTTTCTGGAGTAATTATTTTAAATTCCATAGTTTCTTTTTTATATTGACAATGATTTTTTTGGATAATAATGAGACAATAAAAGGAAAGTGACTAAAGAGACACTTATTCCAAAAATATTAGCATCTAAATGTTCTGGCAATGTATAATTAAACGGAAGTTTATTTTGAGATAAAATTAATCCGATAGTCGTTGAACCACCTAATAACATACTCCAAAAAGCTGCTGTGGGATTACTTTTTTTCCAAAATAAGGCTCCTAGTACAGGAACAAATAATCCTGAAACCATAAAAGCGTAGGAGTAGAGCATTAACTCTAATACGTTTTGCATTTGTGAAGCCAATAAAATGGCAAATACACCTACGGATAAGGTTACTATTTGTGAAATTTGAAGCATTTTTCTTTGAGAAAACTCTTTTTTTGAGAACTTTTCAATGATATCTGTTACGATATTTCCGGAAGCAGCCATCAAGCAACTATCAGCTGTAGATAAAATGGCTGAAAAATAGGAGGAAAGCATCAATCCCATTAAACCTACGGGAAGAATTGTACTTAATAAAATGGGTAATCCCATTTCGCTATCCATGGTGGTTGCATTGGCAATACCCTCAAACATTCCTTGTGTGGCAGCCACTTTGGCTAACATTCCTAAGATAACTCCCATAAAAGCCATAATTGGCCATTCAAATAATCCGGCAATGAACCATGCTTTTTTTGCTTCCTTTTCATCTTTACAAGCATAAATGCGTTGGTACAAAGTCATTCCAATAAACCAAATCGGAATAATGGTTACCGCCCAATTTAGGAGTTGGTGCCAACTCACATTAGTTAGCGATAAAAATTCAGGTGCCAATGTAGATTGGATCACTTCATAACCACCTACAGCGTGATAAGCCATGGGTATACCAATAAAAACCAAACCTGAAATTAAAATAATCCATTGAATGGTATCGGTGTAAATTACCGCTTTTAAACCACCTACAGCCGTATAAATTACTGCAATAGCTCCCATGATAAGAAGTGCCCATTGCAAATCCAAACCTGCAATAGTTGCAGAAGCTAATTTGGCTCCAGCCAAAACTTGAGAACTGGTAAAACCAATGTAACCAATGGCTGAAATAATTCCAGCTAGTAATGCAACTCTTGGACTGTAAAAATGATTGAAAATTTGAGGAAAAGTGAAAAACTTATGCATATGTCCCAGTTTACTGACTTTAGGTATTAAGAGAACGGCACTTAGCCAAGCCCCAATTAACCCAGTGAACAACATCCAAGAGCCAGAAATTCCCATGGTAAAACCTAAGCCTCCCAAACCAATGGAAAAGCCGCCACCTACATCGGTTGCCACTACTGATAAACCAATGTGCCAACTACTCATGTTGCGTCCGCTAACGTAAAAATCTTCTGAAGAGGTGTTTTTTTTGTAAAAATAAAAGCCTACACCTAGCATCACTAGCATGTAAACCACAAAGATTAAATAATCTATCGTGTGCATTATATTCTCAATTTCAAATTTTATTGCCTGTATAGGATTTTCCTAAGGCTTGATGTAGTTTTAACTACAAATCGAACGATTAAAAAGAAAGATTCTACATATAGAATCTTAATAGATGTTTATACGAAATAAACAAAATCACAAAGTGCAAAGGTACAAAAAAGGAATGGGAATGCCTAATTTGGGGTTAAGTTGTTGGTTGTTAGTGATTAGTTGAAAATGTGCAACTCCCTGAAATAGGTTGATTGCAAGAAGGTATTTATATGAAAACCTATTAAAATATGGTCCACTTTGCATAGAAATTGACAAACTCACAACTCGCAACAGAGAACAGACAACCGACAAAAAAAATCCTATTACATTTCATAATAGGACTTAAGTTTACTAAAATGACTTGTTAAAGCTTAATATTTCTCTTTTTGAAAGCCCCAATCTCTTAATTCTTGTTTGTAGGTATCAGGATAATTGGCTTTTATAGTATAAATAATGGCATTTAAACCTTTATTTAGATTTTTCTTTAAGAAGTTTTTATCACCTACTTTAATTGAAACCTGACCATCTGTTGTTGTGGCTTCTTTTACTAAAACACTATATTGTTGCTGTAAGGAAGTCCAGAAAGCCAATCCAAATTCTTTGTCTCCAAACCCGTGCTCTGTTAGTGCGCTAATCATTAATTTCAAAGCTTCCACTCTTTTGTTTTTATCTGTTGGTAACAGGTAGCGATTGCCTTTGTGTTCAATACCAAAAGTTGCATAATAGCTGGCACTGTTTTCTTTTTTATATTTTTCAGTAATATAACCCTTTACATAGGACAAATGCGTATCCATTGTTTTTTCTAAGGTATCTAAAGTTTGTGTAATTTGTGGTCGCGTAGCACCTTTAGATAATCTAATGGATAATGTGTTGTTGTAACTCGTTGCATCCGCCTGAAATTGTGCAACCGTTAACCATTTTAATGCTAGCCAACTAGAAGCGGCCCATTTTTCACTTACTGTTGTAATAACATTACCGAAGTTAATATCGGCTACTGGAACGTTTCTAGTTTTACTAGGTTTTTCATTTTTGAAATTGTTTGCATTTGTTTCCATAATTACTGCATTTAATTTTAAATTAACGTACTACTAAGTTATAATTTGGAATAGTAACAATAACAATGCCAAAAAGCCAATTAAAATTACCTCAAAATTTTAGAATAGGATAGAGGAAAGTAGCTGCTGTGACTGTTTGTATAAAACCCCAAAAAAAAAGCAGGTGTAGTTGCTACTAAAACAGTGCGTTTAGTGCAGGTAGCAGGTGCAGTTGGTAGTAAAACACTGCGTTTCGTGTAGGTAGCAGCTGTAGTTGGTACTAAAACATTGCGTTTGGTGTTGGTAGCAGGTGTAGTTGGTAGTAAAACACTGCGTTTTGAATAGGTTGCAGGTGTAGTTGGTAGTAAAACACTGCGTTTGGAGTAGGTTGCAGGTGTACAGTTTTTATATAATAGAATTCTTTTTTTAATATATTTCTACATTTATAAGTCAATTAAAAATATAAGCCATGTTAGTAAAAGTATTCGTTAGTGCCGTTTTCGGTCTCGAAGCGATTAATATTATTGTTGAATCAAAATTTTATTTTTTTGAATAGAAAGATTTGTAAAATCCATTATTTTTTACAGTTTCTATTATTTCTTCATAAGTTTCTTTATTTTGTAAACTGAAGTTTAAATTATTTAAGCCTATAATAGTAGGGATTAAACTAGATGCATATATTTGAGAATTGAAATATTTAGCTGTATTTGAATCTAACCATTTTCGTTGTTTTCCCGTTAATGAATTTGGATATTTCTCATTCAATTTTTCCAAGATACTAAATATAAAATTAAGTAAATCATTACCAAATTCAATTACTTTTTTTGAAGATGGAATTTCACCATTATGAATTACTTGATTCCTTATTTCTATCCATTTTTTTGGTAATTCAAATTCAATTTTACCAAATTCAATTAATTGAATAATATAAAATGCACCAAGTTGTCTTTCAGATTGTTTCTTAACCAATTTCCAGCCTTCTATAAATTCCTCTTTATTAATTGATTTACTGTGACAAATTATTTTAATAGTAAATTCAATAAATCTTTCATATGAGCTATATAAAGTTGAAAATGCCTCTTTGGAATAACCATCTATTAAAGCTAGAGTTGCTAAATCAAAAAGTATTTCGAAATTTTCTGCTTGAAGTTTTAGAGCTTGAGTGTGTCCATTTTTACATTCAATAAAATATTCGTTTTCACTATTTAATTCAATTTCAATATGAAGTTTGTTTTCTTTTATTAATTCATTTCTAAGTTCTTCATAATTTGAAGAATCCTCATTTAGACATTGAAAACAGAAATTTGAAACAACGATTTTCATCTTTAATTTTTTGTTTTGTGAATTTAGTTATTAAAATCAAAACAAACGACTTGGAAATGGTTTATTTAACAAGTTCATTTTATATATAAATACTAAATCAAAATCTTTTTTATATTTGTATCTATTATAAGCCAAAATTAAAAGTATACGCCATGTTAGTAAAAGTATTCGGTAGTGCCGTTTTCGGTGTCGAAGCTACCACAATTACCGTTGAGGTAAATATTGATAAAGGAATAGGCTACCACTTGGTAGGATTACCTGATTCTGCGATAAAAGAAAGTAGTTACCGCATAGCTGCAGCTCTAAAAAACAACAATTACTCCTTACCTGGAAAAAAGATTACCATTAATATGGCACCTGCCGATTTGCGTAAGGAAGGCTCTGCCTATGATTTAACCTTAACTGTAGGTATTTTAGCTGCTTCTGGACAAATAAAAACAGATTTAATTACTGATTATATCATTATGGGAGAACTCTCACTTGATGGTAGTTTACAACCTATAAAAGGGGCTTTGTCTATTGCGATTAAGGCCAAAGAAGAAGGGTTTAAAGGTGTTATTTTACCCATACAAAATGTAAAAGAAGCGGCGGTTGTAGATGGAATAGCAGTGTATGGTGTGGAAAATGTAGTACAAGTGATTGATTTTTTCGATGGAAAAGAAGGTTTGTTACCTACTGTAATTGATTGTCAGGAAGAATTTCATAAAACTTTAGCTTTCCCCGAAT
Source organism: Flavobacterium sp. NRK F7 (assembly GCF_024054195.1). Classification (GTDB taxonomy): domain Bacteria; phylum Bacteroidota; class Bacteroidia; order Flavobacteriales; family Flavobacteriaceae; genus Flavobacterium. The sequence continues at coordinate 2,963,020 of NZ_JAMXLB010000001.1, read as the reverse complement.
TTGATTTTTCAGATGTTAAAGGGCAAGAAAGCATTAAAAGATGTATGGAAATTGCGGCGGCTGGTGGGCATAATATTATTTTAATTGGTCCACCTGGTTCAGGAAAAACGATGCTTGCGAAACGATTGCCTAGTATTTTGCCACCTATGAGTATGCAAGAAGCTTTGGAAACGACAAAAATTCATTCGGTAGCAGGAAAAGTAAAAGAAACAGGTTTGTTAACCCAAAGGCCTTTTCGTTCGCCTCATCATAGTGCCAGTCCGGTTTCTTTAGTAGGAGGTGGTAGTTATCCGCAACCTGGTGAAATTTCTTTAGCACATAATGGCGTATTGTTTTTAGATGAATTACCCGAATTTAAACGGGAAGTTTTAGAAGTAATGCGACAACCTTTAGAAGATAGAGAAGTCACTATTTCGAGAGCTAAATTTACCATTACGTATCCGTCTTCCTTTATGTTAGTAGCCAGTATGAATCCAAGTCCGGGTGGTTATTTTAATGATCCTGATGCTCCAGTAGCAACAAATCCAGTAGAAATGCAACGTTATTTGAGTAAAATTTCGGGTCCTTTATTAGATCGAATTGATATTCATATTGAAGTAACTCCCGTTCCATTTGAAAAATTATCTGATACAAGAAAAGCTGAAAGCAGTTCAGAAATTAGAGCAAGAGTCACGCGAGCGAGAACGATTCAAACAGAACGCTTTCAAGAGTATACGCATATACATTATAATGCGCAATTGAGTAGTAAATTGATTCGGATGTATTGTATTTTAGATGAGGTGTCGTTGCAATTGTTAAAAACAGCTATGGAACGATTGAATTTATCTGCAAGAGCTTACGATCGTATTTTAAAAGTGGCTCGAACTATTGCGGATTTAGAAGGGTCAGAAAGGATACAATCCCAACATATAGCAGAAGCCATTCAATATAGGAGTTTAGATCGAGAAGGTTGGTTAGGGTAATTTATTTCAAAAAAGACAATAGCCATTTTGCATTCACTAATAATTAGGGACGCAATTTGTTATTTTAAATAAAATTTAAAAGTGTTTAAAATTACTTTTTGGGTTAATAACAGTAATTTTTAGAATCGCTTTAAAGAGCGCAACTTTGTATTTGCGACTTTACTATTTTTTAAAGCGCAGAAAAAGGGTTGTATAATTACCGAATTGGGTAATTTGTGTTTTGTTTAAGCGGTTTGACGTTGGTGTCTTCTGTGGCAAAAATCCATTACAGTAACATTGACGTCTTTTAATTCTGGAGTTAGAATACTTTTTACGCCTTTATAGTTGTTTGTTAATTCTAAACCGCAGCATTTGCATTGGTATTCTTTAATGTATTCGGTTACATTCTTGGTAGTCACTAATTTATGACCAAACACTTTGCACTTAACTTCTTTGGCGAAGTGAAAGCCTTGTAGTAGTATATTCATAATCAGAGTTTTAGTTTATGTTGCTAAAGTAATAAAAAAATCGACAAAAGCAATAAAAAATCCGATAAAATGTATTTTTGTCATAAAAAAATAGTAGTATTATGTTAAAATAAGGTTGTTAAAATGTTATAAAACCAATGATTGTAGGCGATTTGGGGATTTTTAATCAATTTTTTTTAATTTAAAAATAAAGTTGTTTTTTTATTAAATTAGTTAGTTTTTTAATTAAACAATTGTTAAATAAATACTGTAAAAATGATTTTCGCTCATAATTTAAACTGTTGAAAAACAAGTAAATACTTTTTTATTAAAAAGAATATCTTGTAAATTAATGAAAATAAATCTATTCTATAAATTCTGTGTATTTTAAAAATAAATAATTGGATTGAAGTGAGATTGTTTTTTTGAAATAATCAAGTAGTGATTCCTCAACTTCGTAGAGAAGAAGTAAATCGTTGACTAAATTTTCCTTTTCCGATTCAGTTAATGGATGTGTTCTAATGAAGCCTAGTAAAGATGCTCCAATACCCATTAAATCATATTCATAATTGTCTTTTAAATGTTTGGCAACTGCATAATTTTCAAAGGGATCTAAATCTGAGGAAAAATAGCCATTTGGAAAACCAGAAAGAGCATAATAGGATTCTTGAACAGGAATTATTTTTAAAAGAATCTTCTTGTCTAAAAATACTAATGGGTCTTTATTTATTTTTTCTAATAATTCTAGTTCAGATTTCTCTAAAAAAAGACCTTTATCACATGCATCAACAAATTCAGTTGTTTTGGATTTTTTTTCAAAATTTATTTTACGAATGAAAAATTCAGAAGGAGTGGTAAGATGTCCAATATGTTCTCCATTTTCAAATGCTTTAGGGTCAACTTTTGATAAATCATGTCCTTCAGTTTCGTCTAAATCATGAAACATGGTAGCATGCATACTGGTATATTCTGCTTGATTTAAATCATCTAAAGTGAAAATAATTGTTTGATTTTCATACTCTTTTCTGAAGTTATAATAAATTTCAAGTAATTCCTTTATTGATTGAAAGTCTTCAATAAGATAATTTGGAAATAATCCTTCCTTTGAATTTTGATTTTCGTTTAAGAGTGTGATTTTCATATGGAGTAAATAATAGGTATGTTATTGGTTTAAATGGTTATTTTAAAAAGCAAAAGTAATTCAATTTTTAAATGAATTTTTAAATTACATTCATCTATTTTTAGTATAAAATTTTATCCTTTTTTTTGGTTTCTATAAATATATTGAAAAGCATAAAACAAAAGTAATAATGCAATTAGGATCCAAATTATGCCTACAATTCTACTTGGAATGCCTGTTAGGTTAGCAATTTGATGGGCGTCACTAACTTGGTTCGTTAAAGGGAAAAGTACATCTTCTTTAATATCAATAATAACATATACACAAGAAGTAATGCCTATAAATTTTAAAAATAAATCATGAAAAAGAGGTCGGCAATATTTAAAAGCTAGCATCATGAAAAGTCCAAACCCTAAAGTAATTGCGGTACCAAATAATTCACCCGATTGCAATACAAAATAAGAAAGCAGTAGTAAAATAAGGCCTATAATTAAAGTAATGTATTTATCTTTTACAGATTTAATTGCGGCTAATAAAATTATTATACCACCAATTAAACTCCCTAAATAACCAGCACTAGCCGTCATGAATTGTCCCCAAAAGCCAGCTTGTATTTGATATTCACAATAACCTCCAATTTGAGAATCAATTTGGATTTGAAGAATTTTTCCACCAAAAAGTACAGCCATTAGTCCGTGACTCATTTCATGAAGCATGACCACAAAAAGTTTGATAGGGTAGATAAGTAAAGTATTCCAAAAAACAAAAGCAATTAATAGCATCCCAATTAAATAAAGAATTGTATGGCTTCTGCTTTTGAAATTCATGTTGATTAATTTAAATTACTGATTTTCTTTACTAATTATTTTCTCAATAAAGTCTTTTTCAAATTGTTCCAATTGTATATCTTCCATTTTAAGATTTGGATTAGGAATATACCATCCAAATTGAGAAAAGTATTCTTTTAAGTCGGGAGCGTTAAAAACATAACCATATTGTGCATAAATTGTATTTCTCATAAGACGTAATTCATTTTTAGAATAATTTCCGTCAAGTTGCATTTTTCCTAGTGAAACTATTTTCCCTTCTTTAATTTTTTCATGATGAATAGGATAGGTTATGAAGGATAATTTATTAACAATTCCAAATTCGATGTTTTTTTTAGGTTCAAATTGGTAACACTTAATTTGTAAATAACCATTTAAAATACGGATCATTTTGCAAAAATCATTATCAATGTAATCGAATTTATCTTGTGTTACTTTCCCTGTTCCAATAATGGACCATTCTGTATTTTTATCAAAAATATCATTGACATAAAAATAACTATTTTTCCCCATGTCAATAGTAATTGTCAAATCTTTTATTTTTCCTCCAGCCCATTTCGATCCAGTTGTTAAAATATAATTGTAGAATTCATTAATCGCAACATTACTACTGTAAGGAAACTCATAACTATGCTGAATTTCATTCATGCCAGGTTTAAATGTAATTTCAAAGAGATAAACAAAAACTCCAACTTCTGTTTCAACAAAATCTATTTCATTTACATTTTTTAATTCACAATTTTCACATTCTGCTTTTTTGATTTCATACGGAAGAATTTTTTCATTTTGAAGAATTATGAAATTAGAAATTTGATTTCTATTCTTCATCTCATTTGAGACATCCCCAACTGATGTTGGTGCTTGAAAGCCAATTAATAATTTTCGACTTATATTTTCAGGATTGTTAAAAGTAAATTGAATGGTAACACTTGCAACACCTTCAGGGGAAACCTTAAAAGATAAAATTTCTTTTTCTAATGCTATTTTTGTTTCTTTTGTAGGATAGATTACACCACCATGTGTGAGATATACACCATCATTTGCATATGATATATAAGTCAAAAATAAGAGTAGTATACAATATAAGTTTTTCATCTATGCGAAATTTATTCTATTTTTAAAAAAGTTCCCTCAATTGTTGCATTATGACCAAATTGACCTGAACAATAGCCATTTGTATACATAATAGTTGCAAAATCCTTATAAAACTGTACATTAAATGAACAATTATCTGAGTCTGGAATTGTGTAAGTGAAATTTGTTCCATCTAGGGTAATCGTATCTTTATCCACAGTAGCTAAATTTCGTGCAGGATCACTAGTTACACTTTCAATTTCAAATATAGCTTGATTGTCATTTAATTTTTCAATTGTAAAATACCCTTGGGGACCAGCATCGCTAAATCCATAATGGTATTTGCCAAATAGTTTATTTTCATTGGCAACAATACTTGGTGCAATTACGGTAGTATCTTTTTCTGTTAAATCTAAAGTAAAATTCTTTCTTGTTTTGGGTGAAAACCAATCACCAACGAAATGATTTTCGCCCGTAACAGTACCTGTAATAATTCCTGAGATGTTCCCAGATGATTCAAATTCTAGTAAACGAAACTGATCCTCTTCAAAACTGCCAATAATTTTTATAGGTTGTTTTTCTTGGGTATTTAAATAAATTATTTCACCTACAATAATGTCATTTTCTATTTGGTAATGTAAGTAAATAGGAATCGATTTATTAATATATCCTTTCCAGAATGTTTCAGAAATACCCATTTCTTCTGATTGTGAAAAAGTTGAAGTAAGGGTGTCTTTTACTAAGGTTGGAGTTTCTTTTTCTTTTTTGGATTGACAAGCGATTCCTAAATACAATGCGGTAATAAATAGAATTATTTTTTTCATGTGTATATGTTTACCCTAAAAATAGCATAATCTTTTTAGGTAAACAAAAAGTCAATCTTATTTATTTTATTCTTTTTTCCAAATGGTTTTGAAAGTAGCCACATTATTTTTTGTTAGATCTTCATTGGCCATAAAAATTTGCCCTGTATTTGTCTTAGGATTAAACTTGAGCACACTTGAAGCTCCTAAATCGGAACCTGTATGTCCGATTTCTCCAGAAGGAAAATAGAAAATAAAAATCCCAGAATTGGGTTCTTTGGGATTACTATTTTGTGGTTGCCAATGGTTTTCTGAAAATTGCTTTGAAAAAAAAGTGGACCAGCCATTTTTACTAATTAGATTAGAATTTCCATTATAGCCTTTAATGAGTTCGATTAGATATAGTGATAAATCTGTTATGGTAGTTTTTAGGCTTCCATCAGGATAGGTGTCACAAGAGTATTTTGCTAAAGGTGTTTTATTTTCGTCATATAATAGGGCTAGTTTTGTAGCATCGATTTCGTCAAAAAACCAACCCGTATTCTTCATTTGTAAAGGAGTGTAAATGTATTCTTGTGTAAATTTATTAAAGGGTTTTCCGCTTGCTTTTTCAAGTACGTAGGCCGCTAAAGCTGCTCCAACATTACTATAAGAATAATTTTCTCCAGCTTTGTATTTGCTAAAGAGTTTCTTTTTGGATTTGGATGCCAACGCTAAATTTTTATAAAAAAAATCGTGTAAATTATTTTTAGGAACTACATCAAAAGTATAGGAAGATTCATAGATTATTTCATCATCTATAATTCCTGAAGTATGTGTTGCCAAATGTCTTAAGGTAATCGTATTGGCCTCTTTTATGTTTGGATTACTAATTTCAAAATCAAGATAGTCATTAATATTAGTATCCAAATCAATAATTCCTTTTTCTTGAGCAATAATCAAGGCAAGACCAATAAAAGTTTTGCTAACAGATCCAATGGGTTGGATTGTGTTTTTTGCATAAGCTATTTTATTTTCTTCATTAGCATAACCAAAAGTAGTACAACTTATAATACTATCTTGATTCACTTTTGATACGGCGTAACCAACAAAAGAATCATTTTGACAATAGGAGGAAAACTTACTGAATGAGAAAAATAGAATAATAAGTAGTTTTGAAAATCTCATAATGCTAGGTTTTTTTATAAGACTTTACAAGTTAGATTTTGTTACTTTTTTTTATTTAAATTGGAATAAAAAGAGAACCCCTTATTATGTTTTTATAATAAGGGGTTATTTATCTATAGAAAATGGATCTAAAAACCATTAACAATTGCTAAGAAATCGTCTGCTTTTAAAGACGCTCCGCCAATTAATCCTCCATCTACGTCAGGTTTTGAGAAGATTTCTTTCGCATTATCGGGTTTAACGCTACCGCCATATAGAATAGTAAGAGTATCAGCAATTTCATTACCATATACTTTTGCAACTAAGTTTCTAATAAAAGCATGCATTTCTTGAGCTTGTTCTGGAGAAGCTGTTTCTCCTGTACCAATCGCCCAAACAGGCTCATAGGCTAAAACGATGTTTGCCCAATTTTTCTTTTCAAGATGGAATAAACCATCTCTTAATTGATATTCTACAATATTGAAATGATTGTCTGCTTGTCGGTCTTTCAATTCTTCACCAAAACAAAATATTACGCGCATTTCATGCTTTAAAGCGGTGTCTACTTTATTGGCTAGCAGTGCATCCGATTCATGAAAATAAGCACGTCTTTCACTGTGGCCTAAAATGACTGTTTTTACATTAATATCAGTTAGCATATTGGCAGCAATTTCACCTGTGTAAGCTCCACCTTCCGCTTGATGCATGTTTTGAGCAGCCACTGTAATTCCTTTTCCAGCAACTTTGTCTTGTGCTGCTTTTAGATTAACAAATGTAGGTGCTACAATAATTTCAGCGGTAGTATCTTGTTTTTTGGCTAGTATCTCCTCTAATAAAGCTAAGGTTTCGGTATGCGTTTTATGCATTTTCCAATTTCCTGCTACAATATTTTTTCTCATTGTTTGTAGTTTTCGTTTGTAATTTATAAAGTAAAAATTATTTTACTTGTTCTTTTAAAGTAGCTATTAACTTTTCATCATCTGCTTCAATAGCTTTGAATAAAGCGATTTTACCTTCTTTGTTCACAATCATATATCTTGGAATCCAATCTAATTTAATTGAAGATCCAAAAACGCCTTTCATTCCATCAGTTGTAAGGAAATGTTCTCCTTTAACTTCATATTTTTCAATACCTTTTAACCAGGCTTCGTAGTTTTTATCCATTGAAATAAATAAGTAAGTTACATTTGGAAAATCTTTTTGTAAGGTTTTAACCTTTGGCATACCTTTAATACAATCTGGACACCATGAAGCCCAAACATCTATTAAAACCGTTTGTCCTTTATATTGATTTAAAATTTCTTTAAATGTAATGTTTTCATTTTTGGTTGAAATCATGACATTGTCTAAAGCATCTTGTTTGAATTCGGTATCTTGTGCATTTGAACATGAGGTGATGAACAGAGCAAAACTTAATAAAGCGATTATTTTTTTCATTTTTAAATTCATTTTTATAATTCAAAAATAAGGTTTCTGAATTTTATATTTGTTAATTAAAAGTAAAAAACATTCCTTTTGTTTGTCTTCTAACTTTCTTGATAGTATTAATAAATAGTTATTTGAAAAGATTTACTTACTGTATTGCCACAAATTCTATCACTACTATTTTCATCATTATAATCGGTCAGTATGAGGGTAACATTAAAATCATAGGTTCCCGCTAAAGTAGGTCTACCATCAAGGTATAATTTTCTGCCATCTGGAGTTGCAGTAATTCCAGGAGGTAAGTTTCCTTCAATAGTAAACTCTTTGATATAGTAATATTCATCAGAAGCATTTACAATGGTGACTTCTACATAATCTTCATAGAGTTGTCCTACAATTCCATTGTTTAAATTCCTATCTACTATTTTTGCTTCAATTTTTAAAAGACAACCTACAATAGATTGACAGTTAATAAAAGTAATACAAAAGACAAAAAGTAAAATCTTAACAACTTTCATTATTTTAAAATTATTGTATCTATATCATTAAAATGTACTTTTTGAACAATGGTTCCTTTTTCTAATACAACGATTCCAGGATTAGCTCTTACAATGGTTTTAAGTGTTGTTGGGTCACAAAAATAATAGTCAAATGTCAGGTTAAATTGTTTTTGGAATGCTTCTCTTAAGTTTGCATCAGAAGCCGTTAAACCAATTACTTCATACCCTTTCTCTTTAGCTTTCTGGTTCAATTCTTCTAATTTTTTCATTCCTTTTTCTTTCGATTTATTCAAATCATAGGTAATTAGCAAGACCACTTTAGGCTCTTCTAAAATGGTTTCTACATAATTAGTACCGTCTTTTTCGATACTGAAATCATGAATTGGAGGTATATATCCTTCTACTATAATTTTGTCTTTTCGGTCCACAAATTCTGCATTTTCAGGAACTTTATTAGCCATTACATCAGCATATGAAATTTCAGTTTCTACACCATTTATTTTATAAATAAAGACCATTTCATATTCACTTTTTGGAGCTCCTTCTGGAATTTCCATCCCTTTTTGAATATTATTACCCACTTTATACGCTCTAAAATCGATAATTGGAAGATGTTGTAATACATAATATGCCATTAGTAAACATAAGGAATAGGCTGCAAAAACCGTTAGATTTAAAGCCGATTTACCATATAATGGTTTGATGTATTTTTGATTGAAGAACAAAATTAAAATTAGTGCTGTTAAAATTAAATCTTTAATAAAAGATTCAAATGGAGTTAATTTTAAGGCATCTCCAAAACAGCCACAATCTTTTACTTTATCAAAATACCAAGAGTAGAAGGTAAGAAATGTAAAGAATACAATCATTCCTAAAAGACTCCAAACTGTAAATTTTGTTTTAAAGCCAATGAGCAACATTACTCCTAAAACAATTTCAAAAATGACCACAAAACAAGCAATAATTAATGCCATTGGAATTAAAAATTCCATGTTTAATACATTTGCATTAAAATATTCTTCTAATTTATAGGAAAACCCAAGAGGATCATTTAATTTAATTAAACCTGAAATTATAAATAATATACCTACTAAAATTCGGGCTATTTGTGTAATTATATTTCTCATGAATGTAGTTTTTTCAAAGTTACTTTTTTCAAGACGTTTTACTTCTAAATAAGATGTTAATCAGTTGTTAAAGGATTATACTGCTTTTCCTAAATGAATCAATGCAAAAACAGAATAATTAATCATATCTTGGTAATTGGCATCTATACCTTCAGAGACTAAGGTTTTTCCTTTATTATCTTCAATTTGTTTTACGCGTAAAAGTTTTTGCAAAATCAAATCGGTCAAACTGCTTACACGCATGTCTCTCCATGCTTCACCGTAATCATGGTTTTTATCTTCCATTAATTTTTTAGTAAGTGCAATTTTAGTATCATATAATTGTACCGCTTCCTCATAGTTTAAATCGGGTTGGGTAGCAATACCTTTATCAATTTGGATTAAAGCCATTATACAATAATTAATGATTCCAATAAATTCTGAGGTTTCATCTTCATCAATTTTTCGTACTTCATTTTCTTGTAGTCCTCTAATGCGTTGTGCTTTAATAAAAATTTGATCAGTTAAAGAAGGCAAACGTAAAATTCTCCAAGCGGTTCCATAATCTTTTGTTTTTTTGGTAAACAAATCGCGACAAATTGTAATTATGGCATCATATTGTTGTGAAGTATTCTTCATTTATTCGGTATATTTGTATGAAATTTTTTCAAAAATAAAGAATATAGTATTACGATTGAAGTATTCGAGATAAAGATTTTTTATTTTAATCTTCGATTTATTAATAATAAAGAGGAAACGCTTTTATGACTATCAATTGTAGAGGAAAACTAATCGATTTAAGTCGCCCGAAAGTCATGGGAATTTTGAACACAACACCCGATTCATTTTATGATGGAGGCAAGTATAAAAATGACCAAGCTATTTTACAACAAGTAGAAAAGATGCTCAAGGAAGGTGCCACTTTTATTGATATTGGAGCTTACTCGAGTAAACCTGGAGCTGCTTTTGTGTCTGAAGAAGAGGAAATCAATCGTTTGTTACCAATAATTGATTTAATTGTAAATCGTTTTCCTGAAATCTTAGTTTCTGTAGATACTTTTAGAAGTGTTGTTGCAGAAGCAGCCGTTTTACATGGAGCCAGTATAATTAATGATATTGCTGCTGGATTTTTAGACCACAACATGTTACCTACTGTTGCTAAATTGCAAGTTCCGTATATTATGATGCATATGAAAGGAACGCCAGAAACCATGCAGTCTTTGGCATTTTATGAAGATATTTTTAAAGAAATGATGTGTTATTTTTCTGAACGAATAGCTATTGCTCGAAGTTATGGAATTAATGATGTACTAATCGATCCTGGTTTTGGTTTTGCTAAAACATTGGAACATAATTATCAATTAATGCAGCATTTGGATTACTTTTTACATTTAAATTTACCTATATTAATTGGTGTTTCCAGAAAATCGATGTTGTATAAGTTATTGGAAACTACTCCAGAACATGCTTTAAATGGGACTACGGTTTTGAATACGATTGGTTTACAAAAAGGAGCTTCTATTTTAAGAGTTCATGATGTAAAAGAAGCGGTAGAGTGTATTACTATTTTAGAAGAATTAAAAAAAATAACCTAATTATTGAACTAATGAAAATAAACCAAGCCTTGAAGAGTGTTTTGATACTAATAGTAACTGCTCTTTTATTTTCTTGTAAAAAAGAAGATGTTTTGCTTCCACAAACCAATGTGTCTGTTATGGAAACGATTACAGATCATTCTCCTATTTATCTCTTTTATGAAGCAAAGAAAACGGATACCATTGCTTTAGTTAATGCTAAAAACAGCATTAGTACGACCAATTGGATTTTTAACATTGATAAACGATTGTCTTTAGACTTGGTGATTCCAGAGGTGAGAGTGTTACAATCCATGAAAAAAAGAGCTAGTCATACCAATCAAGATGCCATAAATGTGTTTTCGTATTCGGATAGTATTACCAAGAATTTGGCCTTTTTGCCTTTTACAGATGTTCAATTTAAATACGATAAAGATTTTTCAAAATTTTATATCAAAGATCATGGCGATTTGTATTTGGATTACTTTAATTTAACGGTAAATTTTAATAAGGATAACCAAATTACAGTAGATGGAAATGAAGTGGAGCGTGAAGAGTTTATTGCTTTTATTAAAGATTTTGCTGATTTTATGAGTGCTGGAAAAACAACCATTATTCATTTAAATTTTGATAAAAGGCTTACTTATGGGGAATATATTCAAAATAAAGTGATGGCTTGGCAATTAACATCTGATAAAATTCAATTGTCTTCCTATGAATTTATTTATGATGAAGCGCAATTACCTGAATGCGGTTGTAAATTGTAAAATTCATTTTTGTATATAAATAAAAAAGGTATCAAAATAGATACCTTTTATTATTTTACAAATGTTCTTTTTTTATTTGAATTCCGACATTACATCGTCTCCTTTTTTCTTTCCTTTACTGTTTCCATTTGTTGCTTTTTTCTCAAATAATTTATCGATTTGACTTAAAGTAAACGCTTTAGAAACTCCCGTAACTTCATTGTTTTTATTTTTACTCATGAATTGTACAAAAGTACGATCTAAGTTTTTAGAATAGTGTAACCATACAAATTGGTTTGGTAATTCTAATTTAATGTCTAATAATGGATCTGCATTAAAACCAGAAACAATAATTTCTTGCAACTTTGCGAAATCATTATCTAAATCTTTAAAAGAGAAAGAACGCGTATTTGTTTCTTCTTCTTTTTCGACATTTTTATAGAAGAATGTATATTCTTCACCTTCATGTTGAATGAACATATCATTTTGGCCGATAGATCCTAATCTTACTACAGGAGTGGTTTCAATCACTTTAATTTGGGCAAATGCAATACAATTTGAGATTAATGCAAGGGCAATAATGACTTTTTTCATAACTTTTATCAGTTTGGGTTAAGTGTTATTTATTTTTGCTAAATATATGTTAAAAAATCATACTGGCAAAAAAAAATTAATCGAAATGAAGAATTAGTATGTATTTGTAAGAAATAAAATATAAGTTATTAAAAAGAGCACTTTTCTGATTTTTATTGATGGTGATAAGGTTCGTTTCTTAAAATAGTAAAGCCTCTATAAATCTGTTCGATTATAAACAAACGTACCATTTGATGCGAAAAGGTCATTTCTGATAAGGAAACTTTTCCTACGGCTTGTTTGTAAACAGTATCACTAAAACCATACGGACCGCCAATCACAAATGCTAGAGTTTTAATACCTGCATTCATTTTCTTTTGTAAAAACTCAGAAAAACCAACACTTGAAAATGTCTTTCCCTTTTCGTCTAAAAGAATCAAATGATCGGTTGCAGTAATTTTGGAAAGAATCAATTCGCCTTCTTTTTCTTTTTGTTGGGCTTCGCTTAAATTCTTTACGTTTTTTATATCGGGAATAATTTCTAAATCAAATTTTATATAAAAACCTAAACGCTTGGTATACTCATCCATTAAGGCTTGTAAGTTTTTATTATCCGTTTTTCCTATAGTTAGTAATTTGATGTTCATTGGTTTAATTTTGAATAGTTACCATTTATAACTTTCATTGGTAAAGGTCTTTCAAATTTACCATTATAATAATAAAATGTATAGTTATTATTTAATTTATCAAAAGTACAATAAGCATTTTTTCTATTAAAATTTGATTTTTTATCAAATTCTAAAAAAATGGTATCCTTTTTAATTTTGTATTTTCCTTGATTGTAATCTATTCCAAAAAAAATCGATTTTTCAATAAATACATTATCATTTTTGAATTTTAAATTTGTGGTCCCATTTGCAACACCTTCGTATTGAATATAAAGAATGTCATCACCATAAATAATTTTTTCAAAATTGATACATCCAAATGGGAATAAATATATAATTACTAAAACAAATAAAGAAACCACTATATTAATATTCCTCTTTTTAAATTGAAATTTTTCATTAAATCCTTTTTTTAATTGTTTTATGAATAATACGATTAGAATTAAAAAACTTAGAAATAATAAAAAACTTATTAATGCGTCAAATAATACAGGAAGTTTTACCCAGAAATAAGAAGTATTTACTAGCAATAAAAGAGAAATTGAAAAAACTATAATTGCATTTTTTTTCATTTTAGAGTTTTTTCATATTAAACGTAATTCTTGATGTAATGATTATTACTATTCTAACTTTTCTTTCAAATACTTCCCAGTCACTGAATTCTTATTTTTTGCTACTTCTTCTGGTGTGCCAAAAGCAATTAATTCACCACCGTTTTCCCCACCTTCCGGACCAATGTCAATAATGTAATCGGCACATTTTATCAAATCCAAATTATGTTCAATTACAATAATGGAATGTCCTTTTTCAATTAAGGCTTCAAAGGATTGTAATAATTTTTTAATATCATGAAAATGTAAACCTGTTGTTGGTTCGTCAAAAACAAATAAAGCTTTGTCTTTAATCGTTCCTTTGACTAAAAAGGAAGCCAGTTTGATACGTTGTGCTTCACCACCAGACAAGGTAGATGAAGATTGTCCTAATTGCACATAGCCTAAACCAACATCCTGTAAAGGTTGTAATTTTTGAGTGATTTTAGTTTGTTTATGAAGATCAAAGAAAGCTACCGCATCATCAATAGTCATGGTTAAAATGTCATCGATATTTTTGCCTTCAAAAGTAACTTCTAAAATCTCTTTTTTAAATCGTTTTCCATTACAAGTTTCACATTCTAAGTGCACATCTGCCATGAATTGCATTTCAATGGTTACTTCGCCATCTCCTTTACAGGTTTCACAACGCCCTCCATCAACGTTAAATGAAAAATGTTTAGCTTGATACCCTCTTAGTTTGGATAAATTTTGTTTGGAGAACAAATCTCGAATATCATCATAGGCTTTAATATAAGTCACAGGGTTGGAACGAGAACTACGACCAATTGGGTTTTGATCTACATATTCAATATGCTTAATGTTTGCAAAACTGCCACCTAATTCTGTGAATTGCCCTGGTTTTTCACTTACGCCTTCTAATTTCTTTTGAATAGCTGGAAATAAAATTTTCTTAACTAACGTACTTTTTCCACTACCAGAAACTCCTGTAATAACCGTAAGACAATCTAAAGGAAAAGTAAAATTCTGGTTTTTTAGGTTGTTTTCACGAGCCCCAATAATATCGATATGATTTTTAAACTTTCTTCTTTTTTGAGGTACAGCAATTTGTTCTTTTCCATTTAGATATTTAGCTGTTAACGATTCGGATTGTAAGATTTCTTCATACGTGCCTTGTGCCACTAATTCACCACCAAAAGTACCTGCTTCTGGACCAATATCGATAATCATATCGGCTGCTTTCATGATGTCTTCATCGTGTTCCACTACAATTACAGTATTGCCTAAATCACGAAGGTCTTTCAATACTTCTATTAAACGTTCGGTATCTTTTGGATGTAAACCAATACTTGGCTCATCTAAAATATACATAGAGCCCACCAAACTACTTCCTAAAGAGGTAGCCAAATTAATACGTTGTGATTCTCCTCCCGAAAGAGAAGCTGAATTTCGATTTAATGTCAAATAACTTAATCCCACATTCGCTAGAAACCCTAAACGATTATTAATTTCAATAAGTAATCGTTTTGCTACTTTAGCATCGTACTCATTAAGCTCTAATTTTTTGAAAAATTCAATTAGATTCACAATTGGTAAATCGACCAATTCGGTAATGGTATGATTGGCAATCTTAATATTATTCGCTTCAGGTCGTAGTCTTTTCCCTTTACACAGTGTACACTTGGTTTTGCCTCTATAACGAGATAATAAAACCCGATTTTGAATTTTATAATTTTTTTCTTCTAATTCGGTGAAGAAATCATGTAATCCGGTAAAGTATTTATTTCCGTCCCAAATAAGTTGCTTTTGCTCTTTAGTCAACTCAAAGAAAGATTTATGAATGGGGAAATCAAATTTATAGGCATTGTTAACCAATTGATCGCGGTACCAACTCATACTGTCTCCTCTCCATGGAAAGATAGCATTTTCATAGACTGACAATGCAGTATTGGGAATTACTAAATCTTCATCAATACCAATAATGTTTCCGTAACCTTCACATTTAGGACAAGCTCCATATGGGTTGTTAAAACTAAACAAATGGACATTAGGTTCTAAAAAAGTAATCCCATCCAATTCAAAATTGGAACTATAATGTAGTCTTTTTTGAGTATCTACTTCTTGTAAATAACACTCACCTTTACCTTCATAAAAAGCAGTTTGAACGGCATCAGCTAATCGATTGTAGAATTCTTCTTCCTCTTTTACAATAATACGATCAATAATCAAAAATATTTCATTATCTGAGGTCACTTCGAGCGAAGTCGAGAAGTCATCCAAACGAATCATTTCATTATTCACCAAAATACGAGCAAAACCTTGTTGAAGTAGTACTTTTAATTTGTCTTCTAATGCTCTTCCTTTTTCCAAATGAATAGGAGCTAAAAGCAACCATTTTGAATTTAATTCAAACGTCTTTATTTCTTCGATGACGTCTGTAACCGTATCTTTTTTTACTTCTTTTCCTGAAATGGGAGAGTAGGTTTTACCAATTCGAGCATATAAAAGTTTTAAATAATCGTATATTTCAGTAGAAGTACCAACAGTAGAACGTGCATTGGTAGTATTAACTTTTTGTTCAATGGCAATAGCTGGAGCAATTCCTTTAATATATTCTACTTTAGGTTTGTCTAAACGACCTAAAAATTGTCTAGCGTAAGAAGACAAACTTTCAACATAGCGCCTTTGACCTTCTGCGTAGAGGGTATCAAAAGCCAAGCTAGATTTTCCTGATCCAGACAATCCAGTTATGACTACAAGTTTGTTTCTAGGAATAGCGACATCTATATTTTTGAGATTATGCAATTGAGCTCCTTTAATAAGGATATTTTTTTTAGGCTCTAATTTTGAAAAATCTGTTTTTACCATAATAAAATCTAAAGGAATGCAAAGATAATTAATCTAAAAATAAGTTCCATATGCATTAGCATTTCATTTTAATTTATGGATTTTTTTTAACTTTTATAGGTTTTAATCTGTTTGTAGTATCCAATATTCACCTATACATAACCTATACGAAAGCGTTGTAATTGGGTTAAAAATGTTGTAATTCTATTTTTCAAATGTAGCCAAATCTTTTGTTTTAAAGGCTTTTAGTGTTTTTTTTAATGCTTTGTTTCAAAAGATTATATTGTATAGTTAGTATAACAGTTATTTTGTTATTTATAGCTTTTTAGTTTATAAATTTATATATTCTTATTTTTTAACCATTTTAATTGTATAATATGAAAAAAATTACTCTTTTAATTACCTTATTAGGAATTTCGACTGGGTTTTCCCAATCTTTTCCACTTGACTTTTCAGATCCTTTGGATTTGATGACTGGCTATGATGGTTGTAATGTAACTTTAGTTGATGATTCAGGGAATATGGTTGCACAAGTTGTAGGAGGTGGACAATTATATGATACGGCTCAATTAGATTTAGCTCAAAATTTAAATTTAGCAGATGACGCAAATAATACCATTACTTTTAGGATTAAACCTGCTGCAGGTACAACAACAGGAAATCATTTGCTGAAATTTGAAGGGGGTGTAGGTGGCCCCGCTACTGTAGAATTACCATTTACAACTTCCGGTACTGCATGGCAAAACATAACATTAAATTTTGGAAGTGGTTTAGGAAATTATTCAAAAGTGGTTCTTTTTACTGATTTTAATAATTATGAAACAGATACGTACTGGATTGATGATTTTGCAGGAGGAACAAATGTAGCTCCGCCACCACCATTACCAACACCTTCTGGCCCTGCACCTGTTCCTACAGCAGATCCTTCCACAGTGGTAAGTATGTATAGTGAATCGTATCCAAATACGTATCAATATTCTTTTGGAACCGCTTCAGATGTTGACTTAGATTCTGGGTCGGGTGTAAACAATGCATTAAAAATTAATTTTGCTGTTGCAGGTTTTGGAGCAGGATATACGGAAACAAATGTAACGAGTGCTCAGTTTGTTCATTTTGATTATTGGACAAGTGATGCAACTACTTTTGGATTGTATTTGATTTCAAATAGTCCCGTTATGGAATATGTATATCGTTTGCCAGAACAGGAAGCCATCGTTTTAAATACATGGAAAAGTGTTACTATACCCATGTCTTATTTTACTAATTTAGGATTTAATCCAGCAACTTGGTTTCAGTATAAGTTTGATGTGTTAGCTGCTACTCCAGGTACAGTTTACTTTGATAATATTTATTTCACATCGGCAGCTTTGGATATTGAAAATTTTGATACAAAAACAGTACAGATGTATCCTAATCCAGCTACTACTTCTTTAAGTTTTAAAACTAACACAAAAATTAATCAAGTTAAGCTACTTAATCAATTAGGTCAAGAAATATTGGTAAACACAGTAAATGATAATCAATTTTCTATTAATGTTGAGGGGTTGCAAAAGGGACAGTATTTTGTTACTTTACAATCCGATAACAATGTAATAACAAAGATTTTTATAAAAAGTTAATCACTTTATTATTTTAAATACGAAAAAGGTGTGCTGTGCATACCTTTTTTTATATTTTTATAATGTCATACATTAATTTTAAATGTTTTAATCGATTAAAATATATTTATTTTGAGATCAAAAGTTTTTCTTTTTATATTTTTTTGCTTTTTGAATAGTTTTTCACAAGAATTACCTCCTATAGTAAAGTATCCTCAAAATGCTTACTCAGCAGGGAATCAAAATTGGATGATTACCCAAGACAAAATGCATTCTGTTTTTTTTGCTAATAATGAAGGATTGTTAGAATTTAATGGCGCCAATTGGATTTTGTATCCGTCTCCTAATGAGACAATTATCCGTTCTGTTAATGCAATTGATGATAAAATTTTTACTGGTGCCTACATGGAATTTGGTTTTTGGTCTAGAAATCCAAATAACGAATTGTTTTATACCTCATTAAGCTCTAAAGTAAAAGAAAAATTGATAGATGATGAACAATTTTGGAACATTCTTCATTATGAACAATGGATTATTTTTCAATCCTTTAATAGAATCTATATATATGATACTAAAAATGAGGTATTTAATATTATTTCTGAAACTGATGCTATACTAAAAGCATTCGTAGTCAATAATGCGATTTATTTTCATGTTATCAATAAAGGATTATTCGAAATTGAAAAAGGTAAAAGCAAACTTATTTCAAATGATCCTATTTTTTTAAATAGTAAGATTGTAAACTTATTTTTTATAAATGAAGAATTGTTAGTTCAAACTGAATTTTCAGGTTTTTTCAAATTAAAAGAAGGAAGATTAAATAAGTTTGTTACTGATGCTGATTCTGAAATTGCATCTAGTAATGTGTATAGTAGTTTGTTATTGTCTGATGGAAGTTTTGCTGTTGGAACGGTTTCAAATGGGGTTTTTATATTAGATAGTAATGGGAAGATTAAATATCATTTAACGCAAAATAAAGGGTTAAGTAATAATACTGCCTTATCTCTTTTTGAAGATGTAGATAAGAATTTGTGGATAGGACTTGATAATGGTATCAATTGTATTAATTTGCAGTCACCTATAAAAAGCTTTTCTGATGATACTGGAATTTTAGGAACAGTTTATGCTTCAATAGTTCATAAGGATAAGTTATATGTGGGAACCAATCAAGGATTGTTTGTTAAGAAATTAAAAGACGAGGACTCTTTTCAATTTGTTCAAGGAACTAAAGGACAGGTTTGGTCTTTATTTGCAGAGAAGGATGATTTATTTTGTGCGCATAATGTGGGTACTTTTTTGATAGATGATACGAAAGCGAATCTTTTATATGCAGGTTCTGGAACTTGGAAAATTGAAAAAATACCCAATAGATCCGATTTGTTACTTCAAGGAAATTATATTGGTTTGACTATTTTAAAAAAAGTGAATAATCAATGGGTTTTTAGTCATAAAATTAAAGGTTTTGATTATTCATCAAAGCATTTTGAGTTAACCAAATCTCAGGAAGTCTATATTAGTCATGAGTACAAGGGTGTATTTCGACTGCAATTGGATCCTAGTTTCACTAAAGCTACTTCTTTTTATACCTATCCTTCTCCTTCTAAAGGTAAAAACTCTTGTTTAATACAATATAATAGTAATATATACTATGCTTACAAGGAAGGTGTTTTTAAATTAAATCCTAAAAATAAGCAGTTTGAAAAAGATTCAATTTTAAGTGCTGTTTTCGAAAAAGACGAATATACATCTGGAAAGCTTATTGTAGATCCATCTAATAAATTATGGTTGTTTACCAAGAATTACATCCACTATTTTTCTCTTAGTAAATTAAGCAATCAATTGAAAGAAAATGTGATCCCTATTCCAGCTTCTTTAACAAATTCGATGCTAGGTTATGAAAATATTACACAATTATACAATTCCACCTATTTAATTGGGACAACAGATGGTTATTATACGATTAACTTAAATGATCTGACTTTTAAAGAGTATAAATTAAAAATAACAAATATTGCCATTAATAAACTTAATGAAAAATTGATTAGTTGCTCTATTGTGGAAAACGGACTTTTTAAATACAATGAAAATAATATCATTTTTAATTATTCGGTTCCAGAATATAATAAATACATCAATGCGGAATACCAATTTTTATTAGAGGGTTTTCAAGAAGAGTGGAGTGAATGGTCTTCTAAAACAAGTTCCAATTTTAAAAACTTATCACCTGGTGATTATACTTTTAAAGTGAGAGCAAAAATTGCTAATTCTAAACCCGATGATATAGTAACGTATCGTTTCACTATTTTAAAACCTTGGTATTTTACAAATGTAGCGTTAATGATTTATGTTTTCATTTTAGTTGTAATTGCTATTTATATTCATAAAAGGTATAAAAAGTATTATATTCAAAAAGAGCAAAAATTAATTGAAGAAAATAATTTATTGTTAGAAATAAAGGAGCTCGAAAATGCCCAACAATTAATGAAAATTAAAAATGAGCAATTGGCGCAAGATGTAGATAGTAAAAACAGAGAATTGGCAGTTTCAACGATGAGCTTAATTAAAAAAGATGAATTATTGGCTTTAATTAAGGAAGATTTAAAAAATGCACCAGAAATTACAAATAAAAGTGTCAAATCGGTAATTACTACCATTACAAAAAATATAAATAAAGAAGATTCTTGGAATATTTTCAAGGAAGCTTTCGATAATGCAGATAATGATTTTCTTAAAAAGGTAAAACAAGATCATCCAACTCTAACTCCTAATGATTTAAGACTTTGCGCTTATTTAAGATTGAATTTATCATCAAAAGAAATAGCTCCTTTACTAAATATTTCAGTGAGAAGTGTGGAAATTAAAAGGTATCGTTTGCGCAAAAAGATGAATTTAGATCATGAGCAAGGATTAGTAGAGTACATCTTATCTTTCTAATACCTATACATTATAAATTTTACCTATACAAGACCACAACATCAACGTTTTCGTTGTTAATTTTAAGTTTTTTTTAAGATTGAGTATTGCTTAAAAATAGGACGATTTTTTATCAATAACATAATTAAAATATATTTTTTTTACAATGTATATTTTTTGTTGAGGTTATTTTTAATTTATTATTAAATCAATGGTTTAATTTTAACTTTATAAACCGAAACATATTATGAGATCAAATTTTTTACTAATTGCATTTCTATTATTAACAGCTATGGGTTTTGCACAAAACGTAGATGTTTCTGGAAGTGTACTTGATTTAGGTACTGGGGAACCAATACCTAGTGTTAACATCTTTGCTAAAGATTATAAGATTGGAACTTCCACTGATTTTGATGGGAATTTTACTCTTTCTAATGTACCAGTGGGTGTTACTTTAATTTTTAGTTATGTGGGATACAATAATTACGAATACAAAGTAACGAAATCTGAAATCATTAAAATAAACATGGTCCAAGATTTAAAAGCTTTAGAAGAAGTTGTTGTTATTGGTTATGGAACTAAAGCAAAGAAAGATGTAACAGGTTCTGTAGCAGTAGTTGATACTAAAGTAATTGAAGATTTAAGACCTATAAAAGCAGAACAGGCGCTACAAGGAACTGTTGCTGGTGTTTATGTTTCTGCAGCTTCTGGAGCACCCGGTGCTGGTTTGAATATCCGAATTAGAGGTATTTCTTCAAATGGAGATAATGGACCATTAGTACTTATAGATGGATATCAAGGAGATATGGAATTACTTAATCCATCCGATATTGAATCTTATACTGTACTTAAAGATGCTCAAGCTTCAGTTTATGGTGCAAAAGGAGCAAATGGTGTTATCTTGATTACCACTAAAAAAGGTAAAAAGAATTCTAAAACAAAAATTTCTATCAATTCCTATACTGGATTTCAAGAAACAACTAAAAAATTGAATGTTTTAAATGCTACTGAATATGCGTTGCTTTTAAATGAAAGTTATGCAAATGCAGGCTTAACATTACCTTATCCTAATGTTAGTGGATTAGGCGTAGGTACTAATTGGCAAGATGAAGTGTTTGAAAGAGCTCCAATTACCAATAATGATATTTCTATTTCAGGTGGTTCTGATAAAATTGCCTATGCTTTTAGTGCTTCTAAAATTAACCAAGAAGGGATTGTTGGTTTAAATAAATCAGGATTTGATAGAGGTACGGCAAGAGTGTTTGTTGGGGTAGATTTATATGATAATCTAAAATTAGAAACCAACTTAATCTATACCGATTTTAATAGACAAAGCTTAAATGAAAACGGTTTAGGTTCTGTTTTATTTAATGCAATTAATATGCCATCTGTATTTTCAGTTTATGATACAAATGGTGATTATACTTTATTGCCATCAACTGCGGGTTATGGTTTAGAAGTAATTAATCCATTGGCACAAATTCAAAATACATACAACAGCTATAATCAAGAGCGCTTAAATGGATCTGTGAGTTTAGAATATAAAGTATTTAATGATTTAAAAATAACTTCTCGTTATGGCTTTCAAAGAGCAAATAGT
This sequence comes from Flavobacterium sp. NRK F7, assembly GCF_024054195.1. GTDB lineage: Bacteria > Bacteroidota > Bacteroidia > Flavobacteriales > Flavobacteriaceae > Flavobacterium. The sequence goes on along the minus strand of NZ_JAMXLB010000001.1, from coordinate 2,940,541 downwards.
GTAGGGAAAAGTTTTAACATGCTAGTTTTCTACGGGCCGAGTAAAGTTTTTAATAATGTGGACCAAAGTACTGTTTCTCAAAATACAATTAAGTTTAATAATTCGACTTTTGATTTATTTGGTGAGTACAAAAAAACACTTTTTACAGATCATACTTTTAAATTGACTTTAGGTGGTACTCTATATCAAGAGAACGGAGAAGGATTATTTGCAACAGGTTATGATGTACCAAACAATTCTTGGGAATATGCTGATATTGCGTTAGCGAATGGTACACCAAGTGGCGGACCAATAAAAACGAATGGCTCATACAAAGCTACACCGTATAAAAGACCTTCCTTATTTGCCACTTTAGATTATAATTTCAAAGAAAAATATCTTTTATCCTTTATTTTTAGAAGAGATCAATCTTCTAAGTTTGGTCCTGAAAATAGCGTAGCTTATTTTAAATCAATTTTGGGAGGATGGATTATTTCAGAAGAAGACTTCTTTAATAAAGATGGAAAATTGAACTTCTTAAAACTAAGAGGTAGTTATGGAACATTAGGAAATGATGCAATTGGTAATGATGCATTTCGTTCCTTATTAAATGGAGAAGCTGAATACGTATTTAATGGAAATTTAGTTACAGGAGTTGCTGTAGGAGGGATTACAAATCCAAATGTTAAATGGGAAACAGATACTAAATTAGACATTGGATTAGATGCTAAAATGTTTAACAACAAATTAGAAATAACTGCGGATTATTATAATAACGTTAGAAAGGATTTATTAATTCCAAATACTCCCGTTTCAGGTATTGGTGGTGGAGCTGCACCAGGCTCCGGAAATCCAACTATAAATGCTGGAACTGTTGAAAATAAAGGATTCGAACTAGCATTGAACTACAAAGACAATATTAAAGATTTTAATTATGCTGTTGGCTTTAATATTACTACAATTAACAATAAAGTTACAGAAGTGAATAATGGATCTGGATTTCTTCAAAGTGGCGCTTTTGGTGTAGGTCAACCAGCACCAACGAGAATGCAAGTGGGACAAACTATAGGTGCCTTTTATGGCTATCAAACCGATGGTATTTTCCAAAACCAAGCAGAAGTTGATGCACATCCATCACAGTTAGCATTAGGTGCTGAAGCGGTTCCAGGTGATATTCGCTATAAAGATATTAATGGTGATGGCATAATCAATTTAGAAGATAGAACCTTTATTGGTAAACCAGTTGCCGATTATACTTTAGGCTTTAATTTAAATTTAAGCTACAAAAATTTTGATTTTGTGGGTTATTCTTATGCATCAGTTGGAAATGACATGATTCGTAATTATGAAAGAGCTGAAAATAAATTGAATAAATTGAATTATGTTTTAGGAAGATGGACAGGTGAAGGAACTTCTAATGAAGTGCCAAGAGTAACTGCTGGAGCTTCTGCAAACAATGTTTTTTCAGATTATTTTGTTGAAGATGCTTCTTTCTTAAGAATTCAAAATATTCAACTAGGATATTCGTTACCATCTAGTTTTATTGAGCATGCAAAATTATCTAAAGTAAGATTATATGCTTCTGTAAATAACGTATATACATTTACAAAATATAGAGGGTATGATCCTGCAGCTAATAGCGGTGATCCAATTGCTGGAGGAATTGATTATGGTTTTTATCCTACTCCAAGAACTTATATGTTAGGATTAAATGTTACTTTTTAAAAAAATGACTATGAAAAAATATACAGTAAAAATTGGAATTATTATGACAATACTGGTGTCATTAATTTCAGCATGTTCAGATGAATTTGTAAATGAAGCACCACCTTATTCAATTGATTCAGAAAATTATTTCAATTCAAAAGATGATTATGAAAAGGCATTAATAGGTGCATATGATATATTACAATCTACGTATGTAAATGTCTTATTAGGAGAAATTGCTTCTGATAATACGCTTTCGGGAGGAGAAAGTGCAACGGATGTAATTGGTTTTCAACAAATAGATGAAATGATTCACACTCCAGTAAATTCGAATTTAAAAGATATTTGGAACTGGATGTTTGCAGGGGTTTACAGAACCAGTTATATCTTAGAATTTAAAGATAAAACTGATTTTGATGGGAAAGAGCAAATTATAGCGGAAGCGCGATTTTTAAAAGCGTACTATAACTTTGAATTAGTGAAATGGTTTGGTCCAATTCCTATTAAAGAGGATCAAAGATTTAGCGTAAGTGATGTAGAAACACTTCCTCGTTCTCCGGTATCTGAAGTGTATGCAAATATCGAAAGTGACTTATTATATGCTATCGATAACTTAAGCCCAACTGCGGCTCAACAAGGTAGAGCTACTAAAGGTGCCGCACAAGCTTTATTAGGAAAAGTATATTTATACCAAAACAAATTTGTAAATGCATCTACTATTTTAGAACAAGTTATTTTAGACGGGAACTATTCTCTTGTTGCGGATTATTCTACGCTTTTCGAAAATAATGCAGAAAATGGACCAGAATCTGTTTTTGAAGTGCAGTATTTTGACGGTCAAGGTGCAGGATTTGGTTGTTTACAATGTAGTGAAGGAAATGTTGCTGTAGGTTTTAATGGTATTAGAAATTATAGTGGACCTTTATTTGATTCAGGATATAGCTTTAATGTGCCAACTCAAGAGGCTTATGATGCTTTTGAAGTAGGTGATAACAGAAGAGACGTAGCAATTTTAAATATTGTTGAATGGGCAGCTAATACGGGAGCTACATATGGTGAAGGATACAAGCACACTGGATTTTTCAACCGAAAATACCTACCTCGTCAAGGAGATTCTAATGTGGGTGACCAAAACTTAACCAACCCAAATAATTATAGAGCAATTCGTTATGCAGATGTATTATTAATGGCTGCTGAAGCATTTAACAGAGGCGGAATTGACGATGCTAAAGCAAGATTGTATTTAAACATGGTTAGAAGAAGAGCTTTTGGAGATACCAATCATGATATTTCTGCATCAGGTGCTTCTTTAACCGATTTTATTTTAGACGAAAGAAGATTAGAATTAGTGGGTGAAGGACACCGTTTCTTTGATTTAGTTAGAACAAATAGAGCTGTAGGAACCATTCCAGGATTTACGGCTAATAAAAATGAAGTTTTCCCAGTTCCTTTTGAAGAAATTCAGTTTTCTAACGGTAATTGGCAACAAAATCCAAACTATTAAAATATACGTATTATGAATAAAATTAAAATAGTAATAGGTCTATTGGTTTTCTCCCTTTTTATGGGATGCTCCAATGATGACGATACTGTGAACTTAGATAGCATTAGTACTCCTAAAAATATAAGTGCAGTAATGACCATAAAACAAGACAATTCAGGGCTTGTGACTATAATTCCTAATGGTGAAGGTGTAACCCAATATGAAATTTATTTTGGTGATGCAACTACTACACCTGCTTTAGTAAATCCAGGTAGTGCAGCACAACATACTTATGCCGAAGGGAATTACCAAGTTAGAATTGTTGGTACTACATTAGATGGTAAGTCTTCAGAAGCTACTCAAGATTTAACAGTTTCTTTTGTGGCACCTGAAAATTTAGAAGTAGCAATTAACTCCATACCAGGTAACAATTTAGGAATTACAGTTTCTGCAACAGCAGATTATGAAACTTTTTTTGAAGTTTATTTTGGAGAAGATCCAAATCAAGCTCCTGTAGTTTTTATGCAAGGAGAAACAGTAACATTTAACTATGCAACTGTGGGTACTTATACAGTACGTGTAGTTGCTCTAAGTGGTGGTACTGCTACTACTGAATATACAGAAGATGTAACTATTACCAATCCTGTTTTATTACCAATTGATTTTGAATCTGCAACTTTAAATTATGACTTTGTTAGTTTTGGTGGTGCTAATACTGTAAAAGTAGCTAATCCTAATATAGACGCTAATAATGGTAGTGCAAATGTAGCTCGTTTAACTAAAAACAATGGATCGGAAGTTTGGGCTGGTTCTTTAATTGAATTAGGTGAGCCTATCGATTTTTCAACCATGCAAAAAATTAAAATGAAATCTTGGGCTCCTCAAGCTGGAATCGTGGTGAAGATGAAATTAGAAAATTTATTAGACTCTAACATTAATGTTGAAGTGGATGCAACTAATACATTGGCTAACGGATGGGAAGAGTTAACATTTGATTTTAGTGGTGTTAATAATGGAAATAACTATCAAAGAATTGTTGTATTCTATGATTTTGGAAATGCTGGAACTGGGGCAAATTATTATTTTGATGATATCGAATTAACTTCAGGTGCACCATCAGTACAATTACCTTTAGATTTTGAATCAACAGTTTTAACGTATTCATTTGATAATTTTGGAGGAGCTAGTACTACGGTGGTAAACAATCCTGATATGTCAGGAATAAATACTTCTGCTACTGTTGGTAAATTAGTAAAAGCAAATGGAGCAGAAGTTTGGGCTGGTTCTTTTATTGAATTAGGTAGTCCAATCAATTTTGCTACGATGCAAAAAATTAAAATGAAAGTATGGTCTCCGCAAGCTGGTATTGTTGTGAAACTGAAATTAGAGAACTTAGTAAACGGTGGTACAATAAATACAGAACTAGACGCTACTACTACTCAATCAAATGCTTGGGAAGAGCTTACTTATGACTTTACTGGAATAAATAATGCAAATAATTATCAAAGAGTGGTTGTATTCTTTGATTTTGGAAATACAGGAACTGGAGCATCATATTATTTTGATGATATACAATTATCCAATTAAAATACTAGAAAATGAAAAATATAAAAAAATATATCTTATTGTTATTAGGGCTTACATTTTTAGTGAGTTGCCAAGAAGAAGATAAAAACATTGGAGATTTAGATGCTCCTACCAACTTAGTTGTTGAAGCTGTTATTCAAGGACAAGATGCTAATAATCCATATGGAGATGGAACAGGAGTTGTCAATTTTAAAGCGCATGCAGATAATGCTATTTCTTACAAATATGCTTTTAGCGATGGAAATACTAAAAACGTGCCTTCTGGAGAATTTGCCTATGCATTTAATACAAATGGGATTATCGAATATACAGTAACTGTTATAGCATTTGGTAAAGGAGGAGTAAGTACTACAACAACTTTGATGCTTACTGTTTTTAGCGATTTTTCAGATTTAGAAGCAGTTGATTTTTTAACTGATGGAACAAGCAAAGAATGGTATTGGTCCGCATCGGAACCTGGTCATCTAGGAGTAGGTCCTAATAGTACTGATGAAACACAAAACTATTTTGGTTTTTGGTATCAAGCTGCTCCTTGGGAAAAAGCAGCGAGTCCAGACAGTAGCTGTTTGTATGATAATGTCTTAACTTTTTCTGTTGAAAACGGACAATTAAAATTTGTATTGGATAATGGTGGTAAAACATTTTTTAACACAGCTTTCGAAGGTGTTGTTGGAGGAAGTGCAGGAACGGATATGTGTTACGATTATGATGTTTCGGGCCTTAAAAACGTAACCTTAAGCCCTTCTACATCTGTAGTTACAATGAATGCAAATGCGGCAACTCAAACTAGAGGTACTTTAATGAACTTTTCTGATAATGGCTTTATGGGGTATTATATTGGCCAAAGTACTTATGAAATTTTATCTTTAACACGCAATAGAATGGTAGTTAGAGCTATTATGGGGAATGACCCAGGATTAGCGTGGTATCATACTTTTACAACTACAAGACCAGTTCAAAATCCAACTACAGATTATACTAATTTAGTTTGGTCTGATGAATTTAATATAGATGGAGCACCAGATGCTACAAAATGGGGCTATGATTTAGGTGCTGGTGGATGGGGAAATCAAGAAGCACAAAACTATACCAATAGTGCTACAAACTCAGTAGTTTCTAACGGAAATTTAGTGATTACAGCAATCAATTCTGGTGGGAATTATACTTCAGCAAGATTAAAATCTGAAAATAAATTTGAATTTACTTATGGTAAAGTAGAAGTTCGAGCAAAATTACCAGTTGGTGGAGGTACTTGGCCTGCTATTTGGATGTTAGGAGCTAATTATGATCAAGCAGGATTCACTTGGCCGGCATGTGGCGAAATTGATATTATGGAACACAAAGGGAATGTACCCAATGTTATTCATGGAACCTTACATTATCCAGGTAATTCTGGAGGAAATGGAAATGGAAATACAACAACGATAACTGGGGCAAGTACTGATTTTCATGTTTATAAAACAATTTGGAGTCCAACTTCTATTCAAATATTTGTAGATGATGTATTGTTTCACTCTGTACCTAATTCAAACGCAGTTCCATTCAACCATGATTTCTTCTTAATTCTAAATGTTGCAATGGGAGGAACTTTTGGTGGAGCAATTGATCCAGGTTTTACACAATCTTCAATGGAAGTAGATTATGTAAGAGTTTATCAATAATACTTTTTCATTTTTTTATAAAATATTTTTTATCATTTCAATCTTAAGGAAGTCTAGTTTATAAATTGCTAGCTTTCTTAAGGCTTGGAATATTATTACCTATCTCTAATGAAAATCAAACCTATTACACATAGTATTTTATCCTTATCCTTTTTATTTTTTATTGGATGTAACAAAAACCAAACAAAACAAGTGGGGACATCTGAAAAAAATGATTTGATTGAACAAAAAGTAGATTCCATTTTAAAGCTAATGACTTTGGATGAGAAAATTGGTCAAATGAATCAATACAATGGTTTTTGGGAAATTACGGGCCCAGCTCCAAAAGAAGGGCAAGCAGCTAAAAAATATGAAGATTTAAAAAAAGGACTAGTAGGTTCCATGCTTAATGTAAAAGGAGCTAAAGAAGTGTATACCTTACAAAAGATTGCAGTTGAAGAAACTAGATTAGGAATTCCACTATTATTTGGGTTTGATGTTATTCATGGTTATAAAACTATCAGTCCTATTCCTTTAGCTGAAGCAGCAAGCTGGGATTTAGAAGCAATTCAAAAATCGGCTGCAATTGCTGCTGAAGAAGCAGCAGCAGTAGGTATTAATTGGACTTTTGCCCCTATGGTTGATATTTCAAGAGATGCCAGATGGGGAAGAGTTATGGAAGGAGCTGGAGAAGACCCTTATTTGGGAAGTAAAATTGCTGAAGCTAGAATTAAAGGTTTTCAAGGTGAGGATTTATCTTCTAAAAAAACAATTCTTGCTTGTGCTAAACACTTTGCAGGTTATGGTTTTGCTGAAGCAGGTAGAGATTATAACACGGTAGATGTTGGTGAACAAACACTTCAAAATATTATTTTGCCACCTTTTAAAGCTTCAGTTGATGCTGGGGTACGCACATTTATGAATTCGTTTAACGATTTAAATGGAGTTCCTGCTACAGGAAATAAAATGTTGCAAAGAGAAATTCTAAAAGAAAATTGGAATTTTAATGGTTTTGTAGTTTCCGATTGGGGTTCTATTAACGAAATGATTGCTCATGGTTATGCTAAAGACAGCAAACATGCTGCAGAAATAGCTGTTAATGCTGGTTCTGATATGGATATGGAATCCTATGCATACGTCACTTATCTAAAAAAATTAATCGAGGAAGGTAAAGTTAAAGAAGCTGATGTGGAAGATGCAGCTAGAAGAATTCTAAGAACAAAATTTGAATTGGGATTGTTTGAAAATCCCTACAAATACTGTGATGAAGCTTATGAAAGAGCAACAGTAGGTAAAAAAGAATTTCATGATGGCGTTTTAGAAGTGGCCAAAAAATCGATTGTTTTGTTGAAAAACGAAAATGATTTATTACCCTTATCTAAGACGGGTAAAAAAATTGCATTAATTGGCGCTTTGGCTAACGATAAGACAAGTCCGTTAGGAAGTTGGAGAATTGGTGCTGACGACGAAACAGCTGTTTCAGTTTTAGAAGGTATGGAAGCATATGTTGGCAATCAATTGTCTTTTGCAAAAGGGACTAATGTAGCTACAGGTAGAACTGAATTTATGTGGGAAACGAAAATTAATACTTCAGATAATTCTGAATTTTCCAAAGCAATAGCTATTGCTAAAAATGCAGATGTAGTGGTCATGGTTTTAGGAGAACATGGTCTGCAATCTGGGGAAGGAAGAAGTAGATCCGATTTAGGTTTACCAGGTCTACAACAAGATTTACTAGAAGCTGTTTATAAAGTAAATAAAAACATTGTTTTAGTATTAAATAACGGGCGTCCCTTGGTTATTCCTTGGGCAAAAGAAAATATTCCTGCCATAGTAGAAGCATGGCATTTAGGAACGCAATCGGGTCATGCTATAGCGCAAGTATTGTATGGCGATTACAATCCTAGTGGTAAATTGCCTATGACTTTTCCTAGAAGTGTAGGACAAGTTCCTTTGTATTATAATTATAAAAACACAGGTAGACCTATCATGAATGAACCAGAAAGTGTTTTTTGGTCTCATTATATAGATGAAAAAAATACACCCCTTTTTGCCTTTGGTCATGGATTAAGCTACTCTAAGTTTGAATATTCAAATCTTACTTTAAGTAAAAAGAACTTAAATAGTTCTGAGAAAATTATTGCTTCAGTAACCTTAAAAAACAATAGTAAAGTTAAAGGGAAAGAAGTCGTACAAATGTATATTCGAGATTTGGTAGCGAGTTCAACAAGACCCGTTAAAGAGTTGAAAGGATTTCAAATGGTTGAATTAAATGCTAATGAATCCAAAGTAATTTCATTCGTAATTGATGAAAAAATGTTGGCTTTCTATACGAATAATAAAAAATGGGAAACAGAACCAGGAGATTTTAAAGTCTTTATTGGAGGTAGTTCAGACGCTACTTTAGAAGATACGTTTCAATTTTTAAACTAATTTATAATGAAAAAAATAACGCTACTAATACTCCTTTTTAATTTGACTTATGCTCAAAAAGATAATAGAAAATTAGTTTGGGAAGAAAATTTTAATGGAAAAACTTTAGATTCAACTGTTTGGAATTATGAATTAGGAAATGGATGCCCTAATATTTGTGGTTGGGGAAATAATGAATCTCAAATTTATACGAAGAATAATCATAAAGTTGAAGATGGTATGCTAACGATTACTGCTGCTTATGATGGAACGCAGTATACTTCTACAAGAATCACCACAAAAGATAAAAAAGAATTTCAATATGGTAAAATGGAAGTTCGTGCAAAATTGCCTCAAGGAAAAGGATTATGGCCAGCATTTTGGATGTTAGGTTCCAATATTTCTCAAGTAGGTTGGCCAAAATCGGGTGAAATTGACATTCTGGAATATATTGGAAAAGAACCGGGACAAGTTTTTACTTCTTTGCATACACAAGATAGTCATGGAAATACTATTAATACGAAAAAAACTAAAATTGAAGGTATTGAAGAAGGCTTTCATTTGTATGCAATTGATTGGAATAAAGATCAAATTGCATTTTATGTAGACAATCATTTGGTATATACTTTTAAACCTGAAGTTAAAAATGAAAATACTTGGCCTTACAACCAGCCTTTTTATTTTTTAATTAACATGGCAATTGGCGGAAACTTTGGCGGTCCCGACATTGATAATAGTGTATTTCCTCAAGAATTTAGTATCGATTATATTAAAGTATATCAATAACTAAGTTCCTGTTTGTTTCCTCATTTTTAGTACTAAAAATGTGTTGTTAAAAATTGTAATTGAGAGTAAAAAGCGATTTACTCTTTATTGTAATACGTTTCTTTATAAGAAGCCCTCAAATAGAAAAGTTCATAAAATAAAATTGCTATGTGAAACCAAACTATTTATTAACATTTAACAAACAAAACATGAAAAAAACAAAACAAACTTATGCTGTAAGTTGGAAATTTCTTTTCCTCTTATTGATTACTTCTTTGGGTTATAGTCAAGGTCCTATACCATTTGAAATCAAGAATACCTCTACATTTAACGATTCCGAATTGTATGTAGCTATTGTAGGGATTAACTACAATACCGGCGCACATGTTTGGGTTGATGCCAGAACAAGTCAGGTGTATCCAATGAATTCTTCTTATAATACGGTACAAGGGCCTACACCTGGTGGAAATCTTGGTCCTGGTGGCAATGGGAAGTATGCAAACTGTTTTACAAGGTTAAGTGATATCCCTAACAAAACGTTCACTTTACCTTTAATTGCAGGTTGTAGAGTTTTTATTTCCAAAGGATCGCAAATGTATCTTTATTTCTTTGGATCTACTGGTGCACCATCGGGTTATGCAGGACATAATCCTTTAAATCCAACAGATCCCAATAACGGAATTTTATATGAAATGATTGAATTAACCAATAATCAGTATGGTTTTTTTGGTAACCCAACACGTGTAGATTCCTATAAATATCCAATGGGATTGGAATTGTATGGCGCAAATGGATATTACAAAAGAGTGGGCGAATTAAAAAAACATGATGAAATTGTTGCTGCTTTTAGGGCTAATGTTCCAACAGAATTTCAAGGTTGTTTAAATAATACTACTGGAGAAATTACGGCACCTTCTAAAACTCCTGCTTTTGCAGATGGAACTGGCGGTACAACTCCTGGACCGTATGCAAATTATCTGAAATCATATATTGACGCAATTTGGAACAAGTATAAAAACCAAGATTTAATTTTTTATGCAGGTCAAGCAGGTGTCTTTAAAGGGAGAGTTATTGGTGAACAATTAGAAATGGTTGGACAATCAGGAGCTTTCGTAGGAAGAACGGGTAGAGTACAATATAGACCTTCTACTCAAGAAGCTTTAGAAGGAAAAGGTGTATTAGATAGAAGATTAGTAGATGGAGATTTGGACTTAGTGATTCAAGCCCAATTAACAGCAGCTATCAATAGACACGTTGTAGATGTTACCAGTGCAAATCCTGGCCAACAAAACTGGCATAATATTGCTTCATTTTATCAAGCGAATCCTATGAATCATTATTCTAAATTTTGGCATTTACCAGGAATAAGTGTTGATAATCTTTCGTATGGTTTTGCATATGATGATGTTGCAGATCATTCACCATCCTTACATACGACACAACCTACAAGAGCTGTTGCTGTTTTTGGTGGTTTTGGAAATGGTGCACCAAGTACTGCAACGGTTTATAAGCATTGTAATTATGGCGGTTATGCAGTAGGTTTACCTGTAGGAAACTATACATTAGCACAATTACAAGCCAGAGGAGTTTTAGATAATGATGTATCTTCAATAAAAGTACAAAGTGGTTTTGAAGTAGTATTATATGCTAATGACAATTATTCTGGGAATTCTATTATTATTGGTTCAGATGATACTTGTTTAGTGGATAATAACTTCAATGATGTTACTTCTTCAATACGAGTTCGAACTGCTACGAATGCTTCATCTGTATTTATACAAGCTGAAGATTACTCAGCCATGAATGGTGTTCAAACAGAACCTACTACAGATACAGGAGGAGGTCTAAATGTAGGTTATGCTGATACAGGTGATTGGATGGCCTATAACAATATTACTTTCCCAACTAATGGTGCTTATTTGATTGAATACCGTGTTGCAAGTGCTGTTAACGGAGCACAAATTTCTTCAGATTTAAATGCAGGTTCCATTGTTTTAGGCTCTGTAAATATTCCAAATACTGGAGGTTGGCAGAACTGGCAAACTGTTTCACAAACCGTAAATGTAAACGCCGGAACCTATAATTTTGGAATTTTCATCCAAAATTCAGGTGTTAACTTAAATTGGATTAGAATTACTAAAGTTAGCAATGCTCTTAGAGTAGCAACTACTTCAGATGAAAAAGAAGATGTAACCTTATATCCAAATCCAGCTGAAAATATTTTATACTTTAGTACATCTTTAGATAAAGCAACTATTCAGGTGGCAGACTTCCAAAGAGGTATTTATTTAAAAGTTCCTAAATCCGATGCAAATAGTTTAGATGTTTCAAATCTTCAACCGGGTATTTATGCGGTTATTATTGAAAAAGACGGTGTAAAAACTGAAAAGAAATTTATAAAAAAATAAGGTTGTTAGCGCTCAAACGTAAATGAAAAAAGGTTTGAGCGCTTTTTATTTCAGCGTTTTTAATTTATGTGATTTCATCTTTAAAAAAATAAATATTCTTTTGAAAATGAATAGTTTAAAAATATTTTTGAGTTGCTTATAGTGATGGCGAAAAAGCATTTTGTTGATTGAAATATGCTGTTCGTTGAAAATAAGATGCTGTTCGTTTAATTTATTTTTTTCAAAAAAATGGTTACAATACATTTATATAGATAATTGAATTTTTGTATCAATAAAAAATTTTTTTTTAACTTTTTTAAATGTATAACTATGTGTAAAAAAAGACGCTTCTCTTAGAATTACTATCTAAAATCTTAACATAAACAAATAACAAACAAACATGAAAAAAAGAATTTACTTTAGCTTTATAGCTTTGGTTACATTTTGTAATTGGGCTATATCACAAACTTCATTAGGAAAAAATGAAACTTTTCTATCTACTGTTAAAAAGAATTTGGCTTCTAATACAGCAAAAGGAAATGAAAAAGACATACTCTTAAAAATTGCGAATGATATTTCGCTTAACGGAAAAATCAATTTCCAAAAATCCAGTGCTTCGAGTGAGTATCTAATTGGAGAGATAAAAAGTAACGGAGGATCTTTTTACTTAGACATTAGTAAAAAAGAGCTTGAAGGTCATATTATTATTAAAGCTACTGAAAAGGCTTATAAATATTATTCTGAAAACGGAAATGCATTTGTAAAAGAAGTAGATATTAATAGCTTAATATGTATCAATTATCAAAATGTTCCTAAAAATGAATTACTAACGAATTCTGAAAGAGTAGACACACCTCAAGAAGCTCCAATTGCGCAAGCACTTTTAAACTTGCAAAGTTTACCAGGAGCTGCTGGTTGTGTATTATTAGATTTTGATGGATATTACATGCCAGCTGGTAATTTATGGAACAATGGGAATGCTATTAATGCAGCTCCTTCTGGAATGAGCGATGCTGCGGTTCAAGAACATTGGGAAGTAGTATCTGAAGATTACCGACCTTTTAATTTAAATGTTACTACTAGCGAATCTGTATTTAATTCTTATCCTAGAAATAGAAGAATGCGTGTGGTTGTTACGCCTACAAATACAGCCGCTCCAGGTGCTGGAGGTGTGGCATATATTGGTTCTTTTAATTGGGATAACGATGTGCCATGTTGGGTGTTTATTACTTCAGGTAAATCAGGCGGTGATGCTTCGTCTCATGAAATTGGGCATACTTTCGATTTAGGGCATGATGGGCGCACAAATCCTCAAGAAGGTTATTTTCTAGGTATTGATGGTACTTCTTGGGCGCCAATTATGGGCGCAGGTTATTACAGACCTGTTGTACAATGGAGTAAAGGACAATATAATTATGCTAATAACTTACAAGACGACGTAGCTACAATTGCAGGATCTAAATTTGGTGTAGGTTACAGAGGTGATGATTACAGTAATGGTATTTCTGGAGCAGCAGCTTTAAGTTATAATTCAAACGGAAATATCAATCAAAAAAGCGGTATCATTTCTAGTGAAGCAGATTATGATTTTTTTAGTTTCACAACAGGTGGTGGAAATGTAGTAATTAATGCAAATACAGTAAGTAGAAACGGGAATTTGCATTTAATAATTCGCTTATTTAATGCTTCTGGAACTCAAATTGGAACCTACTGGAACTCTGATCCATTTGCTCTAAATGCTACATTGAATGCAAATTTAGCAGCGGGTACTTATTATATAGGTGTTGATGGTACAGGTGCTGGTGACACTGGTTACGGAGGGTATTCGGCTTACGGCTCTATAGGGAGCTATACTATTACAGGTACAATTCCTCCAAATAATGGCGTAGCAACAGTTTATAAAGATTGTAATTATGGTGGTTATGCAGTGAGCTTAGCACCAGGTAATTATACATTAAGTCAGTTACAAGCTAAAGGAGTTGTAAATGATGATATTTCTTCTTTAAAAGTAAATAGTGGCTATGAAATGGTACTATATGTTGATGATAATTTCACTGGCTCCTCTATTGTTGTTGGAAGCAATGATGCTTGTTTAGTGGATAATAGTTTTAATGATTTAGCTTCTTCTTTACGTGTTAGAGCAACAAGTAGTTCTTCAAGTGTTACAATTCAAGCTGAAAATTATTCTGCTATGAGTGGTATTCAAACGGAGCCAACTACTGATGCAGGTGGAGGATTAAATGTAGGTTATGCTGATACAGGCGATTGGATGGCATATAACAGTATCAATTTTCCAACTTCAGGTTCTTATTTAATCGAATACAGAGTCGCTAGTGCGGTTAATGGTGCTGTACTTTCTTCTGATCTAAATGCAGGAAGTATTATTCTTGGAAATGTAAATGTGCCTAATACTGGTGGATGGCAAAACTGGCAAACGGTTTCTCAAACGGTAAATGTGAATGCAGGAACCTATAATTTTGGTATCTATATCCAAAATAGTGGTGTAAACTTAAATTGGTTTAGAATTACTAAAGTAGGTAATGCTGCTGCAAGAACAGAATCAGTTGAGGAGCCTAAAGAAATGTTTGTAATTTATCCTAATCCAGTTGAAACTACATTGTTCTTTACTGCTGATGTTCAAAATTCTAAAATTACAATAGTTGATGCACAAACAGGTACTTTTATTCCTGTTAATAAAGGGGATGGTAAAAGTATAGATGTTTCGAGTCTTAAACCGGGTATTTATTCTGTTTTAGTAGACCACAATGGTCAAATGGAAGAAAGACGTTTTATTAAAAAATAGACAGAATGGGAGCCTCATTCTTGTGAGGTTCCTATTTTATAAATACAGGTATTATGATAAAATTACAACAGCTATCCTATAAGTTGACTTTCATCTTAGTGTTTGGGATTTTAAATTTTTCTTATGCACAAAAAAAAGTAATTGGATATGTTCCCAATTGGATTGATTTAAATGCTTTTTCCAATAGTATTCAATACAGTAAATTAACCCATATTAATATCGCATTTGAAAATCCAGATGCAAATGGGTATCTTTCTTTCCAAAGTGCAAATAGTACACTTATACAAAGAGCGCATTCAAATAATGTGAAAGTATTTGTTTCAATCGGAGGAGGTGCTATTTCAGAAGGAGGCGCTATTCGTGATAATTTTTTCAACCAAATGAGTGCAGGTAACAGAGCATCATTCGTACAAAAATTAACCAACTATGTAATCAGTCATAATTTTGATGGGATTGATGTAGATTTAGAAGGCCCAGCAATTAATGGAGATTATGGCAATTTTATTATTGAATTAGCCAATAGTATGCACGCCAATAATAAACAAATTACGGCAGCTTTATCTCAAGGATATGGAGGAGCCAATGTACCTTCGTATACTTTTTCTTATTTTGATTGGATTAATATAATGGCTTATGATGCTACTGGACCATGGAATCCCAGTAATCCAGGCCAACATTCTCCCTATAGTATGGCGGTAGATCAGTTTAATTATTGGACAGGTAGAGGATTACCTAGTAATAAAGCAATAATTGGTGTACCTTTTTATGGTTATGGTTTTGGAAGTTCTGCTAATCAAGGAATTTCATATGCTGATATTGTAAACACCTATCCCGGTGCAGAAAATGTGGATCAAGTAGCGAATACAATTTATTATAATGGTATTCCTACCATTAAACAAAAAACTACATTTGCCGTTCAAAATGCTGGTGGAGTGATGATTTGGCAATTAGCTCAAGATGCTGTTGGTCCTAAATCGTTATTAACGGCTATTGATCAAGTTATTAATGGTGGCCAACCTCAAAACGGGGTTGCAACGGTTTATAAACATTGTAATTATGATGGATATGCCGTTTCTTTGCCAGTTGGAAATTATACCTTAAGTCAATTGCAAGCTAGAGGCGTTTTAGATAATGATGTTTCTTCTGTAAAAGCGCAAAGTGGTTACGAAATTGTACTGTACGCAAATGATAATTTTACTGGTACTGCAGTAACTATTACTTCAAACGATGCCTGTTTAGTAGATAACAATTTTAATGACGCTACCACTTCAATACGCGTTCGTACTGCTACAAATTCGTCTTCTGTTTTTGTTCAAGCAGAAAATTACTCCAATATGAGTGGAATTCAGACAGAACCCACTACTGATTCCGGTGGTGGTTTGAATGTGGGTTATGCCGATACCGGTGATTGGATGGCTTATAATAGTATTACTTTTCCAACTTCTGGTGCTTATTTAATTGAGTATCGCGTTGCGAGTGCTGTAAATGGAGCTATGCTTTCAGCGGATTTGAATGCTGGGTCAATTCAATTAGGTAATGTTCCAGTTCCAAATACAGGAGGCTGGCAAAATTGGCAAACGGTTTCACATACAGTAAATGTAAATGCAGGAACCTATAATTTTGGTATTTATATACAAAGTAGTGGTGTCAATTTAAATTGGTTTAGAATTACGAAAGTAAGTAACGCTGCTAGAACTGTTGCTTTAGAGGAAGATAAAAAAGAAAGTACTCCTATTGATTTCAACTTTTATCCGAACCCAGTTGAAAACGGTTTGAATTTTAGTTCTCCAATGAAGGATGTAAAAGTTACTGTGTATACACTTTCTGGTTTACCAATAATTACAACTGAAACTGTTGAAAATTATTTAGATGTATCTGAATTAGCATCAGGAATATATGTTATTGTTTTCGATACTTCGGAAACAAAAATTATCAAAAAATTTATAAAAAAATAAGATAAGCAAAGCCCTAGAAGATAATTCTAGGGCTTTGTTGTATTCTTTACTTAAAAATAAAATATATGAAATATAATAAAAGAAATATTCTATACATGTTGTTGTTTGTTTTTTCTACTCCAATACTGTATGCTCAGAATTGGCAATTGGTTTGGCAAGATGAATTTACAAATGGAATAGGTCCTGACTGGGTTTTCGAAACTGGAAATGGAGGCTGGGGAAATAATGAGCTACAATACTACCGACAACAAAATGCAACAGTTGAGAACGGTAATTTAGTTATTACGGCTAAGAGAGAATCTTTTGGAGGATCTAACTATACCTCTGCTAGAATGAAAACTCAAGGTAGAAAATCTTGGAAATATGGTAAAATAGAAGCTCGAATTGCCATGCCTTCTTTTCAAGGTATTTGGCCAGCTTTTTGGATGTTAGGGGATAATATAAGCTCGGTAGGTTGGCCAAGTTGTGGAGAAATTGATATCATGGAGCATGTGAATGGTGGCGGACAAGTAGTAGGAACTATCCATTGGGAAGAAAACGGTCATGCTTCTTATTCGGGCTATACTGATACTAATATAACGGCCTATCATTTATATACTGTTGAATGGGACGAAAACTTAATTAAATGGTTTGTAGATGGTGTAAAATATCATGAAGTGAGTATTGCTGGTGGTGTTAATGGAACAAGTGAATTTCATAATAACTTCTTTATTTTGCTCAATTTAGCAGTTGGTGGCAACTGGCCAGGATTTAACATCGATAATAACGGTTTTCCAGCAAGAATGTTGATCGATTATGTTAGAGTGTACCAAAAAGGAGTAAACCCACCAACTAATGGTGTGGCAACAGTTTACAAGCACTGCAATTACGGTGGTTATGCGGTTTCTTTACCAGAAGGAAATTATACTTTAGGTCAATTACAAGCTAGAGGCGTTTTAGACAATGATATTTCATCTGTAAAAGTACAAAGTGGCTATGAAATGGTTTTGTATGCCAATGATAATTTTACAGGTAATTCAATTGTTGTTAGAGGAGATGATACCTGTTTGGTTGATAATAATTTTAATGATGTTGCTACTTCTGTACGTGTAAGACCAGCTACTAATAGTTCTTCGGTATTAATTCAAGCGGAAAATTATAGTGCTATGAATGGGGTTCAAACAGAGCCTACTACTGATACTGGTGGAGGCCTTAATGTCGGTTATGCCGATACAGGTGATTGGATGGCGTATAATGGAATTACATTTCATTCTTCGGGAAGTTATTTAATTGAATATCGAGTGGCTAGTGCGGTAAATGGCGCAGCTTTGTCAGCCGATTTGAATGCAGGTGCTATTCCTTTAGGAAATGTAGCGGTTCCTAATACTGGTGGTTGGCAAAATTGGCAAACGGTTTCTCATACAGTAAATGTAAATGCAGGAACCTATAATTTTGGAATTTACATTCAGAGTAGTGGTGTTAATTTAAATTGGATTCGAATTACTAAAGTTGGTGCGATTACTTCTAAAAATGCAATTATTTCAAATGAAAATATCAAAGCATTAGTGATTTATCCTAATCCTGTTGAAAACACGCTTCACTTTACTACAGAAATTGCAACTTCAAAAATTACGATTTTCAATGTTCAAGATGGAACTGCAATTGAAGTGAAAGTAAAAGGGAAAACAATAGATGTTTCTCATTTGAAACCAGGTATTTATAGTCTTGTAGTCGAAAATGAAGGAAATAAAGAAGAAAAACGTTTTATCAAAAAATAAGGTTTAACGGATAAGTAAAAAGCAGTGTTATTAGGACACTGCTTTTTTATTTTAAGTATTTAAGATTTTATTTTTAACGTCTTTTCCATAATTTCTTCCAATAGGTAATTTATGCGTTAAAATTTGAATTCGATTGCCTTCAATGGATTTTATTTTATCGATAGCTATGATAAATGATTTATGAATACGAATGAATTTATCTATAGGTAATTCTTCCGATAAAGAGGCCAAAGATTTTAGAGTAATGTAAGATTTATCGGCTGTAACTACTTTAATATATTCTTTCATACCTTCGATAAAAAGAATTTCTTCCATTAGAATTTTAATCATTTTTTTATCTGATTTTATAAAAATATGATGATCTGTTTTAGATGTTTCTTGTTTGATTCCGTTTTTAACATCTAATTCTGCAGTTATTTTACCAATTGATTTAATAAACCGCGATAATGGTATTGGTTTTACTAAATAATCCACTACATCTAAATCATAACTTTCTGCAGCAAATTCTCTAAAAGCAGTCGTGATGATTACTCTAGTATCAATCAATTTTATTAAATCAAAACCACTCATTACAGGCATGTTGATGTCTAAAAATGCCACATCAACTGGATTGTTTTTAATATAATCTAGCGCCTCTAGAGAGTTATAAAAAACCCCTACAATTTCAAATTCTGGAAAATTAACGAAATAATTTTGCAAAACTTTTACAGCAAGTGGTTCATCATCTACTAAAACACATTTAATCTTCATACACAGGTATTTGTAAAAGAATAATAAAATAGTTGAATTTTATTTTTTGTTCAAAAATAAAATTGTCTTTATAAAGCAATTTGAGTCTACTTTTAGTGTTTTGTAAACCAATTCCTTTCTTTAAATTGGGCACTTGTGAAGATACAAAATTATTTATTATTTCAAAATGGAGCCTCTCATTTTTATCCGTTTTGAAGTTAATCGTAATTTTTAAATGTTTGTTATTCATGCCACCATGTTTGAATGCATTTTCAATAAGAGAAATGAATAGTAAAGGTGGTACTTTTACATTTTCTATATTCGAATCTATATTGATAGTAACATCGACTTCTTCAAAACGGAGTTTTTCAATTTCTATATAATTTTCGATATAATCTATTTCTTTAATTAAGGGAACAAATTTGGTGTCTTTAATATCATAAAGGACATATTCCATTAATTTTGAAAGTTTTAAAATAACCACAGGAACTTTATCTGATGAAGCTAAGGACAAAGCATACAAATTATTCAACGTATTAAAAAAGAAATGAGGCTGAATTTGTGTTTTTAAATATTTCAATTTGATTTTAAACTGGCTTTCTGTTAAGGCTCTATTTCTTTCTCTTTCTCGTAACCAAGTTAATGTAAAATAGACTGATGAAGCCATAGACAAAACGTATAACTCTCCAATACAAACTGCGACGATATGATTCACATCAAAGGGTTTATATTCTCTATTGGCTTCAGGCCAAATATTTTCTGAAATTAGATAATATGTTAGTCCCGTTTTTAATAAATAGATGAGAAATAAACTGGCCAAAAGTGCAAGCCCAAATTTTAAATAGTGTGGTTTTAAAACAAATTTTGGAACTAATACAAATAAGTTAAAATATACTAATGGAATATGTAGTGTAAATTCGATTAAATTCGATTGAAAAGAATATTCATAATCATTAAAATAAGCGCCCCATCGTAAAGTGTTTAAAATAAAATAGACACTCCAAAACCAAAAATGATAAATTGGCTTTATTTCAAAATTAATTTTGTTCACGCTTTAAATAGTTGTTGTTTGAATAATTCGCAATTTTAGTTAAAATATTATAAAAAACACTCTTTTTTTTAATATTTATTTCAATTTTTAATCTAAAAATCATTTTTTTTAATAATGAGTATACTTTTGTTTTAGATTACAAAAAAAGCTTTATATATCAGTCGTTTGCGTATTGTTGAGTAATTTTTGTCGTTTGTTGAACGTAAAATGTCGTTTGTTTAATATATTTTTTTAAGAAATACTATAAGAATAAATTTACAGTATTAACTAACAAATAAACAAATCGATTAATGAAAAAAATTGTATTACTCCTTATGATTGTTTTTGCTGTACAAAATTCTTTTGCGCAAGTAAAAACCATCAATGGTACAGTAACCGACCTGGAAGGCATACCATTACCCTCTGCCAATATTCTTATCCAAGGTACTTCTCGAGGAACCGATTCGGATTTCGATGGAAAATTTACAATTCAAGTCAATGTGGGGGAAACTTTATTAGTTTCTTACATTGGTTATGAAACTCAAAAAATTCTTATTGGAGAACAAAATAATTTAAACATTCAATTAAAAGAATCGGATGCTAATAAATTAAAAGAAGTTGTTGTAACCTCTCTAGGTATTAAGAAAACTAGAAAATCTTTAACCTATGCTGCTCAAGAAATTAAAGCAGAAGAATTAACAAGAGTACGAGATGTAAATATTGTGAATACTATTGCTGGTAAAGTTGCAGGGGTAACTGTTACTAAAAGTGCAGGAGGAACAGGAGGTTCTACTAAAGTTGTTATACGTGGAAATTCTTCAGTGAATAATAACCAACCTCTTTACGTAATTGATGGTATTCCAATGTTAAACGTGGGGGCTGGTCAGCCAAATGATACTTTCGGAAGTTTAGCTGGTGGTAACAAAGATGGTGGAGATGTAGTCTCTTTAATAAACCCAGATGATTACGATGGAATGACGGTACTTAAAGGAGCTGCAGCATCAGTATTGTATGGTAGTCAAGGAGCAAATGGAGTTATTTTATTATCTTCTAAAAGACCACAAATTGGAAAAGCTAGTATTACAGCTGGTTCTGTTACTACTTTTGAAACGGCTGCTTATTTACCAGAATTTCAAACCGATTATATAGCAGCGTCAGGAGCAGATGAGAGTTGGGGAGCGGCTCAAAAGACTAGAGATCATGTAAAAGATTTTTTTGATACAGCTGTAACTCAAACTACTTCAGTAGGATATGCATTAGCTTCTGAAAATGCTGCTACATCATTTTCTTTTGCCAATGTTGATGCTTCTGGAATTATTCCAGGCAATCATTTAAAGAAAAATAATTTTGGAATTCGTCAAACCGCTAAATTTTTTAAAGACAAACTTACTTTTTCTGCAAATGCAAATTACACGTCACAATCCATTATAAATAAACCGGTAAATGGTTTTTATTTTAACCCACTTACAGGAGTATATTTAATGCCAAGAGGAAATGATTTTAATTATTATAAAAATAATTATGAAGTGTATGACCCAACCAGAAACTTAATGGCTCAAAATTGGATGACGAATAGAGATATTATGCAAAACCCGTATTGGGCAATTAACCGAAATAAATCAGAGGATGAGAATCATTTTTTTAACGGGGCCTTATCTTTATCCTATAAAATTAACGATTGGTTAAGTATTGCTTCAAGATACAGTTACAATAGAATTACAAGTGAATTTGATAAAAAGATATATGCTACTACACAAGGAACATTATCTCATAGTAATGGTAGATATATCAATGAAAATTCGGTTAGCACACAAAGATATGCCGATTTAATTGCTACTATAAATACAAAATTTAATGAAGAATTTAGTTTAAATGCAAATATTGGTACGAGTGTAACCAACACCATGATCAATCAAAAAACAGGTTTAGATTCTGGAATTAGTGCAGGATTACAATATGCCAACTGGTTTACCTTGCACAACTTTGTAAATAATAATGGAAATTATCAAACCATAGATTCTAGAAAAGAAGTTCAATCTGTATTTGCAGTAGCTACTTTAGGATATAAAGAAATGTTGTTTTTAGATGTAGCAGGTAGGAATGATTGGTCATCCGCTTTAGTAAATTCAGATAAAATTGGATTTTTCTATCCTTCTGTTGGGGTTACTGGAATAATTAGTGAAATGACTGAAATGCCAGATTTTATTAACTTTGGTAAAGTAAGAGCTACTTTCGCTCAAGTAGGTAATGATGTATATCCTTTCGTTACATCGCCAACGTATTATCAAACTCCTGCAAACCCTAATTCTAATAACCCTAATGCAGGTCCTAAAACAGGAACCTCTTTAAAACCAGAGTTAAAATCGGAATTTGAAATTGGTACAGAATGGAGACTGTTTAATAATCGTCTAGGTTTTGAAGTTTCGTATTATAATTCAGAAACAAAAAATCAATATCTGCAAGTCATTGCTCCTGTAGGAAATAGTCAAGGTTTAACCTATTATGGTTTTAATGCAGGTAATATCAAGAATAAAGGGATTGAAGCTATTATAACAGGTGGTATTGTTAGAAAAGAAAAATTTTCTTGGGACACAACAATTAACTTCTCTAAAAACACCAATCAAGTAAATGGAATTCCAGCAGAACTAGGAAACCGATTGAACTTAACAGAAGCTGGAGTAAATAGTTATAGATATTCCCTAATTGAAGGAAGACCTTTTGGAGTTATCGAAGGAATTAATTTTAAACGAGACGACCAAGGAAGAATCTTATTAAATGACGATGGAACTTTTCAAAGAACTGATTTTGAAGAGGTAGGTAATGCAAATCCTGATTTTATGCTTGGTTTTTCTAATTCTTTCAAATTTGGAAACTTCACCGCTAATATTCTTTTAGACGGTCGTTTTGGTGGTGATGTTATGAGTTTAACGCAAGCACAAAATGATGCATTTGGAGTTTCTAAGGCATCTGGAGATGCAAGAAACGCAGGAGGAGTTCCTATTAATGGTGTACGTGCAAGTGATGGGGTGCCCGTAACAAGTATGGATGCTCAATCCTACTACACACAAGTGGGAGGAAGAGCAGGAATTTCAGGAGAATATGTATATGATGCTACTAATGTAAGTGTTAGAGAAATCTCTATTGGGTATACCATTGGAACAAAATTAATCCCATTTTTTGATAAAGCTTCTGTTTCATTAATTGCTAGAAACCTGTTTTTTATTTACAAAGATGCACCATTCGATCCTAATATTGCTTTAAGTACAGGCGAAGGCTTACAAGGTGTAGATATTTATGGTTTGCCTTCTACGAGAAGTATTGGGATCAATTTAAATGTAACTTTTTAAAACAAACACAATGAAACTTTATAATATAACAAAAAAAACACTATTAGTATCCATGCTAACCATAGCAGGATGTACAAATAACTTTGAAGAGATTAATACCAATCCAAATGGATTTACTCAAGAGCAATTAGAACAAGATTTCAATCATATTAGAAGTGCCTTTAGGCCCATTTTTAATAATCTTCAAGTACTAGATCCTGTTTGGGTATACCAATTGCAACAAGGTTTAAATGCAGATATTTGGTCGGGTTACATGGCTACACCAACCCCTTTTGCTGGAAATATTAATAATACCACCTATTCTTTGGTGAATGGATGGAATGGTTTTATTTGGGATTATGCATATCGAAATGTCATGTTTAATGCGTATTATATTGCCAATAATTCTAAAGATAAATACGATCAGTTTTATGCCCTTTCTCTAATTTTAAAAGTAGAAGGAATGCATCGTGTGACTGATATTTTTGGACCCATAATTTATTCCGATTTTGGTTCTTTGGAAACGACTATTGCTTATGATTCTCAAGAAGAAGTCTATAATCAAATGTTTGAAGAATTGGATTTTGCTGTAGGTGAATTAACAGCACGATACAATGCGGGTGAACCATCTACTTTTACCGCTACTGATTTATCTGGTTATGGGGGTGATTATAAGCAATGGGTAAAATTTGCCAATACATTGCGACTACGTTTAGCCATGCATATTGTGAAAATTAATCCTGTTTTAGCTAAAAGTGAAGCCGAAAAAGCCATTGCACATGAATTTGGAGTATTAACAACCAATGATGATATTTTTAAAGTGGTTTCTCCAGTTTATACGAATCCTATTGCTACCATTAGCGGTTCTTGGTTGGATATTAGAATGTCTGCTGATATGGAATCGATATTAGGAGGCTATGAAGATCCTAGAGTTGCCACTTATTTTGATACATCTGCTGAATTTCCAGGTGAATATAAAGGTGTTAGAACTGCTATTGACTTAGTTGCTAAGGCGGATCATCAAGATTTTTCAGGAATAGGTTCTATCGTCCGTTCTAATGAAATTGTTTTAATGACTACAGCTGAAGCTTATTTTCTAAGAGCTGAAGGAGCCTTGAGAGGTTGGGCAATGGGAGGAACAGCACAATCTTTTTACGAACAAGGAATTGCCTTATCATTTGAACAACATGGAGCTTCAGGAGCAGCTACTTATATAGCAGACAATGTGAAAACGGCTCAAGATTATGTAGATCCTAATTTTCCTGTAAATAATGCATTAGCAGTTAATACTGTAACGGTAGCATGGGATGATTTAGCCACAAATGAAATCAAATTACAAAAAATTATTACTCAAAAATGGATTGCTGGTTTTCCTGAAGGACAAGAAGCATGGACCGATTATAGAAGAACTGGTTATCCCAAATTATTTCCGGCTTTAGTAAATTATAGTGGAGGAACTATAGATTCTCAATTAGGCCCAAGAAGAATCAATTTCGCGCAGTCAGAAATTAGTAATAATGCAGGTGGAGTAGCAACAGGTGTCGCGCATTTAGGTGGTCCAGATAATGGAGGAACAAGACTTTGGTGGGATACTACAGGACCTAATTTTTAATTATAAACCTAAATTCCTATCCTGATACTAACAGCCAAAATACAAAAGCAATAAATTTTTTAATACGAATATAATAATGAAAAGTGCTATAGAAATTAATCGCGATATAAGCTATAAAAGCGCTGGAAAATTTGAAGAAACAAGATTTGAAAAAATTCATTGCGAAATTTTTAAAAATTCTATGGAAGCCTCTAAAATTGTAGCTCAGGAAATAGCGCAATTAATTAGATCAAAAAAAGAAAAAAATAAAACCTGTGTTTTAGGGCTAGCAACAGGTTCTTCACCCATTAAAGTATATGAAGAATTGGTTAGAATGCATAGAGAAGAAGGGTTAAGTTTTGCAAATGTTGTGACTTTTAATTTGGATGAATATTATCCAATGAATAAAGAAAATAAACAAAGTTATCATTATTTCATGCATCAGCATTTATTCAATCACATAGATATTTTACCAGAAAATGTAAATATTCCTGATGGAACGATTCCTTTAGAGGAACTAAATCAATACTGTATCGATTATGAAATGAAGATTAAAGAATCTGGAGGATTGGATTTTCAACTATTAGGAATAGGTAGAACTGGGCACGTTGGTTTTAATGAACCAGGATCGCATGTCAATTCTGGAACACGAATCATTACCTTAGATCATATTACGCGTTCAGATGCTTCTTCCGATTTTAATGGTATTGATAATGTGCCTAAAAGGGCTATTACAATGGGAGTTTCTACCATTTTGCGTTCTAAAAGGATAGTACTTTTGGCTTGGGGCCAAAATAAAGCATCCATTGTTAAAAGAACTGTACAAGGTGATATTACTTCAGAAGTTCCCGCTACATTTTTGCAAAATCATACCAATGCTACTTTTGTATTGGATCAATCAGCGGCAGCCGATTTGACTCGTTTTAAAACACCATGGTTAGTAGGGGAATGTCTTTGGACTCAAGAATTAAAAAGTAAAGCCATTGTTTGGTTGTGCCAAAAAACGAACCAATCTATTTTAAAATTAACAGATAGAGATTACAATAATAATGGAATGTCTGATTTGTTAGCACAAGAAGGTTCTGCCTATCATCTGAATATTAATATGTTCAATGTTTTACAACATACTATAACGGGTTGGCCTGGTGGAAAACCCAATACAGATGATACGCATAGACCTGAAAGAGCCTTTCCTGAGAAAAAAAGAGTGATCTTGTTTAGTCCACATCCAGATGATGATGTAATTTCTATGGGTGGTACTTTTTCAAAACTCATTCGCCAAGGACATGATGTGCATGTGGTGTATCAAACTTCTGGAAACATTGCGGTTACGGATCAGGAAGCTTTAAAATTTGCTGAGGTTTGTAAAGATTTTGTAAATGATGCTCTGTGTTCTGATACCATTTCTAAAATAATTGATTTTTTAAATCATAAAAATGAAAATCAAGTAGATATATTAGAAGTAAGAAAGTTAAAAGGACTCATTAGAAGAAGAGAATCGTATGCTGCTACAAGATATATTGGCTTGAATGATCAAAATGTTCATTTTTTAGACTTACCATTTTATGAAACAGGCCAAGTGAAAAAGAATCCTTTAGGACAAGAAGATATTAGTATTGTTAGCAACATTATTAAAAAGATTAAACCACACCAAGTTTTTGCAGCAGGAGATTTAGCAGATCCACACGGAACTCATGAAGTGTGCTTGAATGCTATTTTTGCAGCAATGAAAAGTTTAAAAACAGAACCGTTTATGAATGATTGTTGGTTATGGCTGTATCGAGGTGCCTGGCATGAATGGGATATACATGAAATTGATATGGCTGTTCCTTTAAGTCCAGATGAGGTACTTTTAAAACGAAATGCCATACTCTTTCATCAATCCCAAAAAGATAGGGTGATGTTTCAAGGAAATGATTCTCGAGAATTTTGGGTTAGGGCGGAAGATAGAAATAAAAATACAGCTAAATTGTATGATGAATTAGGATTAGCTGAATACGAAGCTATTGAAGCCTTTAAAAAATTTGAGTATTAATATATTTATTTTGAGTTTGGGAGAAATGAAGAGGATGATTTTTTTATTCTCTTCTTTCTCATTTTTAACAGATTATAAATATAATATGACTTTAAAATAGCTACATTTAAAAAGTAAAGAAGTATCTAAATAACAATACCATTAATGAATTTAAAACACGCCTTAATTTTTGTTTTTTTTAGTTTAAACATTTATTCACAAACCGAAACTCAATCTCTAAGCCTAATACCATGGCCAAAAGAAATTCAAGTACAACAAGGATTTTTTAATATTAATCCAGAATTTAGCTTAAATATAACAGGAAACGCTCATCCAAGAATTTATAAAGCAGCAACTCATTTTTTAAGAAGGCTGGATGGAAGAACTGGATTATTTTTAAAGCAGGGTTTTATCGCAAAATCAAATGAAAACTCTAAAGCGCAATTGCAAATTCATTGTCAAAGAAAAGGGGATGTAAGTATTTATGAAGATGAAAGTTATTCGTTAGAAATTAATGAAAAATCAATTAAAATTGATGCTGTAACCGATATAGGTGCTCTTCGTGCATTAGAAACGTTATTACAGTTATTGCAAAATGATTCCAATACTTTTTTCTTTCCAATTGTTAGCATTTCAGATAGACCAGAGTTTAAATGGCGCGGTTTAATGATTGACGTGGCGAGACATTTTCAACCTGTTGAAGTTATTAAAAGAAATATTGATGCCATGGCTGCTGTAAAACTAAATGTATTGCATTGGCACTTAGTAGATGATCAAGGTTGGAGAATTGAATTAAAAAATAGAAAGAAACTGACAGAATTAGCTTCAGATGGTTATTATTATACGCAAGAAGAAATTAAAAATATCATTCAATATGCCGACGAAAGAGGAATTGTAGTAGTGCCAGAAATTGATGTTCCTGGACATGCAACGGCTATTTTAACCGCTTATCCTGAAATAGGTAGTAATTATAAGAAAAATCCAGAAGAACAAACTGCTTCAACCTATAGTATTGAAAGAAATGCGGGCGTTTTTCGACCAACACTTGATCCATCTAATCCCAATACATATAAGATATTAAGTGAAATCTTTGATGAGGTTTGTCCGTTGTTTCCAGGAAAATACTTTCATATTGGAGGTGATGAAAATGAAGGGAAAGCTTGGGATGATAATCCTGTAATTCAAGAATTCAAAAAGAAAAAAGGGTTTCAAACCAATCATGAATTACAAAGTTATTTTACCTTACAGTTAGTTCCCATGTTTAAAAAGCATGATAAAGATATTGTAGGTTGGGAAGAGATTATGAATGAAAAAATGCCAAAATCAACCATAATTCATTCCTGGAAAGGAACCAATGAAGGTTCTACTGCTGGAGCTTCTTTAATCAACGCGGTAAAAAAGGGTTATAGAACGATTCTTTCCAACGGCTTTTATATTGATTTAATGCAAAGTATTAACGAGCATTATATGTCGCCTATTATTCCCAAAAATGCTAAATTAACTACTAAAGAAAGAGAAAATATTTTGGGTGGGGAAGCTACGATGTGGAGTGAACTTGTTACAGCTCAAAACATCGATTCGAGAATTTGGCCTCGAACTATTGCTATTGCAGAATTATTTTGGTCAAACCCTCAAAATCCCGATGTTACTAATATGCTTCAAAGACTCCCTTCGGTATCCAATCGATTGGAAGAATTAGGAATTACACATATTAGAAATAGAGAAGTTATTCTTCGTAATATTGCCAACTATCAAAACACATCAGCTTTGGAATATTTTTCAAAGCTATGCGAACCTTTGAAAATTTATACTAGAAATAAAGGTGGAACAGAATATCAAATGTATTCTCCTTTTACGTTATTTGCAGATGCTTGTACAGTAGATGCTAGTGAAGCTTTACAATTTAATTGGGCTGTAAACCAATATTTAAAAGAAAATAATCCCACGAATTTAGCAACTGTTACTTCTTTTTTTGAACAATGGAAAAAGAACCATGAAGAATTAGTTGTTTTGAGTGAAAATGCACCTCTACTTCAACCCATATTGCCTCTTTCTGAAAATTTAAGTCTTTTGTCTGAAGAGTTATTACAAATTCTAAAGCATAATAAAGAATATGATTCAGTTTATCTCAATCAATTATGGGAAAAATGCAATTCAAAAGAACATGCTGATGTAGAATTAGCAGTAGTCATTGGGGTAAAAAAAATGATTGAAAATCTCAAATAAAAACAGAATTGCACAATATTGATTGTTTTTTGTTGTTCGTTTAATTTTTCTTGCGTTTGGTTGATTAATTTTTTTCAAAATTCTATTCCATCGTATATTCACCTAGATTGTAAAGTAATACAATCCTAATAAACAAACAATATACTAACAAAAAACAAACAAAATGGTAAGAAAACTCAATTATCTATTAGGTTTCTTTTTAATTTTCCCATTCTTGTTGCAAGCACAACCCAATCACAATAAAAAAGTGGTAGGTTACTATGCACAATGGGCAATTTATGCAAGAGATTTTAATGTAGACAAAATCGATGGGAGTAAATTAACCCATCTTATGTACGCTTTCTTTGGAACTGAATTTGATCCAGCAAACCCTCAAAGTGCAAAAATCAAATCGTTAGATACGTATGCCGATTTTGAGCATACTGAAGGCGGAGCACCTTGGAATGCAACTCCAAAGGGTAATTTTTATGATTTAATGCAATTAAAACAGCGATATCCGCATCTGAAAATCTTAATTTCAATAGGAGGTTGGACTAAATCTCAAGATTTACCAGGAATTGCTGCTTCTCCAGTTGCTAGAACGGCTTTTGCTCAAAATATGGCCAACTTTTTAACTACTTATCCTTTTATTGATGGCTTTGATATTGATTGGGAATTTCCAATTATTGGTGGTATAGATGGTACAGAAGTAATTGGTGGGATAACACCTCCTGCACAACCGCATACTCCAAATGATCATAAAAATTTAGTGTATCTTTTAAAAGAAATGCGTTTGGCAATGCCAAATAAAATCATTTCTATTGCTGCAGGAAATAATGTCGTTCATGTGCCGAATCAATTTATAGGTCCTGGGAACAAAGCGCAATTTGGAATGCAAGATGATATTACTACATATTGTGATTTTATTACTTTTTTCGGGTATGACCTTGGAGGAAATTGGTACGATAAAACCTGTTACAATGCTCCTTTATATGGTAGTGGTAATACTAATGATCCTTTACATGCAAATAATGAATCGTTAGATCATTTAACAAATATCTATTTAAATACGTTAGCTATTCCAAATGATAAATTGGTCATGGGAATCCCTTTTTATGGAAAGATTTTTAATTCGGTTGCCAATAATGGAACCATACCTTCATTACCAGGTTTATTTGTTGCTGCTCCAAGAACTACAGGAAGTTGTGTGAATCCACAAGCTCCTCAAGGTACTTGGGATAATGCTTTTTGCGAATTTACTGGAAGTGTAGAATTTTGTGATTTGGCAGGTGCTAGTGGAACAACTGGACATCATTTTCTGAATCCTTCTAATTCTTCTTCTGTTTTACCAGCATCTTCAAGTGCAGGTTGGGTAAGATATTGGGATAATACAGCTAAAGTTCCGTATTTATATAACGCAACAACACATCAATTTGTAACTTACGATGATAAGGTTTCAATAGACGAAAAAGCAAAATATATCAAACAAAAGAATTTAGGTGGTGCTATGATTTGGGAACTTTCTCAAGATACAAGACCTGGAAGTCCAGAACCAGCTGCTTTGCTAGGACAAATAAATACTACTTTTTCTTCAAACGTTAATCCTCCTACAACTGTTACGCTAACTGTTGTTTTTAAGGATAATGCGAATACACCTATTTCTGGCGTTACTGCTGTTCTAACCAAAACCGGAACAAATACAACCGTTACCCAAGTTTCTGATACTAGTGGAAATGTACAATTCCCTAATACGGCTACGAATGCGGGTTATGTAATTACGTATACAAAAAATGGATATAATTTTACCCCTCAAACTACTTCAATAGCTTCGGGTAGTTTGTCTTCCAATGTTTCTTATGCTATTACAGGTTCTACGCAAACGAATCCTAGTTATACCATCTCTGGAAGTGTAAGAAATGGAACTACAGGATTATCTGGAATTACGGTAACTTTAACTGGGAATGGAGCTTCAAGAACAGCTACAACAACGAGCACTGGAAGTTATTCGTTTACCAATGTTACTGCGGGTCAAAATTATACGGTTGCTGCTTCCAATTCGGGTCAAACTTTTTTACCGGCATCAGCTAGTTTTTCGAACTTAAGTGCTAATCAAACGCAAGATTTTGCATTACAAGTTACCAGTTCTACTTATTTAATAAGTGGAACAGTCAAAAACGGAACAATTCCAGTTGCAGGTGCTAAAGTAGATTTAATTTTACCATGGACAGATAATACGCATAATTGGGTAAATCTTTCTACTAGAACTGATGCGCAAGGAAATTATCATTTTGAAAATGCAGCTTTGAGTGGTTATACCACTTATTCTAGCTTGAAATTAAATGCTTGGGAAAACAATGATGTAACGTATTATCCTTCTTATTCACAAGGAACTATTCCAACGTCACCACAAACTTTTAATTTTAATACGCAAACGGTTGTGAATACAACTCCTGTGGTGTCTATAACAGCTCCTACGACTTCAAATGTTGCAGTAAATTTAGGAAATGCAGTTAACTTGGCAGCAAATATAAGTTTAAGTGCAAATGATGGTACTACAATTGCATCTGTTGTATTTACTATAGATGGTCAAAATCTTACGGTAAGTAATACAGCAGGTAACTATACCGCTAGTTGGACTCCAACTGCCAGTCAATTTTCTGGAAATCATGTGCTAAAAGTTGTTGCAACAGCTTCTAATGGAACCACAGATGAGAAAACACATAATTTTACTTTAACATGTTCTGGTTCAAACTGTCCAAATCAATCGTATACCATTTCTGGAAGTGTACGAAACGGAACAACAGGTTTGTCAGGTGTTACGGTGACTTTAACTGGGAATGGAGCTTCAAGAACGGCTTCAACTTCAAGTACTGGAAGTTATTCGTTCTCCAATGTTACTGCGGGTCAAAATTATACGGTTGCTGCTTCCAATTCGGGTCAAACTTTTTTGCCTGCCTCAGCTAGTTTTTCTAATTTAAGTGCCAATCAAACACAAGACTTTGCATTACAAGTTTCAAATACTACTTATTTAATAAGTGGAACGGTCAAAAATGGAACTGTTCCTGTAGCTGGTGCCAAAGTAGATTTAATTTTACCTTGGACAGATAATACACACAATTGGGTTGATTTATCGACTCTAACAGATGCGCAAGGAAATTATCATTTTGAAAATGCTGCCTTAAGCGGTTATTCAACGTATTTAAGTCTTAAATTGAATGCTTGGGAGAATAATAACATAACTTATTTTCCTTCTTATTCACAAGGAACTATTCCAACATCTCCACAAACATTTAATTTTAATACGCAAGAGGTTGTAAATACAACTCCTTTGGTAACGATAACTGCCCCAACAACTGCATCAGTTGCTTTAAATTTAGGAAGTGCAGTTAACTTTGCAGCAAATGTTGGTTTAAGTGCCAACGATGGTACTACAATTGCATCAGTAGTATTTACTATAGATGGTCAAAATGTAACAGTAAGTAATACTGCAAGTAATTATACTGCTAGTTGGACTCCAACTGCTAGTCAATTTTCTGGAAATCATGTGCTAAAAGTTAAAGCTACCGCTTCGAATGGAACAACCGATGAGAAAACGCATACTTTTACCTTAACTTGTTCTGGTACGAATTGTCCTAATCAATTACCTATACTTACTTGGAATGCTCCATCAAGCACTACTATATATCAAAGCTCTTTTCAAACACTACCTATTTCAGTTTCTGCAACTGATTCGGATGGAACGATTGCAAATGTTACCATAACCGTTAATGGAAGTACGCATACGATGACAGCTGGAGCTAATAATACATATACATATAACTTTTTACCAACGGCCTATCAAGCCTATCCAATTGTAATTAAAGCAACGGATAATGTTTCAGGTCAAACCACTTTAAATAAGACGATTACAATAGCTACCATTTCGAATAACCGATTCAATCCTTTACCAAATAAAGTAGTTTTAGGTTATGCACATTCTTGGGAAAATGCGGAAGCTACTTTCTTGTATTTCAATCAAATGGTTGGAAAGAAATTTAATGTAGTGGCCTATGCTTTTATTGAAACAGTGAATAGAGATGGTTATACACCTGTTTTAACTACAAATGATAATCGTTACGTAACAAACGGAGTTTTCGATAGACAATTACTTAAAAATGATATCCAAACCTTACGAAATAGTGGCGTACCAGTAATAGTTTCTATTGGAGGACAAAACGGACACGTGGTTCTACAAACTGTTGCACAAAAAAATACGTTTGTAAATGGATTGAAAGCCATCATAGACGAGTTTCAATTTGATGGTGTAGATATCGATTTTGAAGGTGGTTCTATGGATTTTGGTGCAGCTGGATTAACAGATTTTTCTTATGCAGGAATTTCAGCTTACCCAAGATTGAAAAATGTGGTAGATGCATTTAAAGAACTAAAACAACACTACGGACCTGGATTTATCCTTACTGCTGCTCCAGAGACTTTTTATGTTCAAGTCGGTTATCAAAGTTTTGCAGGAACTGCAGGATCCTTTTTACCTGTTCTGCATAATTTAAGAAATGAAATGGACTTATTAATGGTACAATTGTATAATTCCGGACCAGTAGGTGGATTAGACAATCAAAACTATTTTTCAGCCACACCTAATTTTGTTACTTCTATGACGGATATGCTTCTTAAAGGATTTAATGTAGGGACTACTGGTTTTCATTTTGATGCTTTACCACCTTCTAAAGTAGTGGTAGCATTACCCGCTTGTCAACGTGCAGCAGGAACAGGATATTTAGCTCCTTCAGAGGTTGTTAAGGCGTTAGATTATCTACGTTTTGGGACTAATTTTTCGGGACGTACGTATACGATGCAACCAGGCGGTCCTTATCCAGATCTAAGAGGAGTAATGACATGGTCTGTAAATTGGGATGCAGCGGCTAGTTGTGCATCGAGTTATGGTTTCTCAGAAACATTAGGAAATTATTTCAATGGCTCTCCAATAGTTTCAAATCGTGTAAATAATGATGTGAAAGGCTATATT
Organism: Flavobacterium sp. NRK F7; assembly: GCF_024054195.1. Taxonomy (GTDB): domain Bacteria; phylum Bacteroidota; class Bacteroidia; order Flavobacteriales; family Flavobacteriaceae; genus Flavobacterium. Next base: position 2,906,148 of record NZ_JAMXLB010000001.1, on the reverse strand, counting down.
GTTGAAAATAAATTAACCATACAAGCAAAAACAGCATTAATTAAACAAGTGAATGTTTATAATTTGTTAGGACAATTAATTAAGCAACAAAATTTTGATGCGAATACGAATACTGTAGAAGTTTTTGATGATTATTTCAGCAATAAACAAATCTTCATCATAAAAGTTGTTGATAAAGAAGAAATTATAACAGAATTAAAAATATATTAGTTTTTTAAAATTGATATGGTTGTTAATAACCCCTTCCTATTAAAATTAGGTTGGGGTTTTTTTAAATAAAATACCTGTTTATATGCTTTTTTTAATTATTTTTTCAACTCAGGTGTTAATTTTTTAGTTAGTATTTGCTTATTAATAAAAAAAAATGTTAAATTTGACCCATTAACAATAAAATTAAAGGCTTATACAATAAAATTACTTTTTAAAATTTCGAACCCAAATTAATTTAAAAGGTATTGTTATGGCTAATAATTTAATCTCAGATGCTGTTCTGGTTAAAAATTATATTGAAGGAGACGAGTCTGCCTTGAGTATATTAATCGAAAGACACCAATCGAAAATTTACGGATTTATTTATACAAAAATTCAAGATCGAGACATTTGTGACGATGTGTTTCAAGATACTTTTATTAAAGTAATCAAAACATTAAAATCGAAATCGTATAATGAAGAAGGAAAATTTCTTCCTTGGGTAATGCGTATTGCTCATAATTTGATTATCGATTATTTTAGAAAGTCTAAAAAAATGCCTATGCAGCGAGATAACGAAGAGTATTCCGTTTTCTCATATTTGACAGATACTAATTTGAATGTGGAAGATCAAATTATATTAGATCAAGTTGAATATGATTTGTCTAGGCTCATTGATGAATTACCAGAAGATCAAAAAGAAGTACTTCAAATGCGTATTTATCAAGATTTAAGTTTTAAAGAAATTGCTGATTCCACTGGAGTAAGTATCAATACTGCTTTAGGAAGAATGCGTTACGCATTAATGAATTTGAGAAAAGTAATTGAAAAAAATCAAATTATTTTAACGAATTAATACTAAATTTTTTTTTTTGCCGTTATTAAATTATTAAATAATAAATTTTTTATTGATGGCAAAACTTTACTCAAAACAAAAATTAGCAGGACAAAGTATGTTACCTAAAAAAGAGACAATTGCGTTTATACTTAATTACTCCAAAGCATTAAGTATTAAAAAAATAGGTAAGATGTCATTTGAAATTATAGCTAATTAAAAAGGGAATGCTTCATAATCAATTATGAAGCATTCTTTTTTAAATATGAGTCAATAACGGACTTTCTACCAATAGTTTTGGTAATAATATCTTTCTCTAAATCCCAACCTCGAGCTGGTGAATATTCTCGTCCATACCAAATAATTTGTAAGTGTAAATCATTCCAGATTTCTCTGGGAAAGATTCGTTTGGCATCTTTTTCCGTTTGTTGTACATTTTTTCCATTGCTTAAATTCCAACGATACATCAGTCGATGGATATGCGTATCTACTGGAAAAGCAGGTACACCAAAAGCCTGACTCATAACAACACTAGCTGTTTTATGACCAACCGCTGGTAAGCTTTCAAGTGCTTCAAAACTTTGAGGTACTTTGCCATTATACTTTTCAATTAAAATCTCAGATAAACCATGAATGCCCTTAGATTTCATTGGAGACAATCCACATGGTCTTATAATGGCAGCAATTTCTTCAATACTCATTTTTACCATGTCATAAGGATTATCCGCTTTGGCAAATAATAAAGGTGTAATTTGGTTTACTCTTACATCGGTACATTGTGCAGAAAGCAATACAGCAACTAATAAGGTATAAGGATCTTTATGATCTAATGGAATGGGTATTTCAGGATATAATTCGTTTAACGTATTTATAACAAATGTTACTTTTTCGTTCTTAGTCATTTTTGTAATTTTATAGTCTAATATTAACTTTAAAGCAAAGTTAAGCTTTTAACATAGTAAAATTAATAAAATGACAACATTAAAGAAAGGAGACAAAGCTCCAAACTTTTCAGGATTAGATCAAGATGGTAAAAAGCATTCATTACAAGATTATCATGGAAAGAAATTGGTAGTATTTTTTTATCCCAAAGCAAGCACTCCTGGATGTACAGCAGAAGCATGTGATTTAAGAGATAATTTTGAACGTTTTAGCTCTAATAATTATGCTTTGTTAGGAGTAAGTGCAGACAGTGCAAAAGCACAAACTAAGTTTATTGAAAAATATGATTTACCTTTTCCTCTGTTAGCCGATGAAGACAAATCAGTTATACAAGCTTTTGGTGTTTGGGGTCCCAAAAAATTTATGGGTAAAGAATATGATGGTATTCACAGAACTACTTTTATTATTGATGAAAAAGGAATAATAGAAGAAGTAATAGATAAGGTAAAAACCAAAGAACACACAGCTCAAATTTTAGGGAAATAAATACTACTTTAAAAAAAGCTGTCAATTATTTTGACAGCTTTTTTTATACTATTATTTACTAGTTTGACTCAAGGATTCTTTAGGTTGGTAACCGAATAAACGATGCTTCTTAATTAATTCTGCATTTCCTTCAGGTAACATGTCTTCCCAACCTTCTTCACCGTTTCCAATCATTTTTAAAACTTGTCTTGAGAAGATATCCAGATTTTTTTCTTCAAAATCAGTAATGTCAACTACTTTACCATTAAACTTAAAGAATTTGTACAATTCCTTCATTCTTGGATGCACTTTTAAGTTTTCGGAATTGATTAAATTACCTTCGTCATCTTTCATTGGATACAAATATACTTTTAAATCACGGTAGAAAAGTTTACCAAAAGCTTCCAAGATTCCTCCTGATAAATGACGGTAATATTTCTCATCAAAAATATCGACTAAATTATTAACACCCATTGCTAATCCCATTCTGGCTTTAGTATAATTTGAGAAATATTCTACTACTTTATAATATTCTTGGAAATTAGAAATCATTACGGTTTGACCTAATGAACAAAGTAACTCTGCTCGGTCTAAGAAATCTCTTTCATCAATTTCTCCTTCCGCTTTTAAATTGGATAACGTAATTTCAAAAACGACAAACGTATTTTCAATATCCACTTTTTTCTCTTCAATAAACATGTTATACGATTTCATATACATGTTCATATTTACTTTGGTAACAGGTCTAAAACTACCTCTTAATGCTAAAATATTTTTTTTGTAAAGTACAGCTGCAGGTAAAATATTATTCCCATCTGGGCCAAACATAACGGCATCAGTCATGCCATTTTTCACCAGTTGTAAACTCATCAAACGGTTGTCAACTTCCGCAAAACGTGGTCCTGAAAAATTGATAGTATCAATTTCTAATTGGTCTTTATCTAAATGGTCATATAAATAACGCAGTAATTTTTTAGGGCTTTCGTATTTATAAAAAGCACCATAAATTAAATTAACTCCTAAAATACCAAGGGTTTCTTGTTGTAGTTTTGCATCCGTTTCTTTAAAACGAATGTGTAACGTAATTTCATTATACGCTTCATCTGGTTCTACTTGGTATTTAATACCAACCCAACCATGACCTTTATATTGTTTCGCAAAATCAATAGTTGCTACAGTATTGGCATAACTAAAAAAGATTTTATTGGGATGTTTATCTCTTTTTAAACGTTCTTCTATAAGTTGGGTTTCATGAGCTAACATTCTTTTTAGACGGCTTTCTGTTACATATCTTCCATCCGGTTCAACGCCATAAATCGCATCACTAAAATCTTTATCATAGGCAGACATTGCTTTTGCAATTGTACCTGAAGAAGCTCCTGCTCTGAAAAAATGACGCACAGTTTCTTGTCCGGCACCAATTTCTGCAAAGGTTCCATAAATGCTTTCATTCAGGTTAATACGTAAAGCTTTGTCTTTAATAGAAGGTATTTGTTCTATAACTTTATCACCTCTCACTTTAATATCTGTAACAATACTTTTCATTCAATTTATCTTTAGGATAATAGCAGTTGAAATTTCTAATACTGCAAAGTTAATTAAAATGATAAAAACTACTGCATTTATTATTATTTTTGTAGCATATGAGTACGATTAAAGTTTATTTTTTAGGAACTGGCACCTCGCAAGGAATTCCTGTAATAGGAAGTAATCATTCGGTTTGTCTAAGTAAGGATGCAAAAGACAAAAGATTGCGAGTTTCTGTTTGGATTCATTCCGAAGATTTTTCTATCGTAATAGATTGTGGTCCCGATTTTAGACAACAAATGTTAACTTCTAATTGCAATTATATAGATGCCTTATTATTTACACATGAGCATGCTGATCATACAGCAGGTTTAGATGATATTCGTCCGTTTTATTTTAAACAAGGACCTATTCCAGTATACGCTCATAAACGCGTACTAGAGAACTTAGAAAAACGATTTGATTATATATTTATTAATGAGAATAAATATCCTGGTGCACCTTCAGTAACGCAAATAGAAGTGAAAGAAAATGAAGGTTTTAAAGTTAACAATCAATGGATAGAACCGATTAATGCTTCTCATGGAAATTTACAGGTTTTTGGTTATCAAATAGAAGGATTTGTTTATTTAACTGATGTTAAAACGGTTGCTATAGATGAGATAAATAAAATAAAAAACTGCAAGGTGTTGGTTATAAATTGTTTACGAGAAGAACCGCATCATTCTCATTTTAATTTAGAAGAAGCCTTAGATTTTATATCTTTGGTTCAACCAAATAGAACTTATTTAACCCATATCAGTCATCTCTTTGGTTTTCATGAAGAAATTCAAAAAAAATTACCCAAAAATGTATTTGTAGCTTACGATAATTTAGAAATTTTAATTTAATCCAATGAAAAACACATTCTTATACCTTTTTATTCTTGCTCTTTTACTTAATATTTTTCAATATGTAAATTCTAACAAAATTTTAGATGCCAAAGAAAAAGAAGTACAACTTACAAAAGAACGATTGAAAATTGCAAGAGATTCCATTTCAATTGTGGGTTATAATGATTATTTTGATATTGAAAAAGATCAGGATGCACAAGACTATTATTATTCTAAAAATTTAGATTATTTAAAAGTGATGCAAAAAGTAAATGAAGACATACAAGAGTTAAACACAAAACCAAATGGAAATCCTTTAATTCCGTATGAACCAATTGATGGTAAAAACTTTATTATCAATAAAGCGAAAGTGTTAAACCATCGTTGGATAATTGCTGAATTTTCAAACACCCAACTTTGGGGGCAAGTTTTAATAAAATATTTTCATAACGATGACAAACCGACCGATTTCGAAACCGTAGAAACGATTCTTTATGAAAAACAAAAAATGGAATAAATGAAAAGCTCTTAAGGGAGCTTTTTTTATTGCAAACGAATCTCTATTTTTGCAGCACACAACTACTTCAATTTTATGTATAAATTACTTATTCGACCGATACTATTTCTGTTTGACCCAGAAAAAGTGCACTACTTTACCTTTTCATGTATTCGTTTCTTTCATAAAATAGGATTTGGACCTTTTTTTAAATCTTTATATACGGTATCAAATAAAGAATTAGAAACCGAAGTATTTGGTTTAAAATTTAAAAACCCGGTAGGTTTAGCGGCTGGTTTTGATAAAGATGCAAAATTGTATAATGAGTTATCGAATTTTGGATTTGGATTTATAGAGATAGGAACGTTAACACCTAAAGGACAAGAAGGAAATCCTAAAAAAAGGTTGTTCCGCTTGCAGGAAGATCAAGCTATTATTAATCGTATGGGATTCAATAACGGAGGTGTTTTAGACGCTGTAGAACGGTTGAAAAAAAACAAGGGAGTTTTAATTGGAGGTAATATTGGCAAAAATAAAATTACACCTAATGAAGAAGCTGTTTTAGATTATGAAATTAGTTTTGATGCGCTTTTTCCCTATGTAGATTATTTTGTTGTAAATGTAAGTTCGCCTAATACACCTAATTTACGTGCATTGCAAGATAAAGAGCCTTTAACGGCTTTGTTATTAAAATTGCAAAATAAAAATGCAAGTAAACCCAAACAAAAACCGATATTACTAAAAATTGCTCCTGATTTAACAGACGAACAATTGTTAGACATTATTACTATTGTAAATGAAACAAAAATTGCAGGAGTTATTGCAACGAATACTACCATTTCAAGAGAAGGTTTACAATCTGAAAATAAAAATGAAATGGGTGGTTTATCTGGAAAACCATTAACTCAAAGAAGTACAGAAGTAATTCGTTTTCTTTCAGAAAAGAGCAATCAATCCTTTCCAATTATAGGAGTAGGAGGCATACATTCTGTTCAAGATGCCTTGGAAAAATTAGATGCTGGAGCTAGTTTGATACAGTTATATACAGGTTTTATTTATGAAGGACCTAAATTAGTACGTGACATCAATAAAGCAATTTTTAAAGCTAAAACGATTTCGTAAAATAGAATTCTTTCCTATCTTTGGCTACACATGAAACACGTCAAAATAATAGAATGTCCTAGAGATGCCATGCAAGGCATCAAAGATTTTATTCCTACAGAAAAAAAAGTGCAATACATACAAGCTCTTTTGCGAGTAGGTTTTGATACCATTGATTTCGGAAGTTTTGTTTCTCCAAAAGCAATTCCGCAAATGCAAGATACAGCTGCTGTTTTAGCACAATTAGATTTGTCCGCTACTACAAGTAAATTATTGGCCATAATTGCCAACACAAAAGGAGCTGAATTAGCGGCTGTGCATCCAGAAATTAATTATTTAGGTTTCCCTTTTTCTATTTCTGAAAATTTTCAAATGAGAAATACGCATAAAACTATTGCGGAATCTATTGTAACGCTTCAGGAAATTTTAGAAATTGCGGATCAATCCAAAAAAGAAGTAGTAACCTATATTTCTATGGGATTTGGAAATCCATATGGTGATCCTTGGAATGTAGATATAGTAGGAGAATGGACAGAAAGATTGGCCAAGATGGGTGTTAAAATTCTTTCGCTTTCGGATACGGTTGGTAGTTCAACCCCCGAAGTTATAGATTATTTATTCTCTAATTTAATCTCAAAATATCCAGATATCGAATTTGGAGCTCATTTACATACTACTCCTGATTCATGGTTTGAAAAAATTGACGCCGCCTATCAAGCAGGTTGTACTCGATTCGATGGTGCAATTAAAGGTTTTGGAGGTTGCCCAATGGCTAAAGATGATCTTACTGGAAATATGCCTACCGAAAAAATGTTGTCCTATTTTACAGCAAAAAAGATTGATACCAATTGCCATGCCATCAGTTTTGAAAGTGCTTATAATGAATCGCTAAAAATATTTGATTATTATCATTAATAGCTTATAATGAATATATTTTTACCATATTTTGGTTGGTATACCGTTGCTGTTCCTTTTATTCTAGTAATTTTATTTTTACTGGCTTTTAGTTTTATGTACTGCAAATTACAAGGTCCCAATAAATATGTGGCCAATTTTTCTTTTTATATGCCAATGTTAAGTGCTATTGTTTTTGGAATTTTGTTATTCTATACCACTTTTTTTTGGACTACTTTTGTATTGTATTTTCTTATTTTAATCCTAGTAAATATAACCTCTTTTAAAGTATTAGCAGAAGCATTAGAAGATAAAACAGCTTTAGGTGTAACGATGTTTTCTGGCTTAGTCAGTATTTATATCTTCGTCTTTTGTTTTATTGTCAAACTTATTATTGATTTATTTTAGTAATTTAAATTATTTTAATTTATTCTAAATAAAACTTTGGACTTTCCAATTTAGTTTTTATTTTTGCATCGTTAAATTATTTTAAATAAATCTAAATAAATAATGCGAACTATCATTTTTTCTAAAATTGTTTTATCTTTTTTATGTATTGGTCTTTTATCCTGTTCAAGTGATGATAATGGAAGTACTACTGATTCTGTTACTGTTCCTGAGACCTATGAATTTAATAGAAATAACCAAACTACAGTTGATTTTAGTGGACAATCAAATCGTATATTGATGCTTACTGAAATGGGAAATTATATTAAAAATCAAGGAGTAGCAGGTAATCAAGTAGATGTAACTGTGCTTAGCAATATGTATGCAAACGAGAACAATCCGTTTTCAACTACTGAAATGAATACTTCTGGAAAAGAATTGAAAGACAAAACAGCTGCTTCAAAAGATTATTTTGTATATTTTGGTGGTGGAGGTTCAACTTTAGAACAAGCTGAAGTACGCACTTTTTTTGAATCTCAATTTACTGATGCAAATGCTGCTAGTCAAGGAAATAACGCGTCTGAAAATGTAGCTGGAAAATATCAAGATGGAACTTCGATTAGACTATTTGCAGCAAATGGATTAGAACCACAACAAGTACTTTTAAAAGGTTTAATGGGAGCTTGTTTTATGGACCAAATCGTAAATAATTATTTAAGTACTACAGTTTTAGATGAAGCAAATAACAAAATAAACAATAGTAATAAGGTATTGGAATCGGGTAAAAATTATACTAAAATGGAACACTTATGGGATGAAGCTTATGGTTATATATACGGTGCAGGCGGTGGAAAGTTTTGGGATAGTTATATCAATCAGGTAAATGCTGATGCAGATTTTAATACGGTTAAAGCTGAAATTGAATTGGCTTTTAGAAAAGGAAGAGCTGCTATTGTTGCAAATAATTATACGGTTAGAGATGAACAAATTGCAATTATTAAAGCAAGATTAGCTTTAGTACCTGCAGTTAGAGCGGTATTTTATTTAAAAGAAGGAAAAGCTAAATTAATTACCGATAATGGAGCTAAAGCATTTCACGCACTATCAGAAGCGTATGGTTTTATTATGGCTTTGAGATATACGAATAATCCTACTACAAATGCACCTTATTTTTCTAAGGCAGAAGTTGATTCTATTTTAAGTGATTTAACGGCTGGAACTAATGGATTATGGGATGTGGATTACTTAAATACAAAATTAGACGAATTAGCAACTACTATTGCAACTCGTTTTAGTTTTACAGTTGCACAAGCTGAAATCGTTAACTAAAAATTAGTATTTGCTTAATGAACAAAACTTCTAATTTGGTTTATTTTTGCAAACCAATTAAAAGAATTCAAAATCAAAATATTTAAAATATAGCTTTAATGAAAAAGATAGTTTTAGGATGTTTCTCTCTACTTTTTTTAATCGCTTGTTCGAGCGATTCATCAAGTAATGAAACCAATAACGATAATTTTAATAGAACAGAATTATTAACCAATTGGGCCGATAATATTATTATCCCTAGATATGAAAATTATCAAGATAAAGTAGCACTATTAGATACTAAAGTAAGTACTTTTGTTAGCACTCCAGACCAAACTAACTTAAACGAAGTAAGAACCGCGTGGTTAGAGGCTTACAAAGCGTATCAATATGTAGGAATGTTTTCCATTGGTAAAGCCGAATTAATCAACTTAAATAGTACAGTTAATATTTATCCTACAAACCAAGCAGGAATTCAAACTAATATTACTAATGGTGGTTATAATTTTGCTTTGTTGTCTCAATATGATAAACAAGGTTTACCTGCTATGGATTATATGATTAATGGGTTGGCAAGTTCAGATGCTGAAATTATAGCTTTCTATGAAACAAACCCAGATGCTACAAAATACAAACAGTATCTTTCTGATTTGGCTAACCAATTAAAAGTAAATATCGATGCAGTAGTTACCGATTGGAATGGTACGTATCGAAATACTTTTATCAGTAGTAATGGAAATTCAGTAAGTAGTAGTACCAATAAAATGGTAAACAGTTTTATAAAATACTATGAAAAAGATATCCGTTTAGGTAAAGTGGGATATCCTTGTGGCGCATTCGTAAATGATGGAAATAAATATCCAGAAATTGTAGAAGCTTATTTTAAGAACGATGTTTCAAAATTGTTATTGGAAGAATCTATTAAAGCTTCTCAAGATTTCTTTAATGGTAAATATTTTAATGCAAATACGGAAGGATCTAGTTTAAAGTCGTATTTAGATTACTTAAATACAAATAGAGATGGACAAAATCTTAGTACCATTATTAACAATCAATTCCAAACCATTTTGACTGTAAATAATTCTATCGATAATAGTTATTCTAATCAGATTAATTCGAATAATGTAAAAATGGTAGAATTATATGATGCATTGCAATTAAATATTGTGTATTTGAAATTAGACATGATGCAAGCATTGAATATTACTGTGGATTATGTAGATAATGATGGAGATTAATTTTGCTTTAATTTGATACAAACGTATTTAAATAAGAAATCAGATACTGTAACGCTAGCTTTTTTTAGGCTGGCGTTTGGTTTAATGATGCTTTTTAGTATCATTCGATTTTCTGCCTATGGTTGGATTGATAAAATGTATATCCAACCCAAATTTCACTTTACGTATTATGGTTTTGAATGGGTAAAACCTTTGGGAAATTTTACGTATATTTTATTTTTTATATGCGGATTAGCCGCATTACTAGTTGCTATTGGATATCGCTATAAAATAGCGATTACGGTTTTCTTTTTGAGTTTTACCTATATAGAATTAATGGATAAAACTACTTATTTGAATCATTATTATTTTATTTCTGTAATTAGTTTTATCCTTATTTTTTTGCCTGCCAATGCTAATTATTCAGTGGATGCTGTACAAAACGAAAAGATTAAAAGCCTCCAAATTCCTACTTGGAATATAGATATATTGAAAGTAATGTTAACCATAGTATATTTTTACGCTGGTTTAGCCAAACTCAATTCAGATTGGCTACTAGAAGCCATGCCTTTAAAAATTTGGTTACCCAATCAGTCGAACACTCCCATCATAGGAAATTGGTTTCATCAAGAATGGGTACAATATGCTTTTAGCTGGTTTGGTGCTCTTTATGATTTAATCATTCCTTTTTTATTATGGAATAAAAAAACAAGAAATATTGCCTTTGTTTTTGTAGTAATCTTTCATGTATTAACCAAAATATTATTTCCTATAGGGGTGTTCCCGTATGTTATGATTATCAGCACGCTTATCTTCTTCAGTGCTGGGTTTCATAAAAGAATAATGAATCTTATCTTTGTCGCTTTTAAAAGCAAACAAACGTTTTTTGAAACACCAAACGCATTAATTGCTTCTATTAAGCAACCTAAATATAACTTGAAAATGTATTTTTTAGCTGTATTTATGGCTTTTCAGTTGGTTTTTCCATTCCGTTATTGGTTATATCCTGATGAGTTGTTTTGGACTGAAGAAGGATTTCGATTTTCTTGGAGAGTCATGTTAATGGAAAAAGCAGGCTATGCCCAATTTTATGTTACAGATGCTAAAACAAAACAAAGAAAAGCAATTGATACAACACGATTTTTAACTCCTTTTCAGGAAAAACAAATGGCTTTTCAACCTGATTTTATTTTAGAATTTGCTCATTTTTTACACGATTATTACGAAAATACTGGTATATATGACCCTATAGTAACCGTAGACAGCTATGTAGCTTTAAACGGAAGACTCAGTCAAAGATACCTTGATCCAAATATAGATTTAGCTAAAGAATATGAATCATTCCAACACAAAACGTGGATTTTACCATTTAACGATGACATCAAAGGTTTTTAATACGTTACTTTTCTTATGTATTACCGCTACTTTCGCTCAAAAAAGTGTAAAAGGAATTGTGACCAATAGTTTGAATAAACCACTTGAAAATGTGGAAATATATAATAAAACAACCTATCAATATACGCGCAGTGCATCTAATGGTACCTTCGAAATTACGTCGTTAGTTGAAGGTAATAACACTATAGTTTTCTTTTTACAAGGCTATCAAATTGAAGAGGTATCTGTTCAACCCAATGCTAATGATCTTCAAATTACGTTAAATGAATTAGCCACAGCACTATCAGAAGTGGTCATAATTAAAGAGAAAGAAAAACAATTTGCGCTCAATAAATTAAAAGATATTGAAGAAACCGCTATTTACGCAGGTAAAAAAACGGAAGTCATTTCCTTAGATAAAATTACTGCGAATAAAGCCACAAACAATCCTAGACAAGTGTATGCACAAGTGGTAGGATTAACAATTAATGAAAGTAATGATGGTGGTTTGCAATTGTCTATTGGAGGAAGAGGGTTAAACCCCAATCGAACATCAAATTTTAATACCAGACAAAACGATTACGATATAAGTGCAGATGTTTTGGGTTACCCAGAAAGTTATTATGCTACACCTACGGAAGCCTTAGAGGCTATTCAAATTGTAAGAGGTGCCGCTTCTTTACAATATGGGACGCAGTTTGGAGGAATGGTTAATTTTAAAATAAAAAAACCAACCTTAAAACCCATCGAAGTCATCACTAGAAATACGATAGGTTCTTATAATTTGTTTACCAATTTTACAAGTGTAAGCGGAACGCATGGTAAATTCAGCTATTATACGTATTACAACTATAAGACTGGAGACGGATTTAGGCCGAATTCTCAGTTTGATTCAAAATCCTATTTCGCAAATTTAAATTATCAATTTTCAGCAAATACATCTTTGCATTTTGATTATACCTATTTTGATTATTTAGCACAACAACCTGGAGGTTTAACTGATGTTATGTTTGAGGAAGATCCTAAACAAAGTAATAGAAGTAGAAATTGGTTTGATGTCAATTGGAATTTGTATGCGTTACGATTTAAACATCACTTTCAACATGATGCTGATTTTTCCTTGCAATTATTTGGCTTAAATGCTTCCCGAAAAGCTTTAGGATATCGTTCTAATAGGGTTTCCAGTAGTGATGTTGAAGGTACAGAACGAGATTTGATTATTGGTGATTTTGTCAATTGGGGTGCAGAAGCACGTTATTTAAAAAAATATGATTTCTTTGGAAAGCGAAATGCTTTTTTATTGGGTACCAAATATTATCAGGCTAAAAATTCAGGTCTTCAAGGTCCAGGAAGTTCGGGAAGTGATGCTAATTTTAATCTTGCAACAGATGAATTTCCAAATTATGCCAATCAATCGGATTATACTTTTCCTAATTTGAATGTCTCTATTTTTGGAGAAAACATCTTTAAAATTACGGATGCCTTTTCAATTACACCAGGATTTCGATATGAAAATATTAAAACCCAAGCCAATGGCTACTACAGAAAAATCATCACCGATTTAGCAGGTAATATTTTATTAGATACTTCTGTGAATGAAGAAAATGTAAAAGAAAGACAATTTTTCCTTTTCGGAATTGGAGCGAGTTACAAAATGAAAAATGGATTAGAATGGTATGGTAATGTTTCTCAAAATTATCGTTCAGTAACGTTTAACGACATTCGTACTACATCACCTAGTTTTGAAATTAATCCTGATATCACTGACGAAAAAGGCTATACTTCTGATATTGGTTTAAGAGGAAAAATTAGAGATATTATTTCTTTTGATGCAAGTATATATGCTTTGTATTATCAGGATAAAATTGGCGAACAAAGGATAGAAAGTCCTACAAGAGCAGCCGTAGATGTGCGTTACAGAGATAATCTAGGAACCGCTTTAACATATGGTTTTGAATCACTACTAGATTGGAATATTAGTAAAACTTTTTTTAGAGACAATGAAAACTTTATATGGACCGCCTTTTCCAATGTTGCTCTAACAGATTCTCAATATGTGGAATCAAAAGTTGAAACAATTAAAGGAAATAAAGTAGAATTTGTTCCCAATTATAATGTAAAGTTAGGAACAGGTATTGGTTACAAAAACTTCTTATCTAGCGTGCAATTTACTTATGTTTCTTCTCAATTTACAGATGCTTTAAATATTAAAACCAATTCAGATGATGATACCTATGGTATTTTTGGTGAAATTCCTACTTATTATGTTTTGGATGTTTCTACTTCCTACAAATGGAAACAACTAAAATTTGAAGCAGGAATTAACAATGTATTAAATTCATGGTATTTCACAAAAAGAGCTACGGGCTATCCAGGACCAGGTATCATACCTTCTGAACCTAGAGTTTTTTACGCAACAATTGAATTTAAATTTTAATTAATTTATACTTTAATGAATAACTTAGGTTTTTTTTTCATTCTTTTTTGTACTGTTTTTTTGAATCATTCAAATCAAAAGACTGATGCTCTATTAAATTCAACACCTAAGTATAGTCTTTTATTTATAGGTAACAGCCTCACGTATACGAATGATTTACCTAAATTAGTAAAAGAAGAAGCAAAAGAAAAAGGAATAAAAGTAGCTGTTGAAATGTTAGCTTATCCTAATTATGCAATTGAAGATCATTGGAATGAAGGTAAAGTCCAAAAATTAATTGCTTCTAAAAAATACGATTATGTTATTATACAACAAGGTCCTTCTTCTCAATCGGAAGGAAAAAATATGCTTCTTGCTAGTGGAAAAAAATACAGTGATATATGTAAACTAAACAATACCCAACTTTGTTATTTTATGGTATGGCCTGCAAAGAGTAATTACCATACTTTTGATAAAGTAATTCAAAATTATACAGAAGCAGCTATACGAAACGAAGCTATACTTTTACCAGTTGGAAGTGCTTGGAAGTCTTATATAGAGAGTACAAATACTTGGGATTATTACAGTGAAGATGCTTTTCATCCCTCCTTAAAAGGTAGTAAAGTTGCAGCTATGGTAATCATCAATACATTATTCCATAAATAAACAAGCTTTAAACTCCATAAAGCAAATCAATTTCCTAATTCTACTATTATTCAATTAAATTATCGTTAAGAAGTAAAAAAGAACTTGCTTTTATTTGTATTTAATCTAAATAGTAATAATTTTGCAGGGATTATTAATTACATAGGAAGTAAATGTAGCATCCTTTAGAATTAGGAAGCCCTGTACTAAATGTAAACTGCAATTTTCTTACTATAAAATATTTAAACCCATGAAAAAAGTTCGTTTTTTTAAGCCATTATTACTACTTACTACTATTGCACTTGCTTTTAACTCTTGTCAGGATGACGAGGAAGCGATACAAAGAATATCTAAAACGGAAGTGATTCAAAATTATGCTGAAATAGTACATGCTAATTATGTACAAGCCTATAATGATGCAGTAGCTCTTGAAACTGCAATTACAAATTTTACTACAACACCTTCACAAACGTTATTCAATCAAGTGAAAATGGCTTGGCAAACCGCAAGAGAAAGTTATGGAACTACCGAAGCTTTTCGTTTTATTGATGGACCTATCGATGACGCAAATGGTCCAGAATCGATGCTGAATGCATGGCCTTTAGATGAAAATTTTATCGATTATGTAGACGGTGCGCCTTCAGCAGGAATTATAAATAATACAGCTACTTATCCTACACTTTCTAAAGCTTTATTGGAAAGTTTAAATGAAGAAGGTGGGGAAAAAAATATTAGCGTAGGCTATCATGCTATCGAATTCCTTTTATGGGGTCAAGATTTAACCGCTCCATCTGCTAATTTAGCAGGTCAAAGACCTTATACTGATTTTGTAGATGCTGGTACTGCTGCCAATCAAGATAGAAGAAGAGCCTACCTAACTATCTGCGCAGACTTACTTACCGATCATTTATCATATTTGGTGGACCAATGGAAACCAAATGGAACCTATAGAAACTATTTCTTGAATTTAGATGAGAATGAAGCTATTAAAAAAATGTTTACAGGGGCTATTGTTTTAGTATATTCTGAATTGGCTATAGAAAGAGTAAATGTAGCTTTATACAATCAAGATCAAGAAGACGAACATTCTTGTTTTAGTGACAATACGCACAGAGACATTCGTCAAAATTTACAAGGTGCAATCAATGTGTACCAAGGCGATTATGGAACTATTTCGGGTGTTTCGTTAGAAAATTTGGTAAGAGAAAGTAATTTCAATTTAGCAAACGAAGTAAATGAAGCGATTGCAGATGCTAAATTAAAAACAAATGCTACATTAATCCCTTTTGATATGGCTATCCAAGACGGGCCTACCTCTACGGAAGGTGCAAAAGTGAAAGCGGCAGTAGATGCCATGCAATTAATGGGCTCTAATTTAAAAGCAGCCGCGCAAAGTTTAGGAATTACCATAGAGTAATTCATTCCAAAATTTGAATGAAAAACAAATGAATTGTCACAGCTATAAAAGTGCTTTTATTGGACTAATATATATAAGTTCACTTTTTATTTCTTGTTCTTCAGATCAAGATAGTGAAACCTATCAATTGATACCTGAAGCAGACGAGCAATATTCTGGAGGTAAAAATGCAACTTCTTTTAATGTGTCTGAAGAGGCTTTCGGATTTTTCTCCTCACATTTAACAGCCGAACAACAATCTGATTTTGGTATTGGAAATTCCTTTTTTAGGCAAAGTTGGGTGGCTGCACCTGCTAGTACAACCGCTCGTGATGGGTTAGGACCTTTTTACAATGCCATTTCATGCTCGAGTTGCCATTTTAAAGATGGTAGGGGAAGACCTCCAATGTATAATGGAGAATTAGGCACGGGCTTATTGTTGCGTTTGAATTTACCGCAAACCGACGCACATGGAGGGTATTTGCCTGAAACAACCTATGGGAATCAATTGCAAGATGTAGCTATTCTAGGTCAGGATAAAGAAGGTGAATATACGATTACGTATCAGTATTCTTATGAAACTTATGCCGATGGAACGCAAGTAGAATTGAGAAAACCAGTATATACTATTGTAAATCTGAATTATGGTGCCTTATCGGGATCGGTAAGTGTTTCTCCTAGAATTGCCAATCAAATGGTCGGAATGGGATTACTTGAAGCAATTCCTGAAGCGACTTTGTTGGGCTTTCAAGATGTTTCAGATGCAAATGGGGATGGTATTTCTGGGAAAGCGAATTATGTTTTTGATGTGGCTTCGCAAACCACAAAAATGGGTAGATTTGGTTGGAAAGCCAATCAACCGAATGTGAAACAACAAGTAGCGGGTGCTTTCTCTGGTGATATCGGGATAACTTCTTCTTTATTTCCAAATGAAAACATTCCTACGGGTTACAATGGTGCTTCTATTCCAAATGGGGGTACACCTGAAATTACGGATGAAACCTTAGATAAAGTGGTCTTGTATTCGAGTTCTTTATCGGTACCAGCCAGACGAAATTATGAGTCCCAAAACGTATTAGAAGGAAAAGAAATTTTTAATAGTATCGATTGTGCCAAATGTCATATACCCAAAATAACAACGAGTAGTACCTATTATATTGAAGCCTTTCGCAATCAAATTATTCGTCCGTATACCGATTTGTTATTGCATGATATGGGCCCTGAATTAGCAGATAACGCTCCTGATTATTTAGCAGATGGGAACGAATGGAGAACGCCACCTTTATGGGGCATTGGTTTGATACCAACGGTAAACAATCATACTTACTTGTTACACGATGGTAGAGCTAGAAATGTTGAAGAAGCGATTTTATGGCATGGTGGAGAAGCAGCTACTGCGAAATCCAATTTTAAAAATTTAAGTCAAGCCGAACGCCAAAAAGTAATTGACTTTATCAATTCGTTATAAAATACCAAGTTAAAACTGCTTTTATAAGTCGTTTTACATAAAAGAGTCGTAGCTGTTTTGTTAGTTCAGCTACGGCTTTTTTTATTTAGAATAATTTTACTTGTTCCTTAATTAGTTTTAAAAAATAGTTTAGGTTTGTAAATATAAAACTATTTCAATCCAGTATTCATAGCACAAAAGAATGAAAGAAAAAGTTGATATTGAAAAATTAAGAGAAACAATTAAGAAAAAATACCCTCACGAAAGTTTTTATGCACGAAATTTTGGGCCATTTACCTATAAAGAACTCACAGAAAAAAATGCAGGAGTTAGATATACAGAGCGACATAAAATAGAGGGTTTAAAGATTTATAAACATAAATATATTTACATTGCTATAGTAACAGGAGCTATTTTTTTTCTACTTACTTTTCCAATCATGAACAAAAATGGAGAAAATACATCACTTATCATTTTTATGTATTTTTTTTGTCCGCTAGCTATTTTGTATTCCCTTTATATTTTATTTTTTACTAGAAATAAAGTTTTTATGGAGGTTGCTCAAAATGAATTAATATTTAATGAAAAAACACATATTGTTTGGGAGAACATTATTCTGACAGGAATTTTGAGTGAGAGAGCCGGAAAATCTACCGATCATTTTGCTATCCTAGGATTATCTAACGGAGAAATTCTGCAAATTGATGTTCTAGGTACAGATATTGCTGTTGAGGACGTTATAAAAATTATTCATTTGAAAAAGAAAAAAATGAGAGAGCAAATTGAAAATCAATGATGAAAATTTTAAAATATATCCTCGTTTTATTTTTCTTTAGCGGTGTTTTGTATTTAGCATTTTATACTCCTGATACCGTTAATATAGAAGGAAATTGGGATTTGGACGAACTCGTTTTACAAGGAGAAAAAATATATTCCCCAAAAAAAGAGAATCAACTTTTCCCTAAAGAATATAATAAGGTGTATATAAATGAATGGAAAGATTCATTGCATATCGAATCCGTTTTAAACAAAGAAATTACCGCTACATATAAGACGAAAAGAGGAAATAAAGGCAATCATATGATTTATTTAATTTCTGATGAAAAAGCCTTAAATGGTGATTTTTCTCTTCATGTGGATACTATTTTTTATGATAAAGTTAGATTTCAAATTAAAGTCAGTATTCAATCGGAAGCAACAATTTTGAAATTTAGTAGAAATGTATTAACTACCCCATGGAAGCCTCGGTATCCTTTTAGAGGTTCTGTTTAATACTTAAAATTGTAATGTAAAAGCTACTTGTTTGTCGGAAAAGAAGTATCAAATTATTGATTTTTTACTTGTAAAAGCATTAAATTTATAGTCTTAACTAAAAATAGATACATATGAAATTAGGTGCTTTTTCCATCAGTCTTGCGGTGAAAGATATTCATAAATCAAAAGCCTTTTATGAAAAATTAGGGTTTACTTACAAAGGAGGTAACATCGATCAAAACTGGATTGTCTTAAAAAATGAAAATGCGGTTATCGGACTTTTCCAAGGGATGTTTGATCACAACATCATGACCTTTAATCCAGGATGGGATGGCAATGCGCAACCAATCGATTCTTTTGACGATGTTAGGGAAATCCAAAAACAATTGCAAGAATCTGATATTGAATTGACCCGTCAAGCGGATGCAACGACTGAAGGACCAGAATACATTACCTTAACCGATCCTGATGGGAATGCTATTTTAATTGACCAACATCGATAGCAAGTATTTCCCAATTAGTACGATATTCCTTTTTACGTTCCATAACCTAAAATTTTAACGCAAGAACCTAAAATTTTACGTAGGTAGACGTAAAATTTTACCCCAGAGACGTAAAATTTTAGGTTGGTGGACGTAAAATTTTACCCTAGAGACCTAAAATTTTAGGTTAGTAGACGTAAAATTTTACCCTAAAGACTTAAAATTTTAGGTTCTTGCCTTGGTATAGCTGGGTTTGTTGTTTTTTTATCTGTTAAACTTCTGATAATTCTGATTTTTATTTTTGGGGTTTTATTTATTTTTGAAAGGAAGTGTTCAGAAGGTTTCTTTACGAATGCTTCTCTTTGTAAATACCAATTAATTCTCAATAACAATATGAAATCGGTAGTAGTTTCTTTCCTATTATTTCTTACTTCAATTGCATTTTCGCAAACTGAACCGTTACTTTTTGAACCGGAAGTAATTTCCAAGGATGGTGTTTTTGGTTTAACCCTTTCACCAGATAGTAAAACCGCTTTATGGGTGCGTTCCAATGGAAAAAGAGACACCTTACAAATTATGGAGTCTAGAAAAACGGCTGGGAAATGGTCAACGCCTAAAGTAGCTTCTTTTTCGTCAGCTTCTGGGAATTGGAAAGATATCGACCCAGTTTTTAGTCCCGACGGAAAAACCGTTCTTTTTCAATCGAACCGAAACACACATAGAGATACAAATCGTAAAGATTTTGATATATGGATGGTTCCAGTAACCAAAGAAGGTTGGGGAGAAGCATATCCTTTAGATACCCTTGTAAATACGACCACCTCAGAATCCTATGCTTCTATGACTAATAAAGGGACGATATATTTTATGAAAGAGAATGAAAATAAAGTAGGGCAGTCTGATATTTATTATTCAGTAAAGAAAAACGGAAAATACCAAAAACCAATAAACATGGGTGCACCCATTAATACGAATGAGCGAGAATCCAATCCGTATATTTCTCCTAAAGGCGATTATATGATTTACTTTTCATCAACTTCAGAAGGCTATGGCGAAGTAGATTTGTACATTTCGTTTTATAAAAATAAGACATGGACTACACCAAAAAACTTAGGTTTACCCATTAATTCTGCTGTTGCCGAGTTTTGCCCATTCGTACAGGAAAAAGAAAAAAGATTGTATTTTACGAGACAAGAAAAAGTAGGAGAGCGTTTTAAAGAAAATATTTTTTATGTACCGTTTGATGTAGATGCGTATAAATAAAAAAGTAAGGCTGTCCCAATACGAGTGGTAGTATTATGGCGTAATCTCGTATTTAGTAACAGCCTTGACTCACTTAAACCCCTAGTCTAATTAATAAGAAGGCGTATGCACTCTTAATTTTTCAATTTCTAAATGATGCAATTGCACGGCTAATTCTTGTCGGATAGCGGCATAATCTGGATCATAAGCTAAATTGGTGTATTCTGATGGATCGTTTTCCAAATCATACAATTCATATTGCTGGTAATACGCACCAAAAGCATCAAAATAATACGCATATTTCCATTTTTCAGTACGAATGCAACGAATGCGATTGGCAGCTTTTACAATATTCCAATTGCTATTGGAACCTGCTTTAATATCATCATAGGTAAATAAAATACTATCTTGAACTGCTTTGTCTTCTTCAATAATGGGTAATAAACTGTTTCCTGCCAAACCTGTTGGTGCATTGGAAACATTTGCTGCTTCTAAGAGCGTCGGCATGATATCCACCAAGGTTGCTAAACTCATGGAGTTTTTCTTTTCCGCTCCTTCAAACAAAATCGGATTGGAAATGACTAAGGGAATGCGCAAGGCTTCTTCATAAGCTACAAACGTTTTCTGACGCAAACCACCGTGTGCCAAGCCCATTTCGCCATGATCGGAAGTAAAGGTCACCAAAGCCGAATCTGCTAAACGCTTGCCGTCTTCATCTTTTTTATACAATTCGTCTACAAAACGACCAATTTCTTTATCGACTTCCGTTAAAAGAGACGCGTAGAAATTCACATAATTCAATTTGTCTTCTTCAGAGATAATTTCGCCCAAACTCACAGCCATATTCAATTTAATCTGTTCTTGAGCCATCGGTTTTTTGTTCAGTAATAAGTTTTCACCTTCGGTATCGGGTAAACCAATGTCTCTTTTTAACCAACTATCTGGATGGTACCCACAAGTTCCAGCTGTTTTTGGATACGCCAATACATCGTGTGGGTTGACCAACGAAAGAATTAATAAATACGGTTTGTGGTCTCCTTTTTTACGTCTTTCCTTTACTTCTTGTAAATATTGAATGGCTTCAGCCGTATAGCGTGCATCGTGATTCGCATAACCTCCTCCAAAATTCAGTGGATTCACATCTTCACCTGCATCAGGAGCAATCCAACCCATAGCACCGTATAACGAAATATCCGCTGCGGTTAAACTCTCATAATTAGTTTTTGTACCTGTTGGTGCTACCCCTTTACTCATATGCCATTTCCCACGGTATTGTACATCATAACCGTCTGCCCAAAACGTATTCATTAAATTAGGTAAAGAAGTATCTAAAGTAGGTTCCTGAGGCGAAAGTAAACCACCTTCCGTCAGCGTTTGTGTTACCCCATGTTTCGCAGGATAAATGCCTGTGAACAAAGTCGTACGACTGGGTGAACACATGCAGGTGTTACAAAACGCCCGATCAAAACTAAAGCCGTTTTCCTTTAAGAACGTTAGGGTTTTTAGGTTTTCCTTTTCCCATCCAGGAGGAAAATGTTGAGTTGCACGTTGTTCGTCTGTGATAATCAGAATTAGATCTGGTTTTTCGGTAATTTCTTGTAGTTTTTGTTTAAAGTTCATCATGTTTTGAAATTAACTGTTTGTTGTAAGTAATTTTATTGAAGCTAAGTTCCGTTAAATTGGGTTTTGGAACTAGGGTAGAATTACCTGTTTTGAAGATTAGGTAGTTTATGAAAGGGTTAGGTAAGAAGAAGTCTTGTTTTTATATAAAGCCCTTTTGATGATTTGTAACCAATAATTGTTATTTTTGGATATCAAAAAAAGTCTGACTGTTTTTCAGACCTATCTAACAAATGGTTGTTGTATATGTCTGACTTCGTCAGACATATACAACAAGTTGTAGGTAATTTTAAAGATGACTGAAGAAGAAATAAGAAATTTAGCAGAAAAAGAATCCAAACTTACTAAAGTTGCATTAGAAAACAGAATAGCTGAACTGAAATCACTAAAATGTAGCATTTTGGAGTGCATAGTTTATGTTAGAGTTAACCAAAATTGCTCTCTATCCGATGCAAAAGAACTAGTTGTAAATTCATCAGCATGGTCTGAAAAAAAAGAAGAATTTATTAAGCATCAAAAAGAGCAGATGGAAGAATTTCTTAATGCTGCGAAAGATGACGCAAAAGAAATAAAACAAACTTTTTATCCAGACAAAACGGAAATAAGCATAACTTTTAACAAAAAAAAATAAAAACC
Source organism: Flavobacterium sp. NRK F7 (assembly GCF_024054195.1). GTDB lineage: Bacteria > Bacteroidota > Bacteroidia > Flavobacteriales > Flavobacteriaceae > Flavobacterium. The sequence continues at coordinate 2,883,403 of NZ_JAMXLB010000001.1, read as the reverse complement.
ACCTACAACAGCGGTTTGGCTCAATAGCTACTTTTAAAATAAACAACAATGTTCGATTTTCCGCTGGAAAATCTTATCTTAGCAAGAAATAATCGTTCCACGCAGTCGCTACTGCGCCAAGCCGCGGAACGTTGTACGCAATATGAACAAGACCTATGAAATTTAGAGTTGGAAATTGGAAAATAGACTCAAATAGTCTTGTTAGACTACAGTGGAAAAAGTATTATCCGAAACTAATTGTACACGAGAAATTTGAAAAACCAGTCAAATGGATTTTACGAATTTTAACTGTAATTGGAATAGCAACGAGTTTTCTAACTCTACCTTATTGGGGCGGAATAATAATGACTTTCGCACTATTCGGGATAGAACAGTTATTTGAACGAACTCTATTCGAATATTCTGTGATGATTTTACAACCATTCCCTGACTTTGAAATTGAATATGACCAATGGCTAACCAATGGATATTTTTTATTAAATCCAGAAATTGAAAACCACGATGGATATTTGAATTATTTTGGTCCTGCATATGCTGATAAAGATTATGCTATTAAATTCTTCAATTACATTCGTTCTTGGAATCAAGATAATGACGTGGACGAAGAGAATAATATTTGTATTTCATTCATAATAGAAAGTGACGTAAGTTATTCGACTTATCTATATGCTAACCCTGACAGGAAATGGCTTGACCCAATGTTTTCGGATTATCAAAAATCAATGCAACTTGAGAAATATGGGAAACAGCAACAATCAATGGTTATGCAAATGGTTTTTTGGAAAAATTTAAAAATGCAACAAGGAATGTTTTTCCATCAATTTAGAGAACAACAGAAAAATGATGAACCATTTTATTTTGTTCCTTTTTATATCGACAATGGAAATCCAATTCCTGTGCAAGAATTACGAGTTTGGAAAACTAACTATAAAATCAAAGGACGTTCTGAATTAACACCAGACGAAGTTGAATATCATCATAAATAATAATAAAATATTGCGTACAACAATGGCTATAAGTAATTGCTTGTTCTCGCCTTCTTCTGAAAATCCTAGCGGATTTTCAGCTTGGTGAGTACTTGCAAAGTTAAGTGCTAACCCACGCAACTACTCATAGCCGAGACCGTTGTGTGCTATTTTATGACGAACCTTTTAAAATTCAACCTTTAGCAATGATTTTATGAAAAATTTTTTATACATATTTGTACTTCTTGTTTCTTCTTGCTATTCACAGCAAAGCAACAGAAAACATTGGATTGGTCAAGAAATAAAAAGTGAAGGTGGATTTCTATTAAATAAAGGTAAGCTCGATACTGATTATGGTATTGCATTTTCTAATTCTGAAACTAAAATATTCATATTATTTTTCAAAATTGAAAATACAAAAAAAATCATAATTGATATTTTAGAGATTGATAAGAAAGAATTGAAAGAAAACAAATTAACAGAATATTGCTACACAAATAATGGTGTTAATGTAGAAATTATTGCTCTTGTAAGAGATACAGATAACAATGTCGAATTTTACACTAAAATTATAAAAGCTTGGCGTGCGAACAGAAAAACTGGTAAATTTGAAAAAATAGCAAAACGGAAAGTAAAAAAATGCGATAACGAAAATTACGGAACTTAACCTTTGAAACCTTTGAAAAAATTCATTTACATATTCATTATTTTGCTTTTAGCAAATTGTAAAAATCCTAAAGTAACGGAAAATCTTGTTGTACAAAAAACTGAAAAAGACAGCACCAATCAGTCAAAACAGAAATATAATAAAACAGAAATAATTTATAAAAAACAAGACACACTTATTAAAACTAGTGAACCATTTATAATAAATAACATAAAATGTTATTGGAAACTCACTTTTATAGTTTACGAAGGAAATGAATATGGTGAAGGAATCTTGGAACTAAAAAATAAAAACAAAACATTATTAAATAATTCACGTAATTTAAGTTCAAATGACTCGTATTATCAACACAATTTTAGCAACTTTCATTTTGAAAGTTTTACTATTGATAGCAAAGAAGATTTGAATTTTGACGGATTTAAGGATTTTAAGATTTTTGACAAAGAACCTTCTGGCAGTGCAGGAATGTTTTATTGGGCATACATTTTTAATCCTAAAAAGAAGGTTTTTGAATTAAACAAAGAACTTTCGGGTTATGAATTAGAAGTCAATAAAGTAGAAAAAACGCTTTCGTCTTATGCGAAAAATGGTTTTGGTTATAATGTAAATAGTATTATTCATTTTGACAAGATTGGGAAAATAAAATATACAGAACTAATTGAAAGAGAAATTATAGACACAACAAATTTTGTAAAAACTACATATAAAAAACTAATCAACAATAAAGTAGTAAAAACAAAAAACAGAAACTACGAAATTTGAAGGATGGTAGTAAAAAACGAATATAAAAACAGCACACAACAGCAGTTAAAAAAAATGGCTTGTTCAGGTTCATTCCGAAAATTCTCCGAATTTTCTAAGTTTTGTTTATTTTTGGAATGGCTTGGTGCTGGTGCAACGCCACTGAGAGCAAGCCACAGAACGTTATATGCCATTTTAGGACGACCCAACAAACAACAACGACAGAACATTGGAAACATATATTGCAAAACTTAAACACATTCTTCCGACATTTTTAGCTATAACATTAGGGACAGTTTTCGGACTTGGATTTATTAGATGGCTTTTTTGCTTACAATTCTCAATCATTGACATCAAAGAAGAAATTTGGGTTTTATGGCTTCCTCTAATATTTCCTTGGATACCAATTACACTTTGGTTAAGACAACGTTTTAGAATTCTTACTTTTAAAGACAACGACAAGGGAAGATTTGGTTTTCAAATGATTGCTTGGCTTATTATAACTGCAATCTTATTTGTTTCACAAGGATACTTAACAACAGCAACTGGCAGACTTCAAAAATTATCGACAATTAGTGACATAGAAAAAGTAGAAAAATCACGTTACTATGAGTTAACAAATTTTTCTGTTGCTAATTATTACGGTGGCACATACACAGACTTCAGACAAAGCGGAAAATATAACCAATACTTAAATTTCGACATTTTTTTCGTTACCCCTATACTTAAAGACACTTCGGAAAAAATTAATGACATTCCAAAATATTGGTATGGCGTAAAATTTAAAGAACAGATAAGTAATAAAATTAGTAGCGATGAAAAGGAGAAAAAGTATCAAGCATTTTACGATGAGTGCATTGATAAAATGAATAAGTATGAATTTCATTCATTAGACCATTTTGAAAGGAAACCAACATCGGACGACAGACAAAATTATTTGAAAGCAATAGAAGCAAGAACTAACCAACCAACCAACGAAAGTTTCATTATTTTAGAACCAATTAAAGAAAAATATGAAGATAGAAACGGAAATAAATTTGTTTGGATATTCGGTTCGTTTGGTATTGGACTTAGCGTTTTGTTGTTTGCTTTAATTTGGCCAGGTTATAGCGAAACTGAAAGGAAAAGATTTTTAGCAGGTAAAAAACCAAAGCAAGACGATTTAGTTGATATGCTAAATTACCTTGTTCCAAAAGGAGACCATTTTGCGACTTCAATAATTTTAGACCTAAATATTCTTGTCTTTTTACTAATGGTTTTTTCTGGTATTCACATCATATCACCAAACGGAATGGAATTACTTCAATGGGGTGCAAATAGACGATTTGAAACAACTGGTGGCGAATGGTGGCGATTATTGACAAGTATGTTTTTACACGGTGGTATTATGCATCTGTTTCTAAACATTTCAGGACTTGTAATAGCAGCCATTTTTGTAGAACCATTACTCGGTCGGAAAAATTATTTTATCTTGTATATTTTATCCGGACTTTGCGGAAGCCTTGCAAGTATTTGGTGGTATCCTAACACAATAAGTGTTGGTGCATCAGGTGCAATTTTTGGACTTTACGGTGCAATTCTTGGACTACTTTTAACTAACGCATTTCCCAAAGGTGGTAAAAAAGGAATACTAATGATGATTGGAATTTATGTTGGTATAAATTTACTTTGGGGCTTAACAGGTGGCATTGACAACGCAGCACATATTGGCGGACTTTTAAGCGGAGCATTAATTGGAATAATATTATACAAAATTGACGGTGGACAGAAAAACGCCACATAACAGCAGTTTGGCAAAATGGCGGGTTCAGTGCATAAATGAAGCTTTGTACTTCGTATCAAGTTCAGTTCTGGCATAAATTTTAGTGCTTCTAAATCCGCTTCTTCGCCAAGCGCCAAACCGTTGTGCATAAGTTGAGAAAAACGATATGAATTGGAAATGGATTTTTGAAAAAGGAATGTTTTGGGTTTTAATCCTGACATTTTTCATTGGAAATTATTTCAGTGGACAAGAAATACGAGGAGTAAATAAAACTGTTGGCTGGACTTTTGATCAATCAAATCAATGGATTATTAACGGTTTTATAGTTTTTGGCTCGTGGTTGATTTTTTTAATCGGTTACGGAATTGTAGCACTAATGCGAAAAAAAACTGACTTAAATTTATCAATTGCTCATTTAGCCATTTTTATTCTGACTTTAATAATTGGAATCGTAAACGACCTATTCGGAATTGAAGTTTTAATAATTAGCCTGATTTCAACTCTTGTGTTTGGATTAAATATTTATTGGACTTTTAATAATAAAAAGCTGGAGACAATAGCAGAATGAAAAACCTACGCACAACAATGTATAACCGCAATTACGGCGGATTCGACTACGTCCGAATCCACTCGGAATTGCTAACGTCTGTGCTAAACCGAAAATTAACACATATTAACCCGTAACTGCGGTTATACGAGACCGTTAGTGGCTATTTTCTAGCCGAATCGGAGCATACAGAAATAGATTTTTAATTAAATTAAAAGATGTTATTAGATATTACTATTGGGAAACCAAAATTTAAATATTATTCTGAGAATAGAGTGTTTTATGCAGAAAATAATTCAAGAAAAAGTTTATTCCCTTTACTTTTTTTTGGTATGATGAGTATTCTCATTTTTTCGGGTTTTATTTTTTTAATTAAAGAAAAAGAATTTAATTTAGAACTATTTCTAATTGGATTCATTATTCATCCGATATTTGGAATTATTGGTTTGAGAAAATTTTTATGGTTAATTCGAGGAAAAGAAATTATAAAAATAGATGAGGAAAAAATGACAATAAGTAAAAGCGGTACATTCTGGACTAAAGATAAAATATTTAAAAAAAGTGAGATAAAAAACATCAGAGATAAATTTCAAGATGATGACTATAACAAAACACCATTTGAGTTTTTTAATGAATATAGAAACTCGATAAAAGAATATAACAGAGGTATGATTTACTTAACTATTGGAGAAGTCTTATTTGACTATAAATATTCAAAAGTAAGAGTTTTTAACTGGTTAAATAAGAATGAAAGACAGATATTAATTGTCGAAATGAAAAAATATTTAGAAAATAAAAACAGCCACTAACAGGCGTTTGGCAAGATTGCGAATTTTGTAGTAAATACACGTTAATTTCTCACAAGAAATTTTATCTTTAATAGAAAATAATCTGTTCCGAAGTTCGCAACCTCGCCATGCATGGGAACGTTAGTGGCAACCAGTAGGACATGACAATAGACGATAGAAAAACATTAGCAAAACAACCTATTACTTGGACAGGCGACCTATCGGATGACTGCACCGCTAAATGGGCTGGACTAATGTTACGAGCTGAATGGATGGATGAGGATTATTGGTGGTGGGCAGTTTATGACATGCAAAAAGACGAAGCTACAATTGACGACTCAAATAATTATACAGACAGATTTATTGGAGGTGACATTTCAAGACAAAAAGCAGAAAATGTTGCTAAAAAATATATCACCGAAATAACGGCACGACAAGAGACGGCAAAATATCTAATCGCTGACACTTTTAAAATTACTGGACGCGGACTCTTTTTTGCTGGCTACATAACAGAAGGACTGGTTTCAATTGGAGACACAATAGAATTTGTAGCGTTAAGCACAATATTTCAAAGACAAATAATTGGCATAGAAAGGATAACAAAATCGCAACCCGACAAAAACAATACTGGACTGCTAATCAAGTGCGACAGTGAAGCAGAAATAGACGAACTGAGAAATTGGAAACCAGACAATGTTGTAGCGACAGTATATAAAACAGAAATGACTGAGAAGAATCTGGCAGCCACTAACAGCACCTTGGCAAAAGCGGGACGAACGTGGTTACAGAAACTTTTCGGCTATGAATAAACATTAGTGCAACTTGAAAGGTTTGGTGCTCCCAAAGCCCCGCCTTCGGCAAGCTGCAAACCGTTAGCGGTAACCCAACGGAAACGAATGGAATTAGATATATCACAGAAACCAATTAAAACATTTTTAGATTCAGTAGACTCTGTTTTAAACAGCAATACGTTTTTATTGGAATTTGAAATAAAAACTGATAATATCAAAACAGATTTATTAAACTTCATTCGCTCAGACTCGTTCATTAGACAAATTTCTAACCAAGACATAGAAAGAGAATGGTTCAACATGCATGATTTTGACTATAAAACTAAAACTTATAAAATACGAAAGGGAAGTATACTTAAAAACAAAATTGAATTAGAAATAAAAGAAATTGAGAATACAAAAAATGAATATCTCACTGCAATGCTCACTGGAGATACAACAAAGGGACGATTTAACAGTTTTTATTCAAAGGAAATCGAGAAAGAAAAAGCTAAAACAATAGTTGAAAATCTAACTTCATATCTTTCTTTATATAGTAATTGGAAATTATTTTACGTTGAACCTAACTTTTTGAAAAATGCAGTTGAAATATATTCAAAAGATGAGGAACTTAAATATTTTGAAGGTGATTATGGAAACGATACTGCAACAATTATATTGACAAAAAATAATGGCTACTTATTATTAACAAATGGAATTGATTAATAAAATTGGCAACCGCTAACAAGCGTTTGGCAAGATTGCGAATTTTGTAGTAAATTCACGTTTACATTTCGCAAGAAATTTTATCTTTAACAGAAAATAATCAGTTCCGAAATTTGCAATCTCATCAAGCACAACACCTTGAATCAATTTAAAATGACAAGAATTATTATTGCAATTCTATACTTAATTTTAACAACTATTATCATTGCATATATTGACAACGGTATTAGAACACATAATATGAGTTTCTATTATGGAAAGGATAATGGCTATTTTACACGTTTTGAATCTATAATTATTCTAAACACTGTCTTCTTTTTTTTAATGACAATTAAGAAAAATCAGAGTGTAAAAGAATATTTAAAACAAAGCTTATTAGGTTTTGTGACAGCCCTAATTTTTGGTCTAGTTTGCTATTTTATTTTCTTGAGTGCTGACTATTATGGTCTGACATATCATGTTGCAACAATAATTATATGTTATTTCTCTTATTTTCTACTAAAAGGAATGAAATTTATGTTAGCACGGGTTTTGAAAAAGGCAAACTAAAGTATAAATTTAATGTTTCGATAAAATTTCACTTAAATTATGAACCCATTTGCCTTTTCTCTTTTATTAATCTTAAGTCCTTTGGTTTTCCAAATTATTTTGGGTACACGATCTCTTTTGAATAAAACCCGTTGGCATTTAGATAGGATAGCTACTTTTACTATAATTCTAGAGGTAGTATTTATTTTTATAGGCATACAACTTATTGCTATCGATGCAGAGAAACAAGCTATTCATTGTGGAATGCCACAAGCTGCTTTGGTGTTTTTTGGTATTTTTATTTTGGGAGTATTAGTAATTACCATTGGAATACAACAATGGATTAGAGCCTATAGAGCAAAGAAAAATAAGGATTCATTTTAATTTCATTACTAATCTTGACGAACACTAATTATTCAATTAAATACCTATGAAACACATTTTTATATTGATTTCCGTTTTAGCTATATTTCTTTTTTTCAACGATATAAATATACAATGGGAAGATGAGGTAACTGGTGATTTTTCATTTTCTAAAAAACAGTCTATGTAATGTGAAGCTTGGTGTTATGAATTTGCTGGCTGTACAGAAATTTTTGCGAAACGGTTGAGTAAAGATTCTATTGTATGTTATACGCTTCCCAATGAGGCTACTCATTCTACGTTGCATTTTTATATCGTTCAGGATAAGATTTGTCAACCAAGAATTGAATTAAACAGTATTACAGGAACAAAAAAAAACCTATGCTTGTAATAAAGGTAATATGAAAATAGATAAAAAAATGTTTCGAAAAGAAATAATAAAAGCAGATTTTGAAATGCAGTTTAATCATGACGAAAAACCTTCTAAGAGTATGTTCTGGAAAGGCAAAATCTTTACAAAAATTAAATAAAGGCTAACTACAATCCGTTTTCTATAAATAAGATCTTTATCCAATGTTCTAGCACAACAAATTCAAAAGTTTTGAATGCTATTACTTCAAATTTTACCTTGAGACCTTAAAATTTTAGGTTGGGTAACATAAAATTTTAAGTTAAGTATATAAAACTTTAACTCAAGGACCTAAAATTTTAAGTTGGTGCTATAAAATTTTAAGTTATTGGGACATTTTGAAAGATTTACTGTTGCGTGAGCGTATGACCAACTGAAAACGAAGTATAAAAAAACTTCACTTTTCTCCTTTCTAACTTCTAAATTTTTCCTATATTTGCTTGCAATTTAATCTAAATTGCAAGATGAAAGCACACACAACTAAAATCATCGGAGAAGGTCTTACATACGATGATGTTTTACTCATTCCAAACTATTCCCAAGTTCTTCCACGTGAAGTAAGTATTCAAACAAAATTTTCTAGAAACATTACATTAAACGTTCCTATTGTATCTGCAGCGATGGATACCGTAACCGAAAGTGCAATGGCAATTGCTATGGCGCAAGAAGGTGGAATAGGAGTTTTACATAAAAACATGACTATCGAGCAGCAAGCGGCTGAGGTAAGAAAAGTAAAGCGTGCCGAATCGGGCATGATTATCGACCCTGTTACCTTGCCTTTAACCGCTACTGTTGGAGATGCTAAAAGAGCCATGAAAGAGCATGGTATTGGCGGAATCCCTGTGGTAGATGATACCTTAACTTTAAAAGGAATTGTAACCAATAGAGATTTGCGTTTCGAAAAGAAAAACGAACGTCCTATTACTGAGGTGATGACTTCAGAAAATCTAGTAACTGCTCAAGTAGGTACCACGTTACAACAAGCTGAAGAAATTTTACAAGATCATAAAATTGAAAAACTATTAGTAGTATCAGAAGGCAATAAATTAGCGGGTTTAATTACCTTTAGAGATATTACTAAATTGACTCAAAAACCGATTGCAAACAAAGATACTTATGGACGTTTGCGTGTGGCTGCTGCTTTAGGAGTTACTGCTGATGCGGTGCAAAGAGCGAGCGCTTTAGTACAAGCTGGAGTTGATGCTGTTATTATTGATACGGCTCACGGTCATACTAAAGGCGTGGTTGATGTTTTAAAACAAGTCAAAGCTGCTTTTCCAGAATTGGATGTAGTGGTTGGAAATATAGCCACACCAGAAGCCGCTCAGTATTTAGTAGATAATGGAGCAGATGGTGTTAAAGTGGGTATTGGTCCAGGTTCTATTTGTACCACTCGTGTAGTAGCGGGTGTTGGGTTTCCCCAATTTTCAGCAGTTTTAGAAGTGGCCGCAGCCATTAAAGGCAGTGGAGTTCCTGTAATTGCAGATGGTGGTATTCGTTATACGGGAGATATTCCTAAAGCCATAGCAGCAGGAGCAGATTGCGTAATGCTTGGTTCTTTATTAGCAGGTACCAAAGAATCTCCAGGTGAAACTATCATTTTCGAAGGAAGAAAATTCAAATCGTATAGAGGAATGGGTTCGGTAGAAGCCATGCAAGAAGGCTCGAAAGACCGTTATTTCCAAGATGTAGAAGACGATGTTAAAAAATTAGTTCCGGAAGGAATTGTGGGTCGCGTTCCTTATAAAGGAGAATTAAATGAAAGCATGCAACAATTTATTGGTGGTTTACGTGCTGGAATGGGCTATTGTGGTGCAAAAGATGTGGCTACTTTACAAGAATCGGGGCGTTTTGTGAGAATTACAACCAGTGGAATAGGGGAAAGTCATCCACACAATGTAACCATTACTAAAGAAGCACCAAATTATTCAAGATAATTAAGTCAAAAGTCAAAAGTCTAAAGTCAAAAGTTTAAAGTCAAAAGTTAAAAGCCTCGAGTCTGTAAGTTGAAGAATTAGCTTTTGCTTATTTAGTATAAATATATTAAAAAACTTCTCGTTTTTCGGGAAGTTTTCTTTTTTTGAAAGGGTGCTAATGTTATTTTTAGCTTTATATTTGAAGTGGTAGAAAACGAACGGTATTCAATTAAAGATTTTAAAGTTAAAGTAATGAACATAACTAGACATTGCGATTTATGTAATCACCAAAAAATAGATTTAATTAATGGTTCTACTTGTGGTTTAACGGATAAGAAACCTGAATTTACTAAGAATTGTAGCAAGATTGATTTTCATGATAAATTAGAGTCAAAACTAAAAGAAGTTAATATAAAATACCAAAAGATTAAAAATGAAAAAGCGGTAACGTATATTTATTTTGTCGTTTTTTTAGGCATTGCTTTAGGTTTACTTGTTGGTGGTTATTTATTAGGAACTTATGCCTATGATAAAGGTGTAGTTTCAACGACTCCTTTTATTATTATGGCTATCGGATTAATTCCTCTAGGATTAGCATTTGGTGCTTTGAACAACCATCGTAACCAATTTAAAATTGCAGAAATGAAGAAAAAAAAGGTAGATGAAGTTTTACCTTTGTACCACATTGACTATACTATTCAGGTGCAATTTGGTAAAAAGTATCATGGGGTTCAAGAAGTTACTACAGATTTAAAAATGAAAGGAATTTAATCAACCTTACCAACTTTTATTATAACAAAACAATTGTTTCTACTTTCCAAAGGAATTAAAATTAAAAAAAGAAATGGCACGATTTCAAGAGAATGATTTACCCAAATCAAAATTAAATGCTACCACTTTAAGCAAAGCACTTCAAATTTTTAAATATGCAACTCATCATAAATGGAAGTTTTATCTTGGTTTGCTTTTTTTATTGTTAACAGGTGGAACGGCTTTGGCTTTCCCAATGTTATTAGGTATGTTGGTTAATTGTGTGGCCAATAAAGATTTAGTACAAGCTCAAAATATCGCTCTAGGTTTGATGGTGATTTTGTTTTTGCAATCCTTCTTTTCCTTTTTCAGATTGTCCTTATTCATCAATTTTACGGAGAATACCTTGGCGAATATTCGTGTAGCTTTGTATACCAATTTGGTCAAGTTACCCATGACGTTTTTCTCTCAAAAAAGAGTAGGAGAGTTAAATAGTCGCATCAGTTCGGATATTACCCAAATTCAAGATACTTTAACCACAACCATTGCTGAGTTCTTACGACAGTTTATTTTAATCATTGGGGGTATTATTTTCCTATTGACTATCAGTTTAAATCTGACCTTAATGATGCTTTGCATTGTTCCAATTGTAGCCGTTGCCGCTGTTATTTTTGGTCGCTTAATCCGTAAGTTTTCTAAAAGTGTACAAGATCAAGTAGCGGAAAGTCAGGTGATTGTAGAAGAAACCATGCAAGGGATTTCTAATGTGAAAGCGTTTGCAAACGAATGGTACGAAATTGCGCGTTACAAAAGGAAAATTAACGAGGTTGTAAAATTGGCCATCAAAGGAGGAATCTACCGTGGTTATTTTGCTTCTTTTATTATTTTTTGTTTGTTTGGGGCTATTGTAGCCGTGGTTTGGTATGGAGTAACTTTGTGTATTAATGGAGAAATAAAAGAAGTGGGAGACTTAATTTCTTTCGTCTTGTATTCGGCATTTATAGGAGCTTCCTTTGGAGGGATAGCCGAATTGTATGCACAAATTCAAAAAGCAGTGGGTGCCACCGAACGCGTTTTCGAATTGTTAGACGAAGTACCAGAAAAGATAAAAGCGACTCAAAATGATTCGACTCAAAAGATAAAAGGAAATGTAAGCTTTAAAAACGTAGGTTTTTCGTATCCATCACGTCCAGAAATAGAAGTTTTAAAAGAGGTTACCTTTACCGCGCAACAAGGTCAAAAAATTGCTCTTGTAGGACCAAGTGGTGCAGGAAAATCGACTATTTCCTCGCTTTTACTTCGTTTTTATACTATTGATAAGGGAGAAATTTTAATAGATGATAAGAATATCAACGATTATGATTTAGAAACTCTTCGAGGCAATATGAGTATCGTACCCCAAGATGTGATTCTTTTTGGAGGAAGCATTCGAGAAAATATTGCGTATGGTAAACCCAATGCTACAGAAGAAGAAATTATCACGGCTGCAAAACAAGCCAATGCCTATGATTTTGTAAACGGTTTTCCTGAAAAGTTTGATACTTTAGTTGGGGAACGCGGTATTAAATTGTCTGGTGGACAAAGACAACGTATTGCTATTGCAAGAGCTTTACTGAAAAATCCAAGTATATTAATTTTAGACGAAGCTACTTCTTCTTTAGACAGTGAAAGCGAAAAACTGGTACAAGAAGCTTTAGAAAATTTGATGAAAGGACGAACCAGCATTATCATTGCGCATCGATTGTCTACGATACGAAGTGCAGATGCTATTTTAGTATTGAATGAAGGAAGAATTGTAGAAAAAGGAACCCATAAAGAGTTACTAGAAATTGAAAATGGGATGTATAAGAATTTAAGTACGTTACAATTTAGTGAATATTAATGATAACATACAGAATTAAACACAAAAGCCTAACGCTATTTAAAAGTTAGGCTTTTGTATTATAACTGTTCTTCTATACTTTTAGTAACAGCTGCTTGTACGTTTCCAGTATGCAACGTAGTTTTGGTTTCGATAAGCATAATTTTGCATTCTTCCACAGCAGAAACTCTATGATTGATCCCTTTTTTTACCACAAATAGATCGTCTTTTTGCATGGTAAAACTAGGTTCGTTTTCAATTTCCATGAGTAGACTGCCTTCAATAATGTAAAAGAGTTCGTCTTCGTTTTCATGGTTGTGCCAAGGGATATCTTCTCCTTTTATTTTGGCAATTTTTACATATTGGTCGTTTACTTCAGTAATGACTTTTGGAGAGAAATAGTGTGTTATGGTTTCAAAAGATTGTGCTAGGTTTTTCAAGTGTATGAATTTAAGAGGTTGTACTTATTGTATGTTTGCGTTAGGGATTGCAGTGAAAATCCTTTTTTAAAGTGCTTCACTTTTAAAAAAGATTGTAACGAAAAGCCCGCCCCTTGTGGGAACGCCTTAATTATTTTGGGAATTAACTTTATTGGCATATTTTGCAATATTCTGTTTTTATAGTATTGTTTCTTAAAAGGTTACTGTTGTCATTTTGCCACTCGCACCATTCTTTTTTGTTTAATTTATATACTTTTTTTAAGATATAGTCTAAATCAGGATCAGTTTGTCCGTTATCTTCTACTAGCATTGGATAGGTTTGTGCGAGTATCAATGCTTCTTCTTTACTAAAGGTAGGTTTTTTCATTTCTTCTTTCAAAAGAGTAATGGTTGTTGTGTATGAACTCCAGTCGTTTAAAAAAAGGGCTAAATTTACGCGGTCTTTTGAGGTTCGAATGCTATTTTTAAAGCTATAATATACTTTTTCAAAATAAAAATTAATACCATCGTAATCGTTATTATGATTGCAGTAGTATAAAGAAACATAGTGGTAATTAGCAATCAGATTAAGAGTCGTTTTAAAAAAATCGAACTGATTTTCTAGGGTTTTAGGTTTGGTTACATTGGCTAATTTACTGGTTGCAATATCCCATGAGTTTAATAATTTTTCATTTGTTACACAATATAAAATAAGTAAATTGAATTGTGCATTTTGTGATAAAGTGTCATATTTTGTAAACCAATATTTTAAAAAGCGTGTGGTGTTGAAATAATCATAGCTATAATTTTGAATAAGAACTGCAGTGGCATTTTGAACTAAGTTAGCATTAGTCATTATTTCTTGAAAAACGGGTTCTTCAAAAATGGTGGTGTCATACTCTAATTTAGCAATTTTGGCTAAAGCTAAATTGGTTTTGTTATTGTTTTTTTCATAAACACCCGTGCGAAGATTTACCTGATAGAGGAATTCTAAGTATTGAGGATGATTGGGGTTTTTAGGTTTAATTTCACCATAATAGTTAGCAATGAGTTTAGATACCCGTTGCTGATCTAAATAAGCTTCCCATTTATTTTTATTTAAATTGATGTATTTTCTAATTTCTTGTTTTGATTCTTGTGCTAAACGGGATAAGTTTTCCATTTCTAACTGAATGTAACAGGTTTCCCAATTTTCTTCAGCTACTACTTTATTAGGTGGAATTGTAATGTTTAATTTATCTTTTCCATATTTTTCAATCGCTTTGGCTCTATCTTGATGCAATTTAATATTGGCGGCTTCATTCCCTTCTATGGAACTGAAACTATAAATTTGTGAAGAATGTATCGTTGTATTTAGAATTTCAAAAGGTATTTCTTCAATAATTTCTTCATATGGAACCTGTTCACCAATGAGTGTATCATAAGCTTCTTTTGGAACTGAGTCAACTTCTGGAGTTCTTTCTGGAAGGGTATCATAAAAAATATCAAAATCAAAACCCTCTAAAGCCAAATCGTTTTCTTGGTACAACGCACTTTTTGATTTTTCTAACTTTTCAATGATTTCATTTCGCCCAAATGCAAATTGATGTTCGTCGGTTTTAATAATACCTTTATTAGATAAAATAGTGTTTTTAGGTAGTTCCAAAATGGGTGCTACCGGTAATAATTGTAAGGATTTTGTTTCTACATTTACAGGTGAAAAATACTCACAAGCACAATTATTTAAAACAAAAACCATACTTAAAGCAAGTTGTTTGCCTATTAAATGCGGAGGTACTTCACCTACTTTAGTAATTAATTTCAACTTATTTTCAGCACGATTGTTTTCTAGGAGCTCTTTTCTATAAATAGGTTTTGAAAGCGTACCATCATAAATGGATGAAACATCGAACTGGTTTTTTTGACCACATTGAAATTGTTCTAGATCAATAAAATCGATTGCAATGGCATCGCTAGGTTCATTTAAAATGGTTTTGAACTTTTCTAAATCATAATAATACAAAATCACTTCATTACCTTCAATTTGTAAGCCATTTCCTAAATGTATTTTGTCACTAAATTTTACTTTCTTACACAAACTACTTTTTTCCTGTATTCCAAAAGCATTTTCTGAGAGTTGATTTGGAATGATAATTCCTTTGGTTCCAAATACATTCGTAGCATACAATCGTTTTAACTTTTTATCATATGAAAAAGCCAAATCCGTAAAATCATAATTAGTATGGATTATATTTTTATAATGTGGGGGCGAATGCTTCCATTGTAAGAAAAGTTTTTTGGCAAGTGCATCGGTTTCAGATGTACTGTATTTTTTGGGTTCTACAGTTGTAAATAAAACATTTTCCCCAAAAAATTGGAACATGTTGCCTTCATAAAATAAAACTCTGTCTTTTGGAAATTGTTTGTTTTTATTGTTTTGTTCATGTGTAAGGATTTTATTTTCCAACATATAAAGACTTTGGTCTTTGGCAGCTTTAAATAAAATAGCATCTTTTTTTAATTCAGAAAGTTGGAGTTGATTTCTGTGTTCATTAATAAGCGCTATTACTTTTTCATTTAACCTGTTATAATCAATAGTAAGTTCTTGTGCATTAGTTTGAAAGGTTACTAATGCCAGTAGTATTGGGAGAAAATACCTCATAAAAAATTATTTGGGTTACTAGTAATTGTATCAATTGTAAAATTAATACAGAATGGGTTTTAATTAAAACGATTAAATCTCTTATTTGTTACCAAAAACGGTTGTAGCATATAAACGTCTTGATTTTGGGTCGAATGCAAAAGCCAAACTCGCATAAGCATATTCATCACTAATCATGTTCGCGTAATGAGGTGGTGATATTTCCCATTCTGTATAAATTTTTTGAGCTAAAAGGACAATGTCACTTTGAGCGTAATTTTTAGGTTCAACCGTTAAGTATAAAACGTTTTCCCCGTAAGTATGAAAATCCAAACCACCATGAAATTGAATGCGGTTTTTAGGGTGCTTTTTCGCAGCAGCGGTTTGTTCGTGCGACAAACGTTTTATTTTTAGCATATAATTGCTTTGATCTTGAGCTGCTTTTTGAAGTACAACGTCTTTTTCAAGTGGATTCAATTTAAGCGTTTTTCGATGTTGGTTAATCAAGTGTAAGATTTCAATTTCTAAAGCTGCATCATTCAATTGCATTTCCTGAGCAGTTGTTGTTATTATACTGAAAAAAAGAAGCAGTAGGGTGATGGTATTTTTCATGATAGGAGATTTATTGGGAAATTAATACTTTTTTTAGGTTATCCAAAGTCGTTTCTTTTAGGTTGATTTCAAAATTAGTTTTCGAGCTTTTATTAACATAGAAAAAATCATACAAATAAGTGTCATTAGTAGTACTCATTACAACCACTTTAGTGCGACCAGAAACTTTAAAGTTTTTACTTAACGCAGGAGTAGAACGGTAAGACTCTTTTAAAAATGTTTTGTAATTTTTATAAATATAATATACTGAGAAGTGAGTTATATTTTTATGATTTTTTAGACTTAGTTGTAACGTAACTTCTTTTTCTACATTTAGTACTCTGTCGCAATTGATCCAGCCCAATTTTGAACTAGCAAAAGTGTCAAAGTCATAAAATTTTTGATACATTTTATATTGTTTCTCTAGTTGTTCAGTTGTTACTGTTGTATCCGTTTCAGTAAAATCACCAAAAGATGGATCTCCAAAATCAAATTCAGCCATATTAGTTTCTGCTATTATTTGATTTTGTATTTCTCTTTTTTTAGATTCTTTCCTATTTTTAATTAAAAGTAAAGAATCTCTTTTTTGTATAATGGAAACACTATCTGTTTTGACATTTTTAAAAAAGCCTCCAGCACCAGTCTTATCTACTGTAATACCAAAAGCAGCATTTTTTAAAATATCTATAATTGCAGTATCTCTCTGAATACCTTCAATAAATTCCCATTTAAAAATAGAATCATTGGCATTGCTATACAAGTTACTGTTGGCAAGAATTTTATTAGGTAATTGAGCTTTGTATCTTTTACCTTCTTTGATCGTTAACTGTTTCCCTTCTTCCGTGAAATTAATATAAATCATTCCTGAAGATTCTAAGAGTTCGTCTTTATCTGTAATAGTGGACAAACCGTTTAGAATTATGTCTTCTTTACTGAAATATTCTTTTAATTCGAAAGTGATTTTTCCATTGGTATAATTGTCAAATAAATCTTTGGGTATGAAAATTTGCGTACCTAGTCTTCCTTTAATTATAGTGTCGTTTTTAAGAATAAATTCGCTTATTGAAGCATTGTCTGTTTTAAGATTGGTTTCAATTTGTTTTAAATTGGAAGTAATGTCTTCTTGACAAGAGGTGAATAGTAGTATAGTAAGAAGTAGGATGATATAGTTTTTCATAAAAATAGTTTAGTTATTTGAATCAAATTTTATGCCAGTTGTTAATGAGATGTTAACATAAGTTATTTTTGTAAATATAAAATCCCCAATTGTTAGGGCAATTGAGGATATTACTATAGTTAAAAATAGTGATTTTATTAAAGCGTACGTACAAATTCTAAAAATACTTTTTTATGTAGTTCTAAATCCATATCTGGAGAAAGGGCTACACGAGCAATATAATCTTTGTCACCTTCTTTTGTGGTACCTTGAGTGGAGGTCGCTGGAATGGTCCAATAACACCCTTTCAATTGGCCATAACTGACACAATATTTACTTTCATTTGGGATTTTAGTAATCATCAAATCAATTAATCGGTGATTTAGAGCTCTTTTATAGGTTTCTCTTGCTTCAGGAGTAGTACCTTTTGTTGGTAAATCAAGCGAAAAAACAGAAGGAGTAAACCCTTGACTCGCTAATGCTTCTGAAACAAAATTGATTTTTGCTGTTGGTAAGGTTTCGTGAATGAAAGTTACAAATTCGCGAGTATTTTTATAAGCCTCTTCAATTCTTTGATTCATAGAAGGCAATTGTTCTGCTAATAGTTTGTATTGAAGCGGTGTGGCTTCATTATCGCAAAGCGTTAGATGGAGATTAATTTTGTCCATTAAAGCATCTACTTTGGCATTACCTACCACATAACCTGCCGTGCATTTTCCGCCGCTTGGAAATTTCGAACCACTAGCATATGAAATGGAACTTACTGTAGATAATATTTGACCTTCTCCTAAAAACAGTACATTAGGACAAAACGTTTGGTCTAATATAAACACTGGATCAATAGACGTATCGCCATTAGGCGTGTGTCTTTTTTTACTTAAAACGGCTTTTAGGTCGAGTAAATTTGGAACTTCTACTCTTGGATTGGTTGGAATTTCAGCGATAATATAAGGAATGGCATCTTCTTTAGCTACAGCATCTAAAATACGATCAATACTATTTACCATGTCATTGTCACCATCTACGGGTAAGTCAACTATTTCAACCATATCCAAGCAAGCAGCTACACGTCTCGCTTGGTCATTGGTGCCACCATAACAATTGGGCGGTACAATAAATTTAATGGCTTTTCCTTTGTGATTTTCCATTGCATCATGAATTAATCCCATCATAATGGCATATTGTATAGATAAACCACTTGAACCTACAAGAGGTGTTGAAGAAGTACCAGTAATGGTAGTAATGGATTTTAGTACTGCAGATTTGTGGTTTTCAACAGCATATTTAGGAGCTGAAAAATCAGTATTTTTTACTAATAGATGTAAGGCTGTGAAACAATTGGAAGGTGTCATAGCTATTGTTTCTCTTCGGCGTACGTGTTGAATTTCAGATATATATGTATCGTTTTCTTTTCCATTTACCACTAAGATACTTCCTAAATCAGAAATGTTTGAAATATAAAAATCTATTGTTGGATTAAAATCTATAGTTGGAATGTCTTCTTGTTGGGTTACAAAAACAGTGGTTCCATTGTATTTTGAGAGCGAGGCAAGACTATCAATTTTTTGTGTTTCAAATTGATAACCATATACTTCTTTGATGATTTGAGTAGTAAAAGATTCAGGCAATTCATCGGTATATACTATTTTTGTGTTTTTATTTTCCAATGCATTTTTTCTTAAAATGGCTAATATTGGAACAATTTTCGAAGAAAAACTAATGACTTGTTCTGGTTTAAGGTTATGTAGTTTTGCGATTCCCCATTCCAAAACGCAAGAAAGAGGATGTCCTAATCGAATGTAGTCATATGCGGTTGGTAATTTACTTAAAGCTGCTGTTGTGGCATTATTAGAATTAAATAAATTTTCAAATTGGTCTAAAAATTGGATTTTAGCTTCTTCTTCTGTATAAATATCTAAACGATGTGTGGTGAGTTGAATCCAATCTTTTGGACAGTTTTTTAGTACTTCATGGATATATTCTAGTGTATGATTTGCTTTCATTTTTTTCTTTTAAAATTGATACAAAATTACAGTAATTTGATTTGTTTAAAAAGGAAAGAGGTTTGATTTTTATTAAATCATTTTTGTCATTTTTGAAGGTATAGGAATAAAAAAACCTCAATCGACTTTACAATTGAGGAATTTATATTTAAAGTGAATCAAGAATTTAGTTTTAAATTCCTATATAATTACTTGGTGTAATTTGTTTTAGTTCGTTTTTAATAGTGTCTGAAACATTCAAAGTTTCAATAAAGTTATGGATGGCTTGTTTATTAATTACCGAATTGGTTCGGGTTAATTCTTTTAAGGCTTCGTAAGGATTAGGATAGGCTTCACGTCTTAAAATAGTCTGAATCGCTTCAGCTACAACTGCCCAATTTTTCTCTAAATCTTCTTCAAACTTAACTTCATTCAATAATAATTTATTCAAGCCTTTTAAAGTGGCTTCAAAAGCAATTATAGTATGTCCAAAAGGAACCCCTACGTTACGTAAAACGGTACTATCAGTTAAATCACGTTGTAATCTTGAAATCGGTAATTTGGCTGAAAGATGCTCAAAAATAGCATTGGCAATGCCTAAGTTTCCTTCGCTATTTTCAAAATCGATAGGGTTTACTTTATGTGGCATAGCGGAAGATCCAATTTCTCCTGCTTTGATTTTTTGTTTGAAATAATCCATAGAAACATACGTCCAAATGTCTCTATCTAAATCAATTAATATAGTATTGATTCTTTTTAATGCATCAAAAAAAGCAGCAAAATGATCGTAATGCTCAATTTGTGTGGTTGGAAAGGAGTGGTGTAGACCCAAACTGTTTTCTACGAAATCGGTTCCAAATTGTTTCCAATCAATACTTGGATAAGCAACCTTGTGCGCGTTATAATTTCCAGTTGCCCCACCAAATTTAGCTGCGAAAGGGACATTAAATAGCAAACGCATTTGTTCTTCTAGTCGTTCTACAAATACTAAAATTTCTTTTCCTAAGCGAGTAGGTGAAGCTGGTTGACCGTGTGTTCTAGCTAACATAGGTACGTTTGCCCATTCGACACTTAACTCTTTTAATTTTTGAATTACAGAAATTAAACTTGGTAAATATACATTTTCGAATGCTTCTTTAGTCGAAAGAGGAATTGCTGTATTGTTGATATCTTGAGAAGTTAATCCAAAATGGATAAATTCTTTATATTTTTCTAAACCTAAGGTGTCAAATTTACTTTTAATAAAGTATTCTACTGCTTTGACATCGTGGTTGGTCGTTTTTTCTGTTTCTTTAATCCACAACGCATCTTCCGAAGAAAAATGGGTATACATATCTCTTAAAGAGGCGAATATTTTTGCGTCTACCTCGGTTAATTGAGGTAATGGTAATTCACATAAAGCGATGAAATATTCGACTTCAATGAGTACACGATATCTAATAAGCGCTTCTTCTGAAAAATAAGGAGCTAAATTTTGAGTTTTGTTTCTATATCTTCCATCAATAGGAGAAATAGCATTTAATTGGGATAAATGTGACATGTTGTAGTTGTGTTGTTTTTAACAAAGTGCAAAAATAGTTATAAGTTGTAAGTTATGAGGTATGTGTTTGTTATTTTTTATAACTTTTTTCTTAAGAAAGTATTATGTAGATTTGGGATAAATAAAAAAAAGCGTCTTGAAGACGCTTTTTCTGTTTTGGGTTGTTTTTTATACTTTTCCTAAAGTGTATAATTGTTCTAGAGTAGGACTTTGGCTTCCTCCAGCAGGCTCTAAGGTAATTCCAAAGGCTTCTGCTTCTTCTGCTTTGTCTACTTTAAATACTTTTGTAGAATTTGATGCAAAATCATTTAATAGACCAATACTTTTAGGCGTTAAAGGGTCTAATTTTAATCCCCAAACTTGATATACTTTTCCTTCTGGAGGTGTTGGTAATCCAGAAGCATCAATGTATACTTCTTTGGTTTCTTTATTGTAATAAGCTTTAGCATAAGCATTAGGCGCTACTTCTTGACCACCTAAGGCTACTTGAATATTGTTGTTGTCTCTTACAATCGCTAATACTTTTTCAGCTTCTTGTTTTTCCAATTCTAAATCAACAATCAATCTTTGCATATTACTTTTTTCAGTACTTAATTGTTCAATAGTTGTTTGCGAATCATTCCATTTAAGATATTGGAAACCAAATCCAATTACAAATATAGCGGCTGCAGCCCAACCAATATAGTTTGTCCATGACGGTTTTCTTTGCAGTGCAATTACACCATTTTTACCTAAAATTTTTTGTCTAATTTTTTCATAATTAGTGGCAGATAAATGTGGAGCTACGCTTTGCGAAAGGTTAATAACAGCGTTTTCAATTGCTAAAATTTCTTCCTGAACTTCAGGGTGTTTTTTAGCCATATCTATTACATTTTTGTTTTCTTCTTCTGTTAGTTTTCCAAAAACAAAGAGTTCTAATGTACCAGATTCTATTAATTCTCTACTATTCATTGATCATTGTTCTTAATTCGTTCATGCAATTTCTGTTTTGCGTTTTTACGGTTCCTAAAGGTATTTCTAATTCTTCAGATGCTTCTTGTTGTGTATAACCTTGAAAAAATAGCAATTCAATAATTTGAATACACTTCGGTTTTAATTTTTTTATAAACCTACTTATTCCAATGGCATCTATCTTGTTGACTGTCTTCGAATTGTCTTCAAGCATATATACGAAGTTATCTGCAGAATGGTTTTTTTGACTATTATTATAGCCTTTAGATCTCAATTTATCAATGGTAGTATTGCGGGTAATGTTTAGCATCCAAGTGTATAATCTTCCTTTTGATTCATTATAAGAATCAATATTATTCCAAATTTTAACAAAAGCTTCTTGAAGCACATCTTCGGCTTCTTCTCTGTTTTTTATTAAATTGAAAATGACAGCATACAAACTTTTTGAATAATTGTCATATAACAAGGTAAATGATCGATCACTTTTACTAAGTAATTCTTTAAGTAATTGTTCTTGTTCCATAGAATTTTTTAAGTTATTGCTAATATACAAAAAAAATGGCCTCTTTTTAAAACCAATTTTTTATTTATCTCGTATATCATTTTATATTAACCACTCAATGATTGCCGTCATGAAAAAAGTAAAATTATTTCTCGAGTTAATTGTATTTGTTATTTTAGGAACTTTGCTAATCAGTTCTGGTTTAAATACTAGTAATTTAAGACCTGTTGTAAGTCCAAAAATCACTAATAGTTATAGTTCATATACCTCTGATTATCAAAATGTAGTTTTAGCTGCAGATGTAAAGAATTTTTTAGGAAAATCCATTTATGAGACTACTCCTTTTTATTTAGAATTTAATCTTACAAATGCCAATAATCAAGAATTTGTAATTCAGGCTAAAGCCAATAAAGGAAGAATTTATTTTTACGGACCTATCGTTAAAGAGAGAGTAACGGAAGAAACCATTTTAAATGAGAACCATTTATTAGGGAGCGTAATTATTACTCCAAAAGATTCTGAGCCTTTGAGTTATGTTTCTGATGAAGTTTCATTATTTGCAGGTGTAAAAAATAGAGAGAATTTATCTTTTCTAGATTTCTTATTCTTTCCAAATGCGAATGCTATAGATAAAGAAAAAGAAGAAGTACTTTCTTTAGTTATTAAATTTCCAAATGACCTAATAACGAACTCCTATCAATTAACAACATGGACAGAAATTAAAAAGATAGAATTATAATTTAATATAATTTTTAATTTATCCTTGGCTTTGCTAAATTTGGCTCCAATGAAAAATGTAGCCTTATTAGAATATTTAGAAGGATTTATTTCTGAAAATAGAAAACAACGTTTTATAGAAATTTTAGCCAATAGAACCCGTCATTTTACGGTAGCAGTAGAAGATGTTTATCAAATGCATAATACAAGTGCAGTAATGAGAAGCTGTGAAGTATTTGGTATTCAAGAATTGAATGTGATTGAGCAAAAATATAGTAAAACTATTGATAAGCAAATTGCCTTAGGTGCAGAAAAGTGGGTCGATATTAATGAATTTAGTAGTAACATGTCGTGCATGAAAACGTTGCGGCAAAGAGGATATCAAATTATTGCTACAACACCACATAATGAGTCTTGCTTTTTGCATGAATTTGATATTACAAAACCAGCTGCCTTGTTTTTTGGAACAGAAAAAGAAGGATTATCAGAAGAAGTTTTACAACATGCAGATGGTTTTTTAAAAATACCGATGGTAGGTTTTACAGAAAGTCTGAATATTTCTGTTTCTGCTGCTATTATCATACAAGACCTTACCAATAGACTCCGAAATTCAAATATCCAATGGCAATTAACGGAAGAAGAAATTATTGAAAAACGATTAGACTGGACAAGGAAATCAATTAAAGATATTGCATTTGTTGAAAGTCGTTTTTATGAAAACGACTTATAAGAAAGTAAAAGGCTTGTTAAAATAACAAGCCTTTATTAATCAAATGGTAACTATATATAATTATTGTTTATATATTCTGTGAATAGTGGGTTCGTCTTTGTTATTGCTTATTTGCATAAAATACAAGCCTGAATTTTGGAAAGCATCTCCTATGTTTTCAATTAGAGTTGGTTCATTTTTTAGTATCTTTTTCTCTTTGATGATACGTCCTGTAACATCATAAATAAGAATATTAATTTCACCCTGAAAATCATTTGTAATAGTAACAGTAAGGTTATCTATAAAAGGATTTGGCGCAACAAGAACGTTAGAAACCATTGAAGTTTTTAATTCACTTGTATCCATTCTTCGGGAGTTGATAGAAACTTCTAAATTAATTGTTGTTCCTCTTGCTAAAACTCTACTATACGGTGTCAGTGTGATAGATTTATTGGTAGCTGATCTATCCCAAGTGACTGTAATGGTATTGTCAAATGCATTGCTATAGTTTATTGTTCCTCCAGTAACTTGCCAATCATAATAAAAAGCATTACCAACGGCGGTATAATTTTGAGTTAAACAAGTACTGCATATGGAGCTGTAGCCTTCTAATGTAATTCCATTTGGTTTTAAAAATGTATGGTAGAAATATTGTGAGCCATTAGGTACGATATCAGAATATAAATTTGAGCCGTTATAATGTACAT
Organism: Flavobacterium sp. NRK F7; assembly: GCF_024054195.1. GTDB lineage: Bacteria > Bacteroidota > Bacteroidia > Flavobacteriales > Flavobacteriaceae > Flavobacterium. Next base: position 2,858,716 of record NZ_JAMXLB010000001.1, on the reverse strand, counting down.
TATGGCCGCGATTTGTATATGAATAAAAAGCATGATTTGCATTTACCGTATTGGCGCGATTGTTCATTTGATTACTTCCATAAACCGTAGGTAAATTAAAACCAGGTAACCAACTAATATAAGAGAAAGGTTCGCCACTATTATAAGGAACCGTACTATCATTTGAGCTATGAAAATACACCCCTGGCACGTCAGAACTATTTTCAATGTAACTAAGTTCTCCTAAAGCTCCTGCAAATCCCATAACACCATTCGCTTTTCCACTAACTAGAGAACCATTAGCGTAGGTTTTATTATCTCCAATCGCATCTAATCCGCCTAAATCGGCTCTTCCAAAATAGCTTCTGGTAGATGCAGGCCTCTCTGAGTCTTTATCCAAATAAACCGCTTGATAGGCTAAGAAAGCACCTGCACTATGTCCAGAAATAAATATTTGATTAGGATCAACACCATATGTTGTAGCATTTTTTCTAAAAAAACGAACTGCCGATCTACCATCTTGTAAGGCTCTGTAAACGGCTCTTTTTGAGAGTTCTCTATCTCCAATATTCATGCCTAATCGATAATCTATAGTCGCTGTTACATACCCTCTTTTGGCAAAAGATTCGCAAAGTTTTACCATGCTTGCTTCTGTGCGACTTCCATTTACAAAACCACCACCAAATGCAAAGATGATAACAGGTCTTTTGGTTAAAGTGTCGTTTAAAGGTCTGTAGATATTCATTCGTAAGGTTGTTTTGACTTCTCCATAGGATTCTTCATTGGCTAAACGATTTCCAAAAAGATTAAATGATTTAACAGTTGGAATATTAGTGCTAAAAACAACATCTTTAGTTACTTGGAAAGAACTGAAAACATCTTGTTGGTATCTATTAGGTAAAGGTTGTGCTAGTGTGTTTAGTACAATAAAAAGCACACCCAAGAATGAGTATATAGTTTTTTTCATGATTGCTAGAGGTTAGTTTAGTTTGTTTTTTGATTGTACAGTTGTGCTACTTTATTTTGAAAAGAATCATTATTATGAAAGTAATTTTCAATCTCCTCATAGCGACTGAGTTTCATTTTATTTTTAGTAATAAATGAATCTAAAGCAACTTGGTTGATCATTCTATCTTTTTCCATGATTGCTTTAATTTTCTCAAATTCCTCTTTTTCAGTAGTTGTAAGTTGAATGTCATTTCCGTTAAATTGTGCTGTTAAAAGGGTAGTCATTCTCTCTTCAGATAAAGTAGTTTCTTGAACAGCTTTTTTTAAAGAGGTTGCGATGTCAAACGGATGATTTAATTTGTACTCATAAACTTTTATGAAGGTTGTAACTTCATCAGATGAGATAGGTGTGGTGAGAGTGCTTTTTTCTTGTGCATATAGCACAGTAGAACACAATACTACAATGAGTAATAAGGTGTAGTGTAATTTTTTTAACATAGTTTAGATTTTTGAATTAGTAATTTGTTTGTTGTTAAATTATGATTTTCGTAAAAAATCGATAATTATTTTACTAAAGTATAAAAAAATAATTTACTATGCATACATATAAAATATATATTTTGTTAAATTTTAAAAAAATATGATATTATTTTGTAAAAATATTATTTATAGGTGTTTTATAATGTTAATTTAATAGTATATATGTGTTATAACAAGAATATGTTAATTGCGAATTTAATAATAGGTATTTTCTTTTTAAAAAAATACCTATTTGTGTAAATAAAAAAATCAACGCTATAAACGTTGATTTTTTAGTGTGAAAGCGTGTTTTTTATTTATTCTTTTTCAAAATCTTATATTCTTCATAACAAGAACTAATAGCTTCTAAGATTTGTAAATCGTTAGCGGTTTTAATAAAATACTGAGAGTAATTACAGTTTTGAAGAATTAATGGAATGTCATCTTTATCAATCTCTAATAAAGCGGCTAAGGTTTCTCTATCAAATTTAGTAGCTAAGAGTTCCCTTACGGTATCATCTTTTTTCATTTCCTTTAGCTTTCGCATTTGTTTGGGTCGTTTACCAAAGGCATTATATAAGAAATCGGCAGGATTAAAAATCGCTCCTAATACTTTGGTAACGGCACTAGGTGACTTGCTTCCGGCTTCATAACCTGCATCTAGCCCAGAAATACTATAACGATAATCACTTTCAGAAACTGGAATTAATTTAGTGTCAACTTCAACATAACCAGTTAAGTTATATTTTGAAATTACGACTTCTTCTAAAGCGTATGCTTTTTCAGTAAGAGAAACTTTTGAGGTCTTATTTTTTACCCAATCGTGGGTTACTTTTACTTTAATTGTTTCAAAACCTAAATACGAAAATAATAAGGTATCGTTTGCTTTGGCAACAATTTCAAAAAAACCATTTCCGTCTGTAATTGTACCGCTTACTTTTGTAGTATTAATAACGTGTACGTTATTCATAGGTAATTTGGTCTGACTGTGAACAACTGTACCTTGAATAGTAGTTGATAAGGTGTCTGTCTGACCTATTGCGTTGTGGGTCAGTAGTATAAGTAAAAAGACTGTAAAGTATCTCATGGGCTAAATATTGATTCAAAAATACGAATCAAAAAGAGATAATTTACAGTCTTTATAATTTATTTATCAGAAAATTAACGAATCTGTTGCTTAACTTCTTCTAGAACGTTTCGCTTTTTCAAAGAAATTAGAGGAATCTCCTTCATTTCTTCTACCTCTTCTTTCATTATTATCTGATTTTTTTCCTTCAAATTTACTGTCTCTTCGGGGCTTTCTATCATTTCCGCCAGGACGTCTATCCTCTCTTGAATTTCGGTCTCCTCTAAAACCTCCACCTGAACGTTTGTCTCCACTACGTCCATTGTGATCTCTTCTTCTAGAGTTACTTCCTCCTTCATTTTTAGAAATTTCAACATTAATTTTTCTTCCTTGTAAACTAAAAGCATTTAAAACTTCCATTACTTTTGGAGCTAAAGAGGCATCTGTATTAAAGAATGAAAAACCTTCTTTTACATCTACTTTGAAAACATCATCGCGACCTAAATCTAACGTTTCTTTTAAGAAATCTTTCAAAGTCATCCAATCAAAATTATCTCTGGAACCAATGTTAATGAAGAAACGAACAGCACCATCTGTTGGTAATGTTCCAGATTCACGTCTTGTACCACCATCTGAAGCTAAATCTCTCGATTTTTTGTAGTAATTAATAAAACGATTAAATTCGACAGAAACCATTTTTTTAATTAATTCTTCTTTTGGAATGTCTTTTAAAACTTCTTCAATCGCAGGTAAGTAAGCATCAATTTCGTGATCTACTTCTACATCTTTTATACGATTTGCTAAATGAAATAATTGAATTTGACAAATTTCAATTCCTGATGGAATTGGTTTTTCTTCAAATTTCATTTTTATGATACGTTCGATTTGAGTAATCTTACGTAATTCACTTTTAGTAATAATTACTAATGATGTACCTGATTTTCCAGCACGACCTGTTCTTCCTGAACGGTGTGTGTAAGTTTCAACTTCGTCAGGTAATTGGTAGTTAATTACGTGTGTTATATCGTCTACGTCTATTCCTCGAGCTGCTACATCCGTTGCGACTAACATTTGAATTTGTCTTCCACGGAATGATTTCATTACGCCATCACGTTGTGCTTGTGATAAATCTCCATGAAGTGCTGCTGCACTATAACCATCTTCGATAAGTTTTTCAGCTACTGCTTGTGTATCTCTTTTAGTTCTGCAAAAAACTACTGAAAAGATATCTGGATTTGCATCTGCTAAGCGTTTCAAAGCAGCATAACGATCACGAGCGCTTACTAAATAAAATTCATGAGATACATTTTCATTTCCAGAATTTTTATGTCCAACCGTTATTTCTAATGGTTTTCTCATGAAGTCTTTAGCAATACGAGCTACTTCTTGTGGCATAGTTGCTGAAAACAACCATGTGCTTTTTTCTTTTGGTGTATCAGATAAAATAGCGGTAATATCTTCATAGAATCCCATATTTAACATTTCATCCGCTTCGTCCAATATACAATAGTTGATGTTTTTAATGTTAACCATATTACGGTTAATCATGTCTTGCATTCTTCCTGGAGTAGCTACAATAATTTGTGCTCCTCTTCTAATTTGATTGGCTTGTTCTGTAATACTAGCACCACCATAAATGGCAACTGTATTTAATCCTTTAATGTATTTAGAGTAAAGTTTAATCTCGTTTGTAATTTGTAGACATAACTCTCTAGTAGGCGATAAAATTAATGCCTGAGTATCCCTGTTTTCAGCATCAATTTTTTGAATAAGTGGAAAACCAAATGCAGCTGTTTTACCCGTTCCAGTTTGGGCTAGCGCTACAATGTCGGTGTCTTTTTCCAATAATAGGGGAATCGCTTTTTCCTGTACTTCCGATGGATTCTCAAATCCAAGGTCTTTAATCGCGAGCAGAAGCGATTCATTTAGACCTAATTGTTCAAATTTATTCATAAAATATTTTAAATTGGGTGCAAAGGTAGTTTTAATTAATTGGATAAACTAATTTGTTTGTAATTGATTTTCAATTAATTGTAATTTTGTTTTAAGTGTTACTATGAAAAAAATAACTTTCGATAGTTAAAAAGCATATCAATTCTTATTTAAATAGATACTTTTGTAAGAAAAGAATAATGGTTGAGTATATTGATAGTATTGGAACTCTTGTGTTTGCTATTTCGGGTGCATTAACTGCTATTTATAAAAAACTAGACTTATTTGGGGTTTTTTGTATTGCTTTTGTGACCGCTTTAGGAGGTGGTACTTTAAGAGATGTTTTAATTGGGAACACTCCAGTTGGTTGGATGCTTGATCTCAAATACATCATCATTATTTTTAGTGGATCAGTACTTTCTATTCTTTTTAATGCGTATTTGGAAAAATTAAGAATCTCGCTTTTTTTGTTTGATACCATTGGATTTGGAGTGTTTACTTTAATTGGTATTGAAAAAGGTATTGAAAAAGAGCTTCATCCTGTCATTTGTATTGCTTTGGGTACTTTAACAGCTACTTTTGGAGGTGTAATAAGAGATATTCTATGTAATGAAATTCCTGTTTTGTTTCGAAAAGAAATTTATGCAACCTTAAGTATTTTAGGAGGAGTTTTATTTTTTCTTTTATTGAATTGTAAGTTGGAAGTGGATTTAATTTATTTACTGTCTAGTTTTTTTATTATTGTAGCAAGAATTCTTTGTTTTAAAATGAATTGGAGTTTACCTACTGGAAGTGTTTTTGTAAAAAAGTGAGTAATTGGTTCACTGCTTTAGCTCTGTGACTGTATTTGCTTTTTTCTTCCATACTTAATTCAGCGAATGTTTTATCCAGTTCGTTTGGCTTAAAAATAGGGTCGTAACCAAATCCTTTCTCTCCTTTTTTCTCACCAATAATTACACCAGAAGCAATTCCTGTAAACAGATGCTGTTCCTTATTAATATTTAAAGCAATTACGGTTTTAAATTGGGCTTTTCTATTTGTATGATTTTCTAAAGCAAGTAATAATTTGGTCATATTATCATCTGCATTTTTTTGCTCACCTGCATATCTTGCCGAATATACTCCTGGTGCTCCATTTAAGGCTTCTACTTCTAAACCTGTATCATCTGCAAAACAATCGTAACCAAAATGTTCGGTAACGTAGTTCGCTTTTAAAATAGCATTGCCTTCAATAGTTGAAGCTGTTTCTGGAATATCTACATCACAACCAATTTCTTCCAAACTCAAAACAGTAATTCCTAATGGCATTAATTGTTGAATTTCTGCAATTTTATTTTTATTATTAGAAGCAAAAACTAATTTCATGCTTGATTTTTTTTATGTTTCCAACGATTATGTGTCCAAAGATAATATTGTGGAGCTTCATAAATTTGTTCTTCTACTTTTCGAATGAAGGCTTCCGAAATTTCATAATTAGGAATAGTTCTTGCTTCTTCCGTCATTATTTCTAAAGTTGCTTCGTAGTGCCCCCGTTTGACTTTTTTGGTTTTAAGAAAGACCACATTCATATCTAAACGTTTTGCTAAAAGTTCGGCTCCCACATGAATGGGTGTTTCAATTCCCATAAAGTGATACCAATGAGATTTTATGTACGATTTTGGAGATTGGTCACTAGCGAAACCATAAATGCCTAAAATCCCTTTTTTTTGATTTTCTTCAATTACTTTAATGGTGTCTTTAGTGGTGATTAATTTTGCTTTAAATTTGGAACGAATATCGCGTACTAATTTATCAAAATACTTGTTGGCAATCTTTTTATAAATGCCATAGCCTGTATAATTAATGTAGTAATTCATTGAAATTACCCATTCGTAACTCGCATAATGTGCACAAAGTAAGACAATACTTTTGTTTTTCTTCTCGAGTTCTTTATATATTTCTAAATTGGTGAATTTATACCTTTTTTGAATTTCGTCTTTTGAAATAGACATGGTTTTTATCATTTCTAAAAACATGTCACACATATGAGAATAGAATTTCTTTTCTACAACTAATCTTTCCTTTTCAGATAAGTGAGGTAAAGCCATAGCAATGTTTTTTCTGACCAATTTTTTTCTGTAACCAATAATTCGATAGACAAAAAAACAAATACAATCTGAAAAGAGATAGAATAATTTAAAAGGTAAAATAGAAATTAAATATAATAAAGGATATAATAAAATATATACGAGTAACTGCATATTAAATTTTTTACAAATATACTTTTTTAAAATAATAAGGAAATACCTAAACTATTATTAAATTTACAGAAAATAAAAAATAATGGATATACTCTTACTTGTTATCATAGGGATAACCGCTTTAGTAAGCTTTAAAGGTTTTAATGATTATGATTTTTTTAGAAAATATGAATTTCATGTAGGTAGGATTAGAGCAGGAGAGCAATTCAGAATGATTACTTCTGGATTTCTACATCTTGATTTTGCTCATTTGATATTCAATATGCTTACCTTGTACTTTTTTGCACCTATTGTAATTGATAGATTAGGTAATATTTATTTTCTCTATATCTATTTTGGAAGTATGGTAGCTGGAAGTTTGCTTACCTTGTATATGCATAAAAATGATTATTCCTATCGTGCCATTGGTGCATCAGGTGCTGTAACAGGAATTATTTATAGTTCAATCTTGTTGTATCCCGATTTGAATTTATATTTTTTCTTTATCCCGATTCCAATACCAGGTTATATTTTTGGAATTGGCTATTTGTTATATTCAATTTATGGAATGAAGGCAAAAAGAGATAATATTGGCCATACGGCTCATTTTGGTGGTGCTATTGGAGGTTATTTAATTACGTTAATTAGACAACCTTCTCTTATTGAAACCAATACTAGGATGGTTATTTTGTTAACTATTCCAATTGTAATCTTATTTTATTTGCATAAAACGAACAAACTATAGTTTGGCATATCTTTTGAACAAATAAACATAAAAAATAATATGAAAAAAGCAATTTTAACACTACTATTAGTAGGTACGACTATGATGAATCAAGCACAAGAAAACAAATTAACGCCTATTTCACAAGTGACTGTCTCAGGTGAAGGAAAAGTAAAAGTAACCCCAGATGAAGCTCTCATAACTGTTGGAGTTGAGTATACTGGTTCAGATGCGAAGGAAGTAAAGAAAAAGAATGATGAAACGGTGGATTTAGTACTTAAAACTATTAAATCTAAAGGGATTCCGGCTTCAGATTTTCAAACACAGCAAGTTTCTTTGTATAAGAATTATGATTATCAAACCAAAAAGAACAATTATGTAGCTAGTCAAACGATTAAAATTCATTTGAAAGATCTTTCTAAATATGAAAGTGTAATGATGGATTTAGTGAATAGCGGAATTAATCAAATACAAGGTGTGGAGTTTAAATCTTCTAAAATGAAGCAATATGAAACAGAAGCTAGAAAAAAAGCCGTTATGGATGCCAAAATGAAAGCAGAGGATTATGTGAGTGTTTTAAATCAAAAAATTGGCAAAGCAATTTCAATTTCTGATACAACCGCACCAAGTTATCCACAGCCAATGTATCGTAATGTTATGGCTAAAGGATTAGAAATGGATGCTGCAAATGAAACGTTGGCAATTGGAGAAATTGAAATTAATGCCAATGTAACCATCAGTTTTGTGTTGGAATAAAAAATAGAATAGTTATAAAATAAAAAAAAGCATCAAGAAATTGATGCTTTTTTTGTGGGGAGAGCAGGATTCGAACCTGCGAAGGTTTCCCAGCAGATTTACAGTCTGCCCTCGTTGGCCGCTTGAGTATCTCCCCAGCCTGTCGCTATTTTGACTTAGCGATGGCAAATATACTATTGTTTTTTATATTCGCAAACAAAAAAACAGCTATTTTTTTAATAATTTTATAACTGTTTGTAAATGAAAAATATAAAAAAATCTCCCTAAGGAGATTTTTTTAAAATAATAGTTTTTTTAAGGATTATTGACCTAATAATTCTAAAACTTTCGCTTTCAATTCATCTCCTCTTAAGTCTTTTGCTACAATATTTCCTTTTTCATCTAAGATAAAAGTTGCTGGAATACTTTTTACATTGTATTGTTCTGCAATTGGATCTTGCCAAAACTTTAAATTTGAAACATGATTCCAAACTAACCCATCATCAGCTATTGCTTTTTTCCAGCTCTCAGCATCTTTATCTAAAGAAACTCCAATGATATTTAGACCTTTTTCATGTAATTCATTATACAAAGCAACAACATTTGGATTTTCAAGACGGCAAGGTTTGCACCATGAAGCCCAAAAATCAATAATCGTTACTTTCCCTAATGATTCTTTTAAAGAGATTGTTTTTCCTTCTGGTGATGGACCACTAAAATCAGGAGCAGTTTTACCCATTGTTATTGCTGTAGCTGCATCTAATGTTTTTTTAATATTCTTAACTGGTTTGGTTTCTGCTAAAGAAGGATCTAATTTTTCATAGTTTTCTTTTACTTCTTCAATGGTTAATGCATTACTTAAAAGCATATTTTCTAATAGTAAGGCAGAAACATAAGCTTTAGGGTTAGCCTTCACGAAATTCACATACGTTTCTTTCACGTTTTTTTGTGTCTCCTCTTGAATTACTTTATAGTCTTTCATCACTTGATTGATTACAACGGTATCTTGTGATGCTTGTGCCGTCTTCATCTTTTCATCATTATCTTTCTTAAATTGGTTTATTTTTTCACCAACTTTACTTACTTTATCATTAAATTCTTGGAATTTATCATTGTTAAATGTACCACCAATTTTTGATTTTTGAAGACTGTCTTTATTAAACTCAATTTCAATTTTTCCTTCTTCAAAAATAAAAGGTAAAGCTTGCATACCTTCTTCTGGTTTTATAAAAGCAATGTCAATACCTGTTACATCACCTTTAAATTCAAATTTGTTATTGTTAACGATAGCAGTATCTTTAGAAATAGGTCTGCCCATTTCATCTTGAACTTGAATGAATAATTTTTTTCCATTCTCAATACCTTTTACTGTACCTGTAATTTCATATTGATTTTCTAAAGCTTTATTACATGATACGAATGCTAAAGCAGTTGCTAGTAATACAAAAGTTTTCTTCATTTATAATTTTGTCATTTAATTTTAGGCAAATGTATTTAAATTAAAATACTCTAAATATAATTTGGAATTAAATTTTTCATAAAAAATGTCAGGTAGAAACCTGACATTTTTTATGAAAAATTGTTATTTTAAAGTTGACGGACATACATAATTCGTCAAAGGTATTTCTGTATTCCTTATTCCAGCCATTCCTTTTTCTACGTTAATCATGTTGTGATACCCACGCGATTTCATAATGGAGGCCCAAATTACGGAACGATAACCACCAGCACAATGTACATAAAAGGAATCCTCTTTTGGGATTTCAGCTAAATGGTCATTAATAAAATCTAAGGGAATGTTTTTTGCATTTTCAACATGTTCTGCTGTAAACTCTCCAGGTTTTCTGGCATCTATAACAGTGGCATTTTCAAATTTTAGAGCAAATTCTTCTGGAGTTATAGAGGTAACGTTATCCGTTTCATACCCTGCTTTTTTCCAAGCGTCTAAACCACCTTCTAAAAAACCAAGAGTATTGTCAAAGCCTACTCTTGAAAGTCTTGTAACCGTTTCTTCCTCTTTGCCTTCTGGAGTAATAAGCAGGATAGGTTGCTTTACATCTCGAATTAAGGCACCCACCCATGGAGCAAATTGTCCATGTAAACCAATAAAAATGGAATTTGGAACGTGTTCTTTTATAAAATCATATTCATTTCTTACATCTAAAATTACAGCCTCAGTCTGGTTTGCAATAGTTTCAAATTCTTTTGGAGTTAGTGGTTTATTCGCTTTTTCTTTTACTTGATCTAAGCTTTCATATCCTTCAATGTTCATCATTACATTTTGAGGAAAATAGGCTGGAGGCGGTAATAAACCATCTAATAATTCCTGCTTAAATTCTTCCATAGTCATATCCAATCGTAACGCATAGTTCGTCTTTTTTTGGTTCCCCAAAGTATCTGTAGTTTCTTTACTCATGTTTTTACCACAAGCACTTCCTGCTCCATGATTTGGATACACAATTAAATCATCGCTTAAAGGCATGATTTTAGTCCTTAAAGAATGAAAAAGATATTCTGCTAATTTTTCTTGTGTTAAATCAGCTACTAACTTTTGAGCTAAATCGGGTCTGCCTACATCTCCTATAAATAAAGTATCACCCGTAATAATTCCATGTGCTTTACCATTTTCATCTGAAACCAGATAACAGGTGCTTTCTAAAGTATGACCAGGTGTATGTATCGCTTTAATGGTATAATTACCAATGGTAAATTCTTGATTATCTTCAGCAATTATAGCTTCAAAATTAGGTTTAGCTGTTGGTCCATACACTATTTTTGCACCTGTTTTTTCAGCTAAATCTAAATGGCCTGAAACAAAATCGGCATGAAAGTGAGTTTCAAAAATGTATTTAATAGTAGCACCATCTTTTTTGGCTCTTTCAAGGTAAGGCTCTACTTCTCGTAAAGGATCGAAAATGGCAGCTTCACCATTGTTTTCAATATAATATGCTGCGTGAGCAATACAACCTGTATATATTTGTTCAATTTTCATGATATATTCAATTTATTGTTACAAATTTACAAATAATAAATGGTAAAGGTTGTAACCAGAGTTACATTAATTCTTTAAAGGCAATTACAAAAGCCATTACTAATACAAAGTAGGCAAACCCTTTTTTTAGATGTGTTTCATTAATATATTTGCTAATAGAAGTACCTGTAAAGATTCCTATCATAGAAATAAAAGTAAAAGGAATCAGGAAGTTCCAATGAATATCGATGTGCTTTAAATCACCTAAAAAACCAATCAGTGAGTTCATAGCAATAATAAACATAGAAGTAGCTACCGCTTTTTTCATGGGTAATTTTGCGATGATTAATAAAGAAGGTATAATTAGAAAACCTCCTCCAGCACCTACTAAACCAATTATAACACCAATACTTAAATTCTGAATAATTATTTTTTTGTAATCGTGCTTTTCGGTTACTTCTTTTAAATTTACCTTGGTTTTTCGAATCATTGACAAAGCGGCAAATAGCATAATTAGAGCAAATAAAAGCATTAAAAAGGTATCTTTGCTTAAAACCGTTTCCCCATAATGAAATATGACACTAGGAATATTAGGAACAATGTATTTTCGGGTAACAAATACACCTATGAAGGATGGAATCGCAAAAATAATTCCAGTTTGAATAGCAACTAATTGTTTTCTGTAATTTATAAAGGCTCCAAAAGCAGAAGAACTTCCCACTACAAATAAAGAATAAGCCGCACTTATCACTGGATTATAACCCATTACATATACTAATAAAGGGACGGTAAGTATGGATCCACCGCCTCCAGTTAACCCTATAACAATTCCTATAAAAAATGCGCCTAAATATCCAAAAAACTCCATTATAATGCTACAATTTCAATTTTGTTTCTGTTTAATTTAATTTTACCTTGCAATTCTAAACTTTTTAATAATCGAGATATGACCACACGAGAAGTATGCATATCATAGGCAATTTGCTGATGTGTATTGTTAATTTCTGTGTTTCCTATTACTTTGGCTTTGTCTGTTAAATATTTATACAAACGCTCGTCTAAATTCATAAAAGCAAGCGTATCAATAGCTTCTAGCATTTCGTTCAATCGGATGCTATAACTTTCAAAAACAAAATTTCGCCACGTTTTATATTTCGTCAACCATTCTTCCATTTTTTCAACAGGAATCATAAATAAAGCACCATCATTTTCTGCAATGGCTCTAATTTTACTTTTTGACTTACCCATACAACAGGTTAAAGTCATGGCGCAAGTATCTCCACGTTCTAAAAAATAAAGTAATAATTCATCTCCATTTTCATCTTCTCTCAAAATTTTAATGGCTCCTTCTAAAAGTAAGGGCATGGATTTAATATAATCGCCAATTTCAATCAAGTATTCATCGGCTTTAAATTCTTTATAAGTGGCTACTTTTTCAATTTCATGTAACAACTCTTCTTCAAAAATATAACCGTAGGCTTGTTCTAAAATTTCTTTCATTACATATTTTTTGTAAAGATACATTTTATATTAAATTGAAGTATGCTACATTTGTTACATAAACTAATAATCCTTGAAAACGTTTTACAATCAGTACAATTTTCACAAACATACGTTTTGTGAGTTTCAAGAAGTAACCAATAATGAAATTGTTACTTTGCCTCTAAGTTATAAAAGTAAATCGGGAAGTAGTTATTATTTTACAGAAAAAGGAGTATATCGGGTTTCAAATCATTGGGGAAGAGCTGCAAATTGTAGGTGGCGTTTAAAAAGTGATGCTGCTAAGGTTAATAATACGAATGGAAGAATTGGATATGCACTTTGGACCGATTTTTATCCTAATAATGATAAAGATAAATTGTTTTATATTGAAATCAATTGGCAAACTAAGGAAGTTACCTTTCAACATAAAAACAATCCGAATTATACCTCTAATTTAATTGTCAGAGATGCATTGGCTACAGCCAAAAGAATACAGCAAGTGAAAGAAGTTTTGACAGAACAAAATTGGGCAAAGCATCTCCGATTTGAAGATATAGAACTTTTGCGAAAAGAAGTAGTAACACAATTATTAGAAACCAATGCAACGTTTATTCAAATCAAACAAAACTATCTGTAATGGGAAGAAGAAATGAAACCAATCGGAAAGCACATAAAAAGAAAGCCGACGATAAAAAAAACAGAGAAAAAGAAGCCAAAAATGCTTTAAAAGAAAAAAAGAAAGCTATTTTAATGAAATTCAATCAAGATAAAAATGAGTCAGGATCAACTCCAATTTCTTCATAAAGAAGTACAAAATATTATCGATGCTATGGCTGTAAAAGAATACAAAACAGCCAATAATAAATTAGTTGTCATCACAGAAATAATAGAAGAGTTAATAGATACTACTACCGATGATAGACTATTAATCGAATTTAGTAAATACCAAATCGTGCTACAACATTTGCAAAAGAAACTCAATCAATCGGAATAAGGTTTATAGTTGCAACAGAGTATCAACTTTTAATTACAGCTTCTTTAACTAAAAATTAATAAACGTTATTTCACGAAGTATATCAGATTAAGTATCTTTATACTATGAAAAGTAACGTACATGCTAGTGGGTTTCAGTTTACCAAATATGAAGCTCCTTTCCAATCCCCATTCGATAAACTGTTTCCTATTTTTAAGGAATTGATTACGCATACTTCAGGTGATTTTGACGAAGCCATCGATTGGATGCGTCAACTCGATGCCGAATACCAATTAACTACTCCTGAATATACAATCGACGATTTTATTGAAGATTTAAAGAAGAAAGGCTACATCCGAGAAGAAGTGAAACCAGATGGTTCTGGTGGTATGACTATTACTGCAAAAACGGAAAGAGCCATACGCCAACATGCCTTGGAACAAATCTTCGGAAATTTGAATAAAGCAGGTTCAGGAAATCATAAAACCAAACAATCGGGTAAAGGGGATGAGCATACAGGTGACTTAAGAGCCTTTCAATTTGGTGATGCTGTGGAACAAATTTCTCTAACCGAAAGTCTTAAAAATGCTCAAGTTAATAATGGTATAGGGGAATTTAAATTAACCGAACAAGACTTGGTTGTCGAAGATACGCACCATAAATCACAAATGAGTACGGTGTTAATGATTGATATTTCACATAGTATGATACTTTATGGTGAAGATCGGATTACGCCTGCTAAAAAAGTAGCAATGGCTTTGGCCGAACTTATCACCACGCGTTATCCAAAAGATACCTTAGATATTTTAGTCTTTGGTAATGATGCTTGGACCATACAAATTAAAGATTTGCCTTATTTGCAAGTAGGTCCTTATCATACGAATACAGTAGCGGGCCTGCAATTGGCTATGGATATTTTGCGAAGAAAAAGGAATACCAACAAGCAAATTTTCATGATTACAGATGGTAAACCCAGTTGTGTAAGAGAAAAAAATGGCGAATACTACATGAATAGTAACGGTTTGGATCAATATATAGTGGAGAAGTGTTACAATCAAGCAGCACAGGCTCGAAAATTACACATTCCAATTACTACTTTTATGATTGCGAGAGATCCTTACTTGCAAAAATTTGTCAATTATTTTACAGAAGCCAATCAAGGAAAAGCATTTTACACAGGTTTAAAAGGATTAGGCGAAATGATTTTTGAAGATTATGAAACCAATAGAAAGAAGCGAATTCGTTAGTTAAGTGATTCGTAACTAGTAATTAGCCCATGGTAGTAATTACCAAGTTGTCAGTTCGAGCGGAGTCGAGAACATTTTAATTTGAAACAATTTTAAATGAAACAATCTCTTTTTTTTATTTTATTTCTAATTTCAAACATAACTTTTAGTCAAAAGGATTCTCTTTCTTTTGAAATGGAAATTTACAATCGGCGTTTTGATTTGCCAAAGCCTACACTGCCCAATTATAGAATGTTCGAAGGTGTAGAATTAAATGCCATTTGGGAATGTTTAATAATGTTAGAAATCATGCATCATACAAAAGAAGATATTGATTTTACTGATGTGAGAAGTCAAGTGTTTGATAGGTTGAAACAAATGAGCACAATTTTGGCTTACGAAGGAATTTTTCTGTATTTAACAAGTGGATTTGATTGCTCCTATCATGCTGCTGAAAATAATAAAAATTTTAAAGAAACTAAAGAGTTACAAATATGCGTTGGAGATTGTATTACACCATATGGATATAGTGAAGGAAAAGAGGTGTTTAATAAAATGACCAAAAGTATTCAAAATACTTTACAAAAATAATAGCGATTCAAAACAGTAATATATATGAAAGAAATAAAAACAGTAGGCGCATTAAAAAAAACGGGGTACCAACCCATTACTATAAAAGACGAGTTACGTAAAAACCTTCGTGCTAAAATTAAAGCAGGTGAAACAACTTTCGAAGGGGTTCATGGCTATGAAAATACAGTAATTCCAGAATTGGAACGCGCCATCTTGTCGAAGCATAACATCAACTTATTAGGGCTACGTGGTCAAGCCAAAACCAGATTGGCACGTAAAATGGTAGAATTATTAGACGAATACATTCCTGTAGTCGCGGGTTCTGAGATTAACGATGATCCGTTACAACCTATTTCTCGTTTTGCCAAAGAGTTACTAGCTGAAAAAGGAGATGATACTCCGATTACGTGGCTGCATCGTAGTGAACGTTTCTATGAAAAATTAGCGACACCCGATGTAACGGTAGCCGATTTAATAGGTGATGTAGATCCCATAAAAGCGGCCAATTTAAAATTGAATTATGCAGATGAACGAGTAATCCATTTTGGAATGATTCCAAGAGCACATCGTTGTATTTTTGTGATTAATGAATTGCCTGATTTACAAGCACGCATTCAAGTGGCTTTATTTAATATTTTACAAGAAGGAGATATTCAAATAAGAGGTTTTAAATTGCGATTGCCTGTAGACGTTCAATTTATTTTTACAGCCAATCCAGAAGATTATACGAATAGAGGTAGTATTGTAACGCCTTTAAAAGATAGAATTGGTTCTCAAATTTTAACACATTATCCAGAAACCATTGAAATTGCAAAAAGTATCACTGCGCAAGAAGCAAAATTTGATGCTGAACAAACAAAATTGGTTCATGTACCTGAATTGGCTAAAGAACTTTTAGAACAAATTGTTTTTGAAGCCAGAGATAGTGAATTTGTAGACAGTAAAAGTGGTGTTTCGGCTCGTTTAAGTATTACGGCTTATGAAAATTTAATGGCAACTGCAGAGCGTAGAGCGTTACTTGTAGGAGAAGAAAAAACTAGCGTTCGTCTATCTGATTTTATGGGAATCATTCCTGCGATAACTGGAAAAGTGGAACTTGTTTATGAAGGGGAACAAGAAGGTGCCGCTACAGTGGCACAATATCTTATTGGAGATGCGGTTAAGACGCTGTTTCCAAATTATTTTCCTAAGATTGAAAAACTAGAAAAGCCAAATGAGAAAAATGCGTATTCGGATATTTTAGAATGGTTTTTCAATGAAAGTGGTTTTGAATTATTTGATAATGTAACCAATGCAGCTTACAAAAAAACATTAGATAGTATAACTCCTTTACAAGAATTTATTGTACAATACCAACCCGATTTCCCTAAAGAAGAACTATACTTTTTAAAAGAATTTTTACTTTGGGGATTAGTTGAGCATGAAAAATTAACTAAAAACCGTTTCAGTAAAGGCTATCAGTATAAAGATTTGTACAGCAATTACATTCAAAAGTTTAAAAACTAATTCAAGTTTTAAAACTCAATAGGAAGACGCTATTTCTCTACAAGTTATTTAAGAAATAGCGTCTTCTCTTTATCAATTGTTGGAAGACGTAGTGAAGAATGATTTCATTTTTGTAATAATTCCTTGTAGTATTGTAAAAATACCATCAGAAGAAAATCCACCTATCAATGCGAGTACACTTTTATTAATAAGGTTTATTTTATCTGGATTATCTGTATATAATGACAATACTTCAGACGACATTAATCCTGAAATCAAACCTAAAATGATAAGTGCAATATAATAAATGGTGTCTTCGGGAACGAGTGTACCTTCTTTAACTGAGGTACTCACACTCTTTAAGAGATAAAAAACAACACCTAAACCCGATACGGAAGCTAAAAAGCCCAAATTCACTAATAAAGAGGTGCCGTGATTGCTCAATAGGCCTTCGTCAAGAGAGTCATTATTTACTAAGGGTGATAAACCACTTATAATAAAGGTTAGTAAAAAAAAGAGTGCTAAAAAAATTAAGTTTCTAACTAAGGGTAATTTGTTTAGAAACGATTTGTCTTTTTCTTTTTCATACAATTTTTTAGAATAGGCTATCGATTTTGGAGTAGCAGGAGCAATATTTTTGGCTAATAGATTATGTGCGTTAATTAAATCATCAACACTGCTATTTTGGATTAAACTATTGATGTCGGTATTAATGATGATGCCATTATAACTAGCAAATGAAAGCATGTTATTAATTTCCGTACTTAATTCGTCAATTACTTTTTTAGAAATTCCTGGTTTAGGAGTTGCACTCTCGGGAGTAGGAGCTATAACTGTTGGAGTTGTTGGATTTTCAACAGGTGTTGGAGTTATAACTGGATTGATAGTTTCAGAAGGAGTAGGAGTTATGGGGTTTGTTGTCGTGTCCATAGATGTATTTTTAACCGTTTGATAGTAAAAATACTTTTTTCATTTGTAATAAAAACGAGTAGAAATACCTGTTTTAGTAAATTAAGTTTAAAAATTTATTCTTAAAAGTAATTATTATATATATTTTTCTAAATTTGAGAAACAACAAAAACAAATCATGATTGAAAAAAAAGAGTACCGTCAGAAGATCTTCCAACATCTTGACGGTTTAGTTACTGCACCAGTAGCTATTGCCTTGTATAAAAAAAACATTACTGCCTATATTTTAGAACAGAAAAGAATTGGTCTTACCGAACTTTCTCAAACCTTTCAAGCTAATGAAGGCTATTTAAATATTGCTTTACGCACCTTAGCATCTCAAGGGTTTCTAGAATATGAAGTAAATAATATAGAAAACTCAGTTATTATTCAAACGAATGAAAACTCAGCCTATGCCTTTTCATTATTTCCGTTGTATCAAGATGTGGTCAGTTTACTCAATGAAACCCAACTTTTTACTTCGGTACGAATTGCCACTAATTTTATCACGCAGTTAGAAGTCATCTTTTCCAAATATCGAGAAAATTTTACGATTCAGTTTTCTAATGACTCTCAAGAAAAAGCACTTCAAGAACAAGTTTTAGCACATATTGAAGGCTATTTGGTAGGTCCAATTGTAGTTAGTTTAGGAATGACAGGAATGTTTCATAAGTATTTTATGGAAACTTCGTTTCGAGCGGAAGAGTTTCATAGAGAACCTGAAGTTTTTAAGGTAATTCTCGACTTTTTTGCGCATTTGAATTGGTTTACCGAAAAAAATGGGAATTATCAATTTACGGAAACGGGGTTGTTTTTTGCTAAAAGAGCTACCGCTTATGGAGTAACCGTTTCGTATTTGCCCATGTTTAAAAATATGGAAACCTTATTATTTGGTAATCCAAATGTACTCCGTGATATTGGCGCTCATGAAGATGAAATTCATGTAAATCGAGAAATGAATGTGTGGGGAAGTGGTGGTGCACATGCTACTTATTTTAAAGTGATTGATGATATTATCATTGAAATCTTTAATAAACCGATTAACGAACAACCGAAAGGGATTTTAGATATGGGTTGCGGTAATGGTGCTTTTTTGCAACATATTTTTGAAGTGATTGAAAGACAAACGCTTCGTGGCAAACTTTTGGAAGAACATCCTTTATTTTTAGTAGGTGCTGATTACAATCAAGCGGCTTTAAAAGTCACGAGAGCAAATTTAATCAAAGCCGATATTTGGGCAAAAGTGATTTGGGGTGATATTGGTAGACCCGATTTGTTAGCAAAAGATTTAGAAGAAAATTATGCAATAGACTTAAAAGACTTACTTAATGTGCGTACGTTTTTAGATCATAACCGAATTTGGGAAGAACCAGAAACCATTAAAGAAGGTAGAAACAGTATTTCTACTGGAGCTTTTGCACATCGTGGCAAACGCATTCCAAACAATAGGGTAGAAGATAATTTATTGCAACATTTGAAAAAATGGGCACCATATGTACATAAATACGGTTTATTAATTATCGAGTTGCATACCATTGCTCCTCAATTAACCGCTCAAAATCTAGGAAAAACGGCTGCAACAGCTTACGATGCTACTCACGGTTTTTCAGACCAATTTATTGTAGAAATAGATGTGTTGCACAATGTAGCTGCTGAAGCCAATTTATTCCCTGATTCTGCTTATTTTAAAAAGTTTCCAGATACGGCTTATGCAACGGTAAGCATCAATTTATTAAAAGGAAATTAAAATGAAATCCTGTTATTGCTGTTCGGGGAAAGCTTATGAAACCTGTTGTGAACCTTTTATTAATGGAACCAATATCCCTGCTTTTCCTGAACAGCTCATGCGTTCGAGATATACCGCTTATGTATTGCATCTAGCGGACTATTTAATGGAAACAACAGCAGTTTCTGAAAGAAAGTATTATTCAAAAAATGAAATTTTGGCTTGGGCCAAAATGAATACATGGATAAAATTGGAAATACTAGAAGCTTATGAAACTATCGTAGAGTTCAAAGCCTATTATTTAGATGAAAAATTGCAAGCGCAAATACATCACGAAAAATCGACTTTCAAACAAGTGAATGGGAAATGGTATTACGTGGATGGTAAATTTTATTAAAATTTTAAAATAACATCATAATATTCATGATGTTTTTTAAACTCTTTTACCCCTTCTTTGAACGTTAAATACGGATTGTTGAAGTGTTCGTTGTTTATTTTACTAATTTCATACATATAATGAAAATGACGCGTCAATTCTTTCCATCCATAAAACAAAGAATGTTTGGGGTCATAAATATGTGTGGGTTCACTTAACGCACCATTAATTTCAACAATTTCAAAGTTTTCACCCTTTTCTAATTGGGCGTAACTTTCAAACATAATGTCCATTCGTCCAAAATAAAAACCATCAATTTCAGAACAAATTTGATTAAAAGTTTCTATCAGTTGTGGTGTAATGTAATGACTCGCATCAATAAATTTCGAACCTCTACAATGATTGCCATAAGGAACTAAATTCAACTGTTCTCCAGGAGCCAAAACTTGATTCATTTTTTCTTTCAATTCTTGTTTCAATACTGGAATTTGAAAAGCATATCGCGGATTTTGAAGTAATAATTCTTCAATGGTATGTTGGCCATTTCCTGTTACAATTAAAAACTCTTTTTCAACTATACCAGTAATAGTCCCTTTTTCTTGATTAGGATAACGCACATAAAACAAACCAATTTCCTTTTTATAAGGGATTAGATTTTGGATTAAATAATTGAAATTAGCTCTCTTATGATATGCCTCTAGCGCTTCTGGAGTATCTATTTTTTTTACGGCTGTACCACGCAAACCTACATCAGGTTTGGCAATCATTGGGAAAACAATTGCTGCTTGATGGCATTTATCAGTAACAGAAACAAGTGGTTCTTGTGCGGTTATGAGAACTGTTTTTGGATAGTATTTTTGAGGAATAAGATCATAAATTTCTTTTTTAGATTCCATTAAAAAACCACCATTGCGTATGGTTGGATTGGAAGCATTAAAATAAAAAAACGAACGTGTTCTGGCTACATAATACAAATACTGAAAATAGATAGGTAAATACACCACTTGATACGGCCAGTATTCCCAATGCGTAATTTTATGTAAGGCTAGCTGTATGCGTTTCATGGTGGATTAAATCAATGTAGTTCATTTCTAAATTTTGTCCGTAGGTGTGTACCTGCGTAATACTTACTGTTTTTAATACCTCATTACGGTTAATCTGTAAGCCAAATTCGGTATTTTCAGATTGCGTAAACTGATGAAAAGCCAATAATTTTTCGGCATCTAATGGTTTATTATGAGCTGAAAATTGGGCGAACCAATGTGCTCTTTCGGCTCTAATCTCTTTAGAATACAAAGTAGAAGAGGACCAAATATAGGGTTGATGCACATCTAAAACTTGTGTTTTTTTAGTCATTTCATCCCATTGCAATTCATATAGATTTCCTAGTTCGTATAACACTATGGTAAAAGGTTCGATACCTTCTAAAGAAATCGTTTTCCAGGCTGAAATTACTTTTTCAGTAGCGATTAAATCTAAAACAATTAAGCCTCTACTTTTTCGATAATGGGTTTTCGGGATGTGTTTTTCGGCTGCACCATTGAGTAAGACCAAAGTAGCGGTTGCAGATTGGGCAAACCAAGTTCCACCCGCTTTTTGATCCTTAGGAAAGGTAAGGGGTTTATTATTTATAAAATATTCTTGAGGTGGTAAGGCTTTAGCTCTTGTTGTCTGCTCGTCTCTATTCGATGTAATACAAAAACCAGAAGCTAAAGGAACGTAGGTTACTGTGCACATTGTGATTTATATTCAATAGTCGATTTAGCAATTCCAAAGTTTTCAGGTAAAGAGACTTCTTTGTATTTCAAGACGGCTACTTTAATTAGGGCTTGATGATGAATACTATGTTCTAAATTATACAATAATTCTCTAAAATAATTCGTTTGTACTCTAAAATTAGCTTCTTGTAAACCATCTTCTAAAAACAACTCTTTGTTAGGAAGCGTAATGGTTTCTAATATGATATTAATAGCTAATTTAGCTTCTTCAATAGAATTTTGGATGGCCAAATTGCGTTTCCTTTTATCATAATTTATAGTCCCAAATTCATAATCTGAAATCAAGCATTGGTACATTTCAATAATATGACGAATGTGTTCTCCAATCGTTGCTTCACTTAATTCGGGATTACAAAAGGTATATTTTTGATTGTCTAATTGATCCAGTAAGATACTAATTTCTAAAAAATTTCTCTGAATAGCAGGTACAAGCATATGGTATTAGAATAAATTATTTATTAGGAATAAATTTAATGGAAACAGAATTGGTACAATAACGTTGACCAGTAGTTTCTCTTGGACCATCATCAAATACATGACCTAAATGCCCTCCACATTTGGCACACATAACTTCTGTGCGAATCATTCCAAAGCTGGTGTCTTTTTCATAAATAACAGAACCAGGTACTGCTTGATCAAAAGAAGGCCAACCACAATGTGATTCGTATTTAGTATCGGAAGTAAATAATACATTTTCACAGGCTGCACAAACATAGGTGCCTTTTTCAAAATGATCCCAGTATTCACCAGTGTAAGGACGTTCGGTCCCTTTTTTTCTTAAAACTTCATATTCTTGATCGGAAAGTTGGGCTTTCCATTCGGCATCTGTTTTTTTAATTTGGGGTTCCATAACTTTTTTAGTTTGAGTGAATGAGTACTGCAACGAAAACAAAAATAATAAAATAAAAATCTTTTTCATATTCGTGTAAAATTTGGTGAATACTGCCTAAATTTTGTTAAATATACATTTTAATCCTAAAAAATAAAAATGCGAATCGTTCTATTTTTTGCTTAGGGTTTGCCAATTTTTATCTGCATTAGGTAATAAAGTAGCTTCCTCTTTATTCCATAATTTTAAAGTATTGGTCAAATACTTATTGTAGAAAAGATAAAGTTTATTATTGATAATCTTAAAAGTCTTCGGATCCACTTCCACATATTCACCACTTTTACCAATAGCATAGGCACACCAGCCACCATACTGCGGTTTATATTGCGAACTGTTTTTTTCAAAAGTCTCTTTGTTTTTTTGTGAACTAAAGTAATAGATAGCACCATGATCTGTTGCTTGGTACATTGAGCTACCTTTAACTGCTTTATTTTCTGTAAAATAAGCCACTACATCATAGCCTTCTACGGCTACCTGATCTTTGTTTAGATTTGTCTTTTGTTGTTGGGCTACTAGTTGTAAGCTAGTAAGCAACAAACAAATGAATACGATTCCTTTTTTCATATGAGTTCTCTTTAAATTCTAGACAAATGTAGGCTAGATAAGCAAATAGGAATGTCAGCTAGTTAACACTTTTGAATTTAGGTGTTAATTTCTAAATCTTTTAAATAATCTTCATATTCATAAAAGAAACGTTCAAAGGCATCCATTTTTTCATTGAAGAAATCAAAAGTTTCGTCCCAAGTAGCTTTATTATTGATGCTAACACCCGTTTTTTCAACCCAAATACGACTCACTTCTTTTCCATTTTCTAAATAATAGTGTTGTTCAAAAATGGCATCTTCTAAAAAATCTTCTAGAAGAATGGTTTGTAAAGAATATACCTTTTCATAATAAATCGTTCTTTTGTCATCATCTTTGGGCTCTATTTCTAATAAAACCTGTGCTTTTTTATTATCAATATAAAATTTAAAGCTAAAGTCTTTAATTTTAGTATTATACAAAAGCCATTTTCTAGGATAGGCTTCTGCAAAAGCAGTCCAAAACATTTTTTTTAAGTGTAAGGCTTCTTCTTTACTATACATTCTTTGTGAATTTTGTATTTAAATTAAAAAAAATAAAGTAACTTTATAAGTCGTAATAAAAACAAATATGTTATTTCAGGACTTTATAAAATACATTCCAAAAATAGAAAAAGAAAAGTTGTTAGCCGCAGATGCGCATGCAAAAATGGCTCCATTAGAGCGGATTTCTTTTTTAAAGGAATTGAATTATGAAACTAGAAATCCTAGGGAAGCAGCAGTTTTAATGTTGTTTTATCCTAAAAATGGCATTACGCATTTAGCGTTAATTGTTAGAAATACGTATCCAGGCGTGCATTCTTCACAAATTGGTTTTCCAGGTGGGAAAGTGGAAATAGAAGACAAAGACTTAGCCGATACTGCTTTGAGAGAAACCCATGAGGAAGTAGGGATACCACCTCATAAAATTCAAATAATTAAACCTTTTAGCAAGGTATATATACCTCCAAGTAATTTTTTAGTGTCTCCTTTCATGGGTATTTCACATGAAGAATTAACCTTTATTCCCGATCATGATGAGGTTAAGAATGTATTAGAATTTCCCTTATTTTCCTTTTTAGACGAGAAGTCAATTACCAATGTAAAAATGACAACTTCTTACGCAACAGATATTGAAGTACCTGCTTTTATGGTAGAAAAATATGTAGTTTGGGGAGCTACTGCTATGATGATGAGTGAGTTAAAAGAAGCCGTAAAAAATGCCATCAACAAGGAGTAGCGTTTTTTTAAGTTTTCTTAATTTTTTAATATAAAAAAGATAGGTTTTATTACATTTGTAGCCCTATTTTTATTTTAAATCTACTAACTTATGGGATTATTTAAAAGAAATCCTTTTGGACATATTTTATTTTTAAAAAAATGGTTGATCCGAATTGCGGGTACTTTTACACATAAACGCTACAGGGGATTTAACAGCCTTCAAATTGATGGTTCTGAAATTATCAGAGCTTTACCCGATACCAATGTGCTATTCATATCCAATCACCAAACGTATTTTGCAGATGTGGTTGCCATGTTTCATGTATTTAATGCGGCCTTAAAAGGTAGAGAAGACAACATCAAAAATGTAGGATATTTATGGAATCCAAAACTAAACATGTATTATGTAGCAGCTAAAGAAACCATGCAAGCGGGTTTATTACCTAAAATTTTAGCTTACGCAGGAGCAATTACGGTAGAAAGAACGTGGCGTGCAGAAGGAAAAGACGTAAAAAGAGACGTCAATCCAAACGATACTGAAAATATAAAAATAGCTTTGGCTGATGGTTGGGTAGTAACCTTTCCGCAAGGTACCACTAGATCTTTCAAACCTGTTCGTAAAGGAACCGCACATATTATCTTGCAACACAAACCTATCGTAGTTCCAATTGTAATTGATGGTTTCCGTAGATCATTTGATCGTAAAGGATTGCGTATTAAGAAAAAAGGAATCTTACAGTCTTTTGTAATTAAACCACCGTTAGATATTGATTATGAAAATGATACGGTAGAAAGTGTAGTGGAAAAAATCGAATATGCTATTGAGCAACATCCTTCTTTCCTAAAAGTTATTCCTGCCGAAGAATTAGAAGAACAAGCCAGATTAGATAAAGAAAGAATGTGGCGTTACTAATTTCTAGTTTTTAGAAATCCAACTAAATTGTACGCAAATCAAAAGCTTATCAACTCTCTTTTCAAAGGCTATAAAAAAAGATATGCTAAAAAGAAGAGAGTAATCGGCTCGACTTTCTAGCATATACAAACAAAAAACAAACAAAACTATAAAACAACTAGCGTTACTTATAGTTGTTTTATAACGTAGGTTTTTTCAAATTATTATTTCTTTTTGGAAGTTATTGTTCCACTTTGTTTTTTCCAAGCCAAAATATCACTGTAAACATGACTTATGGAGTTTGGATTATTAGTTGGTGTACTACCTGAGTGACAAGCAAAACAAGAACCATACTGATTATAAGCTGTACCGTTTTGTGCATAGGTTTCCATAGTAGAATTCGCTAATTGACTCGTTCCAATAGCAACACCACTTCCTGTATTAGTCGCAGCATAACTAGTGCCTGTTGGCGGTAAACCACTGTCAGTCCAAGTAGAACCAATTAAATAATAGTTTTTACGAACATCATTTCCTGGTAATTGATTGAATACCGAATTGTTTATCGAAATAACTTGACTATTCGACGCAGCAGCAGTAGCATTCTCTGGATTAGGAACCCCTACATTGGCAACACCCCAAGGTTTTGTTTTCGTTGAATTACTTGGGCTAATAGTATTGTTCGCAGGAGCACCTTTAAAGTTTGAATAGATACTGTCTCCTTTAAATTTCATATGCGAAATATTAATGTTCACCGTATCTTTAGGATTTGAATTTAAAACCCAATTCCCTGAAGTGTCTGCCGCAACTTTTTGTACTTGATTGTTTTTATCTAAATAACTGTAACTTAAAGAAGGAGCATTGTTTTGGTGTTCAAAAGTTGACCAAATCATTTCTGGATGTCCAGCTGCACTACCTACAATGTGTACGCCTAATAATGCTAATTTTGTTTTTACTGATTTATTTAAAATCGTCCATTTAGTTGGTGTCTTATCATATGTTGGGATATACGCATCAATCACTACATAATTTGCTAATTCCGTTTCAGAAATCGTACTGGCTTCTACCCAAGACGTTTTAATTTCCATAGCTAAAGCATTTGCATCGGGTAATTTAATACCTTTTGTAGTCGCATAATTTACAATGCTGTCTAATTCCGCTTGTGTAGTTGGAAATTGCTTTCCACCCATTTTTCCTTCGCTTACAGCCGATAAAAATTCAGCATATACATCGTTAACCATCGTAATATAATACACCATAGCACTATCTTTAGACATTAAAGCATCACCAGTTGCCTGACCTTCTTCACTGTCATTGTGGTTGTTCACACTTTTTTCAATAGTAGGCATAGCACTTAATATCATTCCTGGCGTATGTGGAATTAATTTTCTTTCATTTCTATCAAATGCTGTAGAAACAGTATAAAATACGGGAGATTCAAATACTCTTTTACCAGATGCTTTTGTAGGAGAAGTAATCCATAAAAACATTTGTTGCGACCATTTGTAAAAATCACAATTGTTTTGGTGGGTAAAAGTCACACTGTTTGCAGCATTTACCATGCCGTTTTCAGTGGCTTTACCAGATTCAAACCACGAATTAAAGCTAGTAGAATCAACAACGCAAGAAGGTAACACATCTTGTGGTAATGGAGAAGTCATTACAACTAATTCTTCTTCTCCTTCAATAGGTGTTTCTTGTTCCTCTTTTGGTTTACAAGAAACGCACAGGCTAATCCCTAGTAGGATTATCCAACTCAATTGGGTAACTGTTTTTTTCATTCTGTTTATTTGTTAGATTAGATGGATGGTCAAAAATACGGTTTTTATGTTCCACCCATATAGGTAAAAATACCTGTTTTTTTTCAATTTTTGTAAGATTAAGACGAAAAAAAAGCAAGGTTAACAAAATGGTAACAAACGAAAAAAATAAAAAGTGTTTCTTTCTTTTTGTAAGAAAAGTTAAACACTTCTACCTAATACAAACATCGTATCTTGATTGCTATCAATAATAATTTTACTGATGCCATTTTCTATAGCAATGTCTAACACATCACGCGCAGGAATAGACACAAAAGGCTTCATGTCTTTGGCCCAAACCATTAAGGTTTGCTGCGAAGTAAAAGCACCTAAAACCATTTGGTTCTCCACTTCAAAAACAGAAGTAAACGTCATTTGAGTGCCTTTTTCAACAGTACTCCAACCGTTTTCATCTTTATTCTCACCACGTACTGGTTCTGTGGTAGGAATTACTAAAAAAGCGTTTTCGCCTTGTAGTTCATTAAAAACAGCCATAAAGGTTTCTTCATTTTGGTTTCCTTGAAAGGTTTTAATCTTTTTCAGTAATTGGGTATTATTGGGTGTAAATGTATCCGACATGATGTTGTATTGAATTGAAAGTACAAAAATAGGAATTTAAAAAATAATCTACTCCTGTTTTAATTAAATTCAAGGATTTAGAATAAAGAGGTTTGAATAACTTCTGGTGTAGTTTCACCTAAAAAAGGAAAAGTGGCAATAATTTCAAATTGTTTTTTTACTGGGTCCAACTTTCGTAAAGCAATACTTTCACACTTAAACGTTAAGGTTTCTAGTTCCCAAAGGGAATTCGCAATTGCTATTTGGTTTGCATCCAATTTTCTTCCTATCGATAAATGCGGGTCACTGCTTTTATACATAGCAGGTACTTGCAAACGCTTTTGAAAAGTCTTCATAATCGGTTGTAATGACGCTTTTGATATAGCTGTAGGTGATAGGAAAAAAGCACCATTCGGATAAGTACCAAAGGCATCTAAAGTAACTTCCACTGGTTGAATGGTGGTTGCAATTTGTGTGAGTTGTGTGGTGATGGAATCCATAGCACTTGTAGCTATTTCAAATTCACCAACCGTAATATGTGCCAAAGCATTTTTACTAGGAAACCACCCAATGACTGCTGCCAATTGCATTTTCATCTCTTTTACTTTTTCAACTACAAGAGTATCAGGAATAAAGGCTAGCGAATACTTATCAATCATAACAAACGAATCATTTGAAAACACAAATTTAAAGAAAGTGGAGCGAGTAGCCCATAAAGTTTTTTTATATTTATAGTGGTGAATTTGTATGAAAGAATAATATGAGTGATAAAATAGGTTTAAAAGAAGCTATTTCTATTGGAATAGGAGGAATGGTAGGTGGAGGCATCTTTGCGGTTTTGGGTTTAGCGGTATCTTTAAGTAAAGGAGGTACTCCTTTTTCTTTTTTAATTGCAGGTATCTTGGCGTTACTCACTTCTTACAGTTATGCCAAACTTTCCTTAGTGTATCCCGATCGTGGTGGTACGGTAAAGTTTATCAATCAAGGTTTTGGTCGCACGATTTTTAGTGGCGGTATCAATAACTTATTGTGGGTGAGTTATATTATCATGTTGGCTTTATATGCGTCTGCATTTGGGTCGTATGCTCCCAACTTATTTAAAATCACAAGTACAACTGCTATAGATTTTCATATCGATGCTTCTGCCGTTATTATTTTGGCAACCCTAATTAATTATTATAGCGTAAAAGTGGTCAGTAAAATTGAATCTTTTGCGGTAGTCATAAAGTTGATTATTCTTCTCGGATTTGTGGGAATAGGAGTGTATGGTCTTTGGGGTAACCCCAATGTTAGTCAATTAGCGATATCTCAATGGGAAACACCGCTCCAACTCCTAACAGGCGGTATGGTTATTTTTGTTGCGTATGAAGGTTTTGAATTGATTGCCAATGCCGCACCAGATATTGAAAATCCTGAAAAGAATGTGGCCAAAGCCTATTACTATGCGGTAATCTTTGTCATACTGCTGTATATTGTTATTGCCTTGGTAACGGTGGGTTCGCTCCCTTTTAAGCAAATTGCTGACGCAGAGGATTATGTGTTAGCAGAAGCAGCCAAACCTATGATTGGACAATTAGGCTTTACCATTATTACTATTGCAGCATTAATTTCTACCTTTTCTGCTATTAATGCTTCCTTGTATGGAGGCACACGTGTGAGTTATGAAATTGCGGAAGACGATGAATTACCACATCACTTAACCAGTACCTTATGGAACCAACCCATAGGATTGCTAATAACAGCTATAATTACATTGGTACTAACCAATATGCTCAATTTAGAAAGTATTTCTACCGCAGGTAGTGTAGGTTTTTTAGCTATTTTTGCTATTGTAAATGCGGTTGCCTATCGCAAAGCAACCGACATTAATGCGAATAAATACATTGCTTTAACAGGTTGTATCTTGTGTGCCGTGGCGACAGTAGTACTGTTGGTCCAACAATTTACAAGTAATAAATTGGGCGTCTTAGTGGCTCTTGGATTAATTGCCATTTGCTTCATCGCCGAATACATTTACAAAAAACAAGAAAAACAAAACTAAACTTCTCATTAGAAACAGCTACATGGCCTCAGAAAAATACATCTATTGTTTAGAAGGGGTTCCCGATGTGGACCAATTGCATCCAACGGCAATTTTACCAGCTTTGGAAAACATCGCTTACCAATATGGAATTACCAATATCTACAAAACCTGCGATACCTTAGAAGGTTTAGAAGAAAGTTTGAGTTTATTATTATATGAAGATCGTAATTTTAAAAATTATGGTATCTTATATTTAGTTTTTGAGGGTAATGGCAATCAAATTGTAGTAGACGGTTACTATTATACTTTAGAAGAAATAGCCGAATTCTTCGAAGGCAAACTCACCGGTAAAATCATTCATTTTGCCAACCTCATGCGACTCGATTTAGACGAAGAAGGCGCACAATACTTTCTCGATGTTACAGGAGCCAAAGCCATTTCTGGATACAGTAAGCAAGTCCCTATTTTAAGTACAGTTTTAGACGCTCCGTATTTTGCTTTATGTCAAGAGCATGAGGATGTTGTTGACTTAGTGGAAACACTGTATGAAAAACAATATGCTCTATGTACTACCATGGGCTTTCTATTGTACTACTAATACTAAAAAGGGGAAGAAAAATATTTCTTTCCGTAGAATTCCAAAATACAATAGTTTTTTTATCCTTTAAAAATCAGGGGTTTAGTTCGTTAAAAAGGGCTAATCTCCTCTGTTTTCTTGATACTTCAGCCACTACTTTTGTCTCACAAACAAATAAGGAGTAAGCCCAAAATCCATACTAAAGAGTAGGCATGAAAAAAAAAGAAAATTATGAGTTATCAATTTAAGGGAACACTTCACGGACAAATTTGTGAAGATTGTATCGAATCACTTTCAGGCATTGAAGTACTACTATACTTGCCATGGAAAAGAAACAACGAAATCGAAGTGGAAACCAATGGGAAAGACCATTTCCGAATTGTAAGTAATGAAGAAGCTAGACTAAGAGAAAAACTATTCATCGCTAAAACGACTACCGATGCCAATGGGAATTTTTCTTTTGAAATTGATGAAGAGTACCAGCGTGGGGCTTTTGACATCGATATTATTTGTCATACCGTTCCTTTTGCGGTAAAAAAACCAACAGCAGGACAAACGTTACAACTACATCTTACCACGATCATTCCAATGCAAATTGAATATTGGAATTTTACTATTCCTTACAAAATTTGGTGTAACATCAGAGGAAAATATTTTGATGCTTGGGTAATTTGTGGGCATTTGCGCAATTGTGAAACCAATAAACCGATTGCCAATGCATCCGTTACCGCTTGGGACGCCGATTTTTTAACCGATGATAATTTGGGCACCGCAACTACAGATGCCAACGGACATTTTAGAATCGATTATACGTCAGCGACTTTCAAAAAGACCTTTTTATCACCATGGATTAACGTAGAAACCGATCCAGGTTTGCCTTTGCGTTTCCAAAGTGGCCCAGATGTGTATTTCAAAGCGACATTGGCAGGAGAAACTTTGGTAGACGAAACAAAAGACGACGCCCGTAAAAATGTAGATTATTGCTTGTGTGTGAATTTATGTTCCAAAATTAATGTTATCGATGTAAATGAAACCTTCGACAGTTCATGGACGGGATTCGGTGATAGTTTTAGTGCTTCTTATGGAACAGGTGCTCAAGATTTTGATGCAGATGGTTATGCAGGAGCGGGAAAACATGTGCTGTATAGTGTAGTGGCATTAACGGGTCAAGCTCCATTGAAAGCCGCTTCTGGAAATCGAATCAAATATCGTTTTTTAATTAGTGATGTTACTACTCCAAATAATGCGGCTAGTCCTGCAGCTAGTAATTTTACTAAAATAATTGGAGTTACACCAGGATTATTTGCGGTGAGCCAAGTCTTAAAATTGGATAAAAAAGTGCATACGGGAACTTTAGATGAATTACCCGTAATCAGTAATGCGGCTGATTTTGATGCTGATGGTTGGTTTGATGCTACCAATGCAATCGAACGTACTTTGGTAAACAATGGCTATGCAATAAGCGATTTAAGTTTGTTTAAAATTATCGATACCGATACGTTGCTTTCTTTAAATACAACGGCTTTAACGTCGCAACCCAATGTGCCGGATGCTCCTGCAGGAATCCCTGTTCCAGTGGCCAATCAAATTGGTATTGAAAAAGTAGCCATTCGTTTTCAAATAGGAGAGCAGTTGGCTAATGGAACTATTAGTATACAAGCCGCTAATGGGAAAACCTTGAATTCGGTGATTATGAATAACAATTCGACATTTATGAAATTAGCCATTACCGAATTAGAAAACGACGGACTTTGTACGCCTATAAGCGGTAGCGTACATGCGAAATACACGGTGTACCATCCGCATTTGCAATCGTTTAAAATGACAATACGAAGAAATAGCAGTATGACTCCAGACGACATTACAGATGGAACGTTCATGCCGTTAACTAATAACACTGATCCAACCAAAACGGGTCATGCCAATTCCAATTTGCAAATTGACAATCAAGTAACCTTAGTGCGTTGTACCTACAGTGTAAAGTTATATGCGCATACACGCCTACACAATGGTAGAAATCAACAAGGGCAAATTGGTCCTGTCGAGCAATTATTCTTCTATGATGTATAATCTTTAGAAATAAAAAAGAGACTGGAAACAGTCTCTTTTTTATATACTATTTTGTCAAGTTTACAGTTTACTGTTTCCAGTTCTACGCTCTAACCGTAAACTTACAACTTACAGCTTATTACAGTCACAGTATTCAAACTTTCAATCTTCCTATTCTAAGTACTTTCAACTTTTGACTTTTAACTTTATGACTTTCGACTACTTCATCAACTTTTTTAGTTTTTTATTAGGTTTTGCATGATGTGCTGGATCTTTACAATAGTCTACTAACATTTGTGTTACTTGTTCGTGAATCACTGCATCCGCTAAAGGTGTTTCTTTATTTTCTAGTACCACTTTGGCCATACCAGCCAAATACATTCCAAATAAATCCGTGCTACCCTCTGTCAAATCTGTCATTTTCGAATCTACATTAAACGTATATTCCGTGCCTTCCATCCATTTTAAAATAAATTGGGAAGCAATCAAACGATTTAAATTATCACTTGCAATAGGAGTCGTATACAGATAAGTTGCCGCTTCTAAAACTTGCGGTTCCGCTTTCACATAACTTTCCTTGGAAGAGAAAGAATAGTCTGCTAAATCCAAAAAGTTTTGAGCCTCTGCACCAACAGAAAACAAAGTAAAAAAGACCAATGCGTAAAAGAATTTTGTCATACAAAAAGTTATTTAAAATTAGTATTCGTTCTAACGAATATAAGTAAAAAAAACTCCCCAAAAACAACTTGTATGAGAAATAAGTAAAAGGTAATGCTGTTTACAGTTACAGTTTATAGTCTCAGTTTCCAGTCTTAATATTCAGTCCTAGTTTTTCCTAATTCCTAATTCGTAATTGTTTATTCCTAATTCCTTTCTACTCACGACCTTCGACTTTCGACTTTATGACTTTCGACTTTAAGACTAACGACTTTAAGACTAACGACTAATTCTCATCTCCCGAATAATCTTATTCGTTCTACGATCCGCATACATACGATTCAAAGCGGTTACCGCCCATAAAAAAGCAGGAATCCAACCAATGATAGTCAGTTGTAAGATCAAACAAACGATACCTGAAAGAAGTTTTCCCTGTAGCATCAGACTGAGCCAAGGAAAAAAGAATGCTAAAACATAACGCATGATTACTATTTTTTTGATTGATGATACTCTATAAGACGCAAAAGCACCTCATTTGTTACGAAAATTTAGTCTCAGTTTACAGTTTACATTTTTAAGTTGTAGGTTATAAGTTATTTGTTTTTTTTTTACTTTGTATCTCTATCATAAGCAACTGTTAACTTTCGACTTTATGACTTTATGACTTTCGACCTTCGACTCACGACTCACGACTTTCGACTCACGACTAATTTAACTATCTTTGCACCCGAATACCCAATACCATGAATAAAAACCCCAATCTAAAAGTAATTGTAACCGATTTAGACGGTACGCTACTCAATGCCAATCATCTTATTGCTCCTTATACCCAAGCTATTTTTCAAGAATTACACCAACAAGGCTATATCGTTATTGTCGCTACAGGGCGCCATCATCTCGATGCCATGCAGTTGACCAATGCTTTGGGAATTCCTTTGTATTTAGTAACTTCTAATGGAGCGCGCATTCACGGCCCCAATCAAGAATTACTATTTACTTTTGATATTGCTAGTGAAGCGGTCGCGCAACTACTGGCTCTGGATATTGATCCTTCGATTACGACGGTCTTGTTCAAAGAGGAGTTTTGGTATACCAATAAAGAGAACCAAAAGCTCAACAGTTTTCAAAAGGAAATGCATTATCCGTATGAAATTGTGGATTACTCCACGCTAACCGACCTCAGTGCGATAAAAATCCTTTTTGTAGATGAAGATCACGACAAACTCCTGCAATTGGATTACCAAATCAAAGCGTTGCACAGCTCCATATTTGAGACGAGTTTTAGTTTGCCGATTTGTTTGGAAATCATGGACAAGCGTGTGGATAAGTCTTTTGCAATTGCCAAAATCCTTGAACTGGAAAACAGCAGTTTTGACCAAACCCTTTGCTTTGGTGATGGTTTCAACGACGAACGCATGCTACTACAAGCGCATAAAGGTCTTATCATGCAAAACGCCCAACAAACCTTAAAAGACAAATTACACCACCTAGAAGTCATTGGTGCCAACGAAGAAGAAGCCGTTGCCAAGTACTTAGAAACGGAAGTGTTGTGTAAAGTAGAGAAGGGGTAGTTTAGTTTTCAGTTTTCAGTCTCAGTTTTCAGTCTCAATTGTCTGTTGACTGTTTTACCTTTTCCTTTTTCCTTTTTCCTTTGTCAATGGAGGTTAGTAATTTGTAATAGATAAAAAAATCCATCCAGTTTGTCACCCTGTAAGGGTCCCATAAGTAGCTCCATAAAGAAGTCAATTAAAGTTTGTATTTTACTCATTGTCATGCTGAACTTGTTTCAGCATCTTCAAATCTCATCCACCATCTTGTCATGCAGTCCCGAAACTTCGGGATCCCATAAGTAACTCTACAAAGGAGCGCATCAACACACTATTCCAACACCTTCAAAATGTCCTGTTCTTCAATGCTATGTTCTCCTTGTGGTAAGGCTTGTACGGATGCTATCATAGCTTCTGCTAAATGTTTGGTTTTCATAGGTCTTTGAGAGCGTAAAAGTCCGAGACGATTGAAGAAACGAAGCACTTTCACTCCGATAACTTCCATGGTTCGTTCGCTATTTTCTCTTACTAAAATTGGCGGTCGCATGATAACTATTTTGGGAAAACCAAGTGCTTTTACCGCTTCTTCTAGTTTCCCTTTCATTTTGGAATAAAAGAAAAAAGAATCGGGCGACGCATTAGAAGCCGAAACAAGTACATAATTTGGAATACCCTGTTCCTGCGCTCTTTTGGCAAATTCATATTGGTAATCGTAATCAATTTTCCATTGCGCCTCTTTACTACCAGCCGCTTTTAGCGTAGTCCCCAAACAAGAATACAACACATCACCGGTAACCAAATGGCCCCACGTTTCGGGAGTATCAAAATCGATGACATGCACGTTTAGTTTATCGTGTTGTAACGCAAACGTACGTCTTACAAAGATATCAACTTGATGGTAATTTGCATCTTGTAACAAAAGCTCTAAAACTTCCTTTCCTGTAGCACCCGTAGCGCCTAGTAGTACTGCTTTCATAGTTCTATTTTTTATATTTTATTTCTAATAATTTTTGTTTTCCATTACTTTACATCATATACAAAAGCACGGTATTTTAGTAAGGCTACAAAAACGGCACCTCCTAAAGCATTGCCTACAAGGGATACACTTTCAAAGGCTATATAATCCATCCCTGTTATTTTTGGCGAACTAATAAATCCTGCAAACACTTCCACATTGCCCACAATACTATGGTGTAATCCCGCAAACGCTAATACGGTGGTAATCATAAAAATGATAGCAATGCGGCTTAACGTATCTCTGGAAGCTGCGATTAGCCATGAAAGTAACCCCATTAACCAACCTGCCAAAATAGCACTTACCAGTATAACCGAAGTAGCGTAGTGGCTCACATGCACCGCTATGGCTTCAATACTCTGAACATTGAAAATGCCAAGTTGAGGTCCAATCCAGACCATTATAAAAGCCATAAAACACCCTCCAACAAGATTGCCTAGAATAACCAATGACCAAAGTTTTAACAAACTGCCAACGCTTCTTTTTTTGTTTAATACGGGTAAAGTCAACAACGAAGTTTGCTCAGTAAACAGTATTGATTGTCCTAAGATAACCATAATAAAACCGATGGGATATACAAAAGACATGACCTTAAAAATGGTATCTTCTTGTACTTTGCCTACAAGGAAACTGTAGAGCGTGGAAAGTAATAAATAACTAAATCCTATTTCCAGTCCAGCGGTTAAAGAGCTTAAAAGGATACTGATAGGATTTTTATCATAGGTTTCTTGTCCATCAATGATTTGCTGTTTTAGAATTTCCCCATGCGATTTTGGATTCCCTTCTTCAGAAGGTAAAGCAGCGTCTAATTTTTTATCTATCGCTTGTTGCTCTATTTCTTTTTCTGTGGACTTGGCATTCATGGGTTTACTACTGCTGATTTAAACTAAAAGTATTGTTGTAAAGGAGTGCTTTTGATAGTAAAGTACTTTCTACCAAAAATAAGGAAAAGTTTGTAGTTACTTCTTGCACAATTAAGCGTGACTATTTCATTATTCCCACCAATTGAGTAAACTGGAAGCAAGAAGTTTCAGTATCGCATAAGTAGCTCTGTGAACTAACAACCAACAACTGAACGCATCCATTATCCACAATATTGTCATAAAGCCTGTACTGAGCTTGTCGAAGTATAAGCATCTCATAAGTAGCTCCACAAAGTGGTCAACTAAAGTTTGTATTTATGGTTTGTCATGCTGAACATGGTTCAGCATCTCAATTACAAACTCATGTTGACAATTATAGGTAAAGATTGGTAATTTGTAATAGATAATAAGATTTCACACAATCTTGTCATAAAGCCTATACTGAGCTTGTCGAAGTATAAGCATCCCATGAGTAGCTCCATAGAGCCGTCAATTACAAACATATCTAGTAGGTAATAATTAAACACTCATAATACTACAATTTTGTCATTCCGGCATAGCAGGAATCTTAATCTATAGCGAGATAAACTCAATATTCTGTTATAGTTACCATTTATAATAATCTTATATTGTAGAATTAATGTTGAAATAATTAACTTTAAAGTATATTTATTTATTTTTTACTATTTGTATTTATTAATTTATCTAATAGATATCCAAGCAATAAAATTCCTCCAATAGTAATTGCAGCATTAATATTTTCACTATTATTCTTATCTTTTATATATTTTTCATATTGGCTTTTTGTAATAGACCTATTTTGATATAGAATTAGCATATACTCATCTTTCTCTTGTTGATTTGCAGTATTTGCTTTTACTTTATTACTTAAAAATTGTAATCTTTTGAAATCAATCATTTCCTAATTACTTTTGAGAATTAATATTCTGTGAAAGAGATGGTATTAAATCATAAACCATTTTGTTTATTTGATCAATAATTTGTTGTTGATTTTCATCTCTATTTTTTAATTTTTCAAAATCAACATTTTGTTCGGATAACTTTTCTTTTAATTGACTTATCTTTTCATTTTGCTTATCAATTTTTTCTGAAAATTCCTTTTCTGTTTTTCTTAATTCATCTTTATATAGACTTTTCATATTGTGAAAAGCTACAACAGCTCCAAATGTCAGTGGAATTGCTGTTCCTAAGATGGAGAATAAAACTTTTAAATCTAATTCCATAAATATATATTAATGTAAAACATCTCTTAAAATATTATATTTTTATTTAATTTATCACTAAATCCATTCTTTAAACTAAAATGTGGAATTATTATACTTTATATTTAATTCTAAAATAGTAATTCCCATATATTTATTAACTACTTGCAAACTACAATTTTCCTTAGTTAATAAATGCTTTGCCTTTGCAGGAAAATAAATAAATCCTAATCTCGTCAATACTTCGATAATTTTTCTAATGTATTTCATGCTACAAATTTTTGATTATTATAGAAATATTAGTCATTTGATTATAATATAATAATAATAATGAATTTTTATAAATTATTTAATTAATTTTAATATTTCCAATTTACATACCTAAAAGGAAGATTGTTTAATTCTTCTCTATAGAATCTCCATTTAGGCATAAATTCATTCATATAACTAACGAATCTATCATTATGACTTCTCTCTAATAAATGAACTAGTTCATGAGCAATAATAAATTCAATACATTCTATTGGTTTTTTTGCAAGCTCTAAATTTAACCATATTCTTTTTGCAGTAGTGTTGCAAGTACCCCATTTTGTGCGCATTTTTTTTATACCGTAAGCATTAGACTGCACACCAATCACTTTTTCCCATTTCTCAATTAATTTAGGGACTAAAGCTTTCAATTGATTGCGATACCATTCTTCAATAATGGCTTCTCTTTTTTCAGAAGAAGTATCAGGTCTTACATATAATTCTAAGGTTTTATGTTTTAAAACAACTTTCGGCACTTCATTGTGTTCTATAACTTTTAATAAATAGCGTTTGCCTAAGAGATAATAGCTTTCTCCAGATATAAATTCACGAGGAGTTTCTCTAGGTTGCGTTTCAAAATTTTTAATATGTTTCTTAATCCAACTAATTTTTGAAATAGCAAACAATCGCATCATTTCATTATCCGTATTTTTAGGAGCAGATAAGCGGATTCTACCATTTGGGGGGTAAACGGCCAAGTGCATATTTTTAATATCCTTTCGAATGATATCTATAGTTAGGTTAGATAAGTTTAACGTTTCCATCTTAATATTCATTTTGAGCTTTTGCAATTTCCATAATTAGAGCTGTTGTTTCATCATCTTTAATAATTTCATTTATTGCTATTCTCAGCTTTTTTTCTTTAATTCCACCATCTCTCCATCCATCTAATTTTTTTGTCTTTATTACATTATCTATCGCTAATGCAAGTATTTCATTGTTACCTAGATTATCAAATAAAGCTCTTTTAGCATTAGAATTCAAAGAATTAGGGTAATCAATCGTAGACATTGGATTGGAAACATCTCCCGCTAATACCTTTATTTTTTCCAAATAGTCTTTATATTCAATTACTTCTTGTTTTCTTTGTTTAATTAATTCATCCAGTAATTTTGACATTTTTTCATAATACTTTGGATTGGTCTGACTCTCTTCAATAATTACCTTTCGTACATTATTTTCAATGGTCTCAGCTACAGCTTCAGGACTTTTTTTGCTACCATAATCATCAGAAGGTTCACTAACATGTAAGATTAAATCAACTAAAGATTTATTTTCAAAATCAGATATTTTTTGACTGCTTTTAGCATCAATGTACATATCCATTAATTGACGCATTCCTGGTTCAAATTGTTTTAAATCGACATAATCTCCACTAGCTTGTTTTATTGTTTCTCTTACATCTGAGTAGAACTGAACTTGTTGCTTTATTTTTTTGGATTCTTCCTCTGAATAACCTATTTTATCCATTTCGTTTGCTACATTAGCATAGGCTCGTATTAATGCAACGACCGCTTTGTACAAAGTTACACGTCTTTCTTCTGTATTTTTTAATTCTTCAGAATTTTCTGTATTGCCACAAAAATAGTGTATAAAGCCAGGTTCATTTTTTGGATAGACTGGTTCACATAATGCAATGACTGTTTCTAATGCATTATCCAATCGTTCGCGACTAACTTCATATCTATCAGATAATAATCCTTTAACGTCATCAATATCATAATCATCAAAAGCACCTGAAGTATAATCTCTAATGGATTTTTTTAAACTTTTAAATAAATCTTTATAATCTACAATATACCCATAATCTTTACCTTCATCATCCACACGGTTTACTCTACAAATAGCTTGAAATAAACCATGATCTTGCATCGATTTATCAATGTATAAATATGTAGCTGAAGGAGCATCAAAACCCGTCAAAAGTTTATCTACCACAATCAACAATTTCATTTTATTAGGTTCTTTGATGAATTGGTTTTTAGCATTTTGTTCAAACTCTTCAGTTGATTTACCATTCAACATTTTTTGATATACTTCATATTTTAAAAGCTTTTCTGTAGGAGTGCCTTCACCTGTTTCCTCACCTTTAATGTCGCCATGATGTGGATTATAAGAAGTGATAATTGCACATTCTTTAAATCCTGCATTTTGAAATAATTCATAATATTTACAAGCATTGTAAACGCTACTAGAAACCAACATAGCATTTCCATCACCAGTTGAAATTCTGGGTTTAATTTTAAAGTCTTTTAGAATATCAAAAACTATTTTTTCTAAACGCGATTTAGAACCCAATACTTTTTGCATGGTTCCCCATTTTCTTTTTAAATCTACCTTAGCAGTATCAGTTAATGCTTTTGTTTCAGCATCAAACCATTGGTCAATACTTTGTTGATCAGTTACAAATTGTTCCACATCACGTGCTTCGTACAATAAGTCCAAAACGACTCCATCGGCTACAGCTTCATCAAATTTATAAGGATCTCCAATATATGGACCAAATACTTCTATACTCTTTTGTTTGTCTTTCTTTAAAAGGGGAGTACCAGTAAAACCAATAAATAAAGCTTCAGGCAATAATAATTTCATAGCGTCATGCAATTTACCTGATTGTGTTCTATGGCATTCATCTACAAAAACAAAAATATTTCCTTTGGCTTTAAAGTCTAAACTCAAATGCTTATGAAGGTCTTTTATATATCCTTCAAAATCACCTTCTTCTGAGTTCCTGCCAAATTTATGAACTAAACTAGCCACTAACCAAGGGCTATTTTGATTCAAGGTGTTAATTAAATCTTTACCGCTTTTAGTTCTATAAATATTTTCATCTACTCCTAAAAACAGTTTTTCGATTTGGTCGTCTAACTCTTCTCTATCTGTAATTATTAACACACGACTGTTATCAACATTTTCTCTAATCCATTTGGTTAGCCATACCATTGTTAAACTTTTACCACTACCTTGAGTGTGCCAAATGATACCTCCTTGTTTTGTTCGTACATTAGTATGTGCTGCTTTAATACCAAAAAATTGATTAGGACGGCATAATTTTTTTGTGCCTTTGTCAAAAACTATAAAATCATGTATGAGTTCTAAAAAACGTTCTTTTTGACACATTAGAAACAAATGTTTATCTAAGGTATAATCAAAAGCTTTATCGGAATCTTCTTTCCATTGCAAATAGTATTTTTCTGAAGTTTCTATCGTTCCATAACGCAATCCTTGGGTATCATTTCCTGCAAATACATATTGCATGGTAGTAAAAAACTTTTCTATAAAAATTGGCTTTTGATTATCTAAATTTTGACGGATACCTTGACTTACTCCAACTTTACTACGCTTTAATTCTAGTATTCCCAAGGCAATACCATTAACATAAATAACAATATCAGGACGCTTGGAATGTTTACCTAAAACAGTAACTTCTTCTGCAATGGCAAAATGATTTTTTAAAGGGTCATTCCAATTGATAAACCAAGCTCTTTCTTTTAGTTCTCCCAATACTTCACGAACTGAAACCCCATAACGTAATAGTTTATAAACTTCTTTATTCGCTTCATATAAACCACTGGTTAGATTAGTAGCCGCTTTTACAAGTTCTTGCACCGCTTTTTTAGCAACAAGTTCAGAATAACCTTGCGTATATATTAAAAATTCCAACAACAAGTCTTCTTCAATAGGTTGCGTTCTTTGTTGGTCTTCCAAATTGCCTAAATAAGTATAGTTTAACTCTTGTTTAAACAATGCTACTATTCGGTTTTGTGTTTCGCGTTCTGATTTACCTATGTTATTCATGGATTAATATTTTCAATATTAATAAAGCATTTTACAATTGAATTAAATTCATTTTCTTGGTTCTCTAAAAAATCAATTACATCAAATTCTAAAACATAATTTATATCGTTATTTTTTATAAAGTAATTAGATAAAGTTTTACTAATACTATCTAAATATTTTGTCTTATTATATCCTTCAATTTTCAAACTAAATCTAACAAAATCATGATCTGGATTATAATATAATTTTAAAATTGTTTTATTATCAAGTAGTGTAATGATAATTTCAGAATAATTATATTTTGATTTGTGTCCGTTTATTTCTTTTCCTTCAATGGTTAACTTTTTGCACGATTTTTTTAATTTCTTTAAAACAAAGTACAAATAAGCATCAAAACTTTTTCCAGTAAAGGTTGTACCTCTTATCAATTGAATGTCATGTTGTTCTTCAAAATGGAAATGATTATTATTACAATATTCAATTAATGCTTTATTTTTTGTAAAAATATATCTCCAATCAGTTAAAACTGCTGAAGATTTTATTTCTTCTAAAGATTTATTATCTCTAATTATTTTTTTTAGTCCTTCAAAAGGAATTATTTCACCTGATGATTTGAAATTTTTATTGAAAATTTTTCTCCAGTTGTCAAAACGAGAACGTAAATCATTATGTCGTTTATCCAAAAATGTCCATTTACTAGATTTTTTTATTGTGTAATCAACTTGAGACAATAAGACAGCTTGTAAAGTTGAATATTTATGATTTAGTATTTCACCAAATAAATTGCATAATTTATTACCATATAATATGAATTTTTTTAAATCAGCTTGCTCTTCTTTTTCTAAAACATCAAAAAAGAATCCAATTTGTCCATTGAAATAATCGTGCTTTTCAAAATTATTTATAGCAATTCGCCAATCATATGAAATTTGGAATTTCTCAATTTTCAATCTTTCTTCTTTTTGTTGTTCTCCATTAAAGAAGTCTATTGAAAAATCTGTTTCCAATAATTTACTTTCAATTTCAAAACAATAATTAGAAAGATTTTTTAAAGATTTCAATGCATCGGTATAATTATCATAACCTTGAATAAATGTGTTAGCTGCTAAATTTCTAATTATGCGCAACCATTGTTCAAAATTATTTTTTTCAAACTCGATATTTTTTTCTATTGAATTAATACCATAATAGATAATTCCTTGAACAATTATTTCATCATTTTGAGAAAGGTTTTCAAACTCATTTCCATTAAGCAAAACTTTTTTTAATGAGTATTTATCATAATTTAAAACAATCGCAATTGACTTATCATAATTATTGATGTTTTCTTTATCTAGAAAATTTAAAACTTTAAAAATATGGTTTAAAGTATCAGAAACAAATAATTCAGAATTGTCAACTAAAGATAAAAATCTATACTCAAACTTTTTAGATTTTATTTCATTATATAAGGAATTTGTGAATAGTGTTTCCATGTTAGACGCATATCTTGAAAACCCAATATTTTGAAAAAACATTAAATAAGAATCATCTGTTTTTTTAACATTGTTTTCACTCCAAAATAAATCTATCCATTCTACATCTAATTTATCTTCCCAATTTTCAAATGCAATAATTATTTTATTGTCTTCTTCTTTTATATGACCTTGAAGCCATGCCTTGAAGTGTTCGAAATCAGATAATTGTTTTCCACGAGCATTCATTTTTACATAAATTTCATCTGTTTGCTCCAATTCCTCAACATCAAAATAATCAAATCGTATTGTCCCTTTTTCAATGTTGTTCCATATTTCAAAAGTATCTAAGTCTTTAA
This sequence comes from Flavobacterium sp. NRK F7, assembly GCF_024054195.1. Lineage (GTDB taxonomy): Bacteria > Bacteroidota > Bacteroidia > Flavobacteriales > Flavobacteriaceae > Flavobacterium. The sequence goes on along the minus strand of NZ_JAMXLB010000001.1, from coordinate 2,815,284 downwards.
ATGTGGCATGAATTGAATCTAAAGTATTTAGCATAGCTTTTACGCTTGGGTCTTGCAACCATTGATGAAAAAACCAAGTTTGCTTTTTGAGCTGGGTGCTTATATTTGAATTGTAATCTAATTCAATATCTTTTTCAATTATTGAACTTATAAATTCTTGTGTTTTTTTTCTCGTATCATACTTAAATCTATTTAGTAAAGTTATGAATTCACTTTTTTGATTTGACTGATTAATAATATACCAATGAAATAAAAATAAAGTAGTTAATCTTTGTTGCCCATCTAATGGGATGAATTTTGAAAAACCATAAGAGTCTTCAATTGTGGTTTTGGTATTCCAATCAACATTAAACGTTATTTCTTCATCCAGATGTTTTGCATAATCTTTCAACGAATTTAATACTCCTTCTATAGCAGATTTGTTCTTCTTTTTAATAATTTGAAAATCTTTATCTAACACTTTACCATAAACAAATCCTAGTCTTAAAAAAGGAATTTTATTAGTAACTACATTTTTTATTTCTTGTAAAAAGTCTTTTCTTATTTCATCAACATCATTATTAATTCTTCCTTGTACATAATCTCTTTGAATGATAGGAATTAAAATTTGATGTTCATTTATCAAATCTAAAAAGGACATTTCTTCAATAGATATATTTTTATTCATTTGTACTTTCTAACATGGTTTTAATTGATTCCTCTATGGCTTCAATATAATTTTTTCTGTCCTTATTTCCCCAATAAGTCATTTCAATATCTAAATCTTGGTAATTATAAAATTTAGAAAAAACTCTTTGTGTTCCGGTTGGAACATAAACTTTTTCACCTTTTTTATTAATGCCATTTTTTGCTATTTCTAAAACTTCTTTTCGCTTTTCATTAAATGGTTTATTTCCTATTGCAATATTAGTTGGCCCATCTAATAAACAAAGATTTGAAATATTATCAGTATCAAAATATGCTCTTAATACTTCATTAATTTCTTCAATTAATTTTTTTTGGAGGGTAGTTAATCCTTCATCTTCTTTTAATAAAGTCTTTTTAAGATCATTTATTTTTTGAGATGGAAAATTTATAGAGGAATCTAAATTTTCAATATCATAGAAACTTTTTTCAAGATGTTCCATATCTTGTAGCCATCCATTAACATTTTTCACCGACTTAAATTCTCTAGGATTTTGAGCATGAATATGTTCAATGTTCCATTTTTGTTGCTTAAGTTTATGAAATGGGAATCGATATGACGAATCGCTTTTTTCCTCAATAGCAATATTGAATAAATTTAATACTTGAAAACAAAACTTATGTCCGTAAAAAATATTATCAAAACCATTGAAATCTTTATCTTTATAATAATGATTTTTAATTTTTGTTTTTAAATAATTCAAAAAAGCATATTTATCAATTGATGCATTGTATTCTTTTCTAAGTTTTTGTAAATCGACAATGTTATAAGTTAATGAAAAGCCAACTAAGTGAAATGTTTTTCTATTGTCAAACCATTCTTTTATAATTTCGAATAATTCAATAATTTCTTTCCACGATGATTCATTATACTTTGTTTTGGAATAGGAGTATAGTTTGTCATTATTGTTTTTTGGTTTTTCATTTATTAAATCGAATAGTAAATCAATGCGATTATATGATTTTTTATTTGATATATCATTACTAATAAAAAACCAAAATTCATCATTTTGTAATGTATTTTCAATTTGAATCCACTCGTTTGCAAATTCTTGTATTTTCAATTTTTGTATTTCTTTATTGAAAAATACCTTTTTGAAAGCTAAAATAAATTCTGCTTTTATTAAGTCTGCTTGGTCAAGTGGAATTTTACCTTTATTAAAATTGATAAATACCTTTTCAGCATTTAAATCATTTTTTTCTATGATGTGCCAAATTACTTTTACACTATTTAAAAGAGTAGTTTTAAATAATTCACTATCAGTCTTTTCATCATTTAACCAATTCTTAGCATAATAATATGCTTTAAAAAAATGATAGTTATCAATGTTATTATTTTCAGGTTGATTTTCAATGTAAATATTCCAAGCTATATTTAAATCTTTATCTACAATTTGATCATCTTGTAAATTAACATCAACTTCGTCAATCAATATTTTATCAATAGAATTTAAAAACAATTCACTTCGTTCTCTTGTGTTGTAACTTAATTTATAAGTTGATAGGTTTAGACATTTTAAAATGATATAAATTGTTGTTAATCTTTGCTGTCCATCTATAACTTCCCATACTTTAGAGTTGTTACTTTCTGTAACAATTATTGGTTGTAAACAATAAAACGATGTGTTGGATGTAGTATAAAAATCTTCAATATCTTCTAATAACTGTCTTACTTGCTCGATACTCCATTTATAACCTCGTTGATATTTAGCTACAACAAAATCTTTATCAAGTAGGTTTGATATTGCTAAAAGAGATTCTGGATTGCTTTCTTTTAACATATATTATTCTTTAAAAGTGCTTAAAAAATCAATCGTATTCTTAATTTTTAATTGCACGTTTGGATGAGTAGTTGATTTATGATCTTGACTAAAAACTCTTTCAATATTTTCTTTAGTATTTGTGTAAGCAATTTCATTTAGTTTAGATTTTGTTAATCTTAATGCAAACTCTTCTTTTTCTTGTATTATTCCATTCTTATAAGGAACCATATATTTAACAGCAAATTTTTCTAAAAAACTAAAAGCTTCATCTTCATTAGTAAACTCATTAATCATTGAATTGTCAATTACAGTTCCTGCCCATTCTTGACTTTCTGTCTTTATATGAGCATTAACAATACCTTTACCATATAAGCAGCTTACTCCGTAAGTAACTCCTAAATCATTTATATTAATTCCATTTACAATTCTAATACTTCCTTTACTTATTGAACCTCTTACAGGAAAATTATATAAGTTTTCTCTCCAATTAAATTCATAGGCAACTTTAACTAATTCTTTTAAACTTTCAATAGTAGTATCATTTGTCCAGAACACAACAGTATCAGAAATATTCAAACAATTAATTTTAGAATTAGATAAATCTGCTAGAATAACTCCATTTCTAGGCTCTTGCATTTCTCCTTGACCTAAAGAAAATTCAATGTCTCTAAAAATGTGTCCCATTCTTCTCATTAATTCATTTTCATCGATATTGTTAAGGATAAATTCTTTAAATCCTAAAAAATCAAAATAAGCTATAAATACTTCTTTCATGGGTTTAAGGTTTATTTTCTTTATTAAACCACTTAATAATTGTGTTCATCTTTTTTGAAAAATTTTCATTATTTAATTCAATAAAATTAAAATCAAACCTTACTAATAGTTTATCTTCATTAAAAGAAGGTAGAACAAGAAAATCAAATTCGCCTATTTCTTTCTCTTGATCAATTTTAAAAATAAAAACTGGAATATTAATCATTCCACTATCTCTATATATTTTAATGCTCTCCAATTGCTTTTTAATCTTTGGGTTGAATGAATTTTGGGTTTTAACTTCAACAGCAAATCTTACCTCTGGTTTGTCCTTTAACGTAACAAAAAAATCAAACAGAGGAGTTGGATAATCTTCTATATTAAATTTATAATCTGTCTTTAGAAGAAATAACTTAGAAATCTCTTCTGCTCTCCATTCTCTTATATTTTTTGAGTTTTCCATTATAATTTGTGTTTAAATTTTGATTTATAAGCTTTTACATTTGTTCCTGTCCAAAATGATTTGACATCATCAAATAATTTTTTCCTTTTTGAAGAATCAAGTTCATAACTTATAGGAATTCCTGAAACTCCTTTATGTCTTTTGGTATTTATTGGAAATAAATAAACTATTTCAGTTTTTATATCTACACCAGCTATATAAGTTGGACAATAATATTCATTTAATTTATGAAGTTTATCTTTTGGTATATTTATCCTTAATTTATTTGCGCCATTTATGCCTTCATTAGTTGATTTAACTTGAACTATAAAATAGAAATGTTCTTTTGGACCAACTAATTCAACATAAAAATCAGATGTTGGCCATTTTTCTCCTAAAGGGCTTGCTCTAAAGATTAAATCTCTTGATATTGCTAAATTGAATACTTTTTCACCAATTTCACCAATTTCATTCTTTTTTTTTGCCATAACTCCATAATTATTTTTTTAAAACAACCTAATCCTACCCGTCAACAACTCCTGCATCATCCCTTGTTTGATTTGCTTGGCTTTTTCCAGTTTGTTTTCTAATTGTGCTATTTCTTCATCCATATCGCTTAAAATCGTTGCAATGCGGGTTTGTTCTTCTTTTGTTTTGGGTAAATTAATTTGAAAATTTAAAATATCATCCTTTCCTAAATTTTGTTGAGATGAACCTTTTCCAGCCATTTTGAAATATTTTTGGTTTTTATTTATATAATAAGATAAATATTCAGAAGTTACACCTTTTAAGTTTTTTAATGCTCCCATCCTTTGATTTAAAACATACTTATTATCTTTTGGAATAATATCTGTAAGTCCTAAAAAATTTCCATGTGCAACATCACTCAAAACCATAATTAAATCACCTTTTTCTAAAGAATTATCAAATGTGTTTATTTTTAAATGTTCAGATTTTAATTTTCCTTTAATATTTATGCTATTAAGAGTAATTAATAGATAATTTCCGTTTTCAACAATTTCACTTTCAAATGATTTTCCGTTTTTATAAGTAATTAAATCCCCCAACTTCTTCACTTCCCAACCTTCTTTAGACTGCAACAACTCTTGCATAGCCCCTTGTTTGATTTGGCGTTTTTTAGCAAGCAGTTGTTCTAAACTGTTTATCCAAGCATCGGTATCGGATAAAGCTGTGGCTATGGCTGTCTGTTCTTTTAGGGTTGGGGTTGCTACTAAAATTGATTTTACATCATCTTTATATAAAGCACCCAGAGTTGAACTTGCATTTTTACTTTTTAATTGTAGTTGACCTATGTTAGTATTGAAAAAATAAAATAGAAACTTTGAATTAATTGTTTTATTTAATTTTAATAAATAAAGATTTGGAGCTACTGTCGCATATTTTGTTTTTGCTTCAAATAAATATATTCTTCCAATATCACCTCTTTTTAAAAATAACAATTCACCACCATACAAAGCAGTTTTCTTCAAAAAATTATAGGAAGGTTCATCTACATATCTAACATTTGTTATGTTAGTATTGTTTTCTAAATCCGTAGATCTAACATACCATGCAAAATGTTGATAGTCAAAAACATTTACATTTTCTGCAACAGATGAAAAACTTCCATTAGCATCGAAATCGGTTAATAAATCTATTAATTCATTAACCGTTTTGACTTCCCAATCACTAGGAATAATACCAATTTCCGTCTGTTTATAACCTTCTTTTAGTTCCATACAAATCCCATTTTTTGTAAATGTTGCAATACTTTTTCTTCTTGGGTTTGGGTGCTTTGGTTCAAAGCAACTAGGGTAGTAGCATAGCGTTCGGCTAGCTCTTTTACTCTTCCCGTTAAGCGTTGGCTTATGGCATCAATCTCGGTTTGTATGTTGGCTTGTATAGTTGCTAACCATTTGCCCTCTACTACCAAGGTTTTTACTTCGGCTTCAGTTAGTTTCCCAAATTGTTGTAATGTCAGTTGGTCTAGATGTAGTTCTAAGGTTTTCAATTCTTTTTTGGCTATGGCTTCTTTTTCAAACAAATACAAAAGTCGTTCTAATAAAGCAACGGCTTCTTTTTCTGCTTTGTCCTTTTTAATTTCTTTCAAACGCTTCGTAGCAGTCGCTTTGGTAATTTTATTGTTGTCGTTAGTGGCGTCGGCTAGCAAACCTTCTTCACCTGTGTGTTCTTCTTCTATTTCAATAAATGTTGCTTGTAGGGTTTCTATTTCGGCTTGTTTGTCTTGTAGGGCTTGTTGTTCTTTGGCTAAATAGGTAGCAATAACCAATTCTTTGGGTATCAAATCACACGTCCAACCTTTGTCTATTTCTTTGCCTTTGTTGTTTTTTTCAATCACGCGTTTCACTTTGGCTTGCCAACCGTCTTCAACTACTAAATACACATCGTCTTTCATGGTATTTTCCCAATACTGCATCAAATGTTGGTAAATGGTATAATTATCTACCAAATCCTTACCTTCATATTGGTGCAACAACGCTTCCGAAAGTGTGTGTATGAATTTTTTTGGAGCGGTTTCCACCGAAATATCCGTGAGTAAGTTATAGATTTTAGCTTTCCAACTTTCAAAGGTTTTGGCTAATAACGTACTATAGGCTTTAAATTCAGGATGTGAAAAAATAGTTTCTTTAATTGCGCTAGGAGCAACCGTTAATTGCAAATAGTTTTCGGTAAACGGTTTAAATAAATCTTTTTGTAACGTAGGATATACCTCCCAGAAAGCCTGTAAATCATCTACATCGCGTTTCGGAATACCACCGTTTAAATGGGCAAATAAATCTTGTATATCTTCACTTTCTTGAGTGTCAATATAACGAGGAATGTTCAGGTTGTATTCGTTTTTTTCTATTTCTTCAAATGATACAAAACGAGCAAACTTCTCCACGTTTTTTTCGTTGTTAAAAACATCTACAATTTTATGGATGTCCTGTTCGCGTAAACGGTTTTTATTCCCATCTTTTGCAAAACCTTTAGACGCATCAATCATAAAAACCCCCTTGCGATTTTCAGTAGCTTCTTTATCAATCACAATGATACAAGCAGGAATACCAGTACCATAAAACAAATTGGCAGGCAAACCAATAATCCCTTTAATCAGCTTACGCTTAATAATGTTTTTACGAATTTCTGCTTCGGCATTCCCTCTAAACAAAACACCGTGAGGCAAAATTATCGCTCCTTTTCCTGTACTGTTTAAAGAGGCAATAATGTGCAACAAAAAAGCATAATCTCCATTTTTTTCCGGAGGAATGCCATAACCTCTAAAACGATTGTATGCATCATTCATAGGAGAAATACCGTTACTCCAGTTTTTTACCGAAAAAGGGGGATTGGCTACTACATAATCAAAACGCTTCAGTTTTCCATCAGTTTTATGTTGTGGGTCGGCAATCGTGTTTTTACCTGCTATTTCTGCTTCAGGATGCCCATGTAACCACATATTCATAATAGCCAAACCTTTGGTAGCAATATCTTTTTCTTGTCCGTAGATAGTCAAACCTTTTTTGGATTCATCCACTACTTTTAATAAAAGAGAACCTGAACCACATGTAGGGTCATATACAGTAAACGAAGGTTTATCGGCTTTGTCTACACTAATTACTTTCGCTAATATTCTAGAAACCTCTGAAGGCGTATAAAATTGGCCTTTACTTTTTCCACTATCTTGTGCAAAGTGACGCATCAAGAATTCATAGGCATCTCCTAAAATATCATCGTCTTCTGCACGGTTATTTTTAAAGTTAAGTGCTGGGTTTTCAAAAATAGCAATCAATTTAGTGAGTAAATCAACTTTCTCTTTACCGCTTCCTAGTTTGTCATCATCATCAAAATCAGCCAGTTCCATAGAACCTTCTAGTCCATTGGCAGCAAAAAGTGGTCTTAATATTTTTTTATTAATTTGTTCCCCAATGTCAGATTTTCCTTTCAAAGCAATCATGTCTTCAAAAGTAGCACCTTCAGGAACTTCAATTAAACTGTCTTTTCTATTGCTATATTTATCGGAAACATATTTTACGAAAAGTAGGGTAAGTACATAATCTTTGTATTGTGAAGCATCCATTCCTCCACGTAATTCATCACAACTTGCCCATAGTGAGCGATATAACTCTGATTTTTTTATTGCCATTTTTAAATTTTAGAAAATAAAATTTTAATTATTTTAATTCTCCCAAACCTACCAAAAATAAACCATTTCGGCAAGAGGTGTATAGGTATTTCTACCTGTTTTTTGATTGAAGTCATAAAGTCGAAAGTGATAAAGTTGAATGGCTTTAGTTGTTCACAGGCAACTTACAACCTAAAACAGCTAAAACAACAAAAAACCATCATTTTTGGTGGTTTTTTACGCATTTTCTTCGGGCTTTGTTCGGAGAAAGTAGCGGTTTCATAGTACTTTACCGAAGGTTTTCCGAACAATCTCCGAACAAAGGCCTTATTTAAGGGGTTTAAACACATCAAAACACATCAAAACCAGTCATAATACGTCAATACCCGTCAAAACCAGTCAGATTGTGGTTTTTAAGAGGTTTTTAAAGTATTTGGTAAGGTAATTGTGGGGGTGTAATTAGGAGTTAGTCTAAAGTCATAAAGTTGAAAGTCATAAAGTCTAAAGTCTTAAAGTTGAAAGTCATAAAGTCTAAAGTAAAAAGTTGGTTATAATATAAATAAAAAAAACACAAACTTATTTGTTTTATACAAACATGTTTGTGTTTTTTGAATTACGAATTAGGAGTTAGTCTAAAGTCTTAAAGTCTAAAGTCTTAAAGTCTAAAATCTTAAAGTTAAAAGTTACTTATGATAGAGATATAAAGTGAAAAACAACAAATAACCTACAACCAACAACTTTAAACCATAAACTTTTAAACCATAAACTTTTAAACTATGAAATATAAATTTCCTTACGGATTCGGCTGCGAAGTTTGTTTCTTCACCTTACCAAAGTTATAGGTAATTCCAAAGAAATGTCCGAAAGAGAACTTATTGCTCGTTGGTACGGTTCCATTGGTTCCCAAATCATAAGATGTAGAACCATCAGTGGCATACCCATCGGCAATAGTTGTTACTGCACCCATGGTTAAACCACCGTGTAAAACAATGCGTTCTTCTTTTCCTAAAATCAAACCACCCCCAGCAAGGATTTGGAACTTCTGATTGGCTGTAAACAACGCACCCACACTCAAAGCAGGGCGCACCCAAGACCCTCCACGCAACGATAAGTTGATACTGGAACCAAAACCAAAGTCATAGTCACCTTGGTTCTTTTTATAAATGGCTTTTTGGGTTTCGGTAGTACCGTTAGTGGTTACTGCTACGTCTCGAGTTTCATATTCTTGATCCAATAAGGACGTAATAAAAAGACCACCGCTCACATCTATTTTAAGACCGTCTTTTACCCAAACGGTATAGGTGTAAGAATCTGTAACAGTAGGAGTAGTCCCTTTATGGCTACGTTCTACAGTAATTTCCACGGCATCAATGTTCTTTCCATTACTGTCTAATGGCAATAAATAATTGTACAATTTCAATTGGTACATCTTTTTAATTTCGTCATTAATGCCTTTAGAAAGATCGGTAATAGGTTGGGTGTTTTTCTTAAAGTCTTTCATGATATCAGGAAAGTTAATCGCATCACTAGTAATGCCTTGTAGGTCTTTTAAGAGCTGAATATAGGTAGCATTAAAACTTTCTCTTTTGGCTTTAAAGGCTACAGGGTCTAAAAAGTCTTCAGCAGATATAGCCGCTACATAATTGTTCAAATCAATGGATAAATCGGTAAACGATTGTTCTAATACCAAAATAGCGTTTTGGATGTTCATAGCATCTTCAGCATCCGATTGGGCAGGAATGGCTTTCACCGTTTTTAAACTGTATTTTAATTTTGCATTGGTAATAAAATTAGCCGAATATTGAGATTTTGTGATATGCGCTTTTGGTGTTTGGCTTTCCAATTGTTTCTTCTGAATTTGCAGTTTACCAATGGCAGTGTAGTTGGCAGTCACCTGCTTTTCTAATTGGTCTTTATCACTTTTAGCGGTTTTAGTATCACCAATTTTCTCTAACAAATCTTGGTTCTTCGCATGCAGTTGATTGATGGAATCGTCTAACTTTTGTGCTTCTTCAGAAACAACTGGCACCACAGCAGCTATATTTTTAGGAGTGGCACTAATGCGTTTGCCTACACTGTCTAACGGATTGTAAACCTGTCCTTCAAAGAAGTTGACCAATTTATGATTGATGTTATAGCTGTATTTATACGGATTTCCGTTGATGAGGTTGAAGGCTAATAATTCTCTGGATTTGATGACCAACTTCTTATTGGTATGGATTGTAGCATCATCGTCATCATCATCATCGTCGTCATCCGCTTGCTTGCTTTTGCTTTGTTTTGTACTATCTGAAGCTTCTTCTTCTGTTTGTACACGCAACGAACCTTTATGGGGTTTGCCTAAATCGAGGGTAAAGACTTTAGTGTCAATCTGAGCTTGTAAATAAAAGGTTCCTAAAAAGAGCAGGAGGAAAGTAATTGTTTTTTTCATGTGTTTGGTTTTAGTTTTTGTATTGCCGACCTAAAATTAGGAATTAATACGCAAAAAGCCATAGGTACTTTTACCTGATTTTAAATTAAAGTCGAAAGTCATAAAGTCGAAAGTCATAAAGTCGCAAGTCATAAAGTCGAAAGTCGAAAGTCATAAAGTGGAATGTCATAAAGTGGAATGTCATAAAGTGGAATGTCATAAAGTGTAAAGTTTGAAGGATTAAAAACTGACAACTGAAAACGGACAACCGAAAACCGAAAACATAAAAAAACTGCCTGATAGGACTACCAGACAGCTTTATAAAAAAATACACAACAAAATGCTACTATTTCTTTTGGATACTATTTAAAATGGCTTGTTCTAGTTTCCCAAAATCATAGACATAAAAGTTTTTAGCATCGTTCATCGCTACAAAAATACCCTTAGGAAAAGCACTGCCTAAAGGAGTGGTTACGACATCACAACCATCGGTTTCTAGAGTAGTTAGATTAACTGCTGTTATAAACGCATTGGTTTTACGGTCATACACATTAAAAAGGCCGCGTTGCTGATCGGAGATAATCAGGTAACCCGATGCAGCTCCTGTTTTCGCAATGGCAATGCCTTCAATATCACTTTCAAAATCGGTTGTTCCAAACAAACTAATTTCCGCATTGCCTTTTTCAGGATCTGCATGGTATTTGCGTACTCCGTGTTGCTCATCCGAATAATAAATAAAGCCCATTTCATTGTCTACTGCAATGGCTTCAATTTCTTTTTTACCACTAAATTTCCCAAACTTACGCACCAGATGCAATTGTACTCCTGAGGCGTTGGCAACCAATTCATATTGGTACAAATAATTCTCTTTTGGCCCTGTTTTACGACCTACAATCAGATACACTTTATCGCTCACGGGTGCATGATAAATCGCAATGCCCATAGGTGCTTGAAAGTCAGGTTGGGTCGCATCGGTAAATACCTTAAAACCACCACCGTCTAAAGGTTGCATATCGGGTACTGAAAACACACGTACTTGGTTTTTTTCTCTTTCGGTAAAAGCAATAATATCCGTTTTGGTAGAGTCGGTAAGCGTAAAGTTATAGGTGAGGTCCACATTGTTTGGACGTTCAATATTACGAATGGTTTTGGCTTCTATAATTTTCCCTTGCAAGTCAAAGGCATAAATACCACCATTGGTTTCTTTATCGGTACCAAAAATAATACTCTGAGAAGCATCTTTTGGGTTGACCCAAATCGCAGGATCATCGGTATCATTAAGGGTCGTTTCCGTAATAACATCGGGTGGTAAGGTTACTATATTTGTGTTTTGTTGGCAACTGCATACGGCCAGTAATAGGATGCTATAAAAAATAGATTTCATGTTTTTAAATGATATTTTAATACTAGGTGTTTTTTATATTGATGGTATAGGTTTGTTAGCTATCAATTTTTCTTGTTCTCGATACATCCCGATTGTCATCGGGACACTCGAACTGACGAAAAATTAGTAGCTACACACCAGATTCGTTTTCTAATTTCTGACTTCTAAATTCTAAATTCAACTAATACAAGTCATACTTAAGACCAAACGTTAGGCGTTGCCCATAGAATTCGGCTTGTTGGGTTCTACTGCGCACCGATTGAAAATAGCGTAACGGTTGGTTGGTGATGTTCTTCAGTTCCCCATACAAACTTAGTTTTTTTGATAGGCTTATACCAATATTAAAATCAAAAAAGAGTTGTTGGTCATAATACCGATCTTCAAAGCTATTCCCTCCAATTTCATCGATATAGGCATCTGAGAAATTAGCAGAGAAACGCGCATTAAAATACTTATTGGCATACCCTAAGGAAGCATTTAGCAAATTAGGAGCGGTATTGGGTAAATCCAAATCATCGCGTTCTTCACCATCTTCATTGCGTATTCCAGTGGCTTTCGAAGTTAAGAAGGTGTAGTTGAGATAGAAACTAAAGTTTTTCGCAAAACCGGGTAAGAAATCCAATTGTCTTTGGAACGCGAATTCCGCACCAAAAATAGTAGCAGCATCCCCATTTAGAGGTTGGTACACCCGATAGCCTGTTGTTCCAATACCCAATGCATCTGAAGAGGCTTCTTCTTGGTATTGGTAAACAAAATCATTGATTTTTTTAAAGAACAAACCACCAGAAAGTAAACCAACACTTTTAAAATAATATTCTCCAATAACATCAAAGTTCATCGAAGTAGTTGCTTTTAAATCGGGGTTACCAATAAAGATTTCTTCATCACCAGAAACAATATCAATAGTAGGAATTAAATCCACATAATTGGGTCTTGCTAACGTATTGGTCCATGCCAAACGGAAGACCGTATTATTATTAGGAGCATATTTAAAATGTACCCCTGGTAACACATTAGTATACGCATTTTCCTTAGTAACCGTTCCTACTAAATCGTCTTCATCTTCAATTTGATTACCCGTTGCTTTTAATTGAGTCGCTTCTACACGCACACCAATCAAGGTTTGTAATTTATCGGTTAGGTTTTGAGTGGTCATCACATAACCTGCCCATACATTTTCACTTACGTTATAATTGGCTCTTAAAAATTCAGAAGGCACCGATTCACCGTTTACTAAAGCCAACGCACCTAGCCAATTGGCATCGATATACCCTCCTAAATTGTATTTGTCACCCGCTAAGAAAGCATCATTCGAAAGGTCTTTTAAACCTGTTAGATTCATAGTAGAATAAGCACTTTCTAAATCGTATTCAAAGAAGTTATTGTCTCTACTTTTGTTTTTAAAGCGACCTCTTGCTCCAAACTTAAGTGTTCCATTGGCTGTACCAAAAAGAGAAGCCGGTAGTTCAAAGTGCGTAAAGAAATTCACGTCTTCTTCTTCCGTATATTGATATTCTTCTGTTATTTCATCAAATTCAAAAGCATCAAATGCACTAGCATCAGCTGTGTTTTCCGCAGACAACATGGGGAACTCACTATCTGAAAAGTCATTTACTACCGTATATTCCGTTTCATATTTAGCATAGCGTTCGTTTTTTCTTTCTTCCGAAGCTTTGGCATACGAAACCATCCAATCCGCTTTTACTTTACCTAAGAAATGTTTTCCACCTAGAGAATAATTTTGCATTTTTTGGTCTTCCAAACGACGGTTTTTGTTTCTATTGTTATCTATACCTCCTTTGGTTTCTTTGGCTACTTCAGCAGGAAAGCGTGACGGAAAACCATTGGTAATGGTAAAATCACCCGCTTCTATATCTTCAGCATCAAGCATTTCATAAGACGTACGGTATCTATTTTCACGATCGTCGCGCCAGTTGTACATCGATTTCAAATACAAGTTATGATTCGGATTAATTTGGTAATCCAAATTGGCCGAAAAACTTCTACGCACACGTTGTACCAAGTATTTTCGAGTTTCAAAAGCATTGGTATATGGGTTCACGTCAACTTCCTCTAAAATAGGATCGCCATCTACATCGTCTACACCGGTGTAATATTCAAATTCATCGGTCCATTCGGCTTCAATATTATCCGAACCAAAATCGGTATCGTTAATAGAAGCGGCTACCATCCAACCTAATTTTTTGTCTTTGGTACGGTCGCCAATAAGTAGCGCACCATTTAAAATACGTTTGTTAGTAATAAAGCTAATTCCAGAACCCAAAGTACTTGATAATCGGAATTGTTGCGGTGCTGTTGCTGTAACTAAGTTAACCGAACCTCCTAAAGCATCCCCATCCATATCTGGTGTTACGGCTTTGGTTAACTCAATAGTTTGGATCATATCGGAAGGAATTAAGTCCATTTGTACGTTTCTATTATCGCCTTCCGCGGAAGGGATTCTACTGCCATTTAACGTAACCGAATTCAATTGAGGAGACAAACCACGAACAATAATATTTCGTGCTTCCCCTTGATCTACTTGCATGGTCACACCCGAAATACGTTTTACCGCATCACCAATGTTGGCATCTGGGAATTTCCCAATTTGGTCTGTGGAAACCACATTGGTAATATTGATGTTGTTTTTCTGCGTATTTAAAGCCTTAGCCTGTCCGCTTAAGCCATAGGATACCACTTCTACTTCATTAAGCGTTACGCTTTTAGGTTGTAGGGCAATGGCAAGTGTAGTTGTTTGATTTTCTAACACAGTTACTTCTTGTTCTAAATCTTCATAACCTAAAAAAGAAATTTGGAGTTGGTACGTTCCTGCCGGAATAGCCAGCATCGAAAATTTACCATCGAAGTCGGTTGTAGCTCCTTTATTTAAAGAAGTAATAAGAACAGTTGCACCAGGTAAGTAGAAATTGTTTTCATCTACGATAGTACCTGTAATACTTCCTTTTTGAGCCATAGCAGTACACGTTATTAGGGTAATACATAACGTTACAAATAGCCTTTTTACAAAGCACAGTTTTCTCATTTTTTTTAGTTTTACATTTCCGACAAATGTAGGACCCATAAGGGATTATTCATTTTTAGCCTAGGCAACAAAGAGGCAACAAACTCTTTTTTTTAAGTTACAAGAAGGCAACAATAACACTTTATTTACATTAAACTAACCCTAAGAAAAAAACAGTATTTTTTTCTTACAATTCGAGTAAAAAAGTGATCAATTCTGCTTTAGCATCGATAGGTAGTTTTTTCCTAAAACGATGTCTGGCTACGCGCACACTATCAGGTGTAACCCGAAGAATGGCTGCAATCTCTTTAGAAGACAAATTCAGTCGTAATAAAATACCCAGTTTTAATTCGGCAGGAGAGAGGCTTTCGGTGGCAATTTGAGAGAGTTTTTTAATAAAATCGGGATGTATTTCTTCAAAGAATACGGTAAATTCTTCCCATTCATTTTCTTGTTGTAGTACAAAGTCAATTTCGTTAGAAATCTCTTTAATTTTAACTTCTAAGAGTTCGTTTTTGCGTCCCATACTATTTTTTAGTTTGGTCGAAAGTTCGGATAGCATTTTATTCTTTTGTGCTATGTGTAAGCTATAACGAGAAAGTGCAGCTGTTTTTAATTCTAAATCCCGTTGTAAATTCTTTTCTTCAATTTCTTTTTTTTCCAATTCCGCTTTTAAGGTTTGTTGTTTGTAATTTTGAATTTTAAGTGTTGCTTTTCTCTTTTTTTGGTAATACACATACACTACAGCCATTACAAATAGGAGTGCTATTGCTAAAATGAGTAGGGTTTTCTGATTGGCTTGGCTTACTTTATTTTGTTCTTGCAGAATTTTTATTTGATTTTCTTTCTGATTGATTTTATAATCCGCTTGCAAGAGATTGACTAGGTTTTTATTTTCATTGGCAATCGCCTTTTGATTGTACTCGTCGGCTAAGAGTTTGTGTTCGTAGGCTTTTTGATAATTGGAAAGTAGGGCATAGGCTTTTGCTAAATCTTTGTGACCGCTTTCTAAGAGATGATTGTCATTTAATTTTTGGGCTAAGGTTAGCGATAAATTGGTAAACGGAATTCCTCTTTTTAGCTCTCTTTTTTTTCGGTAGACATCACCTAGATTATTCAAAACATTGGCTTCTTGTTTCGATTGAGAACCTTTAAGGAGTTGGTACGCTTTAGTAAAATACCCATACGCTTTATCAAACTCTTCTAGATCTTCATAGATACTACCAATATTTTCATGAACCACTGCTATTTCAATCGCATCGGTTTTGGTATTCAAAAAAGCCAGACTCTTATTTTCAAAGTCCAATGCAGTTTTATATTCACCTCTTTTTTCTGCATTTTCACCCAGTAAACTAAAAGCTAAGGCTTGTCCTTTGGTGTATTTTAATTGTTTCGCTGCTGTTGATGCTTCCTGTAAAAAAGGTAAGGCCTGTTCGTATTTATGCATGGCATGATAGACTTTACCAATGGCATTATTAATTTGAACCAATAGTGTGTCTTTTTTATTCGTTTGTATTTGTTTTAATGCGTCTTGATAATAGGATAAGGCATTGGCATACAGCCCATACTGGTTGTAAATAGTACCTAATTCAAGCATTTTTAACGCGATGTCTGGACTGTTTTTATTTTGTAAAGCAAGGTCTAATCCCTTTTTTTTAGTTTTCAGTTGTGTTTCGACCCAATCCTTTTGGGCAAATAGTGTAGTGGTGGTTAACAGAAACAGTAAGATAAAACGAACCAGCATTAGTTAAGATTAAATGAACTTACAAATAAGCGAGAATTACATTAAGTTACAATGATTTTAAGGTTAAGTAATGATTACTATTTCAGGAATTACGAATTGGGAATTAGGAATTAGTGATAACTGAGACTGAACACTGCGACTGTAAACTGCGACTGTAGACTTACAACTTAGAACTTACAACCTAAAACTAAGAACTTAAAAACAAACCCTAAAATTAAGCTAAAATTGAGAATGGGAAAGCGATTAATTTCTATCTTAGTTGCTACTTAGAACAGACTATAAATCATCACGCATGCGCAAACAATTTGGTGCTAAACCTACCAAAGCTGATATACAACAGTACGAGCAATCTCCACAATGGGATGGTGAACATTTTGTAAATAGCATACCCACTTCTATGGCTATTTCCATACGAACGTTACCCAAGTTATTGTACAAACAATTTTGTGACAAGAAAGATAGAGAACCTTTACAACCGTTGCCGATTTTACCTTTTGATAAAGAGGCATTTGTAACCGACGACCATGAGGTGCGTTACATTTGGTACGGACATTCGGTA
Organism: Flavobacterium sp. NRK F7; assembly: GCF_024054195.1. Taxonomy (GTDB): domain Bacteria; phylum Bacteroidota; class Bacteroidia; order Flavobacteriales; family Flavobacteriaceae; genus Flavobacterium. The sequence goes on along the minus strand of NZ_JAMXLB010000001.1, from coordinate 2,798,397 downwards.
GTGCTCTTGCGAATACAAGGGAAAAACATCTTAATTGATCCGATGTTTGGCAGTAATGCAGCACCTATTGCACCTTTTCCCATCAAGCGTTTTTCTGAAAATACATTGGCTATTATAGATGAATTACCTGAAATAGATGTCGTACTCTTGTCTCACGATCATTACGATCATTTGGATTACGATAGCATTCAAAAGTTGCAACCGAAAGTGAAACAGTTTTATGTGGCTTTAGGAGTGAAAAGACATTTAGTGAAGTGGAATATAAAACCCGAAAGCATCACGGAATTCGACTGGTGGCAACAAATACTATTTCAAGATATACAAATAACTTTTACACCCACACGACATTTTTCAGGAAGAGGTTTAACCGATAGAGCTAAATCTTTATGGGGAGGTTGGGCATTGAAAACCCCTACTGAAAACATTTGGTTTAGTGGGGATAGCGGTTACGGACCACATTTTAATGAAATTGGGAAGCGCTTAGGGCCTTTTGACTTTGCTTTTATGGAATGCGGTCAGTATAACGAAAACTGGAGTCAGATACATATGTTTCCAGAAGAAACGGTGCAAGCTGCTATTGATGCTGGGGTGTGTAACATGATGCCCGTCCATTGGGCAGGTTTTGCTTTAGCACAACACACCTGGACCGATCCTGTAGTGCGTTTTGTAGCCGCTGCAGAAAAACACGAGTGTTTGTACCATGTACCACAATTAGGAGCAATACATAAAATAACGAATCAAAATCACACCGCTTGGTGGCAATAAACAATACCATGGATTTATACAATCAAATATTTCAGAACAATCAAGAATGGATTAGTAGTAAAAAAGCGACCAACGATTCTTTCTTCAAGTACTTAGCAGAAGGACAATCTCCAGAAATCTTATATATAGGGTGTAGCGATAGTCGCGTTACCGCAGAAGAAATGACAGGAGTAGAACCCGGACAAATGTTTGTACACCGTAACATTGCGAATTTGGTTCCCAATAACGATAACAATTCGGCATCGGTAATTGAATATGCTATTGAATATTTAAAAGTGAAACATGTTGTCGTTTGCGGCCATTATTTTTGTGGCGGTGTAAAAGCAGCTATGGAAGCCAAAGACTTAGGTGTTTTAAACCCTTGGTTACGTAATATTAGAGATGTATATCGCTTGCATGAAGAAGAATTAGATGCCATTTCTGATGAAACCGAGCGTTACAAAAGATTGGTAGAAATTAATGTAGAAGAACAATGTTTGAATGTGATTAAAACTGCAGTGCTTCAAAGACATTATTTGAACAGTGGTTTTCCCATTGTTCACGGTTGGGTTTTCGATATTAAATCGGGAAAGCTGATTGACTTACAAATTAATTTCGAGCAAAAGTTAAAGCAGATTCAGAAGATTTATAATTTAGGTGGGAAGTAACGCATTATCAATTTTCTTTATAGCACCATTAGAAAAAAATGAGATAAATTTTCTTATTCTGAAACACTCGTTTCAAAAAAAGATTTATCTTTGTAACCATAATTAGAAAGATATATGGCGCGCTGTGTAGAATTTAATGAAGTTGAAAAGATTGAAAAAGCAATGAATGTCTTTTGGGAGAAAGGCTACAATGCTACTTCTATGCAAGACCTTGTAGATGCGATGCAAATTAATAGAAGTAGTTTGTACAATACCATTGGAGACAAGCATCAGCTGTTCATGAAATGTATTACTACTTATTTTGAAGCTAGTTTGTGTGAATTACAGCAAAAAGTAGCGCAAGAGAAGTCTGCCATGCAAGCGTTAACCAATATTATTAACGATAAGGTCGCTTCTATAGTAGATACTGAAAAGAGTTGTTTAGGCGTAAAGTCGATTTTCGAGATGGCTTCAGAAGATGTAGATGTTAGAAATTTATTGACTAAAAAGAATGCGGTTTTCATTGGCTTTATTACTGAAATTGTACAAAAAGCCATGCAAGAAGGCTCTTTAGACGATACAGAAGATCCAGGTTTATTAGCAGAATATATCATGACCTCTTTTACAGGATGGAAGCAAGCGTATATTTTGCATAGAGACCCAATTAAGATTAAGAAAATGGCCAATTTTTTAATAAAGAACATTAGTAAATAATGTTTTTTTAAGATGTTTTTTGAAACGAGTGTTTCAGATTAAAGAAGGGAATTTCTCTTTTTTTTAATTGTTATTCTGGAACGATTATTTCAAATTATAGTTGGATAAATAAATTAATAATGAGTCAATTAGATTTAATTCTGAAACGAATAGTTCAAAATAAAAACATATAAACGTAGCAATCATGAAAAAAAACATACTTCTCTTCTTTATAGGATTTGCCTTCTTGGGGCAAGCGATAGGACAAGATCAATTTGTAGGCGATTGGCAAACCAATCAAGGGAAATTAAAGGTTGAAATTTACAAACAGGAACCCTATTATTATGCGAAGATAAAAGCCAGCGAGAATAAAGAAACTTTAGGAAAAGTCATCTTAATTCAAATGGTTAAAAAGACCCCCACGAAGTTATATGGCGGTACTTTTTTTGACGAAAGCGAGGGATCAGAATTTGAAGCTTTACTAAAATTAATAGACGATAACACTATGAAATTAAAAGTCTTAACAGGATGGTTTAGCAAAATAATGATTTGGAACCGAGTCGGAACAATTCCGTAGCGACTTTCTAAAAAAAGACAAACCAAACAACAATGAAAAAAACACTATATATCATCAAGAAAGGATATCAAGCAGTGGCATTCCTTTCTCTAAAACCGAATTTTATGAAAAACAGAAATATCACCCTTAACGAAATTGGCCTATTTTTATCATGTATTTTAATGGTTGCGGCCTTAATTTATATACGAACTAATTCCTAATTTGAATTGCAAATAGGAAATAGTAAAAAACCACTCTGTTATGGAGTGGTTTTTTTGTTTATTTTTGGGAAAAGATAATTTCTTTATGAAGGCTATTCACGCGAATTGTAAATATGGGCTATCAGGGTTACAAATGATTAATTTTATGAAAAAAATATTTAATATAGTAATTCTTTTTTCTCTTATTTCATGTAGCGTTTCTTCAAAAAAAATTCAAGAAAACTATGTGTTAAATAAAGAAGAAAATAATTCATATAATCTAATTCTGTCTTTAGATGAAAATAACAGATACTCCTTAAACGCAATTTCATCTGGTAGTTCAGGAGAAACATTGGGTACATGGACTATAGATAAAAAAACTTTAATTCTTAATCCTGATATTGAAAAAAGTAATGAGGTAGAATTTGATGGAGAAAAAGTGAGGGTTACTGAGTTTAGACCATTTTTAGACACAATTAAATTTGAAATTAAACGTAAAAAATTAATCAGAATAGATAATAGAAGATTTATTTTATATGCTCAGGCTAGAATGCGCTATCGGGGTTAATAGACAAACATATTATGGAAAAAGAAAAAAAAATAATTAATACAATTCTTTTTTGTATACTAACTTTTTTACTAATCAGCTGTAAAACAAGTCTACAGAATTCTTACAAGTCAAATTACATGTTGTATGGTAAACCCTCTACAATATTGAATTTAAATGACGATAATTCATTTCAATATTTTTTTCGTTATAACCAGAATGAAATAAAAGGGAATTGGAAAAGAATAAAAGATACCTTAATTTTAAAATCTGATTTGTTCAATATAAAAAAGGATACTTTATTAAGACCAAAAGTAAAAGAATCTGATTTTGATTATGTCGATAATTATTTGATAAAAAGAAAAAATTATATTTAATTAATAAAAACGGAGTTAATAAAAATCATTTCTTATCCTTAAACTTAGATGATAATTTAGAAATATGGTGATACACGATAGCGCGGAAATGATTTCCGTGCCTATAAAGTAGCTAAAAATAAAACCCGATAGCGCGGATTTACAATCCGTACCCACAAAGTAAATCAAAATAAAACCTGATAGCGCGGATTTACAATCCGTGCCCACAAAGTTGCTAAAAATAGAATCGCTCTTTAGAGGAATGGTTTTTTATTTATTTTTGAGAAAAGATTATAATCCACGCTATAAATAATATATGTCAAGATGAATTTTAGTATTTATTTTAACACCGATGAAAAAGATTTATTAGTAACATCAAATTTTGAAGAATTTCAAAAAAGAATGGATTTAGGCATTTTTCCTAAATCAACATACATACAAACTGAAATTGATGGTTTATCTAAATTTGATTTTCAAATAATTCGATAGCGCGGAAATGTTTTCCGTGCCCACAAAGTAGATCAAAATAAAACCAATTTTGAGAGGGTAGTTTCATTCATAGCAAATAAAAATTTGTATTTAAATGGTAATAGGATTCGCATTGGTAAACATTTAAAAGTAAGTTTTTACATAAAAAAGTAAAAGTAATGATGAAATCAATCAAGAAATTAGTAACTCTAAAAGGGTATTTATTTTTCTTTTTTATAATTTTTATAAATTGTAAAAATCAAGAGCAAGAACGAATAAATAGAGAAAAAATTATTCTTAAAAAATGTATTGGAAACGTAGCTAAAAATTCAGTTACTACTGAATATGATTCCTATATCATAAACCCTTATTATGGTCCTTTTACTTTTAATAATTATGTAGTTTCAAATTATGATATTGCAGCGTCTACTTTTAAAAATAGAGATAGAGTTTTAAAAAAAATGCATATAACAAAGACAGCATTTGAATCCCTGAAAAAGGATATAAATCGGCGTTTTTTTAATAAAAGAAGTGCATATTTAGAATCGTTTTCAAAAGGAAGGAAAAGTAAAAGGATACTAACGTTTTCTGGTGTAAGTGAAAAGCTAGTCTTTTTAGAAATTATGACCTACTTAGACGAAATTAATCTCGATGATTATAAAGATAAGCCACTATATCTGGATAAGAGTAGAATTAAAGATGTAACTTCTTTGGCTTTTATTTTAGACAAAAATGAAATTTCTGAAGTTACAGTTGACGATGGAGTGGTTTATGAAAGATGGTAGTTTTTTTAATAAAAACTATTCTTTTTCTATTCCAAAATCGTTCATTAAATCCAAACCATAATTTCGTAAGGCATCAATAATAGCTATTGATTTGATACCTCTTTCTGTAATTGCATATTCTACTCTTGGAGGTACTTCTGGGAATATTTCTTTGGTAATAAAACCATCTTCTACTAATTCTTTCAATGATTTGGATAACATTCTATCCGAAGCATGTGAAAGGCTTTTTTGCAATTCATTAAAGCGCCATTTTTTATCTTTTAATCGCCATAATATTGGCATTTTATAAGTGCCACCAATCTTATTCATGGCAAATTCAACCGGATTGTGAAACAAACGCTTGTCTTTAATGAAATCTGGCATACTTACATTTTTGTTAGTTACTTACAAAGATACGTAGTTATTGCTTTTAGATTGTTACTACAATAATTTTGTTGAACAAATTTAAAATAAATAGTGATGAAAAAGACATTTTTTTTAGGCTTACTCTTACTGATCAATTCAGTAAGCTATGGCCAACACAATGCAGGTAATAACGGAAAAATATTAATGATAGCGAGTAACCCATCTGTTAGCAAACAAACGGGATGGCCTATCGGGGTTTGGTATTCTGAACTTACGCATCCTTACTGGGTATTTACCGAAGCAGGTTATACTGTTGATATTGCCAGTTTAGAAGGTGGAAAATTAGAATTTGACCAGTTTAGTGATCCAGAAGATGAAAGTAAATATGCCGCTTTTGATTATATTTCTTTGGGTTTTAAAAAAGATGCCTCTAAAATGGCTCAAGTAAATAATACAAAAAAATTAGCTACTGTTAATCCTGATGATTACAAAGCTATTTTTATATGTGGAGGCCAAGGTCCAATGTATACCATGTATAAGAATCCTGGCATTTTGAAATTTGTTTCTGATTTTTATCAAACAGGTAAGCCTACAGCAGCAATTTGCCATGGAACTTGTGTCTTACTAGATGCTAAATTGGATAATGGAAAATATATAGTTGAAGGAAAGAGATGGACTGGATTTGCCAATAGTGAAGAAAATTATGCAGATGCCTATGTTGCCATGAAAATTCAACCTTTCCGAATTGAAGATGAAGCCCGTAAAATGCCTAATTCAAGATTTGAAGTGGCACATATGTTTGACTCATTTGCCCTAAAAGATGGAAATTTAATTACGGGACAACAACAAAATTCTGGAGCAAAAGCAGCAGAATTAGTTTTACAAGCATTGGAAGAAGATAAAAAGCGATATCCCACTTATGTATTTGTACATGGTGCTTGGTCAGATGAAAGTGCTTGGGGTTTTGTACGTAATGATTTAGCTAAAAACGCCAATGTAATTGTGGTCAATTTGCCAGCACACGGAGCAGATAGTACGTATGGAGTTGCCGTAGGATTAAAGGACTACGTGAAAACAGTTTCAGATGTTATTAATAGCCAATCAGGGAAAGTTATTTTGGTAGGACATTCTATGGCTGGTGTTATCATTAGTCAGGTTGCTGAAAACCTACCCCATAAAATTGAAAAATTAATTTATGTAGCGGCCTATTTGCCTAAAAACGGTGAGAGTATTCAAGCAATCAATACTGGTTTTTATGGGGATAAACCAATTGAAATTTTTGAATTTAATAAAGACTATACTTTAGTTTCAATTAAAAAAGAAGCTTTACCTACTATGGTTTGTGCAGATTGTCCAGAGTATATGAAAGAGATTCTAAAAAAATACCACAGGCCTGAACCTGTAAAAGGTTTCAACGATAGCGTTAAACTAAGTTCAAAATTTGAGAAACTTCCGAAATATTATATCAGTACTAAAAATGATAATGCTGTACCCTATGATTTGCAACAAAAAATGATTCAAAATAACGGTGGTGTAAAAAAAGTATATGAAATGGAAACCTCTCACTTGCCCTTTGTTGTGAAACCGCAAGAGTTCCTAAATATAGTTAGGAATAGTAAATAATGGGGTTCAGATTGAAAGAATTAGTTATCAAATTAAAAAATAAATTCATTTTAGACAATGAAAAAGTTAATAACAATACTAGGAGCAGGACCAGGAATTAGTCAAGCAGTAGCAGAAAAATTCGGACATGAAAATTTTAAAGTAGCTTTAATTGCTAGAACCGAACAAAAGTTACAGCATCAAGTAATGCAATTGGCTAAAAAAGGTATTGAAGCTTCATATGCAGTTGCTGATGTAGGAAATGAAGCTGATTTAAAAAAAGCGTTGCTACAAATTAAAGACAATGAAGGACATGCAGCTGTTATTTTATATAACGCGGCAGCCGTTTCGGTAATGGACATATTGGATCAAACTTGGGAAACTATTTCCAATGAAATGAACACCACTGTTGGTGGTTATTTTAATTTGATGAAAACGGTACTTCCCTTTTGTTTAAATGAAAATAAAGGGAAATTATTTGTAACCAATGGTGGCTTCGCTTTGGCTGGAGATGACCAATGGACTTCATTAAGCGTTGGTAAAGCAGCATTACGCAATGTAGTACAAGCCTTTCAGAAAAAAGCAATAGGCACAAACGTTCATATAGCACAACTTACGATTACAGGTTTTGTAAATGAAAAAGATGTTGTTTATAGCCCTAAAGCGATTGCCGAGCAATATTGGAAATTATACCAACAACAACCAGAAAATTTTGACGCTGAGATTATCTATTAATTTAAAGTAAAAAGTATGAAACTAGCATTTATAGGTATTGGGAATGTAGGTTTTGCCATTGCCAACCAATTACAACAAAAGGGACATCAAATTTGCATAGCCAGTAATGATGAAAATTCAGAAACAGTACAATTGGCACTGCAAAAGAATTCCGCTTTTTCGATACAAAGCATTCAAGAAGCTATTGCTACTTCAGACATTGTATTTTTAGCAACGCCTTTTCAAGCGAATGAAACAATTTTAAAAGAACTCCAATTCAAGGGTAAAATTTTAGTCGATTGTACCAATCCGGTAGGACCAGATATTTCTCACGGATTGAATAGTGAGATTTCAGGTAGTGAAAAAGTGCAAGAATGGGCACCAGATGCGAAAGTGGTAAAAGCGTTTACTATTTATGGGTTTGAAAATTTGATAGACAGTTCTTATTCTAATTACACTGTAAAACCCGTTATGATGATAGCAGGTAATGACCTACAATCAAAAGAAGTTATTTCTAAAATAAATACCGATATGGGTTTTGAAACATTGGATACCGGGAAATTAGATCAAGCGTTGCATTTAGAACACATGACCTTATTGTGGGTAAAAATGGTGCGTAGAGACGGTCATCATCCTAATTTTGTATGGGCTTATTTAGAAAAATAATTAAGATTGAAGGAAATATGTAATTTTTTGGAAAGTAGTTAAAGATAAAACCGCTCTAAAAAGAGTGGTTTTTTTGTTTATTTTTGAGAATGAGATTTTTACTAGGATAATTAGCACTAAATGTAAATCCACGCTATAGGCTTACTGCCGAATTAACGATGTAAATCTAAGCTAATTGGGTTTAAGGATTAAAATACTTTTGTAATGTTTAAACACTATAAAAAACAAAATGAAAAATAGCATTGAAAAGAAAGATATAAAATCATTAGTTTTGCAACTATTATGTTTTAACAATAAACTTCTTTTAAAATGAAAAAAATAATCTGTTTATTCTTTGTAGTAATTTTTTTTAATTCTTGTAGTGTTATTGACAGTGAGAATACTAATGGGAATGAAGCTACTGAAGTGCCACCAGTAAGATCGTATGTCACATATATTTCACAAAACTCAGTTACTCTTAATGGAGTTATTGATAATACTAATAATTACTATCAAGGTCCTGGTACCTATAAAGTTGGATTTGTTTTTAGAACGGGAAGCATAAATGATTCTAGTAACGATCAATTTATTTTGGTTGATCAAAATGTAGCATATGAACCTTATAAAAAGTATTTTAATACTACGATTAATTCATTACAACCTAATACAACATATTATTATACTTGTTTTGCTGAAAATGGGAGTTTTAAAACTGATAATTGGAAAGAATTTACTACATCTGAAATTCCTTGCTCACAATCACAGAATAATTATGTAAGTATTTCAGGTGTTTGGAGAAATGTTTATCCTGAAATTAATGACCCTTCGTGTTGTGATGAAGGTAATTTTGGTATCAAATTTGGGACTTGGCCAAATATTTATGAAATAAATTTTAACGAATTGAATAATGGTTATCCAAAGACAGGTCAATATTTTGGTGTTGATTATTATTTTGATATTACAGAATACAATAAAGAAGTTGTAAAATCGTCAAATCAAGTATTAATTGGTAATAGTTCTACAACAGAGACTGATTTATTTGTTGTAAATGATGGAATAACCTTGACACTAATTTTTTGTAATATGACTTTAAGAGATGGATCCGTTTTAAATGGGAAAGTTTCGGTTGCATTGCCTTAATTTAGTTAAAATAAATTATAAAAAAGCCAATAGCGCGGAAATGATTTCCGTGCCCGGTAAGTAAATCAAAATAAAACCACTCTGTTAAGGAGTGGTTTTTTAATTTAAACCTAAAAGATATTAATTACAATCTAATAGCTTTGATTAATAACCCCAAAGGTTATAATTATAAGCAAAAAGCTATTATTTATAACCTAAAAGGTATTAATTATAAGCAAAAAGCCTTTATCAATAAGCTAAAAGATTATCATTACAACCTCAAAGCTTCTATTAATAAGCTAAAAGGTATTCATTTGAAGCAAAAAGCGATTCATTAGAACCTCAAAGCTATTTTATATACTCTAAAAACGTATAATTATAAGCACTGAGCTATTCTTTAAAATAGAAATAGGTATCCTCTAGATATCATAAAACCACTCTGTAAGGGAGTGGTTTTTGATTTATTATTCTAAAGCGCATTTTAGTTCCCAATACAGAAATTAAAAGCTTATGTATATTTAGTTTTTTTGATTACAAAAAAGACACAAAAGGTTTACAAATTTACGTCTATTTACCTAGACCCATATTCCAATAAACGGTGTAACTAATATATTTAAATTTTAACACAAATTACAGTTTTTATATAATCATAGTTAAATGTAAAATATTCCTGTTTTTTAAAAAATGGGCGGACTATTTTTGTTGCAGAAAAATAAAAGTCTTTTAACCAACCTTTTAGCTTTTTTACTACTCTATAGAATAGAGATAATTCAAAAAGTACGTATTTATACGTAGCAGAAAGTATGAAAAATACGTATAAATACGTATTGATTGCTATAGGTAAGAAGACCTAGTTTTGCACACGAGTAAAAATTACATGTTATACTTATGATAAAAAAATCCTCATTCTATGGGTTTGCCTTTCTTTTAGCGAGCTCATTTACTTATGCCCAAGACATCCTTTGGGAAAAAACCTACGGAGGCAAACATGCCGAATTTTTGTACGATGCGATTCCTACACCAGATTATGGATTTATTCTGGCAGGAAGCTCTATTTCTGGTAAAAACGGAAATAAAGAAGATAACAACAAAGGCGATTTAGATTATTGGCTTTGGAAAATGGACGAAAAAG
>NZ_JAMXLB010000001.1:2593523-2787744 GCF_024054195.1 Flavobacterium sp. NRK F7 | reverse complement strand
TTTTATTGGCGTCTTTATATTGTGGAGTTAATCCAAATCGAGGCACCACTCGTAAAACATGTAAGTCAACTAGAATGCCTTCAGGGCTTTGATGGGTTTCTCTTAAAATAACATTGGCTGATTTTCGACCAATACCTTTTAATTTAACTAGTTCATCTAGTCTTTTAGGAATAGTTTTGTCTTTTAAAACACTAGCGATATCTAAAATCCAGTTGATTTTATTGGAATAATTCTTTACACTTGAGAAATAAACCAAAAGATCATTAGAATTAGAGATAGATAGATCATGGAGTAAAAGCTGAAGGTATCTAATGATACCAACTTTCCTAAAAGTAGAGCTATAAAAAAAGAGGATTAATTATCCTCTTGTCAAGTTTTCTATTGTAATATTTTTAATTAACAGCTTCAACTTTATATCCATTTTTTCTAAGTAATTTAATAACTCCTTCTTCACCTGCTAAATGAGCTGCACCAACAGCAAAAAAAGTGGGTTTTAGTTTAGTCGTTTCTTCAATTACAGGAATCCAGTTTTTATTTCTTTGCACTATTAAATCATTTTCATATTCAGTAAACATCTTGCTTTCCGATTCTTTTGATATTGATAACATACCTTCAATATTTTCGCTTTTATAAACGGCAAGCATTTTGGCCATTTCATCTTTATCTGAAATTAAATTATCATTGGAAGCTTTTAAGAGTTCTTCTACTTGTATTTTGTAGGGTATTTTATCAAAAACGTTCATTTGATCTTCAATAGATTCTAATCCATAAATCTCTTCATTTTGCTCTTTAGCAATTTTCATAAGTTCCATGTCAACCGCTTTCATAGGACAATCCAATAATTTTGGTAAATACATAGAACTAATCATAAAGGGTTTGAATGTATCTATCATTTGTAAAGAAAAACCAATATTATCTTTTAGGAAGGTATCTAGTTTTTTTGCTTCATCTTTCGTTATTAAAGAACTAATAGTTACCCCATCATTCATCATTATTTTACGCATCATGGTAGCTTGTAAATTAGGGTCATCCATATCAATCTCAAGATATAATTGCGAAGTTTCATCAAATGCTTTTAAAACAGCATCATTTATATTGGTTTCACATACGGCATGCATGGTTCCATATAAATAGGATGGTTTTTCAATACCATTACCAGAAATTTTCCATAATAAACTATTTTCCAATTTTTGTGCATTGGCTAAATAACTAAAAATCATAAGGGCAAATACTACAGAAAATTTAACTAAGTCTACAATAATTCGTATCATAATGAAATATATTTAGTTATAAATCTAATTTTTCTAATTCTTTGTAATTTCTATTCAATCGTTTTAATAAAATACCATACAGTAGTTTATAAAATAACCATATCACACCTATAATAATTAATACGCAAACGGTATAAGCTGCAAATAAGAGAGTATAGAATACATTCGGATTTACATTTTGTGTCGCTTTTTCAATGACTTCATTTAAATTAGGATCATATTTAAATTGAAATGTAAAAACAAGAATAAACAGAATAAAAGACATCATTAGATTATACCATACATAGTATTTTACTGTTTTTCTAGTTTTAATGATGGATTGCATTAGTTTTTTTACCGTTTCAGTAGTATTAATATTTTTAAAATTTTTATAAAACTGAAAGATGAAGAAAATAATAATACCATAATTAATAATAGTAATTATTGGTATAATTTTATTTAAATGATACATTTCAAGTGTTTTGAAATAATGTTCATCTGTTGTAAAGAAGCTTAAAGTAAGCCATAAGACAATCTCTAAAATACTGATAATTAAAATCCATTTCACAATAGAAGAAGATCTTTTATGAAGCATTTTATAAATGTCTTTTTCGGTAAGTTGGTTAAAGGAATGTTCTCTTTTTTTCCAATCTTTTTTTAATATTTCTAATTCATCCATTCAATTACGGATTTAATATTTTTTTTAATTTTCCTTTCACTCTGTTCATTTTCACTCTGGCATTTACTTCGCTAATACCAAGTGTTTCTGAAATTTCAGCATAGTCTTTATCTTCTAGATATAAAAATATTAATGCCTTTTCTATATCATTCAACTCGCTTATGGCACTATACAAGAGTTTTAACTGCTCTTCCTCTTCATAGTTGTAATCTTCTTGTTTTACTTTATGAAAAGTACTGTCAAATTCTATAGTATTTATTGATTTTTTCTTTTTTCTGTATAAGGTAATAGCGGTATTTAAACCTACACGATATGCCCAAGTAGTAAATTTTGAATCTCCTCTAAACTTAGGAAAAGCCTTCCATAATTGGATGGTGATTTCCTGAAACAAATCATTATGCGCATCCTCATCAGTAGTATATAACCGACAAATCTTGTGGATTATATTCTGATTTTCCTGCAACTGTTTTACAAAAATTTCTTCCGATGTTGGATTCATAGAACTATAAGTAGCCATTTCCTGCTATTCGTTACAATTTTTTGAAATCATTTTGTATTTTTCTAATAAGCACAAGAACTTCCTACGGTCGTTTTGTCCTTTTAACAAAAATAAAAAAAGGATTTCAAAAAGATTTCCACTACTATCAGGGCTAGAAATATAATAGCAATAGCAATAACAATAACAATAACAATGGCAATAACAAATTGAATAGCAATTTCAATTTTTAAAGGATTCATTTCAATACTTATAACTATTTATTCCTTCAAGTGACTTCATAAATGCTTTTTGAATAGTATAAAATCCATCAATAAATGCGTATCTTTGGGTATACCAAATTAAGTATCTCAAAAATGAATATACCTCGTAGTAGTTTTCCTAGAATTGTAATTATAGGAGGAGGATTTGCAGGCATCGCTTTAGCCAAAAGATTAAGAAATAAAAAAGTGCAAGTGGTATTATTAGACAAACATAATTACCACAATTTCCAACCTTTAATGTATCAAGTTGCTACAGGTGGTTTAGAACCCGATTCTATTGCATATCCTATTCGTAAAGTAGTACAAGAGCATAAAGACTTTTACTTTCGTTTAGCAGACGTAAAAGAAATTGATTCCAATAACAATAAAATTATTGCCGATATTGGTGAATTAAAATACGATTATCTGGTAATTGCTACCGGTTCAAAAACGAACTTTTTTGGGAATAAAGAAATGGAACGCAATTGCATGGCCATGAAGACGATTCCACAATCCTTAAACATTCGTAGTCTTATTTTAGAAAACTTTGAACAGGCTTTATTAACTAATGATATCGATGAAAGACATAGTTTAATGAACTTTGTTTTAGTGGGTGGTGGACCAACAGGTGTAGAACTTGCTGGTGCATTGGCAGAAATGAAAAAGGCCATTTTACCAAAAGATTACCCTGATTTAGACATTCGAAAAATGGAAATCAATCTCATTCAAAGTGGTGATCGTATTTTGAATACCATGAGTGAGAATGCATCTCAAAAAGCGGAAGAGTTTTTAATTAAACTCGGAGTAAGTGTTTGGAAAAATGTACGTGTGACAGGGTATGACAGTAGAGTAGTAACCACTAATTCCGATTTAACTTTTGATAGTGCTACAGTAATTTGGACAGCAGGTGTGCAAGGTGCTTTGGTTAACGGCCTTAATGTACATTCTTTAATAGCAAGAGCCGATCGCATTAAAGTGAATGCTTACAACCAAGTAGAAGGTTATGATAACATATTTGCTATTGGAGATATTGCTTCCATGTCTTTAGAAGAGTATCCACAAGGACATCCTATGATGGCACAACCTGCCATTCAGCAAGGCAAACATTTGTCTGAAAATTTAGCGCGTTTATTAGATAAAAAAGAAATGAAACCTTTTGTATATAAAGACAAAGGCTCTATGGCAACCATTGGTCGTAATAAAGCGGTTGTCGATTTACCCCATTATCATTTTTCGGGTGTTTTCGCTTGGTTTGTTTGGATGTTTGTACATCTTTTTTCTCTAATTGGTTTTAAGAATAAAGCGGTAGTCTTTTTAAATTGGGTGTATAATTATGTTCGTTTTGACAGAGAAGCTCGGTTAATCATCAGACCTTATAAAAAGAAACAAATCGCCACTTTTACTACTGATGAGATTTAGATATGGATTTTAATAATATTCAACAAAGAATATCTTTGTTATATAAGGCGATTGAACTTTATTACGATTTTAAACAACCTATGATTCCCGTTACAGAAGAAGGAGAAAATAACGGTAAAAGATATTTGACTGTTAAATTGGGAGCAGGGATTACAACTGAAGATGAAAAGTTAGATTTTTTTAATAGAATTATCCTCATTATTCATAATATAGCAAATATAAAAGATAATTTAAAAAAATTTTTATCTGAGAGAAATTTAAATCAAAAAGTTGTTGAAATGATAATTGATGACTCAATTCACTTATCTATAATAGCTGATTTATCTAATTCAGAGAAGCATGGTTATCCATTAACAAAAACTAGAAGGTCTAAATTAGACCCAAAAATTACAAATATTAGAAAATCCTGGGATATAAATTTTCCCTTATCGAAGGTCTATCATAATATAATGGATTCTAATGTTCAATTTAAGGCTGATATTGTAGATTTTAATGATAATTTTATTTGTGATTTTGATGAGTTAATTGAAAAAGCCATTGAAAATTGGGAAGATTTTTTTATTAAAAATTTAAATGAGGTTTCTGGTGAAATTTTATTAATTCGTGAAAATAAAATACAAAAAAACAAACAAATATTAAAAGTTCAACAGACTATTAATGAAGTAAATAAAATTATTCAATCTTCAGAATGGATTAATGTTTCATGGCAAGAACTAGTTGTTGGAATGATTGTTAGAAATATTCAAAGAGAAAATAATCTAACTAATTCTACTGGAATTATTGTAGAGCAATTTATAGATGGAAATGCACTACCAATTATAAAATTAAAAGATGACTCTCCTTTTGGTATTATTAATTTTCATGTTGAAAAATATAATTGGCAAGTGATTAAGATTGTTAAACCAAATGACTTAATGGTTTTAAGTTATTACTATTACAATTGTGATGTTTTATTTCAAAGTATTAACTGAAAACTAATCACTCTTCACTAACCACTAATTTCTTCATACCCAATCATCAAACCCACAAATTTACTATAACTTTCTAAACCGTCTTTTTGTTGGTTCATCTTTAAAAAGTTATCATAGAAATATTCAAAAAAGGTATCGATAGGAGTGTGGTAACTTTCCCAAAAGGCTTCGTTTTCATCTAAGTTTTTTACCACTCCTTTGTTGAGTTTTTCAAAAAAAGGTTTGCTTTTGCCTTCTTCCATTTTTTCTAAATTTCCTAAACAATAACGTGTGATAAAATTATAAGCGGAATACTGAAAATAAATATCTTCATTTTTTATTGCAGCTAGAAAACCAATAAAATTACACTCACTTTCGCTTCCAATACCAGTTTGATGTGCCATTTCGTGACAGGTAGTCATCGGGCAATTGTATTTGGGTTTTAGAGTGTTTACTTGAGCTTCATTGGTAAACGGATTCAAATACCCACCAAAACCCATATAACTTAACGGATAACTCAATAACGAACCTTTTATACTTTGATGCTTGTATTGAAACTCTTTTAGGTTTTCGGGTAAGTTTTGATACCCTTTTATCGCTAATGTAAAAATTTCTGCTTCCGTATAAGGAATCGTTACTGCTAACGAATCAGTACCCGTAATTTTCTCTTGTAAAGCATTGGTCTTGCGAATCATTTTATCGGTGAAAGCTTCTAATTGTGCCAAGGTGTATTCTTTTGGAATATCTAATTTTTTGTTTAATGGAACCCGATAATAATTCAAACCCCATAAAATATTGAAGAAGAAATAGAATATCGCAAACCAACTCATGACGGTTAATCCATTGGTTTTCCAATTTTTAAAAAATCCTTTTCTGTTTTTCCAAAACCACCTTAGCAGAAAAAAGATGAGAATAAAATAGAGGAGATCTCCAATAGAGAAAGGAATCCAACCCAAACTGTTTCTAGAAACAAAGGCAATTTTTGGATATAAACCGTTACTGTACCACTTTTCAACACTTTCTGGAAATAATGCAATTAATTTTACAATAAGAATTTGTAGGAGTAAAGAAAGCGGTAAAATATATTTTTTCTTCAAAGCATCAATTTTAAACGTAAATATAATTAGAAATCATTTAGTAAAGCATTTAAACTTTGTAACTTTGGCATGTTAAAACCTTGAAATTATAAAGTAACATGAGTCAAGAAGTAAGAAACTTAGAGCCTAAAGCACTTTGGAACAAATTTGCCGATTTAAATGCAGTACCCAGACCTTCAAAAAAAGAAGAGCGTGTGATTGCTTTTATGATGGACTTTGGAAAAAAATTAGGCTTTGAAACCATAAAAGACCAAGTTGGAAATGTCATTATAAAAAAACCAGCCACTTCAGGAATGGAAAACAGAAAAACCATTGTCATGCAATCGCATTTAGATATGGTGCATCAAAAAAATAACGATACCGTTTTTGATTTTGATACACAAGGTATTGAAATGTACGTTGATGGTGATTGGGTTCGTGCCAAAGGAACTACTTTAGGAGCTGATAATGGGTTAGGAGTAGCAACTATTATGGCTATTTTAGAAAGTAAAGATATTCCACATCCTGCTATTGAAGCGTTATTTACGATAGATGAAGAAACGGGAATGACAGGTGCTATGGGCTTGCAAGGCGGTATGCTTGAAGGTGAAATTTTACTAAACTTAGATACGGAAGAAGATGACGAAATTGATATTGGTTGTGCTGGTGGAGTAGATGTTACAGCTGTAGCAGAATACGATGAAGAAGACACTCCTGAAGGTTCAGTTGGATATACTATTACCGTGAAAGGATTACAAGGAGGTCATTCTGGTATGGATATTCATAAAGGATTAGGAAATGCAAACAAAATTATGAATCGTTTGTTGTTTGATGGTTTTGATAATTTTGGTTTACAAATTGCCTCTATTAAAGGGGGAAGTTTACGAAATGCAATTCCAAGAGAAAGCGTGGCTCAGGTAATTATTGCTAATGTTTATGATGAAGCTTTCGTTTTTGACATGCAAGATATTATTTCGGAAATTAAAACAGAATTAAAAACGACAGAACCGAATTTACAAATTGTAATTGAAAAATCGGAAACAACTCCTGCTAAGGTAATGCCTCCAATGGCACAATATTATTTAGTGCGTGCTTTGTATACTGCACATAATGGCGTGTATAGAATGAGTGCTGATTTTGATAACTTAGTAGAAACATCTAACAATATTGCCAAAGTAACTGTAGGTGAAGGAAAATTAAACATACAATGTTTGACTCGTTCTTCCGTTGAAACGGCTAAGTTTGATTTGGCAAATGCACTTCGTTCTGCTTTCGAATTAATGGGTTGTGAAGTAGAATTTTCAGGAAGTTACCCTGGTTGGACACCAAATGCTAATTCTGAAATTTTAGATGTGCTAACTACTATTTATGAAAAGCAAAATGGAAGTAAAGCCCATGTAGTGGCTTGTCATGCAGGTTTAGAATGTGGTATTTTAGGGACGAATTATCCAGACATGGATATGATTTCTTTTGGACCAACCATTCATGGTGCACACAGTCCAGATGAAAGAGCAAGTATCTCTTCGGCTCAAAAATACTGGAAATTTGTATTGGAAATTTTAGAAAATATTCCAGTAAAATAATATAATAAGCTAAACAAATTATTTTTGTTATGTGATAAAAATTATTTTTATCAATAATTATCTATTAAAAAAGGCTATTCGTTCTTTTGAATAGCCTTTTTTATTTATTTATGGTAAATCAAAAACTTTAGTCGAACTAAAATTTTCTCTGTATACATCTGGTTCTGGGTTTTCATCAATAGAAGGATATCTATAAACCGCTTGAAAGCTCATAATTACATGCAATTTATTACCAACAACAACTGCAGATCTGCTTGAATATATTATTTCTTGTAAAAATGGGTGTCCACAATCATATTTCGCAAGTGAAATTTCTGAATTTGTTAAATAATATGTTCCTTGGGCATTTTTTGCAACAGTAACATCATAATCCATATAAAAGGAAATTAAAGATGCAGGATTGTTTGTTTGAAAAACTTTTGTTCCTTTCATTGTATATGTATTGTTGTTTTCACTAACATTACTGTACTCATTTTTTACACATTGTGTTGAACTTCCACCTCCACCACTAGCTTCACCATCCGGATTGTCTGCATCTGAATGTGTAAATACATTTGAACCATTATTATTAGAGTCTGCAGGATCTCTTTGTAACATTGTATTGTTATCTTTTTCCATTTGTAGTTCTTCACTTATACTTTCGTGTGAACAGGAGTTAAATGCAAAGGCAAATACTATTAGTAGAGCTACTCTTAAAAAAATATTTTTCATAAGTTTATTTTAAAAAATTAATACTTTAAATAAATCTGTTGTTAGATGTTATTTGATAAAATTTGTGTTTAAATAATTTCTTTCAAACCTTTTAAGTCAATTGAAAGTTTTGACTAGTGTTGCAACAATATTTTTATTTTAATATAAAATTCATTTTTAATAAGACTCGAAATTGTATCTCATTTTGTCTTTTCTAAAATTTTATTTCTTTGGCAAATCTCTTTATTAAAATGACATAAAAAAAGCATAGTATTAGATGTTTTATAAAAAATGTAGTACACATTTTATAAAAAATATAATAGTTTTTCTGTGTTAATGAATTGTTTTTTAGGTAATTGTGTTTGTTACTGCTGAGAATTGTCAACGAAGGAGAAGAATTGTTTTTAAATCAATTATTATCTGTAATTTTACATTAATAAATTAAAATGAGAAATATGAAAGTAAAGTTTTTATCCTTAAATGCCTTTTCAGAGAATAGTTTAACTATTGGACAAAAGAAAAATATTTTGGGTGGAGAATTAGAAAATTTAGATCCGAATGTGAGAAATCTACCACCTCCAGATACAAATACAGATACTACGAATGGACCTGGTATGGGTGATGATGGTGATCCAACTAAAAACAATCCAAAACTTGGAAATCCATAATCTATTGTGTATTATTAATTTTTATAATAAACTGAGCAGGAGAAACACCTGCTCTTTTTTTAAATGATTTAGTAAAGGATACATTATTCTTAAAACCTACACTTTCAGCGATGGCTTGTGTAGAATATTTCCTGTAAGTAGGATTATTAATTAATTCTTGGATAGCATAATTAATTTTTAATTCATTTGAATATTCTCTAAATGTCTTTTTAAAGTTTTTGTTTACTATTTGTGATAAATAAGTAGTATTTGTTTTAATTTTCTTAGCTACATTTTGTTGATTAAAATCTTGGCTTAAAAAGTATTTATTATCTATTAATGTTTTTAGTTTTTCTAATATTTCTTTTTCCTTATCATCATCAATAACCATTTTTTGATCCATATTAAAACTAGAATCTATAGTTTTATTTGCTTTAAATTCATTTAATAGTTTTTCAACTTTCTGATTTGCTTTATTTTTTTCATAGTAAAATTTAAATGCAATTAACAATAGAGAAATAAGAATGATAACTACTAATGATTTCCATAAAGAAGTATATAAGTTTTCTTTTTCAATAACTTTTTTTAAGGATTCAACTTCTTTGTTTATATCTAATGCGCTAATTTCGGTATTAATCTTAAAAGCGTGATTAATAATATTATTTTCATATTTTTTATATTCTTCAGAATAAATATTCAAATGTTTTAATCCTTCTTCATTGTTTTTTAAATAATAATAAATTTTTCCTTGATAAAAGTTAGATTTTAAAAATTCTTCACTATAAAATTTTTTTAAATTACTAATTGAATCAACTTCTCTAAAATAGATTAGCGATTTCTCATATTTTTTTTGAATATAATTTAAGTAACCTAGATTATATTTTATTGTTATTTGCTCGTTTACGAATTTTTTTTCATTTGCTAAAGCGTTGGCAGTATTATAGTAACTTTCTGCTTTTTTATACTCTTTTTTAAATAATTTAATGGATGCTAAATCACATATTGCTCTAATTTTATCATTCAATAAATTATTGGTATAAAGAAGTGTTTCATTGAAATAATATTCTGCTGAATCTAAATCTTTTAAAACTTTGTCGCGTATGTATAAATCTTGATAATAATTACCAATATTATAAGTGATTAGACTCTTACTTTTATTAAATTCATTTTCCGTATATAATTGTCTACTATTGTTAAGTAAGTTATTGTTGTCTTTTAGAGAATTTATTGCAAGATTATAATTTTGAATATCAGCGTTTAAAGATGCTAAATTATTATTGAATTTTAGAATGAATTTTTGATCCTTATTTTCTGTAGCAATTATTTTTCCTTTTTCAAATTTCTGCAAAGCATCACTATATTTATTTCTATTGCGATCTATTAAACCGCTTAAATTTATTATTTGACACTCAATTTCATATTTTAAAGGAGAATTTTTTATTTTTTTTAAATAATTATTTGCTTTAATAAGATGCTCATTTGAAGATAATGTATCCTTTTTTAATTCATATACATAAGCTTTGTATCCTTCTGAAAAAGATTTATGAAGATAATTGTTTGATTTTTCAATTACATCGCAATAATAATAAGCACTATCTAAATTATTTCTTATTTCTAATTTAATTTTTAATTTCAGTTTCTCAAAATCTTCATTTGTTAGAGTTTTACTTTGGGAGTAAATATTTGAAATTAGGAATAAGAGTATTAAGTTAATTGAAAATTTCATAGGATAATACAGTTGCTAGCGCAAATATAAACAAAGTAGTTAAAAGCTTAGATTGATTATTCAATTACACTTTAATAAAAATCTTCTTTTTATATAAAAAGAATAAGAACAACCATTCTACAATTAGTAATCCTAAGATTAAAATAATGGGTTTGAAATTTCCAAATAGAGAGGCTATTCCGTCAAAAATAAAAGTAGAGGTGGCTTGAAAATGTATCATAGCGACTGCCATATAAATAGCAATAGCATTTAAACCAATGACTCTAAAAACAAAGGTCCATTTTTGGTATTTCCAAACATCAATAACCAAATAGAATAGTGCTAATAAAATAAAACTGATACCTCCTGTCAACAAATTGAAAGTAGATGTCCAAATCGATTTGATAATCGGATATACGTTTTCTAAAAGTAATGCCAATCCAATTAAAACGATTCCGGTTATAATGAATAGTTGTACTTTTTTATAAGGTGAAAAGAAATGAGAACGCAAAATAATTCCTGCCAACGTTCCCATCAGGGTAATGGCTGAAGCCGAAATAATGCATAAAATGCCTTCTGGATCAAAGACAGTTCCATACAATTTTCCAGGAAGTAATAATTGGTCCAAATAACTGTTTATACTTCCATCTGGAGTTAAATTACCTGCTCCAAAATTAGGTACTGGAACAACCAATTGTAAAACAGCATAACCTACTAAAATTCCGATGACCCAAAAAAGTAGGGTTTTAAAATTTTTAAAATGTATACCAATGAAAGCTGCTATAGCATAAGCAATACCTATTTGTCCCAAAACACTAGCAATGCGCAACGTATCGAATTGAAAATTCAAACCACCGTTGTAAATAATTCCTAATACAATAAGTATAAAAGCTCTTTTTAAAATTTTGGGATACAACTCTTTTGTCGTTTTTCCTTTTTCTAACTGACTGAATAAAGCATATGGAATGGCAACTCCAGAGATAAACATAAACAAAGGAAAAATTAAGTCGTAGGCATAAAACCCTTCCCATTCAGCATGATCCATTTGTCTAGCAAAAAGGTCTGCCCAAACCCAATTGGTTTCTTTTCCTAATGCTTTAAAAAACAAATCACCACCAATTATCCAAAACATATCAAATCCTCTTAAAGTGTCTAAGGCTAAAAGTCGTGGTTTGGAAGTATCGTTCATTGTTTGTTTGTTTGTTTGTTAAAGTAAATATAAAAAAAACACCAAAGCAGTACTAATTGGTGTTTTAGATTCTTTATTAAATATTGGGACGATTTATGCGAATGTCATTGCTGTTGCTTTCGTATTTTGGTATTGAAATAATTGAGAACAATCCATTACATTTGGAATATGATCCAATGCACAAAGTTGGGCAACAACAGCTTCTAAACCTTTAAATAAAATGTCTTTAGAAGGTGTTTTTGTTTTTTTACGATTTAATTGTAAGGGTAATTGATAACCACAATGCGTTAAAAATGCCATTTCAATTTGTAATAATTCAAGCGGTGTGTACCCATTAAAACGTTTCCCTAATCTTTGATTTACTAAACCCACATAGTTGAGTTGTAGGGAGCCATGATTGTCTGATAAATGTTTCCAAGAATCGGTATTATCCAAAATGTTACCAACGGCACATTGTGTACACGATTCAGGATGCAAGGTATTATTATGAAAAGCTTGATATAGTTTTTTTACAGCAGTATCAAATCGTTTTGTCGTTTTCATAATAACTAATTTAGTCCTTTAAAAGTATTAAAAATAAAGGAATTACCAAAATCTAGTAAAAGGAAAAATGAGTAAAAAATCAATTTGTAATCATTATTTTACTTTTTTTAACCACTTTTGAATTTTCCATTAGTTCAAATAAATAGATTCCATTATTTAAGTTTTCTCTGTTAATTGTAAACGAAGTACCATTTATGTTTTCCATTAACCTAACAAGTTGTCCTAATGAGTTAAACAACATCAATTGTGCATTTTCAAGACGCGTTTCTGATGTGATTGTTACTTCATGTTGAAATGGATTAGGAAAAAAAACTATATTTTTATCATTCAAATGATAATTATCTGTACTTAACATTGAACAATCTGTAGGAGTAGAGCCATTTGCAAGTCCATGATTGTATACATCTTGTCCATTTTGCGAACTACAAGTCATATAAACATAAGGATCACTTGGTAATTCATAAGAAGGAAATAAAGGATGACGATTACTACCTATGCCTTCAATCCAAGTTTCTCCACCAGCAAAATTATACAAATTGTATTTTTTTCTGGTACCACCATTTATAGTAACGTCTGTGATAGAAGTTACAGTGTAGGTAATACCATTTGAAAGTGTTATCATATCAGAGATTTGTAAACTAAAATCATATAATAATTGATCCACTGAATTTACAAGTCTATATACTTTTTTGGATGCTACATCTTCCCGAATATAAACATCATTATTAAAAAATGGATCTACAAATTTTTTATAGGTGTAAGCTCCTACAACAACATCAACTCCTTCATTGATTACTAAATTATATGAGCCACCAAAATTGGCCACGGTAAGATTCCACTTTGAATTATTTAAAAAAGGAGTATAAGATTGCGAAAAGACGAAAGTAAAAAGTAAACTAAAAAAAAGTACATGTAATTTTTTTATCATAATGTATTGAAATTTAATTTGTTTCTTCTCTCAAATATAAAAAAAAATGAGCACAAATTTTAATTAAATATTATTCAACAGGAATATACAAATCGATAATTGCTTTTTTTTCAGGATGCTTATTAAAATCATTATGATACACTTCAAACGGATTATAATTTGCTTTTTTATACCCATTTTCATTCATCCATATAAATAAACCAGTCCATGCTTTTTCTAAATCTTCAATTGACAATTCATAACTACCTACAATATATTTTCCTTTTGGTAATTCTGCAATACTAATATCACCGTGAGTTTTTATTTTTTCGGTTAAAGTCACACCGATGCTCATGCGTACTTTATCAGGAGCAGTAATTTTAAAACTATCGTGAAAAACACGAATGATTTTGCAGCTGTGGTCTTCTAAAATTTGTTTTGGAGCACACCATTGAATAATTTTTTGAAAGGCTTTTTCTACTCCTTTAACTCCGATATGAGTTACATAGGCATAAGGTTGGGTAACCCATTCTTTAATTTCAATTTTTGCATGCATAGTCGTAAAGTTTTTAAGATTAATAAGGTTACAAATGTAGGTTTCATAACTTTCCTTTTGTTGACTATTCTTGCTATCCACTTGACTTATCTTGCTAAATTTATGAGGATGTGTTTTTCTAAAATCGGAAGGGTTTTGATGGTAATAGTTTTTAAATGTTCTTGTAAAAACGGCGTTGCTTGTAAACCCTAATTGATGAACAATTTCGGTAATTGTAAGTTCTTTTTTGTGTATTAATAAGGCAGCTGCTTTTTCAATTTTTCTGCGAATGATATACTGATTCAGCGTTTCATTGGTAATCATTTTAAAAATGCGATGAAAATGAAAAGGGGAATAGTAAGCCATTTGCGCCACTTTTTCTAGCGACAATTCGTTATCCAAATTGGCATCTATAAATTCAAAAACAGCATTGATTCTTTTTTTATATTCTTCTGTCATTTAAAATTTTTTCAATTTCAGATTGATACATAGAATTTTCATTCATACCATTGTGCCCTAGGTCATCTAATAAAATGAGTTGGGAAACCCTGTTACATTCTTTTTGTAATTTTTGAGAAGACTGAAAGGGTATAATTGTATCTTCTTTTCCATGAAAAAGGTATATAGGACAATGACAACTTTTTAAATAGCGATTGTTCTCTAATTTATATTTTAAAATAAAAGTGGGTACAAAAGGCATTTTTTGTTGCATCATATCAACAAGATTGTAATAAGGAGCTTGTAAGATAAGCATTTTAGGATGGTTCGTTGCCGCGAGATAGGAAGCAATTCCAGAACCAATTGAGTAGCCAGTAATTACAATTCGATTCTCATCATATTCTTGTTTTATGATTTGGTATACTAAAGTAGCATCATCAAAAAGTTGTTGTTGGTTTTTAATTTCGCCTTCGCTTTTGCCATAACCACGATAATCAAGAATAAAAACATCATAGCCTAAACGTGTATAGGTCTCAGCAGCAAAACCCCACGAACTCAAATTACCTGCGTTGCCATGCAAATAAAAGACGAGCCCTTTAGAAGGTACAGATTTAAAAAGTAAACCATTTAATTTTTTTCCATCTGAAGTTATAAAATTCCTTTCCTCAAAAGGTTGCTTGAATTTAAATTGAAAATTGGGGTTTAATTTTGTGGGTAAAAAAATGATTTTTTCTTGAAAGAAATACAAAACACTACAAAGCAGTACATAGAGTATAATTACAATTTTAAAAAAACTAAAAATGATTTTCTTCATTATTTTTTCTTCTCTTTTTTTGATTCCTTTTGCGCTTCTTGGAATGCATCTCTGAATTCGACATCATTATCCACTTGTCTTTTAAAAGCTTCAATCCAAGCATTTTGAAAAATATGAATAACAGTTGGCCAAACTCCTGCTTTTACATTTTTTAAATCTCCTTCAATAGGAACTTTAGTGGCTAAGGTATTGGTACGTTGATTTTTGAGAGCAAATTTAAAGAAACCGACAAAACCTTCCCATAGTTTTTCAAAAAATCCATCTTCTTTTCCAATTAATTTCGAATCTTTTAAAAGAGGTTTGATATATCCTTTTAGATAACCATCCGCAATAGCCACTTCGCTATACAATTCAAAAGTACCTTTTTCAAAATCAATACCTGCATAATGTTTGGAAAAATCATTTAATGCTGTAGCATTGGCCGATTGAAGTGAAAAAGTTAAATCCATATCAGGAATTTCTTTTATTAAATTGATATTTCCATCCAATGTCATTTTACCATTGCCAACAGATATTCCAGTAGCATGGAAAGGAGAAGGTAAGGTGCGAGATTTGGCTACTACATTTCTAAGATTATCTGCGTAAAGTTCAATTTTTTCAATGTGCAAATCAATGTCTGGACTGGCTTGTATTTGTACAAAAGCAACTTTTCCGTTATGAATTTCAAAATGGTTGATGTCGATAGGAATAATTTCAGTTAAGGCTTTGGTCCAATCGTCTACATCGGGTTCCTTTCCTTTAGAATTTTGATCTTCAAACACATAAATAGCATCAGGATTGTATAATATTACTTCACTTACAATTTTACCTTTGAAAAGCGATTTCCATTCAATAGAAATGTCGCTTTTAGGAAACTTTAAGAAAGGAATTTCAGTTTTTGGATTTAACTTATTTAAATACATACCTTTTATTATATAAGCACCTCTAATTAAAGCAATGTCAACATCATTCACGTAGCCATTATAACCCGGAATAGTAGCCAATGTTTTGTTGATTTGGTTTTTCACCAATGTAGGTAAGTAGATTCTAAAAATTAGAAGACCTAACACAAGTATAGCGATAAAGATATATCGCTTTCTTTTATAAAATGCTATTTTTTTTGGGTCTTTCATTGTATAAAATTACTCGTAAAATAGCCTGACAGTGTTATAGTTTTTCCTTAAAATGTTATATAATTTAAAAAATAATTAGTCCTTATTTTTCTTTTTAGGTGTTATTTTATCTACGAAACGAGCCACTCGTTTTGGAGGACTAAAACGATACCCAATGTAAAAAAGCAAATAGCTCTTCCCTTGACTGATGGTTTTTGACCCTTCTTCTTTGTAAGCATTTGCTGAAAAATTTAGATGAGTTCCAAAAATGAAATGATCCGAACTATATCCTAATTGTAGTCCGCCATCTAAATATTGGGTACTATACGTGTCTTTAGATATAGTGGTTTCATTTTGAGAAGTGTTTGTGTTTTTAGAAAATCGAATTCCATACGCTGGTGCTAAATAAACGGAAACAAATCCTTTTTTTTGGATAACCAAAGTATAGTAATAACCTAAAGCCAATCGAATATTAAAAAAATCTTCGGCTATCTTAGTGGATTCAAGTTGTAAAGAAGTTCTATTGTAATCATAGTACAAAGTGGGTATAAAACTACCTGCACTTTTTTGCTGCCATTCTGATTGAAAAAGAATATTGCGATAAGAAAATTTTGGATTGAAAACATAACTGGTATTCAAACCTATAGTTAAATATTTTAAATCTGGAAATTGGATGTAGGGATCTTTATTCTCGGTCCAATTTGCAATATAATCTTGCGAATTTTCTACATAGAATCCTCTTACTTTGGAAAACTCAATGCCTTGTACCCATTTGCCTAAGAAAAATCGAAATTTATAATTCGTATACGAAGATTTCCCTTTTAAAAATTCATCATTATTATCTGAAATAAATTTTGGGGCAAACCCGATGCTACCACCTATAAACTTATAATCTAAAGATATAAAAAGCCTAAAAGTAGTATTGGATTGAAGAGTAAGTTTTTTGTTATCTTCTGTATCATTTAAGGAGAACAAATCTTCTTGTGTATCTACATTTAATCGCACAGAAACTTTATCTGGAAATGTTTTGATATAAGTTGAATCGATTGCTTTTTTTTCTTGCGCCATTGAACTAGTGCAAAGAGAACAAATGAAAAATAATATGATGACTTTATACCACAAAATCCTGTAAATTCTAAGTTACTCAAAGATATAAAATATTGAATTAACGGCTTACAGGATGTTTTTATAAAAGTATTTTTTTCTTTCCTTAAAAGTGATAGTCTAAATTTATTTATTTCTCTTTCCCCACCAAATTAGAAAACCCGTTATAGGCAAACTAGCAATAAGTAAGCTAATTAAGAACGCAAAAATTTTTCCTGGTAAACCCATTATTGCACCTGTATGTATGTCATAATTCATGCGCATAATTTTATCTGAAGCTGTTGCGTGGTCTAGTTTTCCATAAATATGTTCCACTTCTTTTTCTTCTAAAGTGTACGGATCAAAATAGCGATAATCGGTTTGCCAATAAGTACCTTTTCCTACATTAGCATTAGCTGCAATTATTCCATCTGCTTTTTCAGGTGGATGTACTTCAATAGCGGATGCATTTGGATATTCTTCTTGCATTTTAATCCAAACTTTATCCAATGGATTATCTACAATCAAAGGAGAATCTGTTTTAGTAAATGCAGGTTCTTCATACACTAATGATTTTTTGCCACCAATTACCGTGTAATACGAATAGGCAAACCAAGGAAAACCCCAAACTAAACCCGTAACTGCAAAGATGAGTGCAATGGATAAAACATAAAAACCAGTAATATTATGTACATCATAATTTTTACGCTTCCATTTCGTAGTATTTTTCCATTGAAACCAAAAACGTTGTTTAGCCGCTTTTTTATTTTTGGGAAACCAAAGTATGAAACCAGAAATAATAAGTAAAACAAAAATTAATGTGGCAGAAGCAATAACCGTTTGTCCTATTTTTTCAGGTAACCAAAGATAAAAATGACCATCTAAAATAAATCTAAAAAAACCAGAAAGTTCATTTACCGTTCGTAATACTTCTCCAGTATAAGGATTAACGTAACAAATGTCATAGTATAATGGTTCCGCATTATAAAAGATGACTTCAGCGGCTTGTTCCTTTCCTCTATACTGAACCGCATGAATATGTTTGTGGGGTAGTTGCTGTTGTCCAATACTTTTTAATTGGCTGGGTAGCAAAAAATCGTGTTCTTGTTTTTTAACTTTTTTATAGGTTTCAGTTAGTTGAAGAATTTCCTCCTGAAATGCATAAAAGCAACCTGTTACAGCCACAATAAAAACAATGATACCAGAAGTTAATCCTAACCAAAGATGTATTTTTCGAATACTTTTTTTAAAATTCATAATCGTTTGATTAAAAAACTAAGACGTTTCAATACGTTGAAACGTCTTAGAAAGGAATTACTAAAATTTATAAGTTAAACCAGCTACGACATTTCGTAATTGTTGAGGTGTTACAGTTGACCAACCTGCAAAATACTTTTCATTCCATAGATTATTGATTTTTAATGCAAAGTTGAAATTTTCTGTATTGTATGATAAAGCCGAATTTAAAACGGTATAAGAAGGAATTTCAAAAGTACCAATATTAGCTCTATTTAAAGTTTTATAGACACTCGCATAGTTTCCACCAAAACCTATTCCTAACCCTTTTAGAGAGCCTTCAGTTAAGGTATAATTGGCCCATAAATTAAGTAGTGTTTCTGGTCCAGCTTGTTCTGGTCGTAAACCTAAGTAACCTCCTCCAGGAGTTTCTTCTATGACTTTACTTTTGTTGTTACTTATTCCAGTAATAATATTTAATCCTTTAGTGGGGTTTACAATTAGACTTACTTCAACCCCTTTGCTTTCCACTTCACCACCTTGTGTAAAACTATTCGGATTATTAGGATCAGCCATTAATATGTTTTGAACAGAAATATCATAATAACTTACGGAAGCAGTTAAAATGTCTTTGAATAAATTGGTTTTCACTCCAAATTCTATTTGATTCGCATGTTCTGGATCATAAGAAGCAATTCTTTGATTGCTACCATCAACATTTGCAACTGTTTGTGGTGTAATATTTTTAAATCCATTCATGTAATTTCCAAAAACAGAAACCTTGTTTTCAATGATTTGATATACGAGACCGAATTTAGGTGACAAATAAGTTTGATTATCAATTTCTTCAGCATCGTATTGTGACGGTTTTCCACCAAAATTATCCAATCGTAAGCTTGTCATTACAGCTAATTTATCCGTAATATTTAGTACATCTGAAAAATAAGCGCTAAAAATTTCTTGCGTAGCGTCTGAATTGGGACTAAAAGAACCAACCAAAGCATTATCTACACCTGCTTGAGTTAAAACAGTTGGATTGCCACCATTTAAATCGGTACCATTTACTAAAGAAACAGTTCCATAGCTTACCCAACCTGGGCCACCATTCGTTAATCTTGAATTAAAGTAATCTAAACCAACGGTTAATCTATTACGTAATGAACCAATTTTGAAGTCACCTATAAAGTTTTGTTGAATATCTGTTGTGTAATTGGTACCAATCGCTTTTGAAATAAAACGTGTAAATTCATCTCCATTAGCGGAATCCCATAAATATTGGTAATATCCATTCGTTTTAGTGGTACTTTTTGACAACACTGTTTGGGAAGTCCATTTATCAGATAAGGTATAGAAAGCCTGTGCTTGTATATTGAAAGAATTAGTATTTATAGTTAAATCATTTGCAGTGAATGATTTTTTATAATTTTTTTCAAATAAATCCATTGAATCAAAAGACAATGGGGAGTATCTACTCAAGAAAATCATAGCCGCTTTTGCAGAAGTATTTTTATAAATTTCGGTATTAATGTAGAACGTTAATTTGTCATTTACCTGATATTTCAAAGATGGAGCTACAAATAAAGAATTGGTAAAACCTGCATCTTGAAAAGATTCACCATTTTCATAAGCCGCGTTCACTCTTACTGCAGCTTTATCATTTAGAGGAAGGTTAAGGTCGGTTGTGACTCTGTTTAATCCGTAAGTTCCAGAATTATAACTGATTTCACCTCCAAATTTATAATATGGTTTTTTGGTAACAATATTTATCAAACCACCATAGGAGATAACACTACTACCAAATAATGTTCCTGAGGGACCTTTAATTACTTCAATATTGTCGATATTAATTGGGTCAATTGTAGTATTACTTAAAGCGGGCAATCCATTTATCATTGAAGGTTGAACGGAAAAACCACGCATCGAATAAAACTCAGCACCATCACCATTTCTACCGGTAGATTCCCAAAGCCTGGTTACCCCTGTTGCATTTTTTAAAGCATCGTTAAGGTTTGTGACTACTTGTTCTTTTAATAATTCATTCGTAACTAAATTGTAGACTTGTGGATTTTCTATGTTTTTAAGAGGCATTTTAGCAACTGTATTACTTTTCTCACGACTGTATTTATAGTTGCTTGTAATGGTAACTTCCTTTAATTTATTTATGGTATCTTTTTGAGTTTCATTCGTTTCTTGACTGAAAAGCGATAAGGATGTGAAAATTAAAATAGCGGGTAAAATTTGTTTGTACATTTTATTTAGATTAAATTAAAATAATAATGCAAAAATACACATGTCAAAAGAAATATACAAAATTTATTTAGACTTATTTAATATAAAAATATAACAAAATAAAACTTGAATGTTGTAAATTTTAAAAGTGTTGTTTGAATATATACGCAGAAAAAAAATCCTCAATAGAATTTTTATTGAGGATTTTGAATTGAAATATTTTTTATGAAAAAATCAAAAATAAGATAGGGAAGAGTAGACCAGCAAGTGTTAATTTCCAGCCTCTTCGTTTAAAAGTATGCTTTCCATGTTTGATCATTATTGCACCTGTAACAGCAATTAGGATTAGAGAAATACCAAAAATATCAGAAAAATAAATCCACCAATTCGATGTATTTTTATGTAAAAACATACTTTGACTAATGATTGGTGTTTTAATAAAAGAAACAATTTCTCCATCACCCGATTTTAAATCAATTTCGACTTCTGTATTTTCAAATTGCATTCTAAATTTACCTTTTCTTACATTGTGTCGTCGGATTTTATCTTCAATTTTTAATTCTTTTGCTAGATTTTCAGCATAAGCATCAGTAATGTCTTTTTCATTTTCAGGGAGCGTAACATGAATTTCTTTGGCTTCTAAAGTATATTTTTCAGGATGCCAATGCTCTCTATGATTCATCAGAATTCCAGAAAAAGCAAAGGAAATAATTAAACCTAAATAAATATAGCCTAAATCTCTATGGAGGTTTCTAACAGTAGTTGGTTTCATTTATAATAAATATTAAAGATTGTATTGTAAAGCAATTGAAAAATTTCTAGGAGCAATTGGGTTTAAGCTGTTGTCATCATGAGCATTATAGCTTAATTCATTAAAAACATTACTTAGTTTGGCTCTAAGCGTTGCTTTTTTAAATTGATAACCAACAGTAGCATCTACTTGAAAAAAATCTTGCAAATATATTAATTGTCGGGTATCATTTGCAACTCTTACTTGTGTTGATCTTCCTGCATATCTTTCACCAAAATAGGTGTTGATTAAGCCTAGATTTAAACCTTTCAGGCGTCCTGCTTCAAAGCTGTAATTTGCACTAAGATTAGCCGTATTCTTTGGGTTATATCGCAATAAACTGCCTTCAACATACGTATTACTTTTTACGTATTTTGTTTCATTAAAGCTATAACCAGCCACTATTTGTAAACCTTGGAATGGTTTGGTAATAATGTCAATTTCTACGCCTTCACTTCTAATGGAACCTGCTAATTCTTTAAAATTAGGATCTACTAATGAAGTTTGTGCTAAGTTGTTATTGTTAATTTGATAAAAAGTAACATTAGCCTGGATAATTTCTTTGAATAATTTATTTTTAAAACCTACTTCATATTGATCAATGATAGAAGGTTTTAGTGGTTCATTATTAATATCGGCACCTGTATTTACATCAAATGAATTGGAATACGTTGCAAAAACTGTATGATTTTTAGTAGGTTGGTAAATTAAACCTACTCTTGGTGAAAAAGCATCATCATAATTATTTGTCGTTGTTGAGGTATTATTGTTATACGTTACTACATTCGTTTCTGTATCTTGATAACTGTATCGTACACCTGCTAGCACTTTCCATTTTTCAGTAAGACTTACTAAATCTTGTATATAAATTCCAAAACGACTGATAGGAGTAGTGGTTAACCTATTTTTTGTAATGTCAGGAATTGCGGTTTCTGTATCTGGATTATAGTCTTCAAAAATATTTATCGTATCATATGAAGCATTGTTGTATCTCGTGGCATAATTTTTAAAATTTTCAACATCAGCTCCAAATAAAACATTATGTTTTGTTGTGCCAAGTGCAAACAAACCATTTAAATTCGCTTGTTGGGTGAAATAATTATCTTTAGAATCTGCTTTTTGTATGCTTCTATTCCAATCCCCATTTTCAGAAATTAAACCACCGGTATTCGGTCGTGCATTGGCTAAAAGGTTGGTTTGATAGTAACGAATTCCGTTTATAAAATTTACGCTCCAATTTTCATTGATTTTATGTGTTAAAGTAAGTGTACTCGATAGTTGTTCCGCATCATACCTTCCCCAACTAACACCTAAAAATCGATTTCTTGGTAAATCTACAATCTCGTAATTAATAACACCTGCTCCAAAATCTGGAGTTCTAGAATCATTGGTGTAATCCGCTTCTACTAATAATTCGGTTTTTTCAGATAGTTGGAAAGAAAAAGAAGGATTGATATAATATTTTTCAGAAGTTACATAATTTCTATAACTTTCAGCGTTTTCATAAGTTCCGTTAATTCGAAAAGCAACATTTTTTTTGGCTCCAAGTCCATCATAAACATCAAATGTTGGTTTGTAAGTACTAAAACTACCTTGTGCAAAACCAATTGCACCACCAAAGTTTTTCTTCGGTTTTTTGGTAACCAAATTCAGAACACCACCAGGAGCAACGTTTCCATATAACATAGCAGCACTTCCTTTTAAAAATTCAACTTTTTCAAGCCCTGATGTTTCTATCATCATACCATTATAATATCGAATTCCATTTTTAAACGTATTATCACTACGTAAAGAAAATCCTCTAGAAGCGATTTCTTCTTGATAACCACCACTAGTTCCCATAATGTAAACACCATTAGCATTTTTTAAAACATCAGTAAGAGATTTTACTTGTTGTTTTTGTAATACCTCCGAAGAGATGCTACTGGTAGCTTGAGGCAAATCCATTTCTTTTATGTTTGATTTACTTACATTAGGGGTATTTTGGTGCGAACCAGCAACAATAACTTCTTCTAAAATGTATTTTTTTGGTTTCACGGTATCTTTTTCAGTTTCTTGGTCTAAAAACGAATTTTCTTGAGCAGAAGCAAGGGTTGTTACCAAAAATATTGCGGTAAAGTAGAATTTGTTTTTCATGTTTATTTAGATTTAATAAAAATAATTACGCAAAAATAATTGGAGAAAATTAGTTTACAAAATTTATTTAGACTTATTTTAAATAAAATTTCTAAGAAGCACATTTTCAGATGGTAAAAATGTCAATTATAAACTGTAATAAGAGAATGATTTTTTTATTAACTTTGCACTCCAAATAAAAGTATACTATGCTAGATAGATTGCAATATGTGAAACAACGTTTTGATGAAATATCAGATTTGATTATTCAACCTGATGTTATTGCGGATCAAAAACGTTATGTACAATTAAATAAAGAGTATAAAGACTTAAAGGCTTTAGTAGAAAAGCGTGACGAATATATCGTATTAGATGGTAATATTAAAGAAGCGAATGAAATTCTAGCAGATGGTTCTGATCCAGAAATGGTAGAAATGGCTAAAATGCAGTTAGATGAAGCGAAAGAAAGATTGCCTCAATTGGAAGAAGAAATTAAGTTCATGTTAATTCCTAAAGATCCTGAAGATGCTAAAAATGTAATGGTGGAAATTCGTGCAGGTACTGGTGGCGATGAGGCTTCTATTTTTGCTGGAGATTTGTATAGAATGTATACGAAGTATTGTGAGTCCAAAGGATGGAGAACTTCAGTGGTAGATATGAACGAAGGAACTTCTGGTGGTTTTAAAGAGATTATTTTTGAAGTAACTGGTGAAGACGTTTATGGAACTTTAAAATATGAAGCAGGGGTACATCGTGTGCAACGTGTTCCTCAAACGGAAACGCAGGGTAGAGTACACACCTCTGCAGCTACCGTTATGGTTTTACCAGAAGCAGAGGAGTTTGATGTACAAATCGATATGAACGATGTAAGAGTTGATTTCTTTTGTTCTTCTGGACCTGGAGGTCAATCTGTAAACACCACAAAATCGGCAGTGCGTTTAACTCATATTCCTACAGGTTTAGTGGCACAATGTCAGGATCAAAAATCGCAACATAAAAACAAAGATAAGGCTTTAGAAGTGTTACGTTCTCGTTTATACGAATTAGAATTAGCAAAAAAAGAAGCAGAAGATGCCTCTAAACGTACTTCACAAGTGAGTAGTGGTGATCGTTCTGCAAAAATTAGAACCTACAACTACGCACAAGGTCGTGTTACAGATCATAGAATTGGTTTAACTTTATATGATTTAGGTAATATCATGAATGGTGATATTCATAAAATTGTGGATGAACTTCAGTTAGTTGCCAATACAGAAAAACTAAAAGAGACCGAAGTATTTTAAAAAAAAATAGTATTTTTGAAAGGCTATAAACTGATGTTTATAGCCTTTTTTTATAACCCTAAATCCAAGTTTTATGATAAAGAATGCTTTTTTAGTAGCTGTTTTATTACTAAGTACTACGTTGCAATCTCAATCTTTTTTTGGGAGTCAATATGATAATTATGCTGGAATTTACAGTGTTATGAATAACCCAGCGAATATTGCAGATTCACGTTTTAAATCGGATATTAATATTGTTTCAGGTAGTTTTTTTGCAGGTAGCGACTATTATGCGGTTAAAATTGGTGATTTATTAAGTAATTCTGATTTTGAAGCGTATGCAAAGAAGACGCCTTCAGATAATAATAATTTGTATACCAATGTTGATTTTTTAGGCCCTTCTTTTTTATTAAATATTGATGATAATAGTACTTTCGGATTCTTTACAAGAGCGAGAGGTATTGGACATGCTTCAGAAATCAATGGTCTATTTTTAGAAAAAATACAAGAAGATATTGAAGAAGATATTGATATTCAAAATCAAAATTTTAGCATTGCTACGAATTCTTGGTTTGAAGTGGGTTTGTCATATGCGAGAATTTTATTTAATAATGAGAGACATTTTATAAAAGGAGGGGTTTCTGTGAAATATATTGGGGGTTTGTATTCAGGTTATATTAAAGCTAGAAATTTGTCAATTACTTATGATTATACCGGTTTAGAATTAACGAATACAACTACTACTTCTGGTGAAATTGAAACAGGAAATATTAGTAGTTTAGAAAATTTTGACGACCCTATTGACAATCGAGGAAGTGGTTTTGGAACCGATATTGGTTTTACCTATGAATTAAGAACCAATGAATCCAATGCTAATTCTAGTAATGCTTATAATAAGTATTTAGTAAAATTTGGAGTTTCTGTAACTGATATTGGAAATATTAAATTTAAAGAAGGTGAAAAAGTAGTTTATGAAGCTGATGCTTCTTATACTGATGCAGAATATGCGATTAATGATGATTTCGATTCGTATTACACCAGAATTAGTGAAAGTAAGTCTTTTAACGTTTCTTTGCCAACAGCACTTCATTTTAATGCTGATTGGAATGCGTATGAAAAATTCTATTTGAATGTAAATACCGATTTGAATATGAATAAAGAGACTAAGCCTAATTCGAATTATATTAAGAATACTTTTAGTATGACTCCAAGATATGAATCGAGATGGTTTAGTATTTATTTGCCGTTTTCAGTGGTTGAAGATTCTGGTTTTTTATCTGGATTTGGATTTAGAGCTGGACCCATTACGTTAGGTTCTGGTTCTCTTTTTAATGGTTTATTTGGTTACTCAAATGCGGTAGATGTACATTTAGGTATTAAAATTCCATTATATCATACTGATAAATAAAAAAACCGTTTGAAATTAACTTTCAAACGGCTCTCAATAACTAAAACCTTTTTATTGAAAAAACAACAGCAAGTAAAAGCTTGCTGTTTTACTTTTATCCCAATGGGATTATTTTTTAGCTTCTTCGTTTTCTTCAGATTTAGCACCAATTCTGTTTACAGTATACATTGGAGCAAATTTGATTTTTAAAGCTGCAATTTTTCTATTATCTTCAGACGATAAACCTTCTTTTTCAACCGTATTTTTTCTAGTATCTAACGCTTCATACAGTAATTTAATTTCGTCCCAATCTTCTCTTGAATACGAATCTTTGTTATTTTCAACAGTAGTTACAAAGTTGTCATAAACACTTAAAATGTTATCTTTATTAACCCAGGCAAAAGTCATATCTGCTGAACCATCATAGGTTGGTCCTAAAAGTGTTTTGCGCATCGTCATTTTTGCATTTTCAGCGTCTGCTTTTTCTTTTTCAGTAACTACTTTCACTCTGTATTCTTCATATCTTACAGTAGCATTATCAATAGATTCTTTTAATTTTTGATCTTCTTCAACTCCAGTTAAAGAGTTTTCTGCATTCATTTTTAAACGATCGTAATCTTTTTGGATTTCATCCCAATCGTTAGCTGCTTGATTCATTTCAACGTTGCTTACTGAGTCTACATAATTTGCATACATAGCAACATCTTTTTCAGCTTGTAATTTTTTCTCATCTGTACAAGCAGTAAATGATACTGCTACAGCTAATAGTCCTAATGTGATTTTTAAGTTTTTCATCTTTATTTTTTATTTATGTTATTATTATAGTGTAAAATTAGTCCAGTTTATTCGATTACTTTTTATATAATTTTTGTAATCCTTTACATAATTTTTATTTTAAAGGAAGCTATAAGAACAAATAAATTGAGTCTAATAAGCCACTGTTAAATAATTAATTACCTTTAATTTTGTTGAATAGTACTGGGCTCTAATTTGTCTTCTTTTTCTTTTGAAGTTATTTGTTCTGCCTTGTTTGTAATAAAGTTGGAAACCAAATACTGTACAATTGTAGCTGTTATTTTTTTTAGTGTTCCTGCAGATTTTCCAATCATCATTTTTCGAGTTAAGTAACCTCCTGCAATTCCTAAAGTTGTTTCCAATAAAGAACTTTTTATTTCTTTTGATTTTTTAAAATCAGCTATTGTTTCTTTTACAATATTGACTGGTTTTAAGCTATCTAAGGTTTCATTAAATTGATTACGTAAAATTTCAAAATCATGATTTCGTTTAATTTCTAGTAATCTAATTTTTTCATCTAGAATTTGATTTTCGTCTATCCTTTTCATCTTTATCTGATTTTAGTTTCTAAAAGTTTTCTAATAACCATATTTGTTATTGGCACTTTAATTAATTGTTTTCTAAAAACAAATATTAGAATGGCAAGAACCAAATAAAATCCAGATACAATAAGAAAACCTAAGTATGTTTCTCCAAGTAGTTTTCCAATGTATAAACTAATTCCAATATTGATAAACAAGGAGAACATAGCTACAACTAAACCAAATGCTAATCTAAAAGTTAAAGAGGCAGTTATGTCTGCTGTTTTATCAATGGCATTCAATTTAAATAATTCAATGCTAGATTTTGTGTAATCTTGTGCCTTTTCTAAAAGCATTTCGAAATTTGTAGCTATCTTTTCCATCTTGTTTTACTTAGATTTTTGATAATTCTTCTTTTATTTTTGTTTTTCCTTCTTGAATTTTCTCATCGATATTTTCAGAAAGGAAATTGTATTTCTCTTGAAGTTCACCATATTTTTTTTCAAGTGTACTTACTGTGTTGTCAAAACCTTCTTTTAGGTTATCTTTTAACTCATTGGCTTTTTTACCAATTTTTTTTCTCGTGTTTGATCCTTTATCTGGTGCTAATAATACTCCGATAACTGCTCCAGCTGCTAATCCAGCTACTACTCCTAATATTGCATTATTTGATTTCATAATTTCTTTTTTTTAGATTTTTAATATGTTTTTTAAATTCTTCTTCCTTGAATAATTCTAACGATAATTGCTATGATAGCGATTACCAATAATATGTGTATTAATGAACCCACGCTATACACAAAGAACCCTAGTGCCCAGCCAATTATCAGTATGACTGCAACGAGATATAATAAATTTGACATCTTGATTAAATTTTAATTGTTATTAATTTAAACGAACGGCTAAGTATAAACTTAAGTTGCTATTTTTTCCATCTGGAACTGTATAGGTGGTTCCAGCAAATTCTCTATCTTTTCCAACAGTTTGTAAACCATAGTTGTATCGAACTCCAATTCCAATTGATTCAAAATCTAGACCTACACCAGCAGATAAACCATAATCGAATTTGTTGAAATCATCATTATCATAGTTGTCTTCAAAATCGAATGTTCCACTGTCAGTTTCATTAGTAACTTGTGCATTTACAAGATAGGCTAAGTAGGGCCCTGCGTGTACATTGAAACTATCTGTAATGTTTAATTTTAACAAGATTGGTAATTCAATGTAGTTTAATTTAAATTTAGCAGTTCCTTCAGCAAAAGCATTGTCATATACTAATTCTGCACCTTTTCTACTGTACAATAACTCAGGTTGAATGGCTACAGCATCTGAAATGGGTAACTTTGCATAGAAACCTGCGTTAAAACTTGTAAGAACGTTGTTATCATCTACATCTTCTGTGTACATGTTGGAGAAATTAACTCCTCCTTTAACTCCGAATTCTGCATTAGAGTCTTCGGATTGTGCATTAACTCCTAGTGAAGTCATTAAGGCTAATGCTAAAGTGGCTACAATTTTTTTTCTTCTTTTCATGTCAATTGTTTTTTAATGTTTGTATTTGGTTTTTATTAATTTAATTACTCATTACTATTGTGGCATTTGCAATTAGTGTAAAGAGAATACATACAACTAATGCTATAATCCATTTTTTCATGTTTCTGCAATTTTTATTTGGTTTACCTTATCTAGCGATGTATTTAATTTTACTATAGTTTGTAAGGCTAAAATTTTAAAATCTATGTCGTTTGTTGTTTTTGATAATTCTGTTAAATCCTGTATTTGATTTGATAAAATTTTTGATACAGTTTCTAAATAAACACTGTTGAAATTGTCTTTTTTAGTTCTCTCTAATCTATTGATGCTTTGTTCAACATTAAGATTTGGAACGATTATTAATTTTTCTGAAGTAATTTTGCTTATTACTTTATTTATCTTACTCTGTTCCTTTATTAATTCTGTTGCTAAGCATTTGACTCTAAAAGGAACTTCTTTTTCCTTAACATGATTACTTATTGTAATTAAGTTTAGATTCTTTTCATTAAACTTCGCCAATAGTTCTGCTTCTACATTTTTATAATTGTTTGTATTATTACTAGTTTTGGTTAGCATACTTTCTTCTTTTTTATTATTTGTAAAAACACAAGAAGTAACCGACAATAGTGTAATACTACACAGAATGAAATAGAAGTTTAACGTTCTCTTGGGGTTTGTCTTTCTCATTTTATTCGTTTTAATTACATTACAAAGTTGGTGTATTATGAAAAAATCTGTATTACATCATTTTTTGTATTGCTTATATCATTCCCATTTTACCAACTCACAAATTAAATTTCATTTTCTTTTCTAAGAACTTACATTACAAAAGTACTAGTTATAATAGGGGTTTATGTTATATCATTTTTATAGAAAATTATAGAATTTCAAGTTCTAATTGTCTTTTAAATTAAAATCATAAAAAAACACTTCCTAGGGAAGTGTTTGATGACTAATTATTACTATTTATCATAAAGAATTATGTATCAATAGTATTTTCATGTAAGATTTGTACATTACTTTTTTTTTCAGTGGTTGTAATAAATTCAGCAAAGGAAGAAGGTTGTATGGGAGACGCATATTCCACAGCATACGATTTTGCTAGTTGTGCTCCAAAGTACAATATCATAGAAGAATAATATACCCAAACCATTACTATTACAAATGAACCAGCAGATCCATATACCGAATTTATATTGGAATTTGCAATATAAAATGAGATTAAAAATTTACCTATTATAAATAATGTAGCTGTGGTAAAAGAGGCAAATTTAACCTGTCTCCATTTAATTTCTGCATCTGGTAAAATAGTGAAAATAGCTCCAAAGAGAAAGGAAATAACTAAGAAAGAGATTAAGGAATTAATGGTATAAATCACATAATAGAGCACTTCGGGAAAATAAGAAGTCAATTCATTACTTATGGTATCTAAAATAGCTGAAATACCTAATGAAACAAGTAAAATAAAACCAATACTACCAATAACTCCAAAAGACAATAAGCGAGCTTTTATAAATATCCAAAATCCAGAAGCTTTCTTTTTAGGTCGAATGTCCCAAATGGTGTTTATGGAATCTTGAATTTCTGCAAAAACAGAAGTAGCACCAATAATTAACATGACAATCCCAATTATTCCAGCTAGACTTGTACTATTTGAAATGCTTAAATTTTTAATCATTTCTTGTACTTGTATGGCACTTTCTTCCCCTACAAATTTTTTCAGTTGATTATAAATACTACCTTCTATGGCTTCTCTTCCCCAAAAAATATCACATAGATATAGAAGAACAAGTAATAAAGGACCAATTGAAAAAACAGTGGTATAGGCTAAGGAAGAACTTAGCTTTAAGATTTTTTTATCTAAAAAACCTGTAAAGGTGTTTTTCAATACTTTCCAAAATCGCTTAAAATCTATCATTATTAAATATATTTAGGAATATAAATGGTAAATGTTGCCCCTTTTCCAGGTACGCCTTTTGCAAAAATATAACCATTATGATTTTCAACAATTTTTTTACAAATTGCTAAACCTACACCTGTTCCTTGATATTCAGTTTTTCCATGAAGTCTATTGAATAATAAAAAGATTTTTTCAGCATTTTCTTGTTCAAACCCGATTCCATTGTCTGTAAACTTAATTTTATGATATACTTCATGAGAATTTTCTTTTAATATCGGCTCGTTTTTAGCTTTTACCTTTTTATATTTGATTACTATTTCTGGAACTACCTCTTCTTTAGAATATTTTAAAGAATTACTAATTAAATTCGTAAAAAGTTGTTGCATTTGAAACTCTACGCCTTCTATAATCTCTAAAGAGTCGTATTTTATTATTGCTTTTTTATCTTCAATGTTTTGAGATAATTCTAGAATACTATTGGCTAATACTTCATTTAAATCCACTTGTGTAAAAACATTATCACCCCTATTGGTTCTTGAATATTGTAATAAGTCGTTAATTAAAATACGCATTCTACTTGATGCTTTTTCAATGCGAATGAGATAATCTTTTCCAAAATCGGTTAGATTTTCTTTTTCTTTATCATTAATTCTAGAAATAAAAGTTTGAATTTTTCGAAGTGGTTCTTGTAAATCATGACTGGCAACATGATTAAATTCGCTTAATTCTTTTATGTTTTGTTCTAATTCGTAATTTCTTTCTTCTAATAATTCGT
Source organism: Flavobacterium sp. NRK F7 (assembly GCF_024054195.1). Taxonomy (GTDB): domain Bacteria; phylum Bacteroidota; class Bacteroidia; order Flavobacteriales; family Flavobacteriaceae; genus Flavobacterium. The sequence goes on along the minus strand of NZ_JAMXLB010000001.1, from coordinate 2,755,864 downwards.
TTTTATGGTAATCTTCCGTAACATCTTGAGTAGTTCCAATCATACTTTCCATACCACTCAAATCGGTAAATAACTTTGCAACCGTTTTAAAATGTCTTATTCCTTTATCCTTGTGAACAATTCGATAATTAAGACTTGGGATTTCTCCTGTAATTAAGGCATTTTCAAACGCTTCTTTTACTAATTCATGGTCATCTTCATAAATGTAATCCAACAAATTATTCAAGTTAGGTTCAAAAGATTTAGGCTCAAATCCTAACAATCTGTACTTATTATCGGAATAGATGAATTCATTGGTTTCAAAATTTAAAATCCAACTTCCGTAATTACCCAAAATTTCAGCTTGTCTACTCGACTCATCGAAAATGATAAGTTCGTTATTTAATTTTTCTAAACTTTGTATATTTTGTTCTAAAAGCTTGTTTTTATTAATTTCTTCTGTGATATCGTGAGTAACACCTAAAACTGTTTTATGTTTTAATTTTTCAACAAATAATCTTCCTGTAGCTCTAAAATAGCGTATTTCTCCATCAGGGCGGATAATTCGGAAAGTAGTAGGAGGTAAGTTTTCCTCTCTTACGGTTTGATCCATGATTCCTAAAACAATTTCTTTGTCTTCTGGATGTACAAAAGTTAGAAAATTATCATTTGTTGAAGGAAAAGAGTAAGGTTCGTAACCTAAAATGCGATAAAAATTTTCAGAATATTTTGTTACATGGGTAACTAAATCCCATTCCCAAGTACCAAAATTAGATAAAATTTCAGCTTGAGAATTCAGAAAAAAAGATTTGTTTAAAGAATTGTTTGCCTCTTTAATTTTTTCTAAATCTTTGTTGGTTTTATAATACGCATACACAATTAAAAGTATAGTGACTAATAAAATGCTTAGCGTTAGAACTGGAGTTAAGCTGATTTGCTCATTATAAATTGAATTTCTTTTTTTTAAAAAAGAATCTTCAATTTCGGTCATTTGATTAATTTTATTACGAATAGCAACCAAAAGGCGACTACTTTCATTAAAATCTTCTTTGAACTTTTTTGTCTTTTGGATTTTTTTATTATTGTCGGGATCCGAATATTCTCCATTATAATCTAAACGTTTTTTTATAATTTCATATAGTTCATTTAGATTTTGTTGCTGTTTTTTATTGTCTTTGGTTAATTTTTTTAATTTCGAAAAAGACTCATTAATGTTGCTATTAGCCGTATAATAAGGGTTTAAATACATACTCTCATTAGTAATCAAAAAACCTCTCATACTATTTTCTGAGTCTTTAATATAAGAGAATAATTGTTCGAGCTCTAAATTAACTTCATAAGTATGTACTACGAGTTTTGATGACTGTGAAAGATTTTCAATGTGTTTATAGGTAACAGCACCAACAAATAGTACAACAAATAAACTGATAGTAAAGATAATTTTATGAACTTTTGAAGTTTTAAATTTATTTTCTCTCATACCGTTTTTCTTTATAAACGTAATAAAAAATTATCTTTATTTAATCCACTTGTATGGTACTGCCAATTGATAGTTACTACTTCAGATAAAACTTTCTTTAAAGTATTAAAATCACTCGGTTTTTTAATATAAATATTAGCACCAAGTACAAAAGTATTCTCTACATCTTGATCGGATGATGAGGTAGAATAGATAGCAATAGCGATATTATCAAACTTCTGATTTTTTTTAATTTCTTTTAAACAGTCGATTCCATTCAGAATAGGCATATTTAAATCTAGAAAGATAATATTGGGTAAAACAGATTCTGGGTGATGTAGAAAATCTAATAATTCTTTACCATTTTTAAAAGTGTTAACAACGGTGTTTATTTTTAATTCATCAAAAGCATCTGTAAAAAACAAACGATCATCTTCGTCATCATCGGCTAACGTAATTAAGATATAATCTTTCTGCATGAGTTTAGTTTATTAATTTATATTTTTTGTAGCAATTTCTCTTCTTTTAGTAATAATCCTTTGGAAAGCAGAAGGAGTAATACCAGTAGTGTTTTTAAATTGAGTACTTAAATGCGCCACACTTGAATAATTCAATTTAAAGGCAATTTCGGTAAGACTTAAATTTTCATTTATAATCAAATGTTTGGTCAGTTCAATTTTTTGTAGAATAATAAAATTTTCAATAGATGTATAGGTTACTTCTGAAAAAATATTGGATAAATAGCCGTAACTATGGTCTAATTTCTCAGCCAAATAAACGGAACTTTTGACATTTGGGGCTTCTTCATTAAATACCATTTCAATAATGGCATCCTTGATTTTTTGAACCAATATGTTTTTCTGATTTTCAATTATTTCAAACCCATACTCTTCTAACAAAGCCGTAATTTGATGATAGGTTTCAGTAGGGATGTTTTCTAAAAACAAAACTTCAGAAGCATTTACAATTTCAAATCGAATATTGAAACTTTGTAATTTTTCTTCTAAAATTTTTTTTGCTAAAACATTGGTGTCAAGCTTTAAAAATAATTTCACGGTACTGTTTTTAAATTTTAGTAAAAGTAAGAAAAATGTTTAATAAATGAATTGTGTTTATTAAACAAAAAAGTAGTGTTTTATCATTTCTTTTCCGCTTCTTCTTGGTTTTTTTCCGCTTCTTTTTCTGCCTCTTCTTGTGCTTTTCTTTTCTCTCTTTCTTTTTTTCTAAAGTAGCCTCTTAATAAAAAATTATGCTTAGCCGCTTCCATATTTTCATTTAAGCCTTTGGAACTTTTTCTTAAATTTTCCATTGTTTTTTCTAAATCTTCTGCCATAGTTTCATCGTTCATTAATTTACCTAAGGTCCCTTCACCATCGTTAATATCGGTCAATAGAATGGCTAATTCGTCTGTAATCACTTCAGCATTTTCAGCGGTTACTTTTACAGAAGCCATAATATCATCCATTTCAACAGGTTCAAATGAGCCTATCATGTCTCCATCTTCAATTTCTTTAGAATTTGATGAACCTTGTGATATAGTTAGTAATTTATCACCAATCACGCCTTCTGAACCTATCGAGGCCTTGCTGTTTTTTTTTATAAACTTTTTTACGTCTGATTTAATGGATAAATCAACTTGAACGGTACTATCATTAATTATTTCAACATTATCTACCGTACCAACATCTATTCCTGAAAAACGAACGGAACTACCTACTTGCAATCCGCTTGCATTTCTGAACTTGGTTTTTATTTTTATTTCTGAGCTAAATAAATTTTGTTGGCTACCAATTAAAAAGATAATTACAATTAAAAATGTTAGGCCTAAACTTACAAATAAGCCTAATTTTACTTTATATGATTTATTTTGTGTTTCCATGTTTGTTGTTTTTTATTAGTTGAAAAATGATTGTATGTAACTATCGTTATCGTTTTCAAATTCAGATAGTGTTCCTTCTTTATATACTACGCCATCTTTTAGCATAATAATTCGATCTGCTACAGTTTGTACACATTTTATATCATGTGTAATAATAATAGACGAAGTTTTAAATTTATTTTTGGTTTCATTAATGAGTTGACTAATTTCATCTGATGTAATCGGATCTAAACCTGTTGTAGGCTCGTCGTAAAGTAAAATTTTTGGATTTACGATTAACGTTCGTGCTAAACCAATTCTTTTTTTCATACCACCAGATAATTCAGAAGGCATTTTATCAATAGCTTCTGGTAAACTAACATCCTCTAATACTTTTTCAATTTTTTGAGTTATTTCTTCTTTTGAGAATTTTTTATCCAATCTCGTTAATGGAAAGGTTAAATTTTCTCTTACCGTCATGGAGTCATATAATGCAGCACCTTGGAATAAGAAACCTATCTTTTTTCTAACTTCAATTAAATCTTCATCTGTGCTATTTGCTATTTCATAATCTTCCACTTTAATACTTCCTGAATCGAGTTGTAGTAAATTAACGATACATTTAATTAAAACCGATTTTCCCGTTCCTGATTTTCCCAAAATCACTAAATTTTCATTCTCAAAAAGTTGTAAAGTAACTCCCTTCAGAATATCTTGTGTTCCAAAACTTTTGGTTACATCTTTTATGTCGATTAATACGTTTTTCATAATAAATCAGTTATTTGAACGGCAATTAAGTCGACGATAATTAATAATAAAGAAGCAGTTACTACAGCTGAATTGGCAGCCACACCCACACTTTCTGTTCCTCTTCCTGCGTTGAAACCTTTATAACATCCTACTAAACCAATAACAGCTCCAAAAAAGAAAGATTTGATAAGAGCAGGCAGTAAATCTATAAATTCAACACTATCAAATGCTTGATGCATAAACAAAGTGAGACTTACATCATCTTTGATATTCACACCCAACCAACTTCCAAAAATTCCTATGACATCAGCATATAATGTTAAAATAGGTATCATTACTGTAGCGGCTAATACTCTTGGAACAATTAAAAAATTAACTGGATTTGTATTGGAAACTTCCATGGCATCTATTTGTTCCGTCACTCTCATAGAACCTAGTTCAGCTCCCATACTGGAACCAATTTTTCCTGCACAAATAAGTGCAGTTATAACAGGTCCCATTTCTCTAATAATGGATATAGCAACCATACCTGGAAGCATAGCAACTGCTCCAAATTCTACTAGAGGAGGTCGAGATTGAATGGTTAAAACTAATCCAATAATAATACCCGTAATAGAAATTAATCCAACAGATTTATTTCCAATTTGATAACATTGTTTTAGGAATTCGCCTTTTTCAAATGTGGAATGAAGAATATTTTTTGCCACACTTTTCAAATACGACATTACATTGGCAACGTCTATAAAAAAGTCGATAAATTTTTGCTTGATATCATTCATAAAACTATTGGTTATGAATGAATTATTTGGTTTTAAATAAGACATGGTTGGTTTTTTATTAGTTATTCAAAGCTAGATATAAAACCAGTTGGTATGCTTACATAATTTTTTCCAAAGTTTATATAATTTAGTAGCTGAAGTGCTTTGTGAATTATATTTTTAAAAAGGATATCCAATAGCTAAATTGAATATTAAATTTTCTTTTCGCCAATTTCTGTCCCCAAAATCAATCTCATCAATTACCCATTCTTGTCCTTTAGGTAAATAAGGTTTTCGCAAAGGAAAAGCAAAATCTGTTCTTAAAATTAAAAAAGAAAAATCAAATCGAAGGCCCACACCAGTACCTATTGCTAACTGTTTTAGGAACTGATTTGAAAATTGAGCTCCAGGTTTATTGGGATTTTCATTTAGTAGCCAAATATTTCCTCCATCTACAAAAACGGCTCCTTTGATAAAATCATAAATTTTAGTTCTTAATTCGGTATTAAACTCTAATTTAAGATCTCCAGATTGATCGGGTAAAAACGTATTATTAGTAGTGTCAAGATACGTTCCAGGACCAATTGATCGCGCTCTAAAGGCTCTAATACTACTGGTTCCTCCAATAAAAAATTGTTTTATGAAAGGCAGTTCATCGGAGTTACCATATGGAATTCCAACTCCTAAAATAATTCTACTGGCTAGTTTGGTTTCCTTACCAAAGTTCAAGTAATGTCTAAAATCGGTTTCAAATTTAGCAAACTGGCTAAAGGGAACACCGAGAATACTTTTTGGATTATTGGAATCATTGGCACCCATTATTAAACCTGTTGCATTAGCAGATAAATCTAAAGCACCTTTAAAATAAATAGTGTTTTTTTTCTGTGTATGCATGGTATTGGTATACGTGTAAGAGTAGGTTGGACCAAAAATGAGCTGTTTCTGAATCACTTTTTCTAAAGAGGAATTCTCTTCAATTTGCTGTTTGTATAAGTCGGTTACTTTATTTGGTTTCGTATAGGTAATATCAAAAACATTCAAGTTATGTTCTTTTCTTTCATTTTCTTTCCACATGTAGCCAAACGAACTTTGGAACGTTTGTAACGCATATAATTGGGTTCTTAACTGGTATTCATAAGTGATGGATGCTTTGGTTCTAGGGACAAAGCCGCTTGCAGTATGTACTCTAAATGGTGTAATGAATCGAGGCCAAATTAAATTGGTTTCACCCCCAAAGCGATACACATTAAACCCATTATTTTGTCCAGAAACTTGTATTTCTAAACCACCAAATGCTTTTATACTTAACAATTCAGCACCTCTAAAGGTATTGCGATTGCTCCAATTGATATTTAATTCGGTACCTGAATAATTGGCTGAATTACTTTTTGCTAAGGCTTCTACACGTATTGATTTTTTAGGTAATGGAGTGAGGTAATAATAGGCATCTAAATAATTACCAATGGTATCACTTTCTTTAAACTGATTTTTTACAAATTTGAAAGTTCCTAGAGTAATTAATCGATTCAATGATAAATTATGATTCGTTCTATTATATATATCTCCTTTTTCGAAATTCAAGGTGTTTCCAAAGACGATAGGTTTGAAAAGCTTTTCACGATCAATAATGGTAAAATTTTTATATTTTTCGGCTACTGTTGAATTTTCTTGTAAAGTATCTTGTTCTAATTTAAAATTAGAATACACATAAATTTCATTAATATGATAGGCTTTTCTTGCTTTTTCAGGAGTTGTTTCTTTAATATCTAACCAAAGTTTTACTTCATGATTTCCTACTGTACTGTCGACTTGAGTTAGCATAAAATTTTCGTTAAAATAATAGTAACCTAATTCTTTCAGTTTTACATCTATTCTTGCTCTTTCAGCTTTAATTTTGTCTAAATCGTAGGGTTCACCAAGTTTCAATAGACTATTTTTTTTCAATCCTGCAATTTCTTTTCCTAAAGAAGTAGAATCATTAGGATATTGTATTTCTTTAATTTTATATTGATAATTTAAACTAACCACATAATCTGCAGTAGCTTTTTTTCTGTTTTTAGTAGAATCAGCTTCTGTTTTGACATTAAAAAAACCTTTGTTTTCAGCGTGGTTTTGAATGATTTTCTTATTGTAATTTAAATCTACTTCACTAAATAAAACAGGTTTTTCACCTAATTTATATTTTAACCAATAGCGAAAACCTTTCTCTTTTTTTACATCTCCAGCCAAGTTGTAGAAGAAAATCCCAGGGCGCATTCCAAGAAGGGAACGATTAGGCTTAGGGCGAATTAATTCATCCAATGATTTTTCAATTTTTTTTCTTTCACTGCGAGATGTTTTTTCTCCATTTATATCTATTTTATGTCCTGTATAAAGGAGGTCACCTTCGGGGATGTTTTTAGTACCACTACAACTATACAAAAATAAAATGGTAAAAAATAGGATGGAATATAGTGTCTTCATTAGTCTTTTTTGTCCTTGTTTTTTTGGAATAATTCTTTAAACTTATCATAATTCATTGTAATGATAAAAGCAACTCCAGTTTCAATGACTTGACCTTGAAGCGCCACTTGATAGTTGTTTTTTCTATAGGCTTTTAATTTATAACGTCCGTCTTTTGTAATTAAATATTCCGCAGCTACGTCGCCAGCAATATTGTTTGCTTGTTCATTTTCATTTTGAGTGCCTTCAATTCCAAAACTACTTCCTACAGATATTTTTAAGCGATCGTCTAATAGTTCTTTAGAAATGCCCACATTCAAATCGGTTCTATTTTGTTTTTGGCCAGAGGTATAATCTTCAGTAGCTTGTAAATCAAAGTCAATTTGAAATCCTTGAATTAAATCACCTGCAATTTGATTGAGTTGTTCCGATAAAATTCGGCTCGCACTTTGTTTGGCTAAGTAGGAGGCACTAATTCCTCCAGTTTCACTTTGGAATGGATTTTCTCCAATGAATCGATTCAGTAAAAGAACTGCAAAAACTTGTTTATTTAGAACATCTTCTTGCTGACGAATTTGTTCTAATTTTGCTTGAGTTGTATTAATAACTTCAGCTGAAACATCATTATTTCCATCTTGTAAAACAATATCAAAATGAATTTCAGGTTTCATGAGTTCTCCTGTCATTTTTAATTGAGTTTCAAAGGGTATTTTTTGTTTATACGTATTTCTCACTTCAGCGGTTACTTCGCCTAATTGATCATTCACTAAATCAATAGGAGCAATATCGGTTTTGTAAATAGCGGTTACATTTACATTGGCACTAGTTGGTTCCCCAATCCAAACAATATAACTACCAGGTTTAATATCAAATTTTCTTTTTATAAGATTAAAATTCATCTCATAAGAACCCGAAGTAAATTCATATTTACCGGTTAAGGTCGTTTTTCCAGACGGGTCTATACCTCCATTTAATTCTGCTTCTCCTTTTAACTTTAAGAAATCACCATTGGCTTTATCAATGATGATTGAGATTTCCGCATCCTTATCAATTTCAATATTGACTGAGGCATTCATCCCTTTTATATCGGTTTCTGTAATTGCTTTGGTAGGATCTTTTACGGTTATTAATACAGGCTGATCCTCATCAACAAATTCTACGATACCTTCTCTGTCTGCAATAGAAGGATCTTCTTGTGGTAAAACAATCGTAAATTTAGTGTCTTTATTAATTTTAATATTTCCTTCAATTATTGGACTATCAAAATCTCCTTTCAGGCTAAGGTTATTATCTAAATATAATTTACCGTAAAATAAGTCACTATCTTTTGCTTCTGAATTTACCGCTCTAAAATTGTCTGCTTGAATGTTTAAATCAAACCCTAAATTAGCATAATTAGCAGTAGTAACAGTGCCATTAATCTCTAAATCGTTATCATTTTCATCTTTAAATCGAAAGGTATTGAACGTTATGGTTTGATTGTTGAAATCAATGGCGTCATTAATTAGCTTAAACTTCGAATTAAGAGGTGCTACAACAAAACCAACATTATTAAATTTGAGTTGCCCTTGAATTTCTGGATTATTGGCTTGCCCTGAAACGGTTAAATTACCATTCAAATACCCTTCACTTTCTGTCAAATTTCCTGAAGTAAAAGGTTGAATCGATTTCATTTGTAATTTTTCTAACGTTACTTTAAAATCTAAGTTTCCGCTACCAATTTGATAATCACCTTGTATTGTTGCTTGATTGTTTTGTCCAGTTAAACTGATATTAGCTGTGTAAGTATTGGCAATTTTATTATCTATTTTTAATGCAACAGTTCCAATAGTATCTTTTTTAAAGCTTGCATTATCAATTGTAATATCGGCTGTAAAAATCGGGGTTTTATTTAGGTTCTCAATAGTGGTTGAACCATTCACAGTTCCACCAAATTCATAATTGGAAGTCACTATATTTGTAATAGATTCTAATTCGAAATCTTTCAAATCAATTTGAATAGGTGATTCAAATGATTCCGTTTCCGATTGAATTTTTAAATTATTCTGATTATGATTTAAGACGAAATCTTGTATGTTAATCCCATTATTAATGATAGTAATGGTGTTCTTTGGATTAATATTCCAATTTTCATAGTTTAGGACTAGTTTTTCAGCATCAATTTGAATCGTAGAATTTGTTTCTGTTTGTTTATAGCTACCTGCAAAATTGTATTTTTCAACGTCTTTAGTATCTGAAATGCTAAGTTGATAATCGAGTTGGTTATTCTCAATTTTACCAGAAACTTGAGTTTTTGGAACAATTATATCATTATTTTTTAACCTACCAATTTCAACATCGTATACTAGAGCTTCTTGCGCTTTATCAACAGAAATTGTAACCCCATTTATTTCATTATTAGCATATTTTATATGAGGGATAGTTCCTTTTATACGGATACTGTCATTGGCCGAATTGTAATTACCATTGATATGAATAGCTGATGTTTCTTCTAAATCAGGTACTATCTTTTTTAAAATTTCTTCTTCTTTTATGTAAATATCAAAATTTAGGTGTTGCGGTGGATTGGGTGCTTTTGACCCAGAAGATGAAGTACTATTAAAATAATGGTTAAAAGATTGCGAAACAGCTGCTGGTAAAGAAGCCAATTCATAGTTTCCATTTAAATTGACATTTACAAATTGCGATTTTAAAAGAATTGAATCTTGTGTTTCTGTTGCAACCGATTTTAAATAAATGGTATCCAAAGGGAATTGTTCGTTTTCAAGCGCTACTAAGAAATTAGTTGCCATTAAAGAACCATTCAAATGGTTCACATCTAAAGTTTCAAAATCTGCAGTAATAGTTCCCTTCATCTTTAAAGGACCTGCATGCAAATTTAATTTGTTTAAATCGATTAAATCTAGATTTAGATTGAGTTGCGCTTTAGGGTACTTTCCATCAAAACCTCCCTTAGATTCTAATTGAAAAGTGATATTAGGATCATTACTTTTAGTTGTGAATACAAAATGCCCGTTTTTAATCTCTCCATTTAAGATAAGGTTTTTATAATTATAGGCATTGTAATCTGCAGAAATAACAGTGACATCAGCTTTTGTGTTCATTATTTTGGGATCCAAAGATTTTCCATTAACTATCGTTTTAACCGAAACTTTACCTAATTTGTCATTTTGGATGAGTTTACCAATGTCAAATTGATCAAAGGATGCATTTAAAGTATATTGTTCTTGATGCACTTCCTTTTGATTCAAAGTTGCATCGACTACGGCATTTCCGAAAGAGCTTTTTAAATCAATATGCGTTGTGAAATTATCTAAATATCCAATAAAATTTCCAGTAGCTTCAAAATTTTCAGGTAAGGTTATTGTGTTTGGAATCGTATTTTTAGGAAGAAAGGTATTGACGTCTTTTGCGGTGCTCACTAATGCGTTAATACTAATGTCTAAATAGGTTGTTTTAGTATTTGGTAAGCCAGTAATTACCCCATTCATGTCAATTGCAGTGGAACCTATTCCAGAAGCTTGAATTTTCTTAACCTTTAAATTGTTTAATTTTCCACTAACTTGCGCGGTTAAATTTACAATACTATTTTTATTGGTATTGAATGGAATTTGATTTGCTAAATCTGGCACAAGAAATAAAATATCTTTGAATCCAATTTTACTGTTAGTAAAATTAGCTTGGACTTCAATACTTTCAGGATTTTTTGAGAGTGAAGCAATTGAGGGATATTTTAATAAAAGTGTTTCCTTATCGAGGTTTGTATTGGGAGTAACTAGTACTAAATTTTTTAAGAAGGCATTCTGTGAAGCATATTCAAATTGCGTGCTTAACTTTGTGACTACAAAACCTTTGTTTTCAATAAAAGAAAGATTTTTTATTATACCTTTTATAGTATGGGTAGCATAGACTAAATTGGTAGCTTCCCAATTGAGTTTTTTAATAGATAAATGATTGGTATCTAAACCATATTTAGTTTTCTTTACAGCTGTATTGTCATAATCAAAATTTACATTTTTAAATGCTACTTCATTAGCACTTAGTTCCCAACCTTTAGTAGTAGTTGTATTATTAGCTGAACCAATTTTATCTTGTGCTAAATTCAAAGATAACTTCCCATATGTCTCTTCTAACTGAAGATCATGTAAGGCTATTTTTTGTTGATTTAAATCAAATTCTTTAACCTTAGTGTTTAGTTTTTGGAATTGTAATTGTGTATCTAATTGTGTGTTTTCATCTTTATACTTTATCGCTATTTTTGAAAGAGCAATGTCTTTTAACTGCAATTTAATTGTTTGATTTTGAGTCTCTTCCTTGATTTTATCTGTTGCTTTTTCAATTGCTTCTGAAAGTCCTTGATTGAGTTCTAACTTTAAACCGTCTAATTGAATTTTTGGAATATTAAAGGCTAACTTTTCTAAATCGAAAGCATCTATTTCAGTTTCAAAATAGGCTATGGAAGTAGCAAGATCATTTTTGTTAATGGCATCATTATAGTAAAAGTGAGTATTGGAAATTTTAACTTTGTTTACATCTATTGCCATTGGTTTAGAGGTTGTACTAGGCTCTTTTGAGGCAAATGCTTTAATGATATAATCGAAATTAAAAACTGAATCTTTGTTTTTATTTATTTTAGCAGTAACTCCATCGATGTAAACATGATTGATTTCAAGTGAATTGGAAAAAAGTTTAATAAGACTTACATCTACATCTAGTTTTTTCCCAGATAATAAAGTGTCACCTGATTGATCTTCAAAATAAAAATCAGTTAAAATAACTTTTTTGGGTAAACCAATTTCAATTGTTCCCACACGAACTTCCGTATGAATCTTACTTTCAAGATAATCAACTGCTTTTTCTTTAACTTTATTTTGTACAAAAGGAATTTGTAAGGCTAGTATTAAAAGCAAAATAAGTCCAAAAATTGAACTTATAATCCATAAAATTATTTTTAAAACTTTTTTAAACTTCTTTTTCAAAATTAGAAAGTATATTGAATTCCTATTCCTTGATACCCAAAGCCAACTTCTGGTGCAATTTTTAAATTACTATCTTTTCTTCTATGTAATCTTGGTATTAGAATACCACTAGTGGCACCAATAACATAACCCACTATTGCATCTGATAAAAAATGATTTCCGCCCTTTACTCTATAATATCCTACTGCAGCTGGAAGTAGTGCAGCACCAGCCCAAATATAAGGCTTTGCTTTCGAATTTGGATAAAAGTCAGCATAAACTTGTGCCGCAAAAAAAGTTGATGCAGCTGCCGCAGCTACATGACCACTAAAAAAAGATCTTTGATTGTTACTTTCTAGTTTTTCATCTAAGCTTAAATTAGGATTGTATACTTTAGGTCTTGATTTTTCAATAAATCCTGATGAAACTGTAAAAGTCGCCAAAGACAAACCAACAGCTTCAACATACATAATGGATAATTGTCCCATATGCTGACGAGTGTCTTTATTTAAAGCAAATATAAGAGGTACAGCTATAGAAGTGTATAATGGAATGTCACTAGCCGAAGAAGCTTTTTCGTCATAATTTCCTGCTGACCATCGGTCTACAAACCAAATATCTTCTGCATTCAAAGCGCTTAATTTTTCTTCTGTAAGGGGCTTTTTATCTTTAATCACTAAAAGTCCCCAAGTATTTATCACAGTAGCACCACCTATTAATGAAGCATCGGTTAAAAAATCGGTCGTATAGGGAGATTCTTTTTGGCCTAACAGAGAATAGGGCAATACTAAAACAAATAAAAGGGCTATCTTTTTCATTTTCATCTTTGTTTATTTTCCAATGAAACAAAGTAACAATAGAAGGTTTTTATTTGTTTTATATAATGCGGAGTAACTTTTATATAATTTAAACATTAAAGGGAAGTGTACAGGATGCTTTATTGTAATTATATAAATCATCGTTTATAAAATGTAACTCTAACAGTTGCCATATTTCTAATTTTACTATTTAAATTAAGATTTATGAGATTCCAAAACAGTATAGTAGGCATTACTCTTTTATTTGTATCATTGGTTCATGCCCAATTTGATACCGATGCGATTCATTTAAATGTAAGTCACATTCCTAATTCAGATTTAAAAAATGCGGATGCAAGAGCTGATTTAACGGAAATAGATTTTCAAAGTTTTACACCCACGATTCGGATTGGTAGAACTACAAAGTTGAATAGTATTATTAATTATAGATTATATGATTATAATTTTGATTCTCCAGATCCTATTTCTGATAACTATCCAGATAACATGCATCATTTTAAATATACGTTATTGGTTAGACAAAAAATAAACGAACATTGGAATGCATACATCGCTCCAAGATTGAATATTCGAACTGATTTTAAGAGTAATTTTACTTATCGTGATTTATTTCCTGCACTTACTGCTATGTTTGTTAAAGATGTGGTTCGCAATCCACATTATAAATATGGTATTGGAATCAATTTTAATAACAACAATGGTAAATTTAGAGTATTGCCTACTGCTTATTTTCAATATCAAAAAGAGAATATGAAAATTAGCGCTTTCATTCCCTCAAAAGCTTCGATTACATTTGCCAATGAAAAATATGCCTATGGATTTGGATATCATTCTGAAAGTAATATAACGCATTTAAATTTATCGGACGATCCTGCTGTTAATCCCAATAATATTACTTATCTTAGGAACATGAATGTTTTTGTGTATCCTTCTTATTCAAGAAACTTAGGTTCAAATATTTGGGTTACCTTAAAGGCTGGAATTACGATATTAAGATTGTATGAACAATATAATAGTAGTTTCGATGATATTTCAGATTATTATAATGATTCGTTTAAACCGAATGCCTATTTTAGTATAGGATTTAGTTATAAAGTAGATGATAGTAAAAAATAAATATGATTACTAAAGAAAACATAGTTTTATCACCTTATGAAGTGGAATTTTCAATTGCACCTTTTCTTGATGCTTTTACTTTTCCGAAAAATCCTGAATTAAAGGAATATTACGAAAATTTGTTTTCTAAAATTGAACATGTGCTTGTTAAAGAAAAAGAAATAACAGGAATTGTTAGGGATAATGCTTCCTTGTTTGATGAATTTTTTTCTATTCTAATTCCTGAGCATATTTCCAAAAATGAATATAAAGCTGTTGTATTACCTGTAAAAAACACTATTTTATATCGTAGTGAAAAACTAAACGAGATAGATTGTTCTGTTAAAGAAAGCATTCGTTTCTTCGATGCTTCACCAGATACGATTTATAAACTAAAAGCCATGGTTATCTTAAATTCAATCATTGAAAATAAAATAACTTTAGACAATAAAATCATTTTTGAATTTAAAGATAATAAAGGGGTTTATAAAACATTTTTTATCTCTAATAAAAATGATTTTTTAAAAATTTATCCAAAAGACACTTCCCGTTATCCCACTACAGAACAAATTGATATGTTATTGGACGATTTAGATAATATTGATTTATGGAAAGAAATTTTTCCTGAAGGGAGTTGGAATGTAGAGGGGTTTTGTATTTTGACTATGGTCGAAAACACGTTAGAGAATGCAGTTTCCCAATTAAAAACCAATCTGTTAAGTTCTCAAAATGATACCTTAGTAAATGATGAAAGTTTTAAAAAAATTTTTAGATCTATTTTTGATATTCCTGATTTAAAAATTGGGATAACGGTTTACGATAGTGAAGAAAATGCGTTAATCAAAACGCGATACAATGATGTAGAGATTGACAGTTTTATTTTAAATGATAAAATGAGTAAAACCATTTCTGAGTTTAAAAACGATCAATTATTAAAGTACAGCATACTAAAAAGAGAACCTATTTATATTCAAAATTTAGAGCAATATAGTATTTCAAATTCCGATTCCGTATTATTAAAAGTATTATTGGAACAAGATATTCAAAGTGTAATTATTGCTCCTATTGTGAGTAGAAAAGGAATTATTGGTACCATTGAATTGGTGTCAGAAACCAAATACGCCATCAATAAAAAGAGTTTGAGCCGTTTGAAATTAATTTTACCCATTATTACCAATACGCTAGAACGCTCCTTAGAAGCTACAGCCAATCGGATAGATGCTATCATTCAAAACGAATACACTTCAATTCATCCTAGTGTATATTGGAAATTCAAACAAGGAGTAAGAGATTTTCTGAATTCGGATAAAAAACTAGAAGAATATTCGTTTAAAGACATTGTATTTAAAGATGTTTTTGCATTATTTGGTCAAATAGATATTAAAAACTCGTCTCATAATAGGCAATTAGCAACTATTGAAGATATTAGAAATCAATTGCAGCTATTAGTAAACTTATTTCAATCTATAATTAGTGAAAATAAAATTTTAATTGCCGATCAAATTCTTTTTGAATTGGATAAATTTTCTGTTGAGATTGAAAATAATTTTGATACGACTTCCGAAAGCAGTTTTAAATTATATGTAGAGAGCGAAGTGCATCCTGTTTTGGAAACCATGGCGTTTTCTGAAGGAATAACTGAAAAAGTAACCGCCTATTTTGAAAAATTAGATCCAAAACTGAATATCATTTATGACAATAGAAAAGCATATGATGAATCAGTGGCATTATTAAACAAAAAGATGTCATCCTATTTAGATGAATGTCAGTTAGAAGCGCAAAAAATATTTCCTCATTATTATGAACGTTATGCAACGGATGGCATAGAACACAATATGTATATTGGCGCTTCCATTAATCCAAGAAAGGAATTTAGTCCTTTGTTTTTCAATAATTTAAGATTGTGGCAATTAAAATCCTTATGTGAAACCGTTTATAATTTCCAAAAATGGAAACATATATTAGAATTTCCTTTAGAAGTAACAACTTTAATATTAGCTTTTAGTTCGCCTTTAACCATTCGTTTCCGAATGGATGAAAAATTATTTGATGTTGATGGCTCTTATAATGCACGTTATGAGGTTGTCAAAAAAAGAATTGATAAATCGCATATTAAAAATTCAGAAGAACGCATTACACAAGAAAATAAAATTACTATTGTATACGCTCAAAATTCTGAGAAAGTAGAGTATATGAAATACCTAAAATACCTTATTGCAAAAGGGTTACTCGAAGAAGAGATTGAAAAGTTTGATGTTGAAGAACTACAAAGTATTTCAGGCTTAAAAGCACTACGAGTTACCATTAAGTCAATTCCCAATCAAGAATGTTGATACGCATATAAAAAGGTAAGTACAGAAACGACGATACCTACCATAAAAATATTGTAAGTAATTCTCAATAATTTATATTTTCGGTCTAAAATAATACCTAAATAGTGTAAATCTTTCGTAAGAGAATTATATAAATAGTCGTTGTCTAACATCATTTTGTTAATTTCATCTTCATAATCTTGATAAGGAACTTTATAAAAGTTTCCAAAAAATAAAAGATTGACCTTTTTGTTTAAAATGTCTTCTTTTGTGAATTCTGTTGAGGTTACTTTCGGACGTGTTGCTAAAATGGCAAAGACTATCGAAATTACACTAAAAAATAAAAGTACAAATGTGGGTAAGGTGAGATAAATATTTCCTGGACTGTCTAATTTTGGTATTAAAACGGATAAGGCTACCGAAATAATAACTGCATTAACAGAGAGTAAAATATTCGCCTTACTATCTGCAATGTCACTTAATCTAGTATGATTAGTTATAGTAACTCTAAACAAGGTTTCAACACCACGCCCTAATTTTTTTTTCTTTTTCTTTTTTTTCTTTTTTGGGGTTACAACAAGATCTTCATTTTTTTCCATTCTTTTTTCTTCCAAAATTTGTATGTTTTTTTGTTTGATTGGCTCCCAATTTTCCTTAGCGTAATTGGTGTAAAATTGATGTTTTTCTTTTAAAAATAAAATGTTTTCATTCAACCATTCTTTTTCTGAAAATATGGCTACATCACATAATTTCCATTCTGTGCGTAATTCTTTTAAAAAGGAAAAGTAAGCATCACTACCTACATGGTAATAATCGGAATCACACATTACTTTTTCTAAAATGGTTTTAGGTTCATGATTAAAAACGGTTGCCATAATTAAATTACTAACCGCATCAATAGTGTTTTGATCAACTTCATTCGCAACTAAAAAAGTAGTAGCAATTTTTACACTTTCTCCTTCATGACCATCTTTGCATTTGATATAACCTGTATCATGAAACCAAGCTGCCAATTGCAAGATTTCAATATCTTTTTCAGAAATATTTTCATGCTGACCAATTTCTTGAACAGCATTAACAACATTTTTAGTATGCGTTACATCGTGATATTTATATTTAAATTCTAATACATTTTTAAATAATTCTGTAACGTAGAGTTCCGCTTTTTTTACTAATTTCATCCATTAAAAATATACTACTAAATTATGAAATTTAATTACTTTAGAAAGCTTTTTTTTGTAAAAATAATTTGTGTTTTAGCTTTAATAGGCTTTCTGAACTCTTGTGCTACTTTTTCAGTTCAAACGGGTAAAAATATTAAAAATCCTATTGCACCCATTGAGGTTGAAGCTCAAGAAGTGGATCATACCTTTTATTTAGTTGGAGATGCAGGAAATGCAAATGCTGTTAATTCAAAGCAGGCTTTATTACCATTAGAGAATAAATTGGAAAAAGCCTCTAAAAACAGTACTTTACTGTATTTAGGGGATAATGTTTACCCAGTAGGAATGTCTGATGATAAAGATACTGAAGAATATAAAATAGCAGAGAAAATATTAGAAAATCAATTAAAAATTACTAAAAAATTTAAAGGTAAAACTATTGTAATACCTGGGAATCACGATTGGTATAGTGGTTTAAAGGGGTTAAATAATCAAGAAGATTTTGTAATTTCCTATTTAAAAGATAAGGAATCATTTTCACCACGAAAAGGTTGTGCTATTGAAGACTTTGAAATCAATGATAATATTACTTTAATCACGATTAATAGTCAGTGGTATTTAGAAGATTGGAATAAAACCCCAACGATAAACGATGATTGTAATATAAAGAGTAGAGAAGAATTTTTTGCTGAATTTGAAAGTCTTTTAAATAAAAATCAAGACAAAACAATAGTGGTTGCGATGCATCATCCTTTGTTTACCAATGGAGTTCATGGTGGTCATTTTGGAGTGCGAAAAATGTTATTATCGGCTGAAAACTCATTTCCAGTACCATTATTAGGAACTTTATACAATTTATTGCGAAAAACTTCTGGAATCAGTTCGCAAGATGTTTTGAATAAAGATTACACCGCTTTATCCAAACGCATCCAAACCTTAATTCAAAAAAATGAGAATATTATTGTGGTTTCGGGTCACGAACATAGTTTGGAATACATTGAAAAAAATGGTGTCAAGCAAATTGTTAGTGGTTCTGGAACCAAAACAAATGCAGCTAGAGCTATTTATCCGAATGATTTCTCTTATGGAAAAAATGGTTTTGCAACTTTAGAAATCTTGAAAACTGGAGAAGGAATTCTTACATTTTATGGGAAAGAGAATGATAAAGAAATTGTGCTTTATAAACAATCTATTTTAAAACCTGTGAATACAGAAACAAAAGATTATCCCAATTCATTTCCGGCATACAAAGAAGCAACCGTATACGTACCAGAGAAAACTAAAAAATCTGGTTTTTATAATTTTTTATGGGGTAAGCATTATCGTAATTATTATGGATTACCCATTACGGCAAAAGTTGCCACTATTGATACTCTTTTTGGCGGTTTAACCATAGATAGAGAAGGAGGAGGACAGCAATCGAATTCTTTACGCGTAATTGATACAAAGAAACAAGAATATGTATTACGAGCAGTAAAGAAAAATGCAACTCGTTTTTTTCAAGCGGCTGTATTTACCGATCAATATGTACAAGATGATTTGAAAGATACCTATGTAGAAACTTTTTTAATGGATTTTTTCACAACTGGACACCCTTTTATGTCTTTCATAATTGATGATCTTTCAAAGAATATAGGAATTTATCATGCCAATCCGAAGTTGTATTACATACCCAAACATGATGCTTTAGGGAAATTCAATTCTAGTTTTGGTGATGAATTGTACATGGTTCAAGAAAGGGAATCGGATAGTCAATTGGATGAATCTTCCTTTGGTAAACCAGATGATATTATTGGAACAGATGATTTATTTAAAAAATTAAGAAAAGACGAAAAATACCAAGTTGATGAACAAGCATTTATTAGAGCACGACTTTTAGATATGCTTTTAGGAGATTGGGACCGACATGCAGATCAATGGAAATGGTCGGAATTTAAAAAAGGGGATAACGAGGTCATTTATAAACCCATTCCAAAAGACAGAGATCAAGCCTTTCCTAAATATGGTGGCGTTCTAATGAGCTTAATTCTTAATCTTCCTGAATTTAGAAAAATGCAATCTTATGATTCAGAAATTCAAAATTTAAAATGGTTGAATCATGTAGGTTATCAATTGGATATTGCTTTTTTACAATCGAATAAAAAGGAAGATTGGGAAAAACAAGCCACTTTTATTCAGGAAAATTTAACCGATGCTGTGATTGACAATGCCTTTTTGCAATTACCAAAAGAGGTTCAAGATGCAACAAGCGACAAACTAAAAGCCGATTTAAAATCGAGAAGAGATCATTTAAAAGAATATGCGGTTCAATACCATAAATTATTAGAAAAGAGAGCAATTATTGTTGGTACAGATAAAAAAGAAGATTTTTATATCAAAAAAATTAGTCCAAATGAAATTGAAGTTTCTCAGATTAGAAATAAGAAAGATGGTGAAGAACAATTTATTATGAAACGTACGTTCACCTCTAAAGACACTAGAGAAATTTGGATTTATGGTTTAGATGATGATGATAAATTTATAGTAGAAGGCGATTTTAGATCGAAAATTCATGTGAAGCTTATTGGTGGTCAAAATAATGACGTTTATAAAATAGAAAACGGTCATAATGTGAAGATTTATGATTATAAAACCAAGGACAATACTTTTGAAATTGATGGTAAAACCAATACTCGCTTAAGTGATGATTATGAAATGAATGTGTACACTTACAGAAAAGCCAAATACAATTCTTTTTCTGTAATTCCAGGAGGTGGATTTAATCCAGACGATGGTGTGAAATTAGGAGTAATTATGAATTATATTTACAATGGTTTTAGACAAAATCCGTATACGAGTAAACATACTATAACGCCTAATTATTTTTTCGCAACCAATGGTTTTGAAGTAAAATACAAAGGGCATTTCCCAAAATTAGTTGGCCCACTCGATTTTAATATTGATGCTAAAATTACCAGTCCAAATTTTACTATTAATTATTTTGGATATGGCAATGAATCGGTCTACAATGATTTGGATGCAGATATAGAATTTGATTATAACAGAGTTAAGTTAAGAAATTTCAGTTTTTATCCTTCATTAAACAAAGTAGGCAAAAAAGGAAGTTTGGTAAGTTGGCAATTAGGATTTGAAGATTTAGAAGTTGAAAAAACAGCCAATCGTTTTATTAGTGAACCAAATGTGGTTGCAGAACGTGTGTTTACGCATCAACAATATGCAAGTACAAAAATAAGTTATGGTTTTGAAAATTATGATATTGTTTCTTTACCAACCTATGGCATGGGATTTTTATTAGGAGCAGAATGGAAAAGCAATTTAGAAGACACTCAAAAGAATTTTTTCACTTTAGAAAGTAAATTTAATTTTTCTCATAAAATTTCTACGAAAGGGAATTTGGTTTTTGAAACCTTATTGAGAGGAAAGCTGATTACGAATGATAATTTTGATTTTTATCATGCTGCAGCTATTGGTGGAAATAATGGTATACGGGGCTTGCGAAATGAGCGTTTTATAGGTAGGCAATCTTTTTATCAAACTTCGGATGTGCGATTGACTTTAGGAAGTATCAAGCGCAGTTTTGTTCCAATGAAATATGGAATTATAGGAGGATTTGATTATGGAAGAGTTTGGACCAGTAATGATACTTCAAATACTTGGCATACTTCATACGGTGGAGCACTTTGGTTAAACGGAATTAATATGGTAACTGCCAAACTGGGTTATTTTAAAAATCCAAATGATAAAGGACGTGTTACTTTTGCAGTACAATTTGGATTCTAAATTGGAATAATAATAAAGCAAAAAGAGAGTAACTCATCTGTTACTCTCTTTTTTTATAAATATATAAGTGATATTGATTTATTAATATGAAATAGGAAAACTATTCTTGAATTTTATATTCATAAATTTTACCACCTACTTTCTTCGTTTTTTCATCTGAAATAAGTAAGATGTCATTATCTTTAAAGGTAACACCTTCACGTTGGGTAAAAGAATTAAACTGCACTTCTTTTAAGCTTCCTTTAGTGAAATTGTCTTCCACAAAATCAGAAAAAATCCACATTCTTTTGTTACTTAATAAAACTACTTTATCTTCATCTGGACTAATTGCTACATCAGTAATAGCACAAGTTGTAAACTTATCACAAGTAACATATTTGTTTAATAAAATGGCTTTATGTTCGCCTATTTCGTTTGGAATTTTATAAATATGAGTCGTACCATCAAAATCTTTGCTTCTATTTTTGGTAAACAAATAGAAATAACCGTCTTTATATAAGAAAGATTCACAATCGTAAAACAGCTCATCTTTTTTAGGAGGAAAATCTTCTTGATCTTCATAGTAGAATTCTATTTTTTGAATAGAATCGATAGTTTCTTTTTTTAAATCCACACGATTGATTTTATAAATGGCTAAATTTTTTCTTTTATTGTTATTGTTACCAAAATCTCCTATATATACATTGCCCTCTTCATCAGAAGTTAAAGCTTCCCAGTCATTATTTTTAACACCATTAAGTTTTACTTCTCGAAGTAGTTTTCCATCTGTGGTTACTTGGTACAATTTGTTAGGATTGCCATTATCTTGAATAACCCATAAGGTATCATTAACATAGGTCATTCCAGAAACTTCATCTAATTTATCTGAAAATTCTTGTACTTCAGTTACATCAATTTGTTTGATATCTGAATCCAAAGAGATACAGGAATAGTATAAGGCACTAGAAAACAAGAATGAGGTGAATATGAGGTACTTTTTCATTTTAATTTATTTTAGTTTATAATAATTTTTAAAAGTAAGTATTATTTTTCAAGCATTTTTACTTCCACAATATCAGAAGGTAATCCAAATCCTTTATCTAATAAAGATTTGAAAACTTTGAGCATAATATTACTTTTTAGTTTTACACCAGGAACTTTAATATCATTGGTCATATACCAATAAGAAACTCTTACATTAACGGTACTGGTGGCTAATTCATCAATTACAGCAAAAGGTTCAGGATATTGTAAGACACCTTCTTCGTTTTGTAAAATAGATTCTATTACTTGCAACGCTTCTTCTGTATTGTCGTTATAGTCTAGACCAATAACAAATTCGGTACGTAATAAATCGTCTAAAGTATAATTCACCAAACCATTTTTAGCAATCAAACCATTGGGAATAAAAACTTCTTTACCATCTAGGGTTTTAATTAAAGTTTCTCTCAGAGACATATTGGTTACTTTTCCTTTAAAACCATCAATTTCAATAAGATCTCCTATACGGAAAGGTCTTTTAAAAGCCATAATAATTCCCGAAAGGAAATTTTCTCCAATATCTTTTAATGCAAATCCAATAATAAAAGTTGTAATTCCTGCTCCAGCTAATATTTTATCTGTAATTTCTCCTAAACCTAAAATACTAAGTGAAATTACTAATAACAGAATGGTTAATATTAAAGCAATTACATTCACTAAAAAATCACTTACTAATGGATCTTTGGATCTTTTATCAATAAACGAATATGCTAACCCTTTTAATTTTCGTATAATTAATAAACCAATGGCAAAAATAAGTATAGCAAATACTATGGAAGGTAATGCCTCATAGAAATTAATCCAACTTTTTTGTAATGCTGCTCTAAAATT
Source organism: Flavobacterium sp. NRK F7 (assembly GCF_024054195.1). GTDB lineage: Bacteria > Bacteroidota > Bacteroidia > Flavobacteriales > Flavobacteriaceae > Flavobacterium. The sequence goes on along the minus strand of NZ_JAMXLB010000001.1, from coordinate 2,732,641 downwards.
ATCTAACTGTTCATTCATAAGGTGTTATTTACTAAGCTCTAAAGTTTGTACTTCGTTTTCACCATTCGTTGATTTCCAGATTTGAGAACTATTTTTATTCTCTAAAATAATCCATGTTTTAGCAAAATCGGAATTTTCACTATCTATAGTAATATAGTTTTCCGTGAGTTTCCATGTGAAGGAAACATTGTCTTTTTTTTGCATCCCTAAAACCGTATAATCAAGATTTTTTTCTCCTTTATGATTCGATTTAAAAGTCATGGTTCCAATATTTGTTAAGGTAATATTTTCAACTCCTGGTTTCGTAATTTGATATTTATGAACGTTCCATTCACCTACAATTTTCTCTGAACATGAAATGAATGAAAGAATCATAATCATAAAAAGTATTTTATTTTTCATAGTAATTTAATTAGGTATTATTTACTGCTTTATTTTTTCTAATTTTTTTCCAAATTTTCAATCGGTTTTTCGCTTTACTGCAAAAGTATTTTTCATCGGCTTGACCTAATAAGAATCCTATAGGTTTAAACTTTTCGGAGTTATCAAACAGTACTTTTAATGATGCTGTAATAGGTAAAGCGAGTATCATTCCTGGAATTCCCCATAGCATTGAAAAAAGTAAAATGGCTAAAATTGATACAAAAGAATTTAAAGATACTTTGGAACCTGTTATTTTTGGAGTAATAAAATTACCTTCAATAAATTGAATAAAACCAAAAATAGCAATTACACCAATGGCATACCAATACGAATCTTTAATTGCCAAAGCGACTAAAGCGGGTAATAAGGAACCTATTATAATTCCAATATAAGGAACTAATAGGAGTAAAGCACAAAGAAAGCCGAAGAAAAAGGGATAATCTATTCCTAATGCTAAAAGTCCGATACTGTTTAAAAGTCCGACAATTCCCATTACGCTTACTAAACCGACTAAATAGTTTTGCTGTACTTTATATAATTGTCTTAAGATTGCACGCATGCTTTTTTTGGTACTGATACGAGCTGTAGCTTTATACAAAAAACTAATTAGGAAATTTCTATATAATAATAGAAAAAACATATACAAGGGCGTAAAAAGAAAATCGCTAATTACCGATCCTGAACTAGTAATAAAATTTAAAATTCTATTCGAATTTTGTTTTACAATTTCTTTTACTTCTAATTTATCAGTGCCTACTATATCTTCACTTTCAATTCCTGTTGAATTTTCAGTTTCTTTAATAAGAATGTTTAATTTTTCTAGTATTTTATCATAATAGGTATCGCTTTTATCCATTATATCTTGAAATTGAATACCAATAGCAACAAAAATGATAAAAATGATAATGGTAAAAATAAGGATAGCAATAACAATTGAAACAATTCGATTAAAGCATAATCGTGTTTCAAAGAATTTTACTATTGGGTAAACCAATACGCTAAGTAATATTGCAAATAAAATAGGTATTAAAAAATCTTGCAATATATATGACATGAATACAATCAATATAAATGCAAATAAATCTTTTACAATATGGTTTTTTTGGATAGCTGTATTCATTGTTCTTGATATAAAAAACTGTCTATAAATGTATTAATAGCTTAAAAAGATACTAATAAATCCATAGACAGTAGTGTTAGTTGATTACTAGATTACAGTTCAGCAATCCATTGTTTAATTTCATCTTTGGTTTTACCCACTTTCTTTTGGATACGTCCATAAAGTTCGTCTTCTTTACCTTCTTCATAAAGTAAATCATCATCTGTTAAATCGGCATATTTTTGTTTCAATTTACCTTTAACTTCGTTCCAGTTTCCTTTTAATTCTGTAGTGTTCATAATGTTTGTATTTAAAAATTAATATTTGGTTTTTTTCATGTTTGTTTATTGGCTAAATTTTAGCTTAAATATTTTCTTAAAATCCAAGATTTCGATTCATGATCTTGAAGTACACCTGTTAAAAAATCTGCAGTTCCAGCATCATGAGCATCCTCTGCCTTTTCAATGAATTCTCTTAATTGAATAATTATTTTTTCATGATCGTCTAATAATTCTTCAAGCATTTGATTTTGGTTTACATATTTAGATTCTTCTTTAAGAATTGAATTTTCAATAAACTCTTTCATTGTTCCAATAGTTTTGCCACCTAATTTGCTAATCCTTTCTGCAACCTCGTCAATCGTTTTTTCTAATTTGCTATATTGATTTTCAAAAAGTTTATGTAATTCCATAAAACTATTACCTGTTACATTCCAGTGAAATTTTCTACTCTTAACATACAGAACCATCTCGTTTGATAAAACCACTGTTAAATCTTTAATACTTTGTGATAATTCTTTTTTTTCTAATCCAATTTTTGGTGCTAACATTGTTTCCATGATGTATTCTTTTATTTGGTTTTTTTTATCTATTACAAAGTTAAGTGTAGTGGTTAGGGAAATGCTTATATGATTTTTGGCAATACTTATATAATTATAAGTTGAACCTTAACTATTATAATTGTGGATCCTGTTCATAAATTTTACTTACTTCTTTTAACTCTCCATCAAGTGAGGTTTTATTATGTAAAGCGGCTACCCAATTTGCTACTACAATTTCACTCGTTGCACTGCAAGCTTGCAATCCATACGAATAAGGCCGCAAACCCGAGCTATGTGCAAAACTTATATCTTGTATCGCTTCAATTGTATCTCCATTTGCATTGACAAGGCAATAACTACTATTAATATTGATTCCTGATAGTTCATAGAAAAAGGTATTTTCTTTTTTTATAATCTTTTCTTTTTCCATAGTGGTTAATTCCATACCCCTTGGGTCCTTTTTAAATAGAACTTCAGGTTGCGTTACAAAACCCTCTTTAACTAATGACTGAAAGGGATAGTCCTCTACACGAATTGCACTTTGACCACTACAATTAATAAACATTGGATATAGATGAATCGATTGTTTATCATTGTGTGTTACTTCAATAGTTGTAAAATCTTGACTTTCCAAAATGTTCACATAACCAGGAACAATTTCGATTTTATTTGCATCATAAAGAGCCAGTAATACTTTTGCAGAAGGAATTGGCATCGCTGCAATAACATTCATTAAAAATGGCATGATTTCTTTTCTGAAAAAAATATGATCTTCAGCAGGCAATAATTCGGCATGAAAATTAAGTGCATACATTAAATCATCAATGACTTCTTTCCAATGAACAGGTTTGTTTTTATTAATGGAAACAGAAGCTTGTTTCATTTCTTCACGCATACCTTCAAAAGCATTGTCGTATTCATGCTTTTTAGCCATATCAATAACTAAATCTTTAAAAGTATAATCAGCATTCATTATTTTTTTGGATTGTGTAGTCAGATTGTCTTTTTGAAAGGCTTTGGATAATGCTGGAACACAAAATTTTCTAAAATAAGTGGAAAGGGTTAAAAATCCTTCTTCATCTACTGCAGCATAAAGTGCATTTCTATCAAAATGCCTATATATTTCTCGAATAGGCTCTTCTTGCTCGTATTGTAGATGAGGTAACCAACCGTTAGCAGCGTGCATCACAATTTTGAAATTATCGGTTCCTTTATAAGGTTGGTAAGTATAATTGCCCTTTGAGTCTGTTACAAATTTACCATGTCTTCTGGATAAAGAAGAGACTACATCAAACGCACTAAGTGAAGCCCCAAGTGTTCCAATGGTAAAATTGTGAAAAGTACCTGATTGCGGTAAAATTTTATGGATAGGCCAAGGAGATGCATAAAAACCACTTTTTTCTTGGTCATCTTCTTCCCATTGATGTCCTGTTGCAATAATTACATTATCAAATTCATATACTTTAGTTGAAGAATGCAAACTGACAATTTTATCTGCGTTATTGTAAGTAATATCTCTTATTTCTGTATTAGGGTATTCCATGCATTGAATACCAAAATCTTTTATATTTTGAATAATAGATTGGTATTGTGATTGTAAATATTGTCCTAATGCCAAACGATTATAAACTTCATTTTTGCTTATTTTGTCTTTTTCAATTTCCATTTTTTTTAAAAAGGTAACCGATTGTTTTTTTAACCAATCTTCAAATGTGATTTCTAATTCAGGTAATTCTTCAGAGGAAATATTAGATAAATTATATAAATCAGTAGTAATTGGATTATAAGGCATTCCCATACCTAAAATGGCATTCTTTTCAAAAATTGAAATAGAATACATTTCTTCTTTTAATATGGACATCTTATCTAAAAGATGTTTTAATAAATAAATAGAAGTTGCTCCGCTTCCTATGATAGCAATGTTTTTCATGGTAATTTTATCATTTATTCATTACTTTTAAAGTAACTTTTTAAAAGTGTATCTAAAGTATTTTATTATAAGGGATTAGGTGTTACAGTATTTTATTTATGAATTACATAACTACCATTCATTTTAAATAGCAATACAGTTAGTTATATAAGAAAAGAAAGAAAAGATGTAATATTTACATATTCATAATAATTAATTTTAACTTTAATTAATTTTAGATATATGAACCCACCTCTTTTACAGTTCAATAATAAGGGCATTTATTGTGCACAAGCGGATGTATATATTGATCCTTGGAGACCAGTTAAAAATGCAATTATTACACATGGTCATGCCGATCATTCAAGATGGGGGCATCAAAATTACATTACCCATCATACCAATATACCGATTATAAAACATCGATTAGGTGCTATTCATGTTACAGGAAAAAATTGGAATGAAACCTTTACAGTTAATAATGTCAAGTTTTCATTGCATCCAGCCGGACATATAATAGGTAGTGCCCAAGTACGAGTTGAATATAAAGGAGAAGTTTGGGTATTTACCGGTGACTATAAAACAGAAGACGATGGTATTGCAGTTCCTTATGAAGTAGTCAAATGTCATACTTTTATAACAGAATGTACCTTTGGATTACCGGTGTTTAAATGGGCTCCTCAGGCTGAAGTCATGCATTCTATTAATCAATGGTGGAATGAAAACAAAGCTGAAGGGAAAACTTCCATACTATTTGGATATTCTTTAGGAAAAGCCCAACGTTTATTGAAACATTTGGATACCAACATAGGTAAAATATATACCCATGGAGCTATAGAAAACATGAATAATGTGATTCGACCCATGGTAGCGTTACCAGAAACCACTTTAATTACAAGAGACACCAACAAGGAGGATATATCGGGTAATCTTGTTTTAGCTCCACCTAGCGCTCACGGAACCACTTGGATTCGTAAAATGGCTCCTTTTGTTACTGGAACAGCTAGTGGATGGATGGCTTTTCGTGGCGCCAGAAGGAGAAGGGCAATAGATAAAGGATTTGTATTAAGCGATCATTGTGATTGGGACGGTTTATTAAGCAGTATTAAAGCCACTGGTGCTGAAAAAATAATTTGCACGCATGGCTATACTGATATCTTTTCCAAATATTTAAGAGAGTTAGGCTATGATGCTCGTACAGAAATGACACAATATGAAGGTGAAAATGTAGAAATGAAAAAGGAAGAGGATTTAGAAAAATAGTTTCTTAAAAACGATACAATGAGGAATTTTGCCAACTTAATTAAAACCCTAGATAGTTCTAATAAAACCACTGTAAAAGTAGAGGCTTTAACTGCCTATTTTAGAACAGCTTCTCCAGAAGATAAAGTTTGGACTATAGCTATTTTATCACATCGTCGACCTCCAAGACCCGTTAATACTACTTTGTTACGACTTTGGGCAAATGAACTCGCTAACATTCCCATGTGGTTGTTTGAAGAAAGTTATCATATTGTAGGCGATTTAGCGGAAACCATTGCTTTAATTATACCAGCCAATGAAGCATATTCTACCAAAAGTTTGACTACTTATTTACAAGAAATTATAGCCTTAAAAAGTAAACCTGAAGCAGAAAAGAAAACCTATTTACAAGAGAATTGGTTGGCTTTGAACTATTATGAACGTTTTGTATTCACCAAATTAATAACAGGTAGTTTTAGAATTGGAGTCAGCCAAAAATTAATGACCAAAGCCTTATCCAAAGCAGAAGGAATAGATGAAAACATTTTGGCCTATAAGCTAATGGGAAATTGGGACCCAAATTCTATAACGTTTCATGATTTGATTCTTTCAGAAAAGAGTAGTGACTATATTTCAAAACCATATCCTTTTTACTTAGCGTATCCTGTAGAAGGAGAAATTGAAAGTTTGGGCGATCCAAAGGATTGGTATATGGAGCATAAATGGGATGGTATTCGTTCTCAAACTATTTTTAGAGAGGACCAAATTTTTATTTGGTCAAGAGGAGAAGAATTAGTGACCGATAAATATCCTGAATTTCATGATTTGATAGGTTTAATTCCTAATGGAACTGTTATTGATGCCGAAATTTTAGCTTTTCCAGACAATCAAATTGGTACTTTTAACGATTTACAAACACGCATTGGTAGGAAAACAATATCTAATGCACTATTGAAAAAAACACCTGTTATATTAAAAGCCTATGATGTATTAGAATGGGAAGGAAAAGATCTTCGAAATTATTCTTACGAATACCGACGGGATATATTGGAGAAATTATATCAAACATTAGAAAATGAAAAAGTGCCCTTTTATTTATCAGAGCGAATAATTATCAACTCGTGGGATGAGGTAACAGCAGAAAGAATGCAAGCTCGAGAAAAAAGAAGTGAAGGTTTAATGTTAAAAAGAAAAGATTCTACCTATCAAGTAGGAAGAAAAAAAGGAGATTGGTGGAAATGGAAATTAGAACCTTTAACCATTGATGCAGTTTTAACCTATGCCATGAGAGGAAGTGGAAGAAGAAGTACTCTTTTTACCGATTATACTTTTGCCCTTTGGCAAGAGAATGAAGAAGGGGAAAAAGAATTGGTCACATTTGCCAAAGCTTATTCTGGTCTAACGGATGCAGAATTTAGAAAAGTAGATGATTTTATCAAAAAAAACACGATTGATAAATTTGGACCTGTGCGAAGTGTTACGCCTCAATTAGTATTTGAAATTGGATTTGAAGGTATTGCACTTTCAAAAAGACATAAAAGTGGTATCGCTACTCGTTTTCCCAGAATTTTAAGATGGCGTCAAGATAAGAAAATTGAAGAAGCAAATTCTATTGAAGATTTAAAAAGCATGATTATTTAAGTTATGAATAGAGCAACCTTATATCAAATTGCTGAAAATTGGTTCGAAGCACAAAACTGGAAACCGTTTGCTTTTCAAAAGCAAACATGGAAAGCGTTCTTGCAAGGTAAAAATGGTCTTTTGAATGCACCTACAGGCAGTGGAAAAACCTATGCACTTTGGTTCCCCATTATTTTAAATTATATTCAACAAGTTGAAAAAGGCAAAATAAAAAAACAATCTGGATTAAAAGCCATTTGGATTACACCTCTGCGAGCACTTTCCACAGAAATCAAACAAGCTGCGGAACGTGTTATTACAGATTTAGGTGTTCCAATGACAGTTGGAATTCGTACCGGTGATACTTCAACCACAGAAAGAACCCAACAGAAAAATAAAATGCCAGATTTATTAATTACAACTCCTGAGAGTTTGCAATTGTTATTGGGATCCAAAAACTATGCTCAAACTTTTGAACAATGTACTGCTATTGTTATTGATGAATGGCACGAATTATTAGGAAGCAAAAGAGGGGTACAAATGGAACTGGCTTTGTCTAGGTTAAAATCAATTACTCAAAATCTGCGAATTTGGGGGATTTCGGCAACGATTGGTAACTTAGAATTAGCACAAGAAGTATTGCTCGGAAATGAAACGGATGCATTTCAAAATTCTGTTTTAATCAAAGCCAATCTTTCAAAAAAAATAACCGTTCGATCCATACTTCCTAAGAAGATGGAAACCTATCCTTGGAGAGGTCATATGGGGTTACATTTATTAGATGAGACGGTGCAAATCATTCGTAACAGTAAAACGACCTTACTTTTTACCAATACACGTTCACAATGCGAAATCTGGTTTCAATCGATATTAGATCATTATCCAGAATTTGCTGGTGAAATTGCGATGCATCATGGAAGTATTGCTAAAGAAACCCGAATTTGGGTTGAAAACGCTATTAAAAATGAAGAATTAAAGTTGGTAGTCTGTACTTCTAGTTTGGATTTAGGAGTAGACTTTGCTCCAGTTGAAACCATTATTCAAGTAGGTGGACCTAAAGGAGTCGCACGATTTTTACAAAGAGCAGGCAGAAGTGGTCATCAGCCCGGAAAAGAAAGCGTTATTTATTTTTTAGCCACTCATGCTATGGAATTAATAGAAGCTTCTGCTTTAAAAAAAGCGGCAGCGGAAACTATAGTAGAAGACAGAATTCCGTATTTAAACTGCTATGATGTTTTAATTCAATATTTAAATACGCTGGCTGTTGCGGACGGATTTTATCCCAATGAAATTTTCGAAGAAATAAAACAGACTTTTTGTTATCAAAATATTTCAGATGTTGAATGGCTCTGGATTTTAAATTTTATAACCAAAGGAAGTCAAAGTTTGCAAGCTTATGATGAATTCAAAAAAGTGGAAATAGAGGCAAACGGTTTGTTTAAAATTAATAATAAGCGAATCGCCATGCAGCATCGCATGCAAATAGGAACTATTGTTAGTGATGCAGTATTGAATGTTAAATTTTTAAGTGGTGGTTATATTGGTTCTATTGAAGAATGGTTTGCGTCTAAGTTGCAAAGAGGAGATACTTTTATATTTGCAGGTAGAAAACTAGAATTTCATTCTATAAAAAATATGATTGTTTTAGTGAAATTGGCCAATAGTAAAAAAGAATCGAAATCGGTGAGTTGGATGGGTGGCAGAATGACTTTTTCCGCTCAAATGAGTGAATTACTCCGACAAGAATTATACAAAGTGAATAAAGGAGTGTTAACTCCAGAATTGAAAGCGTTACAACCTGTTTTTGAAAGACAGCAAAAAGAAAGTAGTATTCCTAATGATAATCAGTTTCTTATTGAAACTTTTAAAACAAGAGAAGGGTATCATACGATTTTTTATCCGTTCGAAGGTCGATTCGTCCATGAAGCATTAGCTAGTCTTTTATCGTATCGAATTAGTTTATTGTCCCCCATATCATTTTCGTTAGCCTATAATGATTACGGATTTGAATTACTTTCCGATAAAATACTAGATTTAGAAGCACTTTTTGATAATAATTTATTCAGTACTTCTCATTTGCATGACGATTTACAAAGTAGTTTGAATGCTACGGAAATGGCAAGACGAAAATTTAGAGATATTGCAGTTATTGCGGGTTTAGTATTTACAGGAAGACCAGGACAACCTGTAAAAACCAAGCATTTGCAAAGTGGTTCTCAATTGTTATTTGAAGTTTTTAGAGACTATGAACCCGATAACTTGTTGTTACGACAAGCTTATTTGGAAACCTTTGAACACCAATTAGAAGAAGGAAGATTAATACAAGCTTTGGAAAGAATTAATAAGCAGGAAATCATGATTAAAAGATGTGAAAAACCAACACCTTTCAGTTTTCCAATAATAACAGATCGATTGAGAGAAAAATTATCAAGTGAAACTTTAGCAGAACGCATCGCAAAAATGACAGCGAGTTATTTAAAAGTTTAATAAGGAGATGCTTTTATGAATATTACAATTAAGAAACAAGTTTTTACATTGCATCCTTATGGGAGTTTATATTGGAAGGATAGAAATATTCTTTTAATTTCAGATTTGCATTTGGGGAAAATATCGCATTTTAGAAAAAATGGATTTGCTATTCCTAATTCGGCTATTCCCAAAAATTTTGAAAAATTAAATGAGTTATTGGATTTGTACCAACCTCAAAAAATTATTTTCCTAGGAGATTTGTTTCACAGTACTTTAAATAGTGAATGGTATTATTTTGATAATTGGGTCCAATTAATATCCCAAAAAATTATTTTAATCGAAGGAAATCACGACATTGTTGCCAAACAATTTTATGAAAATCTTCATGTTGAGGTTGTGGAGCGCTTACAAATAGATGATTTTCTTTTAACGCATCACCCAATGGAAACGGATAATCTATTTAATTTCTGTGGTCACATTCATCCAAGAGTGGTTTTATCTGGACTTGGAAAACAATATTTAAAAATACCCTGTTATTTTAGAAAACCTAACCAGCTGATTTTGCCTTCTTTTGGAGAATTTACCGGAAATTATACGCTAAAACCTTCAACAAACGATAAAGTTTATGTACTCACCCCTAATGAAGTAATTGAAGTGAACTTAGTTTAAAAACGTAATTCATCTTATGTATTTAAGCATTATTGGGTGTTAATGGATTGGAAAATTTATTCCATTTAGGCCAATCAAAGGAAGTATTTGTTTTTGCTAATTTTTGTAGCATAGTATGGTAAGTAGTACTCACTAAGATACTTCTTTTACATTCTACTACAAAAGAAAGTAAAAACATTTCAAAATAATTCACTTGTTTGGCGTGAATTACAAGGTCATTGGTACAAGTTGCAATAAGAATGCAAAAAGTGCGTATACAGAATCGATTGAATAATACTAGCGTTTTCATAACGTTTTATATTTATACTACAAATCTATTGTGAGTAGTCCTATTGTTGCTTATATAATTTCAATAGATATTTATACAATATTTATTTTAATGCTTTAAACTTTGTAGATTTGCAACAACAACAATTTTTTTTACATGACAACAACACAACTTGTTCATCAAATTCAAGCCAAAAAATCTTTTTTATGTATTGGTTTGGATGTTGATCTCAACAAAATCCCTGTATTTTTATTAGAAAAAGAAGATCCCATTTTTGAATTTAATAAAGCCATTATCGATGCCACACATGATGTATGTGTTTCGTATAAACCAAACACGGCCTTTTACGAAGCTTATGGAATAAAAGGATGGCAATCTTTGCAAAAAACCATACAATACCTTAATGATAACTATCCTGATCTTTTTACGATAGCCGATGCAAAAAGAGGAGATATTGGAAATACATCTTCTATGTATGCCAAGGCTTTTTTTGAAGACTTAGCATTTGATAGTGTTACAGTGGGACCCTATATGGGAAAAGATTCTGTAGAACCCTTTTTAGCATTTGAAAACAAGCATACGATTATGTTAGCATTAACGTCTAACGAAGGTGCTTTTGATTTTCAAACGTTGCAAGTAAAAGATAAGGAATTGTACAAACAAGTATTAGAAACTTCCAAAAAATGGAAAAATGCTGAAAATTTAATGTATGTGGTGGGTGCTACAAAAGCAGAATATTTTACTGAAATCAGAAAAATTGTACCAGAAAGTTTCCTGTTAGTCCCTGGTGTAGGCGCACAAGGCGGAAGTTTGTCTGAAGTGTGTAAATATGGAATGAATGAAAATGTCGGATTATTAATTAATTCTTCCAGAGGAATTCTTTATGCGTCCAATCAAGAAGATTTTGCCGAAAAAGCACGAGCAGAAGCAATGAAATTACAACAAGAAATGGAAACAATTCTATTACATAAAAAATAATGACAAAAAGAGATTTTTTCAGATTGCTAATTAAAATTTTTGGATTGTATTCCTTAATAATTACCTTATTTACTTTTATTCCTCAAAATATAAGTAATGTTTTTATATATAGAGATGAAAGTTGGATTCAACTTGTAATAGTTGGTTCTGTAATTTTATTATTAGTATTGTTTTATATATTGCTATTTAAAGCAGATTATATCATAGATAAATTAGAATTAGATAAAGGTTTTGATACTGATACAATTGTTTTGGGTAATTTTTCTAACGAACAAATTTTAAAATTAGCCATTATACTTATTGGTGGCTTCTTATTGATTGATTATTTTCCCAATTTTCTATTTGAAATTATTGCAATTTTTAAAATGAAAGTTTCTAATCATGGAATTATGGGTAATGAAGTCAATTATTTTAGTTTTAGTACTGCCATTATCAATTTAGTTTTAGGATTAATTTTGATTACAAATTATAAAAGAATTAGTCTTTTTTTAGATAAAAAATGAAAGAATTAATAGATCAAATAGGAACAAAACATCTATTTGAATATACACCCAAACGCATCATCTCTTTAGTGCCTTCTCAAACCGAATTATTATATGATTTAGGTTTGGAAGATAATTTGGTAGGGATTACAAAATTTTGCATACATCCGTATCATTTAAAAGCGACCAAAACGATTGTTGGTGGTACCAAAGCGATAAAAATAGATAAAATCAAAGCCTTAAATCCTGATATTATTATTTGTAACAAAGAAGAAAATACCAAAGAAATAGTGGAAGAATTAAGTAGTGTTTGTCCGGTTTGGGTTACCGATATTCTGACTATTGAAGATAATTTGAAAATGATTGATGATTTTGGCTTGCTCTTTAATAAACGAACGGAAGCTAGAAAATGGATTGATAAAACCCATTTTGCTTGGGAAGATTTTAAAAAATATATTGCTGACAAACCCATTAAAAAAGCGGCTTACTTTATTTGGGCAAATCCTTATATGGTTGCAGGAAATAATACTTTCATCAATGAATTATTACACGTAAATCATTTTAAAAACATTTATGAAAATAAAGAAAGCCGTTATCCTGAAGTCGAACTCAGAAAAATTAGATTAGAAGGTGATCCGGATTATGTTTTTTTATCTTCCGAACCTTTTCCTTTTAAAGACGATCATGCTTTTGAAATAGGTAGAGCAACCCATCATGCAAAAACCGTATTTGTTGATGGAGAAATGTTTTCTTGGTACGGAAGCCGATTGGTAAAGGCTTTTGATTATTTTAAAAAAGTACACGAGAAAATCGCCTAGTAAATAAGTTGAAAATTTGAAGCATAAAAAAACCACGTTTCGAAAAACGTGGTAATTTTTTTAACTAACCTTAACCAAACAAATATGAGATTTGTTACTTTTAACTCTGCAAATATCCGACTATTTTCGACCAAGGTGTGTTAACAATGTGTTATATATATGTTATTGAATATTAAAATTTAATTACTTATTATCTTGTAAAGCAAATACTCTTTTTAATAAATCTGAGGTTCTCGAACTTAACTGAGTTCTAATATTTCCTTCTTCAATGGCAATCATTTTAAATACGCCTTCCATAGCTTTATTAGTAGTATAGTCTGTTAAGTCTGGATTAACCTGATTTACAAAAGGAATACTGTTGTATTTGGTTATAATATTTGCCCAAACTTTATCCGCACCTACTTTTGAGAAAGAATTCTTAATCACAGGATTGAATTTACTATACAACGCACTTGAAGTGGTACTTTCTAAATAAGAAGTAGCCGCTCTATTGTCTCCCATTAGAATATTTTTTGCATCATTAAATGTCATTTGTTTTACCGCATCCACAAAAATAGGAGTCGCTTCTTTAACAGCATCTTCTGCGGCACGATTTAAAACTTTTAGACCTTCATCAGCTAATTTAGATAAACCAATATCTCTCAAACCTTTGTCTACTTTTTGTAACTCTTGAGGTAATAAAATTTTTACCAATTCATTTTTGTAAAAACCATCTACAGCGGTTAATTTGGTAACTTGTTTGTCAATTCCATTGTCTAAGGCTTCTTTCAAACCATTCGCAATATCTAATTGACTTAATCCACCAGGACCTTGAGGTAATTGATTCACTACTTGTTGTAACTCGGAACAACTGATACTAATAAATGCCAATACGCAAAATGCAATTTTTTTCATGTGTACTATTTTAGGACTTTTCTTCAAATATAATGCCTTTTTTTTTAGCACGAAATTCTGTAGAGAAATAAGCAAAGAAATTTATTAAATTCGTAAATTGCACCCTTAAATTTGAGATAAAATTACAAATGGAACAACAACAACCTTATATTCCTGTAAATAAAGTAAGAATTGTTACTGCAGCTTCACTTTTTGATGGCCATGATGCAGCAATCAATATCATGAGAAGAATCATCCAAGCAACTGGATGTGAAGTCATTCATTTAGGTCATGATAGAAGTGTGGAAGAAGTAGTGAATACGGCTATTCAAGAAGATGCCAATGCAATTGCTATGACTTCTTACCAAGGTGGTCATACCGAATATTTAAAATATATGTTTGATTTGCTAAATGAAAAAGGGGCAAGTCATATCAAAATTTTTGCTGGTGGTGGAGGTGTTATTCTTCCTTCTGAAATTGAAGAATTGCACGAATATGGAATTGAAAAAATCTATTCTCCAGACGATGGTCGTGCCATGGGATTACAAGGAATGATTAATGATTTAGTAAAACGTTCTGATTTTCCTATTGGAGATGCTTTAAATGGAGAAGCAGATCATTTAACGAATAAAAATTCACGAGATATTGCGCGTGTAATTTCTGCCGCTGAAAATTTCCCTGAAATAGCGAAAGCCACTTTAGACAAAATACATCAAGAAAACCAAACATCAACTACCCCAGTTTTAGGAATCACTGGAACTGGTGGTGCTGGTAAATCGTCTTTAGTTGATGAATTAGTGCGTCGTTTTTTAATTGATTTTCCTGAAAAAACAATTGGTTTAATTTCAGTTGACCCATCTAAACGTAAAACGGGTGGTGCTTTATTAGGAGATCGTATTCGTATGAATGCCATCAACAATCCTAGAGTATACATGCGTTCGCTAGCAACACGTCAATCCAATTTAGCCTTATCAAAATATGTAGCAGAAGCAATCCAAGTTTTAAAAGCGGCTAAATACGACTTAATTGTATTGGAAACTTCAGGTATTGGGCAATCCGATACTGAAATTATGGACCACTCTGATGTTTCATTGTATGTAATGACACCTGAATTTGGTGCAGCTACACAATTGGAAAAAATTGATATGTTGGATTTCGCAGATTTGGTAGCACTAAATAAATTCGACAAGAGAGGGGCTTTAGACGCTATTCGTGATGTAAAAAAACAATACCAACGCAATCATAACCTTTGGGATGCCAATCCAGATGATATGCCTGTCTTTGGAACTATTGCGTCTCAATTTAACGATCCTGGAATGAACTCGCTGTACAAAGCGATTATGGATAAAATTGTCGACAAAACAGGAATTGATTTACACTCTACTTTTGAAATCACCAAAGAAATGAGTGAGAAAATCTTCGTTATTCCGCCACATAGGACACGTTATTTATCGGAGATTGCTGAAAACAATCGCAAATATGATGAGACTGTTTTAACACAGGTTGAAGTAGCTCAAAAATTATATGGAATTTTCAAAACAATAGAATCGGTAAACGGAAATTTCCCTCAAATAGATAAAGCAGGAATTATTGAATCATCCTTACAAATTAATGATTCAAACAAAGATTTTGTTTCGCTTTTAGTAAAAGAATTTGACCGTGTTAAAATGAATTTAGACCCATACAATTGGGAAGTAATTCAAACTTGGGATGAAAAAGTAAATAAATACAAAAATCCTATTTACTCGTTTAAAGTAAGGGATAAAGTAATTGAAATTAAAACACATAGTGAGTCGTTATCACATACACAAATTCCTAAAATTGCTTTACCAAAATACCAAGCTTGGGGTGACATTTTAAGATGGAATTTACAAGAAAACGTACCGGGAGAATTCCCATTTGCATCAGGATTGTATCCGTTTAAACGTGAAGGGGAAGATCCAACACGTATGTTTGCAGGTGAAGGAGGACCAGAGCGCACCAACCGTCGTTTCCACTATGTAAGTTTGGGTATGCCAGCCAAACGTTTGTCAACTGCTTTTGACTCGGTAACACTTTACGGAAATGATCCAGACCATAGACCTGATATTTACGGAAAAATTGGGAATGCAGGAGTTTCAATCTGTTGTTTGGATGATGCAAAAAAATTATATTCTGGTTTTGATTTAAGTCACCCAGCGACTTCTGTTTCCATGACGATTAATGGACCAGCCCCTATGTTGTTAGGTTTCTTTATGAATGCAGCTATCGATCAAAATTGTGAGAAGTATATTAAAGAAAATGGCTTAGAAGCAGAAGTAGAGGCTAAAATTAAAGCGATTTATAAAGCTAAAGATTTAGAAAGACCCACCTATAATGGGGCTTTACCTGAAGGGAATGATGGTTTAGGATTAATGCTTCTTGGTGTAACTGGAGATCAAGTTTTACCTGCAGATGTGTACCAAGATATTAAAGTAAAAACCTTAGCACAAGTGCGTGGTACGGTTCAAGCCGATATTCTAAAAGAAGACCAAGCGCAAAATACCTGTATTTTCTCAACCGAATTTGCATTGCGTTTAATGGGTGATGTTCAGGAATATTTCATTCAAAACAATGTGCGTAATTTCTACTCGGTTTCCATTTCGGGTTACCATATTGCTGAAGCGGGTGCCAATCCAATTACACAATTAGCCTTTACTTTAGCTAATGGTTTCACTTACGTGGAATATTATTTGAGTAGAGGTATGGATATCAATGCATTCGGACCAAACTTATCGTTCTTTTTCTCAAATGGGATTGATCCTGAATATGCAGTTATTGGACGTGTTGCTCGTAAAATTTGGGCGAAAGCCTTAAAATTGAAATATGGAGCTAATGAAAGAGCGCAAATGTTGAAATACCATATTCAAACATCGGGTCGTTCTTTACATGCTCAAGAAATTGATTTCAATGATATCCGTACGACCTTACAAGCGTTATATGCTATTTACGATAATTGTAATTCCTTGCATACCAATGCGTATGATGAAGCGATTACAACACCTACAGAAGAATCGGTGCGTAGAGCGATGGCAATTCAGTTGATTATCAATAAAGAATTAGGTTTAGCGAAAAACGAAAACCCAATTCAAGGTTCGTTTATTATTGAAGAATTAACCGATTTAGTTGAAGAAGCCGTTTTAGCAGAATTTGATAGAATTACTGAAAGAGGAGGCGTTTTGGGTGCTATGGAAACCATGTACCAAAGAAGTAAAATTCAAGAAGAATCGTTGTATTATGAAACGTTGAAGCATACAGGAGAATTCCCAATCATTGGTGTGAATACCTTCTTAAGTTCGAAAGGGTCACCAACGGTTATTCCAGCGGAAGTGATTCGTGCGACTGAAGAAGAAAAGCAATTCCAAATTAAAACATTGGAAAACTTGCATAAAGCACATGCCGATAAAGTAAAAGAACAAATTGCTTTGTTACAAGATGCAGCGATTAAGAACCAAAACATATTTGAAGTATTAATGAATGCAACCAAATATTGTTCGTTAGGGCAAATTACTTCCGGTTTATTTGAAGTAGGAGGTCAGTACAGACGCAATATGTAAGCAGGATGCATCTGAAACAAGGCGAAAGCCGAAGTTAAAGATTGCATATCGCTTATACTGAGCCTGCCGAAGTATAGCAGAAAACCAATTCTGATTTTTATCCGGAATGTGCGAATCGCTTCTACCGAGCTTGACGAGTTATCTCAGACTAAAAATTAAATAGTATACATAAAAAGCCTTTCAGCAATGAAAGGTTTTTTATTGAAATAGTAGCTTGAAAATCTTTATAATAAGCTCAAAGCTATTAGTAATAACCAAAAAGGTTCAAATTATAAGCAAAATGCTATTAATTATAACCTCAAAGCTCTTATTTATAAGCAAAAAGGTAGTAACAATAACCAAAAAGGTTCTAATTATAACCTTAAAGTTCTTATTTATAAGCTAAAAGCGCTTAACTTTAACCTCAGAGCTTATATTTATAATCCAAAAGCTATTAATTATAAGCTAAAAGGTATTCGCGATAAGCTATTTGGTTTAAAATAAATTTATTCTCCTATAAAAAAGACCTTTCGCTATCGAAAGGTCTTTCTTTTTGTAATATAAAATGTAGAATAAAGGTTTACAATACAGGTTCGTGTTTCCCTTCTTTAATTTCTTCAATCATTTTTTTGTTGAAAGCTGGTAAATCATCAGGATTTCTACTGGTTACTAATCCTTTGTCGACCACTACTTCTTTATCATGCCATTCGGCACCTGCATTGATTAAATCTTGTTTGATAGAAGGATAAGAAGTCATTTTTCTACCATCTACTACGTCTGCACTAATTAATGTTTGTGGACCATGACAAATGGCTGCGACTGGTTTTCCAGCTTCAAAAAAAGCTTTTACAAATTCTAATGCTTTTTCATGGGTACGCAATTGATCTGGATTAATCACGCCTCCTGGTAAAAGTAGCGCATTATAATCGGATGCATGTACTTCCTCTAAGGTTTTATCAACAGGGTATAATTTTCCCCAATCTGTCGATGCCCAAGCTTTAATACTTCCCGATTTCGGACTTACAATTTCAGTACTCCAGCCTTCTTTTTCAAGTGCTTCTTTGGGTGATGTTAATTCTACTTCTTCAAATCCATTGGTAGCCAAAATGGCTATTTTCTTTTTCATAATTTAAATGTTTTTAATGTTTAACTATTAATTTGTTAGTGTAAAATTACGAATCAATTTCCCCTTGCTTGTTATAGGATTTTGTAAGATTGTTATAGAATAGTAAGGTATTTCATTTTTCAAATTTGGAACATAAAAAAGACCTTCCGAAGAAGGTCTTTTGGAATCAACAATAACA
The DNA here is from genome assembly GCF_024054195.1 of Flavobacterium sp. NRK F7. Taxonomy (GTDB): domain Bacteria; phylum Bacteroidota; class Bacteroidia; order Flavobacteriales; family Flavobacteriaceae; genus Flavobacterium. The sequence goes on along the minus strand of NZ_JAMXLB010000001.1, from coordinate 2,714,113 downwards.
CATTTATAATTATTCAACAACTACTTTTTGTGCGATTCCATCTTTCGTTCTTAGAAAATAAATACCTTTTGGATACTGCATTTCTAAGCTTTTTGTGTTTTCCTTTTCTGTAATTTTTTTGCCCGTATAATCATATAAACTGATGGTAACATTTTCTTTAAAATAAACGATTCCGTTTGTAACTGGATTGGGATAGGCTACAAATGAATTTGTGTTTTCTGCGAAATTTGGAGTAGCCAAAACATCATTTGTAATTTCATATAGGCTTAAAGTAGCACTTACTTCATTTGCCATTATGATTAAACCTTTAGTACTCGGACTATTTTCAGGAGCGATGTAAATAATTCCTTCAGGCCCTAAATCACCCCCTATACCAGTGGTATTTCTGCTATTGTGGTAGGAAACAAAAGTAGCGTTCATTGGATTTGTAATATCATAAACCATTAAACCACCTGTTCTTTCTAAAGTAATAAAAGCATAGGTTGCCCCATTAATTTCCGCAACGGTAATCCCTTCTGGTTCTGGGCCTTTATTATCGCTTCTATTTTTAGAAGTATTGTTGTCGTTACTCGCATTGAATAAGCTTCCATACACGGGATCAGCAGCGGTGATTCTTTCAAAATCGGAACCACTATCATATACTAATTGCCCTGTTGCAGTATTCCAAATACTAAAAGAGCGTGTACCAAATACATGTATTTCGTCAAAATCCCCATCGTTATCTGTATCACCTGTAGCATTGGTAACGGTTAATCTTCCTAAATTTTTATTATTTTTTAAAAAAGAAGCATTTGGGAAAACTGTTGGGTCTAAAACATAACTGCCGCTACTAACTCTTTTCTCTTCTGATAGTCCATTATAATCTCTTGAATCCCCTTCATTTGCAGTCACTAAATACGTCGTACCATTTACAGTGTAATTCGCAATTGCATCGGGCATATACATGCCTTTAACAGGCCAGTTTCCTAAAAAGATTTCCCCAAACTGATCGGATGTATCCAATTCATTACCAGGAAGCATATGATCTTTAAACCCTAAAGGGACAATGTCTGTTATTTGTTTATTCACTACATCAATAGTAGCAATCGCGTTGTTTTCCTGTAAAGAAACCCAAGCAGTAGTACCATCTGCAGCAACTGTGATATATTCTGGTTCTAAATCTTTGGAAACCGTAGCATTCAACCCAAAGATTCTTACATTATTGGCTCTTAAGGTGGCTAACTGACTGTCAAAAGCATTAAAGTTAAGTTGGGTAACATCACTTTGTTGAATGTTATTTAAACCCGCAGTTACATCAATAATGGAAATACTTCCTTCTGGATCAATCGTATAGTCATCATTTGGTTCCCCTTCATTAGCTACAATTACTTTAGTGCCATCTGGTGTAAACGTAATCATGTCTGGTAACACACCAGCATCAACAGTAGCTCCAATAGTTCCATTCACATCCATGAAAATAACTTTACCATTGGTATAATTAGCTCCTTGAACAGTAGCTGCAAGTAAACCATTTTTATAAGCAATGCTTGTGCCGCCAATTCCGTAAGCCGCTAAATCTACCGATTGAACAGAAGTAATAGAATTTGGGTTTGAAAAATCTAAAATTTCTATTTTTGAAGCTGTGGAGTTCATTACAAATAAACGCTGTGAAACAGGATCATGCGCAACTATTTCTGCAGAACCTGTTGCATCTACTAAATAGCTTGTCAAGTAATTGATATTTAATGCAGCAGAAGTGGTTGGTACATTTTCTTCATCTTCTAAAATGTAAACTGTAGTTTGAGAGGTACCTACAATGGTTCCATCCACTGGATTTGAAAGTGTTAATACAAAATACGTATCACCTTTAAAAGTCGTGTTATTTGTAATAGGAATGGTTAGAGTTTGCGTAGTACTATTTAAAGGGAAAGTAACCGTTTGATTGGTGAAGGAGTATTCTTGTCCGTTAGTTGCTGTACCAAATAAAGCAACAGCCAAATCAACTTGAGTAGAACCAGTTGAAGGGCTGTTTAAGTTTATGACTACATCTACGGTAGCGGTATTTTCGTTTACGATATAAAAATCAGATGCAAAAGAGATATCAGATGCGATTACCTCATTATTTGTTGCATACAGTATAGAACTGTAAGCACTGCTTAAAATTAAAAAGAATAGCGTAATTTTTGTTTTCATTTTGTAAGTTTATTGTTGTGCCACAAACTTACAGGTATGATGTAATGAAATCGTTATTTAAAAATTACGAAATTATTCTGAAAACTTTACTGAAATGTTTCATAATAGTAAACAAGTAAAGTAATTGTTAATTGTTTTATTTTTTAACGGTATACAAACCACCAACGAATAATGCGACTGCTAATCCAATAAAGATAAAGCCTTGCGTTTGACCTGATTCATTAGAAGCATCAATTTCAATTCCTAAAAATTTAACTTCTGCTGTATTGTTTGATACTTTGTTTACTCCTAAATAGCCTACATATAGTGATAAGGCAATTAATACGATTCCGATAATTTTTGTTGCTTTCATACTGTTTGGTTTATTTATGTTTTTGTTACTTAATTGTATTTCAAAATTAGGTTATTTAAAGTAGTTTATTTTACAAGGAATTTTAATTTAATTACATAATTTCCATAAGTAAAAAGGTGTTAAAATATTTTTTGGCACGACTATTGGTTGTAAGTAAATAGAAACAATTTTTAAAAACGAATAGATATGAAGAAATTTACTTTAATTTTAGCTTTAATCGGGATGATTACGCTACAGAGTTGTTATACAGAAGAAGTTATTGTTGATGATACTGTTGATAATGATACTATAAGTGAGGTGTTTGAATATTCAAATGTTGATTTTACGAGTTCAAATGGATATTCAGTAGTTTTAGATTTTCCTTATACTATTTATGGTTCAGACATGGTATTAGTATACCGATTATCAAATTATAATTCTGCTAATGGCGATTATTGGAAATTATTACCAGAAACCTATTATTTTGATGATGGGACTTTAGATTTTGGTTATGATTATGTTGCAACTCGTTATAGTGCTAAAGTTAATCTTTATGGTTTTGATTTACCAGCATTAAATCCAGAATTTAGATTAGATCAGGTATTACGTGTCGTTGTTATTCCTGCAGCTATTACATTTAACGGGAAAAGTACAGCATCTATAGACTATTCAGATTATAATGCCGTAATTGCTTATTATGGTATAAATGATAAAAACGTTACTACGATAAAAAAATAAAAGTAAAAAAACTTAATTTAAAAAAAGAGACAATACATTTTGAAATTGTCTCTTTTTTTTTAAAAATTATTCTTTAACAAATTTATATTGTATTTGTTCCTTATCAGTATTTATAATCAAACTGTACAAGCCTTTATCAAGATTAGATACATTTATTGAAAAGGTATTAGAATTTAATGTATTAATTTTTTCAGAATAATAAATGATTTTGCCAGTTAAATCAATAATTTTTATATCTGAAAAATTAATGTCATTAATTTTTTTTACGTTTAATGTAGTTGTAACAGGATTTGGATAAATATTAAATATATCAGTTTTGACATTTTCAAAATTATTTTTACTAATCCTATTTGTAGCTGAATAAAAATTAATTATAATTGAATTACTTGGATAATAAATTAAGTCTTCACTTACTAAAATTCTTCGATACTCGTTTTTAATTAATGTTTGTCTTCCTAATCTTGGTTTTGATGGCAAATAATTGTTTTCATTTGCCCCATCAATATTTGTCCATGGAGACTCTGAATTATAAGTTATATTTCTCATTTGCCATTTATACTTAACATTTTGTAAACTTGGATTGCTTCCATTTATTATGTTTACGTCTTGATTAGAATAAATATCCTGATTGCAGCAAATATTATTAGACACATCAGATAAATTTATGGGAAAAATCTCAATTACATTACTTGAAACAGAACCTCTTCCAACGTAAGGATAATTTGGGTCTATCACTAATCTCCTATATTGTGTTCCTTTCGTTATTAATCCTGGCGGAGTGTAGTTTTTATTAGTTGCATTTGGAATATCAACCCATTCATAATTAACTTTAAAGTTATTATATTGATTTAAATCCCAAAAAGGAGTAGGTTGAGCAACTCTTTTTTGCCATTGATAAGTAAATGTGATATTTTCAGATGTTTCACTATCTCTGCCAGAGATTATAACTTCATTTCCAATTAATTCTTGTGCATTAATACCGTTTGTTAAATATTGACTTGTTTGAATCTCATTTGTAAAAGTAAGTCTTGAAACACTTAAAAACGGTCTATTAATAATAATATTGAAAGGATAGGAATAATTAACCGTATTATTTAAAGGGCCATATAAAGTTTCAACTTGAACTATATTTACTGATTCATATACCCTTCCAGATCTACCAATTTGGAATGGTGTTCCCCATGGCTCAGTACTATTTTCCCCATGTATCCATTCATATGATATGTGTCCAGGTATATCATCACGTTTTGTTGGTAGCAAAGGTACAGCTCCATAAGGAGTTCCACCACTTTCAAATAGTGCAGTATAAACTCCTCCAGTTCCACCACCACCACCAGAAGAAGTTGTAACAACAACAGCTCTATTAGCGCTTTTATATTTTAATCCTGAATAAGTTTCATATTCAGTGTAAATGTAACCACCAGTAGAATCAAAATCACCTGAATTAAGTATAATATTAAAAGTTCTATATGCTGTAATAGAACCTAAAAATAACAAACCACCTCCATTACCTCCATTCGCAATGTTAATGGGGCTATTTGTGTTTCGTTAAAAATAAACTTTAATAGTTCCAGGATAATTATCACTTGGAGGATTTTGTAAAGTTACTTGAGTTTCTAATGATACATTAGCAATTGAATTAGAATTAATTGAAATTGGTTGGCTAGAGCTTATAGAGTTACCATTTACATCTGTGATAACAAGTGTGACTGACTGTGATAAACTCCTAGTGCTAAAAAAAAGTAATAAGACTAGAATTGATTTTAAAAGAAATTTTTTCATGTTTATTTATTTAATTAATATGTAAAAATAGTCTATTCTATAAGAATATTTTTACTTTAATATTAAGTAATCTTTAATTTGAAAATATTTAATATTTTTTATTGATAGATTATAATTTTTTAATAAATTGAGTATAAATTATATCTATAAATTGCGATAAATATTTTTTTATTGCAGTATAACTAAAAACTTTAATATTATGAGAAAAATAGGTGGTTATCTCGCTTTTTTCGGGGGTTTTGCTATTATATTGAAATTTTTTGATCGTGTTCCTCGATTGCTGTTTTGGATTTACACTTGGGGTGATACGGTAGCCTGGGTTATTATGGTTGCCTTTTTAGTAGCTGGCTTAGCGATGTTATTTTTGGCTCCCGCTCCAGAAGAAGAAGTGTTCGAAACGAAACCAAATGAAATGACAAATAAAGAAGAAAATGAAAGTATTTCATAAATAAAAGCGTCCTAATTAGGACGCTTTTATTTTGTCAAATTTTACGTAGCCAATGTGTTTTATATCTTCCTCAGTAGTAGTTGATTTTGTGATTTTCAATTGAAAATTCTTTTTAAATTTTGGAGCTAAAATGTCCTCAATTTCATAAATATCATCTACATCAACACCATATTTATCATCTATATGTGAAGTAGCACCCTTAAAACCATAATGTTTATAAAAGGTAGTTTGTTTGGATTTTTTGATAGCTTCTGCTTTATTTTTGGCAACTGCTAAAACTTTATAATGATATTCTTCAAATTCATTCTCTTTATAACCTCCTAGATTAATAAAAAAGAGTTTTTCTTCTTGCTCTAATTTTTCATCTTTTGAAACTACTGTAATGGAATGGCCATCAATTTGTGTAACCGTTTGCCAAGCATCTAAATGAATTTTACCTTTCGCTTCTGGCCAAAAATCAAGCATATCTTGTTTTAAATCGTATAACGAAGTTCCTATTCCAAAAAATATATCGTGTTGCTCCGTTACTCTTCCTTTAGGAGTACAACCCAACATAACCATAAATAAAGTGTTTTTTTCCATATTCAAATATAAAAAAAAGACCTCATTTGAGGTCTTACATTTAATCTTGTTTTACAATAATGACAAATTCACTTCGTCTATTAATTTGATGTTCTTCATCTGAACATTCTTTATGGATACAATCTACTTTAGGTTGGCTTTCTCCGTATCCTTTTGCTGTAATTCGTGAAGCATCAATGCCTTTTTCGACTAAATAATTCATCGTAGCGGTTGCTCTATCGTGTGATAATTGACGGTTGTATTCATCGGTACCTCGATTATCGGTATGCGAACCAATAGCAATATTAATTAAAGGATAACGATTGAGTTTGTCTACTAATTGGTCTAAATGTACTCTGGCGTCTGCACGTATATTAAATTTATCAAAGTCAAATAAGATTTCAGGTAAATCAAACATTAAAACGCCATTGTCTGTAATTACTTTTGGATCACCTTCTTCTGCTATAAGTTCTTCTAAGAACGTTTTTGGAATTCTTTTGACACTTATATTTTGTTCGTTTTTGGTAGTTCCATTATCCAATACAGTAAAGGTTTTTTCAGCAGGAATAATATCAGGATGGTATACGCTGATTTTGTAAGTTCCTGGGGGCAATTCAAAATAAAATTTACCAGAATCATTTACGGTTACTTCGTTAATTCGATTTTCTTTTTCATCAAACAAGAATACTGTTGCTTCATCAATAGGTAAATTGGTTTCTTCATCTACAACAATTCCTTGAATATAGTATTGAAAATCTTCTAAAGGGGCAGTTTGTAAAAAGCTATAAATATCATCATCACCTTTACCATCTGCTCGGTTAGAAGCGAAAAAACCACTCTTAGTTTCTTCTTTATAAATAAAAGAAAAATCGTCTAAATTGGTGTTTATTGGTAAACCTAAATTTAAAGGTTTTGTATACGAATCTTTTTTAATTTCCGACATAAAAATGTCTAATAGACCAAAGCCAGGATGACCATCAGAAGCAAAGAATAATTTATTTTCAGAACTTACAAAAGGAAATTGTTCTCTGTTTTTGGTATTGATATCACTTCCTAAATTAACGGGTTCTCCAAAGTTACCATTCGCATCAATAGTTACATAAAAAAGGTCAAATGACCCCATTGTTCCCGGTCTGTCTGACGAAAAATACAAACGATTATTTTCTTTATTTAAAGCGGGATGCATGGTAGAAAAATCAACGCCATTGAAGGGTAAAGAAGTGATATTGGTCCATTTTCCATCTTTTAAATCTGCAGAAAAGATACTCAAATGCGTTACTTTATTATCATCTTTAGTTCTTTTACCTTCCACACTAGTATTTCTTGTAAAATAAATTCGATTTCCATCATTTGTAAAAGCCACATTGGCTTCATGCAATTTTGAATTTAAATCTTTTGAAAAGGGATTTTTGATACTATCTAGCTCATTATTGGTAATTGAAGCTGCGAATAAATCCAAATAATGTTGTTTGTTCCAATTGTATTTTCTTGAAAAAAGACCATGTGAAGTACTCGGAGAAGAAAAAACCAATTGATTTTTATAAAATGCAGGTCCGAAATCGGAATTAGGCGTGTTTATAGCTTCATTCTTAATGTCAAATTTATTGCCTTGTTTTTTTATATTTTCTAATTTTTCAACATTTGCTTTATATAGCGTTTCTGGTACTTCTTTTTCATATAATTGCATCCATTTTTCAGATGCTTCAAAGTTACCTTGTGCTTTTAGTGATTGCGCATAGCGAAAGAGATATTGTTCGTCTACGGATTCTTTATATTTTTCAAGCAATGTCTTATATAAACCAGACGCTTTTTCAAATTCTGAAATATAATAATAGGAATCAGCTGCTTTTTTTAAAACTTCAACAGTTGTGTTTCCTTCTTCTAGTAAATTAGAGTAGGCTTCAGCAGCTTTTGCAAAGGAAGCAATTTTGAAATATTTATCGGCTCTCTTTTTTTGACTTTCTTGAGCAAATAGTGTTACTGTTGAAAGTAGGTATATGAGTATTAATTTTTTCATACGTTTTTATTTTTTCTGCCTCACCTTTTTCACGAAATATGTAGATGCAAAATTTAGGTTTTGGCTATGTCTAACTCGTTTTTAAAAGAATCTAGGAGATTTATCATATCCTCTGTTACCAAAGGTATCTAAGTCAAATAGTATAATTATTTCATGTGAACCCGAATTGAAACTACCTAAATTAGAGATGGTGTAATCATAGGCGTAACCAATTCTTAATTGAGGTGTAATACGATAATTAGCCAAACCACTGAATGAATCATCAATTCGATGTGAAGCACCAATTTCAAATTTATCAAAAAACATAAAATTTGCAGTTATATCAGCTGATAAAGGTGAGTTCTTAACAATTTTTGTCATAAAAGCTGGTTTGAACTTAATATTATCAGATATTTTAAAGACATAACCTCCTGTAAAAAAGAAATGCAATTCATCTATTCCAATAGCCTGAACCCCATTTGCTTCTTTTAATTGCTTATTGGGAAGAAAATTTGGAACAGATAATCCTAAATAATAGTTATCTGTAAAGTAAAAAGCACCAGCACCAAGGTTAAAAAAGGTTTGATTTAAATTTTGAAACGCTGGGTCTGAACTGATGTCATCATCATTTAATTGAAAACCATTAAAATTGGTAGTGAAAAAATTAGCGCCTACTTTAAAACCTAATGCCAGTTTAGCATTATTATTTAGAGTAACTTTATAAGAAAAGTCTGCATTAATTGTGGTTTCATTTAATACATCTTCTCCTAATTCATCTTTAACAACATTTAATCCAGTTTCTATTTTTTCAGACAAAGGAGTATGAATAAATAGGGATGAAGTTGTGGGAGCTCCAGTAGCTTTTACCCATTGCGTTCTATAAATTCCTCCAAAATTGATAGTACCTAAATCATCAGTAGCATAGCCAGGGTTAATTACACTCATATTATACATATATTGAGTGAACTGAGGGTCTTGTTGGGCAAATGATTTACAAAATACCAACAAGATAATTCCGAATATATAATTAATTTTTCTCATTTTCTTTCTCTTATCTACTTAAGTATAATCTTCCTTGTGTTGGTTTTTTGTTTGTTGCGTCATTATAATAGAGTACATAATAATATACACCTGTGGGTAAAATATCATTTCCTAAAATGGTAGATTGGGTGGATTTGCCATCAAAATCAGGGGTATTTATGTTTCCTTTATATACAAGATTTCCATAGCGGTTAAATATTTCTAACTCAAAATTGGGGTAAATGATATCTATGTTTTTAATGTAGAAAGTCTCATTCAAACCGTCATTATTTGGAGAAAATCCATCTGGAATGAATAAATCGGGACAATTCGCTAAATCTACTGTTACTTCTAATCTACTAGAGCCTTCACAACCTTGAGCATCAGTTAAAGAAGCATAATAAGTAGTTCCATTTGTAATTGGGTCGGTTAAAGCATAACTATTGCCACCCGTAGGCGCATCATACCAAGTAATTATTCCAGAACTTGTGATATTAGCATTTAAATCTGCAATAGTAGGATTGGGTAAATCTTGAATGCAAAATTGATTTCCATTAGCTGCTAAAGTGGGTTCACCAGGGTCTGTAATAGTAAAACTTACTGGATTTGTTGCTAAATCACTAGAGCCACATGTAGTTGTATTACTTGTTATGGTTTGTATGGTTATTGTTGTTGTACCTCCATTTTCAAGTAATGTAGATGGAATATCAAATTGCGCACTTCCATTTATAAAAGTTACTACAATTGAATTTGCATTACTATTATTTGCGCCCGTTAGATCATAACTTAAGGTGTAATCTCCATTAGTTAAAGAAGAAGCATTCTCAATAGTAATGGTTTCTATATCTAAAATACAGATGTTATTAGCATTTATAGTTGCTCCAGTTGTGTTAGGTAAAGGTAAAATGGTAAAACTGTCACTTGCTCCGCTTGATGTTGCTGTGCCACATAAAGTAGTCACACTAACAAAATTAGCAATGCTTAAGGTGGAAGTACCTTCGACAAGGATACTATTAGGTAAAATAAAACTTCCTGAACCGCTTGTAAAAGAAACATTTATTGCTGTCAAATTGCTAACTGAAATGGCTCCAGAAATAGAATACTCAATATCATATAAACCATCTGTCAGATTGGTTGCGTTAGATAAATTAACAACTACATCATCACCTGAGCAGGTATCATCAATACTAATCGTTAAATTACTAACATCTGGTATAGGATATACTATAAAAGAACTATTTAAATTAGTAGTTGTAGAACAACCTGTAGCTTCATTCTGAATATTCGTTATGGTGATAGAATAATTTCCTGGAATATTGGTTAAACTACTAATTAGTGAAAATAAAGCATTTCCATTGACTACTTGTATGACTGTTGTTTGAGTAGTTTGTTGGCCATTTGGATCCGTAAGGATATACGTAATAATATAACGATCATCAGATAGTTCTACACTATTGTTATTGATATCGGTTAGATTAACTTGAGCATTTTGACCCACACAAAAGTTAGCAACACTTATTTGAGTGTCAGTAGCGTCAGGGTTTTCTGCTATAGTAAAGGAACTATTTAAATTATTTATGATTCGAGTACAATTAGTGGCGCTGTTTGAATTAATAACATTTGTAATAGCCACTGTTGTTGTTCCAATAGTAGTTACAAAAACAGGATTGACAGTAAAACTTCCTGTTCCACCCGCAAATGTTACACTCACCGTTTCAGAACCATTATTAGCTCCTGATAACACGTATGTAATATCGTAAGTTCCATTAGGAATTGAATTCGCTCCTTGAATAATTGTTCCAGTTAATGAAGTTGTACTTAAATCATTAAAACAAATGGGTGTAGGAGAAAGTGTTAAAGTAGCTCCATTTAAATCAACTACAGGCTCTATTGTTATAGCAACATTTGAAGTGGCAGGTGTACAAATTGGATGAGTTGGATTTACATTATAGGTAAAAGTATAGGTGCCAGGGCCAAAATTTGCAACTATATTTTCAATATTTATAAATGAATCACCTGCTCCAGAAATTTCACCTGTGGGAAAATTATCTGTCCAAAAGCCACCAGTATCCTCGCCAGCTAATAAATTAAATAAATCTACATTTGTTAAAGTTGAAAAATCATCTGTTTCACAAAAGGTTAAACTCGATGCAACTCCAGATTCTGGTAAAGGATGAACTGTTAGAGTAACGTTTGCGCTTCGAGAAGGACAACTTCCTATAGCAGGAACGGTATAAGTTAAAGTATAAGTACCAACACCAGCAAATTCTGCATTAAAAAAATTGCCAGTAATTGATCCTGCAGGTCCACCAGTCCAAATACCATTAAAATGAGGATTTGGGGAACTTCCAAGGAAACTAAATAAAGGAACGGATGTATTATTATCACATGCTACTGCACTTGGGTTATCCACTCCAGGAAAGCCACCTAAAGTTAAAGTAATAATAGCAGTATTATTTGTACAACCAGGAATAGTATTATTTACATATTGATAATTATAATTTCCACTCTGATTAATCTGCCAAGTATTTAAAATTCCAGTAGTAGTATTTAATCCACCTGAACTGTTTAAATTTATCCAAGTCCCACCAGGTGAGGGAGTTCCCCCTAAAAGTAAGAACAGATTCACCACTCCATTTGGATTACCAATGCCTTGGTTATAAGTTTCTTTATTACAGATAGTTATGCTGTTGTTGTCACCAGCGCATTGTGCATATCCATCATAATTGTACACGAAAAAACTAATTATGAACATAATTAGCACAAATTTACATCTCCTCATACCAGTCATTTTTATCGGTTAACAACGTATTTTAGTACAAATAAAAGAAAAATTTAGAAATTATTAACATATAATTGTTAAAATGTTAATAACCTATCGTTTGTTTTATTTGTTTGATTTTTTATGTAAAATGTTATAATTTTTTTAAAAGACAGTTTGTTGAAAAAAAATAGGGGTCTAGTTAATATAACATATATATTTTTATATATTTGTATTCAAAATTAAGGGGTATAACTTAAAAAAATGTAAAATTTATGTCAACTTTTCGTTTCCAAGCTTTAAAAGAGACAGCAAATAGAAAACCAGTTGCTGTTGAAAAATTAGAAAAAAAATCCAAAATTTTTGGAAGTAATGTATTCAATGATAAAGCAATGCGTCAGTTTTTAACACCAGAAGCGTATAAAGCGGTTCAAAATGCAGTTCAAAATGGTGCAAAAATTGATCGTGTAATTGCTGATCAAATTGCAATGGGAATGAAAGAATGGGCATTGTCAAAAGATGTAACCCATTATACACACTGGTTTCAACCTTTAACTGGTAGTACAGCAGAAAAACATGATGCGTTTTTTGAAACTTCTTTTGATGGTAGTGATCCAGTTGAAAAATTTGGAGGAAGTCAATTAGTTCAACAAGAACCTGATGCTTCTTCTTTTCCAAATGGGGGAATTAGAAATACCTTTGAGGCAAGAGGTTATACGGCTTGGGATCCAACGTCTCCAGCTTTTATATATGGAACTACTTTGTGTATTCCTACGATCTTTGTTTCTTATACTGGAGAAGCATTAGATAACAAGACACCATTATTAAGAGCGTTACAAGCGATTGATAGTGCGGCAACTGATGTAGCCAAATATTTTGATAAAAATGTGAGAAAAGTAACGCCTACTTTAGGATGGGAACAAGAATACTTTTTAATAGATAGGTCATTAGCCAATACTAGACCTGATTTATTAGCAACTGGTAGAACGTTATTAGGACACGCTTCTGCAAAAGGACAACAGTTAGATGATCACTATTTTGGATCTATTCCTTCACGTGTTTTAAATTATATGCGTGATTTAGAAAATGAGTGTATGTTATTAGGTATACCTGTTAAAACACGTCATAACGAAGTTGCTCCAAGTCAGTTTGAGTTAGCACCTATATTTGAAGAAATTAATTTAGCTGTGGATCATAATTCTTTATTAATGGATGTGATGCAAAAAGTAGCAGAACGTCATGATTATAAAGTTTTATTTCATGAAAAACCGTTTAAAGGTGTAAATGGTTCTGGTAAACACAACAACTGGTCTTTGGCTACAGATACAGGAATAAATTTACTATCTCCTGGAAAAACACCAATGAGCAACTTACAATTTTTAACTTTCTTTATCAATACCATTAAAGCGGTTCATGATTATGAAGAATTATTAAGAGCTGCAATTGCTTCTGCAAGTAATGATCACCGTTTAGGTGCTAACGAAGCTCCACCAGCTATTATTTCGGTTTTCATTGGACAACAATTAACAAAAGTATTAGCAGAACTAGAAGGTGTTACTAAAGGAAAATTATCACCTGAAGAAAAAACAGATTTAAAATTAAATGTAGTAGGTAAAATTCCAGATGTTTTACTAGATAATACAGATAGAAATAGAACGTCTCCGTTTGCTTTTACAGGTAATAAATTTGAATTTAGAGCGGTAGGTTCTTCTGCGAACTGCGCTACATCAATGACTACTTTAAATGCAATTGTTGCCAAACAATTAAAAGATTTTAAAGAAGAAGTAGATGCGTTAATTGCTAAAAAAGATTTAAAGAAAGATGAAGCTATATTTAATGTATTAAGAGAATATATTAAACAAACGAAAAGTATCTTATTTGAAGGAGACGGTTATAGTGAAGCTTGGGAAAAAGAAGCTAAAAAACGTGGTTTAAGTAATTTTAAAACGACTCCTGAAGCTTTAAAAGCAAAAGTTTCTAAAAAAGCAATTGATTTATTTGAAGAATTGGCTATCATGAATCATGTGGAAGTCGAAGCACGATATGAAATTGAATTAGAAGAATATACTAAAAAAATTCAAATCGAAGGAAGAGTACTTGGTGATATTGCTAGAAATCATGTGGTACCAACTGCAATTCGTTATCAAAATACATTAATTGAAAATGTGAAAGGATTAAAAGAAATTTTTGGTAAAGATTTTGAAAAAATAGCGAAACAACAAATCTCTTTAATTAAAGAAATCTCAGAACATATAGAAGGAATCAATGCAAAAGTAGATGCCATGACGGATGAGCGTAAAAAGGCAAATAACCTTTCTGATATCTCTAAAATGGCTGCAGCATATTGCGATAAAGTAAAACCTTATTTTGAAGAAATTCGTTACCATTCTGATAAATTAGAATTATTAGTGGATGATGAAATGTGGACTTTAGTCAAATATAGAGAGTTATTGTTTTTAAGATAATTTTTTACAATGATTCAAGTTCTAAGAACGAATTCTTCACACCAAGATTTTATTAATTTAGTAGCTGAATTAGACAAAGATTTAGCTATTCGAGATGGAGAAGATCATTCCTTTTATGCACAATTCAATACCATAGCAACCATTAAATATGTTGTTGTTTTGTATGAGAATAATAAACCTGTAGCTTGTGGAGCGATTAAACACTTTGATACAGCTACTTTTGAAGTAAAAAGAATGTATGTTCCTGAGGAATTTAGAAAGAGAGGCTTTGCTACTAAAGTATTACAAGAACTGGAATTATGGAGTAAAGAACTGCAATATCACTATTTAGTTCTTGAAACGGGATTACAACAACCCGAAGCCATTGCTTTGTACAAAAAAAATGGTTTTACAATAATTCCTAATTACGGACAATATATTGGAATTGAAAATAGTGTCTGTTTTAAAAAGGAAATTTAATAGAAAAGCCTATTCATTATTTTGAATAGGCTTTTTTATATACTTTATGCTTCTTTATTACGTTAAAATACAAGTGATTCATTTTTTTATTATCTAAAAAAAGTGTTACTTCGTAAAAAAAACAGTTAAAGTGAAGCCTATTTTGTCAATAGTATTATTGCTTTTTATTAATGGATGTTTTGCCCAAGAGCAATTTACAGTCTATTTTGAAAGTAATAAATCGGATTTGACCTCAAAGGAATTACTTCGTTTGAATGATTGGATACATAAAAATTCTAAATCAAAAATTGTAGCAATAAATGGTTATACAGATGAAGTGGGTTCAGTAGCTTATAATGATTCTTTAGCTCAGAAAAGAGTTGATTTTATTTCAATGTATGTGCTAGAAAAAGTGGCCATTCGAGAAGATTTTAAAACAAGAAGTTACGGAGAAAAATTCAACCAATCTGAAAATAAAGCTGAAAATAGAAAAGCCACAATCTATTACATTTTAGAGAAAGATTTACATCGAGAAAATGAAATTTTAGGAATTAAAGATATTGTTATTGATGAAAATTTGCCTTTATTTGAGAAAATCAAATTAGCCAAAAAAGGTACAAAAATTAGATTAAAAGACATCAATTTTTTTCAAAATACATTTGCAATTACTCCCGAATCGAATAATGCGTTAAATGATTTGCTGTATGTTATGCAAAATAATCCTACACTTCAAATTGAAATACAAGGACATATTTGTTGTGTAAGTAGTGATCGAAGAAAATTATCCCTTGAAAGAGCAAAACAAGTGCGGCGCTTTTTAGTGGCTAAAGGTATTCCTATAACTAGAATGGCGGTTACAGGTTTTGGGATTAATCATCCGATTTACCCAATTCCTGAAGCTAACGAAGAGCAAGCAGCTGCAAATAGAAGAGTAGAAATTGAAATTTTAAGTAAATAAACAAAATAAATGAAAAAAAGAGGTATTGCTATTGTTAGTTTTTTAAGCCTTATTATAAGTGGTTGTTCTGATAAATGTATTGAAGGTAAACAACCTGTTCCAGCATCTTTTTTTGTAGAAATTATAGATGCCACTTCAGAAGAAAATGTTTTTACCAATGAGACTTTTTCTGCAAATGATATTACGGTTACAGATGTTATTGGTACCGAAATCCCTTTTGAATTTATTGAAGAAGTCAATATTATTCATTTATTGCCAAAAACAACTATTGATGCTCGAAATATTGATTTAAAAATAACTTTAAATAATCAAACTACATTGATAGAAGAAGAAGTCAATGTAAAGTATAATGTTGAATCTAAAGTAGAAGAATGTTATACTTCATTTGAATTTACCAATATTTTATTTCCAGAAAATGATTCGCAATATGAAGAAGGTGTGTTTATCGTAAAAATTTAGTCCTTTTTTTATGCCAAATTTTAGAATTTTGATATAAAAAACTATCTTTGCACCACAACACAACAAACTACTTTTTAATGAGTTCTGATACGAGCCAACGCTACAATCTTAGAGGAGTTTCTGCTTCTAAGGAAGATGTGCATAATGCCATCAAAAACATCGATAAAGGGTTGTTCCCTAAAGCATTCTGTAAAATTATTCCAGATTATCTTACTAACGATGAAGACTATTGTATTATCATGCATGCTGATGGTGCTGGTACAAAATCGTCTTTAGCATATATGTATTGGAAAGAAACAGGAGATATTTCGGTATGGAAAGGGATTGCTCAAGACGCTTTAATCATGAATATTGATGATTTATTGTGTGTAGGCGCAACCGATAATATTCTGCTCTCATCCACGATTGGTAGAAATAAAAACATCATCCCAGGTGAAGTCTTATCTGCAATTATTAATGGAACGGAAGAATTAATTCAAGATTTAAAAGAACATGGTGTCGTGATTCATTCAACTGGTGGTGAAACAGCCGATGTAGGCGATTTAGTGCGTACGATTATTGTAGATTCAACAGTTACCGCTCGAATGAAACGTGAGGATGTAATTGATAATGCGAATATACAACCGGGAGATGTGATTGTAGGATTGGCTTCTTTTGGGCAAGCAAGCTATGAGAAAGAATACAATGGAGGTATGGGAAGTAATGGATTAACTTCAGCTCGTCATGATGTTTTTGCCAAATACTTAGCTAAAAAATATCCAGAAAGTTTTGATGCTACTGTACCTAATGAATTGGTTTATTCGGGTAACACCCAATTGACTGATGCTGTTGCCAACAGTCCTCTAGATGCGGGAAAATTAGTTTTATCGCCTACCAGAACATATGCTCCAGTAATCAAAAAAATCGTATCAAAATACAAATCTGATGTCATTCACGGAATGGTGCATTGTAGTGGTGGTGCTCAAACGAAAATTCTTCATTTTGTTGATAACGTTCACGTTATAAAAGATAATTTGTTTCCTGTTCCTCCTTTATTCCAATTGATTCAAGAACAATCTAAAACCGATTGGAAAGAAATGTATCAAGTTTTTAATTGCGGACACCGAATGGAAATTTATGTGCCTGAAGCAATCGCACAAGATATTATTGCTATTTCAAAATCATTTCAAATTGATGCTCAAATTGTAGGTAGAGTGGAAGCTTCAGAAACTAAAAAACTAACCATTACCAGCGAATACGGAACTTTTGAATATTAAACAAATGAATAAAATATTTTTTTTAGTTTTAGTAGGACTTTTGATTAGTTGTAATCGTTCCAATGAATTGGATAAAAAAGGATTGCAAGTTGAAGAAGTTGTTGATTCAAAAGATTCTCAAAACGTTATAAAAAAAGATTCTTTAGACTTTAAAATAAAATCATTAGGAGTACTTTTAACAGCTAATCCTAATATAAGAATTGCACCATTATTTAAGCTAAATTATAATGAGAAAGAGAAAACCTATTATACAGGTTCAAACGAATTTCATTATAATTACTATCAAGACAATCAAAAGGAAGGGAATTATTGGCATAACATAATTCCTGGTTTTAATGCTCTTTATGGCTATAATTTAGTAAATATTTTTCATTTCGATCATAATGAAAATAAAGGTAAAAAGCTATTTGATAAGCCTGTTCTTATAAAAACGTGTTATTATCCATCAGATACAGTAGATACACTTAGTTATCAACCGTTAAATAGAAATTTTTATATGATTTCTGTTTACGATGAAGATACTAATAAAGATAACTACATCAATAGTAGAGATTTAAGAAGGTTTTATTTTTTTGACAAGAATGGCGATAATAAATCATTATTAATTCCAAAAAATTATTCAGTTATAGGAGCAGATTACGATGAGGATAATGATTACTTATATATATAAATGCAGTATTAGATTCAAATAAAGATGGTAAAACATCTGATGATGAACCTATTTCAATTTTTTATGTAAATCTAAAAGATCCGACATTAAAAGGATTGATTTATGAGAATTAAATTTAAGTTTAAAATTTCAATCTCAAAATCGATATAAAACAATAAAAACAACTAATTATTACATATAAAAAATGAGTTATTGGTTAAGAGTGTGAATTTTAAAATTTCTAACTTCTAACTTCTAATTTCTAACTTTAAAGAACAATGCAACACAACGTATTAATTTTAGATTTTGGTTCTCAATACACCCAATTAATCGCAAGAAGAGTAAGAGAATTAAATATTTTTTGTGAAATTTTTCCCTACAACAATCCGCCAAAAGATTTAGATAGTTATAAAGCTGTTATTCTTTCTGGAAGTCCGTTTTCAGTTCGTGCAGAAGATGCCCCTCATCCCGATTTATCCGAAATTAGAGGTAAAAAACCCTTATTAGCGGTTTGTTATGGAGCACAATATTTAGCTCATTTTTCAGGTGGAGAAGTTGCGCCCTCCAATATTAGAGAATATGGTAGAGCCAATCTTTCGTATATAAAAGGTAACGAACTTTTCTTAGAAGGAGTTTCAGCGGGAAGTCAGGTTTGGATGAGTCATTCCGATACCATTAAAGCATTGCCAACAAATGCTATTCGCTTAGCAAGTACCAAAGATGTGGAAAATGCAGCTTATAAAATTGAAGGTGAAACCACTTATGCCATTCAATTTCATCCAGAAGTATATCATTCGACGGATGGAAAACAGATGCTAGAGAATTTCTTAGTGAAAATTGCAGAAGTGCCTCAGAATTTTACACCAAATGCCTTCGTAGAAGAAATTGTTGCTGAAATGAAAGAGAAAATTGGGAAAGATAAAGTGGTTTTAGGTCTTTCAGGAGGTGTAGATTCTACAGTAGCAGCAGTTTTGTTAAATAAAGCTATTGGTGATAATCTATACTGTATTTTTGTGAATAATGGATTGTTGCGTAAAAATGAGTTCCAAAGTGTGTTAGATCAATATAAAGATATGGGTTTAAATGTGAAAGGAGTAGATGCTTCTCAACGTTTTTACGATGCTTTGGCAGGTTTAGATGATCCAGAAGCAAAACGTAAAGCGATTGGAAATGCGTTTATAGAAGTATTTGATGATGAAGCCCATTTATTAACCGATGTAAAATATTTAGGTCAAGGAACAATTTATCCAGACGTAATCGAATCTGTTTCTGCAACAGGTGGACCATCAGCTACTATTAAGTCGCATCACAACGTAGGTGGATTACCCGATTTTATGAAATTAAAAATCGTGGAGCCATTGCGTATGTTGTTTAAAGATGAAGTAAGAAGAGTAGGTGCAACATTAGGAATCGATCCAGAATTATTAGGTCGCCATCCTTTCCCAGGACCAGGTTTAGCCATTCGTATTTTAGGTGATATTACTCCTGAAAAAGTAGCTATTCTTCAAGAAGTAGATGCTATTTTTATTAATGGACTAAAAGAGCATGGTTTATATGATAAAGTTTGGCAAGCGGGCGCTATTTTACTTCCTGTAAATAGTGTGGGCGTTATGGGAGACGAACGTACTTACGAAAAAGTGGTAGCCCTACGCGCAGTTGAATCTACCGATGGTATGACGGCAGATTGGGTACATTTACCGTATGAATTTTTAATGAAAACATCGAATGAAATTATTAATAAAGTAAAAGGTGTGAACCGAGTGGTGTATGACATTAGTTCGAAACCACCCGCAACAATTGAATGGGAATAAGTTTTGCATAACTTTTAGATAATTTTAACAAAAAAGCTTTGAAAAGTCGTTACAATAAATAACTTTGTAACGACTCTTTTTAATTTTAAAAACAAACAAACTATCAATGAAATATCTTTTAATTGTATTTGCGTGTACTCATTTACTTTTTGCTCAAGAAAAAACTAAAACGTATACAGTGCAACCTAAAGAGACGCTGTATTCTATATCAAAAAAATTCAATATTAGTGTAGACGAATTAAAAAAAGCCAATGCTTCTTTACAAAATAATTCACTTTCAATAGGACAAGAAATTACCATTCCTATTCAAACAAATGAAGTTAAAAAAGAATCTTATAAAAAAAGTGCTACTCATACTGTACAATCTCAAGAGACTTTATTTGGTATAGCAAAAATGTATAATGTTTCAGTAGAAGACTTAGAAACCTTAAACCAAGAAATTTTAAAAGAAGGCTTAAAGACGGGACAAGTTATTGCAATTCCTTCTCGTAAAAAAACAGTGGATGGTAAATCTAGAATTATAACTGAAGAAACCGTTTTTCATAAAATTAAAGCAGGAGAAACAAAGTATTCTGTTTCTAAATTGTATAATATTAGTATCAAACAATTAGAATTACAAAACCCTGAAATTATCAATCGTTTTGCAGAAGGAACTGTATTAGCGGTAAATAAAAATGGTATCGCACCTACAGATATTTCTGACGAATTAATGATTGCTATAGCTGAAAAAGAGGCTGCAATCGAAAAAAATAAAGCTCAAAATGCTAAAATTGAAGATTTAGAAGATCGATTAATTGTGCAACAGCAAATGAATGAAAAAATTATTAAAATGAATTCGTTGCAAGTGGATTTAAAAGAAATAGATAATTCGAAAGGTTCTTCAGTAGATAAATTGAAACTTATTTTAGCTTCTAATAAAAATATTCAAGACGTCTTAACTTCTAAATTGGATTCTTTAGTAGGTTCGATGTATGAGGATTTGGAAAAATTAAAAAATTCAAATTTAGATGTAGAAGAATATAGAAAACTACAAAAGGAAACACAAGCCAATAGAATTGAAACCAGTAAGTTAATTATTCAATTGAAAAAAGATTTGAATGAATCTAGAAAGAATTATGTTTCTTTAATGAATAAAGTACAACGTGTCAATGTAGCTCAAGATCAAGAGTTGAAAAAACGCAGCAAAACCATGGCTGAAATTGAAGCGCAAGAAAAAGCGGAACAGGAGCAAATTGAAAAAATCAAAGCGTTACATGCGGATAGTGATAGAACGAATGAGTCTCTTTTCTTTAAAATGGCAACTATTGAAAAAGAAAAAGAGTATATTATTACTAAACGCATTGAAAAAGCTACTTTTTATAGTGCAGCAGCAAGAGAATATGACGATCGTTTAGCGATTCAAAAATTAAAACGCTATCAAGATAAGATTCGAAAAGAAAATAATATTATTGAAAAAGAAGAAGAACAAATTTCTTTAGAGGCTATTAGAGCTAAAATTAAGGACAGTCATTTTACAAATGAAAAACTACCAGCTATAGAGAAAATGACTAATTTAAAACAGGTTGAAGATGGATTTTATTTAGTAGCCAAAGTGACTCCGAATCAGGAAGAAAGAGACGCTTTTGCTCGAAAGCTTTCAGATGAAGGTGCTTTAAAAACTAGTTTTTTCTATGACATTAGTACGTTTACCTATTGTATCTATATTGAAAAATTTAAATGGTTTGAAGAAGCTTTGTTTGCTGTAAAAACGAAAGAAAGTTTACCTTTGTATGAAAATGTAAAAATTGTCGAAGTAAAATTGGAATAAAATTTGACAATACCATATAATAAATCACAAATCTATTTGTTATTCTATAACAATTTAAAACCTAATTATGAGAATTTTTAAGCTTTTAATTCTATTTTTTGTCTTTATCTCTTGTGCAGCCAAAGCCAAACAAGATAATTTTGTGAGACATAATGTCGCTAAAGGCGAAACGATATATCAAATTGCAATAAAATATCAAGTAACACCTTATGATATTTATAGATTAAATCCAGATGCAAAAAAAGGAATTGAAGAAGGAACTATTCTGCTTATTCCTAAAGCTTCTAGTGTGGCAATTACAAAAAAAGAAACCAAAAATATTATTCATGAGGTCAAAGCAAAAGAAACGTTATACAGTATTGCTAGAGAATATGAGGTTTCGGTTCCTCAACTTCAAGAGTGGAATGCTGAACTTTTAAAAGATGGCTTAAAAAAAGGACAAGAAATTATTGTAGGTAAAGAGGAAGTTGCTGTTACTGAAAATTATTTAGAAGTAGAAAATACTAAAAATACTGTGGAAACTTTTTCTCATAAAGTACTACCACAAGAAACTTTATATGGAATTTCTAAAAAATACAATGTGGCAATTGAGGACATTATTGCTCAAAATCCGGATGCTAAAGATGGATTAAAAGAAGGTTCTATTTTAACGTTAAAAAGAAAAACGGAAAAAACAGTAACCACTGTGGGTTCAACGAATTCTAATTCTAATTTATACACCGTAAAACCAAGACAAACACTTTTCAGTTTAACGAGAGAATTGAACATTTCTAGAGAAGAGCTTTTTGCCTTAAATCCTGAATTAAAAGATGGCTTAAAAGAAGGGATGGTTTTAAAGTTACCTACAACAACTTCAACTTCAACTGTTGTTACTAATACCACTTCTCCAGAATCTTCTATAAAAGTGATTCCATTAGACGATTTTCCAAAAAAAGATACCATTAATTTTATTGTAAAACCAGTTGCTAATTTAGTCGTAACGGCAAACAAAAAGAAAAAGAAGAATTTAGTATTATTATTGCCATTCAATCTAAGTAAGCTTGAAGCAAATACAGCTCTTACGAAACAAGACTTAAAAGAAAATCCATTATTAAATTTATCATTGGAATTTTATTCTGGTGCGATGATGGCTATAGATTCAGCGCGTGTTTTAGGGTTACCAGTGCAAGTTAAAATTTTAGATGTTGAAAGTTCGAGAACTTCTTCTAATATTGCGAAACTAATTTCGGATAATGATTTTTCAAATGTAGATGCTGTCATTGGTCCTTTCCAAAATTCGCATGCAGAAAAAACAGCCGAATTTTTACTAAAAGATAGTATTCCTGTAATTTCTCCATTATCAAAAGAAGTAGGTTTAAAATTACCTAACCTTTATAATGCGGTACCATCTGAAGACTATATGATTAAAAAATTATTTGAATATTTTAAAGTCAATAATGGAAATGTAGTGGCAGTGGTGAGCAATAAAAAAGGATCTACCAAAGAGTATTTGGAATCGCGTTATCAAGACATTAAATTTCCAGGCTATACCGCTAAAGGAAGTGTAGATACGGATCAGTTGAAAATATTTTTGCAAAAGAATAAAAAGAATTATGTAATCATAGAGTCGGAAACTACCGCTCAAATTTTAAATGTTACCAATTTCCTTAAAAAATTAAAACCTGAATACGATATTCAAATGGTGGTTTTAAAATTGTATGAGACTTTAGATTTTGAAGAAATCCCAATGACTAATTTAACAGAGTTAAATATGTTGTTTCCATCCATTAGAAAAGAAATAGAAACGAATTCAGATAAAATGTTCGCTAATAAATATAAGAAGGAAAATGGTACATTGCCAAGTAGCGCTGCAGCTAGAGGTTTCGATGTTACTTTTGATACCATTTTAAGAATTTGTCAAAATGAAGGTTTTGCTAAATCAAACCAAAACTTCAGAACAGAATATTTTGAGAATACGTTTGATTATGTCAACGACAATGGAAATATTATTAATAAAGGAGTTTATCTAATGTATTACGATACTGATTATTCCATTAAAAGAGTGATAGAATAACTATGCCTACATCAAAAATAACCTATGTTGGTGAATTAAGAACTACTTGTATTCACTTACAATCTGGAACTGAAATTTTAACGGATGCACCAACAGACAATCATGGAAAAGGAGAAGCATTTTCTCCTACCGATTTAGTAGCAACCGCATTAGGAAGTTGTATGGTGTCAATTATGGCCATCAAAACCAAGGATTTGGATATTGATTTAAAAGATTCCACACTTTCAGTTACTAAAATCATGCAAGCAGAACCTAGAAAGATTGCTAAAATAATTGTGGAATTGAATCTGTCAATTGCAACTTCTGATAAAAATAAAACGATTTTAGAACGAGCTGCCATGACCTGTCCTGTTTTATTGAGTTTGCATCCAGATATAGAAAAAGAAGTCACTTTTAATTGGAAATAACTTTACGTTTAAATAAATAATACAATTTTACCATTTCTTTGACACCAAACGATCAACTCATAAAATTGGCTCATACCAAAATGCCTTTCGGTAAATATAAAGATTGGTATTTGATCGATTTACCAGAATATTATATGGTGTGGTATGCCAATAAAGGGTTTCCAAAAGGGCAATTAGGAACACAATTGCAATTGGTTTACGAACTCAAATTAAACGGTCTAGAAGAAATGATACGAAATATTAGGAGAAATTTTCCTAAAAAATAAAAGCTCCAACAATTGGAGCTTTTATTTTTTTATTTTATTCCTGTTGATTTTTAAACATTAACAACTTTTGTTTTTGCAATTGTATCCCCAAGTCTAGGTTTGTCTATCAATACTAAAATAGCGTCTACTAATGGGATTAGTAAAGTAATATTTCTTATTAAACTAGACATAAAATCGCCGTCTAATGAAGTTCCATCTTCTTTAACTGCTTTGTATTTCATTACTTTTTTACCAATGCTTTGACCACCAAATAAGGCATCTCTTAATAAAAGATAGGCTAAGTAAACTAATCCTCCAATGGTGACTAATAGAGATAATCCAGTTGCTCCATATAGAAAAACACCTAAATAATAAAGGATAGAACCAATAATTCCATCAATAAAAAGCGCTAAAAACCTGTTTAATTTTGAAACTTCCATAGTATTAGTTTTAATTGTTAGTGTATCAAATATATTAAAAAAAGTTAATTTTTTTAACAGTATACATAATTTAATATTTATTTTTTAAGAAAAAGATGCAAACATATTCAGGCTACTCTTTTTTGTCAATAATTAGAACTGTTTATCAATGCTTATGCATTAATTTATTGTGATTAAATATTCTAGATTATGTTGTTAGTAAAAAATAAATTTTAGAGATATGAAATTGTCTAATTCATAAATTTAATCGTATTTTTGCCAAGTTTTTTAAACAACTACAACTACAAACCACAACACAATGAATCAAACGAAGTATATTTTTGTTACTGGAGGTGTTACTTCTTCCTTAGGAAAAGGAATTATAGCAGCTTCTCTAGCTAAATTGCTGCAAGCAAGAGGGTATCGAACGACCATTCAAAAGTTTGACCCTTACATTAATGTCGATCCAGGAACGCTTAATCCTTATGAACATGGAGAATGTTATGTAACCGATGATGGAGCGGAAACGGATTTAGACTTAGGACATTATGAACGTTTTTTAAATGTTCCTACCTCACAAGCCAATAATGTGACTACAGGTAGAGTATATTTATCAGTTATTGAAAAAGAAAGAAGAGGAGAATTTCTGGGAAAAACGGTACAGGTGGTACCGCATATTACAAACGAAATTAAATCGAGAATGCAATTACTTGGTCAAAGTGGTAATTTTGACATTGTAATTACTGAAATAGGAGGTACGGTTGGTGATATTGAATCATTGCCTTATATTGAATCGGTGCGTCAATTGTTATGGGAATTAGGAGATGAAAACGGAATTGTAATTCATTTAACATTAGTGCCTTACCTAGCTGCTGCAGGCGAATTAAAAACAAAACCGACTCAGCATTCGGTAAAAACCTTAATGGAAAGTGGTATTAAAGCTGATATTTTGGTTTGTAGAACCGAGCATGAATTGTCAGATGATTTACGTCAGAAGTTGGCTTTATTTTGTAATGTGAAAAAAGAAGCAGTCATTCAATCTATTGATGCTTCTACGATTTATGACGTTCCTAATCTAATGTTAGAAGAAGGATTGGATACCGTAACCCTTAAGAAATTGGGCTTACCAGAAAAAAATAGTCCTGATTTAAAACAGTGGAATGAGTTTTTACAAAAGCATAAAAATCCGAAACATGAAGTAAATATTGGTTTAGTAGGAAAATATGTAGAATTACAAGATTCTTACAAATCCATATTAGAAGCGTTTATACATGCTGGTGCTGCCAATGAGACTAAAGTGAACATTATTTCGATTCATTCGGAACATTTAGATGTCAAAACGGCAGAAAAACACTTAAAAGGATTAGATGGCATATTAGTTGCTCCTGGTTTTGGTAATAGAGGTATCGAAGGAAAGATTGATACCGTTCGTTTTGCAAGAGAGAATAACATTCCATTTTTGGGAATTTGTTTAGGAATGCAAATGGCAGTTATTGAATTTGCACGCAATATATTAGGTTTTGCTGATGCCAATTCTACAGAAATGAATGATAGTACCTCACATCCTGTAATCAATTTGATGGAGGAACAAAAAAATATTAAAAATATGGGTGGAACCATGCGTTTAGGAGCATGGAAATGCCATTTGAAAGAAAATACGTTGGCCAACCAAATTTACGGAACAACCGATATTATGGAGCGTCACCGTCACCGATATGAATTTAATGGGAAATACTTACAAGACCTTGAAAGTGCTGGTTTAACAGCTTCAGGAATTAATCCAGATACAGGTCTAGTAGAAGTGGTGGAAATTAAAAACCATCCGTTTTTCATTGGAGTGCAATATCATCCAGAATATAAAAGTACAGTAGCAAATCCACATCCTCTTTTTGTGAGTTTTGTGAAAGCGGCTGTGGAATATAAAAATAAATAGAATTTGAAGCGAATGGTTTGGTAATTGTTGCAATCCATTTTCCCGCTTTACGTTGCCATCTGTTTGGATAACAAAATCATTTCCATACGATATGATAGTTAATCCAAACAGGATGTTCACTGCAATCGGGGCTATTCCTTTTTTCTATTCGATAATTAGTAGTAATAGTAATTTCTAGGAGCATTGGCTTGTAGAACAAATAATTAAAATGGAAGAAAAAAAGTTTGATTTTAAATCAATTATTGGATTTGTATTAATTTCTGGTATTTTAATGTGGATGATGTATTCAAATCAACCCACACCTGAAGAATTAAAAGAAAAAGAAAAACAAGAACAGGTTAAAAAAGAGCAAGAAGAAGAGCAAGATGTAGTGGCTTCACCTGCAACTGCTAGTATCGAATCAGATTCTATTTCTAAAGAGAAAGCAAAAGCAGCTTTAGGAACTTTTGCTTATTCAGCGACATTGCCTACAGCTAAAGAAGACTTTACTGAAATTAAAAATGATGTACTTTCTTTAAAAATTGCAAATAAAGGAGGGTACATCGTTGATGCAACCGTTTTAGGTTATGATAAGTTTACTAAAAATTCCAATCAACCTGTAAAAATTATCAAGGATAACAATTCTAAATTTGATTTAGCTTTAAATACTACTGATAATCGTTTGTTGCATACTTCCGATTTGTTCTTTGAACCTAAAGAATCTAAAGAAGGAGAAAATCAAGTGGTAACCATGCAATTAAAAGCAGGACCTACACAATTTTTAGAGTATCGTTATGTATTGAAACCAGGTGAGTATATGTTGGATTTTTCTATTCGTTCTCAAGGATTAGAAAATGTAATTAATACTACTAAACCTGTTGATTTAGAATGGCAATTGAAAACCTATCGTAATGAAAAAAGTATTTCTTATGAAAATAGATACACTGAATTGGTTTTTGAATACGAAGGTGGAAAAGACGATTATTTAAATGCAGCTAGAGATTCGGAAGATACAGCAGAAGAGGTTACATACATTGCGTTTAAACAGCATATGTTTACTTCTATTTTGTTAACAGATACTCCTTTTAAATCAGCAAAATTTGTTTCTGATAATTTGGTGGATGATGAAGAGAAAGATACCATTTTTACAAAAAACTTTATCGCTCAAGTACCTTTAGAAGTTAAAAACGGTGCGATTAATTATAATATGAATTGGTATTACGGACCTGCTAAATATCAGATTCTAAATGATTATGATAGAAATTTAGATGAAATCATGCCCTTAGGTTGGGGAATTTTCGGTTGGATTAATCGTTATATTTTTATTCCTGTATTCGGACTTATTTCTAGTATTGGTATTGGATACGGATTTGCAATTATTATTTTTACCATTTTGGTAAGAATAGCAATGTCGCCAGTTACATATAAATCGTATGTTTCTCAAGCGAAAATGAAAGTACTTCGTCCTGAAATTGCAGAATTGAATGAGAAGTATAAAGACAATGCAATGAAGAAGCAACAGGAAACTATGAAATTGTATTCTAAAGCGGGTGTAAATCCAATGGCTGGTTGTTTACCTGCTTTAATGCAAATGCCTGTTTTCTATGCTTTATTTCAATTTTTCCCATCGATGTTTGATTTAAGACAAAAAAGTTTCTTATGGGCGAATGATTTATCATCGTATGATAGTATTTATGAGTTGCCTTTCCATATTCCTTTATATGGAAGTCATGTGAGTTTATTTCCAATTTTGGCATCTATTGCGATTTTCTTCTATATGAGAATGACAACGGGCGATCAACAAATGAGCGCACCTACTCAAGAAGGTATGCCAGATATGAGCAAAATCATGAAGATTATGATTTATATATCTCCATTAATGATGTTGTTCTTCTTTAACAACTACGCTTCAGGTTTATCGCTATATTATTTTATTTCTAACTTAATTACTATTGGTATCATGTTAGTAATCAAAAATTATATCGTAAAAGAAGATAAAATTCATGCACAAATTCAAGAGAATAAATCAAAACCCAAAACAGAAAGTAAGTTCCAAAGAAAAATGAGGGAAATGATGGAACAAGCGGAAGCTCAAAAGAAAAATAAGTAATCATATTACTTTTATATATAAATCCCTATTTAAAAAATAGGGATTTTTTTTTAAACAATACGAGACAAATTGTTACAAATCCTGCATAAGTTTTTCATAGAAGAATTAGTCAATATATTTAAACTATCTTATGCAAACTATAAAAATTATTTTGAAAATAACACAATTACTACATGAAAACGCTTATCATTGGTTACGGAAATATGGGACAAACGTATGCTAATAGTTTTGTTAGTTCAAGGTTTATTTTGCCATCAGATATTTTTGTGCTGACAAGAAGTCCAATTGGTGACAAAAACAAATATACCATACAAGATTCTAACTTCTATTCTAAACCCATTGACTCATTATTTGAAGTTGATATTATTATTTTAGCAGTCAAACCTCAAGATTTTAATGCATTAGCAAGTGATATACGTTTGTATATTCATGAGGAACATCTCATTTTATCAGTTATGGCTGGAGTAACCATCGAATCTATTCAAGAAAAATTAGGATGTTCCAAAGTCATTCGTTCCATGCCAAATATTCCCACCCAGATAGGTTTAGGAATGACTGTTTTTACAGCTTCTTCTCAAGTGGATCGTAAAGAATTATTTATTATCCAAAATCTCATTAATACCACTGGTAAATCAATTTATATTGATAAAGAAGAAATGTTGAATGCTACAACCGCTGTTTCAGGTAGTGGACCTGCCTATGTTTTCTATTTTATGAATGCCATGATCCAAGCCGCAATGCATTTAGGATTTTCTAAATCGGAAGCTGAATTTTTGGTTAATCAAACTTTCATTGGAGCTGTGCAATTGCAAAACAGAAGTGATTTGTCTCATGAACAATGGATTGATAAAGTAGCATCCAAAAAAGGAACTACGGAAGCAGCTTTACTCATTTTTAATGATAAAGATTTGATCAAAGTGATAGAAAAAGGAATTTTAGCGGCTAATACGAGAGCTGAAGAATTAGGAAAATCATTATTATAATAAAAAAACATCCCTATTGTTATTTTTAACAATAGGGATGTAATACTACATATAAACTTAACTGATTTCTAAAATTCTATTTTTATAAACTTGGTTGTAATACTTTGTCAACTGCGTGGATAATACCATTAGCACATTGAACATCCACAGCAATAATGTTCGCTTGTGTAGCAGATTGATCTGTAATTTTTGGTGCTGAAGGAGTACTTAAATCAATAGTGATGTTTTGTGTAGGATCTGTAATCATTGGTACAGATTGTCCGTCTGTTAAAGCTGATGATTGAACATTTCCTGCGGCAGTAACATGATATTGTAATACGGTTGAAACTTGAGCTGGTGTAGCATTTTCAGCAAAACCTCCTGCACCAACAGCCGTTGCGAAGGCATCATTAGTTGGAGCAAAAACGGTTAACGGTGTCGTATTGGTTGTTAAGGCTGTTGCTACTGCGCTTTGGTCACCAAAACCATTACCGTTAGTATCAGTGCTAGTAACAACAGTTACTAAAGTTGAGAAATTAGGGTTGGCCATCGCGTGGTCAACAATTGTAGCGAGACCAATAACAGCATCTACTTGATGAATTACACCATTTGTAGCCAATATATCAGCAGCAGTTACAGTAGCAACACCATTAATTTCAACACCACTTGCTGTATTAATAAATAAACTTAAAGTGTTAGTTGATGATGCAGAACCTTTGCCTAAAGATTTTACGTAACCTGTAGAAAGAGTTGAAGATAAATTAGTACCCATTACTACATGGTTTAAAAGAATTTCTTTTAATGTCGCAACTGGAACCGCATCTAAGTTAGCAAATCCATTGTCATTTAAAAATTCTTGGAATGCGTCGTTTGTTGGAGCAAAAACAGTGAATGGCCCATTTTGGTCTAATGTTTGTACTAATCCTGCTTTATCTAGAGCAGTAACTAAAGTTGTAAATTGCGGAGCTCTTGATGCAACAGCCGCAATGCTGTTATTTTCTGGTGTTACGACAGTGTCATCATCAGAACAAGAAAACATCGTTACAAATGTAGTAGCGATTAAAGTTAATTTGATTAATTTTGCAAAGTTTTTCATAGTAATTTGTTTTTATTGTTTAAGCAAATTTAAAAAACTTTAAACAAAATATCCTACAGTTGAACAAGAAAAAAATGTATTTCATAAAAAGTTTAACGTTCAATTTTATTTTGTTTAAGTAATTGAAAATAAAATAAGTGAATAAAAAAAATAATATTAAACACATGTTAATAAAATCGTATTTACTGGCTTTTATTATAATTTTTAATTGCCATATGGTTCTTTCTCAAAAGGATATAAATCAATTTGATAATAAAGGTCAACGTCATGGTTTATGGAAAGGTAGTTATGAAGCATCTAAAAGACCAAGGTATGAAGGAAGTTTTAATCATGGTAAAGAAACAGGAATCTTTACCTATTTTGATGACACAAAAGCTGGAAAAGTTATAGCAACAAGGGATTTTACAAAAGGAGATGGTTCGTGTTATGCTATTTTTTATCATCAAAATGGTAAAAAAGTAAGTGAAGGCTTATTACTTAATAAATTGCCACAAGGAGAGTGGAAGTATTATCATTTCGATAGTGATCAACTGATGTCGGTTGAAAATTATAAACAAGGCAAACTGGACGGAGTTAGAAAAGTATTTTACAAAGACGGTTCTTTAGCAGAAGTATCCCATTATTCTAATGGGAAATTAGATGGAAATTACAAGAAATATGCTGAAAATGAAACTATTTTAGAAGATTATAATTATAAAAAAGGAAAGTTAGATGGTCCAGCTTTGTATTATGATGGCAAAGGGAATATAAATATTAAAGGACAATATAAAAATGATCGAAAGTGGGGTTATTGGGAAACCTATGAAAATGGAAAGTTAGTCTCCAAAGAAAAAATTTCAAAAGAAACAAGAAAAACATTTCGATTAGAAAAAAATAAAGACGGGCAATTGGCACCCACAGAATTAAAGCCAAAAAATAAAATTGAATAAAATGAAAAGAGTAGTAGTAGGACTTTCAGGTGGTGTAGATTCTAGTGTTGCCGCTTACTTATTACAAGAGCAAGGGTATGAAGTTATAGGCCTTTTTATGAAAAATTGGCACGATGATTCTGTTACCATTTCTAATGAATGCCCATGGCTGGAAGATAGTAATGATGCTTTATTAGTTGCCGAAAAATTAGGAATACCATTTCAAACAGTTGATTTATCAGAAGAATATAAAGAGAAAATCGTAGATTACATGTTTAAAGAATACGAGCAAGGACGCACACCTAATCCAGATGTATTATGTAATCGTGAAATAAAATTTGATGTATTCCTGAAAATTGCCTTGTCTCTAGGGGCAGATTATGTAGCTACGGGTCATTATTGTAGAAAAGGTATTTTAGAGAAAGACGGTAAAGAAATTTATCAATTACTAGCTGGTAAAGATGGTAATAAAGATCAATCGTATTTTTTATGTCAATTATCACAAGATCAATTGTCAAAAGCTTTATTTCCAATAGGTGAATTAACCAAGCCTCAAGTACGTGAAATTGCAGCAAAATTAGATTTAATAACAGCTGAAAAAAAAGATTCTCAAGGATTATGTTTTATTGGAAAAGTACGCTTACCTGATTTTTTGCAACAGCAGTTACAACCAAAAGAGGGTATAATCATAGAAGTTCCAGAAGAAGCATCGATTTTCAATCAAGAAATGCCAAATTTTACTTCTGAGGAAGATATTTTTGCTTATGAATCTCGAAATAGAGATTATTCTAATGAAATCGGAAAAACAGTTGGAAAACATCAAGGTGCGCATTATTTTACTAAAGGTCAGAGAAAGGGATTGAATGTAGGTGGAACTAAAGAAGGTTTATATGTAATAGAAACAGATGTAGAAAAAAATATTATTTATACGGGTCAGGGAGCGAATCATCCTGGATTGTTTAAAAAGGCTCTTTTTATTAAAAATGATGAAATTCATTGGATTCGAGAAGATTTAGCATTGCAACCTAATGAAAAAAGGGAAGTTATGGCTCGTATTCGTTATCGTCAACCTTTACAAAAAGCAACATTGCATCAATTTGAAAACGGAATGTATGTGGTATTTGAAGAACCACAATCGGCTATTACTGAAGGTCAGTTTGTGGCTTGGCATCATGATGATGAAGTTTTAGGTAGTGGTGTAATCTCTTAATTTTTTTTATGGAAAACATGTTTTATATTTTAATAGGATTAGTATTATTAGTCCTAGGTGGTGATTGGTTGTTAAAATCTTCTGTAGGTTTATCGTATCGTCTTAATATTTCTAAAATTATTGTGGGTTTAACTGTTGTTTCTTTTGCAACTTCTGCACCAGAAATGATTGTGAGTGTAAAAGCGGCCATGGATGGTTTTCCCGATATTGCTTTGGGAAATGTTATTGGATCTAACATAGGTAATATTGGTTTAGTATTAGGAGTTGTATTATTAATTAATGCAATTCAGGTAGAGAAAAGTTTTTATATAACAGACTGGCCTACCAAAATGATTGCCTCTATTTTATTGTTTGTTTTCCTCGTAATTGATGGAGGATTAACAAGAGTGGATGGATTTATCTTTATCCTAGTTTTAGCTGTGTTTTTAGTTATTTTAATTCGAAACAATAAAAAAGTACAAGTAGATATTGAAAGCACTATTGATGATAAGATGTCTTATATTAAAATTATTGGATTTTTAGTTTTAGGTGGTGTAGCCTTATGGGGTGGCTCTGAATTATTAGTTAAAGGTGCTGTTAATTTAGCAACTAATTTAGGTGTAAGCAAGCGAGTTATAGCTATTACTGTCGTCTCTATTGGTACGAGTATTCCAGAATTAGCTTCTTCCGTTATAGCAGCTGTAAAAAAAGAAAATGATATATCCATTGGAAATATTATTGGTTCTAATATTTTTAATATTTTAAGTGTTTTAGGAGTTACAGCAATTATTCAGCCTATTGAGAAAGTAGATGTTCGTATTATTCATCAAGATATTTACTGG
The DNA here is from genome assembly GCF_024054195.1 of Flavobacterium sp. NRK F7. Lineage (GTDB taxonomy): Bacteria > Bacteroidota > Bacteroidia > Flavobacteriales > Flavobacteriaceae > Flavobacterium. The sequence goes on along the minus strand of NZ_JAMXLB010000001.1, from coordinate 2,680,318 downwards.
ATGTTAGGTTTTGCCTTTATTTTGTTACCAATGGTAATCTTACCTAAAAGAGGAAGTTTAAGTTTTAAAGAAGGCGTTTTACTGTTACTTACATATGGTGTCTTTTTATATTTCACAGTAATTTAAGTAAGCTAACTATCAGAATTTTATATATTTGAATACAAATAAATAAAAACATGAAAAAAACAGCTACTCTTTTACTATTTCTATTTTATTTTTGCTCTTGGGCTCAAGAAGACGCTTGGGTTTATTTTACTGATAAACCAGATGTCGTTTTCTATACAAACAACCCTCTTGAAATGCTGACACAGAGAGCATTAGACAGAAGATCTGTTCAAAATATAATGTTAGATAATAAAGATATTCCTATTTCTGAATCCTATATTTCACAAGTTGAAGCTACTACTGGAATTACCATCATGGCAAAATCAAAGTGGTTAAATGCTTTACATATTAGAGGTTCGCAAACCAATATTCAAGCCCTAACAGCACTATCATTTGTAGACCATATTCAATTTGCGAATCATAGTTTGAATGGCATTAATAAGTCGGTAATAACATTAAATTCGAATAAAGATAATCAGACATTTGATGTTACTGCTAATTTCAATTATGGAAATTCAAGTAATCAGATTCAAATGTTGAATGGGCATTTATTGCATGAACAAGATTATACAGGTCAAGGAAAAATAATAGCGGTTTTAGATGCAGGTTTTCCAGGTGTAAATACAGCTTCACCCTTTCAAAGATTGAGAGATAATAATTTAATTTTAGGAGGTTATAATTTTCCGGATAGAAGTACGAATTTCTATACTAGAAATTCACACGGTACCAATGTACTTTCTACTATGGGTGGTTATGTTGATGGGCAGCTTGTGGGAACAGCTCCAGATGCTTCGTACTATTTATTCATAACGGAAGATGTAAGTTCTGAAAATCCTGTGGAAGAATCGTATTGGGTAGAAGCATTAGAAATGGCAGATAGTTTAGGGGTAGATGTTGTTAATTCGTCATTAGGTTATGGTGAATATGACAATCCTAATTATAGCTATTCTTATACGCAACGTAATGGTCAAGTAGGTTTTGCTTCGAGAGCTGCTGCAATAGCCGTTACTAAAGGAATCGTTTGTGTGGTAAGTGCTGGTAACGAAGGAAATTCTTCTGAACCTCACATTGGTATTCCAGCTGATGCGGATAATATTTTAACAATAGGTGCTGTTAATAGCACAGAAGTTCGTGCGAGTTTTAGTTCAATAGGACCTTCTTATGACGGTAGAATAAAACCTGATGTGTGTGCGAAAGGTCAAAGTGCTACAGTTAGTAGTTCCAGTGGAGCCATTACTACTTCAAACGGAACCTCATTTTCGAGCCCTATTTTAGCAGGTATGGTCGCAACATTTTGGTCTGCTCTTCCTAATTTAACTGCTGCTGAAGTAATTCAATTCGTAAAAGAATCTTCTGATCAGTTTACTAACCCAGACAATCTAAAAGGGTATGGCGTTCCAGATTTTCAATTGGCTCTTACAAATGCATTAAGTTCTGAAATGTTTTTAAATCAAAGTATCCTTTTTTATCCGAATCCTGTAGTGAATCAATTATATATTAAAGGGAACAATTTGGATGGTGCGGAACTGTTTTTATACAATAATCTGGGACAAAGAGTATTACAAGTTGAAATCAGGAATAACGAGGAAAAAATTTCTTTAGAAAGTCTTTCTTCGGGAATTTATAGCTATGATTTTTCTTCTAATAATGCTAAATTGCAGGGCAAATTAATTAAACAGTAATGAATAGAATTACAGAGCTTTTCAATATAAAATATCCAATAGTACAAGGTGGTATGATTTGGAACAGTGGTTACAAATTAGCTAGCGCTGTAAGTAATGCAGGTGGTTTAGGTTTAATAGGTGCTGGATCAATGTATCCTGATGTTTTAAGAGAACACATCCAAAAATGTAAAAAAGCTACCGATAAACCATTTGGAGTTAACGTTCCCATGTTATATCCTAATATTGTAGAAATCATGCAAATTATTGTGGAAGAAGGTGTTAAAATTGTCTTTACTTCTGCAGGAAATCCGAAGACATGGACTTCTTATTTAAAAGAAAATGGAATTACGGTTGTACACGTAGTTAGTAGTTCAAAATTTGCACTAAAAGCACAAGAAGCTGGAGTAGACGCTGTTGTTGCTGAGGGCTTTGAAGCTGGCGGACACAATGGAAGAGAAGAAACAACTACGTTAACCCTAATCCCAATGGTAAAACAACGCCTACAAATTCCATTAATTGCAGCGGGTGGTATTGCTACCGGTCGAGGCATGTTAGCAGCCTTAGTTCTAGGTGCAGATGGAGTTCAAATGGGAAGTCGTTTTGCAGCTTCTATAGAATCAAGTGCTCATGATAACTTTAAAAAAACGATTGTTGCAACTAATGAAGGAGATACCGTTTTAACTTTAAAAGAATTGGCACCTGTTAGACTTATAAAAAATAAATTTTATAACGAATTACAAGAATTATATTCCCAATGCCCTTCAACAGAAGATTTAAAAAACCTGTTAGGAAGGGCTAGAGCTAAAAGAGGAATGTTTGAAGGTGATTTGGAAGATGGAGAACTAGAAATTGGACAAATAGCAGGTGTTATTCATGATATTTTACCTGTGCAAACTATTGTTGATACAATTATGGATGAATTTCAAAAAGCAAAAGAAGAAATCCATAATTTTGTTTTTTAATATTTTATGAAGTTATTTAAATTCCTTGCATGGATTGCATTTTTTGCACTTGGTGTTGCAAATGCACAACAATTTAATTTCCAAACCACTTCGTTGTCCGTTTTACAAAAAGACAAAAAAGGGAATTGGGGAAAATGGAGTACTCCCGAAAAAGTTAACATTATTGTTAAATTAGATTATGATAAAAATAAAATTATCATCTATTCTAATGTAATTCAATATTATTCTATTGTTGAATATTTACAAAAGGAAGTTTCCAAAGTGGATGAAATTAATTCTTATTTATGTAAAGATGTGGATGGGTATCCCTTTAAGATTTCCTTTATCGTCAGAAAAGATTTAAAAAATAAACCTCAATTATATGTTTACAGTGAAGAATATATCTTTTGCTATGATATCTTCGAAATCGTAAAATAATTTTAAAAACCTACTCAAAAAAAATCGTAATGAAAAAGTTCTTACTGCTTTTTATCGCTTTAGTTTTTTCCAATATACAAGCACAAGAAAGACCTAAACTAGTGGTTGGTATTGTGGTGGATCAAATGAAAATGGAATACTTATATCGTTTTTCAAATGATTTTTCCGAAAATGGCTTTAAAAGATTAATGAAAGAAGGATTTACATTTCATAATGCACACTACAATTATATGCCAACGTATACTGGGCCAGGGCATGCTTCTATTTACACTGGTACAACACCTAGTGTTCATGGAATTGTTGGTAATAACTGGTTTAATAAAGGTTTAGGTAAAGAAATGTATTGTACAGATGATAATTCGGTGACAACCTTAGGTAATGGAACGGATTATGAAGGAAAAATGTCACCTAAAAACTTATTGAGCACTACCATAACTGACGAATTAAAATTAGCTACTAATTTTAAGGGTAAGGTAATCGGAATGAGTTTGAAAGATAGAGGCGCCATTTTACCAGCAGGACATTTTGCAGATTGGGCTTTTTGGTATAGTAAAACTGGAGCTTTTATATCGAGTACCTATTATGGAAACCAGTTGCCAGATTGGGTTACACAGTTTAACAATGAAAAACACTATGAAAAATATCTGAATACTACTTGGGAATTATTTAAGCCAAAAGAAGTTTACAATGAAAGTTTGAATGATAATAATCCCTACGAAGGAAAATTATATCAAAAAATACCTTTCTTTCCCTATAATATGAAAGATATGTATGCAAATAATGATGCTGGAGTTTTACGTTCCACACCCTTTGGAAATAATTTATTAGCTGATTTTGCTAAAAGAGCTATTGAAAAAGAAAGCTTAGGAAAAGATAATATTACCGACTTCTTGACAGTGAGTTTTTCATCTACAGATTATATTGGTCACTTATTAGGACCTCGATCCATCGAATTACAAGATACTTATTTAAGATTAGATCAAACAATTGCAGATTTTCTAACTTATTTAGATAAAACCGTAGGTAAAAATAATTATTTGATATTCTTAACTGCGGATCACGCTGGTGCAGAAAACGTAACTTATCTTAAAGATAATAAGTATAATGTAGATCAAGTAAATACAAGAAAATTTACGCAAGATTTGGAAACATATTCTAACGATAAATATGGTGAAAATCTGATTTTAAATTATTCAAATTCTAATGTTTTTTTTAATCAAGAGAATATTGAAGCTAGCAATTTGGATATTGAAGAAGTAAAGACTAGTTTTAAAGCATTTATTTACAAGCAAGATTTTGTTAGAAGAGTATATACAGATACTGAAATTTTAAATAATTCGGGTAACGATATTTATTTAAATGCTATTGCAAAAGGATATGATCCGAAACAAAATGGAGAATTGGTTATTTTAGAGAAACCAGGATATCTAGAATATGGTGCAACTGGTACGACACACGGTTCTCCTTATACTTATGACACTCATGTTCCTATGTTATTTTTTGGTTGGAAAGTGAAACCTGGTGCATCTTATAATAAAAAAGAGATCACTCAAATTGCACCAAGTTTAGCTCTAAAATTAAAAACAACCTTACCAAATGGAACCGAAGCCATAATTTTAGATGAAATACTAGAATAACGAATAGTATAAATCGTATTTAATTAACAAATAGTAAGTAAAATAAGAGTACTGATTTTTATTTGTAATATTTTTACACATTTCACAATAATTGCGTAAAATGTTATAAAATCTATATTTTATGTTAATGCAGTGTTAAAATAATCATACTTTGTACGATTAATCTTCTTTTTATACTCATTTTTTGAGTTTTTTTGTGTTTTTTATCTATAAAATCTACCTTTTGTCGATTTTATTAACAAATTATTTTTTCGATTGAAAGTTGAAAATATTAAATTTGGGAAAAACCAAACAAAACTCGTTTAAACATGAAAAAAAAGTACTTAAGTGCAATGGGTATGTTGTATTTCTCATTGTTACAAGCCCAAGTGGGTATTAACACCACAACACCAGCAGCCATACTGGATATTCAACCTACTAATCCTGCAAACCCGAACCCAAATGACGGTTTGTTAATTCCAAGAGTAACCAATTTAGCTGAAGTAAATCCTTCATCTAACCAAAACGGCATGTTAATTTATCTAAGTAACGATGTGGTAAAAAATGCAAAAGTGTATTCCAAAGGTTTTCTCTATTGGGATAGTGAAGCTGTAGATTGGTTTCCCTTAAGTTCGGGAGAATGGAAATCTGGAGTGAATCAAAACGGAGAATCACTGATCTATTCTACACAAGCAAATGCTAATGGAACTAAGATTGTGGTTACTGATGAAGGGAAAATTGGTATTGGAACCGATAATCCTGTAGAAAAATTTGAATTTAGAGGAGTTGGAGATAATGATTTTCAAATTACAAGTGCCGATACTAATCCACCTAACTTAATTTTATATAATACTGGTGGAACTATTGATTACCCTACTTTGCCAGGCACGAATCAAGAAATAGGAGCGTTACTATTTAAAACCAATAATGGCTATGGTATCCAGGAAGTAGGAGGTATTCATTATTTTATGGATGGAACTCCAAATGCTTCTAGTTTACCAACAAAACTTGTAATTAATACAACTAAAAATAATCAAATTAACGATTCAGGTTCGTTTACAATTACGGGTAACGGAAATGTTGGTATTGGAACATTAAATCCTTCAGCTAAATTAAATTTACCAGCATCAGATGGAACTTCCAATTCGGCTCCTTTAAAACTAACAGCGGGAACGACTCTTGCCAATCCAGAACCTGGTGCTATGGAATATGACGGTACCAATTTATATTTTACGAATGGTAATAATGCTAGAGAAGTGGTTATGAAAGGTTTGGTAGTAGATGGAAATTTAGATTTCCCTTCAATTGCTAATTTATCTTCCTATGAACTGGAAATTCCTTTACAAGGTATCTCTCAGAATAGTATTTGCAATTGTTCTCCTGTAGGCGCTATAGAAAGTGGTTTAACATGGAGTTGTTATGTAATTGATAATGCTATTAAAATTAGACTTTTAAATGCATCAATATTAGGAGCAATTGATCCAATTAGTAGAAACTGGAAAATAACAGTATACAAACTCAATTAATCAAAAATAAAAAAGCTTCTCTCAAGAGAAGCTTTTTTATTATGCAATTATGGTCTCATTTAAAACCTCTATTTCAATTTGATTGCGAATAATATCATCAAAAGTTTCTCTTTGACGAATTAAATGACCTTTTCCGTTCAACCAAAGTACTTCAGCAGGCTTTACTCTCGAGTTATAATTTGAGGCCATTGAAAAACAGTAAGCACCAGCATTTCTAAAGCATAAAATATCTCCTTCATGTATTTCTGAAATACGTCTGTTATTAGCAAAAGTATCAGTTTCACAGATGTAACCTACTACCGAATAATAGCGTTCTTTTCCTTTAGGGTTTGAAATGTTTTCAATATAATGTTGAGAACCATATAACATGGGTCTTATCAAATGATTAAAACCACTATCTATTCCTGCAAAAACAGTTGAAGTGGTTTGTTTTACGACATTTACTTTGGCAAGAAAATATCCAGCTTCACTTACTAAAAATTTACCAGGTTCAAAAGCAAGAGTTAATGGTCTTCCATATTCTTTTTCAAATGCAAGAAAACGTTTCGTTAACTTTTTACCAAATTCTTCTACATTAGTTTCAATATCATCTTTTTTATAGGGAACTTTAAAACCACTACCAAAATCAATAAATTCTAAATTTTTAAAGTTCTTAGCGGTTTCGAATAAAATTTCTGCTGCATATAAGAAAACATCTATATCTAATATATCAGAACCGGTATGCATATGAATGCCATTAATATTCATGTTTGTGTTTTCAATAATGCGAAGTAAATGAGGTAATTGGTGTATAGAAATTCCAAATTTACTATCAATATGACCTACAGATATATTAGCATTTCCTCCTGCCATTACATGTGGATTAATACGAACACAAACTGGTGTATTTGGATGTTTTGTTCCAAATTGCTCCAAGAAAGATAGGTTGTCAATATTAATTTGAACGCCCATTTCAGCTACTTTTTCAATTTCTTCCAATGAAACACCATTCGGTGTATACATAATTTCTTTTGGGTCAAAGCCTGCATACAATCCAAGTTGCACTTCTTCTATAGAAACGGTATCTAATCCTGAACCTAATCTTTTTAGAACTTTTAAAATCGATACATTCGATAAGGCTTTAACTGCATAGTGAATTTTAAACTGCTCTACCTTTGAAAATGCATTAGTTAGTCTTTTATATTGTGATTCAATTTTAGTCGCATCATAAACATATAATGGTGACCCAAATTCTTCTACTAATTGTAATAATTCCTGATTTTTCATCTCCCTTTTTTTATGCAAATTAAAAACATTTAGCACTAGAAATAATTAAAAACATGTTAATTAAACAAAAAATAACATTAAGTTACAAATATAACAAAAGATGGTTTTCTAAATTACGTTATAGGAGTCAAAGAATTCCAAATTATCCATAAAAATGTTAGCCAATTAAAAATTAGTTTGCTATTTTTGTGGCACTTTTTAAAAAGAAATAACCTATTATATTATGAATTTACACGAATATCAAGGTAAAGAAATATTAGCTAGCTATGGAGTACGTATTCAACGTGGGCATGTTGCTAATAACGCTGAAGAAGCTGTAGCTAAAGCAAAACAATTAACTGCTGAAACAGGAACAGGTTGGCACGTAATTAAAGCTCAAATTCACGCGGGTGGTCGTGGAAAAGGTGGAGGAGTTAAATTAGCTAAAAATTTAGATCAAGTAGCTGAATTAGCTGGTCAAATTATTGGAATGGATTTAATTACACCTCAAACACCTCCAACAGGTAAAAGAGTTCATAAAGTTTTAGTAGCAGAGGATGTTTATTATCCAGGGGAAAGTGAAACTTCAGAATTTTATATGTCAGTTTTATTGAATAGAGGAAAAGGTAGAAATATGATTATGTATTCTACTGAAGGAGGAATGGATATTGAAGAAGTAGCTGAAAAAACTCCTCATTTAATTTTTACTGAAGAGATAGATCCTGCTGTAGGTTTACAAGGGTTTCAAGCAAGAAGAATTGCTTTTAATTTAGGATTATCAGGTAATGCTTTTAAAGAGATGATAAAATTTGTAGATGCTCTTTACAAAGCTTACATAGGTTCTGATGCTTCAATGTTTGAAATTAACCCTGTTTTAAAAACGTCTGATGATAAAATTATTGCTGTAGATGCTAAAGTTGATTTAGATGATAATGCATTATTCCGTCATAAAGATTTAGCTGAAATGAGAGATATTCGTGAAGAAAATCCAATTGAAGTTGAAGCTAAAGAAGTTGGTTTAAATTATGTGGATCTCGATGGTACTGTTGGTTGTATGGTGAATGGTGCAGGTCTGGCAATGGCAACGATGGATTTAATTAAGTATGCAGGTTTCGAGCCAGCAAACTTCTTAGATGTTGGTGGTACAGCTGATGCAAAACGTGTGGAAACAGCTTTCCGTATTATTTTGAAAGATCCAAATGTAAAAGCTATTTTGATTAATATCTTTGGAGGAATTGTGCGTTGTGATAGAGTAGCACAAGGAGTTGTAGATGCTTATAAAAATATGGGTGATGCTATTAAAGTGCCAATTATTGTGCGTTTACAAGGAACGAATGCTGAAATTGCAAAAGAATTAATTGATAATTCAGGAATGCCAATTTTATCAGCTGTTCAATTCCAAGAAGCTGCTGATCAGGTAAAAGCGGCTTTATCGTAATAAGATAATTCTAGTTATATATAAAGAAATCCCAAGTAAAATCTTGGGATTTCTTATTTTATAAAATATCTAAATCAAATTCAAGAATTTGATGAATTTCATGTGCGATTAAACAAGAAAGGATAAGCAATACAATTTGTAATACGGTTTTATTTTCGAGGAATGTACTTTTACTTTTTTTAAGTAAAAAATAATTCAATAAGAAAAATAAAGTCGCAGCAATTAATCCTAAGATAGTTCCAACTGTCAAAATTATAAAATCGTGGAATAATCCAGCTAACTTAGAATTTGGTCTTCCATCAATTTCTAAATAGACGAGATACATCGAAAAAGCTATACTGAAGAGAATATATGCAAAATACAATAAACTATTTTTCAGTATTTTCATTGATAAAAGTCTTTGAAAAATTAAGATTTTAGTAAATAGATAAGCAATTACAGATGAATTAAGATTCGATTGCTGTAAAAATCATAATCCAATTGGTTTCCCATTCCTTTTTTTGAACATCATAATAAGCTTGTTCCCATTGTGCCGTATTTTCGGTTTCTTTTTTCCAAGAAAAGCGTAAAGGGACTTCTTTTCCTTCAAAAATATCCTTTCCAAAAAATTCACCGGTCCCATTTTCAAATTTACCAACGACTTGCTCTTGTAACATTTGATCAAGATGATACGTGTCTGCCCAATAGATTTTCCACTCATTCGTATCAGGATTCAACATTCGAATACTCAAACCATTAAAATTTTCTCCGAAATGATTGGTTTTCATCTCATCCATAACGATTAAACCATTAAAAATTTTCTTGGTTTCCATTTCAGCTGTAAATTCAACCCATTCTGTAGCACCTTTCATGCGCTCCTTTAGTCTTTTGTTTAGAACAGACCATTTACCCACTAAAAAATCAAAATTGGTAATCGGAATCATATTGGAAGTTGCTTATAATTATTAGTCTTTAATCGCAATCATTGAAATTTCAACATTGACATTTTTTGGTAGACAAGCCACTTGAACGGTTTCTCTAGCTGGTGCTGTTTTTTCATCAAAATAACTTCCGTAGACACCATTAATTTTACCAAAATCATTCATATCACTAATAAAAATACTGGTTTTAATTACATTATCAAAGGTCATTTCAGCTGCTTCCAGTACGGCTTTCATGTTTTCCATTACTTGTTTTGTCTCAGTTTCAATATCTGTTAAAACCAATTCTCCAGTGGATGGATGGATTGCTATTTGTCCGGAAGTATATAAAGTATTTCCTACTAGAACAGCTTGGTTGTATGGGCCAATTGGAGCTGGAGCTTTATCTGTAAAAATTATTTTTTTCATTTGTTTTGTGATTTTGTTTTTAAATAGTTAATAATTATCTGAAAACGCGATCGGGTAATTGGTTTTTCTCCCATTTAATATCGCTTAATACAGAAGAACTAATTCCAATAAAGAATCCCCAATAGGTATTAGGACCAAAAGGAACCCAATTGAAGCTCATTCTCCAGCTTTCTAAATCACGTTCAAAACGTAATTGTGTAAAGGTGATTCCTTTTTGTTTAAAATCGTATCCAGAAGATGCACCAACTTTCCATCTAGGTGCTAATTCTATATTACCAGAAACCATTAAAGAATGTGAAGCAATTTCATTTTGCCTATTACTATTTGAATAGGTAACAGAATAGGCTAGGCGCAAATCCCAAGGTAATTTGGTGTTGTACCATTCACTATCAGTTTCTTCCTCTTCTTTGTTTTCATCGTTAAAGAGACTTTGACGGTTGTCGTTTAAATTTGTACCGGTCCCAAATAAATCATCTTGACGACCACCATTTTGTTCTGTTTGACTAGATACATTTCCTTTTTTATCTCCATCTGCACTTGAAAAACCATAATTAATAGTCATGTTAGCACTTGTTAATCGGAATAAACTACCACCATTGTCAATGTTGTATTTCTCAATTCTTCTGCCAGAATTATCAATTGCATAAGGATCTAAAGTAGCTCCAAAGTTAAGATTCATTTTTTGTTTAAAAAGCTGAGTTCCTCCACTAACACGCATGGGTGACCAAGCTAATGAATCTGCAGCTAAATTGTAACTAGTTGAAAAATTCAAATTGTTTAAAAGCATTACTTTTTTAGGTTCATCTTTTTCACTTTCATCATCTCTAACCTTTGCTTCAAAGGTGTTGCTCAATGAAAAGCCTAAATTATTGGAATAACTTTTACCTGGTGCTCCAAATAATCCACCTTCAAAGCGCGTATATTCTTGATAGGTATTTCCTGTTGCATCAATGGCATAAGTATCATAATATTGATCAAAACTAGGAGTGTAGCCATACGATACACTCGGACGCATAACATGTCTTAATGCCTGAAATTTTTTATCTTCACCAAAATTAAAAGTACCATAAATAGTGGTTCCAATACTCGCACTAAAGTTATAGGTTCTAAAAGCGTCAAATCCTTTTACATCTTCAGTGACTACTTTGTTTTCAATAGTGCTGAATGATTTTTCAATGGTATTTAATGCCCAAACTTCATTATAACTAGCACCTGTAGTAACACTAAAATATTTAAATACTTTAAAATTGGTACTAATAGGAATAGTATGTTGAAAACCTGTTTTAGCATCTCTAAACATTTGAGGCTTGAAAAATAAAGAATCAGCCGTTGAAATTCTATTTTCACCTCTTAAATTATATTGTAAGTTGATATTTTTGATAAATCCTTTTTTAACACCATCTTTTGGTGCAAAAGGGAAAATACGATCTACACTAGCTTGTAGTGTTGGTAAAGTCATATTGATGACTTCTGTATTTGTATTTTGATTATGAGTAGCAGATAACGATAAATTAACTTGAGGAACAGTTTGGAATGTTTTTGAATAGGAAACAGAAGAACTTAAGTTGTTATTTAAACTGGAACCAATATTAGCTAAATTGACGGATTGTCTAAAATATTGGCTACTACCTAAGTTTACAGAAGCAGAAAATCGAGAATTAGCCGCTGCTTTTGCATCTTGACTATGTGACCATTGGATGTTATATTGTTTCGATTTTACATAGTCGGGTAATCCTTTTTCACTCTGAATGTTATTTTCAAATCTAAAATTGACGCGACCATTAAATTTATACCTTTTTGCATAGCTGCTTTCAAATCGTAATCCATAACTACCATTGGTATAATAATCACCTAAAACTGCTAAATCATAATAATCTGTTAGGGCAAAGTAATATCCTCCATTTTGTAAAAAATAGCCTTGTTGGTTGGATTGACCAGGTGTAGGTACAATAAATCCTGAAGTGCTTTTTTCAGACATTGGAAAATAAGCAAAAGGTAAAAATAGAGGTGTTGGAACATCTACAATAACTAAATGTGTAGGACCTACAACTACTTTTTTCTTAGGAACAAATTTTACTTTGGAAACCGCAAAATAATATTCAGGATCGTCTATGTTTTTTGAAGTTGTTATTCTTGCGTTTTTTAAGAAAATAACAGAATCATTTTCTCTCTTGGATACTTCTGCTTTAATATTTAATTCACCTTGTTTGGTTCTAGAATTCCAAATGAGCGCTTTTTTCGTTTTAAAATTAAATCGGATAGAGTCAGGCTCAATTACATTGCTTCCTTGTTTAAAAACAGGATATTGAGTATAGTTTCCTAAGCTATCTTTTATTCTTCCAGCGTAGACTTCATTTTTTTCATAATTAAGAACAATAATTCCAGCTTTTAATTCAATATCAGTATAATATAATTCAGCTTCATTGTAAAGTGTTAATTCTTTAGTTTTTTGATTGGCTTTTTCAAAATCTTTAGCCTTACGAGTTACAATACCTTCTAATAACGGCTTTTTTTTAACGGTATCGTTTGTTTTAGTAGTAGTTTGAAGAGGATTCTCAATCTTCACTAAAGAAGTATCGATAACAACACTAGTAGTAATAGAGTCGTTTTTAACCTTATCCTTATTGGTAAAGGATTTTTTAGGTTTTATTTCTTGTGAGTATAGCGCATGATTTCCAATTGTTAGAAAAATTGCTAAAAAAACGATATGAAATAACTTTGTATACAACGCTAATAATAGTATTTTTGTAAAAATTTGGCTTACTTTTTGAAGTGTCAAACTTACATATATTTTTTTGTAAAAATAAGCTTTTAATAAAATTATAACTATGCGGAAAGAAACCTGCTATACACCCCAATTAAAATTTAACCTTAAAGTGTTAGTAATCACTGTTTTGTTTTTGTCGATGTCAACTGTTGTTGCACAGTCTAAGACAAAATTTAAAGTAGTGTTGGATGCTGGACACGGTGGAAAGGATTACGGAAACGTACATCATGGTTACATTGAAAAGAAAATTGCGTTGGCTGTAACTTTGAAAGTGGGAGAGTATTTGAGTAAGGATAGCGATTTTGATTTTTTCTATTCTCGTAAAACCGATGTGTTTGTCGAATTGAAAGACAGAGCCATTCAAGCAAATAAACAAGACGCTAATCTTTTTGTTTCCATTCATTGTAATGCAGCTAAAAATTATTCCGCTTTTGGAACCGAAACTTTTGTGATGGGTTTGAGTAGAAGTTCTACCAATTTAGAAGTTGCTAAAAATGAAAACTCAGTAATTTTATTAGAAGAGGATTATAAAGAAAATTATAAAGGTTTTGACCCCAACCGACCTGAGTCGTTAATAGGGTTAAAAATTTTGCAAGAAGAGTATCTAAACCAAAGTATAGAGTTGGCTGCTTTTGTAGAAGATAATTTCAAAGATAATTTAGGTAAAAAGAGTAGAGGAGTAAAACAGGCACCGCTGTGGGTATTAGACGCTTCTTACATGCCAGGAGTTTTGATAGAAATTGGTTTTTTATCTAATAAAGTAGAAGGGGAATATTTAAATACAGAAAAAGGACAAAATGAAGTAGCAAAAGCTATTGCAGATGCTATTTTTTCGTATAAAAAGCAATATTATAAAACATCATCAGGAACAAAACCGGTGGTTACGGAGACCGTAAAAATTGAGGAGACTCCTTCAGTTGTAAAAGAAGATCCCGTTCAAGCAATTATTGAAAATGTTAAAAACGGGATTCAATTTAAAGTACAGCTGTCGGCAAGTAGTACAAAGATAGCAACATCTCCTTCTAATTTTAAAGGTTTAAATGGTGTTCATGTAGAACAATCAGGTAAAATTTACAAGTATCTTTTTGGTTCTGAGGACAGTTATGAATTGGCACAAAATAAATTAACAGAAGCTAAAAATAAAGGTTTTGAATCGGCGTTTATAGTAGCTTATAAAGATGGAGTAAAAATTAACCTATCTGATGCTATTAAATAAAATAAAGTTTTATTTTTGTTAAAAATAATGTATTTTGAAACTAACCAAAGAAATTAAAACCGCGATTTTAGTTATTTCCTCAATTTTACTTTTTATTTGGGGATATAGTTTTTTAAAAGGGAGAAATCTATTCGATTCTAGTAAAAAATTATATGTAGTTTATGATTCTGTTGAAGGTTTAGAACCCTCTTCGATTGTAAAGCTAAAAGGGGTGAATGTGGGAAGAGTGAATTCGTACCACTTTTTGGAAAATAAAAAAGTTGAAGTTGAAATTGCAATTACTTCTGATTATCCTATTTCAAAAACTAGTATTGCCGAATTATCTGGGTCATCACCTTTAGGAGGTAAAGAAATCATCATCATTCCAAATGATGACGACCCAAATTTAGCTGTATCTGGAGATTTTCTACAATCAAGATCCAAACTTGGTCTTACAGACGCCTTAGCAGAACAAATGGTACCCTTAAAAGATAAAATTGATAATTTATTAAATAATGCGAATATCTTATTTGCAAATTTTAATGAAATATTGGATCAAAAGACCAAAGATAACCTGAAAAGTAGTATCAATGAATTAAACAGAAGTATGACTCAATTTAGTGGTATTTCTAGAAATTTAAATACTTTATTAACGGAGAATAAAACCAAATTAAACCAATCGTTTGACAATTTAGATAAAACTACAGCTAATTTTGCAGTAATGTCAGATTCTCTTGCAAAGGCCAATTTAGGTCAAACTGTGAAAAATCTAGAGAAAACCTTGGCTAGTGTAGATAAAATCATGAAAGGAATTGAGAGTGGTAAAGGAACCATGGGTAAATTAATGAATGATGAAGCAATGTATACCAATTTTACTAAGGCTTCTAAAGAGTTAGAATTATTATTACAAGATTTAAGATTACATCCTACACGTTATGTAAACGTTTCTCTTTTCGGTAAAAAAGAAAAACCTTATGTTGCTCCAGAAAAAGATAATAAAACAGAAAATTCAGAACAAAATAAATAAAGACTAACCCTATGAGTATTTTACCTAATATATTATTTGCTATCGTATTAGTTATTGGAATTGGTTATTTTACTAAAAATGTAAAAAAACTCATTCGCAATATAAAATTGGGTCAAGATGTAGATCGAAAAGACAATCCTTCTGCAAGATGGAAGAATATGATGATGATTGCCTTAGGACAATCAAAAATGGTAAAAAGACCTATTGCTGGATTTTTACATATCATTGTCTATGTAGGATTTATCATTATCAATTTAGAGGTTTTAGAAATTATCATTGATGGTTTATTTGGAACACATCGTGTATTTGCTTTTTTGGGAGGGTTTTATAACTTTTTAATTGGTTCTTTTGAAATTCTTGCCTTTTTAGTTTTGGTAGCAGTAATTGTATTTTGGTTAAGAAGAAATGTAATCAAGTTGCAGCGTTTTTGGAAACCAGAAATGAAAGGTTTTCCTAAGAATGATGCCAATTATATTTTGTATTTTGAAGTTGTATTAATGACATTATTCTTAACCATGAATGCGGCCGATTTTCATTTGCAATATGTACCAGGAGGTTTTTCGCATTATCATCAAGCTGGAAGTTATCCTATTTCTCAGTTAATTGCTCCTATTTTCGATGGAATGGATAATAGTGTGGTTTTCATGATTGAAAGAACAGCGTGGTGGTTACATATTTGTGGAATATTAGTGTTTTTAAATTATTTATATTTTTCTAAACATTTACATATTTTATTGGCTTTCCCAAATACTTATTTTGCTAATCTTAAACCACAAGGTCAATTTGATAATTTGGAAAGTGTAACCAATGAAGTAAAATTAATGATGGATCCTTCAGCTGACCCATTTGCTGCACCGGCAAATCCAGATGCTGTACCAGCTAAATTTGGAGCATCAGATGTGCAGGATTTAAATTGGGTACAATTATTAAATGCTTACACCTGTACCGAATGTGGAAGATGTACCTCTTCTTGTCCAGCAAATCAAACAGGAAAAAAACTATCTCCAAGAAAGATCATGATGGACACAAGAGATCGCTTAGAAGAAGTAGGAAAAAATATAGATGCCAATAATGGAACATTTGTAGAAGATGATAAGTCATTGTTAAACGATTATATTACTCCTGAAGAGCTTTGGGCTTGTACTTCTTGTAATGCTTGTGTTGAAGAGTGCCCAGTAAATATTAGTCCACTATCTATTATTATGGATATGAGACGTTATTTAGTTATGGAACAAAGCGCTGCTCCTATGGAATTAAATAACATGATGACAAATATTGAAAACAATGGTGCTCCATGGCAATATAACCAGATGGATCGCTTAAATTGGAAAAACGAAAACTAAAATAAGTGAATAATTCAAGGTATTGAATGATTCGCTTTAGAAATACTAATTGAAAATCAGATTAAGGTACAAATTCTTAATCTCAAATCAAATTTTAATATGTCAGATAATAATATAGTTGTGCCAACAATGGCAGAGATGATGGCAGAAGGTAAGCAACCGGAAGTTTTATTTTGGGTTGGTTGCGCTGGTAGTTTTGATGATCGTGCGAAAAAAATTACCAAAGCTTTTGTGAAAATTTTAAATAGAGCCAATATATCATTTGCTGTTTTAGGAACAGAAGAAAGTTGTACTGGTGACCCTGCTAAAAGAGCGGGTAATGAATTTTTATTTCAAATGCAAGCCATGACAAATATTGAAGTTATGAATGCTTACGAAATTAAAAAAATTGTAACGGCATGTCCTCATTGTTTCAATACTTTAAAAAATGAATATCCAGAATTAGGTGGTACTTATGAAGTAGTTCATCATACTCAATTTTTAAAGTCATTATTAGAAGATGGTAGATTAACCGTTGAAGGCGGACAGTTTAAAGGGAAACGAATTACATTCCATGACCCCTGTTATTTAGGAAGAGCCAATCAAGTATATGAGGCGCCAAGAGATTTAATTCAAAAATTAGATGCTGAACTAGTTGAAATGAAACGTTCCAGAGCAAATGGTCTGTGTTGTGGAGCAGGTGGAGCTCAAATGTTTAAAGAGCCAGAAAAAGGGAATAAAGATATTAATATTGAGCGTACAGAAGATGCTTTAGAAACGCAACCAGAAATTATTGCAGCTGGTTGTCCGTTTTGTAATACCATGATGACTGACGGAATTAAATTTAAGGAAAAAGAAAACCAAGTTAAAGTGATGGATGTAGCGGAATTAATTGCTAACGCCCAAGATTTATAAATAACACCTTGTATGAAAAAAACAACCTTTTTTATAGTATTTTTTGTTTTTACAACTGCTCTTTTTTCTCAAAAATTAACGAAGGATGAGTTAAAAACAAAACTAGCTGAAGTAACCTGTAAATGTGCTGAAGGTAAAGAAATGACGAAAGAAAATTACGAATTATCTTTAGGGCTTTGTATTTTGGAAGCGGTTAATAAATATCAATCGGATGTTGAAAAACATTATGGTAAAGACTATATCTCTAAAATTGAAGAAATAGGAGGAGACGTTGGTGAAAAAGTTGCTGTAGTATGCCCGAATCTTTTAATGAAAATATTAGAAAATACAGGAGATAATTATGGTGATAGTAGTACTACTGATACTTATGAAGATGAAATTTTAGAAGGAACTTTTGTAAGTTCAAACGTAGACGGTTTTCTTTTCGTAAAAGTGAAAGAAGCTTCTGGTAAAACACATGAGTTATTATTAATAAATAGTTTTGATAATTCGTATTTAATTTTGGACAAAGTTTTAAAAGCAAATGATAAAGTAAAAGTATATTATTTTGATGCTTTATTGTATAATGCTAAAACCAATAAATTCGAAAATTTTAAAGTAATAAACGATTTAGTTAAGTTATAATGTACGTACCTTTTGACACATTACCTCCACATTCTAGAATTTGGATTTACCAATCGAATAGAAAACTATCTGATGAAGAAGTAACAGCAATAGAAGCTGCAACTAAAGAATTTTTGGAAGGTTGGTCTGCTCATGGACAAAGTTTAGAGGCTTCCTTTAAAATGGAATACAATCGATTTATAATTATAGCTGTCAATCAAGATGTGCAAGCAGCAACAGGTTGTTCCATAGATGCTTCTGTTCAGTTTATTCAAAATTTGGAACAAAAGTACCAAATCGATTTATTAGACAAAATGAATGTGACTTTTAAGCTCGGGGAACATATTGCTCATAAAACATTAATTGAATTTAAAAAAATGGCCAAAGAAAAAGCTGTGTCTGCTAATACAATTGTATTTAATAATTTGGTTAATACAATTGAAGAATGGGAAGACTTTTGGATGGTTCCAGCTAGCGAGAGTTGGCATAATCGTTTTTTTTAAAATATTAATTATCCATTAATGGCGAGTGAAATTTTTTTACTAAACATATCTGGACAAGATAAACCAGGCTTAACCTCTTCTTTAACTGCAGTTTTATCTGAATATGATGCAAAAATTTTAGATATTGGTCAAGCCAATATTCATGATACTCTATCATTAGGAATTCTTTTTCAAATTGAATCGGGAAAAAAATCGGCTGCTGTTTTAAAAGATTTACTTTTTAAATCCTATGAATTAGGTATAAAAGCTACATTTAAACCCATACCACTTGAGGATTACGAAAATTGGGTGGATCTTCAAGGAAAAGACCGTTATATTGTTACCTTACTAGGAGAAAAATTATCTGCCAAACAAATTTCTGAAGTAACCAAAGTAATATCAGAAAAAGGGCTCAATATTGATGCTATTAAGAGATTAACAGGAAGAGTTTCATTGGTAAAACATGATACCTATCCTAAAGCATCTATTCAATTATCTATTCGAGGCGCCATAAATAATAAAGCTGAGTTTACGGAAAAATTCATGCAAATTTCTAGAGAACTAGATCTTGATATTGCTTTTCAAGAAGACACTATTTTTAGAAGAAACAAGCGTTTGGTTTGTTTTGATATGGATTCTACTTTAATTCAAACCGAAGTTATTGATGAATTAGCTGAATTAGCTGGTGTAGGAGAAGAAGTTCGGAAAATTACGGAATCTGCTATGCAAGGTGAAATAGATTTTAAAGAAAGTTTTACCCAACGCATGCAGCTTCTAAAAGGATTAAGTGAAAAGGTACTTGAAGAAGTAGCTGTTAATTTACCAATCACTAAAGGAGCTAGAAGACTTATAGATACATTAAAAAAATATGGTTTTAAAACAGCCATACTATCAGGGGGGTTTACTTATTTTGGACATTACCTTCAGAAAGAATTAGGTATTGACTATGTGTTTGCCAATGAATTAGAAATTAAAGATGGTTTATTAACTGGAAACTATATTGGTGAAATTGTAGATGGGAATAAAAAAGCAGAATACTTGCAGGAATTAGCAGTAAAAGAAGGAATAGATATTAATCAAACCATTGCAGTGGGTGATGGTGCGAATGATTTACCTATGCTCAATTTAGCCGGATTAGGAATTGCATTTCATGCCAAGCCTTTGGTAAAAGATAATGCACAAAGTGCCATTTCTAGTATTGGACTCGATGGGGTTCTTTATCTTTTAGGATACCATGATAAACACATAGATTTGCATTAAAATCTGCATTTCATTATAAAAGATTTAAGATAATTTTGTTATTATTTCACTATATTTGAAAACATCATTAAACCAAATTTAATGATGTTTTTTATTAATACTATTTTCCAATGCGTTATTTACTTTTTCTAATTTTCTTATCGCCAGTTATTTATGCTCAAAAAAAATCAAATTTACCTCAAGAAAAGTGGGTTGATAGCATATATAACCAGATGAGTTTTGAAGAAAAAGTGGGTCAACTATTCATGGTTGCAGCCTATTCTAATAAAAATGAGTCTCATTGTAAAGAGGTTGATGAATTAGTTGAAAAATATCATGTGGGTGGTTTAATCTTTTTTCAAGGAGGTCCTGTTAGACAAGCCCAATTAACCAATCGATACCAATCTAAATCTAAAGTTCCTTTATTTATTGGGATTGATGCGGAATGGGGTTTAAGTATGCGATTAGATTCAACTTTTAGGTATCCTTGGAATATGACTTTGGGTGCTATTCAAGATTTTAAACTTATAGAAAAATTAGGAATACAGATGGGAGAACAATCGAAACGAATGGGTATTCATTTTAATTTTGCTCCTGTTGTAGATATCAACACTAATCCGAACAATCCCATTATTGGAAACCGTTCTTTTGGTGAAGACAAAATTAATGTTACCAATGCTGCTGTAGCATTGATGACAGGTTTGCAGAGTGAAGGTGTTTTTGCTACTGCCAAACATTTTCCTGGACATGGTGATACAGAATCAGATTCTCATCATACGTTACCAGTAGTAAAGTTTTCTAAAGAACGACTCGATGCTGTAGAGTTATATCCTTACAAAGAACTTATTAAAAATGATTTAGCAAGTGTAATGGTTGCCCATTTGGATGTTCCAAGCATTGAGCCTAGAAAAGGATATCCTACCTCTATTTCTTTTAATGTAGTGACCAACATTTTAAAGAATGAATTAAAATTTGACGGTCTTATTTTTACGGATGCTTTAAATATGAAAGGAGCAAGTAATTTTAAAAAACCTGGTGATATTGATTTAGAAGCCTTTTTAGCAGGAAATGATGTGTTACTTTTTGCTGAAAATGTACCCATTGCAATAGAAAAATTTCAAGAAGCTTTTCAAGAAGGTAAAATTTCTGAAATACGTTTAGCGTATTCCGTTAAAAAAATATTGCGCTATAAATACAAAGCAGGTTTGAATCATTATCTACCAATTGAATTGAATCATTTGTATGAAGATTTAAATCAATCTAAATATGATGCTATGAATTACGCATTATATGAAAATGCCATCACAGCCTTGAAAAACAAGAATGATATTTTACCCATACAACATTTGGAAAAAGAAAAACTTGCTTATGTGAAATTAGGGGATGCGGATGGTGATTTCTTTTTGCAAGAATTAAGAAAATATACTTCAGTTGATCAAATAGAGGTAAGTGTAAAGAAAATAGACGAAGCATTAGAAGAATTGAAAAATTATACTAAAGTTATTATTGGTTTTCACAAAGAAGACGGAGCATGGAAGAATCATAATCCAGATAAAGATGAAATTGCTATTTTAGAGAAAATAGCCAAAGAAAAGAAAGTTGTGGTTACTTTTTTTACAAAACCTTATTCCTTATTAAAACTGGACCGATTTTCAGATTATGAAGGATTCATTTTAGCCTATCAAAATAATAACTTTTCAAGCACGGTTGCTGCAGAAGCTATATTTGGTGCTATTGGTACTAAAGGTAAATTACCAGTATCTATAAACAAGAATTTTTATATTAATGATGGAATAGCTACAAAAACTGTAAATATTTTAGGGTATGGTGCACCTGAAAATGTAGGTTTAGATTCCAAAATTTTATCAAAAATTGATTCTATTGCCAACTATGCAATTGCCCAAAAAATGACACCAGGTGCGCAAATAATTGTTGCCAGAAAAGGAAAAGTAGTTTATGAAAAATCATTTGGCTATCATACGTATGATAGAGATTTAGAAGTGAAAAATACGGATTTATACGATGTTGCTTCTTTGACTAAAATTTTGGCTACACTACCTAATATCATGATTCAGTATGATAAAGGAAATCTAACGTTAAAAACAAAATTAAAAGAAATGTTACCCGTTTTTAAGGGAACTAATAAAGAAAATGCGACTTTTTTAGATATGCTTACTCATCAAGCTCGTTTTCAAGCTTGGATTCCTTTCTATAAAGAAACTTTGGATTCTTTGGGTAAACCAAAAAAGGATATTTATCGTAAAAAATTTTCGGAAGAATTTCCCTATCAAGTTGCGGAACATCTTTTTATTAGGAAAGATTATAATGATACTATTATAAAAAGAATTGCTGATAGTGAATTATTAAAAAAAGCAAAATACAAATACAGTGATTTTTCATTCATTTTAATGAAAGAATTTTTAGAGAGCAAAACGGGAAAAAAATTAGATAGTTTAGTAGTTGAAAATTACTTTGCTAAAATGGGTTTAACGACAATGACATACAATCCATTGCATAAATTTGATGTCGATCAAATTGTACCAACGGAAGTGGATAACTATTTTAGATACCAAACTATTCATGGTTATGTTCATGATATGGGGGCTGCCATGCAAGGAGGTGTTGCAGGACATGCAGGACTTTTTTCGAATGCTTTAGATGTAGCCAAGATGATGCAAATGTATTTGCAAAAGGGAAAATACGATAATCACCAATTTTTTTCAGAAAAGACATTTAATGCTTTTAATACGTGTTATTATTGTAAAGATAAAAACAGAAGAGGTTTAGGTTTTGATAAACCACAACTAGGAGATGCTGGCCCCACTTGTGGATGTGTTTCTATGACTAGTTTTGGGCACACTGGTTTTACAGGCACAATGGCATGGGCAGATCCAGAAAGTGAAATTGTATACATATTTTTATCCAATAGAACTTATCCTGAAGCAACTACAAATTATTTGTCAAAGGAAAATATTAGAGAGAATATTCAAAAAGTTATTTACGAATCTATAATTCATTAGTCATGACATCATCAGCAAAATCTCCTGACGAATATATTAAAGAAGTTCCAGAGGAAAGAAAACAAGCCATAAACAAACTAAGAGCTGTTATTTTAAAGAATTTGCCAAAAGGCTTTCGAGAAGAAATGAGTTATGGAATGATTGGTTATGTAGTGCCTCATGAACTATATCCTTCTGGATATCATTGTAACCCAAAATTACCCTTGCCTTTTATGAGTTTTGCTTCCCAAAAGAACAGTATCAATTTTTATCATATGGGGATTTATGCCAAAAAAGACTTGTACGACTGGTTTGTAGCTGCTTATCCAAAGTTCTCAAGCAAAAAACTCGACATAGGAAAAAGTTGTATGCGATTCAAAAAAGAAGAAGATATTCCGTACGATTTGATTGGAGAATTGGTTACTAAGATGACCGTTGCAGATTGGATTGCTACTTATGAAAATGCATTTACTAAATAATTTAACGAATATTTAAAAAATAGGCTTCTAAAATAATAGTACTTTTATAGTCTGTAAATCATTTCATACAATTGTTATTTTTTTATTGCTATAAGAATACGTTATGAAGTGTATGTCAATAAATAAACCTATATGAAAATAGCCATAGTTTGTTATCCAACTTTCGGTGGAAGTGGAGTAGTAGCAACTGAATTAGGACTTGAATTGGCACGAAAAGGTCACCAAATTCATTTTATAACCTACAGCCAACCCGTGCGTTTAGCACTTTTGAATCAAAACATTTTTTATCACGAAGTACACGTTCCTGAATACCCTTTATTTCATTACCAGCCTTATGAATTAGCATTATCGAGCAAATTAGTAGATATGGTAAAATTGTACAAAATAGAAGTATTACACGTACATTATGCCATACCTCATGCCTATGCGGGTTATATGGCTAAAAAAATGCTAGAAGAAGAAGGAATACGAATTCCTATGGTAACCACTTTACACGGTACAGATATAACTTTAGTTGGTAATCATCCTTTTTATAAACCTGCTGTTAGTTTTAGTATTAATAAGTCGGATGTGGTAACTAGTGTTTCACATAGTTTGAAAGAAGATACGTATCGTTTATTTGATATTAAAAAAGAAATTAAAGTAATTCCAAATTTTATCGAAATAAATAAAGAAAGATTAGATGTAAATGACCCTTGCCATCGTTCTTTAATGGCAACTTCAGACGAAAAAGTAGTTACTCATATTTCTAATTTTAGAAAAGTGAAACGAATTGATGATGTGGTCAAAATCTTTTTCGAAATACAAAAACATATCCCAGCTAAGTTGATGATGGTAGGAGATGGTCCTGAAAAAGAAAAAGCAGAAACGCTGTGTCAAGAATTAGGTATTCAAAGTAAAGTTATCTTTTTTGGAAACAGTAATGAAATTGATAAAATTTTATGCTTTACCGATTTGTTTTTACTACCCTCTGAAACGGAAAGTTTTGGTTTAGCAGCTTTGGAAGCAATGTCCTGTGGCGTTCCTGTTATTTCAAGTAATTCTGGAGGTTTACCTGAAGTAAATATTGATGGTGTAACGGGTTATTTAAGTAATGTGGGAGATATACAAGATATGAGTAAAAATGCCATTTCTATTTTAAAAGACAATATGGTGTTAAATCAGTTTAAAAGAAATGCTTTACAAGAAGCCTCAAAATACGATATTAAAAAAATATTACCTCTTTATGAAAATGTTTATGAGGAAGTTATACAATCTTATGCCAATGAAAATTAGTTACTTGTTATTTGTTTTTTTGATTGCATCATCTTGTTGTTCCAATAAAACAAAGTCAGAATCAGAAATGGATGTAGCAAATAATACTAAAAAGCAAAATGCGCTATTTGAAATTATTCATTCTTCTTCTTATGGAGGAAAGGATACTTTTGACTATTTAGTCGTAGAAAATTCAATGGATTTAAATCAAGAATTAGGACAATTGGGACTTTCTACTGAATTACCTGAATTGAATCTGTTTAATTTTGACGATAAAGCAGTTCTATTTTTATATTTAGGCCAAAAAAATACAGGTGGTTATACTATTACTGTTGAAAAAGTTGAAAAAACCAATGAAGAAGTAGTAATTTATTCCAAACAAATTGGCCCGAAAAGCGGAGAGAATGTGACCATGGCATTAACCAATCCTTTTTGTATTGCGATTATTCCAAAAGCTAAAAAATATACAATAAAATAAAAAAAGGAACTCATTTTAGAGTTCCTTTTTTATTATTAATTGAATCTGTATCTAATACCTAATGCGATATCTGGTCCAAAATCATCTCTGTAATTTTCATCCCCACCAAAATACAATTCAGGTCTAAAATCTAAAGACAATTGTAATGGGAAATCAAAATTATATTCGATTCCAATGTCTCCAGCTGCTAAGAAATAAGAACCGCTATCTTTAACACCATAGTATTTTTCATCTATACTCCATGAACCAACTCCAGCACCAACACCAGCATACCAATTAAAACCATCTTCAATATTCCAAACCCATTGGTATAAACCAACTAATTTAAAGGCATCAACATGATTACTATTTCTCCAACCTAAATCAAACTCTAATCGATTGTTATCCGATAAACCTCTTTGGTAAGAAATTTCTCCACCAAAACCATCATTATCTCCTAATCTAAGTCCTAATGCATTTTTAGATATGTCCTGTGCTTGGGAACTAAAAGCCAAACCTACTAGCATAAAAGCTGTTAAAATTAATTTTCTCATTTGTTTTTAATTTATTTAAAATTGTTGAATACAAAATTAGAACTTAAAACGAATTATTTTTTATAAAATTATAAAAATAAGTTATAGAATTGCAATTTTTGTTAATTTATTACATAAGTATCTAAATACTCAAATTGATTTCCACTATAAGATGTTGGTATATTTAATTGATTACTAATCTCTTCCGAAAATTGACTGTCTAAATAGTATTGAGAAATAGTATGCGTGTGTACCACACCAATATTTTTTGCCACAAATTGGTCAGAAATAATCACATCTTGCGGTTGTAATATCGTTATCGTTATAGGAATCCCAGAAACTTCTTGTGTTGTAGTAACTTTAATATTTAAAACAATTTTTCCAGATTTTACATCACTGTAGGTTTTTCCATCTGGTGAAGTATAGTTTGGATAAGAATTTCCTCCAACTGATTTTAGAACATAATTAATAATAAGTGGATAACCATTTACCTCTTCTTGAATAACTCCTGATCTTGTTGAAGGATTGCCTTCTAATGGTGCATCTGCATCAAATGCAATAAAATCATCTAAAACTAATGTAAAATTAAAAGGTAGATTTTGATCATTGTTTAATGAAAACGCTCCAGAGAGTAATAATTTATTTCCAGTAACTCTCACCCCGTTATTATTTAATGAATTAGAATAAAAACCAAATGCCACATTATCTTTAGTTTTCATTTTTTTATAGGTTTTACCATTTATTAAAGTGTCATTTCCTACAAATAATGAATCTCTATAGGTGTTTTGTGTGTCATCAGTTATGTCATATGTCCAATAATTATTACTATTAAAAGGTAAAACAAAGGACTCGCTTTGTGCTGTATCATTATCATTGGAACAAGAATATAAAATCGTAGAAATTAGAAAAAGAGCGATTAAGTTTTTCATAAATTATTAATTACGGTCTCTAGCAAATATAGAATTTTTTCATAATTAATAATCTATATCTTATAATTTTAATGATATAGTTATGAAAGTAGAACTTCTTTGCATTAGTAATAAAACTAATTAGTGAATTTACTAAAACTCATAAATAATACATAAATTTGTTTTTATCCAATCACAAAATAAAAATGGTAATAGTTACATCCACGTAACAACATATTTGTAAACATTATGGCAGGAAATTCATTTGGTAAGATTTTTTCATTAATGACATTTGGAGAATCACATGGAGAAGCACTAGGTGGTGTTATTGATGGTTGCCCAGCTGGAATTCAGTTAGATTTAGAGGCTATAAAAGTAGAAATGCAACGGAGAAAACCAGGACAGTCTGCTATTGTTACACAACGAAAAGAAGAAGATGAAGTTCAGTTTTTATCTGGAATTTTTGAAGGAAAAACTACAGGAACACCAATAGGTTTTATCATTCCTAATACCAATCAAAAGTCTCATGATTACTCTGATATTAAAGATACATTTAGACCAAGTCATGCAGATTATGTATATGAAAAGAAGTATGGACTTAGAGATTATAGAGGTGGAGGAAGAAGTTCTGCAAGAGAAACTGCAAGTAGAGTAGTTGCGGGTGCAATCGCTAAACAAGTAATTTCAAATATAAAAATTACTGCATTTGTTTCATCGGTTGGAGAAATTTCATTGGATAAATCGTATGAAGCATTGGATTTTTCTAATATTGAAAAAAACCCTATTCGATGTCCCGATTTAAAGATAGCTCAAGAAATGGAAAGCTATATTAAAGAAATTAAAAAGCAAGGTGACACGGTTGGAGGTGTTATTACTTGTGTCATACAAAATGTACCTATTGGTTTAGGTGAACCAGTATTTGATAAACTGCATGCTGAACTTGGCAAAGCAATGCTGTCTATAAATGCAGTCAAAGGATTTGAATTTGGAAGTGGTTTTGAAGGGGCTAAAATGAAGGGGAGTCAGCACAATGATTTATTTAATGCGGATGGAACAACCAAAACGAACTTATCGGGCGGTATTCAAGGAGGTATAAGTAATGGAATGGATATCTATTTTAAAGTAGCATTTAAACCTGTTGCCACTTTAATTCAGAAACAAGATGTTTTAACCAAAGAAGGTAAAATTATTAATTTGCAAGGAAAAGGGAGACATGATCCTTGTGTCGTTCCAAGAGCAGTTCCTATTGTTGAAGCAATGGCAGCTCTTGTAATGGTAGATTATTATTTGTTGCAAAATACCAAAGAATAATTATTTTTTGATAAATAATTTGAATTAAGAATAATTGATAAAAAGCAGTACTATTTAGTACTGTTTTTTTTATTATGATGATAAATGGGAATTATATGTTCTGAATAATGTTTAAATTCTTAACTTTAAAAGTTAAATATTTAATAATAAATTTCAATAAAGAATAGTTTTTTTGTATTTTGAGCTTGAAAAACAATTAAATATTAACAATCATGAAGAAAAATTTACTTTTTTTATTTGCTCTATTCAATTTATTTGCCTATTCTCAAGTTACTGTATATGAGGATAGTTTTGAAACATATCCAGATTTTGTGATTTCAGGAATTACAGATGGAACGAATACATGGCAAGTTTTAGATCTAGATATGTTGTTTACCTATACAGGTGGAGCAGATCCAGCAACATGGGATAATGCTGGTGCAGCCATGGCATATCAAATTTTTAATCCTACTACTGCGGGAGTTACTAATGCAACGGAGGGTGTAGGAAATGAAACCGAAAATAGAAATTTTGATCCTAGGACAGGGTCAAAATATGCAGCTGCTTGGGCAGGTGTACCATCTACTACTGGTGGAGCAACTGCGAATGAAGATTGGTTAATTAGCCCAGTAATTGATTTATCAGGTGTAAGTGGAAGCGCATTAAGTGTATGGGTAAAATCAATGTCAGATACCTATGGATTGGAAAGATATAGAGTAGGTGTATTTGTGGGTACAGGTGTACCAACACTATCAACCGATTTTACAATTATTTCTGGTGGTACATATTTAACTGCTCCTTATGGAACATGGGCAGAATATACGGCTTCTTTATCAGCTTATGATGGACAAAGTATAAGAATTGGAATTAAATACGAAACATCTGATGCTTACATGTTTATGGTTGATGATTTCAAAGTTACAGCTGCTACTTTAGGATCAGATTCTTTCCTAGCTTCAAAATTTGTAGTTTATCCAAATCCAGTTAACGACATTATTTCTATTTCCAGTGATGATGTTGTGTTTGAAAATATCTCACTAACTGATATTAATGGAAGAATTATAAAAGAAACGAAAACAGATTCAGTTACCAACTATAATTTAAATATTTCCGATTTAAACTCAGGAGTTTATTTTATGAAAATTAAAACGACTGATGGAGTTCTAGATAAAAAGATTATTAAAAATTAATTTTTAATAATCTTAAGAAAAACGCTCAATAAAATATATTGAGCGTTTTTTATTTATAAAAATTTAGCTTTTAATTCAGGTGTTGGAATCATACAGGATTCTTTCTTACCATACCACTTATATCGATTTTTTGCAATATAATCATAAACAGTATTTTTAATGACATTTGGAATGAAACTGAAATATCCCAATAAAGCGTAAAATCCTTTTATTTTTTTTGCAATTTGTAATGCAGCTTCTGCTTTATAATAATAAGCTTTTCCAGGAATATACAAAATAATAGAATCTGTTTTTGAGGTATCAATACCAATATGTTTAATAATCTTTTGACCTAATTCAGATTGAATGGCTACAAAACGAAAAACATCGTTTTTGTCTCTTTTTATTATAAATTGAACAGAAGATTCGCATAAATTGCAAATTCCATCAAAAAGAATAATCTGCTTGTCTTTGGGTAAGTTTTCTATTTCCATTATTCTTTTTTATAATTTATAAAGGTTGAATATACTCTAATTGATCCAAATTTACTTTAGAAGTGAAAATTCCATAATTCACAGTAGCTTTATTTTTTTCAATTTTGTCAATCGTACCAATCGCTTTTCCATCGTTCATTCGAACTCGATCTCCCACTTTTAAAATTACTTTTGGTTTTTCAGCTTCTAATTTTTGTGCTTTTATTTTCTTCTCTTTTTTCTCCGTTCTAATTTCTTCTACTTTTTCTTTTACTTCTTCAATTATTTGCTTTTCTACCCTTTCTTTGGCAATTTTCTCTTTTTTAGTAATTTTTTTTCGTTTTGAATTTTCTATCTCAACCATCTTTAAAAAATCACCGATTAAGGTTTTTTTATCTTTGTTATTGAAGTATTTTTCAGAAATGTCATCTAAACGCTGACCTAAATAAATTAATCGTTGATTCGCATCATACAATTCCTGATAGCGTTCTAATTTATCTTGAATCTTAGCGTTAATGCTTTCCATCTTTTTGCTTTCTTCTCTCGCTTTCGATTCTTCTTCTTTTAAATTTTGTGAGGTTTTTTCTAATTTGGAACGTTCCTTCTGAAGGGTAGCGATGGTTTTATCAAAACGTACCTTGCTCCCCTCAATTTTCTTTTTGGCTCTGTTAATTAAACCAAAAGGAATTCCGTTTTTTTGTGCTACTTCAAATGTAAAAGAACTACCAGCTTGCCCTAAATGCAATTTGTATAATGGTTCTAGCGATTTTTCATCAAATAACATATTTGCATTGGTTGCAAATGGCAATTCGTTAGCTAAAATCTTTAAATTCGTATAATGTGTGGTAATAATTCCGAAAGCTTCTCTTGCATAAAATTCTTCTAAAAACGTTTCTGCCAAAGCACCACCTAATTCTGGATCGGAACCAGTACCAAATTCATCAATTAAAAATAAGGTTTTTGAATTGCATTTTTTTAAGAAGTAATTCATGTTTTTTAAACGATAGCTATACGTACTTAAATGATTTTCAATAGATTGATTGTCTCCGATATCTGTTAAAATACGATCAAACAAGAAAGTAGAACTACGTTCATGTACGGGTATTAAAATTCCTGATTGTAGCATTAATTGCAACAAACCTATTGTTTTTAATGAAATGGTTTTACCACCCGCATTGGGTCCAGAAATAACAATAATTCTACTTTGATTATCTAACTCAATAGTTTGAGGATAAATAACTTCATTTTTAGCTTTATTGGTTAAATATAGAATGGGATGAAAGGCATCTCTAAAATACAAACGCTTTTCTTCAGTAATAGTGGGTAAAATGGCGTTTATTGCATTGGCATATTTGGCTTTAGCCGAAATTAAATCCACAGCTGCTAAGAAATTTTGGTATTCAAAAAGTAAATCTTTATAAGGCCTTATTTGATTTGTTAATTTTTTTAGGATACGAATAATTTCTTCTCTTTCATCTTGTTCTAAATCACTTAATTCTCTCGAATAGCGCAAGGTAGCTTCAGGTTCTATGTAAACAATGCTACCTGTTTTCGAACTACCTAAAACCGAACCTTTTACTTTTTTTCGATACATGGCTAAAACCGCTAAAACTCTGCGATTTTCAACTACAGTTTCTTTAATATCGTCTAAATATCCAGATGAATTATATTGCGTTAAAGCAGTACCAAAACTTTGATTAATTTTACCTCTAACCAATTGCATATTTCTACGAATATTCACTAAATCTGGAGAAGCACTATCTTTTATTTCTCCATATTTATCAAAAACCGTATCGATATATTTTGCTATTTCTTTAGTGTTCTCAATACTGCTCGATTTGAAATATAATTTGGGATAATATTCTTGAAATTTTTTAAGAAAAAGTAATAATGTATTTGCTGTTTCAGCTACATGTGCAATTTTTTTAAAACTGGATGCATCTAAAAAACTATCTTCTATACCTAAAAATTGTAAGTCTTTTGTAATAGATTCAAATCCGTGATTTGGAATTGCATTATTATTGGAATAAGAAGCAACATATTCTGAAGTTTGGGCTAGCTCCAGCATTAAAGCTTCTTTGTCTTTAAATGGTACAATTTCTAGTGCTTTTTGCTGTCCAATTTCGGTAGTACATTTATTGGAAATAGTTTCTAAAATAGTATGAAATTCTAAATCCTGTAAAGTCTTATTGGTAACTGAAATCATTCTTCTCGCTCTCTTTTTACTTGCAAATTTACATTCTATTCTAGTATAAATTTCTATTTTTGATAAAATTTTAAGTTATGTTGGTTAAAATTCATGATTCTTGGAAGAAGGTATTGCAAAATGAATTTGAAAAAGAATATTTTGATACATTAATTAGGTTTGTAAAAGAAGAATATCAATCCCATACTTGTTACCCTCCAGGGAATCAAATTTTCGCAGCTTTTGATATTTGCCATTTTGAAGATGTTAAGATTGTTATTATCGGACAAGATCCGTATCATGGTAAAGGGCAAGCCAATGGTTTGTGTTTTTCTGTAAATGATGGAATTCCCTTTCCTCCCTCTTTAATCAATATTTTTAAAGAGATTCAAAGCGATTTAGGTCAGCCTATTCCAGCAACAGGGAACTTAGAACATTGGGCAAAACAAGGTATATTGCTTTTAAATGCTACTTTAACAGTTAGGGAATCACAAGCAGGTAGTCATCAAAATAAAGGTTGGGAAACGTTTACCGATGCTGTAATCAAAAAAATTTCAGATGAGAAAAAAGAAGTAGTTTTTTTATTATGGGGTGGTTTTGCCAAAAAGAAAGGTTTAAAAATTGATAGAACCAAACATTTTGTTTTAGAAACGGGGCATCCATCACCATTGAGCGCGAATAGAGGGTTGTGGTTTGGAAACAAACATTTTAGTAAAACGAATGAGTATTTGAAAAGCATTGGTAAACCCGAAATTAAATGGTGATTATTCCAATTTTATAATTTTTTTAATTTTGACAATAAATTAACTATGAACTTTAGAACGCTTAAATCAATACGATTTAATTTTTTTATTATATGTTTTTGTTTTGCTTTTTTTCAAATGCAAAGTCAAGTATTTCCAAATAATCCTTATCAGACAGATTCTTTATATTCAGCATTAAAAGTTAAAGTAATTAAAGAAAGTATTGATTTTAATTCAATTTTTAATCAAGATGTTTTTAAGAAAACAATACAGATGACATTGCTCAATGATTTAGGTTTACCAATAAAGTCCAAAATGATTGTTACGACTTTTAAAAGTAATTTAGTAAGTAAATCATCCGAATATCTGTATAATGAAAACCAATGCACCCGTGCTACTAATTTTAAAGGCGAAACTGTAGAAAGTTACACTCTTTATACCTATGATTCTGAGGGTAGATTAAAACAATCTGAAGAATTTAAGATGCCTAATGAAAAAATAGAAATGATAGAGTATTCCTATAATCCTATTCAAACGCTTAGCACTAAATATGAAGAGGGAATTGTAATAGAAAAAACTATTAAAAAATATGATGCTAATTACTTTCTACAAGAGGTTATAAATGAGATTTATAAAAAGGATGTTGTTTTTTTAACTAGAAATATTACAAGTAGTTATAAAGTGAAAAAGGAAGGTGATTTAGTTATTGAAACAATAAAGAATAATAATTTTAAATCTACAAATGAGTTTGCTTTCGCAGCTAATAAATTACTGAAGAAAAAATCTATAATTTCAGGAAAAATGAATTATGATTATACCTATTTTTTTGAAAATGATAATAAGAAAGACAAATTCTTAAAAAATAAATTTTATGACAATAATAAAAAACTAACAGATAGTCTTAATGCTAAATATACACACTCTTATTTTGCTAGTAATTCTGCATTTAATGATGGATACATTATTATTAAAGATAGTTTAGGAAGAATAACCGCAAGAACAGAATATTTAGATATGGATTATTTAATTAGGGATGGTTCATCAATTAATTATTTTTCAAATAAAAAACCACACATTGAAGCTTTCTATGTTAATGATAAACTGCATAATGATTATAAAGTTTATTATGAATCAGGAATTGTGAAACGACAAGAAAAGTATAGTTATGGTAAGGTTCTTAGTGGTAAATGTTATGATATATCTGGAAATGAAATCGATTATTTTCCTTCACAAGTTAGACCAGTTTACCCAAATGGAAGCTTTGAACAAGATGTAACAAGAAGAATTAAAGAGTTAAAGTTTAGTAAACCCAAACAAGACACTAGAGTAAAAATTGATTTTATAGTAGATACTTCTGGCAAAGTAATTGATGTGGTAATTACAAATGGATTTTCTAAAGAAATTGAAGATCAACTGTTGGATATTATGCAATCTTTACCAGATTGGAAACCAGCTTTAATCGAAAATAAACCCGTCAGGTACAAATATTCATTGCCTCTTTTATTTAGAGCTAAATAAAGTGTCTAAGAATAAAATACTCCAAGAAAGTTTCATTTTAATAATCTTGGAGTATTTTTTTTAATATTTGAAATAGTGTATTTATTTTATTTCTAAAATATTTCCTGTTGTGGCACAACCAGAATTCAATTTTATTTTATGGGAGCCCTCTACCAAAAAAATATTTTTAAAATAGGATGGAAGACCTTCTGCATCATGTGTGATAGCGTTACGCATTTCAAAATGTAAATGTGGAAAAAACGAACTTCCAGAAGTTCCAATTTTTGCAATCGATTGATTGGTATGTATTGTATCGCCCAATTTTACCGTAAGACTATTGTGCATCAAATGTCCGTAAACACTAATGGTGTTGTCTTTATGTTGAATAGCAATACAATTTCCATATAATTCTAACGGATTGTCTTTTAATTTTTGAACATCAAACTTTTTGTTGTCTTGATGCTCGTTTGAGGCATAAATTACAGTTCCTTCTGCAGCTGCATAAACGGTTGCACCAAAACCAAAATAATCTTCGTTTTCTTCCCCTTGATTTTTAAATTGTTTATTTTCAGAATTTAGTAGTACAAAATCATAGGCATAACGCATAAAATTGGATTTTATTCCAAAACTTTTTATAGGTCTGAACGTATAATCAAAACGGCGATGATGGGAATTATAATCGTGAGCATCATACACTAATATTTTTCCTTTTAAAGGAAATATTAAGGCTACTTTTTCATTGTATCTTTCAGGATAAACAACAGTAGTTACTTTTGTTTCTTCATCCTTTGAATTTGTAAAAACCAATTCATATTCTAATTTATGTATCGGTGTAACCAACTCAAATTCTGAAAAGGGATTGAAAATCAACTGTTCTTGATTTCCTTCCCAGATTCGTTTTGGTAACAGTAAAATACTAGGTGCTGTACCGTTATTATCTAAAAATTTTCTTTGTAGTAAATACTCTTTGTTATCATATACAGACACACGTAACTGATCTAAAAGGATTGTATCAGTACTAGAATTAGTAACCAAAAAGTCAAAGTTTACAATTTGTTTGTTTTCATTAACTTCAATTAAAGTAACTTTAGGTTTAATTGTGATTTCGATTTTTGATTGACCCAATGCGGGTTTGGTAATGGTAATAGTGGCTACCATTACAAAAGGAATTAATTTTAAAAAATTCATTTTGATTTTTGATTTGATTTGATTGATGATGATTAAATTGATGCTTATTGTGATATTTTTGGGTATCATTAATTAGTATCACTTTTTTTTAAATGTTACATTTCTTTGGAAAAAATAAAAAAAGTTGTATTAATAACTAGTTAAAAGTTAATTCACCTAGTATTTCTTCATTCATAAAAGGTCCACCAGGATAACTAGCAGTATAATCCAAATTCAACCAAATTTGTCCTCTTTCATCAATATGATAGTGAATTTCTTGATTTTTTGCTTCTTCTTTAAAGAGCACTTCTTTAATTAAATAGATAGCAGTTTCTAAATTATTTTTATCACCAATTAACATTTCAGGATACAAATGTCCACCTGTGTGGATTATTCTTGGTGTTCCACCAATTGCTTTTATACTTGCCGACATTAAAATGGCATGATCATCACAATCACCAGAAAAATGTTGCAAACTTTCAGAAGCATAGGCAATATATTCTCTACCTTTTGGATCATTTACATAGTTCCAATTGTCTTTAATTTCTTTAAATACAGCAAAACACTGTATTAATTTTCTATTTTTAGCATAACCTTGTACATTTTTAAAATGTTGTGTGGTAGCATATAAAGCAAAATTTCTCACTTTTGGATTCGTAAAATCGACAGCGTCAATAATTTTGGATTTATTTGGAAAGGGTAATAGTTTGGAGATAATCAAATCCTGTGGTTTAGGATTTTCACTCATCGAATAAATCATATATTTATAATCTTCAAATACGCGATTAAACCCATAATTGCCAAATAAAGTGCCATAAATTAAGGTAAGTAAATAAATAAAAATGCAAATGATAATGATAGTTTTTAAAAGCCTTAATAATAGCTGAATGACAACCAGAATAATTAGGAATAATAAGATTCTGTCTAAATTATAAATCCAATTAAGTTCAATTAAATTTTGATGAGCAATTAAAAAAACAGGTATAGTAATTAAAATGTTTAATAAAAAAATGATAATAGTATCCCAAGGCTTTGGCAAAGAAAGCTTTTCTTTAACTTGTTTAAGAGAAATGGTTTTTTGGGTTATCATTTAGAATTAAAACGATAAAATTAAGTAATTATTTAACTATGGTTTCATAAGAAGCCATTTTTTCAATAATATTTAACGTATGAAGTTGGTTTTGAACTTTCTCTATCGTGATTTTATCAATTTGTTTTTGTGACCAATGGGTAACACGCAACCATTCTTGTATATCTTCAATTTTCTGATTGTATTTAGAAGCTAAAGTTCGATCAATACTTGGAATGCTTTTAAACTCTTCTGTGGTTGCATTGATAATTTCTAAAATTTGAGAGATAACAGGCATTTCTTTTTCTAGAACTTCATTTCTAACCGCAATAACAAAACAAGGCCATGGAGTAGGACAGTCCGCAATTCTTCTAAAAGTACCATTATCCACTAATGGTTTTGTCATAAAGCGTTCCCACATAAAATAATCGGCAGTACCAGAAGATAAAGCAGTTACAGCACCTTCTATTGTATGTACAATTTCAAATTGTAAATTGGATGTATTCCAACCATTTTTCTGTGCATTAACAAAACTCATTAAGTGCGAGCCTGAACCTAATCTTGAAATAGCAGCTGTTGTATTTTCTAAATCTGATAGTGTTTCATAAGGAGCATTGGCACTAACATGAATCCCCCAAATTAACGGACTTTTTACATATATTTGAACAATTTTGGATGGATTTCCAGCAACAATATCTTTAACAATTCCTTCGGTTAAAATCACAGCAATATCCGTTTCACCTTCCCGAAGCATTTGACACATTTTTCCTGTTCCTTCAGGAACGTCGGTCCATTGTAAATCAATTCCAGCTTCTTCAAATTCTCCATTTTCGATACAGAGATGCCAAGGTAAATTAAAATGTTCGGGTACTCCTGCTATTTTTATTGTTTTCATATTTTTTAATATACGTTTTGCGTTATTTATTAAGCTTTTTCAGTTGCCACCATTTCCATAAAACGCCTTCAGGATCAAGATAATCTTCTCTAAATTGCATGCCACATTTATGAAGCACTCGATTAGAAGCTGCATTTTGTGCGTGAGTATATGCATTTAATACATCAATATTCATTTGATTTATTCCATAATCCAACCAAAATTGAGTCGCTTCAGTTGCATATCCTTTATTCCAAAAAGGTGCGTTTAAACGATACCCATAATCAAAGAAATTAGTATTCCCGTTTTCAACATGATCATTCACAAATTTTATCCCAGTCCATCCAATAAATTCTCCTGTATCTTTTAAAATCGTGGCAAAACGTCCTATATTGTTTTCTTTGTATTGTCGTTGTACATATTCTATAACTTGAATTGATTCTTGAATATCTTTTGCAGGCTTATTCCAAAGATATTGGTGAACCAATGGATTGGCATCCATAGCAAACATGGCTTTTCCATCCGATAATTCTAAAGGACGAAGTAGCAACCGTTCTGTTTCAAATTTGAGATTCAAATTCATCTTTTTTAATTTGGTACCAATTATGTAACGTATTATTTATCATATATTGATTCTTTTTTTTAAACCCCACCTTTTCTAATAGATGATTGGAAGCCTTATTTTCATTGTCAGCACATGCATGAATTTCAGGTAATTTTAAAGTATGTAAACCATACGAAAGCCAAAATTTTGCTGCTTCTGTGGCATAACCTTTGTTCCAATGTTTTTCAGCAAAACGATAGCCCAAATCATAAAAATTGGAATAGCCATTTTCTTCAGCTGTTCTGAATTTTAATCCAGAAAAACCAATTAATTCCTCATTTTCTTTTAAAATTACAGCAAAACGAGCAATACCATTTTTTTGATGTTCTTTTATAATTTTATCGAGATAGTTTTCTGCATCTTTTAAGGATAGAATTGGATTTCGTAAAAAACGATTTATTTTGATACCCGAATGCATTTCCAAAAAAGCTTTGGTATCAGAAGAAGTTAAGGGTCTTAATTGTAATCGTTCTGTATTCAATTCTTGAATCATAATTGCTTATTTTGAGGCGTACCAAACACAAGGAATGGTAGTATTCCAAAGGTATTCGTTTTTCAATTGTAATCCTATTTTTTCCAAAATTCTTCGAGAACCTTTATTATCAATATGTGCAGAAGCATATAAAATGTTTACTTTTAAATTCGAAAAAGCATATTCATACCAAGTCTTAGCCGCTTCATAAGCATATCCTTTACCCCAAAATTCCTCTTTCAAACGATAACCAATTTCATAAAAATGAGAATGATTGTTTTCTATTTCAGTAATAAATTTTAATCCACACCAACCTACAAATTGATTTTCTTTTTTGGTAATCATAGCAAAACGACCTATTCCATATTGTTTATATTGCTGGATCACATTATTAAGATAAGCAATGCTTTCTTCTCTAGTTGTAAAAGGAGAATTACCTAAATAAAGATGTACCTTAGGATTACTATCCATAGCAAACATATCGTCTGTATCATTTAAATGTAATGGACGAAGAATTAATCGCTCTGTTTCTAATATCAGATTCATATTTTAGGATTTGTAACTAACTGGAATATAAAATTAGAAGTACCTTATGAAGAATGGTTTAATATAAATTAGCGAATCAATTTTTCTAAGGTATAATCAATTAAATTTTCAACTACTTGATATGGATTTTGACTAAAATCACCTGTTGCTCTGTTTGCGATGATAGCATTCAAAGACAAACAATGATGTCCTAATAACTTTCCTAAACCATAGATGGCAGCGGTTTCCATTTCTAGATTGGTCATTCGTGTGCCATTAAAATTGAAATTATCCATTTTAGTATTCAATTCAGGATCTTGAATAGCCAAACGTAATACTCTACCTTGAGGACCATAAAAACCACCCGCTGTTCCTGTAAAACCTTTGTGCATTTTGGAACTAAAGATTGTTGTAGCTAATTTTTCACTACATTTAATAACATAGGGACGCCCTTTTTTTAAATCCCAATTGGTTTGCGCAATAAAAGCTTCCTCAATTGCTGATTCTGAAATTGTATCTATTAAATAGGAACGCAACATATTATCCAAACCAATAGCATATTCACTCATCACAAATGCATCTACAGGAATGTCTTTTTGCAAAGAACCTGAAGTTCCAATTCGTACAATATTAAGCGCGGTATGCGTTTCTTTTGGTTTTCTGGTTTCTAAATCAATGTTTACCAAAGCATCCAATTCATTTAAAACAATGTCTATATTATCAGGACCAATTCCTGTAGAAATTACAGTGATTCTTTTTCCTTTGTAACTACCAGTTTGTGTTTTAAACTCTCTCTTTTGAGTGGTAAATTCTACACTGTCAAATCGAGAAGTTATTTTTGAAACCCTATCTTGATCACCCACAAAAATAATATCGTGAGCTATGTTTTCTGGTTTTAAGTTAATATGGTACAAACTACCATCTGGGTTTAATATTAATTCTGAATTTTTAATCATAATGTTCTTGTGAGCTTGCCAAGCAATCTCTTCGTTTAATTTTACATTTTACAAATTGTCAATTTATCATTGTCAACCGTATATTTTTTTAGCCACCAACTCGTTTTGTTTTAAAACCTTTATTTTGAAGAAACTGCATGATTTTATCACGATAATCACCTTGTATGATAATTTCTCCATCTTTAAAACTACCGCCTACAGCAAATTTATTTTTAATTTCTTTGGCTAATAATTTAAAGTCTTCTTCTTCGCCTTCATATCCAGCAATAATGGTTGTTGGTTTGCCTTTTCTTTTTTCATATTTACAAATCATTGGTTCCTTTTGAACAAATAATTCATGTTCTGAAATTTCTGGAGTTGCATCTTTTTCGTTTGATGGTTGATGATCTGGAAATAATTTTTTTAATTGGTCTTCTAAACTCATAAAAATATAGATTTTTAAAAAGCAAATTCCAAATCCCAAGTTATTACAATTGGAATTTGGAATTTTATAATTTGGAACTATTCCTATTACTTTTTGATTAATCCTAATTCCACTAATCTTTCATGTAAGAATTCACCAGCGGTTATATCTTCGTATAATTTTGGATTATTTTCATCAATACATTCAGGTAAACAGTTTAAACTCATATCGCTTACTGGATGCATGAAAAAAGGAATGGAATATCTTGAACTTCCCCATAATTCTCTTGGTGGATTTACCACTTGATGAATTGTAGATTTCAATTTATTGTTTGTATGACGCGATAACATATCACCTACGTTAATCATTAATTCATCAGGTTGCGCAATGGCATCTACCCATTCTCCATTATGGTTTTGTACTTGTAATCCTTTTCCTTGAGCACCCATTAATAATGTAATCAAGTTGATATCACCGTGAGCTGCAGCTCTAACGGCACCATCTTTAGGCTCATCCGTAATAGGAGGATAGTGAATAGGTCTCAAAATACTATTACCATCTTTAATGTATTTGTCGAAATAAAATTCATCCAAACCAATGTATAAGGCTAAAGCTCTTAAAACATAAATACCAGTTTTTTCAAGCATTTGATAAGCTTGTTTACCAACTGGATTAAAATTAGGTAATTCCGTTACCTGAACATTATCAGGATATTCATTTTCGTATTTTGACCCTTCTGAAACATATTGTCCAAAGTGCCAAAATTCTTTTAAATCACCAGCAGAACGACCTTTTGCATGCTCTTTACCAAAAGAAACATACCCTCTTTGTCCTCCAATACCAGGAATTTCATATTTTGATTTGGTTTCTAGAGGTAAATTGAAGAAATTTCTAACTTCAGCATATAAATCCTCTACTAATTTGTCATCTAAAAAATGACCTTTTAATGCTACGAAGCCGATTTCTTCGTAGGCTTTTCCGATTTCATTTACAAATTTTTGTTTACGTGCCGGATCATCCGACAGGAAATCACGTAAGTCAACACTAGGAATTTGTTGCATACTAAAACTTTATTGTTAATAAATCTAAAGGCGCTTAGCCCAAGTAAATACAAATGTATTGATTTATTTTTAATTTAAAATGAGGAAGTTATCAACATTTTAAGATACTGGTAAATTTTGATAAAATAAATTTTATAACAATTCCATTTGAAAATGTTATTTTTCCTATTTTTGAATTCAAATAATTACAAACCCATTACCATGAACTTTGATAGAAAAGAGTTAAGCAATCCCGAATTAATAGATTTGTACAAAAAACTTTTAAAACCAAGAATGATTGAAGAAAAGATGCTCATTCTTTTGCGTCAGGGTAAGGTTTCTAAATGGTTTTCAGGAATTGGTCAAGAAGCAATATCTGTTGGAATTACTGCGGTTTTAGACAAAGATGAATATATTTTGCCCATGCACCGTAACTTAGGTGTTTTTACCACTAGAGAAATCCCTTTGCATCGTTTGTTTTCACAATGGCAAGGTAAAAAAACTGGTTTTACTAAAGGTAGAGACAGAAGTTTTCATTTTGGTACACAAGAATTTAAGATTGTAGGAATGATTTCTCATTTGGGACCTCAAATGGGAGTTGCTGACGGAATTGCTTTAGCTAATAAATTGAAGCAAAATGGTAAGATAACTGCTGTTTTTACAGGTGAAGGTGCTACTTCAGAAGGAGATTTTCATGAAGCTTTAAATATAGCTTCCGTTTGGGATTTACCTGTTTTATTTGTGATTGAAAATAATGGATATGGACTTTCGACACCTACAAATGAACAATATCGTTGTGAAAATTTAGCAGATAAAGGAGTGGGTTATGGTATGGAAAGTCATATTATAGATGGGAATAATATTT
The DNA here is from genome assembly GCF_024054195.1 of Flavobacterium sp. NRK F7. Taxonomy (GTDB): domain Bacteria; phylum Bacteroidota; class Bacteroidia; order Flavobacteriales; family Flavobacteriaceae; genus Flavobacterium. Next base: position 2,638,505 of record NZ_JAMXLB010000001.1, on the reverse strand, counting down.
TAGATGTTTTTCATAAAATTACAGAACTAAAAGCATCTATGATTGAAAATCCGAGACCTGTATTATTAGAATTTAAAACCTTCAGAATGCGTGGTCATGAAGAGGCGAGTGGCACTAAATATGTGCCTCAAGAATTAATGGATCTATGGGCTGAAAAAGATCCGATTGCTAATTTTAAAGATTATTTATTTAGAACCTTTGTTATAAATGAAGAAGATGACGCTTTAATTAAAGAGCGAATTAAAGCTGAAATTGATCAACATTGGGCAAAAACGCAATTGGAACCTGAAGTAGAAGCGAATTTAGAAGAAGAATTACATGATATGTACGAACCCTATGAGCACGAACAATTCTTCCATTCTGATGTAACCGAAAATATTAGAGTTATTGATGCGATTTCAAGTGCTTTAAAATTATCCATGGAGAAACATGAGAATTTAGTAATCATGGGACAAGATATTGCCGAATATGGAGGTGCTTTTAAAATTACAGAAGGTTTTGTAGCCGAATTCGGTAAGGAAAGAGTTCGAAATACACCTATTTGTGAAAGTGCCATCGTTTCTGCAGCAAATGGTTTGTCAATAAACGGTTATAAAGCGATTGTGGAAATGCAATTTGCGGATTTTGTTTCTACTGGTTTTAATCCGATTGTAAATTTGTTGGCAAAACAACATTACCGATGGAACGAAAAAGCAGATGTTGTTGTAAGAATGCCTTGTGGTGGAGGAACTCAAGCAGGTCCTTTTCATTCCCAAACTAATGAAGCTTGGTTTACCAAAACGCCAGGATTGAAAGTAGTTTATCCAGCCTTTCCATATGATGCAAAAGGGCTTTTAAACACGGCCATTAATGACCCAAATCCGGTGTTATATTTTGAGCACAAGCAATTGTATAGAAGTATTTATCAAGATGTTCCTGTAGATTATTATACCATTCCTTTTGGAAAAGCTGCAGTATTAAAAGAAGGAAATGAAGTAACTATTATTTCTTTTGGTGCTGGAGTACATTGGGCTTTAGAAACCTTATCAAAGAATCCTGATATTTCAGCAGATTTGATAGATTTAAGATCCTTACAACCCTTAGATACGGAAACTATTTTTAATTCGGTGAAGAAAACGGGTCGTGTAATTATTTTGCAAGAAGATACTTTATTTGGAGGTATTTCAAGCGATATTTCCGCTTTAATTATGGAGAATTGTTTTGAATATTTAGATGCACCAGTGAAAAGAGTAGGTAGTATAGAAACGGCTATACCATTCGTAAAAGCATTAGAAGATCAATATTTACCTAAAAATAGATTTGAAACTGAATTAAAAAACATACTGCAATATTAAGATAAACAAAAAGGGGACAATTGGGTTCCCTTTTTTATTGTATGATTGCGTTCCAAATCACATCATTTGGAGTGGATGCCACAAAAACTAAGTTTTCTTTGGTTACAGGATGCATAATCTCTAATTTTCTAGCATGTAAATGGATGCCTCCATCCGAATTACTTCTGTCAAAACCATATTTTAAATCTCCTTTTATGGGACAACCAATTGCATTTAATTGAGATCTAATTTGATGATGTCTTCCTGTATGTAATTGAATTTCTAGACCAAAATAATTGTCCAATTTTTTAAAAATACGATATTCTAAACTGGCTCTTTTACTATCAGGAACTTCTTTTAGATATGCTTTTGAAGTGTTATTTTTAGGGTTTCTTTTTAGAAAATGAACTAAGGTGTCATTGGGTTTTGGAGGTGTGTTTTTTACGACAGCCCAATAGATTTTTTTAGTTTCTCTATTTTTAAAACTTTCGTTTAAACGGGATAATGCTTTTGATGTTTTGGCAAAAACAACGACACCTGTTGTAGGTCTATCCAGACGGTGAATAACCCCTAAAAAAACTTCTCCAGGTTTATTATATTTTTCTTTAAGGTATTCTTTTACTATATCTGAAAGAGGTTTGTCTCCCGTTTTATCACCTTGCACAATATCACCAACACGTTTGTTTATCACAATGATATGATTGTCTTCGTGAAGAATTTGTAAATTATCTTTCGTGGATATTATTTTATTAGACATTAAGTTTCTATAACTAAATTATCTTAATACTGCTCGTTTTCATTTGGAAAATCAACTGCCTTAACATCAGTAACATATTGACTAATTGCAGTGGTCATATCTTCATATAAATTCATGTATCTTCTTAAAAATCTTGGACTAAATTCATGTGTCATTCCAATCATATCATGTAAGACTAAGACCTGACCGTCTACACCATTTCCAGCTCCAATTCCAATGACTGGTATAGAAACACTTTTAGCTACTTTTTCAGCTAAAGCCGCAGGAATTTTTTCTAAGACAATGGCAAAACAACCAATACGTTCTAACATTTTAGCATCATCCATCAATTTTTCTGCTTCAGCATCTTCTTTTGCTCTAACCGTATAGGTTCCGAATTTATAAATAGATTGCGGCGTTAAGCCTAAATGTCCCATTACTGGAATTCCAGCATGTAAAATTCGTTTTATGGAATCCTTAATTTCACTTCCTCCTTCTAATTTAACGGCATGACCACCACTTTCTTTCATAATTCGTATAGCTGAACGTAAGGCTTCTTTTGGATCTGATTGATAACTTCCAAAAGGTAAATCTACAACAACTAAGGCTCTTTCAACAGCTCTAATAACAGAAGAAGCATGATAAATCATTTGATCTAATGTAATAGGTAACGTAGTTTCATGTCCTGCCATCACATTACTTGCTGAATCACCCACTAATATAACATCGACACCTGATGAATCAACAATTTTGGCCATAGTGTAATCATATGCTGTTAACATGGAGATTTTTTCTCCATTGTTTTTCATCTCAATTAATGTTTTTGTGGTAATTCTTTTGTAATCTTTTTTGGCTACTGACATAATATTATAGTATAGTTTGAGAAACTCTCGTTTTTAAAATCAAAATTCTTTGTAAAATTAAGATATTCTTAGAAATTGTAACTATTTTTAATAAAAAACTACTTATAGTGAGCAACTAAAAATTTGTAAAACAATGAAAAAGTTATTTTTTATATTTTTTCTTGTGGCCAATGTTATTCAGGCACAGGAAATAGAACCTAAAAATGTAATTGAAAATTTCTTTAACGGATTTCATAAAAAAGATACTTTAGCTTTACGTGCAACAACACATAAAGATATAGTGATGCAATCGGTTGCTAAAACCAAAGAAGGAAATAAAGTTACCACTGAATCCTTTTCTAATTTTCTAAAATCTATAAAAAGTTTACCTGAGAATTTGGTTTTTGAAGAACGAATCTTAGACTATAAAGTGCAATCCGATGGGTTGTTAGCACACGTATGGACACCCTATGAGTTTTATGTTAATGGTAATTTAAGCCATAAAGGAACTAATTCCTTTACTTTGGTGAAAGAAAAGGAGCAGTGGGTAATTATTCATATTATAGATACAAGAATGAGGTAATGGTTTAACAATCTGCTAAATTAACACCTACAGCTAAACCTCCTTCTGAAGTTTCTTTATATTTTGTGTTCATGTCTTTTGCAGTTTCCCACATCGTATTCACTACTTTATCCAAAGGAACTTTAGTATTTTTAGCATCTGTTTCTAAAGCTAATTCGGCTGCATTTATTGCTTTGATAGCTCCCATAGTATTTCTTTCAATACATGGAACTTGAACCAAACCGCCAATTGGATCGCAAGTTAGACCTAAATGATGTTCCATTGCAATTTCTGCTGCCACCATAACTTGTTCTGGTGTGCCTCCCATTACTTCACATAATCCAGCTGCCGCCATGGCACTAGAAACCCCAATTTCAGCCTGACAACCACCCATAGCTGCTGAAATAGTAGCTCCTTTTTTAAAGATACTACCTATTTCTCCAGCAGTCATTAAAAATTGTTTGATTTGTTGTTCATTCGCTTGATGATTTTCAATTACCAAATAGTACATTAAAACTGCAGGAATTACTCCAGCACTTCCATTTGTAGGAGCAGTTACAACTCTTCCTAATGACGCATTTACTTCATTCACCGCTAATGCAAAACAACTTACCCATTTTAAAATTTGTCTGAACTTTACTTCAGTTTGTCTAATAATTTGCATCCACGAATAGGGGCTATCATAAGGCAATACACCAATAAGGTTTTTATGCATATCGTAGGCTCTTCTTCTTACATTTAGTCCACCAGGTAAAATTCCTTCAGAATGGCATCCAATATACATACATTCCAACATCGTATCCCAAATACGCATTAATTCATTATGTATTTCAGTTTCAGTTCGCATGGATTTTTCATTCTCATAAACAATTTCCCAAACTTTTTTATTTTGAGATTGACAATATGCTAACAATTCTGAAGCTTTATCTATCGGAAAAGGAAAGGCGCATTTAATTTCTTCATTAGCAGCAGAATTGATTCTTTCTTCAACAACAACAAAGCCACCACCAATAGAATAATAGGTGTTTTCATATTCTGAATCAGTGGTAAAAGCGGTAAATTTTATTCCATTAGCATGAAAAGGTAAAAACTCTCTATTGAAGATAATATCGGTATCCACATGGAAAGGAATAATAATTTCATTTCCTAAAAACAATTCATTTTTATTTTTAATAGCAGAAATAATAACATCAATGCTTTCAACAGGAATATATTCAGGATCAGCTCCACTTAAGCCAAGCATAACAGCTAAATCAGTAGCATGTCCTTTGCCAGTTAGAGAAAGAGAACCATATAAATCAACTTTGATTCTATTGATATGATCTAAAATTTCTTTTTCTTTTAATTCCTTAATAAATCTTTCAGCGGCTCTCCATGGTCCTAAAGTATGTGAACTAGATGGACCAACACCAATTTTAAGCATATCAAAGACCGAAATACATTCCATGAGTTTTTTTTGTTTACAAATATAGAGTAGAAAATTAAATTTAGATTAATAATTACAAAATCTTAACGTGTTACATTTTTAAATGACCTCCTGTTTTTTGTTAATTTTTACGGTTTTTTAACAAAAAACATCGATTAAAGTTTGATTTTTATAGATATATGGTTTTTGAAGGTATTTTTAACTATTAATATAGATTTAATGTAATTTTAATATTAAAAAAATGCATAATATTGTCATATTAATAACCTTAACTATTTCAAACAATGAAAACAAATTTCAGAAATGCATCTCTATTTTTAGGAGCTTTAGCATTATCTACTATGCTATCATGTAGTAAAGACGAAGAAACAACTGTTGATTCTCAAGAAGAAGTTCTATCAGTTATTGACCAACAACCTAACGGCAGAGAAGGAGAATGCGGTTATGTTGATGGTAATTGGAGTTCATCAGCAAGTCTTTATACAAGTTTACCTAACAGCGGAAGTACTAGAAATTCTAGTTTAATAACTTCGCAAAATAGTGCTATTGCATCTTTTTGGGGAAGATCAGCTCCTACATTTCGTTATGTAAGAGATTTGTCTAACCCAAGTTCAACTTTTAATGCTATTTCATATAGTAATGGTAAAATTTATTTTGGAGAAGCTATCTTCAAATGGGCTTATGACAGAGACAACTCAAACTTAATTAATGTAATGATTTTGGCTCATGAATATGGTCACCAACTTCAATATGCATATAGATTACCAACTAGAAATGAATCTACAGCAAGAGCTGCTGAGTTAGAAGCAGATGGTTTTGCAGGATACTATTTAAGAAGAGGATATGGTAAATCAACTTTCGCATCTATTGCTACTGCTTATGAAGCGGCTTATGCTATTGGGGATTATTCTACAACAAGTCCTGGTCATCATGGAACACCTCCTCAAAGAAGATCGGCTGTACGTTTAGGATTCTTGTTTGCAGATCCACAAAATGCTAAATTATCAGCAACTAATTTTGACTATTACTTCTTCTATTACTATAATGGAGTATTGAATGGTACTTACAGAATGCCACAACCAGAAGGTATTGATGCTCAATTCCACGATTTCATGATGTCACACATGGAAGAATTGGGAAGAATTGCAAGAGGAGAAATGTCTCAAGAAGAATATACAAACTTAAGATAAGTTTCAAAAATCTCAATAGAATAAAGGTTGCCAATTGGCAACCTTTTTTTATACTTTTATGTCATTATGTCATTGTTGTTTTTTTTTAGCTGTCAAAAAAATGACAATTATTCAATAAAATTGTCTTGGCACAAAGATTGACAAATACTAAACAAGTTTTAAAGAATAAAATAAAAAACACACAATAAATTAAGATTAAAATTATGAGTAAAATTATTGGAATTGATTTAGGTACAACAAATTCATGCGTGGCAGTTATGGAAGGTGGTGAACCAGTCGTAATTGCTAATGCAGAAGGAAAAAGAACAACCCCTTCAGTAATTGCATTTGTAGAAGGTGGTGAAATTAAAGTAGGTGATCCTGCTAAAAGACAAGCTGTAACTAATCCTACTAAAACGATTGCTTCTGTAAAACGTTTTATGGGTAATAAATATTCGGAAAGCGCTAAAGAAGCTTCTACTGTAGCTTATAAAGTGGTTAAAGGTGATAATGATACTCCTAGAGTAGATATCGATGGTAGATTATATACACCACAAGAATTGTCAGCTATGACACTTCAAAAAATGAAAAAAACAGCTGAAGATTATTTAGGAACTACAGTTACTCAAGCAGTTATTACTGTACCAGCATATTTTAATGATGCACAACGTCAAGCTACTAAAGAAGCTGGTCAAATTGCTGGTTTAGAAGTAATGCGTATTATTAATGAGCCTACAGCTGCTGCTTTAGCTTATGGTTTAGATAAACAAGGTAAAGATCAAAAAATTGCAGTTTATGACTTAGGTGGAGGTACTTTCGATATCTCAATCTTAGAATTAGGAGATGGTGTATTTGAAGTTTTATCTACTAATGGAGATACGCATTTAGGAGGTGATGATTTTGACCAAGTTATTATTGATTGGTTAGCCAATGAATTTAATGCTGCAGAAGGAATCGATTTACGTAAAGATCCTATGGCTTTACAACGTTTAAAAGAAGCTGCTGAAAAAGCAAAAATTGAATTGTCTTCATCTGCGCAAACAGAAGTAAATTTACCCTATGTTACGGCTACGGCTACAGGTCCTAAGCACTTAGTACAAACATTAACTCGATCTAAATTTGAGCAATTGTCTGAAAATTTAGTAAAACGTTCTATGGATCCAGTAGCTAAAGCATTAAAAGATGCAGGTTTATCAACCTCAGATATTGATGAAGTAATTTTAGTTGGTGGTTCTACTCGTATTCCAGTTATTCAAGAACAAGTAGAAAAATTCTTTGGTAAAAAACCATCCAAAGGGGTAAACCCAGATGAAGTAGTGGCAATTGGTGCTGCAATTCAAGGTGGTGTATTATCAGGAGATGTTAAAGATGTATTATTATTAGACGTTACTCCATTATCATTAGGTATTGAAACTATGGGTGGTGTAATGACAAAATTAATCGAAGCTAATACGACAATCCCAACCAAAAAATCACAAGTTTTCTCAACAGCTGCAGATAACCAACCATCGGTAGAAATCCACGTTTTACAAGGAGAAAGACCAATGGCTCAAGATAATAAAACAATCGGTAGATTCCATTTAGATGGTATTCCACCTGCTGCAAGAGGTATTCCTCAAATTGAAGTAACTTTTGATATTGATGCGAATGGTATTATTAAAGTTTCTGCTACAGATAAAGGAACTGGTAAATCACACGATATTCGTATCGAAGCGTCTTCAGGATTAACTCCAGAAGAAATTGAAAAAATGAAAAAAGATGCTGAAATGAATGCGGAAGCGGACAGACAAGCAAAAGAAAAAGCGGATAAGTTAAACGAAGCAGATTCGATGATTTTCCAAACAGAAAAGCAATTAGCTGAATTTGGAGAAAAATTATCTGAAGGTAATAAATCGGCTATTCAAGGTGCTTTAGAAGAATTGAAAGCAGCGTATGAATCTAAAGATGTAGCTACAATTACTCCAGCTTTAGATAAAATTAATGAAGCCTGGAAAAATGCATCGGAGGAAATGTACAAAGCGCAAGCGGAAGGTGGAGCACAAGAAGCACAACCACAAAGAGAAGCTTCTGGTGACCAAACTCAAGATGTAGATTTTGAAGAAGTTAAATAATATTTCTTATTCAGAAAATAAAACCCCAAGTTTAAACTTGGGGTTTTATAATTTAAAAAAAACCGCTTACAATTTTTGTAAGCGGTTTTAATTTTATAAAATAATTATTATTTAGGATCTAAAGCAGCATCAATTTTAGATAAAGCATCTTGTAAATGAAATTTACTTAATCGGTCGCTAGTTATAGTTAGTGCCGTTTTAACTTCTCTTTTCAATTCAGATAACTGACCTCTAGCAATAGATGGAATATCCGTTTCATTATAATTTACGGTTCTTCTATTTAATGCTCTTGCGGTTTGTTTTCCATCTACATCTAAGGCTTGTATCAATTCGTTGATATATAACTTTTGTAAATTTCTTCGATATACATCAATAGCTTTACCCGTTTTTAATTCAGAAAAAATTCCTTTTCTTAAATCACTCATTAATTCATCTACCGAATAATTTTCTTTACTTAAAGAAGATGTTTCAATTAAACGAATCAATCTATCACCAGATAGTAAACTAGATAAAGTACTGTTTTGCAACGATTTTATAGCTTCAACACCACTTTCAGGATTAATTTTTGAAAGTATATTTTGATCTAAAAGCCATGCAGGTGTTGCAAATAAATTTTCATTTAAAAAGGTTACCGCATCATTTTGAATGGAACTTGGTACCACTTCATATTGCGGTCCTTCCATATCATATGTTTTTGGTGTTTCATAAATACCACCTACATTTTTAGTCACATGCCCCATGTATCTTCTGAATTGACCTACTAAAGAACCGTACAAATCTTGTAATTCAGTATAATCTTCTCCATCTTCTTTACTCCATTGTATTAAATTTGGTAGAATTCGTTTTAAATTTTTAATACCATAAGTAGAAGCTTTCATAGCATTATCTCCTAAATCTTCGGTTTGATAACGAGGGTCATACGGACTTGTCTCTGTTCCAAACCATAAACGACGGTTTTTATAGGCTTCTTTAGTCATAGTGTTCAGCAACGCTTTTTCTTGTGCTTCATTTTTAGCTCCATCAAAATAAGAATAACCCCATTTAATTGCCCATTTGTCATAATCTCCAATTCTTGGAAATAAATCGGTAATATTATCTTCAGGTTGTGCTACATAATTAAAACGAGCATAATCCATAATGGAAGACGTATGACCATTTTTTTCGATAAAGTCTTTGTCGCGTAACATTTCTACTGGAGTAGCATTACTTGCTCCCATATTATGACGTAATCCTAACGTATGACCTACTTCATGAGAAGATACAAAACGAATCAACTCTCCCATTAATTTGTCATCAAAATTTTTATTTCGAGCTCTAGGATCAACTGCGGCAGCTTGTACTAAATACCAATCTCTTAATAAACTCATTACATTATGGTACCAACCGATATGACTTTCTAAAATTTCTCCCGTTCTTGGATCATGAACATTTGGTCCATAAGCATTTGGAATATCAGCAGCAAAATAACGTAAAACTGAAAAACGAGCATCTTCTAAACTCATAGTTGGATCGTTTTCAGGCCAATATTCACCACGAATTGCATTTTTCCAACCTGCAAATTCAAAAGCTTCTTTCCAATCGTCAATTCCTTGTTTGATATAAGGCTTCCATTTGTCAGGCGTTGCAGGATCAATATAATATACAATCGGTTTTTTGGGTTCAATTAATTCCCCATTTTTCTGCTTTTGTGCATCTTCTTCATTTTTGGGTTCCAATCTCCATCTAACGGCAAAAACCTCTTTATCTGCTTTTAATGACTCTTCTTTAAAAACATCATAATCGTTTGCAAAATAACCAACTCGCTTGTCGAATGCTCTTTTTCGCATTGGTTTTTCTGGAAGTAATAACATCGATGTATTTAATTCTAAAGTAACCACTCCTGCATCTAACCCTGAAGGTAAATCCACACCAATTTTAGGGGTAGGGGTTCTAGAAATTTTAGGTTGTTCAGTTGAAAAGGTCTTTACACTTCTGATTTCAGTGTTAATCGGAAAACTTTTAATATCCTGAATAAAAGATTTGTCTTTTTGGAACGATTGAATACTTAACAACTGTTTGTTAATCGGGCTTAATGAAAAGGTTTGAACATCGGCATCAAAGGTACTATTCATATCAATTACATAACCTATATTTTCTTTACCAGATGCATCTTTTTTATACGCTAAAATGTCATAGTTACCAATAATAGGATCGGAACTAGAATTTTTAACAGCTCTAGCAATAGGTTTGTCTTCATCAGGAGACATAATTACATAGGTAATTGATCGTAAAAGAATATTATCATTTAATCCTTTTTCAAATTTTACAACTTGTCGGTTAATTTCCTCTCCTCCAAAAATACCACCTCCTGCAGGGGTTTTAGAATATCGAGTAATGGTCATAATTTCTTTTCCAATTAAAGAATCAGAAATTTCAAAAAGAAATTTTTTGTCTACTTTATGAACATCAATTAATCCTTTTTGAGTAACAGCTGAAGAATCAATAACTTTGTTATACGGTTTTGGACCCTTTTTTTCTTCTGGTTTTTTAGCTTGAGCTGTAGTAGTAGCTTTTGCATTCTTTTTTTTGTTTTTTCTTTGAGCGTGACTTTCCACTGCAAATACAAGTAGTAAGCAGGTGGCAAGTAAAGTTACTTTTTTTAACATAAATTAAAGTTATAGGTTATATTGGTTTTGTTTTCTCAAATTTATTTGAAAAAAAGTAGAATTATTATTTTATTAATAAATTATTAGATTTATTTAACATTTGAATAATTTTAATTACAAAAAAGAAGTTTTTTGTGTTTTATTTTTGTGTCAATGTTTTTCGTATTTTGGCAATCTTGAAAATAGACAATAAAATTCTAAATATTTAGTTTATAATGTTTTATTCAAGTTAGTTTTACCAATCTATAAAACAAAGCCTTAATTATGAAACAATTATTTTTAATTTGTCTATTAGTAGCAAGCACCCTTACTTTTTCTCAAAAAAAGAAAGCTACAAGTAAAAAAACACCAACCAAAACAGTTTTGGCAAAAGTGGATAATCTTACCGCAGAAATTATTACAGTTAATAAAAAGAAACAACTTGTTTTATTTGTTGTAAATGAAGGGGTTCAAGATACTTTACGCTTAAAAATAATTGAAAATACTAACTATACTCCTTTAAATTTTAAAATAACTCCTTTTTCAACAAGTAATGTGAAACTATATCATATTCATTGGGAAGAAAAAAATGCAATTAGTACCAAATTAAAGAAAGAAGATCAAGATATTGTAGAGTCTCAAATTTGGAATGTGGCAAAAAAGGAATTGTTGATTGGAAATGTTCAAAAATCAAGTCATATTGTTGAGACCGTTTTTTTAGATAAAAATAAAACGGCTTCTGAAACTCAAGAAAGAAATAGAAAAGAAGGTTTTGAATTTATTTTATTGCCAAATGGAGACTTAATTTTGAAGAATAAAACGCAACAAAACACCTATGCTTATAATGTGGCTTCTGATAAATATGAAATGAAAAAAGGTAGTGTTTCTAAAACGACATCTTCTCGAAAAAAAAGATAATCTTTTTTATTAAATAGTATGCATGCATACTATTTAATAAAACTTTCCTATATTTGAATAAAATTATACTACAATGGAAAAACCAAATTTAACTACAATATTAGGAATAAAATATCCAATCATTATGGCACCTATGTTTTTAGTATCCAATACTAAAATGGTGATAGAAGGAATGAAAAGTGGTGTTGCTGGATGCATTCCAGCTCTCAATTATAGAACTTTAGAAGAATTAAGAGCTTCCATTAAAGAGTTACAAGCAGCAAAAATTGAGGGTGGTAGTTTTGGTTATAACCTAATTGTAAATAAATCGAACGTTAAATATAAAGAACAGCTTCGCGTTTTATGTGAAGAAGGGGTAGATTTTATTATTACTTCTTTAGGTAGTCCTGAAGAAACAATTCGAGAGGCACATAAGGTGGGAATAAAAGTTTTTTGTGATGTTACCGATTTGAATTTTGCAAAAAAAGTAGAAAGTTTACAAGCTGATGCTTTAATCGCAGTAAATAATCAAGCAGGTGGTCACAGAGGAAATATTAGTCCGGAAGAATTAATAAAGCAGTTAAATGAGGGTACTTCATTGCCCGTTATTTCTGCTGGTGGAGTAGGTAGTAAAGAAGAGTTAGATTCTATGTTGCGTTATGGTGCTATTGGTGTTTCTGTGGGAAGTCCTTTTATAGCCTCAATTGAAGCAGGTGTTTCCGATGAGTACAAACAAGCATGTGTAGAGTATGGAGAAAAGGATATTGTAATGACGGAGCGAATTTCCGGAACTCCATGTACTGTTATCAATACACCTTATGTTCAAAAAGTAGGAACCAAACAAAGTTGGTTAGAACGTATTTTAAATAAAAATAAATCCTTAAAAAAGTGGGTTAAAATGGTTCGTTTTTACATTGGAATGAAAGCAACTGAAAAAGCAGCAAAACAAGTAACCTATAAAACGGTTTGGGTGGCAGGACCAAGTATAGAACATACCAAAGCTATTTTACCTGTAAAAGACATTGTGTCACATTTAACAGTATAATGTGATGTATGACGCTCTATTTCAATTTTTGAATCGGTTTTTTAAAAAAGCAACGTTATTTAAAATCCTTTTCAATTTATCTCCCATGTACCGAAGAAGTTGTGGAAAAATTCTAACGGTTTCCGAAGATTTGCATCAAGTAAAAGTGGTTATTCGATTAAGTTATAAAAACAAGAATTATGTTGGTTCTATGTTTGGAGGAAGTTTGTTTGCTGCGACTGATCCTATTTATATGATTCAGTTAATGCAAATTTTAGGGAAAGAATATGTGGTTTGGGACAAAGCAACCGAAATTAAATTTAAAAGACCTGTGTATAAAAAGGCTTATGTGACTTTTCAGTTTACTCCAGATGAGATTCAATATATAATGGAAAGAGTAGCACAAGAAAAGGAAATGGATTTAATAAAGCTATTGAATATCACTGATGCAGATGGGAAAGTGTATACTGAAATTGCTAAGACCATTTATATAAGTTCTAAAGTATATTACAAAGAGAAAAGAGCAAAAAAGAAAGAATTGATATAATATTAAGTCCAACTATACTTTTAAAAAGCAAAAATAAATTAACATTATTTTTGCTTTTTTGCTTTTAAAAGTGATTAAATTTACTTTAGCAAATTGGTTCCAAATGAAAAAGTATCTGTTGTACTTTATTTTAATATATCTTTTTTCGTTTTTATTAAATAAGAGCGAAAATAATATTACAAATCAAAACCAATTTGTACCTTCTCATCAAGATCAATATCATTTCACGTCTAAAAGTACTCTTACTTCACTTTTAGTTGAAAATCCAAATTTTTTTATTGAAGAGGTTAACGAAATCTTTGTTGAAAGTAAAGTTGATTCCCCTTTTTTAAATTATTTTACAACATCTATAGTAAACAAGGAGTTGTTTTTTTCTTTTTTAAATACTTTAAATGAAAAAAATCAAAATCACAATCTTGTTGCTTTTTCAAAGTTTCAAATTATTTTTCCATTTCATAGTTTTTGGTAAAAAGAATTATTTTTTAGTAAAAAAAGAATAATTAATCAAAACTTAAATTAAAATGGATATATATAGTAGCCTAATGGGTATATTGTTTTTTGTACTAATATTTATACCTATTCTCTTAATCAATAATAAATTAAATAAAAAAAGAAAACGTCTTATAAACACTTTAAATGAATTTGCTGCTCAAGAAAATAAACGAGTACTTGAATTTGATACTTGGACAGATAACTCCATTATTGGTATGAGTACCGATAAGGAATATCTTTTCTTTATTAGAGACAAAAATGACTATCATACCAAACTTAAAATTCCTGTAAACCAAATTAAAAACAGTTATACTAATCAGCAAAAGAATAACTCCAAGTCAGTTGCACTTTTAGAATTAATTTTGGAAATGCAAGATCAAAACGAGAACATTCGTTTGGAGTTTTTTAAAGCGGATAAGAACGATTTTATAATGGGAGAAGAACTGCGTATTGCTAAAAAATGGGTTTCAAAAATAACGGAAGATTTTCCTAAACCAAGAATATTATTGTATAACATATAAAAAAAAGGGAGTTGAAACTCCCTTTTTTTTATCGAAATAGATTTCCTATTTTATGAAAGATTCTACCGAAGAAACTTCTTTTAACAAAAGCACCTCCTGCAACTACAATTGTTTCATCCTCAATTATCATGTCTTCTTCTAAAATAATTTTATATTCATTTTTGTTTTGAATAATTACTTCTTCGTAAGTCTTGTAACCAATATAATTAACTACCAAGGTGTCACCAAGTTTCGCTTTTATTGAAAAGTTGCCATTAAAATCTGAAGTTGCAAAATGTTGTTTATTTTTAATAAATATGGATGCATGGGCTAATGGACCATATGAATCATTAATAGAACCAATTATAATTGGATCCAAATTATTTGAAGAATTAATTTTATTAAAATTAACGTTTGTATCCGTTTGGACAATTTTAACAGGTTCTCCTTGAGAAAAAGCCTCTTGTGTAGCCAAACTTAAAAATCCAGTTAAGGTTGCTAAAGCCAACCATTTCTTTCTTTTTTGATTGGGTTTTTCAATGGTTCGATTTAATTGACTTTTCAAAAAACGACCACATAAATTGTCATTATCATCAATAGCAGCAATGATTTGTGTATCTGTAGCGTTCGTAAAATCATATACTTTTTTCTGACAACTAGAACAAAACCTCCCTTTTTCCACTTTTGTCATAGCCAGCCAATTTTCATGACAAGGAGTGGGGATATTTATTTTAATTTTAGTTGCCATCAATGAATTTTAATCAAGAACAATTTCGAATGTTTTATCCCAATTTTTACCCGTTACAAAAACAGTTTTTGTTTTTGGGTTATACGCAATACCATTTAAAACATCTACATCTGGATGTTGTGTAATCTTTGTTTTTAAATCACTCAAATTCATGATACCTTCAACAGCACCATTTTTTGGATTAATAACTGCAATGGCATCTCTACCATAGACATTGGCCCATATTTTTCCATCAATCCATTCCAATTCATTAAGTGCTTCAATTTTAGATTTCTTAGTATAAACATTAATATAATCTACTTCTTGAAGCGTTTCTGGATCCAATACGTAAATTTTCTCACTACCTTCACTCATGTAAATATGCTTTCCATCATTGGTTAAACCCCAACCTTGCATTTGTTTAAAATATTTAAAGGTTTTTATTTTTTCAAAGGTATCTGCATTATAAACATAACCTTCATTATTCAACCAAGTTAATTGGTACACTTTATTATTTAAGATGGTAATCCCTTCACCAAAATATTCTTGTCCTAGCGGTACTGTTTTATAAACTTCACCTGTTTTATAATTGGTTTTACGCAAGCTAGAAATACCTCTAGTTCCTGTTCCTTTCCCTTCACCATTTCCTGTCCCTTCATAAAGCGTATCTCGATAGAATTCGAAACCTTGTGTGTAAGCTTTATTATCATGAGGATACGTATTTACAATTTTATATTTTAATTCTTTTGGATTGACATTTGAAGCTACCATAAAATTGGCATTGGCTTCATAGAAAGTTTCATTTGCGTATACAATCGCTTTTACACCTTGGTACCCTAATTTTTGATTCTTTAAATCAAATGGAAAAGAAGCATTGTTTTTTACTGACCCAATTTTATTGTCATTTATAAAATAGACTACCGAATCAATTGTTTCGTTATTTTCATTTTTTAGCACTAAATTAACGCGTTCATTTAGTTGATAAACCTGCTTTAGAGCAGAAGTATCAATAGAAAATAAATTTTTTTCATCATTTTTGTTATTCCCACAAGAATTGATAAAAAGGCTTAATAGTATGAAAGCGAATGGCTTAAGATTCATCATTACAGTAAAATTTTATTAGTACAATATACAACGATTTTTTAAAGTTACAATTGTCCTTGCAAAAATATAAAATGTTTGTATATTTGCACCGGCAAGTCCTACACGACCAGCTCCTGCAGACTCCCCCAGGGTGGGAACGCAGCAAGGGTAAGCGGTTGTAGCGGTGCGATGTAGGTCGCTTGCCATTTTTTTATTTCTCCATCTTTTTTGCATTTCTTTAGTCTCCTTTCTGGGGATTTTTTATTTTTATGCCAATTCTAAAAATTATGAAATTACGTTGGCAGCTCGTTCAATTGCAATTAAAAGAAACCTTTACTATTAGTTATGGTGCCTACACTTATAGAGAAGCTATAATAGTTACTTTAAGTCAAAACGGCATTTCTGGTTATGGCGAATGTACAGCAATTGATTATTATGGCATCCAATCAAAAGATTTAATAGATTCACTCACCCGAATTCAATCTCAGATTGAGAAACAAACCATTCAACACCCTATTTTGTTTTACGATTTTTTAAAACAACTTAATTTGTCTACTTTTTTAACTTCCGCTTTAGATTGCGCTTATTGGGATTTATTTGGTAAGTTAGAGCATAAAAATTTTTTAAGTCTTAATGACCTATCGTATACAATACTTCCAGAATCTTCTTTAACCATAAGTATTGCTTCAGTTGAAGAACAAATTGAAAAAATCAATACATTCCATTGGCAAAAATTTAAAGTAAAATGTAATACGTGTAATCTTGATTCAATTGAAGCACTATTAGAAACAGATAAAGAAATCGCTTTGGATGCTAATGGTAGTTTTTCGATTGAAGATTGCAAACTATTAGAAGATCATACTCTTGCTGAAAGATTGCATTATATTGAACAACCGATGCCTATTGGTTATTCCAATTTCGTTCAATTAAATGCTTCCAAAAAAGCGAATTGGATGGCTGATGAAGATTGTCAAGAAAAGGAAGGTTTATCTCGGTTAATTTCTCATTATAAAACAATCAATATCAAATTAGTTAAAGTGGGTGGTTTAACTCCTGCTTTAGAATTGATTCGTGAAGCTAAAAAAAATAATTTTAAAATTATGATTGGTTGTATGACAGAAAGTACTGTTGGTATTTCAGCTGGAGCAGTTCTAACTCCATTTGCAGATTATGTAGATTTAGATGGAGCCAATTTAATTGCGAATGATTTAGCTGATGGAACTACTATTGATAAAGGTAAAATTCTATTGTCTGAAAAATCGGGTTTAGGAATTTGTATGAAATAGTTTTAAATAACCTATTAAAAGTTTTAATTTCGCACTTTAAATGTAAAAAATGAGCAAAGTTATTTTTATTACAGGAGCTTCCTCAGGAATTGGTAAAGCCATAGGAGAATATTTATTAGATAAAGGATATATTGTTTATGGTACTAGTAGAAATCCGGAAAGAATTTCCAATTCGAGAATTCCTTTATTAGCTTTAGATGTAAGAAATGCAGAAAGTATTCATAAAGCAGTTTCAGAATTAATTGCTAAAGAAGATAGGATTGATGTATTGATAAATAATGCAGGTGTAGGAATTACTGGGCCATTGGAGGAAATTCCAAGCGATGAAATAAAAAATAATTTTGAAACTAATTTGTTTGGCCCAATTGAAGCTATGAAAGCGGTTTTACCACAAATGCGTAAGCAAAAGAGTGGATTAATAATAAATGTAACATCAATTGCAGGTTATATGGGATTACCTTTTAGAGGTGTCTATTCGGCTTCTAAAGGTGCCTTGGAGTTAATTACTGAAGCGATGAATATGGAAGTACAATCTTTTGGAATTCGAATTACAAATGTAGCTCCTGGTGATTTTGCAACCAATATTGCTGCAGGAAGATATCACGCACCCGTTATAGAAGGATCAGCTTATAAAAAAACATATGGAATGACATTGTCAATGATGAATGAGCATGTTGATACAGGTAGTGATCCAAAACAAATGGCTGAAATAGTTTTAAAAATTATAAACGCCAAAAATCCAAAAATTCATTATCGAGTAGGGGCTTTTATGCAAAAGTTTTCTATTGTTTTAAAGAGAATATTGCCAGATACCGTTTATGAACGCTTATTGATGAATCATTATAAGTTGTAATATTTATTTCGAAATCTGAAGAAATAAATTGTAATTTTGCATTTTTAAACAACACACTTAGTAAATAAAACAAAAAAGTATGAAATTTTTTATTGACACAGCTAATTTAGATCAAATTAAAGAAGCACAAGCGTTAGGAGTATTAGATGGTGTAACTACCAATCCTTCTTTGATGGCAAAAGAAGGTATAACTGGGAAAAACAATATTCTAAAGCATTACGTTGACATATGTAATATTGTTGATGGTGATGTAAGCGCAGAAGTAAATGCAGTGGATTATGATGGAATGATTAAAGAAGGAGAAGAATTAGCAGATTTGCATGAGCAAATCGTTGTAAAATTACCTATGACTAAGGAGGGAATTAAAGCATGTAAATATTTTTCTGATAAAGGAATTAAAACGAATGTTACTTTAATCTTTTCTGCTGGTCAAGCTTTATTGGCGGCAAAGGCTGGAGCTACCTACTGTTCTCCTTTCTTAGGTCGTTTAGATGATGTATCTACAGATGGTTTAAATTTAATTGATGAAATTCGTCAAATATATGATAACTACGGTTTTGATACACAAATTTTAGCAGCATCTGTGCGTCATACCATGCATGTTGTAAATTGTGCTAAAATTGGTGCTGATGTAATGACAGGTCCTTTATCTTCCATTTTAGGGTTATTAAAGCATCCTTTAACAGATATTGGTTTGGCTCAGTTTATTGCTGATTTTGAAAAAGGAAATAAATAGAATTCTGATTTCATATTAAAATAAAAAAAGAGCGGTTTTATTTGAAAACCGCTCTTTTTATTTTTATGAAGAATTAATAATTATAAGTTCTTTTCGAAATGAGCATCAAATAAATTTGCAAAAGCATTTTTAATAGACCCATCAGGATTTAAAATAATAGTTCTATGCACTTTGGTAATTACCCAATTTTCTTTAATTTCATCAAAATTAGTTGCTTTTAATTCCACGACATCTTTAAAATTATACTTTTTAAAGGTTTCTAACCAATTTTCTTTGGAATCATTAATATTAATTGCAATAAAATTAATGTTTGGATGTTTTTCTTTTAATAAAATTACCTTTTCATGAACGGATTTAATATGGGACTCAGCATGAGTAGTCCAAAAGAAAACTACAGTTTCCTGATTCTTAATAAAATCATTAATAGAAACGTTTTTAGAATCTTTGTCAATTAAATCGATTTTCGGTAGTTGATTACCCACTTTTAAATTTTGAACCGCATTATAAATTTGAGTTACTTCTCTATGTTTTTCTTCATCTGAAGAAAGCTCAATATAGCGATCAATAAATTTTTTATTATTGTACATGTTTTGATCTTCTAAAAGATACATGTATGCAATATTATTGAGAACTATATTTTTAACATTTTGATCTTTTAATAGGGTATCTGCTATATTTAATTTTGCAATATTTTTTTCTAGCGATTTGGTTTCGAGTTTACATTTCCCTTTCTCATAAGTTACATTATTTAGTAAAGCCGAAACATATTTTATAAATGGTGAAAAACTACCAAGTTCAGGATTATTAAGATTTAATGATTTTCGATAAGAGTAATAATCTTTAGGTAATTTGGGACAAATATTTTCTCCCGTTTTATATTCATGTACATAGGGATATAATTCTTTTTTATAAAAATAATGTAAATCCACGCCCGCTTGAGCTACTGCATCAAAATTATCATTCCAATTAATCTGAGATTTTCTTTTTTGATAGTAAGTTCTTCTGTTTTTATAACTCGAATCAATTGCATTTGTGTAGGTTTCTAGATCTTTATCTAAAATGTCATATAAATTTGAACGATCTTGTTCGTTTTTTAAATATAAATCAATTAAGAAGTTATTTTTTTCATCACCTCTTCCACAAAACGACAAAGAATTGTCAAAATCTAATGAATTCAAACGAATCATTAAACTGTCATTTTTATCAAAATAAATGTATTGAAATTCAGGAGCATGTTTAAAGGTGTAAAGGCCTGGAGCTAACGAATCAAACTTATGCAAAAAACGATTGTTTTTATCTAGAAAGATGGTATCAATAACGGTTTCATCCTTCATGAATAAAACGTAGTTGTCTTGAGGATTAATAATTTCTCCACCAAAATAAGCCACATAATTGTCTGATTGAAAGACTTTTTTACAAGAAAATAATGTGGTTAAAGCTAAGATAGATAAGGGTAAAAAGTATTTAATATTGTTTTGAATCATTTATTAATTTACTAATTATTAGAGAACAAAAATAAATTTTACATGTTAAAGGTCTTGTTAATGATGCGTTAAAATAAGCATAATATAACTTATAGCTCCATTAGGATTCCAAAACTGCATATTTTTTTCTACTTTTGCAACAATTTTATAAAAACAATAATAATGTTAACAGTTTCTAATTTATCAGTTCAATTTGGTAAACGTATTTTATTTGATGAAGTAAATGTAACCTTTACTCAAGGGAATTGCTATGGAATCATTGGCGCTAACGGTGCTGGGAAATCTACTTTTTTGAAAATTTTATCAGGTGAGATTGACCCTACATCAGGAAGAGTCATACTAGAACCAGGAAAACGTATGTCGGTTTTAAACCAAAATCACAATATGTTTGATGAATATACGGTTTTGGAAACAGTTTTAATGGGAAATAAAGTCTTACATGCTATTAAAAGTGAAATGGATGCTTTGTATTTGGATTATACCGATGAAAATGCAGATAGAATAGGAGAGTTGCAGTTGCAATTTGATGAAATGAATGGATGGAATGCCGATTCAGATGCTGGAGCCATGTTATCTAATTTAGGTATTTCATCAGATTACCATTATACTTTAATGAGCGAATTAGAAGGAAAATTAAAAGTTCGTGTCTTATTAGCACAAGCTCTTTTTGGAAATCCAGATGTATTGATAATGGATGAGCCTACCAATGATTTGGATTTTGAAACGATTGGTTGGTTAGAAAATTTCCTAGCAAATTATGAAAATACTGTATTGGTTGTTTCACACGACCGTCACTTTCTAGATGCTGTTTGTACACATGTTTCTGATATCGACTTTGGAAAAATTAATCATTACTCTGGTAACTATACATTTTGGTATGAGTCAAGTCAATTAGCAGCCAAACAAAAAGCACAACAAAACAAAAAAGCAGAAGAGAAAAAAGCAGAATTAGAAGAGTTTATTCGTCGTTTTAGCGCTAACGTAGCAAAATCAAAACAGGCTACTTCACGTAAAAAAATGATTGAAAAATTAAATTTAGATGAGATTAAACCTTCAAGTAGAAGATATCCAGCTATTATTTTTGAAACGGAGCGTGAAGCTGGAGACCAAATTTTAAATGTACAAAATTTAAGTGCTTCCATTGATGGAGAGGTTTTGTTCAGCAACGTAGATTTAAACATGGCAAAAGGAGATAAAGTTGTTGTCTTTTCAAAAGATTCTCGTGCTACAACTGCCTTTTATGAAATATTAAATGGAAATCAAAAACCTGATTCTGGTACTTTTGATTGGGGAATTACAACAACTCAATCCTATTTACCAGCTGAAAATCATGATTTCTTTAAATCCGATTTAAACTTAGTAGATTGGTTACGCCAATGGGCAAAAACAGAAGAAGAAAGAGATGAAGTATATGTGCGTGGTTTCCTTGGAAAAATGATTTTTTCGGGAGAAGAAGCCTTAAAAAAATGTAATGTTTTATCAGGAGGTGAAAAAGTACGTTGTATGTTATCTCGAATGATGATGCTTCGTGCCAATGTATTAATGCTAGATGAACCAACCAATCACTTAGACTTAGAGTCTATTACAGCTTTTAATAATTCCTTAAAAAACTTTAAAGGTTCCGTTTTATTTACAACTCATGATCATGAGTTTGCTCAAACCGTTGCCAATAGAGTTTTAGAAATTACACCAAAAGGAGTAATTGATCGTTATATGACTTTCGATGAATATTTAGAAGATCCAAAAATTAAAGAACAAAGAAAAGCAATGTATGCTTAAAATATGAATCCCGATTGCAATCGGGATTTTTTTATTTTATATTCATTTTTTCTTTGTTGGATTTTAAAAAAGTTGCAATAAAAGTAGAAGCAATTAAATCATCTTAATCACTAATAGGTTGATAGGAATCAGTTTTACTTGTTTGATTATCAAAATCTTTATCAATAGAGTTAAAACCCATATGCCATTTGGGATAAATTCGATGCGAAACTTTACCTTCAAAGACTTTAATGATATTTCGATGTCGCTGATCCATGTTTATTTTGGCATACAAGGCTTTAATTTTTTTTTGTTTGCCTTCAATAATTTGAAGAAAATTGCCATCGGAATACAAGAGTAAACCTGTAATATCATTTGCTTCATTGCTTTTTCTTGAAGCATTTAATAAGGTCAGAATTTCTTCGTTTGTAAATTTGGTTGTAGCAGAACTTAGATAAATAATTCGATACATAATTTACTGAGTTACATTGCCTTATAAAGATACGAATTTATTTACATTTTTAAAACTTTTTTTTACCAAATTAAAATTGAGATTTTTATTGTAAATTTACACACCAAACAATACAACACAATGAGTCAAAAAATATTGCTAACTGCTAAAGAGGTCAATATCATATTACATCGTTTGGCTTGCCAACTTATAGAAAATCATCTTGATTTCTCCAATACTATTTTAATAGGAATTCAACCCAGAGGAAAATTTTTAGCACAGCGATTAGCAACCGTTTTAAAAGAGGAATATGGGATTATAAACCTTCAATTGGGATTTTTAGATATCACTTTTTTTAGAGATGATTTTAGAAGAGGAGAAAAGCCATTAGAAGCCAATAAAACTGAAATCAATTGTATAGTTGAAGACAAAAAAGTAGTTTTCATTGATGATGTATTATATACTGGTAGAAGTATTCGTTCCGCATTAACAGCTATTCAATCTTTTGGAAGACCTTCAGAAATCGAATTACTAACTTTAATCGACAGAAGATTTAGTCGTCATTTACCCATTCAACCCGATTACAGAGGCAGACAAGTAGATGCAATTAATGACGAAAAAGTGGTAGTAAAATGGAAAGAAAATGACGGTGAAGATTTAGTATTATTAGAACAAAAAAAATAACAACAACGACAACACAACAACCTAAATGAAAGAATTATCAGTAAATCATTTAATTGGAATTAAGCACATTAATAAAAATGATATTGATTTAATTTTTGAAACGGCAGATCACTTTAAAGAAGTTATTAATCGTCCTATTAAAAAAGTGCCTTCCTTAAGAGATATTACTATTGCTAATATTTTCTTTGAAAATAGCACCCGTACCAAGTTGTCTTTTGAACTGGCTCAAAAGAGACTTTCGGCAGATGTTATTAGCTTTTCAGCTGCACAATCGTCCGTTAAAAAAGGAGAAACACTAATTGATACGGTAAACAACATCTTATCTATGAAAGTAGATATGGTGGTTATGCGTCATAGCAGTCCAGGCGCAGCTCATTTTTTATCACAAAATGTAAATGCAAGTATTGTAAATGCTGGTGATGGTGCACATGAACATCCTACACAAGCTTTGTTAGATAGTTATACCATTAGAGAAAAACTAGGTGAAGTAGCAGGTAAAAAAATTGTAATAGTGGGAGACATTCTGCACTCTAGAGTTGCCTTATCCAATATTTTTGCTTTACAGTTACAAGGTGCAGAAGTTAAAGTTTGTGGACCAAAAACATTATTACCAAAATATATTGAATCTTTAGGTGTAAAAGTCGAACCGAGCCTTCGTAAAGCATTAGAATGGGCAGATGTAGCGAATATGCTTCGCGTTCAAAACGAACGTTTAGACGTTAATTATTTCCCTTCTACCAGAGAATATGCACAGCAATATGGTGTTACCAAAGAGTTTTTAGATTCTTTAGATAAAGAAATTGTAATTATGCATCCTGGACCTATTAATAGAGGCGTAGAAATAACGTCTGATGTGGCAGATTCTCAACAATCTGTTATTTTAAACCAAGTAGAAAATGGTGTTGCTATACGCATGGCTGTTATCTATTTATTGGCTAGTAAGATTAAACAATAAAGGCTTTTATTTTGCTATTTTTTAAAAAAAAACAAGTATTTTAGTTACAAATTTAAGTAAAGTCATTAAACGATGTAATTTATATCATGAAAGTAGATAAAAAAGGACATACAACTATATTGAGAGAAACCAAAGGGGATATACTTGCTTTTATTGATAATGTTTCCAATCAATATGCTTCTTATAAAGATCAAAATCTTATCTTAGATGTTACACAAGATAAAAATGTAACAATTTCTGATATTATTAATTTTAAAAAATTAGCCAAACAACATCAAAAAGCCAAAAAATCTTTTGTAATTGTTAGTGATGCAGTTGAATTTAATGAATTGCCAGATGATTTAACTGTTGTACCTTCTCTATTGGAAGCACATGATATTATTGAAATGGAAGAAATTGAACGTGATTTAGGTTTTTAAAAAAATGGATTTTTATAAAAAAAATACAGGAATCAATAATGTAAGAATTGGAGTAGCCATTGCTGCTTTGGTTTTACTTATCATCAATATTTATCTTTCTATTTCGGAAGGAGAAATTAAATACTTAGCTATTATTGCAAATGTACTATTAATTGTGAGCCTGTTTATTTCATTAAGAGATAGCAAGAAAGATAATGCCCAAACTTAAATTACCAATTTGAAACTAACCATATTAGGTTGTTATGCAGCCACGCCTCGAACGATTACCAATCCAACAGCACAAGTTTTAGAAATAAAAAATCAGATGTTTTTAATTGATTGTGGAGAAGGAACACAAGTACAATTACGAAAACATAAAATTAAGTTCTCTAGAATAAACCATATTTTTATTTCTCATTTACATGGAGATCATTTTTACGGTTTAGTAGGTTTAATTTCTACCTTTATGCTTCTTAATAGAGAAAATGACTTGCATGTATACGGACCAAAAGGAATTAAAGAGTTAATTTTAATGCAATTAAGAGCTTCAGGTTCGTATACTGGATACCAACTTTTTTTTCACGAATTAGAAGGAACTGAAAGTGAAACTGTTTTTGAAGACGAAAAAGTGGTGGTCAAGACCATTCCATTGAAGCACCGAATTTATACCAATGGCTATCTATTTCAAGAAAAGAATCAACAACGAAAACTGAATATTGAAGCCGTAGAAAAGCATAAAATTGATACCTGTTATTATCAAAAAATTAAATTTGGAGGAGATATTATTTTAGAAGATGGTACAATTATATTAAATAAAGAGCTAACTTTCGACCCAGAGCCAGAAAAAAGTTATGCCTTTTGTAGTGATACGGTTTATAACGAAAATATTCTACCCATTATAAGTGAGGTTGATGCTTTGTATCATGAAACTACTTTTTTAGAAAGTGAAGCGCATTTAGCTGAAAAGACCATGCATACAACCGCAAAACAAGCTGCAACTATAGCTTTAAAAGCTAGAGTTAAAACCTTAATTATGGGACACTATTCCACTAGATAT
Source organism: Flavobacterium sp. NRK F7 (assembly GCF_024054195.1). Taxonomy (GTDB): domain Bacteria; phylum Bacteroidota; class Bacteroidia; order Flavobacteriales; family Flavobacteriaceae; genus Flavobacterium. The sequence continues at coordinate 2,612,790 of NZ_JAMXLB010000001.1, read as the reverse complement.
GGAAATATAGAATTATTTAAAGAAGAAGCTCAAACTATTTTTAATAACGTAATTTTAGGAGATGATGGAAAAGAAATCGAACTCTGAAACATATTTTACCAAAATTATTAGATTCTTGTATAATTTTTTTACCAAGAAAAAAAAATAATTTTTAGTAGCGCAAATTGGATGCTTTCTTGGCTATGCAATTCCTGCTGTTTGTTGCAATCTTTTTTAGATTGTTAGACCCATTTTTGTCCAAACCAATTTAAAATAGTACCTGTAAAAAAGGATTTTCACTGCCATCAGGGCTAAATTATCACTTTTTTAGTACTTGTTAACGCATCCAATTCTTAGCTTATTACTACCTTTGTAGTCTAATTTTATAATCATGTCAGATTTAAGTAATTATAGAAAATCTTACGAAAAAAGCGAACTTTTAGAAACAAACCTACCAGAAGATCCGATTAATCTTTTTAATCGATGGTTTCATGAAGTGGAAGATTTTGGAGGTGTAGATGAAGTGAATGCCATGACAGTTGCTACGTTAGGCTTAGATGGTTTTCCTAAAAGTAGAGTGGTTTTATTAAAAAAATTCAATGAAGAAGGTTTTATTTTTTATACCAACTATGAATCAGAAAAAGGGAAGGCTATACTTTCAAATCCGAATATTTGTTTGTCTTTTTTCTGGCATTCAATGGAACGCCAAGTGATTATAAAAGGAATTGCCGAGAAAACCTCTTCTCAGGATTCCGATAATTATTTTGCATCTAGACCAGTAGGCAGCCAATTAGGAGCATTGGTTTCTCATCAAAGTGAAATTATTCCCAATAGGACTTATCTGGAAAATAAGTTAAAAGATTTAGAGCAAAAATTTGAAAATAAAGAAGTGCCTCGACCAGATTTCTGGGGTGGATTTTTAGTACGACCCGTCGAAGTAGAATTTTGGCAAGGAAGACCCAATCGTTTACATGATAGAATACGATATAAATTGTCAGAAAAATACTACTGGAATATTGATAGATTATCCCCATAAATCCTAAATTGAGTTAAAAATGTTAAAATTTAGTGTATTTCATCGATTTTATTTGCAGTTAAGCGATTTTGTTGTATCTTTGTCTTGTAAATATGTAATAAGAGATATTTACAAGATTAAAAATCGATTTATACCTTTTTGCCCTGAATCGTATAAATTTTAAAATAAGAAAAAAGTATTTATAATATATAAATTTTTCATGTTTGTTTATTTGTTTGTTAAAAAGGCATTACTACCGCCAACGTAATGCCTTTTTTCTTTTCTTATTGTGATTAAAGTGAATTATTCCACTTTGGTAACTATAAATTCACTTCTACGATTTTTTTGATGGTCTTCTTCGCTACAATACACACCATCAGCGCATTCATTTACTAGTTCTACTTCTCCAAAGCCTTGTGCGGTTAATCGCTCTGCTTCAATTCCATTTGCAACCATAAACGCAAATGTAGATTTAGCTCTGCGGTCAGATAATCCTTCATTGTATTTATGAGTTTGTCTACTATCGGTATGGGAACGGATAGCCACATGCATTTTAGGGTATTCTTTCATTACTTCAATCACTTTTTGAATATCTCTGGCTGCATCAGGTCTAATATTGGATTTATCCAAATCAAAATAAATAATACTAATATCAAAGACCTTGGCTAAATCGGTTCCAATTTCAAAAGGAAAAATAGTACGTTGTAATTGAATTTCCATTGAAATGGAAGTATTTACAGGTTCAATAGGTTGTTCAACCGTTTCGTATTCTGGGTGTTGCGTACGCAAAAAATATTTTTTATGGCATTCCATTTCGATCCAATAAAAGCCATCTTTGTAGGTAACATTGGTATTTATTGGATTTCCTTCTTCATCTTGTAAAGTTATCATTGGGTTTAAAATGGCATCTTGCGTTTGTGTATCGGTAACGTGGAGATTAACAGTAACTTTACAAGGTTTAAATTGGTAAATATCATCAAAACCTAAGCCTTCAGTTCTATTTGAAGTGAAATATCCTGTTTTTAAATCTTTAGTTATGAATCCAAAATCATCTGAAACACTATTTATTGGTTTTCCCATATTAATAGGTTTTTGGAAAGAAGAATTTTCATAGTTTGATTCAAAAATATCTAAACCACCATAACCAAGATGTCCGTCTGATGCAAAATAAAGTTTCCCATTTGGTGCTAAATATGGGAAGGATTCTCTTCCAACCGTATTAATTAAGTCACCTAAATGCTCCACTTTTCCATACTGATTGTTATCTTTTATTGCTACTTTAAAAATGTCGGCTCCTCCTAAAGTTCCAGGTCGATCCGACGCAAAATAAAGTGTTTTTTCATCAACACTTAAAGCAGGATGAGCCGTGTTAAAATTATCACTATTTATGGGAAGTTCCTTAATGTTAGTCCATGTTCCATTACTAAAACTGGCTTTATAAATTTTAAGAAGTGTTGTGTTTTCTTTATTCTTTCCTTTATCTCTTCCTTTTTTGCCTTCCAAATAATTATTTCTGGTGAAATACATGGTTTTTCCATCTTTGGTAAACACAGCTGTTGCTTCATTGAATTGACTATTTACAGTTGATGAAAAATTTATGGGTTGAAAAAATAACGTATCATTTTGTTTAGAAGCTTTATATAAATCGGTAAAATTTTGTTCCGTCCACTGATGTGTTTTTTTTACCAAAGCTAAATCTGATCGGGAAGAGGCATATACAATTTCGTCATTATAATAAGCTGGTCCAAAGTCATAATATGGAGAGTTTAAATTAGTACTTTGAACAATATATGAGTTCTTATGAGTTACAAGGGTAGTAAAATTAAATAAAGAATCAGTGACATTTGTGCCTATTTTTTCATAATATACTTTTAAATAATAGGAAGCTTCTTCATAATTTTCGATTCTTTTTAAAGTTTGAGCATATCTATAATAGTATTCGGGTTCTATTTTACTTTCTGGGGTATCAAAAAGGGATTTGTACCAAAGAGCCGCTTTTTGTAAATCACCATTAAAATAGTAGGCATTGGCAATTTTTTTGATTAATTCTGGAGATTTATATCCTTTTTCTACTACTTTTTCATAGATTTTTATAGCATCAATATAAGCGTATTTTTCATATTTCTTATCAGCAATAGCTATAGCTGTTCTTTGCGCGACGCTATAGAGGCAAAAAAAAGAGGTGAGAAGTAGTAAAATTTTCTTCATATTCATTTACTATTAAAAAAATCGAGGTGCGGTAATTCGGGATGATTGATTAAATTCATAACGCAAAAAGATTTCATGCGAACCCGAATTATAATTACGAAGTTGGGTAGTTTCTGAATCATATCCATAACCAATAAACCATGATTTTGAAATTTGAAAGCCTATTAATCCACTCAAAGCAGCTTCCCATCGATAGGCAACGCCTAAGGTTAATTGGTCTTGAATTAAAAAATTAGCCGTAAGATCTATTTGCAAAGGCGCACCTTCCACTATTTTTGTTAGTACTGCAGGTTTAAAATCTAAATTTTCATGCAAACTAAACACTTTACCAGCTAATAAATAAAAATGCATTTTTTGTTTAAAAATAGCTAGAGAATTATCGTTATATCGATAACTTTCCCAAAAATTAGGAACGGATATACCGGCATACGTATTTTCTGAAAATAAATAAAGACCTACACCTAAATTAGGAGAAAATTTAGTGTTTATATTTTGAAATTCAGGATCATTTTGATGATAAAGGGTAAGTTTGCCTACATCTAAATGAAACAAATTGACCGATGCATTCAAACCAACAGCTAATTTATAGGTATTAGTAAGAGGTACAAAATAGGCAAGATTAGCACTAATCAAATGGGTAACTGTGGGACCAATTTCATCTCTAGTAAATGATAAACCCGCTCCAAAATTACTAACACCTAAAGGGGTATGAATGGAAAAATTACTGGTAACTGGAGCACCATTCAAACCTAACCACTGATTTCGATGCAACAAAAATATACTCATGATATCTCTACTTCCTGCATAAGCAGGATTAATTTGTAAGGTGTTATACATATATTGCGTGTATTGCGAATCCTGTTGAGAAAAAGCAAACAAAAAAGGAAACAACGTAAAGATGAAAAATACAATTTTTAGCATAGGCGTAAGACCCTCTTTATTCTTTAGTAATAAAGTTATATAAAAATAAGATTTAATTTCTATATAAAACATTTTCTTTAAAGATATAGTAGTAAAATGATACTTAATTTGTGAATATTTAGCCGATTTTTTCAAAACAAAGCTCTTTTTTTTAGAATTTAATTTTCTAGTTAATTTTTGAATAAAATGTTAGTTTATATAAAAAAAAAACACTTACTTTATATGACTAAATAAATGATTATGAAAAATTTAATCCTTATTCGTCACTCCAAATCAAGCTGGGATTTACCTGTAAACGATATTGAAAGGCCATTATCTAAAAGAGGAATTCATGATGCTCTATTAATATCTTCAAATATTGAAACGAGTCTACCAAAGTCATTTATTGTATGGTCGAGTAGTGCTAAGAGAGCTAGAGAATCGGCTATGATTTACTCTCAAAATTTAACAATTCCATTTGAAACGATTATCATCAAAGATGAGCTGTATACTTTTGATGAAAAAAGATTGGAAGAAATCATAAAAAAATGTGAAAATCGATATGATAACCTAATTCTTTTTGGACATAATGAAGCTATTACAAATTTTGTTAATAAATTTGGAAGCCTTTTTATAGATAATGTTCCAACTTCAGGTTTTGTATCAATGCAATTTGATATTGATGATTGGACCCATCTTAAAAAAGGAGAAACTATAAAAACCGTTTTCCCAAGTCATTACAAAAATGAGCAACATACAGCAAAACAAATACATTGATAGAGAAAAAAGTTGGCTTACATTTAACGCTCGAGTTTTACAAGAAGCAGCTGATGAATCGGTACCGCTTTTAGATCGTTTGCGATTTTTAGGAATTTTTTCAAATAATTTAGACGAATTTTTTAGAGTGCGTTATGCGGCTATCCGTAGAATGCGCTTTGAAAACGTGGATAGTGAAAAAATTTTAGGAGGAATCTCTGCCGAACAATTGCTAAAGGAAATTACAGAAATTGTAATTGAACATCAATCTGAAAGTTTACGTATTTTAAGTGAAATTGAGCAAAAGCTTGAAAAAGAGAATATTTTTATTCTTAACGAAAAACAAATTTCCAAAGAGCAAGAACTTTTTATTCGCGATTACTTTATTCAAACTGTTAGTCCCGCTATTGTGACAATCATGTTAAATGACTTGGATAAATTTCCTTTGTTGAAAGATACATCGGGTTATTTAGCGATTAAATTGGTGATGAAACCAGAACAGGAAGGTACTAATGAAGAAAAAGAAATTCGTTATGCTGTAGTTGAAATTCCGAGTACCATTAACCGAATTGTAGTTTTACCTTCTAACTCTGAGAAACAGTTTATCATTTTATTAGATGATGTCATTCGTTTGAACTTGAATTCTATTTTTAATATTTTCAATTACGAAAGTATTTCCGCTCACATGATTAAGATTACAAGAGATGCTCAGTTAGAATTTGATAGTGATTTGAGTAAGAGTTTTATCGAAAAAGTTTCGGACAGCGTAAAAGAAAGAAGAGTAGGTGAACCCGTTCGTTTTGTGTATGATCAAGCCATCGGAAAAGATACCTTAGCTTTTTTACTGGAACGTATGCATATTGATAGATCCGATAGTATTATTCCAGGTGGAAGGTATCATAATCGGAGAGATTATATGAATTTTCCAAACTTAGGACGTTACGATTTGTTGTACAAAAAAAATCCACCCTTATCGATTCCTGGATTAAATTTGGAAGGAAGTATTTTAGAAAAAATCCGCCATAAAGATTATCTGTTAAATGCTCCTTACCAATCGTTCTCTTATATTATTAAGTTTTTAAGAGAAGCGGCTTTGGATCCAAAAGTAGTTTCTATTAAAATTACCTTGTATCGTTTGGCTAAAAACTCACAGATTATTAGTTCTTTGATTAATGCAGCTAAAAATGGTAAAAAAGTAACCGTTCAAATTGAATTACAAGCCCGTTTTGATGAAGCGAGTAATATTTCGTATGCTGAACAAATGCAAACGGAAGGTATTCATCTTATCTTTGGAATTAAAGGGTTAAAAGTACATAGTAAAATTTGTTATATCGAAAGAATTGAAGAAGCTAAAATTAGGAGATATGGTTTTATTTCGACAGGTAACTTTAATGAAAATTCAGCGAAAGTATACACCGATGTTACTTTGTTTACTTCCAATACGCCTATTTTAAAAGATGTTGCTAAAGTTTTTGATTTCTTCGAGATCAATTATAAAGTACACCGATACAAACATTTATTTGTATCTCCTCATTATACGAGATCCAAATTTATTAAGTTAATTGATCGAGAAATTATGAATGCACTTTCTGGAAAAGAAGCTTATATTAAGCTGAAAATGAATAGCGTTTCCGATTTTAAAATGATTGATAAACTGTATGAAGCGAGTAATGCAGGTGTTAAAATTCAAATGATAATTAGAGGGATATGTTGTTTGATTCCTGGTGTGAAAGGCATGAGTGAAAATATTGAAGCCATTAGTATTGTAGATAATTATTTGGAACACTCGCGAGTATATATTTTTGGAAACAACGGTGAACCAGAAATTTATATTTCTTCGGCTGATTTTATGACCCGAAACATTGATGCACGTGTAGAAGTAACCTGTCCTATTTACGATGAAGAAATTAAAAAGGAATTAATAGAAACCTTTGAAATTGGCTGGAAAGCAAATGTAAAAGCACGAATTCATTCTGAAAATTTAAAAAATGAATACCGAAAAGTAGATGGCGAAAAACCATTTAGAGCCCAATTAGAAATGTACAATTATTACAAAGAAAAAATGGAGGCAGCTACGGAAAAAAATAAAGTAACCAAAATTGAAGAATTGTAAACCCATACATTGCTTCAAAATTAGAACTAAATGATTACATTAAAAAAATATGCAGCTATAGATATTGGTTCCAATGCCATGCGTCTATTAGTTACTAATATTGTAGAAGAACAAGGAAAACCTGCTCAATTTAATAAAAGTTCATTAGTACGGGTACCTATTCGTTTAGGTCAAGAAGCCTTTACCGTGGGAGAAATTTCGGATGAGAATATTGACCGAATGGTAGACGCTATGAAAGCCTTCAAATTGCTGATGAAAGTGCATAAAGTTGAAAAATATAAGGCTTGTGCTACTTCTGCCATGCGAGAAGCCATTAATAACGATGAAATTTTGGCTCTTATCAAGAAAAAAGCAGATATTAAAATTGAAATTATCGATGGTAAAAAAGAAGCATCCATTATTGCTTCTTCCGATTTAAAACAGTTTATCAATTCGGATAAAACCTTCTTATATGTAGATGTAGGTGGTGGAAGTACCGAATTTTCTATCTTTTCAGGTGGTAAAATTGTGGCCTCACGCTCCTTTAAAAATGGTACGGTACGTTTGTTAAACAACATGGTAAATGATATAGTATGGACAGAAATTGAAAAATGGATTAAGACCGTTACAGCACCTTACGAAGAAATTACCATGATTGGTTCTGGTGGAAATATCAATAAATTGTTCAAATTATCAGAAAAACATCAAGAAAAACCACTTTCGTATTTGTATATCAATTCGCAGTATCAAAAATTGAATAGTTTAACCTACGAACAGCGAATTTCCGAGTTAGGTTTAAATCCCGATCGTGCCGACGTTATTATTCCCGCAACTCGCATTTATTTGAGTGCAATGAAATGGAGTGGCGCAAGGCAAATTTTTGTACCTAAAATTGGACTTTCTGATGGTATTGTGAAAGCCATGTATTACGGACGCATTTAATAAAGAGAAGGCTTTAGTTTTGATATGATTTAAAATAAGTTTTTAGTATCTTTACTCTAAACAAATTAATTATACTAACATGAAGCGTAGATTATTAAAAACGATGCTATTAACCTTGCTCTTTTTTTCTAATCAAAAACTAGTTTCCCAAATAGGAATTGGTACCACCTCACCCGATCCTTCTTCTATTCTTGAGATAGAAAGTACTAATTCAGGCTTGCTAATTCCTAGAATAAGTTTGTCTTCTACAACAGATACAGTTACCATTCCTTCACCAGCCACAAGTTTATTGGTTTATAATACCAATGCTATTGTAGGAGTTGGGTTTTATTATTGGGATGGAACTTCTTGGACGCCTTTAAACGGAGCCGATAAAATTGAGAATCTTGTGGACGGAGCTTCTGACCAACTCTACAATGTTGCTTTAGGAGAAAATGCGGGAACACTTTTTGTACCAGATCCGAGTCCTTTTGCTGCTAACGGGAAATATAATGTTGCAATAGGAATTGATGCTTTAGCAACTTCTGATACAGGCGGAAAAAATGTGGCCATAGGTTATAAAAGTATGGAATCTACAACTACCGCGACACATAATGTTGGTGTAGGAAATACCACTTTGCAATCTACCTTAGGTGGTTCTGAAAATACTGCAATTGGAAATGATGTATTGCAAAAAAATGTCAATGGGAATAATAATACGGTAGTGGGTGCCTTTGCAATGAAATATAATATTTCGGGTTCGTCTAATGTAGCTATAGGTTCAGGTACAATTGAAAATTTGACTAGCGGTGATTTTAATATTGCAATAGGTAGACTAGCTGCTACCAATCAATCTGGAGGAAACAATAACATTACTATAGGAGGACTTACTTTGATCCCGTTAATTTAAGTGGAAGTAACCAACTCAATATAGGCAATATTATTTATGGTATCGATATGGATGGAACAGGTACAACCGTTTCAACAGGAAATATTGGAATCAAAGAAAAGGCACCCTCTAGTGCAATGGATATTAATGGGTCTCTCGCTACGGCAATTTTATATCAATCAATACCCGTTAGTACGCAATTTGATTTAACAAGTAATCATCATAGCCTAATTGCAGAGTATAATTCTACTACAGGAACCGATATTTCCACGGTGCGACTTCCAGCGGCTTCTTCTTGTCCTGGTAGAATTTATGTGATTAAATTAATTGTTTCAAACATACAACCTACTACTGGAGGACTTCAAATTACTTCTCTAGGTGGCACAATAGATGGAAATGCAAGTCAATTGGTACAAACCAATAAAGAAACCTTAACCTTGCAAAGTGATGGAAGCAATTGGTGGATTATATCAAAATTTTAATTCTTGTTTAAGAAAATAGGAAACTAATAGAATATCAATTTATTTAGAGAATACGTATTCGTTTTTCTCTAAAGTCAATTTTTCTATCCAAGGTATTTCAGAGTGATAAAACCGAAATTGATTCTTGTTTTTACCATCAAATCTTCCAGAACTGTTGGTAAAATCTAAAGTATATTTTTGATCTAAATCACTCGCATTGGTATAAAAATGAATCACGTTTTTGATGACTTTCCAGGTGCCTTTACCATACACATTTTCATCTTTACTGATTGACTGTCCTAAATTTCTAAAAAAATGAAAGGTAAAGGTGCTATCGGATAAAATTTGTAGTTCGTATTCCAAAACCTCATTTTTTACGGTTTTAATTTTCTTTTCATAAATTCCCACATAGTTGTCGTTTTGTGCATTGGAAACAAAAGAAAATAAGAGTAATAATAGGAGTGAAGTATAATTTTTCATGGTTTTAATTTTTAAAAATATATCAAAAATGAAGCCAAAATACATTTAAATATAAGCTAATCCACAGGAAGCGCATTTCTGATTTTGTGGATTTGTTTTATTTCCGCAAGCAGGACAAAAATTACTTATTTCGATAATTTCTTTTTGATTGACTATCCAGGTTTTTAAAACGTTTAAATTAGTTTCTTCGATAAAATGGATGCTTCTCTTTTTATTTTTTGGAAAAGAAAAAGGAATAGCTAGATTTTTTGTAACAATAGCGTAGAATACTTGAAATGTATTATTTTCTTTGGAATAACCTATAATAAAAAATAGGAACTAATTGATGTAATCTTTTGATAAAATGATAGTTCGGAAATCACCGACTGTTTCTGACCTATAGCATGATGTTCTCGATAGATTAATTGTTTATTATTTAAAAAAGTCAGTATTTCACTTTGCAATAGAATAGGTCTCATAAAAAGTGGAAGCAATATATAACGAACTATCAATAAGAAAATGAATAAAAAAAATGAAAATACAATCAAAATTGGTACTATTTGTCCGTCCATAACTTAAAAATTTTTCCAGTTTCTTTTTTCTAGAGTTCTTACATTTTCTACTTCTTTTATAGAAATGAGATAGTCCAATAATAATGGTAATTCACTGTCATTAGAATCTCCTAAGAACTCCGTTGGATAAATGGCATTTCCATAATTGTATTTGCATTTTCTAGGTGTATCATCAACAATTAGAATGTCTTCTAGTCTTGCAAACTTTTTTTTAGCCACTTTTTTGAGTATTTTGACATAATTCATATGATTAAAATAATCAAAATAACCATAATCATCTATATTTTGGGAATCAATTTGTAAGGTACATTTGGATCGTCCCCACACAAACTCTAAAGGGTAATTTTCAGGAAAAATTTTAGCAACAATCTCAGCCACATAATCATCAGAGGCAGAAGACCAAACCGCAACTTTAAAATGATTTTTTAATTCCGAAAGAAACACGTCTAAAAAAGGGCGTTTGTATACAAAATAGTTGAAAACTTGAAAGGAATATTTTTCATGAATCTTCTTTTTTGTGGCATGTATTAATGTTTCATCCAAATCGAGTACAATTAATTTCATTCATCCTTTTTTTTACTTTTAATTATGCTATCAACGGTTCTTTGAGCAAGACTATCTATAGACATTTCTTTACCCGTTTGAGTATCTATATAATGTAACTCATTAGGAGAGATGGTTTCTAAACTTTTAGGTGTTGTAAGATAGTTATTTAAAGAAAATAAATATAAAATTAATATAGGAAAAACATGAAATACAACTAAGATGTTTATGATACGACTTTTCCAATGGTATCGCTTCCAATTTTGAACGAATACCTTATCAATACTTTTTAAGATGATTACTAAATAGAAAAATAAAAATAATAAAACAATAAAAATAGAATAGAAAAGAATGCCAAATCCAATTATCAAAAGTTGAAAAATAAGGCTAATTAAACTGTAATTAAAAATTAGAGAATTGATTTCTAAATTGATTTTTTTCCTTTTTGTAATTTCATAAAGCACAATGATAAGGATATACGAAGTTAAAACATAAGAAAATTGAAATAAATAAGATTTTATAGTTAAGATACTAATGTAAATTACGATAGTAATAAATAGAAATATGTAAGTGATGTTTCTTTTAGAAAAATTCATTAATTAACGAATTAAAGATAATATTTGATTCAAAAACTACACATCCAAATCAAACAATTTCTTCAACAATTCAATATTTGGATTAATGGTTTTTAGTTTTTCAAATTTTTCTTGCGGTGTAAATGCATATTTGGTCTCAGAAACTTCGTTTACCTTAACTTCAATTGTAATATCGTGATTGTGTAGTTTTCCTCTTAAATAGCCTAAAAGATCATGATAACCACTTAAAAATTCTTCTTTCGTACTTTGGTTGGGTAATTCTAAGGTAATTGTGGTACCATTCAAAATAGGATCATTCATTTGCATGTAAGTTGCCATTAAACGTTTTCCTTGATCGGTTAAGCGTTGGGCAAACTTATTCCACAACAAGAGCATATCGGTTTCAGTAAAAGCTTCTGTGGGTAATTCTTCGTGATGTTTTTGATGTAAAGCTTGTTTGGCTTCTAATTCTTTCTTCGCACGAATACTCGACAAAGATAAAGCCGATATTTTTGGACTGGTATCTGTTTGTGGTTTGTTCTCCGTTAGCTGTTGCTTGTTCTCCGTTGGCTGTGGTTTGTTTTCAGTAACTTGACTTTCAACTTTCGGCTTTGGACTTTCGACTTCAGCCTTCGGACTTTCAATTTCAGGCTTTTGAGTTTTAACTTCCGTTATCGAATAACCACCATTTCTAAAATAAGTAGCAGGAATTATAAAGGACTTAGCTTTTTTTTTTCTCCATCGATAGTGATAGAGGCCAATTGCATTAAGCAGAGTTCTACAAGCAAACGCTGATTCTGACTCGTTTTATATTTTAAATCGGTATCATTTGCCAATTCAATGCCTTGTAATAAAAAGGATTGTGTCGCTTTTTGTGATTGAGCAGCATACAAACTTTGCGCTTGTTCCCCTGCTTCTAAAAGCGCTAGAGTAGCTGGGTTTTTGCATACTAATACATCTCTAAAATGTGATGCCAAACCAGCAACAAAATGATGACCGTCAAATCCTTTAGCTAAAATATCGTTATAGGCTAAAAGCAATTCAGGAATTTTATTCTCTAAAATTAAATCGGTGATTTTAATATAATATTCAAAATCAAGGACGTTTAAATTTTCGGTTACGGCTTGACGCGTTAAATTGGTACCGCAATAGGAAACCACTCGATCAAAGATAGACAAAGCATCACGCATCGCACCATCAGCTTTTTGCGCAATAATGTGCAAAGCATCATCTTCAAAAGTTACGCCTTGTTCTTTGGCAATTTCTGCTAAATGTTCTTTGGCATCAGTAACCGTAATACGTTTGAAATCAAAAATTTGACAACGCGATAAAATCGTTGGGATAATTTTATGTTTTTCGGTAGTCGCTAAAATAAAAATGGCATGTTTAGGCGGTTCTTCTAACGTCTTTAAAAAAGCATTAAAAGCAGCCTGAGACAACATGTGCACCTCATCAATGATATATACTTTGTATTTTCCCGTTTGTGGAGGGATGCGTACTTGATCGATAATACTACGAATGTCATCTACACCATTATTGGAAGCAGCATCCAATTCGAATACATTAAATGAAAAATCTTCATTGGGGTCATCGTAACCTTCCTGATTGATTTTTCGTGCCAAAATACGCGCACATGTGGTTTTACCAACACCTCTCGGACCTGTAAATAGTAAGGCTTGAGCCAGGTGATTGGTTTCAATGGCATTCAACAAGGTATTGGTAATAGCTTTCTGTCCCACAACATCTTTAAAGGTTTGCGGACGGTATTTTCGAGCTGATACTATAAATTGTTCCATTGCAGTAATTGAATTACAAATATAGTGTACAAATTATGATTATTCAAAAGTAAATTTAATATATATTTGAAAAATAATAGGTCAAACCATGGAGTGTAAAAATTGCTTGAACCAGTTAACTAATAATCAAAAGTTTTGCCCAGAATGTGGAGGAAAAGTAGGAGTACAAAGAATTACTTTTAAAACTATTTTCGAAGAGTTTTTGGATAAATTCTTTAATATTGACAATAAATTCTACCAAACCTTTCTCACCTTATTGAAACAACCACAGGAAGTAGTTTCGGGTTATTTAGAAGGGAAGAGGGTACGCTATTTTAATCCGGTTTCTTATTTTGCTTTTGCCTTAACCTTATCGGGTTTGTACTTTTATTTGGTACAAAAAGGGTTTATCGATTATGGACAATTGATGGATGCTTCTGCGGCTTCTTATGATAACGAAATGCAAAAAGAATTGGCCTTAAAAATCAATTCGTATATTGTAGAATATTCGAATGCTTTTGCGGTGCTTTTTATTCCATTATATGTGTTTTTTACCAAAGTCTTATTCTCGAAATACAAGGATTACAATTGGGCCGAACATTTTATCATCAATATTTATCTGTATTCGGAAGCAGCTATTATCAGCACTGTGGTCTTGTTATTTTCGGCATTTAATAAAGAAATAATAGTAGTGATTAATATGCTAATGTTTTTCTTTCAGTTGGCTTATTTTACCTATTCCCTTCGAAAAATATTTGGTCTCAGTATCAAAGCCATGTTACTGCGAGTTTTTTTCTTTGTAATGTTGATTGCGAGTTTCTTTCTTTTAATCCTAATTGTTGGTGTTGTTATTGGAATTCTAACGCATAAAGGGTAAGTTACTGTTTCAATTTGGCTTTACATCGCTTTATTTTTTCTTTTATTACTTCATTTTCCGAATGCATCGTATAAGCTTTTTCGTAAGCAGTTATCGCTTCGTCATACTTAGCTAATTGTTCTAAATTTTGCCCTCTAATATCATAAACTTCCCAATCATCGGGTAATTCTTGCATCATTATAGCACTCAATTGATTACTGATACGATAATTTCCTTTTCCAAAATGAAAACGTTCTAACCAATAGATGTCAATAATGTTTTGCGGATAATTCTCTTTCTTGAATTTATTGTATTTTTCAAACAATTCCATGGTGTCTCCATTGTCAATTGCAGCGGCTAATTCATAAGCAATAGTTCTTTCTGGATGAAAGAGTGAAAATGAGGGATGTAAAATAGCGATACCAAGATCATCCACAACAGTCACAGAATTGGAAAGCACCACAACTCCCACTTGCGTTTTTTTATTAAAGCCGATAAATGAAATATAACCTCCAGTACCACCATTATGCAATACAATTTGAGTGGTTTCATCGGGTGTTAGTACAAACCAACCTTCTTTATAGAAAAGTTTGTCTTTTCCCAGATTTGGAACACCTGTTGGGATAAGTTGGTTTAACAAATTTGGGAGAAATAAAGGATTGGTTTCCTTTTGGTATTTTAAATACAGTAACAAGTCTTGGGTGTTACTAACCAATCCACCTGCATACCTACTCGGACCTGTAAAATGCCAATGGCTATTGGTCGTGCCAATATTGGTTGGTTGTGCAAAATTATCGAGCTGTTGTTGAGGAACCTGAAGTAATGTGTTTTTCATACCGATAGTTTCCAATAAGTTTCCCATCAGCGTTTCATAAGATTTGTGAGTGGCTAATTCAAGCGTTCTGCCTAGAATACTGTAACCTAAATTAGAATAGCGCCATGTGTAAGAAGTATCGGTTTGCAATTGTCGTAATTCTGCTTCCAAAATAGCATTGGAATACCCATGAAAAGGATCACTCCAATTTTTAGGTGTAAACTGATTGGATAGTCTTGGAAGACCCGCAGTGTGATTTCTTATATTAAAAATAGCAATCGAATCCAGCCGAGGGTTTTTAATTTTCGAAAAATACTCTGGTAAAAACGTATGCAATGCGTCTTTTAAATGAATAGAAGTAAGTGTAGCCGTAAAAGTTTTGGTGACCGAACCTATTTCGTATAAAGTCAAACTATCGGGTTGCTTGTTTGATTCATTAATTGAGCCAAAATTATAGAATTGAGTGGTATTGTCAGGCAATAAAACACCTATAGCTATACTAGGATTAATTTGAAGTGAGACACGTCTTTGGATTTCTTGTTGTAATTCGTTGGTTAGGGTTTGACCCAAAAGAGAACCCGTAAAGACCATTAATAAAAGAGTAATAAGATATTTCAAAGCAATTAGTTTAGGCTTATAGCGTGAATGCAATAATTGAGATTTCAAAAATAAGCAAAACGGATTGGATTCAAAAGGAAGCTAAGTAAACAGAAAACATTTCATAAGCAGTCACAAAAAATAATGTCTTCACCATACTCCTTTATGAGTAACTTAACAACAAATAATATTTGAATGAGACCCTTACAGGGTGACAATATTGAGTATAAAGTTTGTGGTTAAATTATGTTTGGTATTACTAAAAAACATTCTCCACAATCTTGTCATGCTGAAAGCATCCCATTAGAAGATTAAAAAAAGTATTATATTTAATGCTTATTCTATTCGCCATGCAACATTTTAATGAAGGATCATACACCTATTATGTTTATATTTTAACGAATAAACATCGAAATACTTTTTACATTGGAGTAACCAATAATTTAACGGTAAGATTGCAACAACATTTAGAAGCAATAAAAAACAAAACCAATACCAATACTTTTGTTGCTAGATATTCAGTGGGTAATCTAGTCTATTACGAAAAATTTTCATGGATTCAATTAGCTATTGAAAGAGAGAAAGAATTGAAAAATTGGAAAAGAGAAAGAAAAATAGAATTGATTCGTTCTTATAATTATAATTTCGAATTTTTAAATGATCGATTTATTAAAGAATAATTCATCTTTTTACTTTACTTATGAGACCCTTACAGGGTGACAGTATTGGGCTTAAATTATGTTTGGTATTATCTCCACAATCTTGTCATGCTATAAGCATCCCATTAGCTTGTAAAACGTATAGTTAAAATCTTATGAGACCCTTACAGGGTGACAGTATTGAGTGTAAAGTTTGTGGTTAAATTATGTTTAGTATTTATAAAAAACATTCTCCACAATCTTGTCATGCTATAAGCATCCCATTAGCAGGTAAAACGTATATTTAAAATCTTATGAGACCCTTACAGGGTGACAATATTGAGTATAAAGTTTGTGGTTAAATTATGTTTGGTATTACTAAAAAACATTCTCCACAATCTTGTCATGCTGAAAGCATCCCATTAGTTGGTATAGCTCTCTCTTAAAGTAATAAGTAAGAATTCAAAAATAAATTAAAAGTTATACAAAAAAAAGAGTGCCTTTGCGACACTCTTTTACCAATAATTCAACAAACTAGTAAACAGGATTATTTTTAAAACTATCCTTATTCGGTAGTCGTATTATTTTTGGTTACCAACGTACTGCTGGCACTGGTATTTGGGAAAAACTGTCTCAGTTCGTCTACTTTTCCAGTAAAACCAGGCGTTTTGGTTGTGGATTTGTACTTACTAAAATCATAATCGGTGAGGGCATCTTGGTAATTGTCGTAATCGTGTACAATTTTAAAGTCACTCAACATACGGGTAATCGTTGCCAAACGGTCTAAACGGGTATCGGCAAAAAGACGATCTTGAAAATCGGCTTCAAATTCTACCCAATCCACATCGGGAGAAGCCAAGCTACTTTGCGTTTGTTGAAATTCGCGGCATTTGTTTACCAATAACTTATTGGTCTCATTAATGCTACCAAACTTTTGACGGTCATCGTTAGATAAGTTTTGAGTAACCGAAGTTAAATTCGCTTCAATGCTCGCCAAAGCATCATCAATAGCTTGTTTCTGTGCTGGAGTAATGTGGTATACTCCTAAATTGTTTAATGACATATTTGTACTATTAATTTGTTATAAGAAACTATTTACAAATGATATGCCATAAATTGCAAGAAATGTGTTATAAATATGTTAAATGCATGAAAAAACCTAAAATTTTACGTCTCTGTACGTAAAACTTTAGGTCCTGAACGTAAAATTTTACGTCTGCTACCGTAAAATTTTACGTCTCCCTACGTAAAATTTTGGGTCTCTTACCTAAAATTTTAGGTCTCCAACCTAAACGTTTAGGTCCTTGAGGTAAAATTTTAGGTTATTGGGGTAAAAATAGAGATGTTTTAGGAAAAGGAGTTCTTTGAAAGAGTTTAGTGATTGGTAAAAACGATGTTGGGCGTTGGTTTTTATTCATTTATAGATTCTATATCACCCGTTTGGTATAATCTTTCAATAAAAGGTTTAAGTTGTTGCCAATTAATTCCTTCTATTTCTTTTTTGTATTTTTCAGTTGATTTCATGTAAGATAAAAGAAACCAACTATCAATATGCCCAAACTCTGGATGA
Organism: Flavobacterium sp. NRK F7; assembly: GCF_024054195.1. Classification (GTDB taxonomy): domain Bacteria; phylum Bacteroidota; class Bacteroidia; order Flavobacteriales; family Flavobacteriaceae; genus Flavobacterium. The sequence continues at coordinate 2,595,170 of NZ_JAMXLB010000001.1, read as the reverse complement.
TTACTTAATACAACCTCTACTAGTTGTTTATTCTTTTTATTATAAAATCCACATTCACAACCGTGAAAAGCATAATTCCAACGTTTAGAAAGTTCACCATTTATAGGTATTTCTTCGTTATTTCTTGAAATTAATTTTTCGTAATCTTTTTCGTTTTCAATATCAAGCCCATATTTTTCTGCAAGTTTACGCATCAATTCTTTACCGTCACTTCGATAATCAATTATGGCTTCTTTAACAACATCAAGTTTTATTTTGATAGTATTCTTTTTAAAGTATTTCAACCATTTTTGTATCATTTTTTTGATGTAGAATTTTTGTTTGACGGTTTTCATAAAATCATATAAAGGTTTAGGCTATGAGTAGTTGAGTGAATTTACCCTAAAAGTCAACAAGTACAAAACTCATTGTTGAATTTTTAGTGAAAATTCTTAAGTAGCCCAAGTTTAGCAATTGTTACAAATGGCTGTTAGCACAAGTATTTATTTCTTATTTATAATTTCTTCATGTCTAATCATTGATCTTGAAGCGTCAAAATAGATTTCGGTTGCTTTATAATATTCTCCAACTTCGTTCGTAAATCTATCACAATGTCCAGATAAACCTTGGCGACTAACTTTAGGAATTTCAAAATAGTCATAAATCATAATGTACTCGTCGGAAACATATATAACTTTAAATGCGTTTTCACAGCTTGAACCATTTCCACTTAAAGAAATTACTTTTCTAATATCTCTAAATCTTTTTTGATATTTCTTCCATTCAGATTCAGGCTTTCCCAATTTAAATAAGGCATAAGCTAATTCATCATTACCACGCAAGCTAACTGGATTTTTTTCTAGGATTTTTTGAGCTTCTTTCACAACATTTTCATAGTCATTGTTTTTTGCAAAGGTTAGAAGTTGTTCTTCTCTAGGTTGATTTTTTAAGTAATCTTCTTGAAATGAAAAACCATAATATATTAGTGCATTCTCTTCTACTGTCAATGTATTATCAAACTCATTGAATCTTTTGAGAAGTTTTGGATAATAGCTTTCTGAATTTACATTTTCTACTTTCGATTTTATCTCCTCGAAGTTGATCCTGATTTCATCTTGCGCAAATGAAATTTCAAAGAAGAATAGGACTAATAATAAGAGTAGGTGTCTTTTCATGATGGTTGGTAATATTGGTGCTATGGTTTTGACGCTTGACGAGGTTGCGAGCTTCAGAACTGATTATTTTCTGTTAAAGATAAAATTTCTTGCGAGAGAAAAATGTGATTTTTTGCACATTTTTCGCAATCTAGCAAAACCACTGTTAGCGGCTAGCTTTTTCTTTTAAGCGATTAGATTCTTTAAATGCAATCAAAAGATCTGTATAATTTGAGAAATTTATAGGTTGTCCCAACAAATCTTGTCTTCCAATTCCTTTAAAAATTCTATTTTTCTTTTTTTTATTAAAATCTGTGGAGTAAGAAATAGTATTCCAATTAGACCAATAAGGTGAAAAATCATTCCATAAGTAACCTGTCATTATTGGTTTTTTATTGTCGGTCATAATGAATTGAATACCATATAAACTTCCTTTTAGTTTACTTAGTTGTTTTCTACCTGATTCGGAAAAAATAATTTCGTTTTTGTCTAAATCTAACATCAAGATTTCTTC
>NZ_JAMXLB010000001.1:2123084-2593350 GCF_024054195.1 Flavobacterium sp. NRK F7 | reverse complement strand
CAAACCATTCCATTAGGACTAAAGTCAAATATATAAAATTACCTTTAAATTTTGCCTAAACTCCCAATTTCTTAAAACCGCTCTTAGTGGCAGTTAATGTTTAAGATTCCACACCAAGTAATATTTGGACTTTGCCATTTTCTAATTCATAGACTTCTATTGAACTTAAATCTAAATCACCAATATCATGTCCCCATATTCCATATTTACCATCAGTTTCATTTCTATTGATTAAACCTTCTCTTTTCTCAATAGGAATTGTTTTTGTTTCAGCAGTTTTTTCTTCAGTATTGTAGATTTCGTGATACTTTTTGCTAATTTCTAGAATTAATTGTTTTCTAGTAAATCCTTTTTCGTTACTCTTTAAAATAAATGAAGCTGGATTATTTAATGGATAATCAATAACTACTGTTATTTCTGAATTTGGAATAACTATTTTGTCAGCATCAATTAATCTATCGATTTCACTTTTTGGATTTTCAATACTAACCCAAGGTATAATGCCGTCTTCAAAATCTTTTGCTTCGTCACTATTTGCTTTTATTCCAAATTCAATAGTAGAAATTAGATTACCAAGATTGCCTTGTGACTTATTTTGAGAATCTGATTCTTTTTTATTTAGAACTTCTAAATAATCTTTGTTATTTGAATTTGTTTTTTGCTCTGAAGACTTTTGAAAATTACAACTGATTAAAAAAGCTGCAAAAGAAAGTAATAATATTTTGGTTTTCATTTACTTATAGTTTGGTTTTAATTGCCACTAACGTTCCCGCGCTTGACGAAGTTGCGAGCTACGGAACCTATTATTTTCTGTTAATGATAAAATTTCTTGCGAGAGAAAAATGTGATTTTTTGCACATTTTTCGCAATCTAGCAAAACCACTGTTAGCGGCTAGCTTTTTCTTTTAAGCGATTAGATTCTTTAAATGCAATCAAAAGATCTGTATAATTTGAGAAATTTATAGGTTGTCCCAACAAATCTTGTCTTCCAATTCCTTTAAAAATTCTATTTTTCTTTTTTTTATTAAAATCTGTGGAGTAAGAAATAGTATTCCAATTAGACCAATAAGGTGAAAAATCATTCCATAAGTAACCTGTCATTATTGGTTTTTTATTGTCGGTCATAATGAATTGAATACCATATAAACTTCCTTTTAGTTTACTTAGTTGTTTTCTACCTGATTCAGAAAAAATAATTTCGTTTTTGTCTAAATCTAACATCAAGATTTCATTGTCTGATATCGTAGGTTCTTTATTTAATTTAGTACTGACAAAATTGAATTTTCCGGCAAAAATAATATCATTGTTTAAAGTATCAAAAGTTGTATTAGCGCCAAATTTTCTTAAAAAATCAGCATCATTTTTAATCTCATTTTCAAAGTGTTTCGATAATTGAATTCCTTCTAGATTGTTGAATCTATAAGGTGATGTGTATATTTCAATCTTATGTTTGTCTTTCGAACATGAGATTAAAAGAAGAGAAATAGTAATGATAATATTTTTAATCATTCTTATCGGTTTAAGCTTGCCGCTAACGTCCCGCCGGCTTTAAGAAGTTGGGGATTTTTGTTCCCAAACCATTCCATTAGGACTAAAGTCAAATATATAAAATTACCTTTAAATTTTGCCTAAACTCCCAATTTCTTAAAACCGCTGTTAGCAGTCGTTTTTTCTTCAATATATATATATGATTGTGGAGCACAAAATTCTTCAATAAAATCTTCTGGATCAATTTCTTTTTCAAATTTCACGACTTCATTTATTTTAATCGAAAAACCTTTTTCAACATTTTTGTAATATTCAAAAAAGTCTTTTTCAGATATACCTCCAACTTCTTTAAACTCATTCCACAAATTTATTGGTGTATCTTCAACAATGTCTAATATTGTAAAATAACCAATCATCATTTTCTTTGGCATTGAAGAATAAATAAAAATTTTTTCAACTTCTCGTTTGAAAATTTTTTTACGAAATTCTACTTTTTTAGTTCCTTCAATTATTGCTTGTGCGTAAATTGGTTTAATCGATAATATAACGCTTGTCAAAGTATCCTTCATTTTTCAGTTTTTGATAATCGGTTTCTGATATTCTTGTAATAGTTTGTATTTTATTTTTGAAACTTTCGATTTCTTTTATTTTCGCCAATTTTACTTTCTTTTTTAAGTAAGTTATTAGCCTGAATGTAATTACGTTCAATTCCTTCTTCTCATCTAGTTTCTTTAATAAATCTTGTTGCGAAAATACAGTCTTTTTGCCAACTAAGTTCCATAGTTCATTGAAATCTTTTACTATTTGTATAGTTTCTAGAATTCCTACAGGTTCAATTTCTTGATTTGTTTTTGAAGAATAGAAAAAAAGTAAATCCCCTTTTTTAAGGTTTTTAATTTTAGAATTTGATATGTAAGCTTTTATGATTGTATTTCCTTGAATTTCATTAACGCTATCTGGTGAAGTGTCAAACAAAGTTGGAACACGAAGTTTTCCATCTTTGAAAAGTTTTTCATAATAATCTGGTCTTATTGGAATTGCAAATTTTGAGATTTTTTTGCTGTCAAAATAAAAAGGATGATTATTTTTAGTATTTTCAGTTGATACTAATTTCTTTTTGTCCAAACATTTAATCATTTGAATTTCTAATAATCCTTGTTTATTCATAAATTCAACTTTATAGAAACCGAAAGTTTCTAATAGTTTGATTAAATGATTTTGTTTTTCGTAAACTGTTAGATATAAGAAATTTAATTTTTGATTAATACAATATTCAAACATTTTGTGAAGAAATAATTCTCCAAGTTTTATTCCAAATGCTGTGTCAGAAACTTTGAAAGTACATATTTTTAATGCTTTTTCATAGATGTTTTCTAATTGATGTTCTTCAACAGTTTCTAAATTGTAAATTAGGATTGCTTGTAATTCATCTTCAACTATTAAAGAATAACATTTTCTGTTTTTGCTTGCGCATTTTTCTAACCAAAGATTAAATTCTTTTACACCATAATCCTCCCGTAAGCTGTCAAAAAAACTTGAATTAAATTTATCTTCAATTTCCCTAATGCTATGTTCTTTGAGAATTGGATGGCTTGGGATTTTAATAGTGAATTGTTCTTCGAGTAAAGTTAGAATTTGTTCAATGTCTAAAACTTTATCTTGAATGCCAATTTTTTTAGCATTGATATGAATTCCTTTATCTTGAGTTACAAAAACGTCTACATAGCCTTTCGATAATTGATAAAGTTGTTTATTATCGATTTCATCATTAACTTTTTTTTCACCAATATGGTTTTTGAACTCTGTCGTTGGTTCAGTATAGTCTTTTAACTTTTCGTATTTATCAAGTTTAGACTTTATTATTTCTTTTCGATCAGAATTTTTGTCACGACTAATATCAACAGGAATAGCTTTTGGATGATATAAAACTTGACAATTATTAGTAATTGCTAATCTGTAAAATTCTGAAAACTGTTTATTGATGACTCTATTGTCTTCAAGATTAATCAGAATGTTTGTGTCAATTAATATTCTCAATTTCTGTTGTATTAGTTCTATTTTCAGGCGTTGCGGTAAAAATGACTGCTAACTAGTATATATGCGCTACTACATAGCGCCAATCTACCTAATCTTAGGTGTTTAAGCGTTACAAAATAGTATTTTTCAAATATATTATTTTTCTACTTACAAATGATGAAAAAAGTTTTGTAAAACCACATAAGTTAATTTTAGGTGTTTCAATTTCAATGGCAATTTCAATAGCAATTTCAATAGCAATATCAAATTAACCAACAACCACCAACCGACAACCAACAACTCAAAAAAACAGGTATTTCTACCTATAAATGCCTGCCGTATTCTTTGTTACTTTGGGTGTAACTAATCAAACAATAAACAACCCGAATATGGCTAGTACCAAAAATCAAAAGGCAATGTATGACCAGGTGGTTTCTATTTTAGATACTGTACAAGGAAATACCATTCCCAGTTATCAAGGCCTGTATGCCTTCTGGCAAAATCCAGAGGTATTCCTCAATGCGTCTTTGTATGGGCAACGCTTAATTGCTCCACAAGACGGGCTTACGACCCAAACGACGGCTTCAGGATGTTGTGGTAGTAGTGCTCCCGCAACCCATGCACCCGACAAAACCATGAGTCCCGTAAAAACAGAAGGCTGCTGTGGTTCTCAAGAAACCGCAACGGCACCTATCGATAGTCAACCGAAACTGACTTCTTCGGCTAACTTAGCGGCACCTAAAGTAACTACTGATTGTTGGCCTTCGGGTGGTAGTAGTGGTGGAGGTGGTGCTTTTCCAACGGTGAAAAGAAGCGATCAATCGGGTATTATCATCGGTTTAAAAGGCCAATATCCTTTCGATGGAATTATGTTCCCTAAATTGTTATGGGACACAACCAATGAAGCTACTGCTGAACAAATTCAGTTTATTGCCAATTGGATCGATTCGGGTTGCCCGTTGACGTTAGAAGAGGAGCAAACGAATAAACTGCAATTGGTTTCCACAGCTAAAGTGAGCAATTTGGTAGCTTTAGCTCGTGGTGAAATGTTGCATGCACAAGCGCAAGCACCTACTAACGAAAGCAAAGCAAGCGTGAATGGCTTAACCGTTCGTAAAGAAATCAGTTCGTTAACTGCTGAGGAATTGGAAACCTTCCGTGAAGCGATTAATTGCATGAACCAATACAACGACTATTGGCAAGACGATAGAAGTTTCGATTATTGGGCACGCATTCATACCAATTCGTGTCAGCACGGTTGGGAGCAATTCTTACCTTGGCACCGTTTGTATTTGTATTTCTTCGAACAAAAATTACAAGATTACAATCCCAACATATCATTGCCGTATTGGTCTTGGACCGATTATGCAGATGTGAATACGAATACGTTTAACAATTCGCAATTCGATTTAGGAGTTATTCCCGATGCATACGGTTGTTTTTTAACTGCCAAAGGGTTTGAAAAACTAAGTACGATGAAAGCCGCTGATGGTTCGTTATTGTTTTCACCCAAAGAAACCACCGCATTGGCTTCGTTAACCAAAAAAGGCACGATTTTCAATTCGGGATTGCGTTTCTTAAAAGCAGCGGGTATCGATTATGAAATTATCAATCAGAATAATGTTGCGATTTGGTCACCCAAAATCAATGCCTTGTATACCGTTTTAAAAGAAGTCAATCCCTTATGGTTTCCAAATAGATGGCCGGGTTCTTTAAATGGTACGGCTGCCATTTCACAATATCCAACCAAAGACGATATTGCCTTAATTTTAGACATTAATAACTTTGCCGATATGGGTGGTGGTTCGGCTTACGACCACTATTTTGGAGCTTTGGAAAAAGTCCACAATGGCATGCATAATTTTTCAGGAGGAACCAATCCGAATTACCCTGATAATAACAAAGATTGGGTTAAGATATACCAAAAATTAAACCTAACTCCAGATCCACAAAATTTAGACAACCCTATTTACGGTTGGATGACCGATAACCGTACTACCGCATTTGATCCGTTGTTTTGGGGGCATCATTCTAACGTGGACCGAATTTGGGCCAAATGGCAAGAACAACATAATGGTACGCCACTAGAAATGGATGCGGTTATGGCTCCTTGGACCTTAACGGTTAAAGAAGCAATGAGCATTCAGAAATTAGGCTATACTTATATGAGAGATTCGGTGTTTTATCCGGTTTCTAATGCGGTGGGTTTAACCCAATTTAAAGCAGCTCCTGCACAAGTGTCGCAAACCACTTTACAAGCGCACCGCAAAGCGGAAATTGTATTGCACCGTGTCCAAATGGGGAATTTACAAAATGCGAGTATTCGTGTTTTCTTAAACACACCTGATGCTTCTGTAGACACGCCAATTACTGATAACCCTAATTTTGTAGAAGCCTTTTCTACCTTTAACGGCAGTTGTTTTGGTGGTCCAGGACATTGTAATTTACCATTACCCAATACGCGTACATTCGATAGAAGACCGTTGCACAATCACGAACCTCGAAATTATAAAATCGATGCTTCAGATGCGGTACAACGTGTTTTAAATAATGGAGCGAAAAACATTACCGTGCAATTAGTAATCGTAGGCTTAAACGGAAAACCAGTAGAAAATGCGGTATTCATAGAAGGCGTTTCATTAAATTTTATGGATTAAAAAAACAAAACAAATGAGCAAATCATATACGACATTCAAAATACATCCTAGTATCGGAATTGCGAGATTAGGAAATTCAGACCAATTTTATATCGCTCCTGAACAACCAGGTGCTTTACCGATTGCGTGTGATACTTCGGGTAAAGAAAAACAAGATGCCAATGGAAATCCGGTACGTGTTTCTTCCTTTAAAGATGATAACGATTTATCAAAAATCAAAAAACAAGCCGCTCGTTTTCGTGTTTTTGCTTATGCAGATGAAGGCGATAGCGAAGGCAAAGAAATTCAAGTGGGTGGTAAATATAATTTTATCTATCAAACGGCAGTAACGGCTCCAAGAATAGTAGAAGGTACTGTAACTGATATTGATTGGACAGTACATTTAGCGAATAAAAAGGCTTCTTGGTATGAATTTCAGGAGACCAATGGGCAACACGGTTATGCACCTGATCATCCGTTGCGTAATCCTGAAGTTACCCAACCCGATTTAAGAAGACAATTGATTATCGATCCCGGACCTGTAACGGTGAACTTAAAGAACAATCAAGGTGCTTTTGCTAAGTTTGGTTCGGAAAGTAAAAGAAATGACAACAGTAAAAACAAGAAAGTAGCCTATCCGCAAACCTTTCCTCCAGCGGATATTCAACCCAATTCGATTGAAACTTTGGGTAGTGTTTTGGTCAACGAACAAGATAAAAACATTCGTTTGTTAGTCTTAGGTGGCAATGGAAATTCGGGTTCTACCAAAACTCCTGTAATAGATAATTTTGTGAATAACGACGGTTGGTTTGACGATATTTCCGACGGACCGGTTACGGCAAAAATAGAATATACGTTTATCAACATTAGCTATGATGGTGATAAAGAGATCAAAACCAAAACCAAAGCCACTATGGAAGTTCAAGTTCCGGCTTGGGTAGTGGTGGGTTATCCCAGATATGCACCAGAACTGGAAGATATGATTACGATGGACGAAACTATGTATGATATTTTTGTACGTAATATGGCTTACGAACCAAGGCTTTTTGGTGTACCACCCTTTGATATAGAAAATAACAGTCCTTCCACCCAAGAAGAATTGGATTTATGGAAAAATGCGGCACGTTTTAATCCCGATTATTATCCTAAATTCTATAGAGATATTTGGCCTATTTTAAGAAGGCCTTACGAACAAACCACGTTTACGATGGTATTTGACCCCAGTGATGGTGGTGATCCTCACAATAGAGGTACGGGTGGTAATTTAAGTCAGGCTGCGCTATCCCAACCACCACAAAATGGAGAAGATCCTAATTTCAAGTTGCGCCAATTTGTATTGGGTATTATGAGAAAAAGTTCGCAAACCAATGCGTATACCGTAGAAGGCAATGCAAAATCAGCAAACAAACCTCGTTTAATGCCGATGTTATGTGGTAATAATCCGTTAACCAATGTTTCACCCGACAAGTTTTTAGCGATGCGACCTACTCAATTGTTCTTTTTACGACAATGGGCAGCGGGTAAATTCGTTAATGAATGTCAGGAATGGGAGGAAGGCAATGCCAATTGTTCAAATCCTTGGGCGTTACCACCTACAACCGGAATTGGTATCGATAGAGGCGTTTTAGGAAATGCCGTTGGAGGTGCTTTTTGTCCGGGAGCAGAAATGACGTGGATTATGAAAAACCCGGCTATTTATAGCGAACCTTATCGTATCAAACATGCAACCTATGTTCCAGGGGCTTTAAGTATACCCAAACCAATTGCAGATAAAGACGGCAGTACGGCTCCTAATCTGAAAGCCGGTTTAGAACCTGGAGATTTAACCAAATATATAGGCGTACCATGGCAAGCTGATTTCCATGAATGTACCGATCAAAATGTAGATGTTACCTATGAAAATTGGAATACCATTTACCCTGATTCCACGGGTGATCCGGTACAACAGCAAATTGCATACAATATACCTTGGTGGCCTGCGCATAGACCTATGGTTGTATTTGAATCTCTGAATGGTCCGCAAGTGTATTGGGCTTCAGGTATTCCAGATAATAATGCGGGAGATTTACAAATGGTGGAAGCTTGGAAAGACTTAGGTTTCATCGTATCGAGTGGAGAAGGTAATAACAAACAATTTTATCAAGTAGAACGCAATAACGAAGCTTTAGGTGAACCCGTACAACCTGGAAACCGCATTTTAGGGCTTGGTGATACCCGTTCAAAATCAAAAAAATAAAACTATGAGTACTACAATAAATGGCGTCCCAGAAGTTCTTACTGGACTATGGACATATAGAAGTTTTTTAAGTAATCCAGATGTAACTGCTGATTTTGACAGCTTGGAATTTGGTCGAGGTACTATTAAAATTAATGAAGGTCCGATGCAAACCTTTGACGGATTGATATTTGGTCCAGGTTGGGAATTGAAATTAACCGGTTCCATTGGATATGGCAATCCTTTTACGGTTCAATTTCAAGGCAAAGGAGTAGTAGGAGGAGCCGAATGGATTTACAATTATGTGGGTTATTTTGTACCGAATTGGGTAAATGGAGTCAATCAAAGACCGGCTTTAGTTGGAACTATAGTAAGAGTTATTCCGCATCCAACCGGAGCAAATGGAGATTCCACGGCACCAGCTGGTGTTGTGGCCCAATGGATAGCCGTAAAACAAGATGAAGTATAAGGATGGAGTATGATGTAATCATAATAGGAGCAGGAGTGGCAGGTTGTGCTACCGCATTGGCTTTAAAAAAGGCCAATAAAGACTTGCATATTGCTATTATAGAACGTAGTGCATCATTAGAAAACCCTTTTAAAATAGGAGAAACATTGCCGCCTCAAGCCTCAAAACAATTTCAAAATTTAGGGATTTGGGAGGCTTTCTTAGCTTGTAATTTTTCTTCTTCCTATGGAACGTCATCGGTTTGGGGTTCTCATACGGTTTATACCAATGAATATATTTTCTCTCCTTATGGTTATGGGTGGAATTTAGACCGAAATGCTTTCGATCAGTTTATGATAGCGCAAGCCAAAGAAAAAGGAGTTGAAATGTATTGGAATACGAGTTGTATCCATTCGCATTGGCAAAACGAACAATGGATATTGACGTGTGAACACTACCATGATAAACTACTTCTAAACGCTTCTTTTGTGGTAGATGCTACTGGTAAAAAAGCTGCTTTTTCTGCGCTACAAGGCACGGAAAAAATAAAAAAGGATAAACAGGTGGGTGTGTATCGCTTTTATGATTTAAAACAAGCGAATAGAGCCGAAATAAAAGAAGGTATTGTGGTAGAAACAGATGCGAATGGTTGGTGGTATAGTGCCACTTTACCCAACCAGAAATTAGTTTTGGGGTACCTAACCGATTCCGATATTGCTTCCCATTTGAAAATGAAAGACGATTCTCATTTTGAAGAACGACTACAACAAACGGCTATAACTGCGACAAGAGTAGCATTATTATCGGATACAACTGCTCCTTTTTTAGTGGCGGCTCATACCCAATATGTAAAATCATCAGTAGGAGAAGGTTGGTTAGCAGTAGGTGATGCCGCTTCCAGTTATGACCCTATTTCTTCTTTGGGAATATATAAAGCCTTAGTAATGAGTCAATGGGCGAGTTTTGCTATCCAAGATTTCTTAAAAAAAGACCGTATTGGTTTGCGAAAATATCAAAATCTAGTAGCCTATGATTTTGAATTATATGAAAAGAAAAGAAATGAATTTTACCAACAAGAAAAGCGCTTTTCCAATACTCTTTTTTGGAAAAGAAGACATGAAAAATAATTTTTAACTAAAACCAACTAGCATGAAACAACAAAAATTAGTAGCTAAGATTGCTCTCTTAGGTATGGTAAGTTTTTTCTTCTCCTGTGATAAAAAAGGAGATCATTATGAAAAAATAGAGCAACCATTTGAATTATCTGCCTCCATTCCAGTAGATGTAAATCCAGAATTGCAAGATAAACTAAAAAAAGAAGGTAATATTTACCAATTGAACGAAGCCTTTAATGAATTCAGTTGGAAAGCCATGGTCGCCATTTTTTGGCCTAGAGACAAAGAAGGTAAACCAATGCCAAATTTCACAGATGATGGAGAATCTACTTGGTTAGGTTGGAAAGAAGCGGCTCAAGTGTATCGAAAAGACGGAGGTGTACCAGCACCTTGGGAAAGTCCGAGAGTAAAAGCAGGTTATAATTTAAGTCCGACCATGTTAGAAGAAAATACAGTACGCGTCTTTTTATCTTCTGAAACACCAACAAAAAGAATACACTCTAAAAACGTTGCTGATGAAACCGATCAAGCCTTTGCGGGGCAGCTGTTTGATCAAAATGGGAATGTAGTGTATTATGAAGTTTTAATGAACAAAGAAGAATTTGATTATTTGGTTACTAATAAATTATACAATATCAATGGTCAAATTGATTTTTCAAAAAATGGGGCGATTGCTAATTTTCCAGCGGGTGATTATGCAACAACAAAGCTTGGAGCGGTTGAAATTAAGTTTGCTTGGAAAATATTAACTGACAGCGATCATAAAGAGCGCTACTATAGAAATTTTGGTTATGTTATTGATGAAAATGGCATCTTAGCGAAGAAAGAATTAGGAATGATAGGGTTTCACATCAGTCAAAAAACACCAACAGGCAAACAATGGGTTTGGTCTACTTTTGAACACATCGATAATTTAGATCAAAATGTGGTTGAAAAAGAAGGTAAAAGATCAGTTATTCATCCCTCTTTGACCAATCCAGAGTGTGAAATTTGCCCAGTGAATGTAGATGTTACTAGTGGAGGTACTACTTATACGCATCATACAGGTAATCATGGTGATTATTGGACAATTTCTGGAGATACTACCGATAGGTATTTTGCCAATAGTGATATAATGAAAACGCAAGCCAAAAGAATGGTTGATATTCCAATGCGTGTGCAACAAATCAATCAGAGAGTTCAAAAGTATTTTAAATCAATTAATAGTGTGTTTCAGTATTACCAACTTATCGATACACAATATCCTTTAAATCAAAATGTACCTCCTAGTTCACATACGGAAGACGGGTATAGATTGCCAGCATCAGTAACGAATAAACCAGGTGGCGAACCTAATATTGCCTTACTAACAAACATTACAATGGAAACCTTTTTTCAAGGCGGAAATCAGTCTGCTTCTAATTTAATGGAAGCCAATCCAGCTAGTGACATTACTATATTTGGAACTGAAAGTTGTATGGGTTGCCATTCCAGTGCAGGAATTTACAATAAAATTGAAAATGGAAAATTTAAGACAGGTGATCAATTATCAGGAGATTTTAGTTGGTTGTTGTCGCAAAGAGCACATTGGGATGAAAAAATACCAAGACCTTTAATACCAAGTAAATAATAACTTTAAATAAAAAAGTGAGCTTTTAAGCTCACTTTTTTATTTATTATTGCCCTTTTATAGACAATTGATGCAAAAATTTAATTACTTCAACCGAAGAATCGGAAGAAGCACCGTTTACAAATACTCCTTTTTTGCCATCTTTTGATTGAATTCCATACACCCAAGATTCATCATCAGGATTGGTATTTCCTTCGTAACGATAGACGTGATGAATTTCGAAATGATCTGGATTTCGTTCAATTTCTTGTTCATTGATATTGTAATCATAGTCGTATCCTTTTTCTTTCAATAATTCTAATGCTTCTGATACGGAAGCGTAATGATATCTTTCTGACATAGCGTTTGTTTTTTTTATAGTTTTCATAAAGTTATCAATTTTAAGCCCAATAACTTTTAAAGTAATGTTAAAGTAGGAAAGATTTTATTATTTTCAGAATTAAAATTATTGTAAGTTTGCACCGCAGACCGCCTTATCGTTCCTAATTTTAGGAGAGGAAAGTCCGGACACCAAAGAGTAGCATAATGGGTAACGCCCATCCACCGAGAGGTGAGGACAAGTGCAACAGAAAGTATGTACAGATAATGCTGTAGTGAAACCAGGTAAACTCTATGCGGTGAAATGCCAAGTATATCAACAACTCTAACTTCGGTTAGATAAGAGCTACTCGTTCGATGTTGAAGGGTAGGCAGCTTGAGCTAAACAGTAATGTTTAGTCTAGATAAATGATAAGGCTCCTTAGGGAGACAGAATCCGGCTTATAGGTCTGCTTTTTTCTAAACTTTACGACTTCTTAAAAATGTTATTTATACGTTAAATAACCGATTTTCATGGATTTAAAATATTTTTTTTAATTAAATTTATAGAACACTTATATAGAAAGCGTTTCTTTTTAGATAAGTGGTAAGTAAACTATAAAAAAATAAATCTTATGAAAACTGAAAATTTAAAAATTGACGTTATCAAGCGCATTCTCTCCATTGATGATGAAGCAATTCTGGAAAGTATTGCTTTATTTATAGAAGAAAAATTAGATAATAGTTATGACAAATTCTATTATGATGATGAAGATGAAACACAAAAAGGAATTGAAACTATTTTAAAAATGGTAAAAGAGTTTAAGTAATTAAAAATCTTCTTCGCTTTCTTCTTTTTCAATTTCCTCTTCGTCAAAATCAAATTCAAAAAAAGAAAAAACGGTACCACCGTAATTTTTAGAAAAAGAAAAATTAATTAGATGATCTAATTTGGTATGTTTAGAATGTTCAATTATAAGCATGCCTTCTTCATCTAATATTTTATTTTCAAATATTTGTAAAGCAATTTTTTCAAAATCTTCTTGTGATAAATCGTATGGAGGATCTGCAAAAATAATGTCATAACTTATATTACATCTTTCCAAATACTTGAAAGTATCCGATTTAATTGCTGAAATATCCAAGTCTAATTCAGCTGCAGTTTTTTTAATAAAAGCAACACAACCCATATCTGCATCTACAGCAACTACCGCATTACTACCTCTTGATGCAAATTCATAACCAATATTACCAGTACCAGCAAATAATTCTAGAATTTTTAAACCACTAAAGTTAAAATAATTATTCAAGATATTAAATAAAGCTTCTTTAGCCATATCTGTAGTAGGCCTAACTGGTAATTTTTTAGGAGCTTGGATTCTTTTTCCTTTATGTTTTCCTGAAATTATTCTCATGAATTAAAAAGTATGAAATTAGTACGAATTTCGCTTGCAGTTTGATCATAAATGCTGGTCCATTTAGTAGTGTCGAATAAACTACAGTTTCTTATAAATTTATAAGCCATTTTAAAATAATCATCTGTTTGTTCAATTGATCCTAATAGAAAGATTGGGGTAGCTTCAGGACTTATTTGTAATTGTTCGTAAGTAAAAAGAATATAATAGATAAAATCTTCTGGTGTAATATATTCAAAAGAATTAAAAAGCAATAATTGTTGGTTTTTAACCACTACAATTTCAAAATGTCCTTTTTGTATATGAACAAATACTTCTTTCTCTTGATTTCCAATAGAATGATCTAAAATTTTCTTTACTAATATCGAATTTACGTTTTTATAGTCAAAAGAATGGTATTGGTCTAATAAGAAATTGTTAATATTTACATACGGAACATATACATTCGAAATATCGTAGTTTTCAATTTTATCAAATGTAAAAAAGTCTGTATCAAAGACTTTTACATTATATTGTAAATAGCTTCCCATGAAATTAGTATCAAATAATACATCTGGAACCAATGTATTTAAACTATTATCGTGTAAGACCACAATTTCATCATAAGCGTTGGAAAGTATGGTATAATCCGTAAAAACTTTCCATAATTGTTCTTCGATTACATTACTTTTAATGTAATCCACATTCTGATAAGTGATTACCTTTTTTGTGATTAAATCAAAGACACAAAAAGAAAGTCCACTCAGAGAGACCTGAATGGACAACTTTTTATAATTTTTGGTTGTAATATCGTTAGTCGTTATTACCATATCTTTTTGGCCAGTTTCCAGATAGTGTTACATCCACTAAAGAACCTAGGATAATTTTATCTCCGTTAATTTCGTTAATATCTTCAACTTTATTTTCTTGAGCTAACAAATCTTGATCTAAGTCAGCTAATAATGCATTTTTATCGATAGTAGCTTCTAAAACAGGAAGTTTTGTTTCGTTTCTGTATACAAAACCAGTTTTCATTTCAACAGGAACTTCAATCTCATTAAATTTAACCGAATTTAAACGTTTGTAACGGTCATTTCCGCTAAATAAAGAATCTTTAACAGAAACAGTTCCGATTTTGTTGATAATTACAGTATCTTTAAAGAAACCACCTTCACCTCTTTCATTAACTGTTAAGTTAAAGGCTTTGTTTTTCTTACGGTCAATAATAGTGGTATCTTTTCTAGTGATGATATCAAATGTACCATTATCAATAAAAGCTACTAATTTATCAAATGAATCAGCATATTCACCATTTACTTTTTTGTACCCTAATTGTGCTTTTTTAAGATCAATTAAAGTTTGAACAGCAACTTTATAACGCTCGTTTTTTGCTTCATCAAAACGAATAGGCTTCATTACAGATTCATAAATAAGGTACGCTAAGAAAAAAGTAGCAACCCAAAGTAGTATAGAAACTACTGGACGAGCACCACTTGGCAGAAATTTATCAATCAACTTAACTAAGCCTAGTGCTACAAGGCATGTCAGAATTACGGAAATGATTAGTAACATTTATATTTAATTTTTTAGTTATATGGTACGCAAATCTACAATTTTTTTTTCTTCTCAAAAGAATTTCTTAAAAAAATCATCAGTATATTTGAAAAATTCTACAAGCCAATATTAAGAAATGATGAAATCTTCCCTGTTTTACAAAACGTTACGCGATAATTTTCCTTTTGAACCCACTCTAAAACAAGATATTTTTTTTCAAAAAATTGCTGATTTTGTTTTAAATGATAAAAATAATGAAATTTTTATATTAAAAGGTTATGCAGGAACTGGTAAAACAACCTTAATTTCTACTTTAGTTAATTATTTAAAAGAAGCCAATAAAAAATATGTTTTATTAGCACCAACAGGAAGAGCAGCTAAAGTAATTAGTAATTACTCCCAAAAGCCAGCTTTTACCATTCATAAGCGGATTTATTTTCCTAAAAAGAGTCAGTCAGGTGGCGTATCTTTTACGTTGCAACAAAATAAGTTTAAAAATACCATTTTTATAGTTGATGAATCTTCCATGATTTCAGATACTTCTCAAGAATCTAAATTGTATGAAAACGGGTCCTTATTAGATGATTTGATTTTTTATGTAGATCAAGGCACCAATTGTAAACTTGTATTTATTGGAGATACAGCGCAATTACCGCCTGTAAATTTAGAAGTTAGCCCCGCTTTAAATAGTGATACACTGAGCATTCATTTTGATAAAGAAATTCATCAAATAGAATTGGATGAAGTAATGCGACAAGCTGAGAAATCTGGTATTTTATTTAATGCTACTGCTTTAAGAGAAGAATTAAAATCGCATTTTATAGATGCTTTTAAATTTCAACTTAAAAGTTTTAAAGATATTATTCGTTTGCAAGACGGTTACGAAATTGAAGATGCTATTTATCAATCTTTTGAGAAAAACGGTTCGGAAGAAACCGCTTTTATCGTGCGATCTAACAAAAGAGCCAATCAATACAACCAACAAATTAGAGCAAAAATTTTAAATAGAGAAGGTGAGTTATCAACAGGTGACTTATTAATGGTGGTGAAAAACAATTATTTTTGGCTAAAAGAGAATTCAGATGCAGGTTTTATAGCCAATGGTGATATTATAGAAGTACTTAAAATTAATTCTATACAAGAATTGTATGGTTTTAAGTTTGCCAAAGTAACCATACGAATGATTGATTATCCGAACCAACCTTCTTTTGAAACCGTGTTACTATTGGACACCATTACTAGTGAATCACCCTCATTAACCTATGAAGAGTCTAATTTACTTTATCAAGAAGTAATGAAAGATTATGAAGAAGAAAGGCAACAGTATCGAAAATTTTTAAAAGTGAAAAACAATCCTCATTTTAATGCGCTTCAGGTTAAATTTTCGTATGCGATGACCTGTCATAAATCGCAAGGTGGGCAATGGAATACAGTTTTTGTAGAACAACCGTATTTGCCAAATGGAGTTGATAGAGATTATTTAAGATGGTTGTACACCGCGATTACAAGAGCCAAAGAAAAATTATATTTAATTGGTTTTAAAGAGGAAAGTTTTGAAAATTAACTCCAAATTAAATATTTGGTTATCCAAATTAAACTGTATTTTTGACCTACACATACATATTATATAGTATATGAAAATAATAGCTGTTATCCCTGCCCGTTACGCATCCACTCGTTTTCCTGCTAAATTAATGCAAGATTTAGGTGGAAAAACGGTCATTCTTAGAACGTATGAAGCCGCGTTGGCTACTGGATTGTTTGATGATGTGTTTGTAGTAACAGATTCAGAATTAATTCATAATGAGATAGTTATAAATAATGGAAAGGCCATTATGAGTGTTAAAGAACACGAAAGCGGAAGCGATAGAATTGCAGAAGCGGTTGAAAATATGGAGGTAGATATCGTAATTAATGTGCAAGGAGACGAACCTTTTATAGATGCTGAACCACTAAAAAAAGTGATCGAAGTATTTAAAAATGACACAAATAAGACGGTAGATTTAGCTTCTTTAATGTTTGAAATACATCAAAAAGAAGACATTGAAAATCCAAATAATGTAAAAGTAATTACCGATCAAAATGGATTTGCCTTGTATTTTTCTCGTTCGGTAATTCCCTATCCAAGGGAAATGAATGTTGGGGTTCGCTATATGAAACACATTGGGATTTACGCATTTAGAAAAGAAGCGTTACTCGATTTTTATCGTTTGCCAATGTTATCTTTAGAAGCTTCTGAAAAATTAGAGCAATTACGTTACCTAGAATATGGAAAACGAATCAAAATGGTAGAAACTGCACATGCTAGCATTGGAATAGATACAGCTGAAGATTTGGAAAAGGCGAGAATTATAGTAGCGGATAAAAAATGAAGAAAGAATTTTCATTAATTGGATTGGGTATCGCTAGTTGGCTTGGAATTATAAGTATAGCCTATACAATTCGAATCATCTTAGTAGATTTTTTTATTATTACGAATATAAAATTTCCATACATTCATTTGTCCTACGAACTTTTTTATAATTTTATATTTCTTATAGGTTTTTATTTATTTTTAAATATTCTGAAAACTAGGAAAGATTTAAATTATATTCTATTGGCAAGGAATTGGATCATAGTTTTTATTGTAATACAAATAATTCAATTTTTTTATACCTATTATATTTTTGATTTTATTATTGAAAATTATCATGATAATTGGAACAGTTTTTATGATTATGAAGCGGGTCAATTTGTTAAAAATTTAGCCTCTACAATAGGTGAAACACTGAGATATTTAGGTGTTGGACTTTTGATTTATAGATTTATAAAAGACTAAATTCTTTTTTCAATAATAATTAACTGATTATAGTATTCTACATTGGAAAAGGTTTTACAGTAGTATTTTTCATTATCAAATTGACGAATAAAAACATTATTTCTATCAATTTGTTTTTCGTTTAAAATCATGGTATTAAATAAAATAAATCCATTTTTTTGAAGTAATTGTTTACAATGTTCAACAAATTCTTTTTTAAACAAAAATAAAGGCATCGTTGTATCTTCAAAAATATCGATAATGATTAAATCGTATTTTCTTTCTGTTTTTTTTACAAATTCTTTGGCATCAGAGATTATAGTTTTATAATTTTTTATTTGGTTCAAACCAAAATATTGATGGGCAATTTCAATGCTATTTTCGTCAATTTCAATACCTGTAATATTTCCTTCAAATTTAATTTCGTCTACTAAAGTTCGAATTACACTTCCTCCAGCCACACCTAAAACAAGTATTTCTTGCATTGGTTTTATGGTGTCAAAACCAATAGCTATCAAGCCTTTACGAAGTACTTTTTGTAAACTTCCATAAGAATAATTGGTGTTTTTAGAATCTAAAACCAATTTTCCATTATTCCATGATACTTCTAAGGACTTACTAATTTTAGAGGGTTTTTCATAAATTTTGATAGGGATAATATAACTCAATAAGCGTTTAATCATATAAAAAGTTTCTAATTGTAAATATAATTTTAATTTTACATCAAATTAGCATCTATGAAGCAAAAAATATATCGATTTATTTTCACAACCCTTTTTGGGTGGCATGTAGAAGGTACCATTTCATCTGAAATAAAAAAATGTATTGTTATTGCTGTGCCACATACAAGTTGGTGGGATTTTATTATTGGTGTATTTGCCAGAGGAATCATTCATAAAGAAATTCATTTTTTAGCTAAAAAAGAACTTTTTGTTTTTCCCTTTCATTATTTTTTCAAATGGATGGGAGGTGCTCCTTTGAATAGAACCAAAAAAGAAAATAAAGTTGATGCAATAGCAAAGCTTTTTTCTGAAAAAGATATTTTTCGTTTGGCAATTGCTCCAGAAGGCACCCGTAAAAAAGTGGACGAGTGGAGAACTGGATTTTATTATATGGCTTTAAAAGCCAATGTGCCTATCATTCCTGGTGTTTTTGATTATGGAAATAAAAAAGTTATTTTCCATTCACCATTTTATCCTACTGGAGACATTACTCATGATTTAACTGTTTTACATTCCTATTATAAAGGCGTTAAAGGTAAATTTCCAGAAAAAAGTTTCGATCCAAAAGAAATTTAAAACCAAAACTGTTTTTTTTTCGTAAATCTTTTTTAAGTATCAACTTTAAAAGAATTTTTTTATGAAAAAAACAATCTTTCTTTCCGCCTTTGCGTCTTTATCGATACTTTCATGTAATGATGATGACAGCATGACAACTATGTCAGATTCAGAATTTAAGCTAGTAACTTCTAGCAACACTTCTGGGAAAATTTCTTTTACGGATTTATTACTGCTTAACCCAACCACTGTATCTCTTTCGGTTATCGGAACCGACAATGATGGAATTTATTATGATAGTAGTTCAGACGAAGTCATCTTAGCTTCTAGAACGAATAATCGAATTGAAAGGTATACGAACTTAAAAAACGCTGTTGAAGCAAAAACAGATAATTTAATGTTAGCGAATTTTAATTTAAATGCCGATTTTACAAATCCAAGAGAAATTGCAGTTTCTGAAGATAAAGTAATTGTAACTCAAGATCAAGCAGCCAGTAATGGTGATACAAATAAATTGTTAGTTTATCAAAAAACAGCAACTGGATTTACATTACTGAATGAATATACATTAGATTTTAAAGTTTGGGGAATTCATATTAACGGAAACGACTTATATGCTATTGCTGATTTAACAAGTGACTTAGTTGTGTTTAACAACTTTTTTTCGATGCCTTCTGGAAATATAACTGCTTCTAAAAGAGTTACTATAGAAGGATTGACACGAACACATGGAATAACCTACTCACCGGAAGATGATGTGATGATTTTGACGGATGTTGCTAGTGCTGCAGATGCTACGGACGGAGGCTTAGTCATTATTACTAATTTTACCAATGTATTTGGAACTACTTCCAATATGGGAACAATTGCTATGTCAAATCAAATTAGAATTTATGGTTCAAGTACTACTTTAGGTAATCCTGTCGATGTTGCTTATGATTATGTTTCTAACCGAATTTATGTAGCCGAACGAGCAAATGCAGGTGGCACCGTTTTAACTTTTGATTTCCCAACTGCTTCTGGAAATGTTGCACCTATTTCTACTCGTGCGGAAGCGGGTGTAGCAGCAATTTATTTATTTAGAAAATAAAATATGTGAAAATAGTTTTTTTGAATTAGTAGATTTTAGTTTGTATTTAAAGCGTTATTTCACCGAAATAACGCTTTTTATTTTTTATGATATTTTTTAAAAGTACCATTCTTATAAAAAATAACGATATAATCAACATCTTCGTCAAGGGTATTCAAATTTTCGATAGTTGATTTTTTTTCAAAATTATTTTCAATTACGGCATTATTTTCAGGGTAATCCATTTGAGTAAATAAATTACTTTCAGCAATAGATTCTTTTTTTACTTCTAAAAAAGAATTTGACAAAGTAGGAGTATCTGTTTTTTCTTCATATTTTTTTTCAGATTTAGGAAAATTTCCTTTTCCATTTAGAATCCAATATAAATCTACCTCAGGAAAAATTTCAATTACTTTTAAGATAAAATCTAAGCTTGGTTTGTTTCTACCAGATAGAAGATGAGAAATACTAGATCGTTGCACGTCGATACGATCTGCAAAAGCAGAAGCAGATAACCCATAATAATCAAGTATAATTTGGAGTCTTTTTATAAAATCATCAATGTTTACCATTGTAAATTAGATTAAGTAATTCAAGTGTTTACAAATGTAATAAAAAGAAAAATAATGAACAAATTAATGTTGGTTACAAATGTAAATCATTAAAAAAAGAATAAATTTTTACATTAAGTAAATAGCATTAAATAACTGATAATTAAATATATAATTGTTATTTGTTAAAATAGTTTAATTATGTAAACTGATTAGGTGTTATGAGGGTAAAATAAAGAAGCTAGTATGTTTACATAAGTATACAAAAACAAATTTTTTGATGTTTACAAATGTAAATGATATCTTGTTTACATTTGTAACTCAATAAAAAGTCATGGATAGTTTACAATTAGCAACAACCTTTTTAGAATCCGAATTACAAGGTAGATACATAACAAATGAACATATTGTTTCCTTACTAAACCATTTAAATAATCGATTTAAAATTTCTGTTGAAGGCAAATCAGTTTTAGATAGACCTATTTATAGTGTTCGATTTGGGGTTGGCAAAATAAAAATTTTAGCTTGGTCTCAGATGCATGGAAATGAATCAACAACTACAAAAGCATTATTTGATTTTTTTAATTATTTGTCATCAAATGAATCGATGGCTAACAATTGGTATACTGGCTTTACATTTTTAAGTATTCCTATATTAAATCCAGATGGAGCTGCTATCTATACTCGAGCAAATGCAAATGAAGTTGATTTAAATCGTGATTCTTTTAATATTACGCAGCCAGAAAGTAAGCTGTTGCGTCAATTATATGAAGAATTTGAACCAGATTATTGCTTTAATTTACATGATCAACGCACTATTTTTGGAACAGATGGGTTTAATTTACCAGCTTCAGTGTCTTTTTTGGCTCCCGCTTTTGATGAAAGTAGGACTTTTAATGAAACGAGATATAAGGCTGTAGCAGTAATAGAGGCAATGAATAGGAATTTACGTGCGATTATTCCAAATCAAATTGGTCGCTTTGATGATTCCTTTAATATTAATTGTATTGGAGATTATTTAACCTATCGAAATACACCAACAATTCTTTTTGAAGCGGGGCATTTTAAGGAAGATTACCAAAGAGAACAAGTTAGAAAATTTATTTTTTGTGCGCTTTGGAGTGGTTTTCAAGCTATTAACGAAAACGTTATAGTTTCTAATAATTTGGAGGATTACTTAAATATTTCTCAAAATTCTAAGTGTTTTTACGATTTTCTTTATAAAAATGTTAGAATTATTGATAATTCTCAAGAAAAATTAATTAACTTTGCTGCTCAATTTACTGAGATATTAAGAGAGGATAAGATTCATTTTGAAGCCTATATTGTTCAAATTGAAAATTTGGAAGGTTATGTAGGTCATTATGAGTTTGATGCAGAAGGAGCATTATTTAATGCGAGTTATGGAAACGAGCCAAAGATAGGTGAAAAAGCAAATTTTTCAATTGGTGACCGTATTAAATTTATTAATGGTATACAATATCAACAGCTATAAATCGTTTAAGTACAATAAATTTATATAATTCTCTTATGAGTAAGTTTCGTTTAGATGAAGTTGATCATCAAATTTTAGACATGTTGATTGACAATACAAGGGTTCCTTTTACAGATATTGCTAAAAAATTATTAATATCTGCTGGAACAGTGCACGTTAGGGTAAAAAAAATGGAAGATGCAGGAATTATTCAAGGTTCTTCATTGACTTTAGATTATGAAAAGTTAGGATATTCTTTTATTGCTTATGTAGGAGTGTTTTTACACAATACTTCACAGACTAAGTTTGTTTTAGAAAGAATTAATCAAATTCCTTATGTAACCGTTGCACATGTTACGACTGGTAAATTTAATATTTTTTGTAAAATTAGAGCAAGAGATACAAAACATGCTAAAGAGGTAATCTTTATGATTGATGATATTGAAGGTGTATACAGAACAGAGACTATGATTTCTTTAGAAGAAAGCATTAATGATAAAAAACGATTAATGCATACTATTTTTAAAGAACTTTAATATTAATTTGAATCCCGATTTATTCGGGATTTTTTTTATTCTTTTTTTATGATACACTTTAATGAAAATGAATTTGCTCCCTTTTATGCAAATTACATCACTAAATCTTTACAACATACGAATGTTGTTACAGGGTTGCAACAATTAAGAGATGAAAATATTACTTTTTTTAAAACCATTCCAGCAGATAAATTAGAATACCAATATGAAATAGGGAAGTGGACACCTAAAGATATACTTTTGCATTTAATTGATGCTGAACGTATCTTTACCTATAGAGCTTTACGTATTTCTAGAAACGATAGGACTCCTTTATCTGGTTTTGACGAAAATGAATATGTACCTTTTGCAAATGCCAATAATCGAACTATGGAGAGTTTGGTAGAAGAATATGTAGCGGTTAGAAATGCAACTATAACTTTATTTGATAATTTGACAGAAGAACAAATGTTACGTGTTGGTATTGCTTCAAATAGTACTGTTTCTGTTCGTGCTATTGGAAGCATCATTATTGGACATGAGTTGCATCATAAAAGTGTACTTCAAGAACGGTATCTATAAAAAAATAAGGCATGTAATTTACATGCCTTATTTTTTTATTAATCTTCGTCTGAATCGTCGTCTTCATCGTCAGCCTTGTCTTCCACATCATCAGTATCTGTATCATCGTCATCGTCATCATCATCATCTAAGTCGATACCTTTGATAGGATCTAATACAGGTACATCTATAGTATCATCAATATCATCATCCTCATCGAAGTTTTCAATTCGATCAGCTAGTTTTGTACTTACTTTTACAAGATAGATAGTATCTTCAGTACGTACTTCTACAGCTTCAATTGCTTCGTTTTTAGCGTTCTTAAAACGGATAATGTCTGACTCGTCATATCCTTCAGGAAATTTTTCAACTAATAAAGTTAAAATTTCGTTTGTCAATTTTGCGTAATCAACAATAACTCTTTTCATTGGGTTGTTTTTATTCATAGATATTTTTCAAAAGTAATATCCTAAATCAAATTATCAAACAATTTTTATAAAAAAAAAATAAAAAAAATTACTGGCCTAAAATATAGGCAAAAATTAAAGGCGCAACTATCGTAGCATCAGACTCTACAATGAATTTAGGTGTTGTGATGTCTAATTTTCCCCAAGTAATTTTTTCATTTGGAACTGCTCCAGAATACGAACCATAACTGGTAGTTGAATCTGAAATTTGGCAAAAATAACTCCAAAAAGGAATATCGTGCATCTCCATATCTTGATATAACATTGGGACTACACAAATTGGGAAATCTCCAGCAATTCCACCTCCAATTTGAAAGAAACCAACTCCTTTTCCACCTGAATTTTTAGGATACCAATCGGCTAACCACATCATGTATTCAATTCCACTTTTAGTAGTAGATGCTTTGAATTCACCTTTAATGCAATAAGAAGCGAAAATATTACCCATCGTACTGTCTTCCCATCCAGGAACTACAATTGGTAAATTTTTCTCAGCAGCAGCAACCATCCATGAGTCTTTTGGGTCGATTTCGTAATATTGCTCTAAAACTCCAGAATTGATCATTTGATACATGAATTCGTGAGGAAAATATCTTTCTCCTGCTTTATCTGCTTTATTCCAAATGTCATATAGATGTGATTGTAGTCTTCTGAAGGCTTCTTCTTCTGGGATACACGTATCTGTTACACGGTTGTAGTGGTTTTCTAATAAATCCCACTCTTCTTGAGGTGATAAATCTCTATAATTAGGTACTCTTTTATAGGAATTGTGAGCAACCAAATTCATAATGTCTTCTTCTAAGTTAGCGCCTGTACAAGAAATAATATGAATTTTATCTTGACGAATCATTTCTGCCAATGATTTACCTAACTCAGCGGTACTCATAGCACCCGCTAAAGTTACCATCATTTTCCCGTCTGCTAATAAATGTTCTTCATATCCTTTTGCAGCATCTACTAAGGCAGCAGCATTAAAATGAAGATAATTTTTCTCTATAAATTGACTAATTGGTCCTTTGCTCATTTTTCTTTTATTTATTTTTTATTATAACCTAAAATATTTAATACTTCTTCAGCATTTTGCTGTTCTGAGAACACTTCGGTTGCTATAATGCCGTTTTTGTCTCGATCAATTAATATGTGTTTGGGTTGTGGAATTAAACAGTGGTGTAATCCTCCAAAACCACCAATTGTTTCTTGGTAAGCACCTGTGTTAAAAAAACCAATGTATAAAGGTTTTTCTTTATTGTATTTTGGTAAATATACCGCATTCATATGTTGTTCCGAGTTGTAATAATCATCACTATCACAAGTCATTCCTCCTAATAAAACTCTTTCATAGGTGTCATTCCATCTATTTACGGCTAACATTACAAAGCGTTTATTGATAGCCCAAGTATCTGGTAATGTAGTAATGAAAGAGGAATCAATCATATTCCAATATTCTCTATCGTTTTGTTGCTTTTGATACAATACCTCGTAAATAGCTCCACCAGATTCACCTACAGTAAAGGAACCAAATTCTGTAAAAATATTAGGTACATCAATTTCCGCCTCATCACATGCAATTTTGATTTGATTTAAGATTTCATCAATCATATATTGATAGTCATATTCAAAAGCTAAGGAGTTTTTAATTGGGAAACCACCACCAATATTTAGACTATCCAAAGTAGGGCATTCTTTTTTAAGTGCGATGTAAACTTTCATACACTTTAAAAGTTCGTTCCAATAATAAGCCGTATCTCTAATTCCAGTATTGATAAAAAAGTGAAGCATTTTAAGCTCTAATTTTTTATTTTCCTGAATTTGTTTTCTGTAAAAAGGTAAAATATTTTTATATCCAATACCTAAACGAGAAGTATAAAACTCAAATTTTGGTTCTTCTTCAGCAGCAATACGAATACCAATCTTGATCTTACTTTTAATTTGTTCTTGTAAAAGATCTAATTCTTCATAATTGTCAATAATTGGAATGGTGTTTTTATGCCCTGTATTGATTAATCGTGCAATATTTTCAATGTATTGGTCTCTTTTAAAACCATTACAAATAACAAAAGTATTTTTGTTGATTTTACCTTCTTCAATTAATCTTTCAACGATATTAATATCGAAAGCCGATGAAGTTTCAATGTGAATATTATTTTTTAAAGCCTCATTTAATACAAATTCAAAATGAGAACTTTTGGTACAATAACAATAGTAGTATTTTGCATCATAATCATGCTTTTCCATAGCATTACGGAACCATGTTTTCGCTCTTTTGATGTTTTTTGATATTTTGGGTAAATACGTAAATTTTAATGGCGTACCATATTCTTCTACTAATTTCATTAAATCAATTCCGTGAAATTGAAGGGTATCTTTATTTAAAGTGAATTCTTCTTGAGGAAAATAAAAAGTTTGGTTAATTAAATCGTAATATTTAGTATTCATTTGAAAAATAAGATTTTAAAGTTTAAAAAAAAGAATTATTTCAGTTTGTTTCTTTTTTTATACTCTAATATTTGAAAATTGAATTAATAATTTCTCTCTAAAGGTTTTAGAGAAAATAAAAGCGTCAATAAAAGAAAAAGTAGCCCATAAAAAACATAAACTGATAGACAAATCAGTTATTGTATTTGCGCTACTGCATTTTGAAAAACGAGAAAATGGGTGTTCTTTCATTCCCACAAAGGTAAAAAAATATTATTATCAAATAATAATGATACAGGTAAAAATAATTAAGATTTATAATCTTCAAAAGCCTTGTAAATCAGTTCGTTTTCACAAGTTTCGTTAATTTTACAGTGACCTATTTTATCTAATAAGGCAAATTGTACCGTACCAAATTCATTTTTTTTGTCATAAATAAGCAAATCAATGCAATTTTTTATGTCGTTTTGATCAAAATTGACTTTGTCATAAATATCACTCAATATATATTTGATTTCATGATGTTCCTCTGAAGTAAGAAGTCCTTTTTCTTTAGAAATAAAACTTTCCAAAATCATTCCAATTGCAATAGCTTCCCCATGAAGTAAACTTTTTTTGCTTTCGTTTTCCAAAAAATAACTTTCAATAGCATGACCTAGAGTATGTCCAAAATTTAGCGCTTTCCGAATACCATTTTCAGTTAAATCTTGAGAAACGATTTGGTTTTTTATTTGAATAGATTGATAAATTAAATGGTCTAAATCGTCTGTGCTTAAGTTGGATAAGTTTTTTAAATTATCCCAATAGATTTTATCGAATATTAACCCATGTTTTAACATTTCTGCAAATCCAGAACGCATTTGTTCGCCAGGTAATGTTTCTAAAAAATGCGTATCAATGATAACTGCTTTAGGTTCTCTAATAATTCCTATTTGATTTTTCAAGTTGCCTAAATCCACACCATTTTTACCGCCAATTGATGCATCCACCATGGATAATAAAGTTGTAGGAATATTTATAAAGTCGATTCCTCTTTTAAAGGTACATGCAATAAAACCGCCTAAATCGGTAATTACACCACCTCCTAAATTTAAGATGATACTTTTACGATCACCACCCAATTCGGTTAATGAATGCCAAATTTGCAAGCAGGTTTCAATATTTTTATGTTCTTCACCAGCTTCTAGTTCAATAATTTCAATTTCCATTTCGGTAGCCAATTGCGCTAAGAAATTTGGTAAGCAATAATTTGAGGTGTTTTCATCAACTAGGATGAATAATTTAGAATATTTTTGTGGGAGTAAAATACTATTAAGGTATTCGTATCCTTTTTCATTAAATAAAACCTGATAATTATTGGCTTGAATGGTTTGCATGGTAATTAATTTCAATTTATTGCAAAATAAGGCAAATTTTATTTAAAATTACAATGGTGTAAAGTATATTTGCATCACTAAAATGAAGCCTAAGAATGGAAAAAATATTCAACAATACTCAAGTCGCTTTTTCACTGAAAAGTGATACTGAATTAGAAAGAGCCTATTTTTTATTTAAATTAATTGAAAGTCAACCACTTGTAAGAATTGGTACTGCTGTAACTAATTTTGCTTTAAAGGCCCATTTACCAGTGGAAGGATTGATTAGGAGTACTGTTTTTGATCATTTTTGTGGTGGTATAAATGAAAAAGATTGTCTTTCGGTAGTTGATAAGATGTTTACCAAAGGAGTTTCGTCTGTATTAGACTATTCTGTAGAAGGTAAAGAAGAAGAAAATCAGTTTGATGCTGCTTTAGAAATGACATTAAAAACGATTGAATTTGCTAAAGAACGTTTAGCAATTCCTTTTGCTGTTTTTAAACCGACAGGTTTAGGTCGTTTTGCACTATATCAGAAAATAGGTGAGGGCAAATCGTTTACTCCAGAAGAACAAGCAGAATGGAATAGAGTTGTAGCGCGTTTTGATACGGTTTGTAAAATGGCTCATGATAAAGATGTAGCTGTTTTAATTGATGGCGAAGAGAGTTGGATGCAAGATGCAGCAGATGATTTGGTTACTGAAATGATGCGCAAATACAATAAAGAGAAAGCGATTGTTTTCAATACCTTGCAATTGTACCGTTGGGATCGAATGGAATATTTGCGAAAATTAAACGCCATCGCCAAAGCGGAAGGGTTTTATGTAGGTATGAAATTAGTTCGTGGAGCATACATGGAAAAAGAAAATGCTAGAGCAGAGGAAAAAGGCTATACATCACCTATTTGTCATAGCAAACAAGCTACAGATGAAAATTATGATACAGCAGTAGCTTATATGTTAGATCATATTGATCATATGGCTATTTTTGCAGGAACACATAATGAGAATAGTTCGTACCGTTTAATGGAATTAATGGCAGAACGTAATATTGCTAAAAATGATCCAAGAATCTTTTTTGGTCAATTATATGGAATGAGTGATAATATCAGTTATAATTTGGCAGCCAATGGTTATAATGTGGCTAAATATTTACCATTTGGCCCTGTTCGTGATGTAATGCCATATTTAATACGAAGAGCAGAAGAAAATACTTCAGTTGCAGGACAAACGAGTAGAGAACTTGATTTGATAAAAAAAGAAAGAGCCAGAAGAAAATTATAAAATGAATCCCTTGAAAAAGGGATTTTTTATATTGTAAAATTATCGTTCATGAATTGTTTTTTGTATTTTTAGTTTACTAATAAACAACAGTTATGACAAGCACTACTTCAAAAGAACCCTTTATAATCGCAATTCCTGTATATGACGGCGTAGATTATATGGATATCGCTGCTCCAAGAGAAATATTTGGTTGGTTAGCAAAAGATCCTAGTTTTGAAAGAGAGGTTAAAATTTACTATGTATGTGGAAATCAACCCACTTTTACAACCATTAACGGAGTAAAAATAGCAGTTGAAGCCACTTTTGATGACGCCTTTGTACAAAAACCACATTTAATTTGGGTTCCTGGCGGAGATGCTGATGTATTAGCAGCTATCATTGCAGACAAAGAATCGTCATTTACAGCTTATGTAACCCAAGCAGGTTCTCAAGCAGAATGGGTATGTTCCGTTTGTGAAGGAGCCGTATTGCTTGCGAATACAGGTTTGTTAAACGGACATACGATTACAACACATTGGGCATTTGTGAATTGTTTTGGAAAATATCCCGAAGTAACAGTCGCTGAAGGACATCCTAGATATGTGAAATCGGGAAATAGAGTTACGGGTGGAGGAATTTCATCAGGATTAGATGAAGCATTGTATTTAGTGGAACTCATTGCAGGAAAAGAAAGTGCTATTTCGGTGCAAAGAACGTTGCAATATTATCCTAAACCACCAGTGCATAGTATGATACCTGAAGCAGGGAGTTGCCCTGTGTTTAATTTGGTGACTAACAAATAGATTTTAGCAATTCAATAAACAAGCACGAATTTTATTCGTGCTTGTTATTATGATTGAAATGATTATATACTTGTAATAACATCTCCTAATGCTCTTCTCGATTTGGGTTTTATTTGGGGTTGATTGGCATCTTCATTATCTCTATAACCAATAGCTACAGCCACTAAAGCATGATGGTGATTCGATTTTAAAATAGTATCATATTTTTCGGGTTCAATACCTTCCATAGGAGTAGAGTCGATATTCATTGCTGCACAAGCACTTAAGAAAACACCTAAAGCTAAATATACTTGTTTGTCAAACCACGCTTTTATTTCTGCTTCTGGTAAAGGTTTTATAAATTGGTTGTAATACCCTACAGCACCTTCTGGTAATGTCGCTTGAATCTGTTTTTCAAATTCTACAATACTATCAATTCGGCTAAAAACAACTAGCGTATCACAATTGATTACTTTGGTATCATTAAAAAAAGATGCTTTGGCTAATTCGTTTTTAGTTTTTTCGTCACTTACAAATGTAAATTTCCAAGGTTGACTGTTTATAGAAGACGGACTCAGTCTTACAATTTCTTTTAATTGTTCTAAAGTTTCTTTTTCAATTTTTTTAGAAGCATCGTATTTTTTTGTAGTGTAACGCTCTTGTATAGCTGTAATAAAACTCATATTTTTGTGATTTGATTTATACTATATTTTTTATAGTTACAAAAGTAAGTATAGTATTTTTGTTGTGCAATAACGGTCGAAAAGGATAGTTTAAATTTAATAAAAAATTAAAATATGTATACGGTAAAAGGTAAAGAATATCCTTGTTGTACGAGTGTTACGATGGGGATTATTGGAGGAAAGTGGAAATCGGTGATTTTATTTTATTTGATTAAAGAACCGTTGCGTTACAATGAGTTGCGAAAAAAAATGAAAGATGTTACCGAACGCACGTTGAGTTTGCAGTTAAAAGATTTAGAAGCAGATGGTGTGATTCAAAGGCATGTATATACTACAAAACCCCCTTTAAAAGTGGAATATTCCTTAACCGATTTTGGTAAAACACTTATTCCACTTTTGCAAGAAATGGCTAAGTGGGGTGATTATGTAGTAAAAAATGAATTGGAAACCACCATATAATTATTTTTTAGAACTCATTATGAAGGTTATTTTTCCGCCATTCATAATTTCATCGTGGGTAATGAAATAACGATTTAATGTTTTTCCATTCAAGATAATTCTTTTTACATATGGGTTAGTTTCTGACTGATTTTGTGTCGCAACTTCAAATGTGTTTCCATTTTCTAAATGAATAATAGCGTTTGTAATTAAGGGACTACCAATAGCATATTCTAAAGAACCTGGAGCCACTGGATAAAAACCCATGGCACTGAAAATATACCAAGCACTCATTTGACCGCAATCGTCATTTCCTCCTAAACCATCGGGTGTGGGTTTGTATTGCATTTTTAGTATTTGACGTACTCTTTCTTGTGTTTTCCAGGGTTGGTCTGCCCAATTATATAAATAAACAACATGATGCGCGGGTTCGTTACCATGGACATAACCACCTATAATTCCATCTCTAGTAATGTCTTCAGTTTCTGCAAAGAAATCATCTGATAAATGCATGTTAAAAAGGGTGTCTAATTTTTTACCGAATTGTTTTTTACCTCCCATTATAGTAACCAAAGCATTTGGGTTATGAGGTACAAAAAAACTGTAATTCCAACTATTACCTTCAATAAATCCTTGTCCATGCGTGCTATATGCATCAAAATCTTTTTTGAATTCGCCATTGGCTAATTTAGGTTCCATGAAACCTGAAACTAGATTAAAATTATTTCTCCAATTTTCTGAACGTTGTATAAATTCGTTGTAAATATCAGTTTTATTTAATTTTTTTGCTAATTGTGCAATAGCCCAGTCATCATAAGCATATTCCAAAGTATTGGAAACTGATATACCACTTTTTTCTGCTGGAATATATCCTTTGTCAATATAGTAACCTATACCTTCATAATTACGCTTTCTTGCTGTAGTAACACATGCATTTAAAGCAACTTCAGCATCACCCGTATACGTTCCTTTTAAGATAGCATCTGCAATTACGGATACACTGTGATAGCCACTCATA
Organism: Flavobacterium sp. NRK F7; assembly: GCF_024054195.1. GTDB lineage: Bacteria > Bacteroidota > Bacteroidia > Flavobacteriales > Flavobacteriaceae > Flavobacterium. The sequence continues at coordinate 2,561,914 of NZ_JAMXLB010000001.1, read as the reverse complement.
CACCAATTATCATTAGCATGATGACTCCAAATAGGTAACATGTGTAGACTACTTTGGTCATAATGAGCTAACATAGAAGCCACCATATCTGCATTCCTTTTAGTTTGAAGTACATTAAATAAAGGATGTAAGGTTCTATAGGTATCCCAAAGTGAAAAAGTCGTATAATTGGTAAAACCATTCGCTTGATGTACATCTTGGTCTAAACCTTTATATTCGCCATTTCTGTCCTCATAAACAGTAGGTGTAATAAAAGTATGGTACATAGCAGTATAAAAGTTAGTCTTATCATCAGGAGTTGCATCAATCTGGATTTTATTTAATTCTTGATTCCAACTATCCTGAGTTTGTTTTTTGATTTTTTCAAAATCCCAATGCGGAATTTCTTCTATTAAATTTTGAAGTACATTCTTTTGACTTACTGGTGATAAAGCAAATTTTATTTTAATTTTTTCATTAGCTTCTGTATTAAAATCAAAAAACATTCTTATTTTTTTTCCTGCTATTTCTGGGAAATTATTTTCTTGATCAAATTTTCTCCAAAAACCGCGATATACTTGCTTTTCATCAAAGTTTTTCTGACCATAATTCTTAAAAGGCTTGGAGAAACTCATGGCAAAATAGATTGTTCTTGTTCTAGCCCAACCATTGGTTTGTTTATAACCCGTTATCAAAGTATCATTTACAACTCTAACGTAGGTCCAAACATTTTTTTCGTCATAATTATAAATTCCAGCCATTAAATCTAGAATGATATGTGCTTGATCCGTTTTTGGAAAGGTATATTGGTGCATACCTACACGAGTAGAAGCCGTTAGTTCAGCCGTTATATTGTAATTATCTAGTTTTACTTTGTAATATCCTGCTTCAGCAATTTCATTTTCATGAGAAAAAGTTGATCTAAACCCTTTTAAAGGTGCTGCAGCTGTTCCTGGGTTTAATTGTAAATTTCCAGTGGTTGGCATGATTAAGAAATCACCTAAATCGGAATGGCCTGTTCCACTGAAATGGGTATGGCTAAAACCAACTATAGTTTTGTCATCATATTGATAACCAGCGCAATATTTATATACATCAGGATTGTATTTTCCATTTACTGCATAAGGAATAGTGTCCGTATCTGGGCTCAATTGAACCATTCCAAAAGGAGCGGTAGCACCAGGATAAACATGGCCCATGCGTTGGGTTCCAATAATTGGTTTTACAAAAGGAAGTAAATTTTTTGAAGTTTGTTGACCAAAGAAAAGAAGTGTAAAAAAGCAGCTTATGGCAGAAAATAATGTTTTCATGATTTAATTATTAGTAGATAGTGAAAAAGGAAAAGTATCGGTTGTTGTTCCTCTTTTTGTATTGGGTGTATTGTTCATAATAAAATTAAAAGTACCGCCTTTTAAGATATCTTCATGCCCAATCCAATTGTTTTTATATTCTTTACCGTTTAATTTAACTTTGTCGACATATTTGTTTTCTGAATTAGAATTAGGAGCTTCAATCGTAAATGTTTTACCATTTTCAAGATGTAACGTTACTTTTTTAAATAAAGGAGAACCCAAAATGTATTGATTGGTAGCAGGACAAACAGGGTAGAATCCTAAAGCAGAAAAAACATACCAAGCAGAGGTTTGACCATTATCTTCGTCACCACAATAACCATCTGGAGTAGGTTTGTACATGCGTTCCATAACTTCTCTTACCCAATATTGGGTCTTCCAAGGTTTGCCAGCATAATTATATAAGTAAATCATGTGTTGAATGGGTTGGTTTCCATGTGCATATTGTCCCATATTTGCAATCTGCATTTCACGGATTTCATGAATTATCCCTCCGTAATAGCTGTCATCAAAAACAGGAGCCATTTTAAAAACAGAATCTAACATAGTGGTAAATTCTTCATGCCCGCCCATTAGTTGGGCTAATCCTTCAATATCATGAAAAACACTCCAAGTGTAGTGCCAACTATTACCTTCGGTAAAAGCATCACCCCATTTTAAAGGATTAAAAGGTTTTTGAAATTTTCCATCTTTATTTTTCCCACGCATTAATTTTGTTTCAGGATCAAAGAGGTGTTTGTAATTCATACTTCTATTTTCATATAACTCAATTTCTTTTTGCGGGCGATTTAATAATTTGGCCAATCGACTAATCGCAAAATCATCGTATGCATATTCTAATGTTCTTGCCGCACTTTCATTAATATCAACATTATAAGGAACATAACCCAATTCATTATAATACTGAACTCCTTTTCTTCCTGTAGCTTGTGGTCCTTCATTGTTAGCGCCATGCAGTAGTGCTTCATACAGTTTTTCAATATCATAACCGCGCAATCCTTTTACATAGGCATCTGCTACCACAGAAGCGGAATTATTACCAATCATAATATCACTATAGGATGGGCTGCTCCATTCGGGCAACCAGCCACCCTCTTTGTAATCGTTTAGTAATCCTTCTTGCATTTCTTTATTAATGGAAGGATACATTAAATTTAAAAAAGGATATAATGCTCGAAAGGTATCCCAAAAACCAGTTCCAGCAAAGCGATATCCTGGCATGGTTTTACCTGAATAAGGACTATAGTGAACGATATTTCCATTGGTATCAATTTCATACATTTTCATAGGGAAAAAGAGGGTGCGATACAGAGTAGAGTAGAAGGTTCTTATTTGATCAGTTGTGCCTCCTTCAATTTGTATTTTTTCTAAAATTGTATTCCATGTATTCTTGGCTTTTTGTGTAACAGTATCAAAATTATCGGAACCAATTTCTTTTAAATTTTGTTCTGCTTGTTCAAAACTGATAAAAGAAGAAGCAACTTTAGCTTGAATAACTGTGTTTTTGTTTTTTGTTATAAAATGAACAAGACTGCTTATATGAGAACCAGAAAGTTCGTTTATCTTGATTTTAGTTTTATCGTTCCAAAGAGAAGTAGTTGTAAAAGGAGTATCAAAAACAATAACAAAGTAATTTTTGAAATTATTTAATTTTCCTCTTGCATATCTAGAACTGTAACCTATAATTTTGTTTTCAGATGGAATTATTTTAATGTACGAACCTCTATCATAGGCATCAATAGCTACAAAGGCACTGTCTGTTTTAGGAAAAGTAAATCGGAAGGAAGCAGCTCTTTCAGTAGGTGTAATTTCTGTAGTTACATCATAATCTGCTAAATAAACGCTATAATAATAAGGTTTCGCAATTTCAGATTTATGACTGAACCAGCTGGCTCTTTCTTCTTCATCAATGGTACCTTTTCCAGTCATGGGCATTAAAGAAAAAGGACCGTAATCGTTCATCCATGGTGAAGGCTGGTGTGTTTGTTTGAATCCTCTGATTTTATTAGCGTCATAGGTGTATTGCCAACCGTTGCCATTGTTGCCAGTTTGTGGTGTCCAAGCATGCATTCCCCATGGTAATGCAATGGAAGGATAAGTATTTCCATTACTTAATTCATAACTACTATCTGTTCCCATTAATGGATTAATCCATTCTACTAAATCTGTTGGTTTTGCTATTTGTTGAGCATAAGAAAATAAAGTAATAAAAAATACTACTTTAACTAATTTAGTTACCATTGAAGAAAATTATTATTTATATTCTTCAAATATACTTAATTATCATCTTTAGTAAAAAATGTAGTTCAACAAGTTGAGTAGTTGTATAGTTAAAATAGACTATATTTTAACTTTATTTGAATTTTATTCATTTCTGATAAAATGAAATTGAGAATTTTGAGGCGTAGCTCTTTGGTGTTCATCAATATCCATTTCAATAAAGATTAATTCCTTCTTATTTAGAGAAGTAATACGAGCCGTTCTGTTGTTGGTTTTTAATTCGATGTATTTTCCTTGTTTGTTATACATCCATTTTCCTGGATTTTCAGGATTACTAACTAAAAAATAAGAATAATCATTGTTAAATTGAACCTTAAAATCTAAATCAATTTGAATGGGTTTGCCTTTAATAGAAGCAAAACTTAAACTCCAAGTATGGCATAAGGTTTTTAGAACTTCTTCTTCACTTAAATTGATGTTTTGTGCTTGAGTAGAATAAAATGGACTAATAAGCAATAAAATGAGTAGGTAGTTTTTTATCATTTATTTCGGTGTTAAGTTAAGTAATAGTTTCAGATTTGAGAAAAAGCGTGTTTTAAATATACGCATTTTTTGATTTAAAAGGAAATTTTTTAAAAAATACTAAATTTTAAATATATAATTTATTAAAAAAGGGTATCTATGATTAGATAACCCTTTTGTCTTTTTTTTAAATAAGCAATATAAAATCTAATGTTTATGTTTTTATGAATTTTTTTACTTCAATTTTTTTATCAGATATGATTTTCAAAATATACGTGCCATTTGATAAATTAGAAATATCGATTTTTTTATCACTTATTTGTATGGAATTTAGTTTTTTTCCTGTTAAATCATAAAATTCTAAATGGCTATTGATTTCTAAGTTTTCAATGATTATAAAATCAGTAGCTGGATTAGGTATTAGATTTACAGATTGATTATTTCCGAATTGATCATTTCCAAGTGTTGTGGTAGTAATTGTTAGCGCATCAACTCCAATCATGTCACCATTAGGAGCATTGGCACCAGCATTGGTTACATAATAACGAAATGCAATTTTACAATTGGTCGGTCCAGTAAGTCCACTAACAGTATAATTATAATTGGTCCATACATTTGGATAACCGTTACTAATTAAATCTGGATTAATGGTTAATGCTAATGTAGTAAAATCGCCAATAGAACTACTTGAAGTATTTGGTAATACTGATAAATCCCCGTTGTTACTAATTCTTAGTTCTAATCGATCCGCATAAGTACCATGATCCGATCTGGAATAAAAACTAATTATATCTCCATTTTTTAAATTAATTGTGGGAGTAATCAGCCAATTACTAATGGTGCCTATACTTCCAGTAGATTGATAATTTACTACTGCAAAAGAACGAGTTGCCCCATTATAGGGTGGAAAATGTGTTGTAGTTCCCCAAGAACTAGTGCCAACGGGCTCACTAGAATTTTGAATCATCCAACCATTTCCACCTAAAGCTCCGAAATTATCAAAATTTTCATTAAAAATAATTTGTGAATTAACTTTTATAATCATAAAAATTAATAGAAAAGTAAATTTGTTTTTCATGTTTTTAAAATATTTAATTGTTTTATGAATTTTTCATAAAATATCACAATCAAAATATGTGCCGTTTTGTAAGTGAAAATTTAACTTTTATGTTAAAATTAAACGAGCCAAAAAAACAAGTTTCCATAAACAAAAAAATCCTACATTTCTGTAGGATTTAAAATTTGTGGGCGATGAGGGGTTCGAACCCCCGACCCCCTCGGTGTAAACGAGGTGCTCTGAACCAGCTGAGCTAATCGCCCCAATAAATTGCAATCAATATTCCTATGTTAACTCACGTTACTTTATTTAATAAAGGTGTTCGCTGAACTTGTTTGCGAGTGCAAATATACAAGGTTTATTTATATCTGCAAGTGTTTTTAATAAAAAAATTATTTTTTTTCAATCTTTTCCAAAACCACTTTTGAGGGGTAATTAATCATAGTAATGTTAATTTCTTCATTTTGAGTAGTTTTGCCTTCTATAATATAAATTTTTCCATTATTGTAGGGTAGATTGCTTTTAGAAAAATCTACATCTCCATATTTTAAAGTGGCTTTTATATCTTCTAAAGTAATCCAATCTTCTGCTAAAATTGATTTTGTTTCAGGTGAAAAATCGAGTGGTTTGTTTCTTAATTCTTTTAATACTCTACAATTGGGTAAATAGCAAAATTCAACACCTTTGGCTTCAGCTTTTGCACCTAAGAATTTGATTACAAAAAAAAGACCTAATAATAATCCAAATAAGTAATAAGCTAATCTGTATTTAAGCTTCATATAATTTATTTTTTTTGCAAATATACTATTTTGGTTAGCATTAGCGATAGGAGTGACATCCTTTTATTTTATCCTTAGAGAAAATAAAAGATATAACGAATAGCGCGACCGAAGGGAATGCCCTAAAAAACAATTAGATTAATATCGCGATGTTCTAAATTGAACCAATCTGCAATGGATTTGTTTGTTAGTAAACCATGATAAAAGTAAATACCGTTTTTTAAGCCTCTATTACAGCGAATGGCACTTTCAATACCACCATCATCAGCAATTTGAAGTAGGAAAGGAGTGATAATATTGCTTATAGAAAGCGAAGCTGTTTTAGAATATCGAGAAGGTATATTGGGAACGCAATAGTGAATAACATTGTTTTTTATAAAAGTAGGTCTTTCGTGAGTCGTCACTTCTGAGGTTTCAAAGCAGCCTCCTGTATCGATACTGACATCTACAATTACGGCTCCTTTTTTCATATGTTCTACCATAGTTTCTGTTACTACAATAGGAGTTCGGTTTTTTCCGCGCATGGCACCAATAGCAACATCACATCTGCGTAAGGCTTTGAGTACCGATTTCTCTTGTATAGTTGAAGTAAAAATTCTTTGATTTAAGGTATTTTGTAAACGTCTTAATTTAGTAATAGAATTATCAAACACTTTTACACTAGCTCCAAGTCCTAAAGCGGTTCTTGCCGCATATTCTGCTACAGTTCCAGCACCTAAAATCACTACTTCTGTAGGTGGAACACCTGTAATGTTACCAAAAAGTAAGCCCTTTCCAATATTTTGGTTGATCATTAATTCGGCAGCAATATGTATCGAAGCAATTCCTGCTATTTCTGACAAAGATTTTACTGCTGGATACGAACCGTCTTCATCTTTTATAAATTCAAAAGCTAAAGCTGTGATTCTTTTAGTAGCCAAAGCTTCAAAATACGTTTTGCGTTGGGTTTTTAATTGTATGGCTGAAATAATGATGGTTTGTGGGTTCATCATTTCTATTTCAGGTAAAGTGGCCGGTTCCACTTTTAGTATAATTGGGCAACTAAATACTTTTTTTGGGTCATTCGTTACTTCAGCACCTGCATCTGAATATTCTTTATCGGAATAACTTGAACTTTCTCCAGCACCTGCTTCAATCATGACGCGATGTCCATGAGAAGTTAACGAGCTCACAGCATCTGGTGTTAAGCAAATACGTCTTTCTTGATAAGAGGTTTCTTTGGGAATACCTATAAATAATTCGCTTTTGTGCTTAGTAATTTCCAATTTCTCTTCTTGAGGAAGCAATTGCATTTTTGAAAACGGACTAAAAGTTGACATGTTGTTTTTTGTAAAGTTGAGCCAATTTAGGAATAATTTTAAAATTTAAAAAAAGAATATGAAAAAAGATTGTATAAAAAACAATGGCACAAATTTTCAGAAATTATCAATTGTTTAAAATTAATTCTCGAGCTCCATTTTTAGCGGTTTTCATATGAATGCTAGCATGGTCAATTGGAATAAGATTGGGTGTTTTTTCTGGCCATTCGATGAAACACCAATTCCCTGAATAAAAATATTCATCAATACCCATGTCATAAGCTTCTTCTTCGCTATTTAGACGGTATAAATCGAAATGATAAATAGTTTCTCCTTCTTTAGTTTGATACTCATTAACTAGTGAAAAAGTGGGACTACTTGAAGTGTCATTTACGCCTAATTGTTTTACTAATTCTTTAATAAGCGTTGTTTTTCCAACCCCCATAGTAGCATGAAAAGTAATTACTTTTTTAAGTCTTGGTGTAGCAAGAATTTGTTTGACAACCTCTTGAATTTCATCTAGAGTAAAGTTTATGATCATATAAAAAGGTTTATATTTTATAATTATTCCAAAGAGACTTACTGTAAGTCTCTTTGGAAAGGTTTTTATTTTGGCTCCAATACTAAAAACGGAATAATCATTTCTTCCAATGAAATACCTCCATGTTGATAGGTATTTCTATAATAACTAACATAGTGATTGAAGTTGTTAACATAGGCTAAAAACAAATCGTTTTTTGCAAAAATGAAAGAACTGCTCATATTTAAGGCTGGAAGTCCAATTTTTTTTGGGTCTTTTACGGCATACACATCTTTATCTTCATAAGTTAAACTTCTTCCTGTTTTATAGCGTAAATTTAAGCTGGTATTTTTATCTCCAATGACTTTTGAAGGATTTTTGCAATTTATAGTACCATGATCAGTAGTGATTATTAGTCTAAAACCTTGTTTTTGAGCTTGTTGTATCATGTCTAATAGAGGAGAGTTTTTAAACCAACTAACTGTTAGTGATCGATACGCTTTATCATCGGAAGCTAACTCTTTCACCACTTCCATTTCTGTTTTAGCATGAGAAAGCATATCCACAAAATTATATACGATAGTAGTTAAATCATTTCCTTTTAAGCCTTTGAAATTTTCCGCTAGTTTTTTACCATCTTTAAAATTAGTAATCTTATAATATTCTTGTTTGATATTAAGACCTAATCGTTTTAATTGTTCGGTAAGAAATTCTCCTTCATATAAGTTTTTACCACCATCATCAACATCATTTTTCCAATATTCTGGGAATTTTTTTTCCATTTCCAAAGGAGTCAATCCTGAGAAAATAGCATTTCTTGCATATTGTGTAGCTGTGGGTAAAATGGAAAAATAACTTACTTCTTTTTCTAACTTGTAATGATTATTAACTATGCTTTCAAAAGCTTTCCATTGATCATAACGTAAGTTGTCAATTACAATAAAAAGAATGGGTTTGTCTTTTTTTCTAATTTCAGGCGCTACAAGTTCTCCAAATAACTTATGAGAGAGAATTGGTTTATCTTCATTCTCATCAAACCAGTCTTCATAGGTACGTTCAATAAATTTCCCAAATTGAACATTAGCTTCTGTTTTTTGGCTTTCCAAAATTTCAACCATACCTTGATCCGATATGTTTTCGAGTTCCATTTCCCAATAAATGAGTCGTTTGTATAACTCAACCCAATCTTCAAAAGAACGTACCATAGCCATATCCATAGCTATTTTTCGAAATTCTTTTTGGTAATCTAAAGTCGTTTTTTCAGAAACCAAACGAGAATGGTCTAAATTCTTTTTTAAGCTAAGTAGAATTTGATTGGGGTTAACGGGTTTAATTAAATAATCAGCTATTTTGGAACCAATAGCTTCTTCCATGATATATTCTTCTTCACTTTTTGTAATCATAATTACAGGAACCGAAGATTTTTTTTCTTTAATTTCAGATAACGTTTCTAATCCACTCAATCCTGGCATATTTTCATCTAAGAAAACAATATCAAAATTATTCTCTTCAAAAGTATCTATAGCATCTTGACCGTTGTTACAAGTGGTTACTTCGTAGTTTTTCTTCTCTAAAAAAAGGATATGTGGCTTTAAAAGATCAATTTCATCATCGACCCATAGTATTTTTATTTTGTTCATTTATTTGAAATTTTATGCAATTTAATACTTAATAAACGAGTATTGTATTAAAAATTGTATAAAAATAACACTTTTAGGAAAATTTAACTACTTGTTATAAAATTCACTGTTCCAATTGTATTCACTCACATTATTTCCTGTTTTTATGATACTATAAAAAACAATTGCAATAACCGATTTCCAAGTGAACAGAAAAACGATTATTTGGTAGCTAGTTGCTAAAGATTCGGTTTTAAAAAGCTGTATGAAATAGGTGAGAAGTATACTTATAACTACTGTAAAAAGAGTTAAATTGAATAGGTTTTTTAGTGGTAAAGCTTTTATTTTTCGGGTCCAATGTAAATCATTTCCCCAATAATCTAAAAGATAATAATAGTCGTTTCCTAAACTCATAAATAGTAGTGGATCATCATAATTATGTAGTTTAAAATTGCTTTTTGGTGCTACAATTTTAAAATGATGCAGTTCTGTTTGATGTAGTTCTTCAAATTCTTTAATACTTTGAATAACAGCTTCTGGATACTCATTTTTATAAAATCGGGTGTCTAAAAAACGAAGTCTATTGGCCAAACAAATTTTTTTAATAGCTGATAAGGAATAAATTCGGTCTGATTCCAATTGGTTAAAATCAAATGTATTTTGAATACTTCCATTCGATTTGTTCAAACGTTCTTTTATACTTGTCGATTTTTCAATTCTAATCGTTTGAAATTTAAAATCATTAGAATTCAAAGTAATGCTTTCTTGAATGGAGTCTAATTCTATTTTTAAAGAGAAAGTAGTTTTCATTTTAAAATATTGATTGTAATACAGTTACAAAAATAAAGCTTTTATTGCCGCCATAAAATAAACAAGCGTTAAAATTGAGCTACTAAAAGTATTGTATTACAAAATGGAATAATGTCTCTAAGTGGGTTATATAGTTTTTTATAAAACTGTATCTTTGTTATAAAATTTGTACTACGTGAACGCTACTAATAAGCTTAAAATATTTAATGATCCCATCTACGGATTTATTACAATACCTAATTCTTTAATTTACGATTTAATTCAACATCCTTATTTTCAAAGATTAAGAAGGATTTCTCAAATGGGAATGACTTATTTAGTCTATCCTGGAGCCCATCATACTCGTTTCCATCATGCGTTAGGTTGTTTGCACATTATGCAAAAGGCTGTACAAACTTTAACATTCAAAGGAGTTGCTATTTCCGAAGAAGAAGAGAATGCTTTGTACATTGCAATTTTATTGCATGATATTGGACATGGACCTTTTAGTCATGCCATGGAGCACAGTATTGTAGAAGATGTGCATCACGAGCAGTTGTCATTGTTATTTATGGAGCAATTAAATAAAGATTTTAAAGGTAAATTGTCTTTAGCGATTCAGATTTTTAAAGGGGAGTATCACCGAAAATTTATGTTGCAACTTATTTCGAGTCAATTAGATATGGATCGAATGGATTATTTGCGTAGAGATAGTTTTTACAGTGGAGTTGCTGAAGGAAATATCAACAGTGAGCGTTTGATTCAAATGATGAACGTTCAAGATGATTATTTAGTCATAGAAGAAAAAGGAATTTATTCCGTTGAAAAGTTTTTAGTCGCGCGAAGATTAATGTATTGGCAAGCCTATCTACATAAAACTTCGGTTGTTGCTGAATTAATTTTAACCAAAATTTTAAAAAGAGCCAAAGAATTAACCCATGGAGGAATTTTATTAGAATGCAGTAAACCTTTGCAATTCTTTTTGCAGCATAAGGTTGAATTAACTCATTTTACTAAAGAAATTTTGGATATGTTTTCCTATTTAGATGATTATGATGTATTAAGTGCAATTAAAACGTGGCAATTTAATGATGATTTTGTACTTTCTAGTCTGTGTAAAATGATTATTAATCGTGATTTACTAAAGATTAGAATGCTAGAAGAAAAACCTCATAAAGATATTTTAAATCCCTATAAAGAAGCATTTATGAAATTACATGAGGTATCTGAAAAAGACATTGACTATTTTGTATTCAAAGGAAAAATTAAAAACCAAGCCTACAGTAAAGAAAGTGAGCCAATTAGAATTCTTAAAAAGGACAAAACAATAGAAGATGTTGTGCAAGCTTCAGATCAATTAAATTTAAAGGCTTTGTCTAAACCCGTAACTAAATATTTTATATGTTTTCCAAAAGTAACATTAGAAGCATAAGTATTTAATTTAATTTTATATTTTTGTCAAGATGTTATGGAGTCAAAAAAAGACCTAAAAGAAAAACAATTTCTTTTACGTTTTGGATAATTTAAAATAACTGAATGAAATTTACAGCGGAACAAATAGCGGGTATTTTAGAAGGTGAAGTAGTAGGAAATCCTAATGCAGAAGTTTCAAAGCTTGCCAAAATTGAAGAAGGTATTGAAGGTTCTTTAACTTTCCTTGCCAATCCAAAATATATAAGTCACATATATACTACAAAAGCAACGATAACTATTGTTAATAAAAGTTTTATACCAGAACAAGCTTTAACCACTACCTTAATCAAGGTTGAAGATGCTTATAAATCTTTTTCGAAACTTTTAGAATATTACAATCAAGTTAAATTAATGAAATCGGGTATCGAACAGCCTTCTTTTATTTCCGATGAAGTGGTGTATGGAGAAGGATTGTATTTAGGAAGCTTTTGTTATATTGGTAAAAATGTAACAATTGGTAAAAACGTTAAGATTTATCCGAATAGTTTTATTGGAGACAATGTTACAATTGGTGATCATTGTGTGTTTTTTGCAGGTGTACGTATTTATTCAGAAACAACTATAGGAAATAATTGTACCATTCATTCTGGAACCATTATTGGTTCGGATGGTTTTGGTTTTGCACCACAAGAAGATGGCACCTACCAAAAAGTACCTCAGATAGGAAATGTAATTATCGAAGATAATGTTGAAATAGGAGCTTGTACTACGATTGATAGAGCAACATTAGGGTCTACTATTATACGAAAAGGAGTTAAGTTGGACAATCAAATACAAATTGCTCATAATGTAGAAATTGGTGAAAATACTGTAATTGCTTCACAAACTGGTGTTGCTGGATCAACTAAAATTGGAAAAAATTGTATGATTGGCGGACAAGTTGGTATTGTTGGCCATATTACTATAGGAGATAATGTTAAAGTTCAAGCGCAATCAGGAATTGGAAAAAGCTTACAAGATGGTGAAGTGGTTCAAGGTACTCCAGCTTTTAATTATTCTGATTTTACAAAATCCTATGTACATTTTAAAAATCTTCCAAAGATTGTAGCAGACATAGACAAAATAAAGAAAAACAATTAATTTTAAAAAATCATGGTTAAACAAAAGACCATTGCGAACGATGTTTCATTAAAAGGAGTAGGGTTACACACTGGGCAATTAGTTGAAATGACTTTTAAGCCAGCCCCTGTAAATAATGGCTTCACTTTTATACGTGTTGATTTAGAAGGTCAGCCTATAATCGAAGCAGATGCAAACTATGTGGTAAATACACAAAGAGGAACAAACCTTGAGAAAAGAGGTGTTATGATTCAAACTCCAGAACATGTGTTGGCAGCACTTGTGGGTTGTGATCTAGATAATGTTATTATCGAATTAAATGCTTCTGAACTTCCCATTATGGATGGTTCATCAAAATATTTTGTAGAAGCTATTGAAAAGGCAGGTGTTGTTGAACAGGAAGCTGAAAGAAAAGTATATGTAGTAAAAGAAGTGATTTCCTATTTAGACGAAGCTTCTGGAAGTGAAATTACAGTTATACCTAGTGATACCTATACGATTACTACAATGGTTGATTTTGGAACTAAAGTTTTAGGTACCCAAAATGCAACATTAAAAAGTATTGATGATTTTAAATCTGAAATTGCAGACTGTAGAACTTTTAGCTTTTTACACGAACTAGAATCTTTATTGAATAATGGTTTAATTAAAGGTGGTGATTTAAATAATGCGATTGTTTATGTAGATAAAGAAATTTCTTCAGAGACTATGGAGAATTTGAAAAAAGCGTTTAATAAAGAATCCATTTCGGTTAATCCAAATGGAATTTTAGACAACTTAACGTTGCATTATCCAAATGAAGCTGCAAGACATAAATTACTCGATATTGTAGGAGATTTGGCCTTAATTGGAAAAAGAATTCAAGGTAAAATTATTGCAACTAAACCAGGTCATTTTGTCAATACACAATTCGCAAAAAAACTATCCAAAATTATCAAAATAGAAGAAAGAAATCAGGTTCCTGTTTATGATTTGCATAAAGAACCGTTGATGGATATTCATCAGATTATGAAAATGTTGCCTCATAGGCCTCCTTTTCTTTTAATTGATAAAATTTTGGAATTAACAGATTCTCATGTAGTTGGATTGAAAAATGTAACTATGAATGAGCCTTTCTTTGTAGGACATTTTCCAGATGCGCCTGTAATGCCAGGAGTTTTAATTGTAGAAGCGATGGCTCAAACGGGAGGGATTTTAGTATTAAGTACAGTACCGGATCCTGAAAATTATTTAACGTATTTTATGAAAATAGATAATGTTAAGTTTAAGCAAAAAGTATTACCAGGAGATACATTAGTATTTAAGTGCGATTTAATTGCTCCCATTAGAAGGGGTATTTGCCACATGCAAGCGAATGCATATGCTAATGGAAAATTAGTTGCTGAAGCGGAGCTTATGGCTCAAATTGCAAAAAAACAATAAAAATATTTTAAATTAAAAAAAGATGAATCAACCCTTAGCATATGTACATCCAGGAGCTAAAATTGCACGCAATGTAGTTATTGATCCTTTTACTACGATTCATAATAATGTTGTAATTGGTGAAGGAACTTGGATAGGTTCTAATGTTACAATTATGGAAGGAGCAAGAATAGGTAAAAATTGTAATATTTTTCCAGGAGCAATCATTTCAGCCGTTCCTCAAGATTTAAAATTTGGAGGAGAGGATTCTCTAGTGATTATTGGAGACAATACCACTATTAGAGAATGTGTAACCATTAATAGAGGGACTATTGCTTCAGGTCAAACTAAAATCGGTGACAATTGTTTAATTATGGCTACAGCTCATATTGCGCATGATTGTCATATTGGTAATAATGCTATTATCGTTAATGGTGTAGCTTTAGCAGGACACGTAACAATAGGGGATTTTGCTATTATTGGTGGTTTAGCTGCGATTCATCAATTTATCTCAGTGGGAGAGCATGCTATGGTGTCTGGTGGTTCTTTAGTTCGAAAAGATGTTCCACCATATACAAAAGCCGCAAAAGAACCCTTATCATATGTTGGTATTAATTCAGTAGGATTAAGAAGAAGAGGTTTTTCAACTGAAAAAATAAGAGAAATACAAGATATATACCGAATTCTATATCAAAAGAATTTCAATACAACACAAGCTTTGAGTATTATTGAAGCAGAAATGGAAGCAACTCCAGAAAGAGATGACATCATTCAGTTTATCAGAAATTCTTCTAGAGGAATTATGAAAGGGTATACTGGAAGTACAATTTAAAAAATTATCAAAATAAATATATAAAAATGGCAAGTACAGCAGATATTAGAAATGGACTTTGTATTAAGTACAATCATGATATTTATAAAATTATCGAGTTCTTACACGTGAAACCAGGTAAAGGTCCAGCTTTTGTTAGAACCAAATTGAAATCATTGACAAATGGGAAAGTATTAGATAATACTTTTTCTGCAGGTCATAAAATTGATGTGGTGCGAGTAGAAACCCATACTTTCCAATATTTGTATGCTGAAGGGAATGACTTTCACTTTATGAATAATGAAACGTTTGAACAAATTACTTTAAATAGAGATGTATTAGATGCTCCTGATTTATTAAAAGAAGGAGAAAATGTAATGGTTCAGATTAATACAGAAACGGATATGCCTTTATCAGTAGATATGGCTGCTTCGGTTGTTTTAGAAGTTACGTATACAGAGCCAGGAGTAAAGGGGAATACGGCTACAAATGCTACAAAACCGGCAACTGTAGAAACGGGTGCAACGGTTAACGTACCTCTTTTTATTAATGAAGGAGATAAAATTAAAATTGATACGGCTTCTGGTAAATACATGGAGCGTGTATAAAAATAGTAATTAGTAATTAGTGAATAGTACTTAGTACATACTATTCACTATTCACTTTTAAACTAATCACTACAAATGAAATTCCAAAAAAAGCATACACTTAAAGAAATTGCAACGATTATTAATTGCAATTTTATTGGTCCTGAAGATTTTCCTGTTTTAGGAATGAATGAAATTCATGTTGTTGAAAAAGGAGATATTGTTTTTGTGGATCACCCAAAATACTATGATAAAGCACTCGAATCGGCTGCCACTATCGTTTTAATCAATAAAGAAGTAACATGTCCTGATGGGAAAGCGTTGTTAATTTCTGATGATCCATTTCGAGATTTCAATACTTTATCCAAACATTTTAGACCTTTTACAAATGCTTCAGTATCCATTTCAAATTCAGCGACTATAGGTGAAGGAAGTATTCTTCAACCGAATTGTTTTGTTGGGCATAATGTTTCTATCGGAAAAAATTGTATCATTCATTCTAATGTTTCAATTTACGATAATTCAGTTATTGGTGATAATGTCATTATTCATGCTGGAACAATTATTGGAGCCGATGCATTTTATTATAAAAAAAGACCAGAAGGTTTTGACCAATTGTTATCTTGCGGTAGAGTAGTGATAGAAAATAATGTAGGCATAGGTGCTTTATGTACTATAGATAAAGGTGTTACTGGAGACACTACAATAGGTGAAGGAACTAAAATTGATAATCAAGTACATGTGGGGCATGATACTGTAATTGGTAAAAAATGTTTAATAGCTGCACAAACGGGTATTGCGGGTTGTGTTGTAGTTGAAGATGAAGTAACTTTATGGGGTCAAGTAGGTACTACTAGCGGTATCACAATTGGTTCTAAAGCAGTCGTTATGGGACAAACTGGTGTTACCAAATCAATAGAGGGGGGGAAAACGTATTTTGGTACTCCTATTGAAGAATCTCGTGAGAAATTAAAGCAATTGGCTAATATTAAAAAGATCCCTCAAATTATAGATAAATTAAAAGAAAATGACAAATAAAGCGCAAATTCAGAAATTTTATCTTGAAGATGGAATTAGAGATGCTTCGGCATTGAAAGACTTGCTTCACGATGATGTACTTTTAGAATGGTCGAGTTCAGATGGTTTATTATCACTTAATAAACAAGCGATTTTAGATTTGGCAAACGAATTGAAACAAAATTATACCAATTCTATCGTTGAAATAACACATTTAATAGCAGAAGAGAATAAAGTTGTAATTAAATACAATCATAAAGTTGCTACTTTTGAAAATCCATCTGAAATAATTCCGATTGCAAGATTTATTGTTATTTGGGAATTTTTGGGTGATAAATTGTACAAAGGGTATCAAATTAGCCAACCAGCATAAATTAATAAAAATAAAACTTAAAAAGTTCCTGTTTTTTTTACAAAAAACTTACTTTTGCAACACAATTTAAAAATTATAATATAATAATCATATCATGAGTGTTTTAGTAAATAAAGATTCAAAAATAATTGTTCAAGGTTTCACAGGTAGTGAAGGAACCTTCCATGCTTCTCAAATGATAGAATACGGTACTAATGTAGTTGGTGGAGTAACACCTGGAAAAGGAGGAACTACTCACTTAGACAAACCTGTATTTAATACGGTTCAAGAAGCTGTAGAGAAAGCTGGAGCAAACACATCGATTATTTTTGTACCACCAGCATTTGCTGCTGATGCTATTATGGAAGCTGCTGATGCAGGTATTAAAGTTATCATTTGTATTACAGAAGGTATTCCTGTTGCTGATATGATTAAAGCATATGATTATATAAAATCAAGAGACTGTCGTTTAGTTGGTCCTAACTGTCCAGGAGTAATCACTCCAGAAGAAGCGAAAGTAGGTATTATGCCAGGTTTTGTATTCAAAAAAGGAAAAGTAGGTATCGTTTCTAAATCAGGTACTTTAACATATGAAGCAGCTGATCAAGTGGTTAAACAAGGTTTAGGAATTACAACTGCAATTGGAATTGGTGGTGATCCAATTATTGGAACAACTACTAAAGAAGCTGTTGAATTATTGATGAATGATCCAGAAACAGAATGTATCATCATGATTGGTGAAATTGGAGGTCAATTAGAAGCTGATGCTGCACGTTGGGTAAAAGCAGATGGAAACCGCAAACCAGTTGTTGGTTTTATTGCTGGTGAGACTGCGCCTAAAGGAAGAACAATGGGGCATGCTGGTGCAATTGTAGGAGGAGCTGATGATACTGCTGAAGCTAAAAAACGTATCATGAGAGAAAATGGTATCCATGTTGTAGATTCTCCTGCTGAAATTGGTAAAAAAGTAAAAGAAGTTTTAGGATAAAATCCTTTCAGATAAGTAAAAGAGTCCCGAAAAATCGGGACTTTTTTTATGCTATTATTCTTCAAAAGGGGAACTCCATTTTGAATCGACATACACATTGGATCCCGCTAATGTTACTAGAAATGATTGTAAGGCATTCATTTCAGCACCCGTCATGTTTAATTGCTGTCCGTTACCACCGGGTCGTAATCTTGGATCTAAGTTAGTGTTTCCAGGTGCTATAGCAATTGTATTGTAATGTCCAATTGCAGCTTGTAAAGTAGTAATGTTACCAGTATGCATTAAGGTCGAATTAATCATACCATTTTGTTTAACCAAATCTCGTAAAGAAGGCGCACGAGTATTCGTGATATCAATTCCAGTATTATTTAGGGTTCCAATGATGCCATTATTAAGTGAATTAGGATCAATATCAAATTCAGGTGCTCTATGACATCCTGCACAACCTACACCACCACCAATACGAGAGCCATTTCCATCAAATTGTGGTGGTGTCAAAAATAAATTTTTGCCCATATTCTCTGTTTGAGTAAAATTGGGAAAAGGTTGGTTGTCATTAGTAACTAATGCTCTTCCGGAATCATATTTAGAATCGAAAGATTGGATACTTCTAATAAACTGAGCTAAAGCATTTTGTATTTTTGATTCTGTGATTTCTTCATTTCCATATACAAAAGTAAAGAGTTCTTTATAGTATTCAATACCTTCCAATCTCGTAATCAAATCATCAAAAGATAAATCACCATTGGTGCCACTAAAACCCATTTCCGCATGATCTTTAATGGGCATTGTAGTTTGAATTTCTAGACTTGCTGCTCTTTCGTCCCAGAAAAAATTAGTTTCTGTAGCAAATCGAGTGTTAACTAAACGCATCGAATGTCTACCTGTAGTTCCATTCACACCATTGCTGGCCATAAGTGCATTATCTCCAAATGCATTTTCTTGTTTATGACAACTTGCACATGCAATGGTATGATTTACAGATAAGTTTGTGTCATAAAATAAAACTCTTCCTAAAGTAGCTCCTTTATTAGTGATTGGATTTAGATTGCTATTATCTTTGGTTATATAAGATGGAACCAATTGATTGTCATAGTTTTCCAAATTATTCAAATCAATAGTATTTCCAAAAGTAGCTTTTACATTTGGATAGTCTGGAATTGATTCATACGTATCATTTGTATCTTTGGAACAAGATATAAATAAGCAACTTAATAAAAAAAATAAAATTGTAATAGCTCTCATATTTTGTAAGGTTAAATAGGTTTGTATATGTATGACTTTATTTTTTCAAAAAAGTTTAATTCATAAAGTGATAACAATTTTTAATTGTTCTTTTTTAAACTTTAAATTATTAATATATTTGACTTCAAATTTTAAGAAACAAAGATGAAATTATTAGAAGGTAAAGTAGCAATTATAACTGGTGCTAGTCGTGGTATTGGTAAAGGAATTGCTGAAGTATTTGCAAAAAATGGTGCAAATGTAGCTTTTACATATAGTTCTTCAGCTTCATCAGCTCAAGAATTAGAAAACGAATTAATAGCTTTAGGAGTTAAGGCAAAAGGATATCAATCCAATGCTGCAGATTTTGATGAATCACAGCAATTAGTTGAAAATGTATTGGCTGATTTTGGTACTATTGATATTTTAATCAATAATGCTGGTATTACAAAAGATAATTTGTTAATGCGAATGAGTGAGGAAGATTTTGACAAAGTTGTTGAAATTAACTTAAAATCGGTCTTCAACATGACAAAAGCAGTTCAAAAAACAATGCTTAAAAACCGTAATGGTTCTATTATTAACATGAGTAGTGTAGTAGGAGTAAAAGGAAATGCAGGACAAGCAAATTATGCAGCATCTAAAGCAGGTATGATTGGTTTTACTAAATCGATAGCTTTAGAATTAGGTTCTAGAAATATTCGTTGTAATGCAATTGCACCAGGATTTATTGAAACTGAAATGACAGCTAAATTAAATGAAGATGTTGTGAAAGGTTGGAGAGAAGCTATACCTTTGAAAAGAGGTGGTTCTCCTGAAGATGTAGCCAATGTATGTGTATTTTTAGCTTCAGATATGAGTGCTTATGTTACAGGTCAGGTAATCAATGTTGATGGAGGTATGCTAACCTAGACAGTTCAAAAATTAGTGTGTAATTTGCTTTTTAAGAAACACTAAAAAACTGAGAACTGAACTCTAAAACATTTGTATGACAACAAGTACTATTTTACTTCTTATTTTATCAGTATTTATAGCTACTGGTTTATCATATTATCAATATTATTATAAGGCTAAGAATAAACTTAAAGTAAATTTATTCTTAGCCTTTATACGTTTTCTAGTTTGGTTTGGTGTGTTTTTATTATTGCTAAATCCAATTTTTTCAAGCAAATCGTACGAAATTGTAAAAACACCATTACCTATTGTAATAGATAACTCTGAATCTATTAAAAATTTATCGGGTGATTTAAATAATGACGTGTACAATCAATTTATTCAAAATCAAAAATTAAATGAAAAATATGATGTGCAACTGTATTCATTTGATAAAGACTTTACAGCAAATGGAACCATTGATTATTCTGGAAAACAATCTTTAATCGATAACGTTGCCAAAAATTTAAAACAATTATATCGAAATACTACTTATCCTGTAGTACTCTTTACCGATGGAAATCAGACACAAGGAAATGATTATGTGTTTAGTTTTCAAGAAAATAGTAAAATTTATCCAATCGTTTTAGGTGATACTACAACTGTTTTTGATTTAAAAATAGATCAAATCAACACCAATAAATATACTTTTCTTAAAAATAAATTTCCTGTAGAAGTTTTTCTTCAGTATACGGGAAATGAACCTGTAAATTCAATATTTACTATTAAAAATCAAAATCAGGTTGTTTTAAAAAAAAATGTTTTCTTTTCCAGTCAAAATAAAGCACAATCTTTTTCTTTGCTTTTAGATGCAACAAAAATTGGTATTCAAAAGTATACAGCTTCAATTAGTTCTTTAAAAGATGAAAAAAACAGGACCAACAATTATAAGAATTTTATTATTGAAGTTATTGATCAACGAACAGAAATTGCGTTACTTTCAGATATTATTCATCCTGATTTAAGTGCTTTGAAACGTAGTATTGAAGCGAATGAACAACGAAAAGTCAGTATTCTAAAGCCTACTGAAATTAAAGATTTACAGAAATATAATGTATTGATTTTTTATCAACCAAATGCTTCTTTTAAAACCGTTTTTGAAGCCAATAAAAAAGCTAAAGTCAATACATTAACTATTACAGGGCTGCATACTGATTTTGCTTTTTTAGGGCAATATCAAGAAGATTTTTCTTTTAAAATGGCATCTCAAAAAGAAGACTATTTTGCATCTTATACTTCTGGTTTTAACTTGTTTGCCCAAGAAAATATTGGTTTTGAAAACTTTTCTTCATTAGAAAACAAATTTGGAACGATAACTAGTAAAGGAAATACTGCTACACTTTTAGAAGCTACTATTCGAAATATGCCATCAGGTAATCCTTTGCTAACATTTGTAGAAAATGGAAAACAAAGAAACGGCTACCTTTTTGGTGAGAATATTTGGAAATGGAGATTAGAAACGCATTTAAAAAAGAATTCATTTGATGATTTTGATTTTTTTACCGACAAATGGGTGCAATATTTAACCTCTAATACAGCAAAAAAGAATCTAGAAGTAGCGTATAAAAACTATTATAATGAAGGGGAAACCTTTCAAATAACTGCTCAATATTTTGATAAAAATTATGAATTGGATGAAAATGCACAATTGAGTATTCTTTTGACTAATAAAGATACCAATGAAAAAAAAACATATAATTTTCTAAAATCCAACATTGATTATAAAGTTGAATTTGATAATCTTAAAAAAGGGAACTATCATTTTGTTGTTACCGAAAAAGATTCTAAAAATACATTTTCAGGAAATTTTGAAATTTTAGAATTTGATATTGAAAAACAATTTGTCAATCCAGACCGTTTGCGTTTAGAACAATTAGCGAACCATTCATCTGGAAAATTATTTTACCCAAATCAATCGCAAGATTTAATTCAGTCTTTACTAAAGGATTCGAATTATCTTCCCATACAAAAAGAAGTCCTTAAAAAATCACCTTTAATAGATTGGAAACTGCTATTAATTTTAATTTGCACTTTATTAGCAACAGAATGGTTTGTTAGAAAATATAATGGTTTACTCTAAGCGTTGGTATTTCTTGTTTTTTAACAAATAACTAGCGGTTTGGTAATATGCTATTGCTTCTTCAACAAGTGCTTCATCAATAACTTTTTTAAATGTTTCATCATAATAGATTTGAAAATTAGGATCTATAAAATCATTTTCATGTATTTGTAAATCAAATTGTTTGGTTTTTTTTACAGGTGAAAGAATTGTTAGTATATTATTTTTAATCAATCCTAAATCTTCATAAGTTGCAATAAACGCTCGAGGTTTATAATTAGGTTGCAAAACATCTTGACCATAAAATTCGCTTTGGTATTTAAAATGTAATAACCCAAATAGTGTAGGCATTATATCAATTTGTGACATTAATTGATTTACCATTTTGGGTTGGATTGTATTTGGTGCATATATCATTGCAGGTATTCTATATTTATCCATAGGTAATTCAGTTTTCCCTGAACTCGAGGCGCAATGATCGGCAACAATTACAAATACGGTTTCATTGAACCACGGTTGTTTTTGAGCCATGGCAAAGAATTGCTTTAACGCATAATCTGTGTATTTGACGCCACCTTCTCTCGATTTTGTATCGTTTGGAATATCAATTTTGCCATCAGGATAGGTAAATGGTCTGTGATTACTTACGGTCATCCAATGATTAAAAAAGGGTTTTCCTTTTTGCGCTTCCGTATTCATAATTTCGATTGCTTTTTTGGCCATATCTTCATCGCAAACGCCCCAAACATTTGAAAAAGTAATTTCTTCAGATTTAAAGCTACTTTTGTCAATTACATCATATCCATTTCCGCTAAAAAAATCTTGCATATTATCAAAAAAAGCGTCTCCACCATATAAATATTTTACATCATATCCTTTGGATTTAAATAAATTACCCGTAGTAAATTTGGCTTTATTGTCTTCTCTTTTTACGACACTTTCTCCAGGAGTAGGAGGAATACACAAGGTAACAGCTTCTAAACCTCTTACTGTTCTGTTTCCAGTAGCATATAAATTAGTAAAAGTCAAACTTTGTAAAGCTAGTGAGTCTAAAAAGGGGGTTATTTCTCTAGTATTTCCATAGAGTTGCATAAATTCGGCACTTAAACTTTCTATAGTAATTAGTACCACATTTTTTTTTATTTCTACACTATCATTGTCAATCCAACGAATGGTAGTGGTATTAGTAATGTTAGGTAATTGTTTTTTTAATAGAGCGAAAGCCTTTTCATCTGAGGTAGTTTTATAAAACGTATTATAATCCAACTCGCTATTTACAAAAGCCAAATAAAACTTGTAAATCCCATTGGCTTGAAGTTCGTTAGTAAATACATTTTTTGAATTTTCAAGTTTTGTTAATTGAACTATACCTAATATTGAAATAAGAAAAACGGATAGATAGATTCCTGAAAGTTGTACTTTTTTTCTTAAAGTTGGTAATGCTTCTACATATATTTTAGAGTGTTTTGTTATATAATAGGTGATTAGCAATGTTACGATTCCTAAAACGGTAAATAAAGGAACAACAGGGTAAGATTCCATGATATTTCCAATGACGGTATTGGTATAAACCAAATAATCAACAGCAATAAAATTATATCGAACTCCAAATTCATTCCAAAAGAAAAATTCACTTACAGCATTTAATAAAATGAGAAGTACGAAAAGAAATAATGTAAAAGAAAAAACTACATATCGAATAGTTTTTCGATAACGAGGTAGGAAAAGCAATAGTCCAAATAATAATGTTTTCAACCCTACAAATAGAATTCCTAATTCGGGTAAAACTCCACCATATTCATGTAAGATCGATTTACCCGAAAGTATATACAGCAATAAAACTACATAACAGCTAAATATAATATAACCCCATGGCTTTTTAAATTTTGAATTGGATAGAAATAGTAAATACATCCATAAGAAAATACTTGCAATTATAAACACAAGGACATCGGATATTGTTCCAAAAAAGAATATCTTTAGTAGTGATAAAAAGCTAAAACGGGATTGTGTTATCGGATGGAAGAGTAATATAATTCTAACAAGAAAATTTAAAATTATATAAAAGAATAGTAGATTTTTGAAAGGGGCAAGGTATTTGTTCATATCTATAATATTATAAATCAAAAGTAGTTTTTGCAGCATCAGATTGGCTTAAGTTTTACTTAAAACATTCTTAAGTTTCACTTAATTAAAAAAGAGACAGCAACAAGAATTTTAAAAAATCGTTTAATTTGTATTAAAATAATTTAGAAATGAAAAAAATTGTAACCGTATTGTTTTTGTTTATTACAAGTATGAGCTTTTCGCAAGATTGGAAATACAATTTTGATGAAGCCAAAGAATTAGCAAAAAAAGAAAATAAAGATATTGTTCTTATTTTTTCAGGTTCCGATTGGTGTGCTCCTTGTATCAGATTAGATAAAAATATTTGGCAATCGGAAGCTTTTCAAAATGAAGCGGCATCGCAATGGATATTAGTAAAAGCAAATTTTCCACGAAAAAAAGGAAATCAATTATCTGAAGCTCAAACAGAACATAATAGAAACTTAGCAGAAAAATATAATATAGAAGGAAATTTTCCTTTGGTAGTTTTGCTCGATAATACAGGTAAAGTTTTAGGCAAGATGGGATTTAAAAATGTTTCTCCAGAAGAATATATTAAAATGATTCATTCCTTAAAAAAATAATGAAAAATTTAATCTTAGCTTTTTGTATTTCAACTATTTGTTCTTTTGGACAGCAACTCCATAAGAAAAAGGCTTCTTTGTTAGGAAGTCCATTTGAAATTACTGTGGTGGCGACTGATTCGATAAAAGGTGAACAATTTTGTAATTTGGCAATAAGTGAAGTAAAAAGAATAGAACATTTAATTTCGGATTGGATTCCTTCTTCACAAATTTCAAAAGTCAATCAAAATGCAGGTGTGAAAGCAGTTGTGGTAGATGAAGAAGTATTTAATTTGGTAGAACGAGCGATTAAAGTTTCACAACTTACCAATGGAGCATTTGATATTAGCTATGCTTCTATGGATCGAATTTGGAAATTTGACGGTTCTATGAAACAGATGCCAACAGAAACTGAAATTAAGAAATCTGTGGAACGAGTTGGATACCAAAAAATAATCTTAAACACGGAACAAAAATCGATTTTCTTGAAAGAAAAAGGAATGAAGTTAGGTTTAGGAGGCATTGGACAAGGTTATATAGCAGATAAAATTAAAGCCTTGTTAATTAGTAATGGTTGTACATCTGGTATTGTCAATGTCTCTGGAGATATTAATACATGGGGCTTTCAAATAAATGGAGAACCATGGACCGTTGCCATTGTAAATCCCTTAAATAAAGAAAAAGTTTTTGCTACTTTTCCCTTGATAGATAGCGCAGTAGAAACTTCAGGTAACTATGAAAAATATGTTACCTTTAATGGAAAAAGATATTCTCATATTATAGATCCTAGAAGCGGTTATCCAGCTTCAGGTATTATTAGTGTTTCTGTTTTTGCTAAACAAACTGAAATCGCTGATGCTATTGCTACTGGTGTTTTTGTATTAGGTGTTGATGTGGGAATGAATTTAATCAATCAAATTAACGGAATCGAATGTATCATTATTGATGATAAAGGCGGTGTACATTATTCAAAAAATATTGATTTACAATCAAAATAAATTTAAAATAAGAAGGTATCATATGAGAAAATTAGGAATAATATTGGTTTTTGCAAGTTT
This sequence comes from Flavobacterium sp. NRK F7, assembly GCF_024054195.1. Classification (GTDB taxonomy): domain Bacteria; phylum Bacteroidota; class Bacteroidia; order Flavobacteriales; family Flavobacteriaceae; genus Flavobacterium. The sequence continues at coordinate 2,536,148 of NZ_JAMXLB010000001.1, read as the reverse complement.
AGGAATCTCTTGTAATACGGTTAAAGAGTACGATAAACAATATATTAACGATCCTGATATGAAATTAGCAGCTCGCTTAAGTGAACGATTTGAGACTAATTTTCAAGTATATAGAGAAGCTGCAGCAGGAGCCAATGGAGGAAAAACTGGTGGAGGTTGTGGTTGTAATTAAAAAACAAGTATGAAACATAGAATAGTAATCGCCTTACTCTTAACGAGTAGCTTGTCTTTTTCACAAGAAAAAGATTCCACAAATGTATCCTACAAAAAGAGAGTTTTGGAGAGTGTTGAAGTGGACTTTTTAGCTAGTTATTACAAACAAGATGGAATTCATTCCGCTGTTTCTGGTGGAAAAGGAACGGAAGACCTAACAGATGTGACTCCCACAATTGTTGTTGCAGTTCCGTTAAACGATGATGATATCTTAACCGTAGATGCTGGAATTTCTGCCTATTCATCTGCTTCGTCTAGTAATATTAACCCTTTTGATACGAATAATCCTAGCCCTTGGCAAGCTTCATCAGGTGCTTCACAGTCGGATGCCTTAACGAGCTTAGTTGTAAATTATAGTCATAGTTCCGATGATCGAAATACAGTTTGGAACGCACATCTTTCTGGTTCAGTAGAATACGACTATTCTTCTTTAGGTTTTGGAGGTGGTTTGACCAAATTGTTTAATGATAAAAACTCCGAATTCAATATTTCAGCCAATGTTTATTTGGATACATGGAGTCCTATTTATCCAAAAGAATTACAAGATTATAAATCCAATGGAAATAATTTGAACGGTGGTATTTTTAATAATTATGCCATTGTAGGAAATACGGCTTATAATCCTACGAAGTTTTCTTTTCATGAAAATAAAAATAGAAACTCTTTCGCATTATCATTAAGCTTTTCGCAAATTGTAACGAGAAAGCTACAATTTTCTGTTTTTTTAGATGTGTTGCAACAACAAGGTTTATTATCGACTCCTTATCAAAGGGTTTATTTTTCAGATGTTGCGGATTCATTTATTAATGAATTTCAATTAGCGGATGACATTGAACGTCTTCCTGATACCCGTTTTAAATTGCCAATTGGAGCACGGTTCAATTACTATGTCAACGAAAGATTGGTTGTTCGAACGTATTATAGGTATTACATGGATAATTGGGATATATCTTCACATACCATGAATATTGAATTGCCTGTAAAATTATCGGATAAGTTTACGGTTTTTCCAATGTATCGTTATTATACCCAACAACAATCGAAGTATTTTGCACCTTATGAACAACATGTTTCTACAGAAGAATATTATACTTCAGATTATGATTTATCTACTTTTAATGCCAACCAAATTGGTTTTGGATTGAATTATACTGATATTTTTACCAATGCCAAAGTTTGGAAATTTGGTTTAAAAAATATAGATGTACGATATAATTATTACAAAAGAAGTGATGGTTTAGATGCTAATATTGTATCCTTAGGAGTGAAATTTGTTCAACAATAATACTTTACAGATGCACATTCTTATAATCGAAGATGAAAAAGGAATTATTGATTTTCTAAAACAAGGTTTAGAAGAAGAGGGGTACTCCATTTCATATGCTATTAATGGAAAAGAAGGACTTGAAAAGGCGATGCAGCATTCTGTAGATTTAGTACTTTTAGATTGGATGTTACCTGGAATGAGTGGCGTAGAGGTTTGTAAAGCCATACGCAAAGTAAGACAAACGGTTCCGATTATCTTTTTAACAGCTAAAGATACCGTTCAAGAAACCATAGAAGGTTTAAAATCGGGAGCGAATGATTATATCAAAAAACCATTTAGCTTTGAAGAATTATTGGAACGCATAAAAGTACATTTTCGTTCCAGTCAATCCAATGAAAAATTAACATTAGGAAATATTACAGTAGATAAAAATAAATTTCAAGTTTTTGTTGATAAAAAAGAGGTATCATTAACGCAAAGAGAATTTGAACTATTAGCTTATCTTATTGGTAACAAAGGAAAAGTTTGTACTAGAAATAAAATTATCGAAGATGTTTGGGACATCCATTTTGATTACGATACAGGAGTAATCGATGTTTTTATGAATGCCATTCGAAAAAAACTAAACCTATCTAAAGACGAAGAATTAATTAAAACAATTAGAGGTGTTGGATACATAGCAAATGACTAATTTTTTATCCTTTTCATTTAAAAACAGAATTGCATTTAACTACATTCTTAGTAGTTCAATCCTAATTGCTATTGTGTTTATCTTTATCTACGGAATCGTCAATTATAGTGTCAACCAACACGTAAATAGTGAAATTTCAAATGAATTATTGAAACACCTTGATGATGTAACTACCGATAGTAATGATACTTACTTAATTCAGGTGGATCAATGGAGAGCAAGAGAACATAATTCAATTAAAGTAAATCCTGTTTTTGTCGAATTTTACGACAATAACAAACAACTTATTGATAAATCACCAAATCTTAATGATGCTCATTTGCAATTATTTGATGAAAATTGTAATGAAAAATTCATCAATTCATCTCTCAATAACATACCACTTCGACAAACGCAAACTTCAATTCTTAATAAAGGAAAAGTTGTAGGGTATTTAGTAGTTGCAATGTCTTTAGAAGATTTTGAAATTGTAAAAATTTTGAAGGAAATTCTTCTCATCACTTTTCCGATAATTTTAATCATACTGTTTCTAATTGCACGTTTCTTTGCTGGAAGAAGTATTAAACCTGTAAGTACGATTATTGAAACTTCAAGTAAAATTACTAAAGATAACCTGCAAACCCGAATTCCTTTACCTAATAACAAAGACGAATTGTTTACACTTTCTGAAAACATTAATAATTTATTAGATAGAATCGAAAATACAATAGAAAGAGAGAAACAGTTTACTTCTGATGCATCACATGAACTGCGAACACCCTTAGCGGTGATTAAAGGAACCATGGAGGTTTTAATACGAAAATCGAGAAGTCAAGAAGAATATGAGTCAAAAATTAATTTTTGCATTTCTGAAGTGAATCGATTGAATCATATGGTAGATCAGCTATTATTATTAGCACGTTTTGAAAACCAAAAACAGAATAGTAAAGAAGAAACGATTTATTTAAACGCTATAATATTAGATTGTTTAGCTCGTTTTTCTGAAAAAATTGAAACCAAAAAAATTCAGATTAAGACCTTGTTTTCTGATGATTTTTATTATTTATCGGATCACTATTTGGTGTCGATAATTATCAGTAATTTAATCTCCAATGCCGTTAAATATACTAACGAAAAAGGCAATATTTTTCTTTCATTAACGCAACAAAAAAATCAAATCATTTTCAGTATTCAAGATAATGGAATAGGTATTTCTAATGAAAATGTAGATAAAATTTTCAACTCTTTTTATCGCTCCGATGTTTCGGATCATCCAGAAATAAAAGGTACAGGTTTAGGTTTATCTATAGTAAAACGGCTGTGCGATTTATTAAAAATAGAAATTACAGTACACAGTGTTCTAAATGAAGGGACAGAAATTAAATTACGTTTTTCTTCTGAAAATCCTAAGTAGAACTTAAGATTCAAATCCTATTTAATCTGTATTTTTGTAAGTAGTTATTTGAATCCAAATATATTTTATTTGGTTTTAAAAAGAATTCATTTTTTCAATTTTATGTTATGAAAAGAATAATTGTCCTATGGTTAGCTTCACTATTTTTGTGTGCCAACACATCAATAGGACAATTATTCAAATTTCCCAATCTTATTGCTCATTATGAAGAGCATCAAAATGAAAAAGAAGAGTCTACCATTACTTTTTTTGATTTTATCAAAGAGCATTATACCAAAAATGCTACCTCTGATACAGAAGAGCATCAAGATTTACCCTTTAAAACCTTTGATACTACAACAAATATTCTAATTATTTTTCCTTTGGTGTCTTTTCAATTACTTTTAAAAGATGTCTTTTTTAAAGGGAGTAAACTATTTTTTTATCCTTCTTTTTTTAAATCCAATTTGACCTTTTCAATTTGGTTACCTCCTAAAATAAACTAACATTTAGTAATAGAAATTTTAGTATTTATCTTTTTAATAGGTAATTATCTTATTTGATAATTGCTTTTTATTCCTTTCAATCTATTTTACATGTTAGAAAAAATAATTGTATTCAGTTTAAAAAATAAATTAATCATCATACTGTTAACCTTAGGAATTGTGGGTTTTGGATTATTTTCATTAACTCAAATTTCAATTGGAGCTGTTCCTGATGTAACCAATAATCAAGTTCAAGTGATAACCACTTCTCAAAATCTATCTACACAAGATATTGAGCAGTTTATAACGTATCCAATAGAACTGGAAATGGCAAATTTGCCAGGTGTTGTAGAAATTCGTTCGGTTTCAAAATTCGGTATTTCTGTTGTTACTATTGTTTTTGAGGATGCCATGGGTACTTATTTGCCGAGACAATTAATCGCTGAAAAGATTAAATCAGCTTCAGAAAAAATACCAAATGGATTTGGCACACCAGAAATGGGGCCAATTACAACTGGTCTAGGTGAAATTTATCAATATACTTTGGAAGTAAAACCAGAATATGCCGACTTATACACCATTACCGATTTAAGAACCATACAAGATTGGACAGTTAAACGTAATTTATCTGGAATAAGTGGTGTTGTAGAAATTAATACTTGGGGAGGTTATTTAAAACAATATGAAGTTGCCGTGAATTCCTCAACTTTAAAAGCAATGAATATAAAGGTAGCGGAATTATTTTCAGCTCTAGAAAAAAACAATAGTATTACTGGCGGTGGATACATTGAGAAAGAAAATGAAAGCTATTTTATTCGAGGAGAAGGAAAAGTTCAAAATTTGGAAGACATTACTAATATTGTTGTTAAAACTACAAATGGAATTCCTATTTATATAAAAGATGTTGCAGAAGTAAAATATGGGCATGCCAATCGTTTTGGGGCTATTACAGGTAATGGAAGAGGGGAGAAAGTAATGGGGCAAATTATGATGCTTAAAAATGCGAATTCCAAACAAGTTTTAATAGATATTAAACAAAGAGTTGCCGAATTGCAAAAAAAATTACCACAAGGTGTTTATATCAATCCTTTTTTAGAAAGAGGAGAATTAGTTAACAAGACCACTTTTACCGTCGCTGAAAATTTAATATTAGGCTGTTTAATCGTAATTTTTGTTGTGGTATTATTGTTAGGTAATTGGCGCTCAGGTTTAGTTGTGGCTTCTGTAATTCCCTTGTGTTTACTATTTGCTATATCTTTTATGAATGTTTTTGGAATTGATGCTAATTTGATGAGTTTAGGAGCTATCGATTTTGGAATTATTATTGATGGAGCAGTTATTATAGTTGAATTTATTGCATTCCAAATTACACAAAAATCAGGTGTTTTAAATCAGTTAAATACAGAAGTGAAACAAGCTGAAATAGATAAAATAACATTTACCAGTGCTACAAAAATGATGAATTCGGCCATATTTGGGCAATTAATTATCTTAATAGTATTTATTCCTATTTTATCTTTATCTGGTATCGAAGGAAAAATGTTTAAACCTATGGCAATGACGTTTAGTTTTGCCTTAATAGGCGCAATGGTATTCTGTTTGACTTACGTTCCAGTTATTTCATCAATTTTCTTAAAACCTAAAGAAGAAAAAGAAAATTCATTATCAAATAGATTAATTAATAAATTGAATTTATGGTATTTACCTGTAATTCATTGGGGTTTAAAAAATACTAAAAAAGTTCTAGTAAGTGCTTTTAGTTTATTAGTGGGAACCATAATTTTATTTACAACAATGGGTGGTGAATTTATCCCAACATTAGATGAAGGTGATTTTGTAATCCAACCAGTTTTAAAAACAGGAACTTCTTTAAGTAAAACGATTGAAACGACAACCTTACTAGAAAAAATAATTTTAGATACTTTTCCTGAAGTAGAACAAGTTGTCAGTAGAATTGGTGCGGCAGAGGTACCAACCGATCCCATGAGTATGGAAGAAAGTGATGTTATTGTGAAGTTGAAACCTAAAAGTGATTGGGTCTCTGCTGACTCTAAAGATGAACTAGCCGATAAAATTAAAGAAGCTATCGAGAAAAAAATTCCAAACATGGAAATTGAGTTTACCCAACCTATTGAAATGCGTTTTAACGAATTAATCTCTGGAACTCGTTCTGATATTGCAATTAAATTGTTTGGAGAAGATTTAGATATTTTGGCCCAAAAAGCAACCGAAATAGAAAAGGCAATTCAAAATATTAATGGAGCTTCAGACATCATAGTGGAAAAGACGGAAGGTTTACCACAAATGTCAGTTCGTTATAACAGAACTAAAATTGCACGTTATGGTTTAAATATTTCAGATTTAAATAACTTCATTGCTCTAGGATTTGCTGGACAATCTACGGGACAAGTCTTTGAAGGTGAAAAACGATTTGATTTAGTGGTTCGTTTAGATGAAAATAAGCGTACTACCATCGATGATTTACGTAATTTATTTGTCTCATTACCCAATGGAGAACAAATTCCGTTACATGAATTAGCATCCATTCAATACAGTAAAGGTCCAGCTAAAATTTCTCGAGATGATACTAAAAGAAGAGTGGTAGTGGGCGTAAATGTTAGAAATAGAGACTTACAAAGTGTTGTTAATGATATAAAAAGTAATATTAACAGTAAAATGGTTTTACCAGAAGGCTATTATATTGAATATGGAGGACAGTTTAAAAACTTAGAGAGTGCAAAAGAACGTCTACTAATTGCTGTTCCAATTGCTTTAGTACTGATTTTTATTTTATTATATTTTGCCTTTGGTTCCATAAAAGAAGCGGCAATGGTGTATTCTGCCATCCCTCTTTCAGCAGTTGGAGGAATTTTATTCTTATGGCTTCGTGATTTACCATTTAGTATTTCGGCTGGAGTTGGTTTTATTGCACTTTTTGGTATAGCAGTTTTAAATGGAATTGTGTTAATAGAGCATTTTAAAGAATTAAAGCAACATCAAGGAAATATGAGTTTGGATGAATTAATTATAAAGGGAACAACCGATAGATTACGCCCAGTTTTATTAACGGCTTCGGCAGCTGCTTTAGGATTTTTGCCAATGGCTATTTCAAGTTCCGCTGGAGCTGAAGTCCAAAAACCGTTAGCAACTGTAGTTATCGGAGGATTAATTACTGCTACTTTGCTAACCATGATTGTGTTGCCCGTTTTATTCAAATTATTGGATAATAAAGATTCAAATCTGCTTAAATTCAAGAAAATAAAGGCAACTACTTTAATCTTAGTATTCCTATTTTTTGGAATCACTGCCCAAAGTCAGGAAAAAAAGGATGAATTATCGAATTTAATTCAAAAAGCCCATCAAAATAATAAAGAAATTAAAGCTTTAGAATTAAAACTAGAACAAGGAAAAGTGAATGCAACTACGGCTTTTACATTGGATAAAACCACAGTTTATTATAGTTACGATCAAAATAATCTAGCGGTTAATAACCAACCTTTGCGGGTTTTTGGTGTGCAACAAAATTTTGATTTTCCAACTCTTTATGCTGTCAAAAAGAAGCAATTACAATCGGATTATGAAGTTGAAAGTAATCTTTTAGAAATTGAAAAAAATAAATTAAACCATAAAGTTTCCAAAAGTTATTATCAAATAGTGTATTGGCAAAATCGAGAGCAATTGTATCAGTATTTAGATAGTTTGTACCAAAGTTTCTCAAAAGCAAGCAATAGACGATTTGAATTAGGTGAAACCAATTATTTAGAGAAAATTACAGCACAAGCAAAATCACAAAAAATTGCAGCTGAATTAGTAAAAATTGAAAAAGAAAAAGCAGCTTCTTATCATACTTTACTAGCACTATTGCAAACAGATTCGTTAGTTACTATTCAAGAAAATAAACTGCATTTAAATTCAATTAAAAGTTTAGATAATACTATTTATGATTCTTATTATGAAAGTATTGCTAGTAATTATAATTATCAATTAAAATTACAAAAGCAAGCTTGGTTTCCTTCCATTTCAACCGAATATTTTCAAGGTAAAAATACAGGTTTATCAAGTTCACTTTACGGTTTTCAAATAGGATTAAATCTTCCGTTATTCTTTTCTGGAAATACTAAAAAAATACAAATGTTGCAATTAGAAAAGCAGAGTTGGAATCAACAAAAAGAAGCAGAATTAATTAAAATTAATCAATTTGTAGCCCAAAAAAAGAATCAGTTAGTAGGAATAAAGACTACGATTGATTATTACAATACTTCGGGTAAAAAACTTTCCGATGAAATTTTGAAAGTAGCCAATATGAGTTATAAACACGGAGAAATTGATTTCTTTCAATACATTCAAAGTTTAGAAAATGCATTGCAAATAAGAATAGATTATTTAGATGCCGTTTTAGAATATAATAACATCACTTTAGACATAGAATTTATTAATTACCAGTAGATTATGAACAAAATACGATATACATTTTTAGCTATAATTGCATTGCTTTCTTGTAAGGAAAAAAATATAAATGAACCCCAAGACGAAGTATCAAACAAAATTATTCTTTCAAAAGAACAATTTGAAACCTCAAAAATGGAAATAATTTCGCCTAAAGAACATGTTTTTGATGCCGTTTTACAAGTTTCTGGTAAAATTGATGTTCCTGCAAAAGATAAAGCTAAAATTACAGCAGTTTTAGGTGGTTATATTAAAACTTCCAATATTATTATTGGTCAAAAAGTTTCAAAAGGTCAGGCTATTGCTATAATAGAAAATACTGAATTTATTGATATTCAAAGAGATTACTTAGAAGTTTCGGAGCAATTAACCTATTTAAAATCAGAATATTTGCGCCAAAAAGCATTATTCGAAGAAAATATTACGTCTCAAAAAAATTATTTAAAAGCAGAAAGTGATTATCTACAAGCAGTAAGTAGTTACAATTCTTTACGTGAGAAATTACAATTAATTAATATCAATCCAAATGCAATAAGTCGATCGAAATTGAGCTCTCAAGTTACAATTTACTCGCCAATTAATGGAGTAGTGGTTACCACAAATGCTAATATTGGCGCTTATATTGCTCCAGAAAATACAATTGTTGAAGTAGTAAATGATGCTAATTTAATGTTATGTGTATCGGTATTTGAAAAAGATATTTTAAAACTTTCTGAAAACCAAGAAATTCAATTTACTATTAGTGAAAACTTAGGAACAGTTTATAAGTCAAAGATTAAAACAATTGGTAGAGCCATCAATGAAATGGATCGATCTATTCCTGTTTTTGGAGATTTAGATGAAGAATTAAAGAAAAAATTAGTTGTAGGAATGTTTACAGATGCCAAAATTGTGATTGGTAACAAAAAAGCATTAGCCTTACCCACATCATGCTTTTCAGAAGAAGCAGATAAAAAATTTTTATATTTAGTAACTAGAAAAAAGGCGACTGAATATGAATTAAAAAAGATTGCAGTTAAAACTGGAATTGAAAATGACGGTTTCACAGAAGTTTTGACCAATTCTTTTATAAATCAAAATTCTGAAATACTTTCAAAAGGTCTTTTTTAAATTAATTAATGATTATGCTTTAAAATCTCTTAAATTTATATTAATATAATTAAAAGCAGTTTGTTATGAGTAAAGAAGAGGAATTAGAAAATTATTTAGAGAATCATTATATTCATAAAAGTAATTGGTTACGTGCAGCTGTGTTAGGAGCGAATGACGGAATTTTATCTACTTCCAGTATTGCTATTGGAGTAGCTGCAGCAAGCGAATTTAGAGAACCTGTAATTTTAGCAACTCTTGCAGGTTTAGTAGCCGGAGCTTTATCAATGGCTGCTGGAGAATATGTTTCCGTTAGTTCACAAACCGATGTAGAAAAAGCAGATATAGAAAGAGAAAAACAAGAATTAATCGAAATGCCAGAACTTGAATTGCAACGACTGGCAGAAATTTATGAAGCCAGAGGACTAAAGAAGGAGACAGCGCTTTTAGTAGCACAAGAATTAACCGTTCATGATGCTTTAGGGGCTCATGTTCGAGATGAACTTGGAATAAATGAAATTAGCCAAGCAAAACCTTTGCAAGCTGCTTTAGCTTCTGGGGCTTCTTTTACTGTGGGTGGAGCATTACCTTTTTTAGTAACTCTTTTTTTACCTGTCAAAAATATGGAATATTGGCTGTATGGTCTAGCGATACTTTTCTTGGCTTTTTTAGGTGCTTTAGCAGCAAAAACAGGAGGTTCGAGTATTATAAAAGCTATTTTAAGAGTTACTTTTTGGGGAACAATTGCTATGGTTTTAACGGCTTTAGTAGGGCATCTTTTTGGCGTAAATTTGGCGTAAATAAAAATTAAAAAAATATTTTTTTGTAAAATAGTTGTTTTTTAAAAAAGTTTGTTTTTATATTTGTACCGTTAAAAAAATAACACAAAAATATGTTTTTAAATCAATTACATCATCATCATCATTTTTTCCACGCTCGAGCGAGGCAATGATGATTTTGTAGTAATCCAAAATAATTATAAACCCGTTTGAGTAAATCAAACGGGTTTTTTCTTTTTTAAAAGCGCAATGATTTACTCAAACATTTTAAACAAACCAATGAGTATTTTAAAAATTGCCATTCAAAAATCGGGTCGTCTTTACGACGACAGTATTCAATTGTTGAAGGATTCAGGGATTTCCGTTTATAATGGAAATGACCAATTAAAAGTAACCGCTTCCAATTTTCCTTTAGAAGTTTATTTTTTGAGAAATTCTGACATTCCACAATATTTAATTGATGGAGTAGTGGACGTAGCCATTGTGGGAGATAACCTTTTGGTAGAAAAAGGAAGAAATATATCTGTTGCGGAAAAATTGGGTTTCTCAAAGTGTAAAGTTTCTGTAGCTGTTCCTAAAGCTTTTAATTATAATTCCATTTCCGATTTAAATGGTTTAAGAGTTGCCACTTCTTATCCCAACACAGTAATTGATTATTTTTCTTCAAAAGGCATGGAAGTAGACATTCATCAAATTTCAGGTTCGGTAGAAATTGCTCCAAATATAGGTCTTTCCGATGCTATAGTAGATATAGTTTCAAGTGGAAGTACTTTGTTTAAAAACGGTTTAAAAGAGGTGGAAGTCATTTTGAAAAGTGAAGCGGTTTTAGCTGTTTCTCCTCAAATTGCCCAAGAAGCCAAACAAATTCTAGACAAACTGCAATTCCGAATTCAAGCGGTATTACGTTCGAGAAAATCAAAGTATATTTTAATGAATGTGCCTAACGAAAAAATTCCATTAATAACTAAAATCCTTCCCGTTTTAAAAAGTCCCACAGTAATGCCACTAAGTGAAGCTGGTTGGAGTAGTTTACACTCTGTAATCGAAGAAGATACCTTTTGGGAGGTAATTGATCAACTCAAAGAGGCAGGAGCTGAAGGTATTTTGGTTTGCCCAATTGAAAAAATGGTTTTATAATTAAAATTAAGTAAATATGAATACAATATACAATCCAAATCCTAATGAATGGGCTACTATTTTAAAAAGACCTACTTCCTCTTTCGACGATGTTGAAGAAACCGTTAAAGGAATTTTTAAGGAAGTACAACAAAAAGGAGATCAAGCCTTATTTAAATATACATCTTTATTTGATGGAGTGAATCTAACATCATTAGAGGTTCCTTCTGAAGAAATTGAACAAGCTTCCAATCAAGTTTCTGAAGAATTGAAACAAGCCATTTATAGTGCCAAAAATAATATTGAAAAATTTCATAGTGCTCAAAAAACATCTAAAATTGAACTTGAAACCTCTAAAGGTGTTTTGTGTTGGCAAGAGAAAAGACCTATCCAAAAAGTGGGTCTATACATTCCTGGAGGATCAGCACCTCTTTTTTCAACAGTACTTATGTTAGCAGTTCCAGCTAAAATTGCTGGTTGTAAAGAAATTGTTTTATGCACACCACCAGATAAAAACGGTACGATTAATCCTGCTATTTTATTTACTGCGCAATTATGTGGTGTAAGTAAAATCTATAAAATAGGAGGTATTCAAGCAATTGCAGCTATGACATTAGGAACCGAATCTATTTCTAAAGTGTATAAAATTTTTGGACCTGGAAATCAATTTGTTACTATTGCAAAACAATATGCATCACAATTAGGCGTTGCTATAGACATGCCAGCTGGACCGAGTGAATTATTAATCTATGCAGATGAAACGGCTATTCCTAGTTTTGTTGCTTCAGATTTGTTAAGCCAAGCAGAACACGGTAAAGACAGTCAAGTTATTTTGGTTACAACTTCTAGAGAAATGCTTTTAGAGGTCGAAAAAGAAGTTGAAAGCCAATTAGAAATGTTGCCTAGAAAAGAAATAGCTGCTATAGCTATTCAGAATTCTAAGTTACTATTGGTAGAAACAGAGGAAGTAGCATTGGCACTTATTAACGAATATGGACCTGAGCATTTTATTATATGTGCTAAAAATGAAGCTTATTTTATAAATAATATAGAGAATGCAGGCTCAATTTTTATTGGTAATTATACACCAGAAAGTGCTGGTGATTATGCCTCTGGAACCAATCATACCTTACCAACAAATGGCTATTCTAAAAGTTACAGTGGTGTCAATTTAGATAGTTTTTTAAAAGCAATGACGTTTCAAAAAATTTCTGAAAAAGGAATCCAAAATATCGGTAAGGTTATTGAACAAATGGCTGAAGCTGAAGGTTTACAAGCGCATAAAAATGCAGTAACGCTTCGATTAAATCAACTGAAATAATAAATCCACATAAGTAAACATAGTATGGCAATTAAATTGAAAAATGTAAATCTAGAATCGTTGGTTAGAGAAAATGTGAAATCAATGAGACCCTATTCTTCTGCAAGAGATGAATTCAATGATGCTACTAGTGACGATATGATTTTCCTTGATGCCAATGAAAATCCATTTGAAAATGGAATAAATCGTTATCCTGATCCACACCAAACGGCTTTAAAAGAGGTATTGGCAAGTATTAAAAATGTCTCTCCCAAAAATATATTAGTGGGTAATGGTAGTGACGAAGTACTCGATTTATTGTTCAGAGCTTTTTGCGAACCCAATGTGGACAATGTAATTACTTTACCACCTACTTATGGAATGTATGGTGTTTTGGCCAATTTAAATGCCATAGAAAATAAAAAAATCATTCTAAATGAGGATTTCCAACCCAATGTGAATTCAATTTTAAATAGAGCTAATGAGAATACAAAATTATTGTTTCTATGTTCGCCTAATAATCCTACGGGAAATAGTTTTTCTGAAGAAAGTGTTTTACGAATTTTAAATGAATTCAATGGGTTAGTAGTTATAGATGAGGCATATATTGAATTTTCTGATCGTCCTACGTGGTTAAAACGCATTGCTGAATTTGATAATCTAATTATTGTACAAACCTTATCCAAAGCTTATGGAATGGCCGGTTTACGCTTAGGATTGTTATTTGCATCTCCTGAAATTATAGCAGTTTTAGAAAAAATTAAACCACCTTATAATGTAAACAGTGTTTCTCAAAGTTTAGCAATAGAAAAATTGGCCAGCCTAAAGTATATCTATGAAATAGAAGAGATAAAACAAGAAAGAGAAAAAGTAATGAAAGCATTAGTTTGCTGTAAAATTGTTACTGAAATTTTTCCATCTGAAACCAATTTTATCTTGTTTCGAGTAGATAACGCTACTTTTCAATACAATCAATTTTTAGAAAATGGCATTGTGGTTCGAAATCGCTCCAATGACTCTTTATGCAGAAGCTGTTTGCGCATTTCAATTGGTACACCTCAAGAAAATGAAAAAGTAATAGAACTACTTAAAAAATTAAAAAATGTCTAAAAAAGTATTATTCATCGATAGAGATGGAACTATAATTAAAGAAACAATAGATGAACAAATTGATTCATTTGAAAAAATGATTTTTTACCCCAAATGCATTCCTTTTCTTAGTAAAATTGCTCAAGAATTAGATTTTGAATTGGTTATGATAACCAATCAAGACGGACTTGGAACGGCTTCTTTTCCAGAAGAAACGTTTTGGCCAGTGCATAATTTTATCATAAACACTTATGCGAATGAAGGGGTTGTTTTTGATCAAGTATTTCTCGATAGAACTTTTCCTTATGAAAATGCACCTACTCGTAAACCAGGAACTGGTTTATTAACGCAATATTTTTCAGAGGAATATGATTTAGCAAATTCCTATGTTATTGGAGATCGATTAACTGATGTTGAATTGGCTAAAAATTTAGGTGCAAAAGCCATTTTTATTAATGATTTTACACATTTAGGTACCAATGAAATTTCGGTTAAAAAAGAAGAATTGAATAGTTGTATTAGTTTGGAAACTAACGATTGGCAACGAATTTATGAATTCTTAAAATTGGAAGAAAGGACCGCTTCTGTTTCTAGAAAAACCAATGAAACGGATATTCAAATTGAATTAAATTTAGATGGTACTGGAAAAAGCAATATTCAAACCGGTTTGGCTTTTTTTGATCATATGTTAGATCAAATTGCACGTCATGGACAAATGGACTTAACCATTCAAGTTAAAGGAGATTTAGAAGTAGATGAACACCACACCATTGAAGATACTGCTATCGCTTTAGGGGAAGTATTTGCCAAAGCTTTAGGAAATAAATTAGGAATTGAACGCTATGGTTTTTGTTTACCAATGGATGATTGTTTGGCGCAAGTGGCTATCGATTTTGGAGGCAGGAATTGGTTGGTATGGAATGCCGAATTCAAACGTGAAAAAATTGGTGAGATGCCTACAGAAATGTTTTATCATTTTTTTAAATCATTTACAGATGGCGCAAGAGCAAATTTAAATATAAAAGCGGAAGGAATTAATGAGCATCATAAAATTGAGGCTATTTTTAAAGCTTTTGCTAAAGCGATTAAAGTTGCTGTAAAAAGAGATGCGGATAAAATGATTTTACCGAGTACAAAAGGAATGCTTTAAAATAATAAGACTATACAAATGAAGATAGCCATTATAGATTATGGAGCGGGTAATATTCAAAGCATTCTATTTGCTTTGGAAAGAATTGGAATTCAAGCCCAAGTTACGGCCAATTGGAATGAGATTAAAAATGCTGATAAAATAATTTTCCCAGGTGTAGGTGAAGCCAGCAGTGCCATGGAAAAACTAAAAGAAAGTGGTTTGCATATCTTGATACCCACATTAAAACAACCTGTTTTAGGTATTTGTTTGGGTATGCAATTATTATGTAAAAGCTCAGAAGAAGGAGCTACTACTGGTTTAGGTGTTTTTGACATTGATATAATCAAATTTTCAAATGCGGTAAAAGTCCCACAAATGGGTTGGAATTCAATTTATCAACTCAAATCAGCTTTATTTGATGGGATATCTGAAAACGAATATATGTATTTGGTTCACAGTTATTACGCTCCAAAAAATTCATATGCAATTGCTTACACTAATTATGAAACAGAATACGCAACTGCATTGCGCAAAGATAATTTTTATGGCGTACAATTTCATCCTGAAAAAAGTGGAGTGTATGGAGAAAAAATTCTTAAAAACTTCATAGCGATAACCAATTAAAATTACTGTAAATATGAGAATTATACCAGCCATTGATATTATTGAAGGAAAATGTGTACGATTATCCAAAGGAGATTATTCAACAAAGAAAATATATAATGAAAATCCGCTTGAAGTAGCTAAGTCTTTTGAAAATCATGGTATTACACACCTACATTTGGTAGATTTAGATGGGGCTAAATCTAATCGTATTATTAATTATAAGGTATTGGAACAAATTGCATCTAATACGAGTTTAAAAATTGATTTTGGAGGAGGCTTAAAATCTAATGAAGATGTAAAAATAGCTTTTAATAGTGGAGCCCAACAAATTACAGGGGGAAGTATTGCAGTAAAAAATCCATCCTTATTTAAAAAGTGGATTAAGGAATTTGGTTCCAATCGTATCATTCTTGGAGCAGATGTTAATAATAAAAAAATTGCTGTTTCAGGTTGGTTAGAAGAAAGCAATGAAGCTGTCATCCCATTTATTCAAAAATATGAAAATGAAGGAATTTCATATGTGATTTGTACGGATATTGCTAAAGACGGAATGCTTCAAGGACCTAGTTTTGAATTGTATAAAGAAATTTTACAAACTGTTCCTTCAATCAAATTAATTGCATCTGGAGGCATTTCTACTTTTGAAGAATTACCAAAATTGGCAGCGTTAGGGTGTGAAGGAACTATTATTGGTAAAGCAATTTATGAAGGAAGAATTACATTAAAGCAATTAGAATCTTATATTATTAATTAAAAATGCTTACAAAAAGAATTATTCCTTGTTTGGATATTAAAAATGGACGTACCGTTAAAGGAGTCAATTTTTTAGACTTAAAAGACGCTGGTGATCCCGTAGAATTAGCTGAAAAATATTCTAAAACAGGAGCAGATGAGCTTGTTTTTTTAGACATTTCAGCTACTGAAGAACGCAGAAAAACCTTAGCTAACCTGGTAAGAGATGTTGCAAAAAAGATCAATATACCGTTCACGGTTGGTGGTGGTATTTCATCCATTCAAGATGTAGCTGTTTTATTACAAAATGGAGCAGATAAAGTTTCAATTAATTCTTCCGCAGTTAAAAGACCCGAATTAATAAATGAATTGGCTACAAAATTTGGAAGTCAATGTGTCGTAGTTGCTATAGATGCTAAAAAAGTTAATGATAAATGGGTGGTACATCTTGTGGGAGGCAAAGAACCTACTACTTTAGATTTGTTTGAATGGTCAAAAGAAGTGGAAGAAAGAGGAGCAGGTGAAATTTTATTTACTTCTATGGATCATGATGGAACTAAAAACGGATTTGCAAATGATGCTTTGTCGCAACTTTCGGAATGGGTTAACATTCCTATTATTGCTTCAGGAGGAGCAGGTAATAGTCAACATTTTGCAGATGTTTTTATTCAAGGAAAAGCGGATGCGGCTTTAGCGGCAAGTGTTTTTCACTTTCAAGAAATTGAAATTCCGAATTTGAAATATTTCTTAAATGATAAAGGTATCGCAATTCGAATTTAGAAAAAATAAAAAATATTTGATAAAAAAAGGGTCAATAAACTTTGAATATGAAAATAGATTTTACAAAAAATAATGACGGACTTATTCCTGCAATTATTCAAGATAATGTTACAAAAAATGTTCTAATGTTGGGTTACATGAACCAAGAAGCTTATGCTAAAACATTAGAAACAAAAAAAGTCACTTTTTACAGTCGCTCTAAAAAAAGATTATGGACAAAAGGAGAGGAGAGTGGGAACTATTTAGAGTTAATTTCCATAAAAAATGATTGTGATAATGATAGTTTGCTTGTTCAGGTCATGCCCAAAGGACCAACTTGTCATACAGGAACAGATACCTGTTGGCAAGAAAAAAATACTCAAGAATATGGTTTTTTAAGTGAGTTAGAGAGAACCATAACAAATAGGAAAGAGAAAGCAACAGTTGAAAAAAGCTACGTAGCTAGTTTATTTTCTAAAGGGATAAATAAAATTGCACAAAAAGTAGGTGAAGAAGCTGTTGAAGTTGTAATTGAAGCAAAAGATACAAATGATACGCTCTTTTTATCAGAAAGTGCAGATTTATTATTCCATTTTTTGATTTTATTACAAGCTAAAGATTTTCAGTTAGAAGATGTGGTTCAAGTTTTAAAGGAACGAGTGAAGTAAATTTGAATTTAAAAAAATAAAAAACGCTCTAAATTTCTGTTTTAGAGCGTTTTTTTTAATTCTGAGGTTATTTAATGAATTTAAAAACGGTAACTCGAATAGTTTTATTGAATTCATTTATAACAACAACATCACTTTTAATTTTTTATAAACGAATGTCTCATTTTATCTAAAGCCAAAATATATTTTCCTTTAGATAGGTTAGAAATGTTAATGCTATTATTGTTCATTACTTTATTTTCAATCAATTTTCCTTGTATATCATAAATCTGATAGGTATCAAAAGCATATAAACTTTCAATTTTTAAGATATCAGAACTTGGATTGGGATAAATGATAATTTTTGATTTTTGATTTGCAAAAGGAGTAGCATTTAATGTACTATTAATGGTCATTTTAGAAATTTTTCCAGCAATCGTTTGAACGAAAAAAAGTTCATTATTTATTATAATAGATCCATTAGGCCAAGAATTTGCAGGTAATTGAACCATACTTTCAAATTGAAAATCAGGATTAGTGTACCAAGAAATAGAACTAGCCGAACTTTCACAAATATAAAGTGATGCATCATTCATAACTATTCCAGAAGCATAATTTAAATTATTTAAAACAGTATCTAAATTTCCAGTTGATGCATCATATTTATACAAAGCATTGGTGTAATTAGAAGTAAAAAATAATTTATTATCATATGAAGTAAAAAAGTTAGGTTTATAACCCAATAAAACATCGGACTGTTGTAAAGTAACTAGATTAACTTTAATTATTTTTGATGCGGCATACTGACCAATGTATAGATCATCATTAATTTGTACCATAGGACCAGCAACATCAGCTAAAGGAGTAGTGAAAAAATTGTCACTAGATAGATTTATTTTGTATGTTCGGTATGGGTTTTCTACACCCACAAACAAAATGTCATTTTTGACAAATACAAAATTTGGATTTTCAGAGAATTGATGCACTAACTCAACGGTTGGATTGGGTTCTGTGTAATCAAATCGATAAATTTTCTTTTCTACATACGAATTAAAATAAATAAAATTATCTTTATACGTAAGATTAGATAACCCAGCGGAGTTGTAATTGGTTAATACATCCGTTACTTGACTGTAAACGAAGTTAGTTAGTAGCAGTAATAATAGTAACTTTGTTTTCATAATAGTAAGTATTAAATTAGACATTGGGGTATTTAAAGTTAAGAATTAAAATTTTAAACACAATCCTAAAAAATAATTCATTAACATTTTTTTAACAATTAAAATTTTTAAAAATTCAAAAAATGAGTCAAATTAATCAAGAATCCTTATCATTTTTATTAGATTTAAAAGAAAACAATAATCGTGAATGGTTTGCAGAAAATAAGAAGCGTTATGATAAACAAAGTAAATTCATGAAGCAATTTTTTACTGAAGTGGGAGAGGATTTAGGAAAAATAGATCATATAGAACATATGCAAATCTTTAGAATTTACAGAGATGTTCGATTTTCAAAGAACAAATTACCTTACAAAGTTAATTTTAGTGCTGCCTATAGAAGAACAAAACCCTTATTGAGAGGAGGATATTATTTGCATATTGAAAATGATAAAAGTTTTGTAGGAGGTGGTTTTTGGGAACCCAATGTAGAAGATTTGTTACGCATTCGAAAAGAATTGGAATTGGATGCGTCCGAATTTAGAGCAATTACTTCTGAAGCTACATTTAAAACCTATTTTGGTTCGTTAGAAGGTGAAGAATTGAAAACAGCTCCAAGAGACTTTGATAAAAATCATCCCAATATAGATTTAATTCGAAAAAAACAATTTTTAGTTACACGATCATTTACCAATGAAGAAGTATTGGCCTCTAATTTCAAGGAAGAAGTAATTGCTACTTTTCAAGCCATGCGCCCCTTCTTTAATTATATGAGTGATGTTTTAACTACAAATTTAAATGGAGAAAGTTTGTATTCATAAAAAATACTTATTCAAATAATTGAATTTGACTTTTTAATCTTTCAATGAGTAAATTCATCATTCTTTTATTAATATTAGAAGAATTTTGAATATACTCTTTGTATTCTGAAATGGTGAACATACCAATGACCATTCCCTTTAAGGCATTTCTAAATTTAATGTCCCTTTGAATTACATGTTCAATATAATTCATTTTTTTTTCAGGATTAAGTGTAAAAAAGACGCTTTTTTGTTTGACTGCATAATTACGAAAAACTTCTAAAAACAAATCATTTTGAAATTTTAAAATAGGTCTTAAAGTTAGATTCTGAAATTTTTCTTCGGCTGAAGAAGTTTCTGTAATAACACCTATGGATTCCCCTCTAATTTCTAATATAGCCTCATCTTTAGTTCTCATAACAGTGTGTTTTTATAGTATAACTAAAGTTAAAAAAAAAGAACCTTCAATTTTGAAGGCTCTTTTTAAGTTATTAAGATAGTATTGTTAATTACTTCAATTTGAAAGTTACTCTTCTTACCAATTTTCTTGCATAAGGAGAATTTACATCAACTGACGCGTCTTCCCCTTTAGCTACATCAACTAATCGAGAAGCATCTACACCAGCTTTAGTAATCACATCTTTAACAAAAGAAGCTCTTGCTGCAGATAATTTATCATTGTATTCAGAAGAACCAATTTCATCAGCATAACCGATTACTTCAACGCTTGTTCCTGGATTTGATTTTAAATATTGAACAACAAAGTTGATGGCAGCGTAAGAATCTGCTCTTGGTTTACTTGAAGCAGTATCAAAATAAACATTTACATAACCTCCGTTAATGATATCTTCAATAGATTGTCCTTCTTTAGCAGTTTCTTGATTTCCTTTCACTTTTTCGATATACGATTCAATTTCATCAGGAACACCATTGTTGTTCATGTCAACTGCACGTCCTTTTGTGTCTACCGCTACACCTGTAATAGAATTAGGCTCAACATCTAGATAATCTGGCACACCATCACGGTCTGTATCATTCATCATTGTTTCTAATTCAGCTACACGAGCTTCCAGTTCATCCAACTGTTTGTTTCTAGGAATAAACCAATCAGCATGCTTTTCATTTTTACCTAAGTAAAAAGAAAACCCTATACTTGCATTATATAATGTACTATTAAAACCTCTATCGGCAGCAACAGAAGGATCTTCATATCCATCAAATGTATACTTTTGATTTACATTATTAATCATGGTAAAATCTGCATTTAATGCAATTCTATTAGACAATCTGAATTGTGCAGTAAGACCTAAAATGAAGTTAGTCATGTCATCATTACCTTCAAATTTATCATTTGTCATAAAAGCAAAACCTAAACCTGTATGAGCTTGAAGATTAATAGTGTTTGTCCATTCTTCAAAGTTCAGTACTCTACCTAAGTTAAGTACACCTTGTAGGTTTGTTCTATAGTATTGTCCTTCAAATTCAAAACTTTCAGATTTGTTTTTGAATGAATCGTACCCCACATCTAATTTTAAACCGAATTTATTATTAAACATGTATCTTAAGCCTAAATCACCATGGATAAAATTAGTATTACTCGCATAGTAATTAGTTGAAAAAGGTGTAGTAGGTTTACTTAGACCAGCATTTAAATCAACAGACCATCTGTTAAAATCAATCTCTTCTTGTTTTTTAGCTTCTTCTTGGGCACAAATCAAAGACGTAAACATCATTGAAAGGGATAAAAAAACAATAACTTTCTTCATAATTTTTATATTGTTAAAAAATAATTGCGAAAGTAGGCATTTTTAAGTTTATAAAAAATAAAATTTGCGTTATTATATCAATAAATTTAGGGTTTATTCTATTTTTGTTACTTAATAAGTATAATTGAAAATAAAATAATGATGCGATTTAATACTAGAAAGTGGGTTAAACCTGAAGATTTAAACCCTAACGAAACTTTATTCGGTGGAAGATTATTAGCTTGGATAGATGAAGAAGCTGCATTATATACCATTATTCAATTGGAAAATACACGAGTAGTTACCAAGCATATGACAGAAATTAATTTTATGAGTTCTGCAAAGCAAGGGGATATAATAGAGTTAGGGATTGAAGTTATTAAATTTGGTAAAACTTCTTTAACTTTAAAATGCAAAGCTCGAAATAAGATGACTCAAGAAACCATATTAACTGTGGACTCAATTACTATGGTCAATTTAGATGAACATGGGAAACCAAAACCACATGGCAAAACAAAAGTTGAATTTGTAGATGAAAGATTAAAAAATAATTTTAAGGAGTAGTTACTAAGTTGTCTATCTCATATATTTCTAAATTAAAATAAGAGACAGAAGCTATAATATGGTCAAAAATATCGGCCATTATATGTTCGTAATTCTCCCAAGTCTTATCTTTTGAAAAGCAATAGATTTCTATAGGTATTCCTTTTTCAGTAGGTTGTAAATGTCTTACCATAAGCATCATACCCTTGTTTATTCCCGAATGATTTTTGAGATAAGTTTCTATATATTTTCTAAACAAGCCTAGATTAGTAAGATTTCTTCCATTAACAATTAAAGATTTATCTATATTGTTATTGCTATTGTATTTTTCAATATCGGCTTGACGATGTGTAATGTAGGAGGTTATATTTTGAATTTTATTGTAATATTCCAGTTGTTCTTTTTCTATAAAATGAACCGATTTTGCTTTAATTAAAAGGTAACGTTTAATTCTTCTACCATCAGAATTTTGCATGCCTCTCCAGTTTTTAAAACTATCTGAAATTAAACTATACGTAGGTATTGTAGTTGTAGTATTGTCAAAGTTTCTAACTTTTACTGTAGCCAAATTAATTTCTATAACATCACCATCGGCTCCAAATTTATCCATAGTTATCCAGTCGCCAATTCGAACCATATCATTTACAGAAACCGATATACTGGCCACAAAACCAAGAATTGTATCTCTAAAAATTAAGATTACTATCGCTGAAACCGAACCTAATGTAGTTACAAAGACAGTTTTGTTAACACTAAACAGTACTGAGATAAAAGAAATTATTCCAAATATCCAGAGCATAATCATTATTACCTGGATATAACTATCGATAGGTTTATCACTATATCTTGGCTTATGTTTGAGATAATCTTTTAAAGCGTTAAAAACACTTCGGATAATCCAAAGTGAAAGAATAATGATGTAGATTTTGACACTTTTTTCGAAAAAACCTTCCCAATAGCTAAAATCTTTTAATATAATAGGAACCGTTTTGTAAATAAAAATTAATGGAATTAAATGGGCAATGTATTTGGCGGTCTTATTAGCTACTAAAAAATCATCAAAAGTAGATTTAGTTCGAGCCGCAACAATAGCTAAAATAATAATTAAGATCTTTTTAAAAATATAATCTAATAAATAGGCTATTAGAATTAAAATAAAAATATTGATTAAAAGATTGGTATAAATCGCAATATTTTCACTAAAATCTAAGTCTTTGAGTAGTTTATAAGCCCAATTAAAAAGAATCATCTATTAAAATTTACAAGTATTTTTTTTCAATATAAAAAGTTCCAAAAGGAATTACTGAAGCCAAGCAAATAATAGCAAATTTTTTTGCTTCCCATTTTTGTTCAAATTTTAACAAAACGGCTAAAGCAATATATAATAAAAATAATATACCGTGTGCCATTCCTATATATTTTACATATATGGGCTGGTCAAATGTATATTTCATTGGCATAGCAAAAAATAAAAGCGCAAGCAAAGAAACCCCTTCTAAAGAAGCAATAATTTTAAAAAATTTAATCATGATAAAGCGGCATAAATAACATATCCATAAATTACAAAGCGAAATATTCTAAGGGAAGCAAAAATAAAAAAATGTTTTTGTGGAAATTTAATCATTCCTGCTGCCAAACAAGCAATAGCAAAAGGTAAAGGTAATAAGGCTCCTACAGCAATTAAAAAACCACCCCATTTTTGCATATTTCTAATATGCTTTGTCATTTTTCCTTCCAAATAATCATTTATTTTTGGAATAAGCAATAAAGTTCTTCCTTTATAATAGGATATAACACCACCTAAATAGGATAGCACCGCTAAAATAGATAAATAGAGTAGTGGAGAGGAAGTGTTTTTGGTCCAAGCAATAAAAATATCTGGAGGTAATAAACCTAAAATACTTTCAGATACAAGAAATAAAGAAAATATGGATACATCACTAAAATTTTGAGTAACATAAACTAACATTTCGTCAATACTCATTACATAATAATTAATGTACAGAAGAATACCAATTATAACAGCAAGCGGAACTAAAGCTTTTTTTGAGTTTTCCCAAATAAAGGAATAAAAGCCGGTATACTTGTAATATTGATGTAGAAGACGGACTCTAGATTTTTTTTGCTTGTACATAAAAATAGATTTAGGAATGCAAATTTACTAAGATTTTTAAGGTTTTTCTGTTAAAATATAGATAAAAAAAAAGAGCTCATCATGAACTCTTTTAGTAATTTTTTGAGTTTTATTAAAAGGCAATAAACGCTTTATTATATTCTCTTAAATCTAATAAATTATTCTTTTTAGATAAATCATGTAAAAGAGATAAGAAATATTCAAAACTTTCAATATCATTTTCTTCAGATACATTTTGTTCCGTTTGATTTTCTTCATGTATTGGTTCATCATCTGGAATTCCAATTAAAAATGCATTATTTGCTTCTAAATGTTCATAAGCTAAACGTAAAGCTTTAGTAACCACAGGGTTTTGTTCTTCTAGAGAATATTCCCTAATCTTTTTTAAATCGGTAATAATTGAGTCCAAATCAAATTTGTTTTGTAAAACTTCTTTTTGAATTTTCTCAATCAATTTTTGTGCATATTTATTTTCCATAGACGTAATAGTTAAAGGGACGCAAATCTAAGATTTTATTCAATGGTATACAATTTTTTATTTTGTAATTTTAAATGCATAGGTATTTTTTATCAGGTAAAAACACCTGTTTATGGGGGTTTTTTCTATAAAAGTATTGTTTTTTGAAACTTTTTTATAAATTTGTTAATAATTTTAATTATAAATTTATGAAGCAGCATTACTTTTTATTAATTTCACTGCTATTTTCCCATATTATTTATTCTCAAAACACCTATATACCAGATGATGGTTTTGAACAATTATTGATAGATTTATCTGTAGATTTTGGCCCATTGGATAATTATGTGCCTACAGATAATATTTCTGGATTAGAAGATTTGAATATTTTAAGTAATTATAATATTTCAGATTTAACAGGTTTACAAGATTTTACTTCAATAGAAGCACTTTACATAGATAATAATCCGATTACAACTATAGATTTAAGCGGAAATCCAATACTATATGATGTTAGTCTAACCAATATGAATCTAACAAGTATTACTTTTTCCGATGCATCAATTATTGCTTTTTTAGATGTATCTAATAATGCTTTAACGAGTTTAGATGTAAGTAGTTTACCAAATTTACAGTATTTAAATATTCTAGGAAATCAAATAACAGATTTAAATTTAAATTCAAATACACAATTAACCAGTTTAAATGTGGCTTATAATGCGTTGAACTCATTATTTGTTAAAAATGGTACAAACACTATTTTGAATACTTTTAATGCAACAAATAATCCATTATTAACTTGTATTGAAGTTGATAATGGTACAAATGCTACTGCTGGTGTTGGAAATTATGCAAGTTGGTTAAAAGATGCTACTGCAAATTATTCAGGAAATTGTAATTCGTTAGACATTGCAACTGTTGAATTAAATTTTAACGTACAAGTATACCCAAATCCAATCCGAGAAAATCAAATTTTAAACATCCATATAAATTCTAATACATTCGTATTTTCAGTATATGATTTTTCTGGTAAATTAATCGACAAAAAAAATATGTCCTCTAAAATATATACTACCAATCATCTTTCTAAAGGGATTTATTTCTTCCAAATACAAACTGAAACAGCCGTTTATTCTGATAAATTAATCATTCAATAGTTTTTTAGCAAATTGTATACTGTTTTAGGTATATATATAAATTGAATTATAATATACATTATGTAAAATAGAAAATAATTGAATGAGAAAGTTTCTCACTCTTTTACTTATTTTTCTTCAATAAACTTTAATGCAGCTGAATTGATGCAATATCTTAAACCTGTTGGTTCTGGCCCATCATTAAATACATGACCTAAATGTAAACCAGTAGCTTTTTCTACAACTTCATCACGTGTCATACCATAACTATTATCTTTTACCCAAACAACTGCATCTTTGTTTATAGGTTTTGTAAAGGATGGCCAACCGGTACCTGAATCGAATTTATCCTCAGAACTAAATAATGGTTTTCCAGTTGCAGCACTTACATAAATTCCTTTTTTATGATTGTTATAATATGCATTGTCAAATGCAGGTTCTGTTCCTTGTTCAACCATTATATAATAAGTGTTCGGACTTAATTTAGTTTTCCATTCGTTTTTACTTAAAGCTTCTGGGTATTTCTGTGCAGTTGTTTTTGCATTTGTTTTCTTCTCTTGGCACGATAATGATGAAATGGTCAAAACACTAACCAGTAAGATGTTAAAAAACTGATATTTAATAGTTTTCATAATATTTTTATTTTAAATAGTTTGGAAATTTATTTTTAAATTTTTTGATTCTAGGGATGGATACATTTTGTATATACGAATTATCTGGATGTAAAGATTCATAATTTTGATGATACGCTTCCGCAGGATAAAATTTGGTAAACTTTTTTACTTCTGTCGTAATGGGTTTATCAAAACGTTTTTCCTTTTTCAATAGATTGATGTAGTTCTGAATGATTTCTTTTTCAGCATCATTTTTATAAAATGCTATTGATCGATATTGAGTACCTGTATCTGGACCTTGTTGATTTAAAGTGGTTGGATCATGGGAACCAAAAAAGATGATTACTAAATCATTGAAGGAAATTACTTTTGGGTCATAATATATTTTTACCGCTTCCGCATAATCGGTGGTACCACTACTCACCTTTTCATAATTTGGATTGGGTTGATTACCACCACTATAACCAGAAACTACTTCTTGAACTCCTTTTACACTTTCAAAAATAGCTTCCACACACCAAAAACAACCCGATGCAAAATAAGCCGTTTCATATTGATCTAGATTTGGGTCTTCTTTTGTTATTTGAACTTTTGAGACATTTTGTAGTTCTTGAATGTCTTCTGTATTATTTTTTGAATTTTTAGATTCACAATTTAAGGTGATTAAACCGATGAGAATTAGACTTAAAATTTTTATATGTTTCATTTTCATTACTAATTTTATTGTTATTACAAAATTACTAATGATATAAAGGAACAAATGTTAACTATCTTACATTTGCTGTTAAAAATCTATTAATTTTTGAAAAAATTTGACTTAATTGTAGAGTTCAACTTTATAATCCTAGTTTTTTTGAAAAAGCAAACCCGATATTTTACTATCGGGCTTTTAGTTACTTATTCTTTGATAAATGGTTTGGTATAAGAACCAGTAGTACTATTAATTTTGAGAATATAGATTCCAGATTTTAAATGACTAATATCTACTCTATTTTGGTTGTTTTCAATAGATCCTTTGAGTATTTCTTTTCCCGTCAAATCTATTACTGTAATAGTTCCATTTGAATATTTATTTGGAAGTTTTATTTGTAAATCATCTTGTGCTGGATTTGGATAAATTACAATATCTGCTTCATTTATAATTTCTTTTTCTACTTCATTAGTCATTCGATTGGAGTTATAAGTTGTACTCATATAATATAAATTAGCTACATTATCTTTTGTTATAGTATGTGAACCACTTGCTATACTTATAGTTGCAATTCCTGAGCTAGCCGCATAAGAAACATTATCAACTTTTATATTTCCTGTAAAATTACTATCAAATACTAATGTTAAAGTAGCAGAAACCGTTGTACTAAAAACAATTGAAGTACTCGATTCAATTTTTAATCTTCGCGTTAAGTTGAGTCCGTTATAATTTACGAAACCATCAGTTGCATTCATATTTCCAGAAATGGTATAAAAAGAACTATTTTTTTCTGATACGGTAAAATTATGAATTTGATTACTTGTAGAACCGCCTCCATTAGAACCGGTTGGAGTTGCAGAAGCCACATTTGAATTGATACTTGCATTGGCTTTTATCCAATAATAATAGGTAGTTCCATTACTTACATTGCTATCGGTGTAATTTCTTGTTGTTGTTGCCACTTGCGCAATACGTACTCTTCCACTTGGATTGGAATCAGTGTCTCTATAGATCTCTAAACCTGTTATGGTAAGATTTGAAATGCTCCAATTTAAATTAATGGAACCATTACCTCCAGCTGCTGTTAATAAAATTTCGGCTGTTCCTCCTCCTCCACTTGTCGTTCCAGATTCGATAGCACCTAAATCGGGTTTAGAACCTGTATACGTAATTCCTGTTGAAGTTACACCTGCATCAATTAAATCGCTACTTACATTTAAATTAAGAAAACCATTTCCTGTAGGATTCGCATTGGAACCCATTGTTAAAGTCACAAAATCTGAACTAGTTACCACAAAGCCACCCGTTGCACCAATAAAAGAATTCGGTGCTGTACTATTTCCTCTAATTCGATCATTAGTGGCATTATCAAAAGATAGATTATTTTTAAAAACATGGCTTGCACCGTCTCTAGTATGCCAATTATAACCTTCATTATTGTAAGATGTATTATTGGTAAATTCTATGGCACCAATGTTACCATTGTCTGTAAAACCATGTTTTCCATTATTAAAAGCAATACATCTTCTTACAATATGATTGATTTGATGTGCCGATGATCCTAATTTATAGCCATTTTTATCACCACCTCCTGAAGTACCTCCAGTAGTAAGGGTACCGTTATGATGCGCAATACATCCTTCTAATACAATTACACCAATTGGTCCAGTATCACTTTTGGTATATAAATCCCAACCATCGTCAATATTATGATGAGCCACACAGTTTCTAAAGATATTTCCCGTTCCACAAGTTAGTTTCGCTGCAAATCCATCGGCATTTTCATTTCCACTGTCTTTATTATCATACGATTCACAGCCGAAAATTAAATTGTTTGTAGGCCATTGACTGATACTATTTGCACTAGTACTATATCTACTTAATTGTAGACCAGTATCTTTATTGTTTCTAAAAATACAATTTTCGATAGTATTATTATTACCCGATAAAAGCATACCATTATCACCAGCACCTTGAATAGTAATGCCTTTCCAATGCCAATAATCACCATCTAATACAATACCTCTATTGGAAGCACCTTCACTCATACTGAAATTTAATATGGGTATTTCATTATTGTATGCAAAAACATTAATTTTTGCACTTGACGAACCATTTTTAGTAATCACTATAGTGCTGCTGTAATTGTGATTGCCTCCTCTAACATAAATGGTATCGCCTCCTGTCGCTTGATTGATGGCTTTGGATAAAGTCTGGAATGGACTATTGGTTGAAGTACCTGAATTAGAATCGTTACCATTAGTTGCAACATAATAATTTGTTGCCCAGGAATTTGCCATACTTATATTGAATAATACAAGTATGAATAAGATGTTTTTTTTCATGATTTGTGTTTGTTTGAATTGTTAATTACTGTTTTTACCTTAAAATTGAAATAACTTAAAGGTATACTACTTCTTGCTTTGCAATTTTGAATTTGGTTCATAACCTTTCATTTAAAGTTTAAATTTATAAGGTTTAATAGGCAGTAATTTATTTTCGTAATCGATTACTTTTTTATTTAAAAAATATATAATCTTAAAAATCATAGGTATATAACTAATTTATGTTTGTAGTAAACCAATGGAAATTACTGCTTGTATTTCCAACTACAAAACCAAGAGTATTCTTCTGTATACAAAGAAAAAGTACTATTTTACAACCAATTCTCATTGGTTAAGTTTATTATATTTTTTTAATTCGGGTATTTTTCTTGAAATCTCTTTTACCGCTAAATTGGCTACTTCATTAGCTCCTAATTTTGACAAATGCGTATTATCTTCGATGCCATCAGGGAAATATTCATTTTCACCTTTTTTAAAATGTAGATGTAATTTTTTTGATGCTTCAACCCCATACGTTTCTTCTAATTGCTCTGTTGCATATTGTAAATCGATAAAAGGAACCTTCATTTCTTGAGCAACTAAACGCGTAATTAAGGTGTAATTACCATGAGAATCTAATAATACGCCTTCAGCATTAAATTTTCTTCGTGCAATAGATGAAAATAGAACAGGAATTGCTCCTTTTGCTCTTGCTTCTTCTACATAACGCATTAAATTATAACGATAGGAAGTTTGTGGATTGGTATATCGTTTTGGATCTGTATCTTTTGAATCGTTATGACCAAATTGTATGAATACATAATCTCCCTTCTGCAAGGAATCTAGAACTGGTTTCCAATTTTTTAAATCTCTAAAACTTTTAGAACTTCTTCCATTAACAGCATGATTTTTTATAATCACATTTTCAGTAAAAAAATTAGGTAAAACTTGTCCCCAACCGTGTTCTGGATTATTATTAGGATTTTTTTTATTGGCCATTGTAGAATCACCAATCAAGTAAATAGTTATGGATTGCGTATCATTCGTTTTTAAACTTGAACAACTCTCAAGAAATAGGATAATAATTATTATAAAATTACTTCGTTTCATACCAATTGGGTTGACTTTCATTACTTCCTAAAATATTTTGTAAACTATACTTTTTCATTTCTTTTTTTGTTAATTGATGCGACCATGAAACTCTTTTAGAAGAGAGTGCACCAGCTCCTTTATTTTCAAATTCGGCATAAAAAGTAGTTTTTTCGGCTTCTGGTTTAGACCAATTGTGCCATCCTTCCGGAAGAATGTGTTGCTCTAAAGTACATTGAATAAAAACTGTTTTAGCATAAATTCTCCAAGGCCTGCCTAAATATACTTTTGAAGTTGTGGTAGAGGCTGTGAGATGACAATTTTTAAAAACATAACCAAAATTAGCATCCTTGGGTGTGGAAGCAGCTGTTATAAAGGAATCTTTTTTTGAATGAATGGTACAATTTTCAAAATAAGCGGTTGCACTTCCAAAAATAAAATCAGTGGTACCTTCAATGTAACAATTTTTATAGTATTGTTTACCAATGCCAGAAGCATACAGCGTATCTTGATTTCCTAAAATAATGCAATTTTCAACCACTACTCTATTAGAAAAAACCGATAAGGCAACGGCTTGACCTACGTCTCCTGCCGTATTTTCGATAGTAAGATTTTTCAGAACAATGTCATTCGCTTCAACTAAAAGTGTATACGTATAAAAAGTGCTATTTCTTCCTAGGCTTACTTTGTTAAAGGCGTCATCGTACCGAATTATGGTTTTTTCTTTACTTTCACCAATTAAAAGGATATTCGTATTCCATTCGTGAATTTTTATTTTTTCGTTGTAAATCCCCTTTTTAATAAAAATGGTAATTTTTTCATAAGGAAAAGCTTTTGCATTATTTATGGCTTCTTGAATTTTTGTATAATCACCACTACCATCTTGGGAAACAACCATATAGTACTTATCTTCAGTTGGTGTTTTTATAGCAGTAATACCGTGCTTTTCTTTCCATTTAGGATATTTTTTCAGAACTTTTTCAGGTGTGGAAATATACCAAGCATATCCATTTCTTCTTTCGGGACCAATTTCTGCTAAACTGTATTTTTTAATCCCATCTCGATCACAAAAGAAAGGTTTGTTATCGTCTAACTCCATAAATCTAGCCCAAAGAGGTTTTGCTTTTTCATCATGAATCAGCTTTTTATCAATTACCTTACCTTCATCATTATAAATTCGTTCTTCTCTTAGGTTGTTTATTTGTACTTTTTCAAACCAAGCTACCGCAGCATGTATTGCTTGTATAATTTCTGGAGAAGGATTTTCTATAGCCATTAGTAATAATACAATATTAGCAGATTCATGACCACTTAGTGATGGTAATTCATATGCTCTAGCTTTAGCTGGTAAAAACGTATTTTCATCATGTTGGGCACACCAACTCGTTAAAACTCCGTTTTGTATATATTGCGTTTTTAAAATACAGTCGATTCCTTTATCAAAAGCAATTTGAGCCTTAGAAACGATTTCTTCATTTGGTTTTATAGAATAATAATTGGTTTTATCTTTAATTTCTTTTAAAAGAGAAAGTATGTTAACCATAGAATCATCATTAAAAGTAATATGCGTATAATATCCTTTTTTAAGTGGATAAAACTGAGGCCAACCCCCATTTTCATATTGTGCCTCTAAAAGATAATTTATGCCTTTAAGAAAGGCTTCTTTGTACCGATTATCGGGTACACTTTCATACATTTTAGACAAAAACTCCATTTCTTGAATGGTTGCTCCATTATCTGTAGTCACTTCTTTAGTACTAGATTTCAGGACTCGTAATGCTTCCTTTTCATCATTAGATAATTTCTGTTGCATTTGGATGTTTTTGGGCCAACCCCCAATATCTCTTTGGTACAAAAGCACATTTTCAGCTATTTCTTTTGCTTCAGTAGTACTAAACCATGCCGTTTCACTTTTGTGAATAATATCTTTCCAAGATTTATTTAAAACCTGACCTCTTGTTATAGAAACAAAAAGTAATACTATGAATGTTGCAAAATACGTTGGTTTATAATTCATTTTATCTGTTTAATTCAATTGCGGCTAAAATGAAAGGTCCCGTTGCTTTTGGGTCGTTATCTTTCTTTTTTTCATTAATATAATATTCGTAAGAACCATCTCGATAAGGATTTCCGCCTAAACCCGCTACAGCACAAGCTTGCGTAATACTAATTTCCCCTTTTTCAGAAACTTTTACTAATTTTTCAGTTAAACCATCAAAAGCTTTATTAGCCTTAGTTTTATATTCGATAGGTAAATAGCCTTTATTTGCTCCTTTAGCAAAAGCATACGCAAACATGGCCGAACCTGAGGCTTCTAAATAATTCCCTTCTTTATCTCCTAGATTAGTTACTTGATACCATAAACCAGAAGGATGTTGTTGTTTCGCTAAAGCTGTCGCTAATTGATTTAAGTAGGCGATTAATTCTTTTCGTTTCGGATTATTTTCAGGAAAATAATCCAAAGCATCGACTAATGCCATAGCATACCAACCTAGAGATCGCGACCAAAAATTGGGTGAAGTACCTGTTTCTTTATTTGCCCAGTCCATTTTTTTACTTTCATCCCAGCCGTGGTACAATAAGCCTGTTTTGGAGTCATATGCATGTTTTTGAATGAGTTCGAATTGTTTCGCAACATCCTCTAAATTTGCACCATTTTCAAACTTTGTAGTATAATGTGCATAAAAAGGTTCTGCCATATATAAACCATCTAACCACATTTGAGAAGGATATCTTTTTTTATGCCAAAAACCTCCTTCAGTTGTTCTAGGATGTTCCAATAATTGTTTTCTAAGTAGTTGCAGGGCTTTCAAATACTTTTCTTCTTGGGTCGTATCATATAAATTGAATAAAATATTTCCCGCTTCAATCATGTCGATATTGAAGTTTTCATATTTGTAAGATGCGATTACACCTGAACTATCGATTGTTGCATCCGCATAACCTTTAATGTAATCATAATACTTTTTATCTTTTGTTTTTTCATATAATTTTTCAAAAGAGCTTAATACTAAACCATGTACATAGTCCCATTTTGGTTCCTCTTTGTCGTCAATTTGATAGGCTTTAGGATGTTGCTCCATAAGGGTTAAAGCCATTCGTTCCGACCATTTTAACGTGTCTGAAATAGTATATGTTTTATTTTCAGAATGAGTTAAAACGGTTTCTTTATTTTCCGTTTTACATTGAATTAAAAGGCATCCAATTGAAAATAAACCTATGATTTTACTTATATAGTTGAAATTATCCTTCATTCTTATTTTAATTTATCTGTAGCATTTAATTCAGCTAATTTTTGATCAAGATAAGATAAAAATTCCTCTTGTGATTGAATCCCATTTATCTCTTGCTCCCAAGCGCCTAAAAAATAAAAAGTTATAGCTGTGGTTGTAGGTTTGAAAACAAGTACATGATCGTAATTGCCTTCTGTTATTTCGTTTATGCTTTCTTTTTTATAGAAAATAGCCATTCCTAAATTATCTGGGACTAATGATTGTTTTCCATAAGTGGCTACATATCCCCATTTTTCATTCTCACTTTCGTTTTGAAGTAAAGGTAAATCGCTTAATTTTACGATACCTGTACAAATGCCTTGTAGTGCTTCTGAACTTTGGATAGTATGTTTTGTGTATCTTTCGTTTGGTGAAATGCTTAAGTTAGAAGTTAAATTTGTTTTTTGATTATTGGTTTTCCAACCAAAATAATTTACAGTAACTACAGATTGATTTTCAAAATTTTCAGTTTTAGCAAATGTTGAATCTACTTCGTTGAAATGTACTACTTCCTTATTCACATAACGACCAATAGCACCGATGCCCAAGCCTTTACCCGCTTTTAAAATATCGGAACCCCAGTTTTGCATTTCGTGATAGGAATCGAAGCCATCTAATCCTACTTTTGAAAGTACCATAGTATCTGTTTTTTTACCAAAAATATCAATAGCATTTCTCCAATCTAAATAGAGTCGGTAACCAATTTTATTGCTTTCCCAACCAGGCCCTTCATAGCGAATATACCATGAATGATCGGTATGTTCAGTAGGAACTTTTACACTGTCCACATTTTTAAATGTACCTTCTAAGTATTTTCTTCCTTCCCAATGACCACCTTCTTTTATAGAAATTTCGGCATAGGTTTTTGCTACAGTTTCTTCTTTTTTGGGTTGCTCTTCAATTGTAGCTTTTGGTTCGATATTCTTTTTACAAGCGGATAAATTCAGTAGCAATAGCATACTTGTTAGGACAGTTATGTTTTTCATTTTATGGAGTTGATTTTAAAATTTTATCTAAAAATTGTGTGATACAAATGGTAGTTTCATTAAACCATGGATGAAACAACCAGAAGGTATGTGGACTATTTTCAATTGGCTTCAATTCGCTATAAATATGATATTGATTTAAAATTTGTATCATATCATCTCTTCCAGCATGAAAGCGTTCAAATTGACTGTTAACAAATAAAATGGGCGGTGTATTTTCATTAACATGAGAAAGTGCAGATGCTTCTTGCCAAATCTCAGGTTTTTCTTCATACGTTCCTCCTAACCACTCGGAGGCTAATTTCCCTTCTTTTGATTCGGGATGATGAAAAGCTAAAATACCGTCTAAATTGACAATGGCTTTAATATTTTTAGGATATTTTGTTCCAATTAGGCTTGCCATTTGACCTCCAGAAGAACAGCCTAAAATTCCTATTTTTAAAGTATCGATATTGAATTTTTCAGCTTCCATTTTTACGAATGTTATAGCCTCTAAAATATCACTAATAGATTGAGGATATTTTGCTTCATTAGAAAGGCTATATTCTATGGAGAAACATTGATATCCCTTTTTAGAAATAGACTGCGCTAAAGGTTGTAACATAGATTTATTACCAGATTTCCAGCCTCCTCCATGAATTAAAAATACAGCGGGTAATTTATCTTTACTTTTTAAGTAATACGCATCTAAATGTAAAGGTTTGTTATTCTTTTTATTGTAAATGATATTATGAGTTACAGAAATGGTATTCTTTGTTGTATCAGGTTTAACAATAGTTATTTGAGGATATTTTATTTTCTGTTTTATATATTCAGAATTAATGGTATACGAAGTATCTTTTTGAAACATTTGCTGTGCAAATAAAAACATCGCATTACTGTTTATCAAGATGAAAAAAAACAGGATAATGCTACTTTTTTGTATTTGCACAACAAATAATTTCATAGGTTCTTTTTAAATAATTAGTTTAAAAGACTTTTTATTTCCTTCAGAAGATACGACATTTACTATATAAAATCCTTTTAATAAAGTCATAGTTGTATCTTCAGTTGTAGTTAAAGATTTTACTAGCTGACCACTTAAATTATAAACCCAAATTGTATTCTCCGTTTCAATATTTGTTATATACAATTGATTTTCATTTGTGTAAACTTTTGTCGTAATTTCATTTATAAAAGAATCATTGCTTAAAGTTGCACTAACATTTGCTCCTGTAACTTCCATTTTATATAAATTGCAAGCTGAACTTCCATACACATACAACCTGCCTCCTGTAGGAGAAGTGTAATTAGCTGTAAAAATCACTAAATCAGCATTTGTCCCATCATTTGAAGACCCTTCTCCTATTAAGTTACTACCGTCGGTAACATAAACTGTTCTTTGTGTACCATTACTACCTGTTTTAAACCAAACTTTAACAGTACAAGGCCCATCCACATCAAAAAATAAATAACGTTGCGTAGGCATGTAAGTAGGAGGTGTTACACCACCACCGCCATTTAATTGAAATCTTCTTGGAGCAGTGAATCCATCATCAAATGTTGCATTACTACTAGTAACCGCTCCAAAATTTGAATTTGTCGGTATTGGATATAATCCTAGGTTATCTACAACCATTGGTGAAGTACCAATACCACCATTCAAAGGCCATGTCGTATCATCATTTCCAAAATCCCAAGTTTTTGTTTGACCAAAAACAATCAGGGTTTGCATTAGCATAATCATGCTACAGATAAGTAATTTTGTTTTCATAATTGAGTTTTTAATTTTTGTAATCGATTAAGTGAGTTTTTAAAAAAATAGTTATTTCATTTTCAAATTTTTAGTAGTAAATGAGAGAATTAGATATTTAGTTTTTGATAAATTTCCAAGATTCCATTTGATTATCAAACCTTACATTGCAGCAATAAATTCCTTTAGCTAAATTTTCAATATTAATTTTTATAACTTCGTTTGATACAAGGTTTTTGTATTTATATTTATTTGTTTCTTGTCCATTTAAAGAATAAATAGCAATTTCCAATTCATTTGCAATAGCTGATGGAAAATGAATTTCAATATTTTTATCAGCCATAGAAGTAAAAAAACGAATTGTTTGCTCATTTACTTTTGGGTTTGAAAGTGTAGCACAACTACTAGGAGTAATAACTCCCGATGCAGAAACTTGTAAAGTAGCACCAGCACCACAAGTTGGGTCTGTTAATAATGCTTCAACTTCATTTACTGGAATAGGTGTTGTACTGTAAGATGGTGCTGATACAGTACCAATGTTTGACGCTCCATTAATACAATTGTTAAAAGCTACTGCTACTGTTCCTCCATCTCCGCTGTAATACGTATACACATTCGCTACAGTAGCAAAATTAGTATTTTCTACATAACAAGTAGAATTATTGGTACCTCCACCTAATCCAATAGCTTTTGCACTTGGAACTGAAGTATTGTAGTAACAACTTATTAAATGCAATTCGGCATTTCTTGCTCTTGGCATTCTTTCTTTACAACCATTTGCCCAATAACAATTTTGAAAAGTAATGCTATAGTGACCGTCAGCTGTTGCATCGCTAGCGGAAGAGCCCACTAAGTTGGTAAAACGATGGTCGTTTGAACCTCCTGAACCACCAGCAATTGGCGCTTTTAAATACGTAAATTTGCACCATGAAATAGTAATGTTATCTGCTGCACCTTTATTATCAAAATTACCATCCATCCCGTCTTGAAATTCACAATGGTCTACCCAAATATTGGTTCCTTCGTTAGTCAGATTATCTCTTCCATCAACATCATATGCTCCAGGACCTTCAAAAATAAGATTTCTAATAATCACATTATTAGAATTTGGTTTGATATTTAATATACCCGAATTAGCTGCCGAAGTTGTGGAATTACCCACGGTAATTTGTAGGTTTCTTAATTTGGCACCTGGTAAACCAATGATTGATTTATTGTTTAATTGTACACTTGTATACTCGCAATCGATGGTTCCTGATACTAGAATTACTGCATTTGCTGGTGACGTTGATAATAAAGCATTTTTAAAAGCAGTATAAGTAGTCACAGTAACTGGTGTTGCATTACCTCCACCTGTTGCATTTGCTCCAAAACCTTGAGGTGTTGCCATATAATAATTCTGACCAAATAAACAGATGGAATACATAAGTGAACAGAAAATTAAAAGGTAAGTTTTCATATTATATTTTTAAAACGTTATAACTTTAAATGATTCTTGGTTTATTGAGTCCTTTACAACAACAATCCAAATCCCTGGACTCATTTCAATTTGTTGGTTTGAATTGATTTCAAAGGATTGAGTCAAGGCACCGTTAAGTGCATAAATTGTAACCGTTGTAAGTGACCTTACATTATTTATATAGATTTGGTTTTTAAATGAAAATGCATTTACCGTACGATTTTGTTCAAAAGGAGTGATTTCTAATAAGTCATCTGCAATTAATTGCGGAAAAGGATCCCAATTATCATTTCCTTTCGTAAAATTGAAAGTTGTAACTTCTGTACCATCATTAAGATAGGGTGTGTTTAAAGAGGTTGACCAATAAGCTCTGCTAGGTGTATTATTTTCATTGGATTGTTCAACAGTTCCATATTCATACATTCCGCTTGAATTTCCTCCAAGTGTATTTTGCCAACCTAAAGGCATAATCAATGAGTTTCCTACAAAACCTGGATAATTTGAAGTTTCAATAGTAGTATTGTAAAATACAACCTCACTGGTATTGGCTTGCCAAGGTCGCCCAAAATAACCTGGCTTTGCTCTGTATATAGAAGCTGTTTCTGAACCTGGTTGTGCGGTAGTAATGGTACATTCATACATTAAAAAGCCACGTCCAGTACTTTGTTGGGCTGCAGTAATATAGGCTGAATCATTTGAAGCATCACTTACATTCATGCTTAATTTAGATTGATAGAAGACAACATCCATGGCTCCAAAAATATAATCCACGGCTCCCATTATTTCTCCTTTATAAACCGCTACCCTAGCACCTGTTCCACCATAAAAAGAATCTTGTCTTCCAACAACTCTACATTTATTTAAAATTACTTTTTGCACATTGTTTTTAATAGCAATTGCAGCTGCTCTTTCAACATAACTTCTATTTTGTACCGTTGTGTTACCTGCATTTGTAGGTCTATTTCCCGGACTTCCATTTGTCCATGCTACAACAATATCTTGCGATTCTTTATTTGAAATATATTGATTAAATGAATTTTCAAAAATGATATTTTCCGCTTCAAAACCATCTGCGGCAATAACTACTGTTGCATTCCAATAGGAACCATTAGTTGTTCCTGCTCCTGTATTTTGATAGGAAGGATAACCATTTTGTGTGTTTACATCCAATACATTTTGATGCCATTTCTGATCGGATGACATACTATAATACGTATAGCCATGGCCATAATAAGAAGTTACTCGGACTGCGCTTGGATCTATGTCTACTCCTGAATTTAAAAGGCCAATAGTAGGACTTATAGCCGCATTTTTCAACGTTACCAAGGGCTGATCAATAACTAACATTTCTTCATAATTTCCTGGATCTATTAGAATTGTAACTCTTTCGGAAGGAGTTCGTACCATTTGTGAAACTGCCAATAAGGCTTCATTTATTGTAGTAAAATCTTTATTTGTTCCAACGGTAATTGTTGGGCTGTAAGGTATTGTTCCTCCTATTTTTATATTGGTGAAATACGTGGTTGCATTACTATTTATGGTAATATAACCCGAATTTGAACCTGTGTAAGTATATTCTACACTATCTGTTGTTGAAGTTGTTCCCGTTGAATTTATTGTACTAATTGCAGCTCCATTTTCAATTGAAAAATTAGCAGAGTAATAATAATCTATAGTTATTTTATCACCCACATTAACAGGAATTTGTATGGAAGAGCCTGCTTGTGCAATTAAATGTCCTTGACCTATAGAGTTTGAAATGTTTCCTGTGAAAAGTAAGCCTTTGTAAGCAGAATTTGAAGTTGTTATCACTTGGTCGTTAAATGGCCAATTGCTAACGGGTTCAAAATCAATATTTTTGGAATTAGCAGTTCCATTTATTATAAGATTAGACGTTAATGCCATTTGCACTGGATAGATATCTAAACCACTTGTAGTAATAGTATAAACACCATCTCTTAATCTAATTCCATTGATTGATGAAAAGAAATAAGTATAACTTGGTTCATTTAAATTTGTAAAAGTAAGTTGCAAATTACTTTCTTCAGTAGTTGTTAATCCTGTTGTCGTAATTGAAACAGGATACGTTGGTTTTGGAGAAAAAGTAATATTAGAATTTGTATTAGAATTTGCTATTGTGATTGTATTGGAGTCTAATTCATAATCATTTACTCCATTTGCTGTAATTGTATAAGCAATATTAGCTTCAAGTTGCACCGAATAAGTACTCGTATTAAAATTGATTACAGGCGTTGGTACAAATACAGTATTACTCGATGAATCAGCTGTATATAATAGTTGCAAATCATTTATATTCGTATTTAAACCAATGATTGAGCCTGTTACCTCATACAAAGAAACTTCTAAAATTCTGATATCATGAGTAAATGTTGGAGTAATTACTGTTGATAAATCTAAAGACTGACCATTCGTTATAATAAAACCATTCGCATCAATTAAACTTGCTGTATAACTATATCCTTGTGGTAAATTAATTTGATACGTATTATTTGCATTCATTTGTGCTGTCCAAGATTTTCCAGCTAGATTGGTAAAAACTACAGCATATGAATTAGGAATTGAACTAGCTTGAGTCACATCAATTGATCCAGAAACGGTTGTATATACAGCTGCTTTTCGGTAAATTCTATAAAAACTAGCTTTACCATTGGCTACATAAAGTTTAAAAGTGCCTGTGTTTTTTGCTACAAATTTAGCTTCTGTGGTGGCACCACTCGTTGAAGTTAAGCTAATTATATCAGTTTGCAAAGATGGATTAGTCTCATCC
Organism: Flavobacterium sp. NRK F7; assembly: GCF_024054195.1. Taxonomy (GTDB): domain Bacteria; phylum Bacteroidota; class Bacteroidia; order Flavobacteriales; family Flavobacteriaceae; genus Flavobacterium. Next base: position 2,495,498 of record NZ_JAMXLB010000001.1, on the reverse strand, counting down.
ATGAATGTTAAATCTCCACCAGCATCAGTTCGAGAGAATATGCTTACTTCATCATCTTCATTTAAGGATAATTGCATAAATCTATTGGTAGGAATACCATTTGAAAGGTTTGGAGTTCCATTACAATAGATTCTTCCAGAAAAAGTTGTTACACTAGCGATATTGGCATCATATCGTGTTAAATTCGTATTTGTAGTTCGTAGTCTATCGCCACTATTACCAGTCCATGATATAGCTCCTGCAGTGAAACTTGTTGGCAAATTAATAGCAGAACTACCTGGAGTTATACTACCATCATACCAAGAATTGATGATAGTTTCATCTAAATGATTGGTATATAGGTTGGTATCTAATTGTGTTGCACCAAAATCCCAAACATCAATATTTTGTGATTGACTAAAAGAAATGGATAACACAAAGCAAAGCAACAAAAAGAGTCTTTTTTTTGTCATGATTTTGTATTTTTTTTGATTTTTAATCGTTTATAAAAAATAAGGTTTTGGATTTTGTTATTAATTTGCTTTACCGAATACCATAAGAAATTCTAAATCTTTGAAATGCAATTCTCAAGCATTCGGTAAAAACAAATTCTACAATTCTACTAACTCAAATTAAACGGGTCCAATTAATATCCGTAATCGTTAACCAATGTTCCGTTACTAGAATCTAAAAAGACCTGCCAGATAGGCCAAAATTGTCGATTATTTGGACTCGTTTCACTACTATATAAGGCATTTATTTTAGAATCTGTAAGATTATCCCATTGAAAAGCAGTATAGTCTGGACCTGGAACTGTATTTTCATTTCTATTCAATCCGTAGATGATTAACGTTTCGTTATCTGTTGCATATTTATAATACAATGTAGAAGGTACATCAAAATAATCTCCTGCTCTTTGTTGCAAATCAAACATTTTTGCTTTAGCTTCTACTAGTTTAGTTTCTAATAAGTTCCAACGAATTAAAGCTTGCTTACGTTCCATTTCACCTGTAAATTCATATTTATGTTCTTCTACGATAGCATCAAACATTTGTTGTTTACTACCCAAAGCATTCACATAAGCATCAACTTTTGTTGGATGTAAAGAAGGATCAAAAGCTCTCATACGCAATTCTTTTAAGTAAGGAGCAGCTGCACTAGGTCCTTGTAATTCATTAGCTGTTTCCGCAGCCATTAACAAGATTTCTGCGTAACGCATGTAAATTTTATTTACACCGTCATCATTTGTAGATGTTACAATTCGATTCATCCATTCATAACGGTATTTACCAAAATACCATTTATTCAATGCGCCTAGTTGTTGTTTTGCAAATCCGTTTGTAGCTGGTCCCCATAAATAAGGAACACAGGTTACATCTCTTCTTGCATCCGCTTCATCATAATCATAAAAGATAAAAGGCAGAGGACCAGCTTGTCCTCCTCTATTATTTCCATTAGAATGATATTGATCGTTATTCGTATGTCTTACAGCAAATGTAAATAGCATTCTACCTCTACCTGCAGAAAAAGGGATTTCCCATAACGATTCACCTCCCGCTTGTGTGTTTTCTTGATTGTATTTTTTCCATAGTCCTTCGAAAGTTGGTTCTAAATGAGCCGTTCCACTGTCGATAATAGCTTTACATTCGTTAAAAGCCAAAGTATACATATTTTGAACCGATAGTTCAGGATCATTACTTTTTCTAACTCCATCTGGATATTGTTGAAATCCTGAAGCAGCAAGGGCTAATCTTGCTCTTAATCCTTTTACGAAAGCTTTATTGACACGTTCTACACTTCCTGTAGCTGCATTTCCGTTTGGCCAAGGCACTAAATCAGCAGCTTCACCTAAATCTTGGATTAATTGCTTATAGATGATATCTCTATTTGATTTTGGCAAATACAATGTTTCCGAACTTATAGGTTCAAATCGTGCAGGTACATCACCCCATGCTTTTAATAAATCGGCATAATAAACCGCTCTTAAAGTTAAGGCTTCACCTAACAAATACCCTAATTCTGAACCAGCTGTTGGATTTCCGTAGGTACGTAAACCACGAATACAAATATTGGCTCTCTCAATACCTTGGTACATTTTATCCCAAGCATTGTTAGAAGTATTCATTTGAGTATTATTAGGTAAAGCATTATAGTTGCATAAAGTAGCATTATCATTGGAAGTTGATTCCGATGCATTGTACCATTCAATATCGGTATTCATTCCATACCATGGTAAGAATCGTCCTCTGTAGGAATTGGTTTCACCAAAAGGAACTTTAATACCATCTACAGCCCCTTGTGCTAGTCCTGGAGTTGAAAAAATTACAGATTCATCTAAGGTAGATAATGTTTTAGAATCGAGATAATCTTCTTCACAAGAACTTAAAATAGCGCTTATAATGATTGCAAAAACTAATATTCTATTTTTCATTTTATAATAGTTTTAGTTATTAAAAATTTAAATTTAATCCTAACAGTATTTGTCTGCTTTTTGGATACGGTGAATAGTCAACTCCTGGAGTGTATGGTGTTTGTCTTCTAGTTGAAACTTCTGGATCAAAACCAGAATATTTAGTCCATACAAATACATTGCTTACCGTACTATATAATCGTAATCTTGAAATTCCAATTTTTTGTATGAAGTCATTTGGTAAACTATATCCAAGTGTTAGGGTATTTAATCGTAAGAAAGATCCATCTTCAACAGCCCAATCAGAGAAAACATATCGATCCATAAAAGGAGACCACATCGATGTATTACTATTTAATGCAGTTAATTGGTTCGGATCGGTAACCAAACTTCCTGTCGTTGGATCTACATTGTTCCATCTAACTCCTTCAGCCATTGTTGTTAATAAATTTCTAAATTGGCCTGCATTAGAGGTTGCAGTCGAATGTTCAATTTTAGTAGCATTGTAAATGTCATTTCCATAGCTCCAGTTAAAACCAGCAGAAAAATCAAAGTTGGAATAATTGGCATTGATAATAAAACCACCTGTATGTTTTGGGTTCGCATTTCCAATAATAGTTCTATCCTCTAAATTAACTACACCGTCTCCATTGGTATCTTTTAATTTCATTGATCCTGGATTTACAGTACCTATAATAGATGAATTACTTGGTACATTTGGTTTCAAAGTATAGACACCACCCACATAATCAAAATCGGATACTTCATAGCGACCATCACTTTGGTAACCATACATTAGACCTAGAGGTTGTCCTACATTAACTAAGAAGTCAGTATCTATAGCTGTAGATGCCCATCTTGACGCTGCTCCAAAATCACTTAATTCACCTAATGAGTTAATGTTATTTTTATTTAAACTAATATTGAAAGCAAAACTTAAGTTGAATTTTTCTTTTTTAATGGCATCAACATTTAAAGAAGCTTCAATTCCTTTATTTTGAATTTCACCCATATTTCTATATTGGGTATTATAACCTGTGCCTGGAATTGGGAAATTGATTAATAAATCACTAGTTAAATTTTTATAGGTATCAAATGTTCCACTAATTCTTCCATTAAAAATTTCATAATCAATACCTAAGTTTTGTGTAGTAGTGGTTTCCCATTTTAAATCAGGGTTGGCCAGTACATTAGAAGCAGCCCAATAACTGTTTACATTATTAATCCATGAAGTTACTGAAGATTGAAATGGCTGAATAGTTTGACCTACAGGAATATTATTATTACCTGCCTTTCCATAACTAACTCTTACTTTTAACAGATTCAACCAATCGTATTTCTCTAAAAAGCTTTCTTCTGAAATTTTCCAAGCAGCTGCAACTGATGGAAAATAACCCCATTTGTTTTTTCCTAAAAATTTACTTGAGCCATCTGCACGATAGGTTGCCGTAAGTAAGTATTTGTTTTTAAAATCGTAATTAATTCTACCAAAAAAGGAGAGTAATTTGTCTTCTGGTAAATTATAATTTTCTGTAGAGAAAGGTGTTCCTTGTGTCGTTAAGTTAATGGCGTTATCAAAAGTAAAAAAACTTGGATAGGCATGTATAGTATTCGTTAAGGTATTGGATTTAAAATTAATAGTTTCCCCTCCTAATAAAACTTTTAAATGATGGTCATTTCCAAGTAATTTTTTAAAATCATAATTTAAGGTAGTTGCGTTTCTAAATCTTTTATCGTCTCTAGTACTAAAAATAAGAGCAGGCATCCCTTGATTTTCAACTGCTGGAGTATTATTTACATAATAAGTACTTTTTCCATAAAAACGATAATCTGAAAATTTATAATAATCCAAACCAAAATCAGTAGACAATTGTAGCGCATCAGTAATATTCCATGAAATACCTCCTAACATATTAAAATTTCTTCTAAATTGACGTCTGTTGTTATCAGCTACAGTTACATAAGGATTAGTTAAGTTACTTGCTAAATCTTCATCTGTACTGCTACTGGTAACGCCATCAATCTCGAATGGAGCAAAACCTATGAAATGTTTCATACGAGAATCAGCCGTTGATTTTTCATTTTGTTCATTGGCTCCTCCTCCATTAATTTCAGTATCAGAATATCTTACTGTGTAATTTAAACTGATATTATCATTCGGTTTACTTTTTAATCGTAAAGATAAATTGTCTCTTTTATAATCGGAACCAATCATAATTCCTTTCAAATCATAATGGGTATAATTAAAGTTATAATTGATTTTATCAGAACCTCCTCTTACACTTAAATCATGATTTTGTACGATTCCTGTTTGCCCGAAAATATTGTCTTGCCAATTAGTCGTAGGTGTAGAATCATATTGATTGATATTATCCCAAGTTCCTAAATAATCTTCGAATGAAGTTACATCATTTGTTAATAAAGCATATTCGTATTGCCAATTTACGTAGTCTTTAGAACCATTTATATCTAATGTTTTACGAATTTTATTGAACCCTGTAAAAGTGTTATAAGAAACTTCTATTTTATTTCCTTTGGTTCCCGATTTTGTAGTAATTAAAATAACACCATATGCACCTCTTGAACCATAAATTGCAGTAGAAGAAGCATCTTTTAATACCGTAATATTTTCAATATTGGATGGAGAAATATCACTAATGCTGGTTACAGGAAATCCATCTACAATATACAATGGTGAAGCATCTTGAGATAATGAGCCACCACCACGAACTCTTATGTTAATTTCTGCATCAGGTGAACCTTCTGTAGTGGTAATGTTTATTCCAGCAATTTGCCCCGTCAAAGCTTCTGCGACATTCGTAACGGGTCTTTTTAGAATTTCTTCACTTGATATGGCTGCAACTGATCCTGTCAAATCAGCTTTTTTTGAGGTTCCATATCCAATGACAATTACTTCATCTAATTTTTTTGTATCTTGAATAAGGTTTACAGTTAATTTAGTTTGACCATTTACTTGAACTTCATTTGTTATATAACCGATGTAACTAAATACTAGTGTGGCATTTGGATTGTTGGTTTCAATTTCAAAAAAACCATCAAAATTTGTAGATTGTCCATTTTTAGTACCTTTTTCATACACATTTACTCCTGGTATGGGTAATTTATCACTAGAATCTATTACCGTTCCAGAAATTTTAATTTTTCCATTTTGAGTAAATCCATTTTGAGATAAGAATAAAGATAGAAACAACGCAATTAAATAGAGTTGCCTATGGGTTAATAAAATTTTCATCTTCATAATAAAATTTAGTTTAATTAGGGTTGTTGGTTAGTTTTCTTTTATTTATGTAGGTATTAATAAATTGTACTTTACTGACATGTTTTAATGAAAAATCATTTTGAACTGTATCGACTGATACATTTTTAAATTGAATGTTTTCAATTATTGAGTTTTCTAAACCGTCTGCTAGAATTACATATTTTCCAGAATTTTTGACTGTTACATCCTGTAAAAAAATATTTTTTACTTTAGGAATAAAGTTTCCTTGCTGATTTTCATAAATACTATATTTTAAATTTATTTTTAGGAGTGCTTCTTTCACTTCTCCAACTTTTAAATTTTTAACATATACTCCATCAACGGTTCCTCCCCTTCTCGTATTGGTTTTAATGCGAATGGCTCTTTCTAAGTTTGGACTATCCATAATGCAGTTTTCAACAAAAACGTTTTGTACTCCAGCAGACATTTCACTACCAATTACAACACCTCCATGTCCATCAATCATTTTACAATTTTGAACTACAATATTTTCACTTTTAATACCTACTTTTCTCCCTTCAGCATCTCTTCCTGCTTTAATCGCGATACAATCATCACCTGTATTAAATGTGCAATTTTTGATGATTACATTCTTTGAGTATTCAGGATCACAACCGTCGTTATTGGGTCCGTGACTTGTTATTGAAACATTATCCACAATTACCGAGTTACATTTTATGGGATGGATGATCCAAAATGGAGCATTTATGATAGTAACATCTTTTATTAAAACATTAGTACACTCAAAAGGCTCAATAAAGTTTGGGCGTAAATAATGCCCTTTACCAAAAACTCTTTCATTTAGAGCTACTTCATTTTGTCCCATGTGCATTAATGTGGGTAAGTTTAAGCTGTCTTTTTGGGAGGGTTGCCCTTCAATAAAACCATATGAATGTCCTTCCGAAGTACTTCCTTTCCATGGCCACCAATTGGTTTCATTGGCTTGACCATTTAAAATACCTTTACCAGTGATTGCGATATTATTTTTTTGATAGGCATAAATTAATGGTGAATAATTAAGAAGTTCAATGCCTTCAAATGAAGTGTGCACTAAAGGATAATAATCATTAGGATTAGTAGAAAATAAGACTTCTGCTCCTTCCTCTAAATGTAAATTAACATTACTTTCTAAATGAATAGGACCCGTTAAGTATTTTCCAATAGGTATTATAACCACACCACCACCATTTTTTGCACATTTTTGTATTGCATTTTCAATAGCTTTTGTGTTTACCGTTTTTCCATCTCCAATAGCACCAAAATCGATTATATTAAATACATCACTTTTAAACTGAGGTTCTTTTACGTTAGTAATAATTTCCTCCAAAATTTCTGTTGCTGTTCTTTCTTTTTTAGCAGCTGTATTTTCTTTTTTATGTTTACATGAATCTATAGATGTTATTACAAGAATAACAATCAGTAGTTTTAGTATTTCAAAAGGAAACTTCATTTTAGATTTATTAATTAATAAATTATTTACCGTAATCGATTACGAAAATAAATAAAAGTGTCTTACTAAACAAGTAAATTTTAATAAAAAATAAAAAAAAAGTGAAATAATTACTCAATGCATAATAATTACTTAAAATAATTATGATATTCATAGATTAAAAAAATATTGATAAATCTAATATTATAGTTATTTTTGTATTTCTTAATCCATTACTTTCAAAGCCATTTTATTACTAATACGTCTTAAGTTGATCCTTATAAATGAAGAAGAAAACCACTATTTACGACATAGCTAAAAAATTGAATATTACTGCTGCAACAGTATCTAGAGCACTTAACAATCAAAGTGATGTTAGCGAAGCCACTAAGGAACTTGTTCTGAAAACGGCTCAAAAAATGAATTATGAACAAAATAAATTAGCTCTTGCTCTTAAAAGCGGAAAAAGTAATAACGTTGGTGTTATTGTGCCTCGAGTAGATACTAATTTTTTTGGTTCTGTAATTAGAGGAATTGAACAAGAATTAAATCCGCATGGTTATCATATTATCATCTGTCAAACCGATGGGAATGAAATAAAAGAAGGCGATAATATTGAAGCACTATTAAACGCACAAGTAGATGGTATTCTTATTTCTACTTCTAGTAGTAAAAATTCTATTTTTGAACGCATTTTGAAGAAAGATGTGCCTTTAATCTTTTTTGATAGAAAAAAATCATTGAATAATGTGAGTTCGGTTACTATTAACGACTTTAATGGTGGTTATAAAGCAACGCAACACTTAATTGATACGGGAAGAACAAAAATTGCACATTTTTCAGGGGATACCAATATTGAAATTTTTAAGGATCGTTTTCTAGGCTATAAACAAGCTTTATTAGATAACAATATCGATTACGAACCTGATTATGTCGTACGAACTGAGAGTAATTTGGATGATGGAAAAAAAGCGATTAAAAAGTTACTTTCTATGAAAAATCCCCCAGATGCTTTGTTTTCAGCGAGTGATTTTGCTGCCTTAGGAGCCATTCAACAATTAAAGGAAAAAGGTATTAAAATTCCAGAAGATTTTTCAGTAATTGGTTTTAGTAATGAACCTTTTACAAAATTTATGGAACTTTCGATTAGTACTATAGATCAGTTTCCTAGAGAAATGGGTAAAATGACAGCAAAAGTCTTTTTGGAACAAATCAATAATACTGAGAAAGTAAAAATTGAGAAAAAAGTTATCTTAGAACCGGAATTAATTATTAGAAAATCAACAAGCAATCCCTTATAAAAGAAAAGCCGTTTAAAAATAAACGGCTTTTCTTTTATAAGGAAACTCCTCTTTTCCAAGGAATAAAATCATTTTGATTTAAAAGTTTGGATTTTGTAATAGTTCTACCACTAGCTACATCAATAATAAAATGAAGCATCTCCTCTCCCATTTCTTCAATTGTCTTTTCTCCTCTAATGATTGCACCAGTATCAATATCAATAATATCTGGCATTTTTTGTGCTAATTCTGAGTTGGAAGACACTTTAATTATAGGTGCAATAGGATTACCTGTTGGTGTGCCCAAACCAGTAGTAAACAAAACTAAAGTAGCTCCAGAACCCACCATAGCTGTTGTACTTTCTACGTCATTTCCTGGTGTATTTAGCAAATTTAAACCTGTAGTGGATACATATTCTCCATAATCTAAAACATCACAAACAGGTGAAGTTCCTCCTTTTTTTGCTGCTCCAGCCGATTTCATAGCATCTGTAATTAAACCGTCTTTTATATTTCCAGGCGAAGGATTCATATCAAAACCAGAACCGGCATCTACAACCGATTTTTCAAAGGCTTTCATTAAAGCTAAAAATTTTTCTCCTTTTTCTTCGTTTACACAACGGTTTACTAATTCTTGTTCTACCCCACATAACTCGGGAAATTCAGATAAAATGGCAGTACCACCTAATGCTGTTAATAAATCGGAAACATGACCTAAAGTAGGATTGGCAGAAATACCTGAAAAGCCATCAGAACCACCACATTCTAAACCAACTCTCAGTTTAGATAAAGGAGCGGGTTTTCGTTCTATTTTATTGGCTTCCTTAATAGCTTCGAAGGAATCTTTAATTATAGCTGATAACATTTCATCAACGGTACCCATTTTTTGTTGTTCATAAATAATAATAGGTTTCTTAGAGTTAGGATTAATGGTTTGTAACGCTTGTTTAAAAATTTCAATTTGCAAATTTTGACAACCTAAGCTCAATACCGTTGCACCTGCAACATTTGGATTATTAACATATCCAGCCAATAATTTGGCTAATAATTCAGAGTCTTGTCTTATACCTCCACAACCCCCTTGATGTGTAATAAATTTAACATCAATATTTTCAAAAACATTCTCAGAAACCGTTTCTTCATCAGCAGATATATCACTATTTACTAAAGAACGCAATAACATTTGATGTTTATTAACCTTTTGTTTTAAAAGTTCTTTTTCGAATATTTCTTTTAGAACTTCAATGTTTCTATTTTCGCAAAAAACCAAAGGAAAAAACAGCCAAACATTTTCTGTTCCTACTTGTCCGTCTTCTCTATGATATCCTAGAAAGGTTTTGTCTTTCCATTTTTCAATATTGGGTGCCACCCAAGAAATGGTGTCCGTTTTCCCAAATACTTTTTCACTTTGATGCGTCACATTAATAGTCGTAACAACTTCTCCTTTTTGAATTGATGTACTTGCCTTTCCTACTAAAACGCCATACATGATAATTCGATCCCCTTTTTCAAAATCTTGAGCCGCAATTTTATGCTTTGCTTTGACCGATTTTGTAATTGTAATTATAGTATCTTCAAAAGTCACTTTTTCACCTTCATTTAAGTCAACAAGTGCTACAATAACATTGTCTGAGGGATGTACTTTTATTAATTGCTTTTGCATGATTACCTTCTTAAGAATTGAATTTCATTTTAAAATTTTCAAAGCCAATTTCAATTCCATTGGTTTCAATTTCAGTTAGAGCTGTTACAACAGCTTCAGCTAATCCTTTTACTTCTAGTAAATTACATTCCCAAAAATCTGTATTTTCTAAAGTTGAATTTACAATTTTTGGTAAGTCTTTGGTTTTCCAAAGTGTATTAAAAAATGATATTATTTCAGCGTTATCTTTAATAGGTAATGCTTTTCCGTTCCAATCTCCTTTGTAAAATTGAATTAAACAAGCTAATGAAAAACCAAGATGGACAGGTAGTTTTTGAGTATTGGTAACATATTTTAATAAACTAGGCAATACCCTTACTTTAAATTTTGAAACTGTATTTAAAGCAATGTCCGATAATTTATGAATGATAAATGGATTTCTAAACCGATCCATTACCTCTTCTGCGTAATTGGCAATTTCAACAGGATTCATGTCTAGCGTACTATTAATTTCGGAAATTACTTCTTTAACAAAGTTTCCTGTAAATGTACCGTCTACTGTTTCTCTTACTGTTTCATTTCCATATAAAATAGAAAAAGGTACCATGGCAGTATGGGCTCCATTTAAAATACGAACTTTTAAGGTTCTAAAATCTTGCATGTCATCCACAATTTTCACATTCAAATCGGTTTTATGAAAAGGTAACTTTTGCTTTAAAGCTTCATCTCCTTCAATAACCCAAAGAAAAAAAGGTTCGGCTGTAACAATTAAATTATCGGAATAATCAAGTTTATTATTGTATTCTTCAATTTCATTTTTTGGATAACCAGGAACAATTCTATCAACTAAAGTATTGTGATATGTACAAGCCTCTACTAACCATGTTTTAAATGTGTTATCTAACTTCCATAAATCACAATATTGTAATAATATATTCTTTAAAGTGGTTGCATTATAATTAATTAATTCACAAGGAATAATGGTTACTCCTTTGGTAAAATCGCCTTTAAAATGTTGAAATCTTTCGTGTAAAAGAATAGCTAATTTCGCAGGAAACGAAGCTGGTGGTTGCATGGTTGGCAGATCGGTTTCTACAAATTCGATACCTGCTTCTGTCGTATTTGAAATTATAAATTGTAACGCTTCTTCTTTTGCTAAATTTAAGAAGTTTTTAAATTCAGTATAGGGATTAACGCCTTTAACTACATTTTTAATTAAGGCTATATCTTGAATTTTTTCCCCTTTCTTTACACCATTCATGAATAAAGTATATAATCCATCTTGATCATTTAGCATATGCACTAAACCACCTGCAAGGGGCTGTACCACTGCAATACCAGCATTAAATTCGAGTTCCGTATTCAATCTTTGAAAAGCATAGTCTACAAAGGCTCTTAAGAAATTACCTTCACCAAATTGTACCACTTTGATAGGAAAAGAAACTGGTTCTTGTATGCTTGCTCTATTTAATTTTTGTTTTATTATATTTTCCATTTCTTTAAAATTTACTTTTTATTTATAAAGTAATTACGGGTTCATTTATAAATCAGTAATCGGACTGTATTTCGGTACCAAAGTTTTCATTACCATCCAACCAATTAGATAACATACGGCACATATTGAAAAAATAATGAAATATCCAGCTTCGATTCCTTTAAATCCAAGGAATACCATATTTGTATTTTCGCTAAAATCAAATAATACTCCTGATCCTTTATTGATTAATGTTGAACCTAAACCACCTGCTAGACCTCCAATTCCAGTTACCGTTGCGATAGCTTTTTTAGGGAACATATCGCCTACAGTTGTAAAAATATTGGCGGACCATGCTTGATGTGCTGCTCCAGCAATACCAATTATAATTACTGGAATCCAATACGTATAATGACCTAAAGGTTGTGCTACTAAGGCTAATAGTGGAAAAAAAGCAAAAATTAGCATGGCTTTCATTCTTCCTTCATAAGGATTCATTCCTTTCTTGTCTACAAAATATGTTGGTAACCAACCCCCTACAATTGAAACTAACGTAATCGTGTATAAAATAAATAGTGGAAATGCAGCTTCAGTGGAATCCATTTGATATACTGAACTTAAATAAGCTGGGGTCCAAAATAAGAAAAACCACCAAACACCATCGGTCATGAATTTGCCAAAAGCAAATGCCCAAGTTTGCTTGTATTTAAAACATTCGAGTAAAGATGGCTTTTTAGAAGATTCTGGAACATATCCTTCAATTGTACTATCCAAAATAGTATCTTGTTGTATGTATGCTAATTCAGCTGCACTAACTCTCGGATGTTTCTCAGGTTTCTCGTATATAAATATCCAAAATCCCATCCAAACAAACCCTAAAGCCCCAATAATTATAAAAGCCATTTCCCAGCCGTAAGCTTTTGCAATAAACGGAATAGTCGCTGGAGCTAATAAAGCGCCAACAGTTGCTCCAGCATTAAAAATACTTGTAGAGAAAGCTCTATCTTTCTTTGGAAAATATTCAGCCGTTGTTTTGATGGCAGCAGGAAAATTACCTGCTTCTCCTAGAGCAAGAACAAAACGTGCGAAAATGAATAAAGTGACACTTACTGAAATTATTAACCCAGTATCATTAATGGTTGCAATACTATCTTTTGCTTCTTGGAACCCTACAAACCAACTACCTGTTAGATAACCAGAAGTAGCAATACCAGCAAAAGCATGTAAACAAGCACCTACAGACCAAACGCCTATTGCCCATAAAAAACCTTTTTTGGTATCCATAAGGTCCACAAAACGACCAGCAAATAATAGTGAAACTGCATAAAATATAGAAAACAATGCAGTTATGTTTCCGTAATCGTTATTTGTCCAATGGAATTCTGGAGCGATATAATCTTTCCAAGTTAAGGAAAGTACTTGTCGATCCAAGTAATTTATCGTAGTTGCTAAAAATAGAAGTCCACAAATGGTCCATCTAAAATGACTGGTCTTTTTTGGAGTTATTTCACTCATAATATTTTGTATTTAGCTCTATTTTTTTAAAATTGATAGTATTATTTTCTTATTTTTTGAATGATTGCCAAAGTATTTTTTACTTGATTGGTAAGTACAATATACTCTTGATTCTTAATGATTTCGTGGGAAATTAATTGTGACCCCATTCCAACACATGTTACTCCTGCTTGAAACCAGCTGGTTAAACTTTCTTCATTTGGAGAGACTCCACCCGTTGGCATAATAGAAGTCCATGGTTGGGGTGCTAAGGCACTTTTTACAAAATTAGGACCGTATATATCACCCGGAAATAATTTTACAATTTCGCAGCCTAATTCTTCAGCTTTAGCGATTTCAGTTAATGAACCACAACCTGGTGACCATAACACTTTTCTTCGGTTACAAACGATTGCAATATCTTCTCTTAAGACAGGAGTTACTATAAAATTTGCTCCCAATAACATATATAAAGATGCTGCAGCTGCATCTGTTACTGAGCCTACACCCAAAATCATTTCTGGCAATTCTTTTGTAGTATATTGTATTAATTCTGTAAAAACGAGATGTGCAAAATCTCCTCTTGAAGTAAATTCAAATAAGCGCGCACCACCATCATAGCAAGCTTTTATAACTTTTTTACAAATTTCAATATCAGCGTTATAGTACAATGGTACTAAGCCCGTTTCTTTCATTTTTTGAAATACTTCAATACGAGTAAATTGAGCCATAACTATTTTATATTTTTTAATAAATTTTCGAAAATGGATAAACAATAGGTTTTAGACACGCTATTACTTTCTTCTTTTTGAATTTGAATACACGCTACTGGAATATTTTTATTGGGGGCATGTTTGTAACGGATAATTTTTTCGTCAAATGCTGAAAAAACGATTGCCGCATCCACACTCCCATCATTTACATCATACAAATATTCGGTCACTTTATTAATTTCTTCGAAAGATTGAAATAACATAATACGATATCCGAATTTTGTAGCACTTAATTCTAATTCACAAAGAATATCACTATAAATTGAGTCGTTTATTTTAGGTACAATAACCGCTACAATATAGGATTTACAACCTCGAAGTGCTAGAGCGTTTTTATTAGGTTTATAATTGATTTTACATGCATAATCTTGAATTATTTTTTTGGTATCATGATTAATATCATCTTTGTCATTCAAGGCTTTAGAAACCGTTGAAATAGAAAAACCTGTTAAATGCGATATTTTCTTTAATGTAATCATCTTTTTAAATTTGAAGCTATTTAACGAGACACTTTTGCAGAACCATCTCCTTCAATAATATGCTCTATTTCTTCTAAAGTAGCTAAATTATAATCCCCCACAATAGTATGTTTTAAACAGCAAGCAGCTACTGCAAATTCTAATGTTTTTTGATTTTCAAAAGATGGATTTAATAACCCATAAATTAACCCTCCCATAAAAGCATCACCTGTACCTACTCTATCGACAACTGGTGTAACTTCTTTAACTGCTGCTTTATAAATTTTTTTCCCATCATATAAAATACCTCCAATTTTTTGGTGTGATGCATTAATGGAATAGCGTAAGGTGGTAGCCGCTATTTTTAAATTCTTACAATGATCAAAAAGTTTTTCATATAAACTAGGCAATGCATTTTCATCTGCATAGTTTGGAGCTACTTTTTCTTTTCCTAACATAAAATAAGCTGTGTCTATATCTCCTAAAATAACATGACAATATTGAAGTAATTCAGGCATAATGTCTGCAGGAGTTCTACCATATTTCCATAGTTTAGAGCGATAATTTAAGTCACATGAAATGGTTAGACCTAATTTATGAGCCGTTTTAATAGCTAACAAACATTCGTCAGCAGCATTTTGTGAAATTGCGGGAGTAATGCCACTCCAATGAAACCATGTTTTTCCCTTTAGAATTTTTTCCCAATCAAAAGTACCTGGTTGAATCGTTGCAATTGCACTATTGGCTCTATCATAAACGACATTACTGCCTCTATTTCCTGCACCTGTTTCTAAAAAATAAATACCTAATCGATCGCCACCAAAAAGAACATTTTCGGAAATAACATTCATTTTACGCATTTCTTTTAAAGCACAATGACCGATTTCATTATCTGGTATGCGCGTTACAAATTCTGCCTCAATGCCATAATTTGCTAACGAAACAGCGACATTGAATTCGCCTCCACCATAAGATGCAGCAAAACTTTTTGATTGGCCGAATCGCAAATGTCTTTCAGTTGACAAACGCAACATGATTTCTCCAAAACTAACTACTGTATTCATTTCTATGTTTCATTAGTAATAAAATCGTTTCTCATTGGGTGAAAAACATCAATTAAAATTCCTGCTTTTTTACAAATCACGCCATGCCTAACATTGGAAGGAATAAAAAAAGAATCACCCCCTTGTAAGGTTTTGGTTTCATTATCGATAATTACTTCAAAAACACCTTCTGTAATGTAGGTTGTTTGTGTATGCTTATGAGAATGAATCGTGCCAATACCACCTGTTTCAAAATGAACTTTTACCATCATCATAGTTTCATCAAAACCCATTATTTTTCTTTGTATTTTATCGGTTACAAATTCCCAACTGATACTATCATCATTAAAAAATAGTGTTGTACTTGACATAATTTTAAAAATTAAAATATTCTTTAGCGTTATGATAACTAATATCGGCTACCATTTTACCAATCCATTCCATTTCATTTGGTAATTCCCCTCTTTGAATTTCATCTCCTAAAAGATTGCATAATATTCTTCTAAAATATTCGTGTCTAGGAAAAGATAAAAAACTTCTAGAATCGGTTAACATACCTATAAAACAGCTAATTAATCCCATATTGGATAAGGCATTTAATTGTTTGGTCATACCGTCTTTTTGATCTAAAAACCACCATCCAGAACCCAATTGCACTTTCCCTTTTATACTTCCATCATTAAAATTACCAATCATAGTTGCCATCACTTCATTATCAGATGGATTTAAATTATAAATTATCGTTTTAGTCAATTTATCATTGCTGTCTAAAGCATTTAAAAAAGCGGCTAGTTTTTGAGCCTGTGGATAATCTCCAATGGAATCCCAACCCGTATCTGGTCCTAAAATACGATGCATGCGTGCATTATTATTTCGTAAAGCACCTAAGTGAAATTGCTGTACCCAACCTAATTCATGATAAGATTCTGAGAGAAACAATAAAATGGCACTTTGAAATTTTAAAATTTCTTCCTGATTTAAAACTCCATTTTGACGCTTTCTTTTAAATATCGTATCAATTTCAGCAGCCGTAAAATTTTCATAATAAATATGCTCTAAACCATGATCTGAAAGTTTACATCCATTTTCATTAAAATAATGCATTCTTTTTAAAAGCGCTTCACATAAATTGGTATACGAATTAATTTCTATTCCTGAAACGGAAGCCAAAGTATCTAAGTAGTCATTATAACCCTCATTGGCTATTAAAATAGCTTTATCAGGCCTAAAAGCAGTACTGACTTTTATTTCAAAATTACTATTTGCTACTTGCTTATGATACTTTAAGTTATCAATTGGATCTTCAGTAGTACAAACTAACTCTGCATTTACTTTGCGCAATAAATTTTGAGTGCTAAAAGCATTTGTTTTTATTTTTTCAGTTGCAGCATCATAAATAGTATTAGCCGATTTTTCATTTAATAATTCGTGGATGTCAAAATAGCGTGCTAATTCTAAATGTGTCCAATGATACAAAGGATTTCTCATGGTATAAGGAACGGTTTTTCCCCATTGTTGAAATTTCTCTCTGTCAGAAGCATTTCCTGTTATAAATTGTTCGTTAACACCCAAAGTACGCATCGCTCTCCATTTATAATGATCGCCATTAATCCACACTTTAGTTATATTTTCAAAAACATGATCCTCTGCAATTAATTGAGGAGATAAATGATTGTGATAATCTATAATAGGTTGGTTTTTAGAATAGTTATGATATAACTCTTCCGCATATTTATTTTCAAGAAGAAAATTATCGTTTATAAAGTATTTGCTCATTTTAATAAAATTAGTCTTCGTTAGAAGGTTTACCAATAGTAGCCAATATGCCACCATCAACATATATAATTTGACCATTTACAAAGTCACTTGCTTTAGAGGCTAAAAAAATGACAGTTCCAGCTAAATCATCAGGGTTTCCCCATCGAGCTGCCGGCGTTCTATTAATTATAAAATCATTAAAAGGATGACCATCTACACGAATGGGTTCTGTTTGTGAGGTAGCAAAATATCCAGGTCCAATTCCATTAACTTGAATATTATATTTTGCCCATTCCGTGGCTAAATTCTTTGTTAGCATTTTCAAACCCCCTTTTGCCGCTGCATAAGCTGAAACCGTATTACGACCCAATTCACTCATCATAGAACAGATATTGATAATTTTTCCTTCTCTTCTTTCTATCATTTGTTTCGCTACTAATTGTGACATTATGAAAGGACCAACTAAATCCACATCAATTACTTTTCTAAAATCGGATACAGGCATACTAACCGCTAATTCTCTCTTGATTATTCCTGCATTATTAACTAATATATGTATGTCTCCTAATTCTTTCGTAATGATTGAAAAATATTTGGCAGCATCTAATTCATTGGTAACATCAAATAAATAACCGGAAGCGCCATATCCTTTACCTTTATAATAATTTAAAGCTTCTTCCATTTTTGCAGGTGTAGTACCTGTAATTACTAATTCAGCACCAGCAGTTGCTAATCCTTCTGCCATGGCCATACCTAGGCCATGTGTTCCACCTGTTATTAAAGCTCTTTTCCCTTTTAAATCAAATAAATTCATCTTATTTTAATTCATTTGGTGTCACAATATCCATATCTCCATAATCTAAATTTTCACCCGCCATTCCCCAAATAAAGGAATAATTTGATGTACCAGAACCAGAATGAATAGACCACTCTGGAGATAAAACCGCTTGGTTATTTTGTAAAAATAGATGCCTTGTATGTTCGGGTTCGCCCATAAAATGAGCTATTGTTTGTCCGTCTTCCAAATCAAAATAGAAATAGGCTTCCATTCTTCTATTATGAGTATGTGCTGGCATGGTGTTCCAAACATTTCCAGGCAAAAGTTCTGTTAATCCCATTTGTAACTGACAGGTTTCAACTACACTATTTACTAAAAGCTTATTAATGATTCTTTTATTAGAATACTTTTCTTCTCCTAAATGCACAATTTCAGCATTTTCTTTCGTTACTTTCTTAGTTGGAAAATGTTTATGAGCAGGAGCAGAATTAATATAAAATAAAGCTGGATTTTGTTCACTGCTTGAAAACAAAACAGATACTGCTCCAGACCCTATATATAAAGCTTCTTTTTTATGCAATTCAAATACTTCACCATCAACCGTAACTTTACCTTTTCCACCCACATTAATAATTCCTAATTCTCTTCTATCCAAAAAGTTTTCAGATTTTAAATAAGCAATACTTTGCAATTGTAAATTTTCAGTTACAGGCATAATTCCTCCTACAATATATCTATCATACATGGAGTACGTTAACTGTATTTTATCGGGTTGAAATAGATTTTCAATAAGGAATTGTTTTCTTATTTCATCAGTATCATATTTTCTTGCATCATTTGGATGAGACGCATATCTAAATTCTGTTGTAATCATTCTTTTAAAAAATTTTTCGTAATCGATTACGTAAAAATACTATTTTTTTTTAATAAAAATAATATTTTGAAAAAATAATCACTTTTTTTAACAAATGTCATAAAATAAAAGATGTTTTTTTGCTATATAATTCAATAGATTAAGGATACAACAAGATTTTTTTTATAAAAGAAAAATATCAGTTTTAAATCCCAATATATATAAAAATCTAGTATATTTAAATGTTCAATTGAGAGTCTTAAGTATATGAAAAATGCAATTGCAGAAAGAATTCATGATTTTTTAAAAAAGTTTCACCCTTTTAAAAGTATAGATGATGATAATTTATTTACAATAGCACAAAGTGTAAGTGTTTTATATCTTGAAAAAAATGATTATTTATTCAAAGTAAATGATGAAACACATGATGCCTTTTATGTAGTAGCCTCTGGAGCTATTGGATTAAGTATAACATCAGATTCAGATGATGTTTTAATTGATAAATGTGATGAAGGTGATATATTAGGATTACGCCCTTTTTTTGCAAAAGATAATTATTTAATGAATGCAAAAGCTCGTGAAGAATCTATCATATATGCTATACCTATTGCAATTTTTAAACCTATAGTTATAAAAAATGCAAGTGTTTTAGAGTTTTTATTACAAAGCTTTGCTTCAAATACCAGAAACCCTTTAGATAAAAAAAATAAAGGAAAATTGCTTTCTGAAAATGTAATTTATGATGATACTTCTAACGAGATTCAATATTACCAACCCATTCATTATACCAAAAATCCGGTTACAGCTTCTACTTTAGATATAGTAAGACATGTGGCACAAACAATGACAAACAAAAAGATTGGTAGTATTATTATCCATGAAAATAAGTTACCTGTAGGGATTTTAACCGATAAAGATTTGCGTTCTAAAATTGCCACAGGTTTACATCCTATAGATATTACAATTGATAAAATAATGTCTTCACCAGTAATTACAGTAGCGGAAAATATTTCTGTGGTTGAAGCCCAAATGATGATGTTAAAACATAATGTAGCGCATTTGTGTGTAACTAAAGATGGCACCAATCTTTCCGAAATAAAAGGTATTATTTCAGAACATGATATTGTAGTAGCTCAAGCTAATAATCCTGGTGTTTTATTACGTCAAACGAGAAGAGCGCAAAATACCAATGATTTAAAAAGTATTCGTGAGAAAGTAACCGATTTGATTCAAAATTCAATTGACAAAGACATACCTATTTATCATATCTGTTCGATTGTAGGAGAAATTAATATTGCGATTACCAAAAGAGCCATTGAACAAGCGATTGAAAAATTAGGTACACCTCCTCCTACTCGTTTTGCTTGGTTGAATGTGGGAAGTCAAGGAAGGAAAGAGCAATTATTACTAACCGATCAAGATAATGCATTGGTTTTTGAAGATGTAAGTGAAGCCCAATACGATGAAGTAAAAAATTATTTTATTGCCTTAGCGGATATTGTAACTAAAAAATTAAATACAATTGGTTACGAATTTTGTCCTGCTAACATGATGGCAAGTAACCCCATGTGGTGTAAATCAGTAAGTGAATGGCAAAATCAATTTTATAGTTGGATACATCATCCTGGTGAAAAAGGAATATTAATGTGTACCATCTTTTTTGATTATGATTTCGTGTATGGTGATGAAAATTTAATGCATGAAATTACCAATACCATTTTAAAAGAAACACATGACAACCAATTATTTTATGCCTATTTAGGTGCCAATGCATTAGAAAATCCAGCACCTTTAGGCTTTTTTAGACAATTTTTAGTTGAAAATGATGGAGAACACAAAGATACCTTCGATATTAAATCAAGAGCATTACTTCCATTAGTAGATGCAGCACGTATTTTAATTTTAAGTGTAGGTATTCGAAATATAAATAATACGGCCTTGCGTTTTGCTAAATTAGCAGAAATTGAACCTCAAAATGCGGTAATTTATAAATCATGTGAAGAAGCATTTTTGGAATTATTAAAATTTAGAACTGAAGAAGGTTTAGAACACAATTCTGACGGTAGGTATTTAAATTTGAACGAGTTAACAAAATTAGATAAAGTAAAACTTAAAAATGATTTTCAACCAATTAACGATATTCAGGAAGTAATCAAAAATCGCTTTAAGTTGACTTATTTTACGTAATATGAAATGGCCTTTTAAAAATATAATTAAAGAGTATCCTCCTTTTTGGAAAACGTATCTCTCCTATTTTGAGGAAAAAAATAACGAGAGGAGATATGTCGTTTTCGACAGTGAAACCACCGGATTAGATACCCTTAATGATCGTATTTTATCGATTGGAGCTGTTGCTATTATTGGAAATCAAATTGTGGTGAACGATTATTTCCAAGTTCTCATTTCACAAGAAATCTTTAATGCAGCAACAGTGCCCATTCATGGTATTTTAAAAGAAGGAAATCTGCCTAAAATTAGCGAACAAGAAGCTGTCATTCATTTTTTAAATTTTATAAAAAATGCAACGCTTGTAGGACATCATATTGCCTTTGATATTGAAATGATTAATGAAGCCTTGGATCGAATGGATGCAGGCAGATTAAAAAATCAATATATGGATACGGATATTATGTACCAAAAATGGAAACATTTTCCAGAAGAACAACATACTTCTCTAGACGAACTTTGCTCTGTTTTTAATATACGAAAAACCGATAGACATACCGCAACTGGTGATGCCTATATCACAGCACTCCTATTTTTAAAACTAAAAAGAAAATTAGGAATTTAAGATTTACATTATCAATCGGACACCACCTAATTCCTCAATTTTATAGGGAAACTTATCACTTGGTGAGGCTATAAACATAAAATTTACTGGGATTTTCCATTTTTTAGACAATTCATTGATTAATTTAGGACCAAATTCTCCTTCAATTTCAATAAAGTCAATTTTTATTTCAGGATATTCTCTATCTAAAAAAGCAATATCATTTCGTAAGCGTTCAGAAGCCGTTTCATTTGGTTTTACTACAGTAACAATTTTTATCTTTTTAGTTTGTTCGTTTTCTTTAATGTATAACATCACAATATTCAAATGTTCTAAGTCATCATTTTTAGTAAAGAAAACAAATTCTTGAATAATGATACTATTAATTAAATTGATAATCTTTGTATTGAAATATTTAAAAATACTTAAAATGGCTTTTAAAACAACTATACGTTTCAACATCATCACAATAAAACCAATTGTAATGATAAAATAAGGTAAAAACACCTGAACATTGCTTGGTAAATTATCTTTAGGTTCCATCAAAATATTTCCAGTTAAAGCAATTAAAACAGCAGTTATTGCAATAATTACAGCAATCCAACTTGCTTTTTCAGGCCGTGGTAATTTGGCTCTTTTTAATTTTAATAAGATGTTACCAAAACCAAACAAAGCCATTACCGATAAAAAGGATATGGTATAAACTCCAGCTAATAGTTTTACATTTCCTTTCGTAATTAATAGAACCGAAACACTTAAAATAAAAAATAAGGCAATAATTCGGTAAGAACTTCCCCTTTTGTTTTTCTTTAAAAGCATATTGGGTAAAATGCGATCCAATGTCATTCGTTCTAATAATCCTGAAACACCAACATAGCTGGTTAAAACGGCTCCACTTAATACCAAAACTGCATCGATAGCAATTAGCATAGCTACCCATTTTCCACCAACAAAAAGGCCCATTTCAATTAATAAAGTATTTTGAAAAGCGTCACTTTGCAACATGTCCATATTAAATATACTTAGGGCAAAAAATGCCATTAATGGATTAATGATACTTACCACAATCCACATGTTTCGCAAGGTTTTAGGAAAAACACCTTTTTTTTGCTCTTCTACAAAATTGGCCGAACTTTCAAATCCTGAAACACCTAACATGGAGGCTGAAAAACCAAAGAAAATAGCCATAGTTATACTACCATGAGTGGGTAAATGCCAATTTTCAATAAATTGGTCAAAACCATTATAAAAGAAGTAGTATACAATAAATAAAGTGAGTATAAACAAGGAAGTTAAATGAAAAAGGAAAATACCTATTGCAACTTTAGCTGATTCTGAAATTCCCCCTATAACTAATGCTGCAAATAGAGCTAATAATACTATGGTAGCTAATAATATAGGCATTTGAGGTACTAAATGATGTAAATAGTGCATGGCTTCATTAGCAGAAATTACTGCTGTGGCCATATAAGACAATAAAGTTAATGTGGCAGCAACAGAAGCTAATTGTTTGCTGGTTGTATTTAATAAGGCATTATAAGCACCTCCATTTAGAGGTAAAGCACCTACAACTTCTCCATATATTTTACGAAATAAAAATAAAACAAATGCAACAATTAAAAGTGTTATCCAAGCATACTGACCCGCATAAAAAATGGACAATGCAGAAACATAGAGTACGGAAGAGCTAATATCATTTCCACATATGGCCGTTGAAGCTAATTCTCCTAATTTTTTAATTTTTGATTGTGACATCTTATTTATTTTATGATTTGAATTGTATTATTTTTTGATAAGCACCATGATGACTAATCGAAATGCTTTGATTAGTTAAGGCACAGTAAGGTAAGAAATTTTTGTCTTTCTTAATACATTGAGGAGTAACTTCAATGATTTGATTTAAATGAGAAAATTTTGTTGTTACGATTGAATGAATCCAGTCAGTTGTAATTATTGTTTTACCAAAAAAATCCATTCCAAATAATTCGAGCGTAGAAAGAGCTATAGAATCTTTAATTTCTAAACTTTTAATCTTAATTTTTTCGGGATAAAAACCTCTATTAATTTGTATTCTTTGATAAGCTTTATACGTACTTTCTTTCAAAGACCAAAGTATCCAAACCATTATATCTTGATTTTTAGCAGTACGTATATAGTTTTG
The DNA here is from genome assembly GCF_024054195.1 of Flavobacterium sp. NRK F7. Classification (GTDB taxonomy): domain Bacteria; phylum Bacteroidota; class Bacteroidia; order Flavobacteriales; family Flavobacteriaceae; genus Flavobacterium. The sequence continues at coordinate 2,471,916 of NZ_JAMXLB010000001.1, read as the reverse complement.
TTCCAAATCAGTAAAAAGCTTATTCAAATAGCCTTTTCTTTTCCAGTTACTTTCTCTTTTCGCCAATGCTAAATCAACAATATCATTGCCCATTATTGTGCTGCTAATTTTTTTTGAATTATCGCTACTGTATTTTCCACAGTAAGCATCTTTTCCATGGATTCATTATCAATTTCAATATGGAATGCTTCTTCAATATCTAGAACAATATCTACTAAATTTGCAGAATTGATATTTAAATCGGTTATAAAATCGGTAGTATCATTAAGATTTTTAAATGCCTCTTCATTTTTTACAAAGGGTTGCACGATAGGCTTTAATTTTTCTATAATTGCTTCTTTTGTCATGTTTTTTTTAGATTTTTAATATTTTTTAAAGATAAGACAACCATTTACATCTCCAAAACCAAAACTGGCTTTTGCAACCACATTTAAGGATTTCTTAATCATTTGTTGCGGAATGGAATTTTCTCCAATTAATTCTAATATATTAGGATGTATATCATCACAATTTATATTTGGGAAAATAAATCCTTCATAAATTTGAAGTACTGTAGCTACTGATTCCATACTTCCAGAAGCAGATAAACCATGACCTATCATGGATTTAAGCGAATTAATGTACGGAAAATTAGTCCCTTTTCGCTGCAAAGCTTGGGTCCAATTTTCAATTTCTAAGGTATCTTTTGTTGTGGCAGTTAAATGACCATTTATGGCATCAATTTCATTGGGATGAATTGCTGCATCTTCTAAAGCTGCCCTAATGCATTTTTGAACTGCAATTGGGTTGGGCGCAGTCATCGTTCCTTCACCACGTTGGCCACCTGAATTTACATGGCCACCTGTAATTTCTGCATAAATTTTGGCTCCCCTTTCTAAAGCACTTTCTAATTCTTCTATTACCAAAGCTCCTGCTCCACTACTTGGAACAAATCCAGAAGCACTTGCACTCATTGGTCTTGAGCCTTTTTCTGGGGTATCATTATGCTTGAACGTACATACTCGCATGGCATCGAAACCGCCCCAAATATAGGGTCCAGAATCACTCGTACTACCTACCAACATTCTTTTAGCTTTTCCATTTTGAATGCGTTCCAATCCTAATAGTATGCTTTCAGTTCCAGTTGTACAAGCGGAAGAATTAGTAGAGACTTGATTTCCTAATCCTAATTTTCCTCCAATATAAGCGGAAATACCACTAGCCATGGTTTGTGCAACAACGGTGCTTCCTAATCTTCTCGTTTGAAAGTCATCAATTTTATAAATGGCTTCTCTAAAGGTTTCAATTCCTGATGTTCCTGTACCAAAAATAGTTCCACTATTCCAATCGGGTTGATTGTTATTTTCCAAAGTTAAACCAGCATCTTTCCAAGCGTCTATAGCAGCAATAACCCCATATAAAATACCACTCGAATTAAAACTACGCAATTCTAATTCGTTGAAATAATTTCGTTTCATTTTTTCTGATATTTCAGGTGTACCTGCTATTTGACAAGAAAATTTCAAGCGTTCTAATTCAGGTTGAAATTTGATGCCCGAAATTCCATTTTTAATAGCATGGGTAAAAGCATCCAAATCGATACCATTTGGAGCAACAATGCCTAGACCTGTTATGACGACTCTTTTTTTCAAATTCAATTAAAATTTTAATTATAACTTTAAAAATTAACTTAAAACAACTTTAAACATCTTTAAACCAATTAAATAGGTATACTTCCTAAGTTACCATCCCTGCTAAAGTTCCTGTACAAATTACTTCATTATTTTCATTTATCATTTTTACTTTACATTTCAGTTTTCCAAAACGATAATAAATTTTTTCAGAAATGACCATTACTTTTTCATTTGGATATACGGGTTTTAAAAACTCAATTTCAGAGGATGTAAAAGCAATACTTTCTTTTTTTTCAGAATCACTTAAATAGATTCCTAAACATACTAATCCAATTTGTGCCATGGTTTCTATTAGTATAACACCAGGTGTAATCGGATTATTTTTAAAATGTCCTTTATAGAAATCCAAGTTTTCATTAAAAATGAAGGTACCTACTACTCCATTTTCAGTAATTGAAATAATTTCATCCACAAACAAAAAAGGTTTGGAATAAGGTAGCTTATTAATAATATCTTGATTATTCATTTTGATTTCCGATTATAGACATTACTTTTCTTACCATTCTAATAATATCCGTTGGGCAGTAAAACCAGGTCCAAAACTAAGCATAATCCCTTTTTCTCCTTTATTTGGTTGCTTTAATACTATGCGCTCAAGGACATACAATACAGTGGCACTTGACATATTTCCATACAATCGCAAAACTTCTTTCGTATCATCGATATTTTTACCTAATTCTGAAAACAAACCTTCTACTAAGGTAATTATTTTTTTTCCACCAGGATGAAATATTAAATGATCAATATTGGCAATAGTCAATTGATTTTTTTTCAAAAAAGGATGAATAATCTTTGGAAAATGCGCTTCAATTGTATTGGGAACTTCTATATCTAAAATCATTTTTAAACCCGAATTGGTTAGTTCAAAGCCCATCATATGTTCGTTATCATAAAAATGATACATGGATTCATCTAAAATTTTAGGACCTTCCTCGTTTTCGTAAGAAGAAAGTAAGACACAAGCTGCTCCATCACCAAAAATAGCTGCACTTACAATATTTGCCATTGAAAAATCATCTAGTTGAAAAGTGGCGGTTGGACTTTCAACTGTAATTACTGCAGCCCGTTTATTAGGATTGGCTTTTAGAAAATTTTTAGCATAAATAATACCCGAAACCCCACCTACACATCCCATTTCAGTTACTGGTAATCGAACAATATCTTGTTTGAGTCCTAATTTATTAATTAAATAAGCATCTAAAGAGGGAATCATGATACCGGTACAACTTACTGTAATAATAAAATCAAGACTTTCGGTTGACCAATTTGCTTTTTGTAAGGCTTTTTGAAGCACTTTTTCCCCTAAAACAATCATTTCTCTGGCATAGATAGCATTTCGTTGCTCAAACGATTGAAGCGAAAATACTTCTTCAGGACTCATAATAGAGTATCGTTTATCAACTTGAGCCCCTTCAAAAATTTTCTTCACTTTTCGTTTGAAACGATCCTCTTGGTTGGCAAGCCATATGTCCAAAAAAGGAAAAATTTCTGCTGTTTCCCTTGAAAATTGTGGGACTTGTGTTGTTACTGTTATTATTTTTACCGACATATTTTTACATGTATATAGAGAGTCGAAGTGGAATCTCTTTTCTATTTTATTTTTGAATAATCCATTGGTAACGAAAGGCCCATTTCCAATGAACGGAATAGTTTTTTAAATTATTTTTTTCAGAAAACTGAACTAATTCTTTCTTTTTAAAACCTCTCAAAATGGAAATTAACCCGTCTTCGCGAGACATTTTGTTGAGTTGGAAAACAAAACAAAGCAATTGAAATAAGCGATAAGCAATTCTATTTCTATGCAAATCATTTATCACAATTCCCAATTTTGCATTATTATTAAACAACTGCAATAAATAATCGATCTGATTGTTTTTAAAATGATGCAACGTCAAAGTGCATAATACGATGTCATATTTTAATTTGCGAAATGCTTCCTCAAAAATATCCCAGCATTCATATTGAATCATAGGATAACTAGATGACAATTGTTTTGCATATTCAATTGTAAAAGCATTGGCATCTATCCCTATAAGATGAAAGGTATACTTCTTTTTTTTACCAAAATCGGCTAATGCACGTAACATATCGCCATTTCCGCATCCGACATCTACTATTGTTATGTGTTTGTCCTTTGTAGCTGTTAGTAATTTTTGAATACCTTCTAAAGTCAATTTATTGCCACCTAACAATCGATTTATAACTGCAATTTTATCCAAAGCTTCTCGTAATTCTTCTCCTTTCAGAGAAAAATCATCCATAATCTCTTCTTCTTCCGTTCGATGTTTTGTGTTTATTTTTTTCAAATTTTGTTATTTTTTCAAATGTTATCTAGAACTTCTTTTCCATGTGTTTTTTTGATAATAAAAGGCAAAATGGATGGAAAAAAAGCAATCATTTTCATTACTATATTTGAGGCGAAATTATTCAACAGAATTGTAGATAATACCTTTCCAAATTGTATTCTTTTTTTAAAGTTTTGATCCCAAATAGTACTGTAGGAACGTTCTAGTTGGTCTCTATTTATCTCTTTTTTAAGAAATGAGATAACCAATTCGCTTGCTAATTTAGCACTATGAATAGCCATTGCCATGCCATTTCCGCAAAGTGGATGAATTAAACCCGCTGTATCACCAATCATTACTATATGATTTTCTATTTTAGGCTTATTTTCAAATGAAACCTGACTTATGGTTAATGGTTTTTCAAATAAAGGAGTTGCTTGTGAAAAAATTTTTTTTAGTTTTTGATTTTGATATAGAACGTTTTCTTGAAAAGCTTCAATATTTTTATATTTTTTAAAAACTTTATATTGTACTAAATAGCAAATATTGACCACTTTATTTTCTACTTGTGAAACGCCACAATAACCACCTTTAAAATTATACAAACCTACTAAAGTATTGGGATAATTTACAGAATAGTGCATTTTTACTGCCAACCAGGGAGATTTACGTTGAATAAATTTTCGCTTTAAAATAACATCCAAATTTGAACGTTTTCCATAAGCTCCTAAAACTTGAATAAAAGAAAAAGTTTTATTATTTTCTGTAGTAATTAAAAAGGCATCGTTAATGAAATCTACTTTGGAAACGGTATCTTTTATAATTCTTCCACTTAACGCCACTACTTTTTCAGCTAAATATGAATCAAATATATAACGACTTACACCAAAACCTCCCATTTCTAAAGAAGCAGAAATACTTTTCCCATCTCGATTAGAAATCATTGTTGTATTAATTTTTGAAGGATGTAAAGAGGTTATATCAATTCCTAATGAATTTAAATAGGAATATACTTCATTTGAAACAAACTCACCACAAACTTTATGTTTAGGATATGCATTTTTCTCAAAAATAGTTACAGAAAAACCTTGGTTAAGAAGATGTAATGCCGCTGTTAAGCCCGCTAAACCACCACCTATTATTCCAATTTCTGTTTGTTTGTTCATATAGCTAAGATAAGCTAAAAAGTGTGAAAAATCGTACTATTTAACCCTTGTTTAGCTTATATTATTTGTTTTAAAACGTTTTTTATAGTGCGTAATAGGGTTATTTGTTTAATTTTTTTTGAAAATGAAATCCCAAAATGTTATAGTTTTTTAAAAAATAAAACTTATGTGACCTTGAATTTTGAACATAGGTATTCAATTCAATGGTTTCACATTGATTTTCTTTTGCCCAATTTTCGATAAAATCTAATAAAATATTACCATATCCTTTTGATTGATGTTTATCATCTAAAATAACGTTATCTATTTCTATTTGTTTTCCACAATAAATACGGGTCATAATCCATGCGCAAGTTATTCCAATGAGTTTATGGTCTATATATAATCCAAAACAGATATAATTTGGATATTGAAACATTTCTGCTTGACGTTTTTTTATTATTTCAACTGCTATTGATGGATTGAGTTGTTGTAACAATTGGGTTACATTTTCAGATAGTGTATCTTCAACTATTTTAACGTGAACATTTGGATTCATTATGATAATTGTGTGCTATTTGATTTTAATTCTTTAATAATTCCTTTTAAAATGCTAGGTACAATTTGATGATGAAAAGGCTTTACAGGTAAAAAATATAATTTCCCAAAAATATTATTAAATTGTACTGTGGTTGTAATGATAATGTTTTTTAATTCATGATGTGATGAAGAGGAGTCTAAAAAAAGGGAACCCTAAAATTAAGATGTTTATCATCTTCACCCATTACAATTTCATTGGGTGAACTTTCGAAAATTTTAAATAGTCCAATTTGTTCATTTGGAACTCCCTTTAAGTTTGCGATTAGCTCTTCTTTATTTTTACTATTTTGGCTGGTTTTTAAACCGAGAACTTTCACGATTCTATTTCTTAATGAAAGCAAAGCACTTACCCATTTGGGACTGGTTTGAAAAAAAGCTTTCAATACTGCTAAGGGTGTTATGGTATTATTTGTATCGATGATACTTCCTTGAAAACTATCCACATAATGATACTTGTTAGCCTTCCCAAAAAGCAATGAATCTGAGGGAGAAGCTACTTTTATGATTTGCATTATTAAAGAAATTTAGGAGTATAAATGTACTATTTTTTAGGCAATAATGCCATTTTAAAAAAGAAAAAAGGCTGTCCAAATAGAACAACCTTTTTTAGTATTATTTATGATTTATTTTACAATTTACCATTTTTTATTTCCTCAACAATTTCGGGATTTAATAAAGTAGTGATATCGCCAAAATTACCTTCTTCACCTTCAGCAATTTTACGTAAAATTCGACGCATAATTTTTCCAGAACGTGTTTTTGGTAAGCCATTCACAAATTGAATTTTATCTAACTTAGATATGGGGCCAATTTTATCGGCAATTAGGTTGTTAATTTCGTTTCTTAAATTATCTTGGTTTCTACTTTCACCTGATTCTTTTAAAATTACAAAACCGTATAAAGCATTTCCTTTTACATCATGAGGGAAACCAACGATAGCACTTTCTGCAACAGCTGGATGCTCGTTAATAGTATCTTCAATAGGAGCCGTTCCTAAATTATGACCAGAAACGATAATGACATCGTCTACTCTACCCGTAATTCTATAATACCCTACTTCATCGCGAAGCGCACCATCACCAGTAAAATATTTTCCTGGATAAGCAGAAAAATAGGTTTGTTTATAACGTTCATGATCACCCCAAATTGTTCTTGCCATAGATGGCCATGGGAATTTAATACACAAGCTACCTGTTACTTGATTACCTTCAATTTCATTTCGCAATTCATCCATTAAGACGGGTTGAATTCCTGGTAAAGGTAAAGAAGCGTACGTAGGTTTTGTAGGCGTTACAAAGGGTATTGGAGAAATCATGATACCACCCGTTTCCGTTTGCCACCATGTATCCACTAACGGACATCTTTTACCACCTACATGATCGTTATACCAATGCCATGCTTCCTCATTAATAGGCTCACCTACTGAACCAATTACTTTTAGGCTACTTAAAGGAAACCCTTTTACATAATCAACGCTTTCTTTTGCTAAAGCACGAATAGCGGTTGGTGCCGTATAAAATTGAGTGACTTTATGTTTTTCAATTACTTGCCAAAAACGACTGAAATCAGGATAAGATGGTACACCTTCAAACATAACGGTAGTTGCCCCATTTAATAAGGGTCCATAAACAATATAAGAGTGGCCCGTTATCCAACCAATATCTGCAGTACACCAGTACACATCATTTTCTTCGTAATTGAAAACATTTTTAAAGGTATAAGCGGTGTAAACCATATATCCAGCAGTAGTATGAACCATTCCTTTTGGTTTGCCTGTAGAACCTGAAGTATATAAAATAAATAATGGATCTTCGGCGTCCATAATTTCTGCCACATGATTATCAATAGCTTCGTCTAAAAGAGGTTGTAACCATAAGTCTCTACCTTCTTTTATCGCTACATTTTCATTGGTTCTTTTAGCTACTAATACTTTTTCTACACTTGGGCAATCTTTTAAAGCTTCATCTACTATTGCTTTTAAATTAATAGTTTTATTACCTCTAAAACCACCATCAGATGTGATGACCATTTTACAAAGGCTATCATTAATTCGGCTTGATAATGCATTTGAAGAAAAACCAGCAAAAACTACAGAATGTATGGCTCCTATTCGAGCACATGCTAAAACTGCTACGGCTAATTCGGGAATCATTGGTAGATAAATACAAACTCGATCTCCTTTTTTAATACCTTGTGATTTAAGCACATTTGCCATTTTAGCCACTTTCACATATAATTCGTTATAAGTAATGTGTTGGGCTTCTTCCTCAGGATTATTGGGTTCAAAAATAATAGCAGTTTTATCTCCTCTTTTATTTAAGTGACGGTCAATACAATTTTTTACGATGTTTACTTTTGCATTGGTAAACCATTTAAATTGAGCTTCTTCTAAATCAAATTCGAAAACCTTGTCCCATCTTTGGTACCAACTAAAATTTTCGTCAGCAATTTTATCCCAAAATTTTCTAGGTTCACGAACCGATTTTTTGTACATTTTAAAATAATTCTCTAAGTCATTTATTTTATAATAGCTCATTTGTTTAAATTTTTTATTCGTTAGGTAAATATAATAATTCTATTAAGAAGATGTAAAGATAATTTTGCTAAATTGATATAGTTAAAATTTATACTATTCTAGTAATTCTTTTACTTGATCCACTAATTTTTTTAAAGAAAAAGGTTTCGTTAAATAAGCACTAGCGCCTAATTCTAATCCTTTTTGAATATCTGATTCTTTATTCTTTGCTGATAAAAAAATGACTTTACAATCTTGCAAAGCATGATTTTTTTTAATTTGTTCCAAGGTAGCATAGCCGTCTACATTTGGCATCATAATATCTAGAATGATAGCATCTGGAATTTGTGTTTTTAAAATTTCTAACGCTTCTTGACCATCACGAGCTATAAAAACTTCATAATTATTTTTTTTAAACGTATATTCTAAAGACATGATTATATTGGGTTCGTCATCAACTAGCAGTATTTTCTTCATTGAATTGTGTCTTTTATTTCTATTATTTTAAAAGTGTAAAAGTAAAACATGCGCCTGTATTATCATTGTTTTTTGCCCAAATTTTTCCTTTATGCAATTCGATAATTTGTTTGCAGATGGCAAGTCCTAAACCACTACCGTGTGGCTTTTTAATATTTTGATTGTCAGACTGATAAAATTTATCAAAAATCATATCCGCATCTTTTTCATCGATTCCTTTACCATTATCTATTACATTTATTTCATAAAATTGCTCTTTTTCAAGAATTTGAATGCCTATAACTCCATTTTCATCAGGACAAAATTTAATAGCATTTGATAGTAAATTAGTTACTACTTGAATGATTCGATCTTCGTCATACATAAGATGTATTGGCAAATCATTTTTAATTTGAACTGCAATATTTTTATTCTTAATTAATTGTTGTAAGGGTTCTATTGTTTTGAGCAAGGTTTGATGAAAATCATTTAGAGTTAGATTTAATTTTTGTTTACCCGTTTCTAATTTTTCTAAATCTAATATCTTATCGATTAGACGATTTAAACGATCAGATTCAGAAATAATATTGGTTAAAAATTGTTTTCTTATTGTTTCGGGAATATCATCATCATCTATTAAAATTTCACTGGCTGCACGAATAGCTGTTATAGGGGTTCGCAATTCATGGGTAACCGTATCTAAAAAATCATCTTTTTGCTTGTCTTTAACAACTAAATTTTCATTTGCTAGTTGTAATTGATTGGTAATTTTTTTCAGCTCATTTGAAGTTTCTGTCAATTTTTTATTGATTAAGATTGTTTCATTGGATTCTTCCAAAATTTTTAAAACTTCGGGTAACGTTATCTTTTCTTCTTTTACAACACTTGAGATTAAAATTTTTGCTGAAGCTGTTCCAATATGTCCTGTCAAGAGATTCTCTGCAAATTTAACCAAACGAGCATCGGCCATTTCTTGATTTTTATCTACATTGTATTTCGTATTAAAAATTGCCATCGCTCTTTGGGTACGATCTTCACCAAGAAATTTTAATAACACTTTTTCAATATCTCTTGTGTAAGCAGTTCCTCTCCAAACAAAAGCATTTTCATGATTGGTACTGTATTTATCAATATCAATATACATTTCTGCATAATTTCGTTCTCGATAGTTTCCCTTAAAACTGACAGAAACAGCAAAATACGTCATTGAATTAAATAAAAGACTCCAAAAAAAGGCGTGAGCAATTGGCGACAAATAATCTAGTCCAAATAAGGCTAATGGTTTTAGTAAATCTGTACCAAACAAACCCGAAGTAATAAAGGTATTTGTTGAGCTAGTTAATCCATAAGCATATGGAATCAATAAGGTGTATAAACAAACTAAAAAACCAATAATAATACCGCTTTTAGCCCCTAAACTAGATCCTCTTCTCCAAAATAATGCTCCAAAAAAGGAGGGTGCCAATTGGCCAATAATGACAAAAGAAACTAATCCAATCGAACCCAAACTATAATCTAAGGCAAAAAAACGGTAAATGAGATAGGCAATTATGATTAACAAAAAAATACCCACTTTTCTGATGTTTACAATTTTTTTATTATTAATCTCTTGTGTTTCATTCTTTAACTTTCCTAAAAAAGTATAAGGTATTAAAAGATTGTTACTTAGCATCGTAGATAAACTAATACTAGAGACTATTATCATTGATATAGCTGCTGAAAAACCACCTAAAAATACAAGTACTGTTAAAAAAGTATTATTATAAAATTGAGGAATTAACAATGAAAATGTATCCGCATTTTTCACTTCTCCAGAAAAAAGTACATTTCCACCCCAAGCAATAGGAAAAACAAAAAGATTAAAAATGAAAAGATATAATGGAAATAGCCATAAAGCGGTTTTAATGTGTCTTTCTCTATTATTTTCTACAACTGAAACATGAAATTGTCTTGGTAATAAAAATATTGCAAATAAGGATAACATACATAAAAAGAACCAATTCATTCCATTTTCTATACTTCCAATGGTATTTTTTTCATGAAAGTGTTCTAATAATGAGGCTTTTTGATAAATATCACCATACCCATCATAAACAACATACGTAACATACAAACCAATGAGTACGAAAAAAATTAATTTTAAAGTGCTTTCCATTGCCACAGCAGTTATAATTCCTTTTCTTTTTTCAGATGCATCTACATATTTTGTTCCATAATAGGAAGCAAATAGCGCTAAAGCGACCGCAACATAAGTGGTAGTATCTAATATGATTAAAGAATTCTCTGGAGTTTTAGTAACTACATGAAAGGTTTCTGAAATAGCTTTCAATTGTAAGGCTATATAAGGAAGAATAGCTGCTAAACAAATTAAAGTTACTAAAGCACCTAAGAACCGACTATTACCATATCGTAGCGAAATAAAATCGGCAATACTGGATACATTATTTAATCTGGAAATACGAATAATTTTCCTTAAAATGATAATCCATGCAGGAATGATTATTATGGGGCCAATGTAAATGGTTAAATAATTCAACCCAGAATTAGCAGCCACACCAATACTTCCATAATAGGTCCATGCCGTACAGTACACGGCTAATGAAAGGGAATAAACGTAGGGATTATTTGCCCACCTTAAATTTTCTTTCTTTTCAGCCCAATGCGCAATAAAAAAAAGAAAAGTTAAGTACAACAATAGAACTAAAATTAAAGCTATACTATTCATAATATCGATTCACTATAAAGAGAGAAACCAAAATAGAACAAGCCCAAATGGAAAAAATATAAATATAGAATATAGGAATACCAATAAAGGCTTCACTACTATCAAATAATAAAAGTAAAGGGATGTTTAAGGTTAGAAAAAGAAAAACTGTTAAAACGACTAGTTTTTGTTGATGTCTTTTTTTCATTTGTTTTTTTAATCTGTTTAAAAATACGATTTTATCTTTTAAACTAAAAAAAACGCTGTAATACTTTACAGCGTTTTTTAAATCCTTTACTTTTTTTAATGGCCAGTTGCCTCTCCTGCTCCAGATGGAATTCGTATATGCTCTACAATTTCTTGAACATCATGAGGAGGTTCTTTAGTAAAACTATTTACTACAAAAGCAACAATGAAATTTACAATCATTGCAATTGTACCAAAACCTTCTGGAGAAATTCCAAACCACCAACTATCTTTTAGTCCAGCCACAGCATCTTTACCGCCATCAAACAAACCAAATTTAAATTTAAGCATGTAGAAAAGCATTAGCAATAATCCTACAATCATCCCAGCAATTGCTCCTTCTTTATTCATTTTTTTATGGAAGATACCTAAAATAATTGCTGGAAAAAAGGAAGCAGCTGCCAAACCAAAAGCTAGAGCCACAACAGCTGCTACAAACCCTGGAGGATTAATTCCAAAATATCCTGCAATTACAACTGCTACAGTTGCAGCACCACGAGCGGCCCATAATTCTCCTTTTTCAGAAATATTAGGATTAACCATTTTTTTAATTAAATCATGAGAAACAGAAGAAGAAATAACTAATAAAAGTCCGGCTGCAGTGGATAATGCAGCTGCTAAAGCACCAGCAGCTACTAAAGCGATCACCCAATTTGGTAATTGTGCGATTTCTGGATTTGCTAGCACCATAATATCATTATCAATAGTTAATTCACTTCCTTTTAATCCTTTTGCTTCTTGAGCTGCTAGAAATGTCTCGTCTTTTGATTTATCATTATAGTATTGAATTTTTCCATCTCCATTTTTATCTTCATACTTTAATAAACCTGTTTTTTCCCAATTGGTAAACCATTTCGGCATATCTGCATAATTTTTATCACTAACCGTTTCAATCAAATTCGTTTTTGCAAATACGGCAACCGCTGGGGCTGTTGTGTATAAAATCGCAATTAATAACAAGGCCCATCCAGCAGATTTACGAGCATCTTTTACTTTTTTAACGGTAAAGAAACGAACAATTACATGAGGAAGACCGGCTGTACCTACCATTAAGGCTAAAGTTATGGCAAAAACGTCAATTAATGATTTAGAACCATTGGTATATTCTGCAAAGCCTAATTCTGTTGATAATCCATTTAATTTATCCAATAGATACATATTGTCTCCACCTGTTACAGTGCCACCCATACCTAATTGCGGAATTGGATTTCCTGTCATTTGAATGGAAATAAAGATGGCTGGAACCATAAAAGCAAAAATTAAGACACAATACTGTGCTACTTGAGTGTAAGTTATTCCTTTCATTCCTCCTAAAACCGCATAAAAAAGAACAATTACCATACCTATAATAACACCTGTTTCAATTTCAACTTCCAAAAATCTTGAAAAAACGACTCCAACGCCTCTCATTTGACCTGCAACATAGGTAAAAGAAACAATTAATGCACAAACTACAGCAACAGTACGAGCCGTGTTTGAATAATAGCGTTCCCCAATAAAATCAGGAACTGTAAACTTTCCAAATTTTCTCAAATAAGGTGCTAACAATAATGCTAATAACACATAACCTCCTGTCCACCCCATCAGATATACGGCACCATCATATCCTGCAAAGGAAATGATTCCAGCCATGGAAATAAATGAAGCTGCAGACATCCAATCGGCAGCAGTTGCCATCCCATTTGCTAAGGGAGAAACACCTCCACCAGCAACATAAAATTCTTTAGTTGATCCAGCTCTAGACCAAATTGCTATTCCTATATATAAAGCAAATGTAATCCCTACAATAATGTAAGTCCAAACTTGTACATTCATGATATTTTATTTTTAGATTACTAATTATTATTCGTCAAAACCGAATTTTTTATCGAGTTTGTTCATTAATCGAACGTATACAAAAATCAATATCACAAACACATAAATTGATCCTTGTTGGGCAAACCAAAATCCTAAAGGAAACCCACCAATTTTAACTTCATTTAAAGCATCTTTAAAGAGTATCCCCGCTCCATAAGAAACAGCGAACCAAATACTTAATAAAATAAGAAGGTATTTTAAGTTTTCCTTCCAATACGCAGTAGCGTGTTTTTGTTTTTCGCTCATAATATTTATTTTTTGGTTTATTTATAAGTAAATCATTGCCTGTAAAGTGATTGTATTGATGGCATCATTATCAGCATATTTTAAGGTTTGGTATTCCAAAGTAAGTTTGGAATTGTGACCACTTAAATAGAAATTAGTACCAATACCTAATTGCGAAGCATTATCATCAATTGCATCAATTTTTCTAGAATCATAAGATAAATAAGGTTGGATTTTTGCCTTCGTTTGAATGGGTAAAACATAGCCTAAATGTCCGTGTACTAGTGAACCTGTTTCATAGGTTGTTCCTAATCTGAAATCCTTACCATAATCAGCATTTTGGTACAAAGCATAAGCCGTAATCGCACCTCCTTTGCTACCAAGTGGTGCGTCATAGAAGGCATCTACTGCAAAAATACTAACATCTTCTCCACTTAAATTTCCAGTAGCATCAGCAACCACTGCGCCACTAGGATGTAAAAAGAAACCAGCGCCAATATTGAATACTTTTTTAGTACCTACATAAGATCCTACTTTATAGGGTAAAAAATTACTTTCTGAGTCAAAAAAGGCATAATCAAAATAACCAGCATATACTTTTCCTGCTTCTTTAGATCCTAATAAACGTCTTCCAGTATAAGAAGCAGGTCCGTCATTTACCGGTGTTGAAACATCTAGATTATTGGTTTCGGCTTCATTAATAGATACTCGGTATTGCAATTTTCCAAACGACCCTTTCATATATACTCCTAAATGTCTAGCGAATTGATCCGACAACCCTAAAGTTGCCCATGCTTGTCTTTGGTTATCCAATGTCATAATGTTTAACGTGCTTTGATTGTTCAAACGAGAAATACCATTCCAATAATGTAAACCACCACCAATTGCATGATTTTTTCCTAGACTATATTGTGCCCAAACATCATGAAAAAACAATTGTGAAGCATCACGAGTACCTGTCGGGCTCATATTTTCTGCATTTAAGCTATTCAATCCAAAATGCGTTAAGATTAAGAAATCTGGACTAATTTGAGCATACATTAAGATACGAGCTCTACGAATGCTAAAATTTAAGTCAGATTGCTCATTACCATTAGCGTCTAGAGGACGATCTGAATTATGTTGCGCCCAGAATTGTGCCCAAGATATGATTCTAAAGTATTTTGTACCTTCTTCATTAATTTTGACTTTAAGTCCGCCTTCATAATCAGGAGAACCTTGAGAAAATGTTAAAGCTGAAAAAAGTAATCCAATAATAAATAGTATTTTTTTCATAATTTAAAATTTGATTTTAGTTAATTTGTTCAATCAAATTTTGAAATTATTTTCTGTAGAATAAAAAAATATATATATAAGCGTAAAGTAGTATAGTTAATCTTTAAAGCGCTCCCATTTTATGAGCATGAACTTGTCTCCCAGCTCGGTAATAATCATGCCTGCTCCTGATAATTGTTCTTTTGTTTTTAAATATTCTACTAATTCATTATGCTTAAATATTTTATAACTAGGATGATAATTAGGATGTGGTGGCTTTTTTATTTTATATTCTTTCACCCAATTACTAATAGATACATGAGAAACTCCAATAATTCTTTCTATTTCTCTAAAACTTAAACCTTCTAAATACAACTGTAAGGCTTTGGTAACATAATAATCATCTATCTTTTTTCCTAACTTATTTACCGTGAAATAATAGGTACATGACTTGCATAAATAGCGCTGTCTGTCTTTAATTATACCACTTTTTACAAGAGTTGAACCGTTGCATTTAGGACACGTAATTACATCCATATATATAAATTTTGCATAAATATATTAAATTAGCAGAATTTATTTTATTGTATTCCTATTTTTTTTGCTAAAAAAATATTTAATATGAATTTAAAGAAGTTAATTTTTGTCAATATTAAAAAAATAAGAGTGTTGAAAATTTTAATAAGAAGGTTCGGTTGCTATATAATACAAACAACCGAACCTTTACTAATTTTATAAATATTATTCCTTAATTAATTTCTCTTTGTAAACTTGTTTATTGGTTTCAACTGTAATTAGATAAAAACCTTTTCTTACATCACTTAACGGAATTGACTTTTCATTAAAATCACCCGTAATTTTTTCAGTTTTTACAATCATTCCAGTGTTATCATAGATAGTGTAAGAAAGTATTTTTTCAGATTTATCAACTTGAATTACAGTATTTTCTGTGGTTGGATTTGGATATAAAATTAGTTGACTAGAAACTCCTGTTTTACCAAAAGATAAATCTCGAGGATCTTGTTCAGCATATAATTCTTTAACCTCAAAGTTAGTTAAACTTGATGTAGTTGCACTTCCATTTTCACAATTTGCCTTTACTTTAAAACTATAATTACCAGGAGCTAAATTAACTGTAACTGGTGGTGAACTAGTAGTTATAGTATGAATTAATACACCCGAAGCATTATAAATGTAAAGAACATAATTAGATACATTCATTTGACCATTCCAAGTAAAAATAGCAGGTCTAGTATTACTATTTATATTTAATCCGTTTGCTCTCACTGACATTCCGGTAATAGGATCAAGACCACAAACAATACATTCTTTTGAATTGTTACCATAACCTATAGAAGTATTGATGTCAATATTTCCGTCTCCATTATTATCAAATAAATTATTCCATGGTGACCAAAGCGTAACATGACTTGAAATTCCATTTCTTAAACCCGTATTCCCATAAGCTTGCACGCCATATCCTCCAGAAGAGGCACTAACCCATTTTGCATATTTTTCCATACAACACTCTGGATTAGAATCATTAAATGGTAATACCGCTGAAATATAGAAGTCACTCGTACGATTTACATGAGAACGATATTTTTTATTTCCTTTTGCAAAAACTCTGGTACTAGAAACCATTTGTACAGTTACAATATGATTAGGACTTAAAGTTATTCCACCATCGTAATTTACTGCAAAATTACCTTCAGCTGTTCCATTAGTATCATTTGAACCTAATTGAATTATGGTTGGTGTGTTTGCAGCAGCTGCTATTTGATCTGCTATATTTCCTAAAGGAGGTAATGGAGCTCCTCCAACGACCGACACAACTACACCTGTAACACTTGCTGCTAAATTAAGATAATTGGACCATGCTTGTGGATTCCATTGTTCATGTTGCCATCTTGAAACCAACATCGAACCCGCTTTTAAAACAGCTAAATCTGTGGTAGATTGATATTGATCTATTTTAACTAAAACAGACGCGTCATCAACTGAACCTCTAGAAAAACGATTGTTTAAGATTCCTCCTACTTCTGTATATACTGATCCATAACCATAATAACCCGATTTTACATATATGGTTTTGTCACAACCACAATCTTCAGGTAAAAGACTACCATTGGTACACAGATAGTTAAAAGACATTCTAGCATGAGCTGTAGTCGAACCCGATTGATTGTTAATAATATTCGAATATTCATAGTCGGTATTACCATCCATAGAATTAAGATACAATCTTTGCACTGAAGACGCTCCATTTATATTTGTTCTTGCCCAAGTGGTTAAACCTCCTTGATCTTCATAAGGGTAATAAACTCCACCAGAAGCGGGAGCCATTTCATACGAACTATTTACATTTAAAGTAATACATCCACAAGAAGTTTTTTTGGATCGACTACTTTCTCGTAGTTTATTTACAATAACTGATACGGTATCATTTGTAACGTAATAATTTTGTAAATATTGATCTAAAGGAACTCTTTGGTTTCTTCCTGCTTCTTGCCAAAGTTTTATTCTATCAAACATTTCTTTTGAAATTTCAATTGATTCGCTTTCCTCTCTGTTTTGAGAAAACACATTCATATTGATTAAAAAAAGACTACACAGTAGCAATAATAATTTTAGTTTTTTTCTAGATTCCATTTTGAATTTTTATAAGTTGGTCCCTACTCTATTTTATAGGTTTTTCGGGTTACACCTTTTGATCGATCTACTCATAAGTGTTCCCTATAAAAAAACATTACCCAAAAAAAATATAAAAAAAACCCAGTCTTTAAAAAGCTGGGGTTCAATTGTAGTAGTTATGGTGTTGAGACTACCTATTTTTTCTTTTTTTAAACCAAATAAATAGTCCAACAAGTAAAATAGCTATAAATAAACAAGCATAAACAACATAATTGGTTGTAACTAAATGAATTGGGTTTGTACTTCCAGTAAGTGTGAAAGATGCCCAATAATAAGGTAACGATTCATACGATTGATGTTTCTTTAAATACTTTATTTTAGCCAATTGTAATGCTTTTGATTTAGACTGACCTAATGCTAATTCGTTGTAAAAGTTTTCAATAATTTCATTCCCTGATTTTTCATTTACATTCCATAAGGATGCCAATACACTTTGGGAACCGTTATTAAAAAAAGCTCTCGATAAATTCATAATCCCTTCACCAGAAGCAAACAAGCCTTCATTAGTTTTACAAGCATCCAGTAGCACTAATTCTGCTTGATTTTCAATTCCATACAGTTCATATAAAGATACTTTTTCATTTTGAAAAGAAATCCAAGGTGTATGTGATAAAGAATCAACTCCAGCATGCGTGCTTAAATGTATTATTTCATAAGTCCCACTATTATTATAAAAATTTATCTTGGAAGCATTATTTTCAGTATAAATTGTTGTTGAATTATATCCCTTTAATTTTGCAATCATTTCATTTGAAAGTTGCAATGGTGCTAAACTCGCTTCCTTAAACTGTGAGGGAGCCATAAATAATATTTTTTTAGAAGGACTATTCTTTTTAACCTTTATTCTTTCAAAAACAGAAAAAGATTGTAAATAAGAAATTGCTGTTTTTTGAATTAAATAACTTTCTGATAATTTATCGTTAGCACTTACTACTAATGCTTCAAAAGGAAAGTTCAATAAAGTATCATCTGGAACAATAATAAGATTCTTAGTATTAATTTTTTCTACAGCATTTTTAAAAGGAAATAAAGCGTTAAACACTTCAAATGCAACTTTTCTATAATCTGCAATTACAGCTTTATTTAAAAGAGACTGTTTTTGGTAATCTTTTAAAGACTGTATTTTTTTTTGCAAATTAGAAACCTTATTTATTTTAAAAAAATATGTTTCTTGTTCGGAATAAAAAATGCCATACCCATCTTTATCATTTAAAATGTAAGTAATAAAAGAGGTATTAGAATGATTGTGTAAAGCTTTTATTTTTTCTAAAGATATCGTTTCCGTTTCTTTTTTTAATTGCACGTATTTTGGATAATTTCGTTGCATTTTATCCATAAATAGTTTGAATTCATTTGCTTTTGAAGTCAATTGTTTTTGAAGAGATATATCTGTTGTGTTTTGTTGAAACAGTTTATCTAAAACCATCCATTCATAATGCAATTTGTATTCTTTTTCTAATAGTTCTTTTGGAATTTCAAAAGCTAACTTGGCTTGTAAATTTTTGATATTTTCTTGAAGTAATAATGCTTTATTTTTCTCCATAAAATAAAATGCGTCATCGGGTTGGTTTAATAAGTAGCAAACTTCAACTGCTAACAAATAAGTATTGACTCCTTTTTCAATCCAAAATAATTTAGATTGTTCCGAATTGCTTTCATATCGTAAAAGAGAAACCAATTCATCAATTCGATACAGTGTTGCCTTTGCCAAATCCAAATATTCTGTTTTTTTACTCTCTTTAAAGGTAGCTACATAATGAAACGCTAAATCCACTAAAAAAATTAATGCTTCTTGCTCATAGTTAGAGTCTCTAATGGTTTGTAAGTTAGGAATTTGAAAATCCGATTCAGGTTTATCTAGTAGTACTTGTATTGCTTTTTGAAAGTAGGTCAATTTTTCTGATGCACTATTATTTTGTAAAAAATACCCCATATTATCATAGGCAGTAGCTTTTTGGACTTTATCAACTGATTGAGACAAAACTTTTTTATAACAGGTAGTTGCTTCCTTATGTTTTCCTTGTTTAGCATACAAATACCCCATGTTATTTAGAGCGCTTACTTGTTCCGAAAGTGCTTCTTCTTTTGCATAAAAAAGGGCCACTTTTTGGTACAACTCTAATGCTTCGCTATCATTATCAAAGGCTTCGTATACGTTTGCAATATTATTGTATGCTGCATATAAAAAAGAATAAGGCAAATTGCTACTTTCAAATTCTTTTTCAATTCGTTCCTGATGCTTTTTAATAATTTCTAAATCTGAAGATTTTTTGGAAAGAAAGGCATTTTCATACATTTTTCCATAGATACCCACAATTACCATTCGCAATTGCAACTCTTTATCGATATCATAGCCATTAAATTTTGTTAGTAATAGGTTTAACCTACTCAAACCTGAATAAAAATCACCTGTATTTGCTTCAATAACAGCACTATCAATTCCTGCATTAAAGGTGTATTTATCATTTCCTTTATCGGAAAGGATCTCCTGAAGCACCTCATAACGTTTTTTTTCAAGACCTTCGTAAGAATAAATCCATGCTAAATTATTTCTAGTTTTATTTAAAACTTCTAAAGAATGCTTTTTGTATTTTTTTTGGATATCTATTGCTTTCTTTAAGTATAAAATGGCTTTATTATTGGAATTTGTTTTATAATAATATTTTCCAATAGCTGCATAAAGTTGCCCCATTTCAGCTGTGACACTTCTTTTTTCTTGATGGGATAATAGTTCTAAAAGCTGTTCTAAAACGACTCCATTATTCATTTGCTTCACATTTTTATCTTGCTGTAGAATGGCATCAATTTGAAGCGCTAAATGTTCTTGAGAAAAAGCAGCTGAAACAGTAAACAATAGAATGCAACAAAAGCATTTTACAAAAAGAGACATGACATTTTTTGCCATGAAAATATAAAAAAACAAGCAAAAATTAGGATTCTACTTCATATTTTTTGCTTGTTTTTTTAAATGAGTTTAAATCTAAGGAAGAATAATTTTATTAAATTTCACTTTCTTAGCGGTATCAAAACTTGTCGGACAAACAATCCCTGAATTAATTACCTGAAATAATAATTCAGCTGTACTCAATCCTGGATGTTCATATTTATTTCTTGCAATTACTCCTGTTACAAATGGTGCCGCAAAGGATGTTCCGCTCATTCCATAACCTAGAAATGGAATATTTTCTCCTCTTGAAAAAACATCTACACTTTCTAATCCATAATTAGAAAAATTGGCAATATTAGATGTGCCAAAATAAATAGTTTCATTGGCATACTTATTCGCTGCTGCAACGGCAATAATATTATCATGGGTATAACCCGAAGGATAATGAGGTAAAATATCATTGTTATTTTGCTGATTTCCGGCTGAAGTAACAATTATTACTTCTGGATTTTCATTAATTAAAGATGAAATTATAGTATTTAAAAAATCACCAAATCCATCATCATACCAACCTAAACTCATTTGTAAAATGTCGGCATGCTCAAGACCAAAATTTGTAGCACATAGAAAATCAAAATAACTCGCTTTTCCATATTGATCACAAACTTTCAAAGGCATAATTTGATGTGGAATAGCAGAAGCGCTTTCATTTAAAATACTTGTAATTATAGAAGAAACTACAGTTCCATGACGCCCATTATTATCATCAAAAGTGTTGTGATCATGATTGACAAAATCCCATCCAGAAAGAATCGAAGGATTGCCATCTCCATCTGCATTATAAAGAAATGGTGTCGTAAAAACTGCATTATCAGCTCCACCAATTGTAGGTGCAATACCCGTATCTAAAACAGCAATAGTAACACCGTCGTTTACTGATTTAATATACGAATGATAATTATAATCATTAGCAGTGCCTAAATCAGGATTATTTAAATCGATACCAAAGGTAAACTCATAATCAACATCTACAATGGCTTCAACTCCACCACCGCTTCCTTGTTCAATAGCCGATTTTTTTGGTTCAATATTAATGCCATTCCCAAACATCCAAAGTTCAATCGTATCATCACTACAATGTTCACAGAGTTTAAAGTTGGTTACACCGTGAATGTCTCTTAAATCGGCTTTAATACTGTCTGCCACACCTGGCGCAAACCTTACAATAAGTTTATCATTAGAATACCTAGGTAAAGCAGTTCTTGACATCAGTCTATTTACATTATTTGTCTCATTACTCTTTAAATTTTCGTTAGAAAAATTTTGATCATAAGTAGCTTCATTGGTACAAGAAAATAAAACAAGGAGAAGCAGACATAAATAACTGGTCTTTTTAAATTTTTTCATGGTTTATTTTTTTAATTTTTAATATAGTATGTATTCTTACATTTTATTACCCAAATTTGTAAATTAAAAATAAGCATTTCAAAAATACTATGGATAGCTAATTTAGAAACAGAAACTACAATGTAAAAAAATATGTATTTTTACTCCCATTATTGAAATATCTATTTTAAAGTGCCCAATCCTTAAAATTACATATCATTTCAAAAGATTTTTACAAAAGATAACTCGTTTTAGACCAATCATAGATGGAAAACACTGAACGTTATATTCAGGCACTCATTCAAGGTGAAGACCAAATTATAAATGAGATTTATAAGAAAATATATCCTAAGGTCTTGGCTTTTATTTTATTTAATAAAGGTAATGAAGATGATGCATTAGATGTTTTTCACGATGCACTAATGTATATTATTGTAACTCAAAAAGAAAAAAGAAGTGTGATACTTTCTTTTGAAGCATACCTTTTTGTGATTTGCAAAAATATTTGGAAAAAAAACTTAAAAAACAAGGTAATACAAACAGATGTTTTGACACTAGAAGAAAAAGAAACGAATTTAAGTGCTTTTATTTTAGAACAACAATGTTTTGAATTTTACATTGCTAAATTTAGTCTTTTATCAGAAAATTGTAAAGACATCTTAAGCAGTTATTTTAATGGATTAAGCTATGAAGAAATTACGCTAGCAAATGCATATGCAACGGTGAACACGGTAAGACAAAGGGTTTTTAAATGTCGTTCTAAATTAATGGAATTGATAAAAAATGACAAAGAGTTTCAAAAAATAATCAAATGGGGAGCTTAATATGGATATAGATACACTAGATTTAATTGATCAATACCTTAGAGGTACTTTAAGTGAAACAGAAAAAAAAGCTTTTGAGAAAAGGATTGCTACCGAAGAAAACCTTCAAGAAGAAATCGTTATACATCAGCAACTCTTAGCAATACACGAACAAAAACAAGTTTCTTTAGCTAATTCTTCGTATCCAAAGGAATTGGCTCTAATGAAAAAGAAATTGCGTGAGGAAAATTATGTCAAATTATCTCAAAAAATAAGAGCTATTGGTAAAAATCAACAACCCCTTACAACTGTTCGTTTCAAAAGAAAGAAAACTGTAAATTGGCTCTATTCTGTAGCTGCTTCGCTTGTAGTGTTAATAGGCTTGTTTTTTATCTTTAATAAACCAAAAGACCTACCTAATTATTATGAAAATTATGTGAATTGGGAAGAATTGCCTTCTTTTACTGTAAAAGGGGATCCTGAAGAGCTATTTGAGAAAGGAGAAATCTTTTTTAAAAATAAAGAATATAAAAATGCAGTTGCTACGCTAGCTATAATTGAGCCTGAAGATAAATGGTATCCTTTTGCGCTACTCTATTTAGGGGCTTCTTATGACCAATTAAATGAAAATGAAAAAGCCATTGCAACCTTTCAAAAATTAGCCTCTTTAACAACTTCTGAGGAATATTCTAAAGGGTACTGGTACCAATTATTATTGTATTTAAAGACCAATCAAAAAGAGAAGGCTTTAGATATGAAAACAAAAATTTTAGCAAATCCGAATCATTATAAATATAAAGAAGCAACTGAATTAGACTTCTAAATAAAAAGGCTTTGAGTGAATCAAAGCCTTTTTATATTAATCTCCATGATAGTCCATGTTAGGTAAACTAGCATTGCCTTTTAAATATTTATCAAACCAATCTAAAACGGCATCGTTCACTTCTTCTCTAAACTCATTAATTCCATGATCTGCTCCTTCAAAGATAATGAGTCGATAAGGAATACGATATTCTGTAAAAGCTAATGCCATTCGTAAGGTTTGTTCCGGTTTTACACGCCAATCCGAATTTCCATGCAGCAATAAAATAGGCACTTTTTTTGAAAATTGATCGACCCATTGTATAGCCGAACGTTTTTTTATTTCTTCAGCTTCATTTCCTTTATAATTTGGAACTAATTCGGCAAGTAATTGGCTTTCCATTTCGGGTCTATCTTTAATAGCCTCTTCCATATCCGCTAAGGCACCACCTACAACAGCTGCTTTAATTTTATTGGTTTTGGTTAAAGCTATATATGTCATCATACCGCCTCTACTCCAACCATACATTCCTATTTTAGAAGTATCTGCAACCTTTTCTTCTGCCAAAACAGGAATTAATTGTAACACATCGTTTACATCTTTTCCTCCAAATTCTTCTTTTCCTTCTCCTCCTGCATTGCCTCGATACTGACTCGCAATAACCGCATATCCTTCATTGGCTATCTTTCCCAAATGCAAAGCTGCCATCATATTTAAGGCTCCATAATCTTGATTTCCTCCTCTATTAAAAATAATACACGGTACTTTGGATGTTGTTTTTGGAGTAATCAATAAACCGTTGACCTTCAATCCATCACTTAGGTATTGAATCGTATAAATTGTAATACTATCCAGATATTGATACTTCTTTTTCCAAACTGTTTTTCCATTTTCTTTTTCGGTTAATCTAGAATAAACAGGCAATTTTGAAAAATCTGTAAAGGCTTCTTTTTTAAGTAAAACTTGTTTGTCTTGCGCATAGCAACTTACAAATGCAAAGACTATCGCTATTATTTTAAAATACTTCATGATGTTTGATTTTTTGATTGATAATTGCTAGTTATAGGACATTAAAAAATTGATAATGTTACATTTTTCATTAACAATCAATAGTTTCTTATGATTTAGATGTCAAAAATAATCTCTTTCAATACATTAAAAATCACCATTTATAAGTATTTTAAAGTGAATTGTTTAACTCATTTTTAGTAAAAAAAATAACCTTTACATCTGCTAAAACAATCAAAAAAACTTACTTTTGAACCACTACTATAAAAGACCATACACATGAGAAAAGCTTTCCTTGTTATCAGTTTTACGGTTATAGCTATTACGGCTATCTTAATCTATATAGATTGGAAATTCAGTTTATTACTAGCAATTTTTATCCCTTTAATTCTTATGGGATTGTACGATATGTATCAGTCTAAGCATACCATAAAACGTAATTTTCCTTTGTTAGGTAGAATGCGTTATTTATTGGAAGATTTAGGTCCAGAAATGCGTCAATATTTTATTGAAACCGATACCGAAGGAAAACCTTTTAACCGTTTGCAACGCAGTATGGTGTATTCTAGAAGTAAAAAAGAAACAGATGCTAAACCTTTTGGAACCCAATTAAACACCTATTCTGAAGGGTATGAATGGATTAATCATAGTATCAATGCCATTCCTTTTGAACAGTTGAATCATAATCCGAGAGTAAAAATTGGTTCTTCACAGTGTAGCCAACCTTATTTTGCGAGTATTTTTAATATTAGTGCTATGAGTTATGGCAGTTTAAGTAAAAATGCCATAGTAGCTTTAAATCAGGGTGCTAAAGAAGGTGGTTTTTACCATAATACAGGTGAAGGAGGCCTTTCTCCTTATCATCTAGAAGGGGGTGATGTTGTTTGGAATATTGGTACCGGTTATTTTAGTTGTAGGAATAATGACGGTACTTTTAACGTGGATCAATTTGAAAAGAGAGCCACTTTGGAACAAGTAAAAATGATAGAAATAAAATTTTCACAAGGAGCCAAACCAGGTCATGGTGGTATTTTACCAAAGGAAAAAGTAACTGATGAAATTGCCTCCATTCGCTTGGTTGATAAGGGGCATGATATTATTTCACCACCTTCGCATTCGGCTTTTAAAACACCACTTCAATTAATGGATTTTGTGCAATTATTGAGAGAAAAATCAGGTGGAAAACCCATAGGAATGAAAATTTGTATTGGAAATAAATCGGAATTTATAGCGATTTGTAAAGCTATGGTGAGTACCAAAACCTATTTTGATTTCATTACCGTAGATGGTGGTGAAGGTGGTACTGGTGCTGCTCCTCCTGAATATTCGGATCATGTAGGAATGCCTCTTCGAGATGCATTAGCTTTTGTTTACGATTGCTTAAATGGTTTCGGTTTGAAACACGAAATTAAAATTATTGCGAGTGGTAAGGTTATTTCGGGATTTGATATTATTCGTAATTTGTCAATTGGTGCCGATTTATGCAATTCTGCTCGCGGAATGATGTTTGCTCTAGGGTGTATTCAGGCTTTAGAATGTCATGCAAATACGTGTCCCACAGGTGTAGCCACTCAAGATCCTAGATTGACCAAAGGTTTGGTTCCTGAAGAAAAGAGTGTTCGTGTAGCGCGCTATCAAAAAGAAACGGTAAAAAGTGCAGTAGATTTAATGGCTTCTGCAGGAATTGCGCATCCAGATGATGTAACTCGAGATTGTGTTACCACTCGAATAGATAGTAATAAAGTGGCTACTTTTTCTCAACTATATCCTGAAATTGTAAAAGGACGTCTTTTGGATGAAAATAATATTCCTGAGGAATTTGACTATTTTTGGAAAAAGGCAACGGTAGAGCATTTTTAATACGATTGTTAAAAAAATAGCTTCATGTTATAATTCTATAAAAATCCTGATAGATATCATAAAATCAATATTCCAATTATTTGTAAATTTACGTATCAAATAACATACATAAACTAACAAATTATATAGCATTTTATGGAATTTATCGATTACTACAAAATTCTAGAAATAGATAAAAATGCTTCTCTTGAAGATATTAAAAAAGCCTACCGCAAACTCGCTCGTAAATGGCATCCCGATGTAAATCCTAACGATGCCAATGCTAAAATTAAATTTCAACAAATTAATGAGGCCAATGAAGTGTTGAGTAATCCTGAAAAACGTAAAAAATACGACAAATACGGCAAGGATTGGGAACATGGAGAAGAATATGAAAAGTACCAGCAGCAGCAAAGACAACAACAACACTATTCCAATGACTCGGGTCATCGCACTACTGCAGATTTTGGAGGTGAAGATTTTTCAGATTTTTTTTCTTCTATGTTTGGAAGACAATCCAGTGGCTCAGGAAGAAGTAGCGCTCAATTTAGAGGACAAGATTTTAATGCTTCACTTCAACTCGATATAAAACAAGCCGCTACCACTCACAAACAAACTTTTAATGTAAATGGGAATAGTATTCGAATTACCATTCCTGCTGGTATTGAAGACGGTCAAACCATAAAAATAAAAGGCTATGGTGGCGAAGGCATAAATAAGGGGCCGAAAGGAGATTTGTATATTACTTTTTCCATTACCAATGATACACCGTTTAAAAGAGATGGAGCTGATTTGTATCTGAATCACAATCTCGATTTATACACGGCCGTTTTAGGTGGTGAAACTACCCTTACCGATTTCAATGGCACACAATTGAAATTAAAGGTTATACCAGGCACGCAAAACGGAACTAAAGTACGTTTAAAAGGAAAAGGGTTTCCAATTTACAAACAAGAAGGCAGTTTTGGTGATTTATATGTGACCTACGCTATTGCCATTCCTACTAGACTTTCGGATAAAGAAAGAGAATTATTTGAACAATTAGCAAAACAATAAACCTCATGGATACACAAGACTTAATTATTATAGACCTATTTTGTGAAGAATGCCAAATTGAAACTCATTTCATAGAGGAATTAGAAGATTTTGGATTGATACATACGGTTGTTTACAACGATACAAAATACTTTCATCGAGAAGAATTGGTACGCGTAGAAAAAATTATTCGTATGCATAATGATTTAAATATCAATAAAGAAGGTATAGCAGTTATTTTAGATTTATTGCATAAGATGAACCAACTCACCTCTGAAGTAAAACTATTAAAGACACGCTTAAATCTTTATGAATAAAATTTGTTTTTTATAGAACCTTTTTAGTATTGGGGCATCCCAACTCCTTTTTAAAAATTAAAAAAAATAGTAAAAAACTTGTGAAACCAATTAGTTGCACTTATATTTGCAACTAATTAGTTTCACTATTAAACAATGCCTTTTATGAGACGTGATGTTTTTCAAGCGATTGCCGATCCCACGCGTAGAGCTATTATATCCTTAATTGCGGTGAATGCCATGACTCCTAATGCTATTGCCGATCATTTTGAAGCTACGCGTCAAGCGGTTTCAAAGCATTTGCGTATTTTGAGCGAATGTGATTTGGTTACCCAAGAACAAAAAGGGAGAGAAATCTATTATTCTTTACAAATTGAAAAAATGAAAGAAATTGACCAATGGTTAGCCCAATATCGAAAAATTTGGGAAACACGTTTTAACCAATTGGATCAGGTTTTAGAGCAATTAAAAAAGACCAATCCACAAAAATAACAATTATGAAAACGCATTTAGTATTTGATTTTACAATCAACAAAGAAAATCATACGGTACTAGTAAAAAGAGAGTTTAATGCCAGTCTTTCTCATACTTGGAATGCTTGGACAAAACCTGAAATTTTAGACCAATGGTGGGCACCAAAACCGTATCAAACCATCACAAAATCGATGGATTTTAGAGAAGGTGGTACTTGGTTGTATGCTATGAAAAGCCCTGAAAATGAATATCATTGGTGTAAAAATGACTATTTGAAAATTGAACCTTTACATAGTTATACTGGTTTAGATGCTTTTTGTGACGAAGAAGGCACTACTTCTGCCGAAATGCCTCGCACCAAATGGACCAATACTTTTACAGAAAACACCGATAATAATACCACTCTAGTAAGTGTCGTAGCGCAATATGAAAGTTTGGAAGATTTAGAAAAAATAATCGCAATGGGCTTTAAAGAAGGCTTTACAATGGCACTTTCTAATTTAGATGACTATTTTGAAAATCTAGAAATGCATCAATAATAGACTTCTTGAGTTTATAAATAAAAATGATAAAAGGGATTGCAAAATTTTAGTTTTGTAATCCCTTTTTAAAATTTAGGCTTCTATTTTCTTCATTAAATACTGATTGAAAAAGCTCTTAGGATAATGGTACCTGCCTCCTATTTTAGTGTGTGGAATGGCATTGTTTTTTCGCAATCGGTATAATTTACTTTCGCTAAAATTAAACCGTTGCTTAATATCTGCGCTGTCTAACCATTCTTCTTCTTTTGTGGGTAAGAGCTCTAAAATTAAAGTTTTAAGATAAGAAACTTCTTTCTTTAAGTGATCAATTTGTTTTTTCATTTTTGTTTGTTTATTGAACTAGAATTACATCCAAAATCATTCCATAATTCAGTAAAAACATGTTAAAAATATGATAATTTACAGCTTTTACTAATTTAAAATTGAAATTAATTTTGTATAAGTCCTACTGTTATGAAAAAAGTGCAATACCTTGATATTGCACTTTTAAACTATTCTTTTTTTAGTTTATAAATAAATTAACTTACAAGTACGTTTCCTAAATAGGTACTTGTGGCGTACTTTTTTTCATCTACCGAAGCAAACAAAACCCACACTTCTACTGTCGTACCGCTGAATGTGGGTGGCAATACTAAAGTACCTGTAGTGGTATTTCTATTCGCTATGGATAAAGAATACACCCATTGTTTGCTTAAAGGTTCATAAACCGCTACGACTAATGCATCAGTAGCTTGAGCTTCCCCTTGACCTGAATTGTCAGTCCAACTAAAAGTAAGTGTATTGGCAATAGACGAAGCAACCGAACCGCCTTCTATGCCTGGCAAATAGCCTTTAGATACTTGTACCTTATTGTAAGCAAAAGTATACTCTGGATCAGCATACTGCACTACTTCTTTCATATGATAAGACATGGCCCGATTAATCCTTGATTTTTCTCCTTGATTATTGCCATAATAACGACTAATAATAGGATGAATTGGGTTTTAAAAAGAGATAACAGCCGTAAATTTCATACGGTGCAACGCTTGTTCTGGTGTTGCTATTCTGTTACTCTTTTTAGGTAAACTACGTAAAATTTCTTTACCTCTACAGCTTGCGCCTACCACTGGACCTACTTTTCCTGAGAAGGCACCAATAATGCCTTTGTTGTATGTTCCCATAATTTTAATTTTTTAAATTTTTCTAATTGTTTTTTTGTTTCTAAAGTGGACTACAATCAGCAACTTAATGGTATGATTCTAATCGTAGTACGCTTTATATTTTCCTTAGCTAAGTATAAGAATAGGTTCAACAACTTTGCCAAAAGCATTAAAAAATGAGGCTATGACTGGTTTTGATTTGTTTTGACGGGTTTTGACCTATTTTGATGTATACTGACGTGTTTAAAGGGCCTTTTTAAGGGTTTTGTTCGGATGTTGTTCGGAAAAGCTTCGGTAAAGTAGCATAAAACCTATACTTTTTCGCTACAAACACCTTACAAAACGCGTTTGAAACCTATAAAAAACAATATTTTGGAAGTAAGGTTTTTATAAAAAAAAAACCAAGCATGGGTACCCCCATACTTAGTTCAAATAGTATAAAAAGGATTAAATTAAAATTAAGAAACGTATGTTTTTTCTAGAAAGCTTCGAACCGATACAGGTTTTCTTTGTAGTATATTTTCTAAATCGGTACTTACTTTTTCAAGTTCTCCTTCTGCCTGACCTACCGCAAAGCTTGTGAATACTCCAACGGCTTCATCAGGTAGACCCAATCCTTTTAAAGTGGTTTGATATTCTGCTGCAGATGGTGAAACATAAGCAATACTTTTACCCGAAGTTTCAGAAATAATTTTTGCGATTTCGTTATAGGACAATGCTTCAGTATTGGTAAAATCATATTCTTTATTTTCATGTCCTTTCGTAGTCAAAATAATGGCTACTGCTTCCGCCATTTCACTGCGTAACACTGCACTAATGGTACCATTTTCAGCGGGAACATAAATGGTCTTGTTTTCTAAAACGTGTTCGCCAATAAATCCGGGCAAGAAATCCATATACAAATTGTTTTTTAATATGGTGTACGTAAGACCACTTTCTTTTAATGCCTTTTCTGTTTCTAGGTGCGAATGCGCTACCATCCAAAGCGGTGAAGAGGGCGTTTCATTTTTACGTTGAAAACTAGTATACACTATATGTTTTACACCCACTTCTTTTGCTGCATTAATTACATTTACATGTTGTTGCAGACGGTTTTCAATATCATTACCCGATACAAGCAAGAGTTGGTCTACACCTCTAAATGCTTTCATAAGTGAGGTATAATCATCATAACTACCTATTGCAATACCGATACCTCTTTCTAGTAAGGCAGTAGCCGATGCTTCATTACGTACTAAGGCTTTAATTTTATTGGGTTGAATCCCTTTCTCTACTAAAAAATTAAGGGTTGCGCTTCCAAAATTACCCGTTGCTCCTGTTATTAAAATCATTTTTTTTGTATTTATAAATTATTACTTTACTTTTGTTACACAAAGTAACTAATAAAAGTTTTAAAAAGTAACCAGTTACCTCTTGGTAACTGTAAAAATAGTGGTAACGTAATGGTAACTAAAGAAGAAAAAGCAACCCAAAATCAATGTCCGGTAAGTGCGATGGTAGCCTTAATTGGCGGAAAATGGAAACCCATTATATTATATTGTTTGCGTTCGGATACGAGACGATTTGGTGAAATTGCAACCCGAATACCTACTATTTCCAGAAAAGTTCTTACAGATCAGCTTAAAGAGTTGGAACAAGATCAATTAATTATTAGAGAACAATTTAATGAGACTCCACCACGCGTTGAATATTCGCTATCTGAATTAGGGAAAAGTATGGCACCTGTGCTTGCCGCTATGGAAAAATGGGGCACAGAAAATATTTTAAATAAGCAACTATAAAAGCTAGACCTTAAGTTTCTGTTTTTTAAACTCTAATTAAAAAAAACAGTTAAAAGGTGTTAAATATCAGTTCAAAAGAGCTATAAAGGTAAAATCTCTTTTTATTTGCCTATTTTTAATTGTTTATTCCATTTTTTTGTGAAAAATCAGTATATAAATGTTAAAATTTTAACATTTGTTGCGTAATACAATTTTTGAAATTAAATTAATATCTAAATTCATGCAAAAATGTACCTATGTTAATTTTGTATGAAAGATAATTTTCAAAAAAAAGAAGTATTATGACAAAAAAAATCATTTTATCTCTCTCTGCCTTTTTTTTGGGAATAGTGGCGGCTTTTCTTGTAGAGCGTTATTTAAGAAATAGTATTCAAACCATATTTGTTTGGTCTACGGCTCATAAAATTCATTTTGTGGGTAAAGATTTTTATTTTTATTTGAATGAGTTGTATTATATCTCTTTCGGGTTTGTATTTGTGGTTCTCGTTCTTGAAAACTACTCCATCAAATTGAAACAAGCCTTTCTAAATATTAGTGTTACTCTCCTACTCTTTGGACTTCTTCTCATTGCTGTTTCGGCATTAGATGCGCATTTAAAAATTGCAGAATGTACTGCCTGCAAGCACGGTATTCGAAATTTGCATTGGAACGATATCAATTATGGCATCATTATAAGCACTTGTCTTTTAATCGCTATAATTCCTAACGGTGTGGTGTTAGTAAGAAAAAATTAATTTTTAAAAGTATATTGTTTCATTTTACTAAATATGTTTTATTTTGGTACTATAATTCCAAATTTAAAACGCTACTCTACGCAACCTTTCTTCATTAACCTTAATCTCTAAATAAACTTTTTGTATTCTAATCATGAAAAATTATTTTTTACTCCTTTTCTTAGTGCTAACTTTTTCTTCAGTAAAAGCACAAAATGTAACTGCAAATACATATTATGCCTCATCTGAAGTAAATCTTGGAAACTATTTTGGACTCGATTGGACGTTAAATTATGTTATCCAAAATACATATTCCTTAAAAGTGGGTTATACTAGAAATATAAGAGATCCAAAATCCAAACCAGACGATTACAGTAAAGGATTAGGTTTTTTATCGTTTTCTTATCCTTTTGATTATCTTTCCACTTACAGAGTAGAATTGGGTAAAATTTATAATTTAAATCAAAAAGGAACGATTAGAGCTAACGTAGCTTTAGGAATAGGATATACTGTAATTGAGGAACCCGAAAACTGGCAGTACATACCCAATAATGCTACAGTTAATTTAGATGAAAATTACACCTATGATTATTATAAATATAATACAATAAGTCTAATAATAAGCCCAAAAATTGAGTTCCCTGTTTCTAAATATTTTGGTCTTTCGGTTTCACCTATGGCACAAATTAACAAAGACAGAAGCTATTATGGCGTTGGTTTAGGAATTATGTTAGGTAAAATAAGAGAATAAGAAAAAAATAAAATCTTTTTTAATTCTTTGGTATTACTTTTACATAAATATATATTGATAGTAAAATTGTAACAATCATACCTACTATTTAAAGAATGGAACAAGGAAAAAAATTCAAAACTAAGACTGGTTTTTGCTATATTTTATCAGATAGAATTGTACTTACTAAAGACGCTCGTATTAGCAATTTGCAAACAAGTCCTGGGAACCATATAGGGAAAATATTATTTATTTATACAATTATTGCTTTTGCAAATTTTTATCTTGCATACAAAGGATACAAACTAGATAACACCTTACAAATGGTGGTTTCAGCTCTATTAGGAATTATACTTATTTATGGTATTGTGACGAGTATAAACAATTCTACAACTTCTGTCATTGAAAGAGATAAAATTAAAGAAGTTCGTTTAAAAAAAGCGGTTAATGGAATAACACGTTCTCGATTTGAAGTATTTTTTGAAGATGAAAAAGGCAATATTAAAAAAAGATTAATTATGCTTCCAGGATCTTTTAAAAATGGTCCTATTGAAACTGATTATGCCATAAAAATAATGACTGAAGAAAAATTATTATCTTAAACTACTTTATTCATACATGAAGAAAAAGAGAAAAATATTTCGTTTAAGTCTAATTTCAGTAGTGCTTATAGGGCTTCTTTTTTTGCATTTTTACGTTCCAAGGTTTATTACAGAAATTAAAAATCCACTCATTGAAAGTTTTAAAAGCAAACAACCTCCGCAAACTACAGAAAGTTTTAAAGATAGTTCTTTAAATGGAACTGCATTGCAAATAACTTCTTTTGATGGTATTGCTTTATCGTGTTATATTACCTATTCCAATACTACTGTTACCA
Organism: Flavobacterium sp. NRK F7; assembly: GCF_024054195.1. GTDB lineage: Bacteria > Bacteroidota > Bacteroidia > Flavobacteriales > Flavobacteriaceae > Flavobacterium. The sequence goes on along the minus strand of NZ_JAMXLB010000001.1, from coordinate 2,437,950 downwards.
AAGGAACTGTAATTTTACTACACGGTATACGTTCAAGAAAAGAACATTTTGTAGCATTATGTGAACGCTTGGCGAATGCTGGTTATCATGCTGTTGCAGTGGATCTAAGGGCACACGGCAAAAGTGGTGGCACGCATTGTACTTTTGGTGTAAAAGAAAAAAAAGACATTTCAAAAATAATTGATTATCTCATAACTGAAGAAAAAATTACAACTCCTATAGGCGTTTGGGGACAATCATTAGGTGGTGCCATTGGTTTACAAGCTATGGGTACCGATAAAAGAATAGCTTTTGGAATTATTGAAAGTACGTTCACCGATTTTGAAACCATTACCCATGATTATTTCCAATTTCATTTGGGCTTTAATTGGAAACCACTCACCCATTATTTAGTACATCGTGCTGGAAAAATAGCAGACTTTAACCCTGAAGAGGCAAAACCGATTGCCTATTGCGAAAAAATAACGCAACCTATTCTATTGGTTCACGGGAACCAAGACCAAAGAATTTCTATTACTTATGCTAAAGAAAATTATGCTGCCATTTCTAGTTTACAAAAAGAATTCTTAGAAATAGATCAGGCCAACCACTTAAATGTTTGGAAAGTGGGTGGCGTTGCTTATTTTGAAAAGGTTATTGGTTTTATGGATAGGAATTAAAATTATGAAATAATAAGGTAAAATGTTGTAATACGTTGGCCTTTAAATTTTAACTATCTTAGTACAAATTTAGAATTAACATGAAAAACAACATTCTAGGACTTCGCACAGTCATCTATAAAATAAGTCCCGCTAGACTACAAGAAGCCAAAGAGTGGTATAGCAAAGTATTTCAAACCCAACCCTATTTTGACGAACCGTATTATATTGGTTTCAATATTGGAGGTTACGAATTAGGTTTACAACCGGAAGAGCTTATGTCTTCAAAAGTTCCCAATGTAAGCTGTTTTTGGGGTGTTGAAAATATAGAAGAATCCTATCATTTCTTTATTACAAATGGTGCTACTGCCGATGAAGCTCCACAAAATGTAGGTGGTGATATTATGGTGGCCACTGTAAAAGATCCATGGGATAATCTTATCGGACTGATTTATAATCCAGAATTTCGTTTACCTTAATACAATAAATATGAAAAAATTAATCGCCTTTTTTGTAGCGCTTTTTGCTGCTAAGAAAACTAAATTAGGATGCTTTGGAAGTATTATCGTCTTTATTATAGTGTATTATTTAGTAAAAAAAGTACTTTAAATTAAAAAGGAGCTCAACGATATTTTGAGCTCCTTTTTAATTTATACTATAGGTTGCGTAAATATAATTTCCGCTTCTTTTTCTAGTAAACTTGGAGCTAATGCAAAAAAAGCTTTTACATATTCCTGATTGTTGTGCTTTTCAAAAATAGCTTCATTTTCCCATATTTCGTGCAATACAAATACGTTTGATTTTTCAGTACTTTGATGCAAATCATATTGCAAGCAACCTGTTTCTTTTCTTGAAGGTGCCACTAAGTTTAATAACTGATTTTTCAATTCTTCAGTTGTGCTTTCTTTTGCCGTTAGAATAACAGTAATATTAATTTTTTTCATACTTAATTTAAAAATAATTTAGTTAAATGCGCTTTATATAACGCGATATCTCTTGGAACGTTAGCATTTTTTTCCACATCATGAAAATGCATACTTTCAAGCGATGTCATACCAGTAAAAGCATTCATTTTATGGAAACCAAACAATGGACCATCATCTACACTGGTTTCATTAAAAAACTCTCCTGGTAAAGTAAATGCTTCTTTAGGAGCATTCCATGAAGTAGTAAGCATATATTTTTTACCGTGTAACATACCTCCAGTTCCGTAATTTCTTGTTGGATTAGCAGAAGAACGGCCATCGCTTAAATAAATTCCTTTGGCATGACCTTCTGTAAAAACTTCATCAATATATTTTTTAAAACCAAAAGGAAGCTGAAACCACCAAATAGGTGTATGATAAATAACAACATCTGCCCAAACGTATTTAGCGACTTCTTCAGCTAGATTATAACTCTCGTTAATATCGGTAGTTTGTACTTCAAAATTAGCGTTGTTTTGAAAAAAGGCAACTGTCTCATGAGCAATAGTTGCATTGAATTTACCTCCAGAATGACCAAACTTTTGGCCTCCATTAATAATAAATATTTTTGTCATTTTGTGTTCCTTTAATATTACAGTACAAATTTACTTCAGCTTTTACTATTATAAAAATAAGATAATTAATACCTTTGTATTATAATTATAATAGTTAAAAATGATAAATTTAGAATGGTATCGCACTTTTAAAGCCGTTTACAAAACGGGAACATTAACAGGAGCAGCGGAGGTTTTATTTATTTCCCAACCTGGTGTAAGTTTGCATTTAAGTTCTCTAGAAAACTATGTGGGTTATAAGCTTTTTGATCGAACAGGTCGAAAAATGGTACCCACAGAAAAAGGGAAAGTGTTGTATAATTTTATTTTGGATGCCTTATCAAAATTAGAAGAAGCAGAGCAAATTTTTCAAAGGAGTACAGAAAAGCATACCCCTACCATTAGTATAGGTATGTGTTTTGAAACTTTTCAAACTACTTTAGAACCGTATATTTCTAGTTTACCTTTTAACGTAATCATTCAATTTGGTGAATACCCAGAAATGATAGAAAATCTAGAAAAGGGCATATTAGATTTGATTATTACACCACAAATGGTAGCAAAAAACACACTTGATTACGAAGCTTTTTCTTCTGAAACCATAATACTTGTTGGCGGAAATGAGATAGATACGAATGATTTTAAAGCTATTTTAGCAAAAAAGGATATGTTATTAACTGAAAATTGGTTAAAACAACAAAAATGGTATGGTACAACTGGCGACATGGAACATTTGAGACGTTTTTGGCAATTAAATTTTGGAAAGACAGCCGATTTTCGTCCCAATTATATTGTACCTAATTTAAATTCTATTGTCCGATGTCTTAATAGCGGAAAAGGATTAGCAGTAGTTCCTGATTTCTTGTGCAAAAAAGAAATAGATAAGCAACAAATTCAACTTGTTTGGCAAGGAAAAACACCTTTAGAAAATATTTTACATTTTGCTACAAGAAAGAAAACGATGTATGTTGATGAAATTAATTTAATTAAAAAAATCTTTAAAGAAATTATGTGATTTTATATTACTCTTCTAATAATGCAATAGCATATAAATGATTATAGGTTTCACAATGTATTAAAACATAAGTATATACATTTAAATCTATGTTTTCTGGTATAGTATAAATGGTAGCTGATGTTAAATCTCCTAGATTAATAAAGGTTTCAGGAGTATTTGAAGTAGAAAGATATACTTTTAAATCAGGACCCTCTGAAATACTAAAATCATCAAGAGAAACATATCTTTGTGCCATATTTTTATAAATAGAAGCATTTCCTGAAACTTCAATAGCAGGGGTTGGTTCAAAAATACCTTTGTATAAAAGGATTGGATTCTCTATTTTAGAATCATGGGTCATTTCGTCTTTTTGGCATGAAAATAAAAAGCTCAAAAGAAATACTAAAATTATTTTTTGAAATTGCATCTTTTTTTATTCGAAAGTACTTCTAAATTCCAATACAGCAAGTTAGCTAGCTAACATATATAGCATTTGATAAAAAAAAGGAAACTAATTAATATTAGTTTCCTTTTCGCATTGTATGAATTAAAATTGGTAATTCAATTATTCAGACCAGTAGTGTAGAGTTGCATAAATCCATCCTTCTGGTTCTTCATTTTCTGGAGTAACCTCTACAATAGCTGATGAAGCACCATCCCAATAACCATCACGAGCAATAAAACGATACGTTCCTATTGGTAAACTTTCAAATAAACCTGGCTCATAAGGTGAATCATAATAAAAATCACCTGTCTCTAAATTTGTTGCTCCATAACCTGGTAAGGTACTAGCAGGAATTTCTTGCCCTGATTGTGTCACTAATTTAATGTAAACATCAAAACGTACTTCCGTTGTTCTTGCTGTAGCATCTTTTGTCTCTACTCGTTTTGAATCAACCGTATTGGTATCCTTTATTTCTTCTTTATCACAGGAAACAAATACCACTAAAGCTAATGCTAAAACAGCTTTTTTTAAATTTTTCATGTTATTAATATGTTTGTTTGTATTGTTTCAAATTTACAAAAATATCCGAGTAACCTAAAAAGAATAATATTAATAAATGGTTATTTAAAATTGAAAACGGTTCTTTAAAGTCATTTTCAAAACTTACTTTTAAAAGGATTACTTTATTAAGCAATGCTGTTGAGTAGCTAACATTTGTACTATTTTTTAGTAATTATTTGTTTATTCTTAAAAAAAATAGCATAAATTTTATTTAATTTGTAAAAACAACAACACGAATGCAATACAATACCCAAGAAACAGATCCTTCGGTTCTTTATAAACTTTTAACGGGTACGATTATACCTAGACCTATCGGATGGATTTCAACTATTGATGCTAATGGTATTAATAATTTGGCTCCTTTTTCTTATTTTAATATGGTAAGCAGTGATCCCCCTTGTCTTTTATTTTCTACCCGAAGAGAAAATGATACTAATAAAGATACACTTAATAATGTGCTCCAAAACGGACAATTTGTAGTCAATATGGTTACTGAAAATGTAGTAGAACAAATGAATCTTACTTCAGAAAGTGTAAGCGCTGAAATTGATGAATTTCAATTGGCAAACCTCACTCCTATTGATTCTGTATCTGTCTTACCCAAAAGAGTGAAAGAAAGTTTAGTACATTTTGAATGCGAAATGATACACCATTATTTTATTGATAATGCTACTAAAGGCGGTGCTTGTGTGGTTATTGGTAAAATCATTACAATGCATATCGATGATTCGATTCTTATGGAGAATAATAGAATCAATTTAGAAACCTATACGCCTATTGCTAGATTAGCAGGTTCTAATTATGGAAAACTAGGAGAAATTTTTTCTATAAAAAGAAAATAACAAATACACATATTTATAAATCATATCATTTTAGAAGCAACTTTTACTCAATAAATGGCTAAAAAATTAAAAATAACAGTTGTAGGTGGTGGTCCTGGAGGCTTATATTTTTCCATATTAACCAAAAAGGCAATGCCAGATTGTGAAATTGATGTTTATGAACGAAATAAACCCGATGACAGTTTTGGCTTTGGAGTTGTTTTTTCAGATGAAACCTTAGGTGAATTTTTAAAAAGAGATATGCCTTCCTATGAGTTAATCCGAAGTAAATTTGCATATTGGGATGATATTATCATTGCAAGAGACGGACAACAAGTGAGCAGTGCAGGTAACGGGTTTTGTGGTTGTTCCAGAAAGACTTTATTGCAATTATTACACTTACGCTGTGAACAAGAAGGCGTTCGTTTGCATTTCGAAACCACTGTTGATACCCTTGAAGCATTTAAAGATGCTGATGTTATTGTAGCATGTGATGGAATTAGTAGCACTATTAGAAACCAGTTTGAGGATTCATTTGGTACCCAAATTCAATTAAAGAAAAACAAATTTGTTTGGATGGGATCTACCAAACCTTTAGATGCTTTTACTTATTTTTTCAAAAAAACTCCTATGGGTACAGTTGCAGCCCATACCTATCAGTACGAAGAAGGAAAAAGTACTTGGATTTTTGAATGTGCTCCTGAAACTTGGGAAAAATTAGGGTTTGACACGTATGATGAAAAAGATACAACTGAGAAACTGGAAAACTTATTCAAAGAGGAATTAGAGGGTCATGCTTTGATTACCAATAAATCGCATTGGAGACAATTTCCACATGTTACCAATGCGCGTTGGTACAAAGATAATGTAGTGCTTTTAGGTGATGCCAAAGCTACAGCGCACTATTCTATTGGCTCAGGAACCAAATTGGCTATGGAATGTGCGATTGCATTATCGGATGCTATTGTAGCGCATCCCGAAGCGATTACTACAGCTTTTGAAACCTATGAAAAAACAAGAAGGAATACAGTTGAAATGATTCAATATGCAGCTACTATTTCCCTAGATTGGTTTGAAAATATGGACCGTCATATGCAACACCCTTTTTATCAATTTGCTTTTGGATGCATGACGCGTTCCAAAAAAGTGACATATGAAAACCTTCGTATTCGTGATAAAACATTTACAAATAAAGTCTTACAAGAATTCAATATCAAAAATCAAACTGTCGCATCAAACGGAGTCGAAATACCTGCTGCCTTTACACCTTTTAAATTGCGCGATGTAGTTTTACAAAACCGTATTGCTATGAGTGCCATGGGACAATATTCCGCTCAGGATGGTGTAGTTAACGATTGGCATTTCCAACATTACACGTCTCGGGCGTTAGGTGGTTTAGGGTTAATTCTTACCGAAATGACAGCTATTTCAGAAACTGGAAGAATTACTTTAGGTTGTGCAGGTATTTATACTAAAAATCAAGTACTTGAATGGAAGAGGATAACTAGTTTTATTCATCAATATACAGCTTGTAAGATAGGTATTCAATTAGGACACTCTGGAAGGAAAGGGGCTACTAAAAAGCCTTGGGAAACTGAAGAATTAAAAGAAAAATGGAATTTGATATCCGCTTCGGCTATTCCGTTTAACGAAACCGCACCTATACCAAAAGAAATGGATAGTAATGATATGGAAGCAATAACTCATCAATTTATTCAAGCGACTAAAAATGCTAATGAGGCTGGTTTTGACATGATAGAGTTACAAGCACATCATGGTTTCTTATTGGCTTCTTTTTTATCACCTTTAACCAATAAAAGAAACGATGCATATGGAGGTAGTATTGTAAATCGTGTACGATTTCCTCTTCATGTTTTTAATAGTATTCGTGCCGCTTTCCCAGAAGAAAAACCAATTTCTGTTCGTATTTCTGCAACTGATTGGGCAGAAAATGGAATTAGTGAAGCGGATGTACGCTACATTGCGCAAGCTTTTAAAGATGCTGGAGCCGATATTATTAACGTTTCCACAGGAAATACAGTTAGTAATCAAAAACCACAAACGGGAAGAATGTGGCAAACCCCATTTTCAGATACCATTCGAAATACGGTACACATCCCAACTATCACTGCTGGATACATTCAAGACATCGATCAGATTAATACAATTTTATTAAATGGTAGAGCTGATATAGTGGCTTTAGGCAGACCTTTATTATTAGACCCTTATTTTGTTAGAAAGGCACAAGCTTATGAAGGGTTTCAAACAAACGATATCCCTAAGTCGTATCAAATGGGAATTTCACACTTATATCCTTTAAAAGGAAGTGAAAGAAAAAAACTAGAAGCGATGAAAAAGGCTTTAAAACCAAAGAGTAATAAAAAATCATGATGAAACAACGTCTCCTTTATGTATTCTTTTTCCCTTCTTTGATTTTTTCGCAAACTAGTGATCGTATTCAAAGCAACGACTCTAATTTATATTATCAAATCTTTGGTTCGGGTAAGCCCATATTGATAATTAATGGTGGTCCTGGCATGAATTCAGAAGGATTTGGCTATTTAGCAAAGGAATTAGCCAATAGAAACTATCAATGTATTCTATATGACCAAAGAGGAACTGGAAAATCAACCCTTAAAGAAGTAAATACTAAAACTATTACCATGGATGCAATGGTGAAAGATATTGAAAATTTGAGAAAACATCTTAAAATTGAAAAGTGGACCATCTTAGGTCACTCTTTTGGAGGCATTTTAGCCACCTATTACAGTACCAAACATCCTGAAACTATTGACAAGCTCATTTTCTCTTCATCAGGTGGTGTTAGTATGAACTTTACGACCACAATTCAAGAACGATTAGAAAATAATTTGATTAAGAATCAATTGGATAGTCTTACGTATTATCGAAGAAAAATAGCCAATGGTGACACTTCCGTTGAAACAGCAACTCAAAGAGCTAAATATTTGGCTTTTGCTTATGTTTACGACAAATCTAAAGCGCCAATTATAGCAGAAAGATTAACACAAGTAAAAATGAATATCAATGCTTTAGTTTTTAATGACTTAGTTGCGATAAAATATGACTGCACTGATTCTTTTACCAATTTTAAACAACCTGTTCTTATTTTACAAGGCAAAAATGATATTATTTCTGTAGAAACAGCTTTAGAAATTGAAACCGCTTTTCCAAATTCTAAATTAGTGCTTATGGAAAATTGTGGTCATTATGGATGGCTTGATGCTTACGAACTCTATTTTAATTCCATTGTTAACTTTTTAAATTCTTAAAATGAAAAGGTATACAGATAATTTTGCACACGATAATTTACCTTCAGAAGAATTACTGCCGCAGTATTCTTTTTTAGATTTGCCTCAATTTAAAAGGCCCGAAAGTTTAAATTGTGTGGAAGATTTATTGGATATACATATTAAAAATGGAAATGGGAATGCCGTTTGTTTACGTACGTTTAACGAAACTTGGACGTATCAAGATTTATATGACAAAGCCAATCAAATTGCACATGTTTTAGTCGATGATTTAGGATTAGTTACTGGAAATCGTGTTTTATTACGTTCTGCCAATAATCCTATGATGGTGGCTTGCTGGTTTGCGATTATTAAGGCAGGTGGTATAGTTGTAGCAACCATGCCGTTACTTCGTGCTAAAGAATTAACTACGATTATTGATTGTGCCGAAATTAGTATCGCAATTGCTGATAGTGATTTGGCCGATGAACTCGAACTTGTAACTTCTCCCTCTTTAAAACAAAAATGTTACTATAGAAATGGTGATTTAGAACCATTCATGCAATCTAAACCCAAGGTTTTCAACAATTATTCATCTAAAGCAGATGATGTTTGTATCATTGGCTTTACCTCTGGTACCACTGGTTTACCCAAAATGACTGCCCATTTTCATCGAGACATTTTGAATATTTGTGAAGCTTTTCCAAATTATTCGTTACAACCTACGAAAGAAGATATTTTTACGGGTAGTCCACCTTTAGGCTTTACCTTTGGATTGGGTGGTTTGGTTTTATTTCCGATGTATTTTGGAGCCTCAACATTTTTAATTGAAAAACCAAGTCCGGATGTGTTATTGCAAGCCATTGAACGCTATAAAATCACCATTTGTTTTACAGCACCTACCGCTTGGCGTATCTTAACTACAAAATTAACGGAATATGATGTTTCCAGTTTAAGAAGATGTGTTTCCGCTGGTGAAACCCTACCTATTCAAGTTTGGGAAGATTGGTATAAAGCAACAGGATTAAAAATAATTGATGGCATTGGTGCAACAGAAATGCTTCATATTTTTATTTCATCCAATGAAGAAAATAGAATTCCTGGAGCAACGGGTTTACCGATTTTAGGATACGAAGCCAAAATAATCGATGCTAATGGAAAGGAATTGGTCGCAAATCAACCGGGAAGATTAGCGGTTAGAGGCATTACGGGTTGTAAATATCTAAATAGAGAAGAAAAACAAAAAGCCTATGTTGAAGCGGGTTGGAATATAACGGGTGATATTTTCAAAAAAGATGAGAAAGGGTATTATTGGTTTGTAGCTCGAGGCGATGACATGATAATTTCTTCTGGTTATAATATCGCTGCAATTGAAGTAGAATCCGTACTTTTAACACATGAAGCCGTCTTAGAATGTGCGGTTGTTGGATTACCTGATACCGAAAGAGGCATGCTTGTATGTGCACATATTGTGTTGAAAGATACTTTTAAAGCATCAGATGAATTGGCTAAATCTATACAATTGTGGTTCAAAGATGTAGCTGCTCCTTATAAATACCCTAGAGTAATTCATTTTAGGGAATGTTTGCCTAAAACCGAAACGGGAAAAATACAACGATTTAAGTTAAAGTAAATTATGAAAAAGATTTTTTTAATACTCGCGCTGTTTCAATTATTCACTTGCATAAGTCAAAATGAAAATATAAAACTAATTAATTGCATTTTCAAACAAACAAAAAAAATTGAAATTTATGCATTCTTGGATTTAACTAAATGGGAAGGTGAAAAAAGATATATGATTTATAACAAAGGAAAAGTAGTTGCAATCTCATTTCCTGAAAAATATTTACGAAATAAAATTATTTTAAACAAAAAACAAATTAAAAAACTAAAGAATAGTTTAGTTTCTACAGATGATTATATTGATGAAAGAGCCGATTGCTACTTTCCAAGACACACTATCGTCTTTTATAATAAGGAAGATAAAATACTGGGATATATTGAGCTATGTTTTGGTTGTTTTAATTCTTATGCGACTAAAAATTTAAAGTTTTTAGAAGATAGTATGTTATTCCAACAAAAACTTTTCGAGGAATTCGGAATTACCTATTTAACTGATACAAAAGAAGAAGAAGAAAATTATTCGAAATTAGCAGAAAAGAGAAGTTTGGAATTAAAATCAAAATTCAATAATAAAAATGAATAAGCCTTTTATAAAACAAGAAAAAATACGTTTTAAACATATTGATTACGCAGGAATTGTATTCTATCCTCGCTTTTTAGAAATGTTAAACGATATAGTAGAAGATTGGTTTGAAGAAGCTTTAGAAAGGCCTTTTTCAAAAATGCATGATACCAATGGGATACCTACCGTAGATTTAAAAGTACAGTTTAAAAATGCAGCTCGTTTAGGAGAAGTATTAACGAAATCGCTTTGGGTAAAGGAACTAAAATCATCTGCAGTGATTTGCGGTTTTCAATTTGTAAATGAAAACCAACAAATAGTTTTAGATGGAGAAGTCACTTTGGTAAACGTCACCATAGCTGAAGACAGAAATAGCATAAAATCAGAACCTTTTAATGAAGAAATTAAGTCAAAAATAACCCAGTATATTGTATGAGTCATTTAAAAACATTTATGAGCATAACCGATGTATCAATTGCAAATGATATTATTAAAATTTTAAATGAAAATAATATCGTTTTCAAAGTTAAAGACACAGCTAAAGATTTTGATCCCAGTTTATCAAATGATACTTCAAAAGATTCTATTTTAATAATGGCTAAGGAAGAAGAGTTTACCAAAATATCTCAATTGTTAGAAGATAAAATGCCATTTAATATTAATGATTTTGATCCGCAACATCCTCTTTTTAGTTTTTCAATTAGTGAATTAAAAGATGTAGTTAAAAATTATGATGAATGGCATCCAATAGATGTTAAACTAGCTAAATATCTTTTAAAACAACAAAACATTACTGTTGAAAATGAAGAAATAATTAGCAATCAAACTTTAAAAAAAGAGCAAGCCGATAAACCTGAAAAATCTGATTTTGTAACAATTGCAATAGGATATGCATTTGCAATTATAAGCGGTTTCGTTGGTATTGGTATTGCATTTTTTTTATTAACAAGTAAAAAAAGGCTTTCAAATGGTGAGAAAATTTATATGTATTCTAAAACTACCCGATTACATGGCATTTTTATCCTTCTATTAGGTATTTTCTTTATTGTATATTTTATTTTTATTCGAAAGTCTCATGTTTAAAAAATTCAAAGCAGCAACCGTACAAACCGCTCCTGTTTTTTTAGATGTCGAAAAAACAATTGCAAAAGCCATTATTTTCATTAAAGAAGCTAGTAATAATGGGGCGCAATTAATTGCATTTCCAGAAGTCTTTATTGCGGGTTATCCGTATTGGAACTGGATTATGACACCCGTTCAAGGCAGTCAGTGGTATGAAAAATTATATAAAGCTGCTGTAAAAATGGAAGATGAAGTGATGCAACCTTTGTTTCAAGCAGCTAAAGACTATAATATTCACATCGTTATTGGATTAAATGAAAGAGGGGATTCTTTTGGCGAAATATACAATACCAACATTATAATTGACAACCAAGGGAAACTCATTGGTAAACACCGAAAATTAGTACCTACTTGGGCAGAAAAATTAACATGGACTTCTGGTGATGGTTCCTCTTTAAAAGTATATGATACGGAAGTTGGTCCTCTGGGAACTTTGGCTTGTGGAGAAAACACCAATACATTAGCACGTTTTACATTATTAGCTCAAGGCGAATTGGTGCACATTGCCAATTATATTTCTTTACCTGTGGCTCCACCCGATTACAATATGGCAGAAGCCATTAAAATTAGAGCAGCAGCCCATTCTTTTGAAGGGAAATTATTTACTATCGTATCTTGTTCCACTATATCTGAAGAAATTAAAGAGGCTTTACGTGAAGATGTACCCAATGTTGACGAAGTTTTAACACGAAAAAATTCAGCTTTCTCTGGTTTTATTGGTCCGAATGGTGCTGTAATTGGAGAGCCTTTAATTGATGAGGAAGGTATTATTTATGCAGACATTGATTTGTCTAAATGCATCCAACCGAAACAAATGCATGATATTTTAGGACATTACAATCGATTTGATATTTTTGATTTGCGGGTAAATACTGCTCCAACAAGAAAGATTACATTTATTAACGATCACGACGAATTTAATAAAAAATAGTTGCTCTTTGACTCCGCTCAGGGTAACACAAAAAAGAAAATAAAATGCAAGAAAATCATTCAGACGATCAATATGGTCGTGCAAGAGTACAAGACTCACCCGAATTAATGGCTTATTACAAAAAGCTTGAAAATCTTGGAGCTGGTGCTTTATGGACCGTTGCCAATGACATTGAACCTTGGGAACCCAAATCCAATTCGGTTCCTATGCTTTGGAAATATGATGATTTACGCGAACTAGTGTTACAATCTTCCGAATTAGTTACTCCAGAACAAGCTGGAAGACGCGTGGTGTATTTGGTTAACGATAAAAGAAAAGACGTTTCGGCTGCTGTAGGATGGTTGTACACCGGAATTCAAGTTACGAAACCTGGTGAGTTTACGTCTGCTCATAAACACAAAGCTTCTGCCCTACGTTTTATTATGGAAGGTGAAGGCGGTTACACGGTTGTAGACGGCAATAAAATTACATTTGAAGTGAATGATTTTGTCATTACTCCTAATTCCACTTGGCACGAACATGGTGTAAATGCTAATGGAAAGACTTGTATTTGGCAAGACGGTTTAGACATTCCCTTAGTGAATGCTTTAGAAGCCAATGATTATGCCGTTTTTGATGGCAAACAACCTTTGGATGTACCATTAAATTATTCCCCTATAAATTATGGTACAGCAGGTATCATTCCAGCTGACAAAGTTTGGGACAAACCCTACTCTCCTTTATTCAAATTTTCTTGGTCTAAAGTCTATCCTGCTTTGGTTGAAGCTTCAAAAAGTAATACGATTAATCCCTTTGATGGTATTTTTATGCAATATTCTAATCCTTTAACAGGAGGACATGTCATGCAAACTATGGGCGCTGCCATGCAATTATTACCTGCAGGTTTTAAAGGAAAAGCACACAAACATACTGGGTCTTTTGTGTACCAATGTGCCAAAGGAAAAGGATATACCCTAATCGATGGAAAACGCTTCGATTGGAAAGAAAGAGATATATTCTGTGTTCCAAGTTGGTCGTGGCATGAACATCATAACCTATCCGAAACCGAAGATGCTTGTTTGTTCAATTTTAATGATTTGCCAGTTATTGAAAAACTAGGTTTATATCAAGGCAAGGAATATTTAGAAAATAACGGACATCAACAATTGTAATAGAAAATCAATTTAAATAAATAACATTGTCATCCCGAGCACAGTCGAGGGAAAAAATTAATAAAAATGAAACTACTTACCTACCAAACCAAAGATTCAGAACCAAGATTAGGTTTTTTATATGATAATTTAGTGGTTGATATGGAAGATTTTGGAAATATTTCCAATTTTCCACTACCCGATAATATGCTCGATTTAATTGATTTAGGTTTTGAAGTTATTTCCGAAATTACGGATTTAATTGCTGAAACAAGAGCTGTTGATTTTGAAGAAATTAGTATTCCTATCGAAGAAGCAACTTTTTTAGCGCCTATTCCAAAACCACGTAAAAATATCATTGGTATTGGGTTAAATTATACAGAACACGTAGCGGAAAGTGCTAGATCATTAGATACTTCAAAAGAATTGCCACAGCAACCCGTAATTTTTTCCAAACCACCCACTACAGTTACTGCAACAAATACAAACGTACTATTAAATAGAAAACTAACCAATCAATTAGACTGGGAAGTAGAATTAGCCGTTGTAATTGGAAAGAAAGGAAAGTATGTACCTAAATCAGATGCTTTAGATTATGTTTTTGGATATACTATAATTAACGATATTTCTGCCAGAGATTGTCGTCGTTCTGGGCAATGGATTGTTTCCAAAGGGCAAGATACTTTTGCGCCTATGGGACCTATTTTGGTTACTAAAGATGAAATTGAAAATCCTCATAATTTAAATCTTTCTTTGACCGTTAATGGCATTGAAAAACAAAGCTCTAATACTAAATTCATGCTATTCAATATCAATGATTTAATCGAAGATTTAAGTACGGTTTTCACATTGGAACCTGGTGATATTATTGCAACGGGTACACCTGCAGGTGTTGGTGCAGGAAGAACACCTCAAGAATGGTTACAAGATGGCGATGTGGTGAAATGTACTGTTGAAAAAATTGGATCTATAGAAAATACAGTGAAAGAAATATAATTTAAATGCCCTTCGACTGCGCTCAGGGTGACAAACAAAATTAGGATACCATTGTCTTCCCGAGCGCAGTCGAGGGACATACAAGAGAAATATGAAATTTTATTATGTATATATTTTAAGATGTTCCGACAATTCTTTGTATACAGGAATTACAAATGATCTTGAAAGAAGAGTAAATGAACATAATGACGGAAAATTATCAAATGCATATACTTTTAAAAAAAGACCTGTAAAATTAGTTTGGTATCAAGAATTTACAGAACCGAATCAAGCGATTTATTTTGAGAAAAAACTAAAAAAATGGTCAAAAGTTAAAAAAGAAGCATTAATTATAGGCAATTTTGATTTAATCCAAACATTAGCTGAATGCAGAAATGCTACAAATTCAAATTATAACCTTTAAATGCCCTTCGACTGCGCTCAGGGTGACAAACGAAATTAGTATACCATTGTCTTCCCGAGCGCAGTCGAGGGATAAAATAATAAAAAAAGCGTACTATTTATAGTAAATAATTTTTGCTGTTTAGTAGCACTAAATTTTAGAATATGACTAAAAAATACAAAATAGGACAAATTGTTCCTTCCTCCAATATTACAATGGAAACGGAAATACCAGCTATCTTTCGTGCCAGAGAGACCATTTTACCAGAACGTTTTACGTTTCATAGCAGTAGAATGCGCATGAAAAAAGTTACCAAAGAAGAACTGGAAGCTATGGATAAAATGAGTTTAAAATGTGCTCAAGAATTATCCGATGCGCATGTAGATGTAATGGGCTATGCTTGCTTAGTAGCGATTATGAGTATGGGCAGAGGCTATCATTGTGTTTCTGAAGTAAATTTACATCAAGAAACGGTAGCAAATGACTTCCCTACTCCTATTGTAACCTCTGCTGGTGCATTAATTAATGGTTTAAAGGTTTTAGGCGCGAAACAAATTTCCATTATTACGCCTTACATGCGTCCTTTAACTGATAAAGTTGTCGATTATATTGAACATCAAGGCATTAAAGTGAAAGAAAGCATTGCATTAGAAATTCCTGATAATTTAGAAGTAGCCGCACAAGATCCAATGAATTTATTGCAAATTTACAAGCAATTGGATTTAACAGATGTAGATGTATTAGTCGCTTCGGCTTGCGTACAAATGCCATCTCTAGAAGCAATTGATTTAATTCAAGCGGAATCTGGCATTCCTGTGACTTCTGCTGCGGTCTGTACCACCTATGAAATGATGAAAAAAATAGGCATCGTAGCAAAGTCCACTATTGGTGGCGAGCTTTTAAATGGAAAATATTAAAAGTTTATAAAAAATCGGGATTAGCTTTAATTTGAAATTTTTCTTTTACAATTAGAACATAAAGCTAATTCCGCATTATCTATAGTAGCGATACTTTCTACTGCATCAGTCATCACACATTTTTTATTCGGACAATGTGGTAATCCTAAATTATGCCCTAGTTCATGTATAACTATTTTCTTTACACGTAGCATATGAACCTTAGGATTTTTATGTTTCAAACGAAAAGTAGAAACAATTCCGCTAGTACCAGGACAATAGGCTAATCCCATCACTCCCCAATCTTCATATTTATAAAGAGGCTTTTTTATATTTCCATTACCATCTCTTTTAGTTGTAGAAATATCCTTATGTGTAAGACCTAAAATATAATTTAGAGTATCTAAATTTTTTTTTTGAAAACGGATTAAACTGTCTGCTCTATACCGAGGTGATTTTTGATTAATAAATGTTTTTTGAGGCAATTTTTGAATTGGTAAAACAACTACTTTTAGATTATAAATTGTACTAATAGCTTGAATGATGCTATCTGTCATTTTTACAGAGAAATTCTCATAAGGCTGAATACCAAGAGTTCTATTTTCAATTGACTGAAAACCATTACATGAAAATAAAATTATAAAAATACTACTCAAAAAATAATTTGCTCTCATGTGTTAATTCAAATTGTATTTCTTTTTATAATCAATAGGCGACATGGAAGTATGTTTCTTAAAAATATCTCTAAACGACTTACTATCGGTATAACCTACTTCATACATCACTTCGTTAATTGTTTTTAAACCCTTTTCTAATTCTTTTTTTGCGGCTTCAATTTTAACACGTTGTAGGTATTCAATAATCGTGTTATTGGTCGCTTTTTTAAAACGTCTTTCTAATGTTCTGCGGCTTAAATTACTATAAGATGCCAGTTCTTCAATACTTATTTTCTTATCAAATTCCGATTCAATATAATCCTGAATTTTTAAAATATCGGTATCATTATGCGAACGTTGTCCTTTAAAAATAGTAAACGCATTCTGACTTCTTCTATTAATATCTAAAAGGAAAAATTTTGAAATTAAAACTGCCGTTTCTTTATCGGTATATTTTTCTACTAAATGCAATAATAAATTCCAATAGGAAGTTGCTCCACCACTAGTATACAAGCCTTTCTCTTCAGTAATGATTAAATCATTAACCACATGTACTTCTGGAAAAAATTGTTGTAAAGTCTCTACGTACATCCAATGCGTAGAACACGATTTATCATTCAATAATCCTGTTTTAGCCAACAGAAAAGCACCAATACACAAACTCGCTATTTCTGCTCCTTTTTGATATTCTTGCACTAACCAAGGAATGAGTGGTTCATTTTGCGCTAAAGCATCTGCCACATTCTGACCAATTGGTGGTACAATAATTAAATCGGATTGTGGTTGTTCTCCTAAAACAAAATCGGTATGTATCGCTACAGTGCCTTGATTTAAAAGTACGGTCTTGGTTTCTCCTACCAATTGTATTTTAAAAGGAATTTCTTTTCCATCATTTGCATAAAATTGGTTCACCGACGCAAAAATATATTGAGAATCAACAATTGCAGCAGTTACAGCCGTTTTAGGCACTAGAATACTTATGGTTTTCATAGTTTATTTCATTGGTAAACAAATATAAAAAACTATTGTCGCAATTTACCAATGGTATTGTCATAATTGCACCTTTTTTAACGTTGTATATCTTACTAATTTTGAACTATCGAAATTCAATCAAAATGGAATATTTTAATTTGCAAACAGACAGTACCGTTTTTTGTGTCACAGCGACCTCTTTTCCAGATGGTGTTTTAAAAGCGCACCAAGACTTGTATTCCTTTGTAACATATGATTCTAATAGAATGTATTTTGGTGTTTCTTATAGGAACCAAAATGGAATAATAACCTATAAGGCGGTTGCAACCAAATTATTTCCAAATGAAGCTAATACTCCTAAAATGGAGAATGTTACCCTTAAAAAAGGGAAGTATTATTGTAAACGAATAAATAATTTTAAAATTCTCTTTTTAGACCAATCTCAATTGCTATTTGTATAAAAATTAACACCTAAATACATCTATTATGAAAAAACAAAAAATACTATTTTGGACGGCAACGCTCTTAATTGCTTTATTTGAAGGTCTTATGCCTGCTTTAACTTCTCAAACAGAATTAGCCAAAGAAGGAATTAGACACTTAGGGTATCCTCAATACTTTGGAAATGCACTAGTAATATTTAAAATCTTAGGAGTTATTATTCTAGTTGTGCCTAAAATACCCTCTCGATTGAAAGAATGGGCTTATGCAGGTTTTACTTTTAATTTTATTTTTGCCATGATCAGTCATGCCGCTGTCGATGGATGGAATTTGCAAACGTTTTTTCCTCTATTCATCCTTTTTATTTTAGGTGTTTCGTATTTTTATTATCACAAATTAAAACAAGGATGAAAACACAAAAAATAACTCCATTTTTATGGTTTGATAATCAAGCAAATCAAGCGGCAAGCTTTTACACTTCTGTGTTCCCAAATTCTAAAATTCAAAGTAACAATCCATTAGTTACCACATTTCAGTTAAATAATTTAGAATGTAATGCTCTTAATGGTGGTCCGCTTTTTACGTTTACCAATGCGATTTCCTTTTTTATAAAATCAAATGATACAGACGAAATAGATACACTATGGAATACATTAAAGGAAAATGGAACCATTCTCATGGATTTAGGTGACTATCCTTGGAGCAAAAAATACGGTTGGGTCAACGATAAATATGGTTTGTCTTGGCAATTATTTCTAGATGGTGATCCTTTGCAAATTGTTCCCACATTCCTTTTTGTAGATAAAAAATTCGGATTTGCAGAAGAAGCAATTACTTTTTATACTTCTTTATTTCCAAATTCTGAAATACTATTCATGAGTAAATTTGATACCAGTAACCCAAATAGTGCAGGAAAAATTGAATTTGCAGAATTTACATTGGCCAACCAAAAATTCATCGCTATGGAAAGTCCGATGGAACATCATTTTGATTTTAATGAAGCGTTCTCTTTTGTTGTGAACTGTACCAATCAAGAAGAAGTAGATTATTATTGGAATGCATTTCTTCAAAACGGAGGTCAGGAAAGTCAATGTGGCTGGTTGAAAGATAAATTCGGTATTTCTTGGCAAATTATACCTGAAATGTTACCCCAATTCATGAATGATAAAAATCCGGAAAAAGTAGCACAGGTTACGCAAGCCATGTTACAAATGAAGAAAATTGATTGCAAAAAAATACAACAAGCGTATAACAAATAAAAAAATAAAAACATGATAGCACAAAAATTTGAAGTAACCATTAACGCAAAAGCAGATAAAGTGTGGGACGTTTTATGGAATGATTTAACGTACATGCAATGGACAAGTGTGTTTTGCCACGGTTCTTATGCGGTATCCGATTGGAAAGAAGGAAGTCGCATACACTTTTATTCTCCTGGAGGAAAAGGAATGTATAGTACTATTATTGCTTTAAAACCCAATGTAGAAATGACGTTTAATCATTTAGGGGAAATTGATGATTACAAAGAACTCCCAAATAACGAAAAGGCATCGGAATGGAGTAATTCAAAAGAACAATATTTACTTACGGAAACAAATGGTAGTACGCATGTAGTAGTTAACTTAAATTCTGTTGAAGAATATGCTACCTATTTTGAGGATGTGTTTCCCAAAGCTTTAGCTATAGTAAAAGAGCTATCAGAACGAAATTGCATTACCATAACCACAAAAATAAAAGCACCCATTGAAAAAGTATGGAACTATTGGAATCAACCCGAGCATATTACCAAATGGTGTGCTGCTTCGGATGATTGGCATACACCAAAAGCAGCAAACAATTGTGTAACAGGTGGACAGTTTACCAATACGATGGCTGCAAAAGATGGTAGTTTTAGCTTTGATTTTTCAGGCACGTATACAGCGGTAAAACCCAATGAATTGTTAGCGTATACATTAGAAGATGGTCGTATTGTGAGAATAATTTTTGTACCCGTTAAAGATCAAATACAAATTATCGAAACCTTTGAAGCGGAAACACAGAATCCTATGGAAATGCAACAAACAGGGTGGCAAAATATTTTAGATAATTTCAAAAAATACGTTGAAAATAACTAATTTAGAAGGCAAACCAAAAGGAAACTGCTCCATAGAGATACGAATTCTATTGAAAACATAAAAAATAAACAAAATATGAAACCAAAAATCTTTATCAATTTACCTGTAAGCAATTTATCAAAATCAATGGATTTTTATTCGGCTATCGGATTTACAAATAACAAACATTTTACGGATGAAACCGCTGCTTGCATGGTTTTTAGTGAAGAAATTTATGTCATGCTATTAACACATTCCAAATTTAGTGAATTTACCTCAAAAGAAATTGCCACTACATCTAAAACTGCTGCTGCCATTTTATCCTTGGAACTAAAAAACAATCAAGCGGTTAATGAAATGGCAGAAAAAGCCCTTCAAGCGGGTGGAAAAGAACCAAACGAACCGAAAGACTATGGTTTTATGTACTTAAGAGGTTTTGAAGACCTTGACGGACATAATTGGGAAATCTTCTATATGGATATGAGTCAAATGCCTAGTAATGGCTAATTAAAAAAGTGCCCTCTTTTGGAGGGCACCTTAGGTATTTTGGTTGGAAAATTGTAAACGAATTTGTAAGTGTTGTTATACAAAGATAGTGATTTTTTTTAAATCTTTATTTTTTTAACCACAATAGTGTCACCCTGTAAAGGTCTCATTAGAAAATAGCAACCTATCAAAGATGCTAAAACAAGTTCAGCACTACAAGTTACTCCACCTCAAGCACTACCACAATTTTACTAGCATCCTCTTCTAAAGGCATAAAAGTATCATTTGTATGCTCAAAAAAAGCTATTTCTAGTAACGTAAAAAGGGTTCCACTACCCGCTTGGGATTGGTCTGGTAAGGAAACCGTCACGATTTCAGGCAAGGTGGCTTTTTGAAAATAGGCAATCGAACTACTGTACAACCAGCTTTCATTAGTTATAAAATCAAAAAAAAGAAAATGGGTTGTTACCCCTATACTATTAGAATGTACTGGAAAAAACAAAGCTGGCGTTGTAAAACTCAAACTTGTATCGTTTAGCGTAACTTCTTCTAAACCCAAAGGGCTCATAGGATTAAAAGGATAATATTGCAAAGCTGTTTTAGCTGAAGGGTTTTGTAGGGCTTGTGCCAATTGGCGTTTTCCTTTTTCAGAAATGGTATCGAAAAGAAGTAAACTTCGCATCTTTTTAGTAAAAGCATTCACTATTGCTAAATTGTTACTTTTAGGCAAAATTCCCTTTAATGCCATTCGAATGGCTTTGCATTGCGAAGACAATTTTCCAAACTCATGTGCGTTTTGCCTGCATTTTTCGTATTTTTTATTGTGGTATAAGTCGGTACTACTAAAACCGCTTATACTTCTAATAATCATTTGTCCGTTTAATTCATAAATTACATAATTCCCTATTCTTCTAGAAAAGGTGCCTTCTACTTCTATTTTAGCCATAGTGCTGTTTGTTTGTATGGTTGCGCTTTTGTTCGGGTTTTGTTCAGGCTTTGTTCGGTGTTGTGGTACCCCTTTTGCAAGTAAACAAAACTAAAAGGGGTTACAAACAGGATATCTTTCGAAAAAAACGAGAATAAAAACAAAAAGAAACCATAAAAATCGTGCCGTTTTTTTAATAACTTCATACTATTTGAAAAGAAGAAAGGAAATAAAAAAAAGGTCGCCTTATGACGACCTTTCCCATTTAAAAAACTAAACTTAAGAACGTTAATTAATTCCTATGTAAGGATTTAGCGTATAGGTCATACTGAAATTCCCAAAATTTTTAAAATAGTTATTCACGAGTTGGGCTGGATTAGTAGCCAATTCACCTGCTCCAGGAGCATCGTCTTTATCATCCCAATTCCAAGGTGTATTGGCATTACCCGAACCTTGTGTAGAAGGAAATGATTTGGCATTGTTTAAAAAAGCGGTATTAAAACGTCTTTCCCAAAAACCATTGGCTTCAAAAATGTTAACCAACTTGTATTTTACATTGCGATCGTCATTATTAGAAGGTACTTCAGCAGTGGTTAAACTGGGGTAATATTTAATACCATCGCCAATGATTTTATAAGCTGGCCAAGCTTTTAAACCATGTCCTTTTGATTCTTGAGCTGTCACAGGATGCAATTCATTATTATAATTTTCATAGGACACACTTCCATCAATGCTTTCTTGATTGGCTTGTAAGGGACTTCCAGAAGGAATGAAAGAATAAAAATCGGAATGTGCGACAGTTACCATACCTTGAAATTCACCGTAACCATTATTTGCAGTCGATTTTTTAATAATAGACAATTGTCCTTCTAAATCGTTCTCATGGTAGTCAATTCCAAAGAAACAGATGTTAGTCCAGTCTCTAGGATGGAAAAATGCGTATATAATGAAGAAATGTGTATGGGTTTCAACCACCGAATAATAACAATGCGCTGTAGGTTGGTATCCTCTATTGGGTTCAATATTGTTCCAGTTATTGGATGAATTCCAATCGTTATCAAAATTAATTTTGGTAATATAATCTCCTCTTCCATTCATAGAACCACAACCTGCGTTGTCTACATCTTGGTGATGCACTGGTGCCCAACGTAAAACTAAATTGTCATAAAAGGCAGCCGACTCTCGAGCTGCTTCATTTACAGATTCTTTTTTTTGAACCGCTTGTACTTCTTCATCTATTTCTGATGTGCTACAACTTGTGAGGGTTACTAAACCTAAAATATTTAGCAGTACCATTTGTAAACCTTTGATAATAAAGGAACTGTTTTTTTTCATGTCTTTCATTTGTTTGTTATTTACAAAGAAACTAAAGACAGATTAACTCATTATTTCTAACTCATAAAGGAATCGTTATGGTTTAAGGATTGGTGTTAACAAAAAATAAAGAGCCTCTTTCCATACAAAAAAGAGGCTCAAATAAAAGCATAACAAATTAAGATTTACAATGTCACCGTTCCGTTAAATGTACCTTCATTGCAGCTATCTAGATTGAGTACAGCATGCAATTGATGTCCGGGTTGTAAAGAAAGACTTCCTTGATGCAACGCAATTGCATAACCATTCATAGCTACTGAAATAATGGTATTTGCCGTACAATGCGGGTTTCTAGTAAAGTGATAATTATAATCGTTAGGATTATTAGTGCGAATAATAATTTCAATGGTTTCTCTAGTATTCGTAAAATAGGTTAAACGTTCTAAACCGTTTCCTAAATTTTCCAATGAAGCATCTACAATAAGCCAATCAAAACTATTGTATCTACCATTTTGATTGCGAATGCTTCCTAAAGCATAAACCACTTCTTCACAATGGTGTTTTTTAGGTTTTTGTGCTTTTGGTTTTTTGTGTGGTTTAGGAGTATAAACCGGTCTAGGCTCTTCTTTTACAATAATCACTTTAGGAGTGGGTAAATTAATACTAATGTCTACACTACCGCCTATTCTAACTTGTGCGTGCGCATAACTAAAAAAACTTACTGCTATAAGGACTACTATTGGTTTTAAATTTTTCATAAGGCTTTATTTGTTTTAGTTGTTTTTCTATTAGACGTTAACCAAAGTTTATGCCAATATTTAAAATGAAAAGCAATGAATTTGTAAAAACTTAACAATCAATATTTTAATAACCAACATATTTTCTTTTCTTGTTTGTGTTTAAAAGAATAGATTTCAATTAAAGTGATTTCTTACAATCTTTTTGCAAATGAAAGTTAGATATTTTCAAATTTTTATTTTTTCAATTTTAGCAACTACCAAGTAAAATGGTATTATTTTTGCATTAGAGAAATTACTAATTTTATACTATTATCAACAGTATTTAGAATTCTTACTAATTTTATGTTATAAAACAGACGAAGAATACAAAAAATTAGTATTTTTAAAAGATTATCATTATTAATAAACTTTATTATAATGTTATAAATTTGTCGTTTACTTGAGTACCAGATAGAAATTTTAAAATTGCATGAAAGACATTGAAAGAGCCTATGAAGCGCTACTGAAGAAGACGAATGCTCAAGAGGCAGAAATTGAAAGCCTACGCAAACAGTTAGCGCAGGAAAATTCGATTGAAAAAAGTGAAGATACCTATAAGAATCTATATCATGCTTTATTAGATAACAATGATAGTATTGTTATTTTAATGGATGAAAACCTAAATACGCTATATAGAAGTAAATCGTCTGCCTTAATAACAGGTTGGACAGATGAATCGCATCTTAATACACCACTCTTATATTATATCCATCCAGATTATGTGAGTTATGTACACGAAATGATTCAACAATCTTTAGATCAACCTCGAACACCTTTAAGCATTACACTACAAGTTAAACATGAAAATGGGAATTATATTTGGTTAGAAGGGGTTATTAACAATCGGATGGATGACGTTAATATCAAAGGGATTATCGTTATATTAAGGGATATAACCGAACGAAAAAAAATATTTGAACTCATTACAGATGAAAAAGAAAAGTTTGCTAAAATAGCCGCTACTTCTCCTGGTTTAATTTACTCGATGAGGCAAAATAAAGACGGTTCCTTAACCTATCCTTATGCGAGTGAAGCAGTAGGCGAAATTTACGGTTTTACACATGATGAAATTAGAGACAATCCCAATAAGATTTTTGAATTAATTCATCCTGAAGATATACAGTTTGTAATTGATAGTGTTACGAATACAAAAACCAATTTAGTTCCTTTACAATGTACCTATCGTTACTATCATCCTAAAAAAGGATTAGTATGGCATGAAGTCAATTCTTTACCTGTAGTAGAAGCCGAAGGGACGGTTATTTGCCACGGTATTGCCACAGATATAACCGAACGTATATCAACCAAACAAAAAATTGTAAAAGCCAATCGATTGTACCAATTTATTAGTCAAATGAACCAAATGATTGTGCGTACAACCGATGAAGATACCATTTTCCAAGAAGCCTGTTCTATTGCAGTAAATGTGGGTAAGTTTAAAATGGTATGGATTGGTGTTAAAGAAGAAATTTCAGATAAAGTCATCCCTAGAGTTATTGCAGGAGAAGACAATGGTTATGTTGAGATGATACAAAACACCTTGTTGGATAATCAAGAAACTATTATTTCCTCTCGATGTGAAGCTATCAAAAAAGATCCCTACATTGTAATTAATGATATTTCACAAGACTATATTATGAGTTCGTGGAAAGAAGAAGCCTTGCAAAGAGGATACCAATCTTTAATGATTTTACCTATTCGAAAATTTGAAGAGACAGTGGGTATTTTTTGCTTTTATGCAGCAGAAAAAAACTTTTTTGATGCGGAAGAAATAGCTTTATTAGAAGAAGCCACTTCCGATGTTTCCTTTGCTTTAGAAGTGTTTGAGAATGAGAGAATTCGAAAAAAGGCTTTACAGGAAATGACCGAAAGTGAAAATCGTTATCATATTCTTACAGAAATTTCACCTGTAGGTATTTTTAGAACAGATGCTTCAGGTTACACCACATATGTAAATCCAAGATGGTCAGAAATAACGGGTTTACCCTATGAGAAAGCATTGGGTAATGGCTGGTTAGAAGCAGTTCATGAAGAAGACCGCATTTCTTTACAAAAAGGCTGGGAAAGCGCAACGGAACACCAAGATTTATCTTTATCTGAATACCGTTTTATAAAACCGGATGGTTCTATTGTTTGGGTAATGGGACAAGCCATACCTGAAAGAAATGCAGAAGGTGAAGTGGTTGGGTATGTAGGCACTACAACTAATATTACAGAACGTAAAAAAGTAGAAGAAGAGTTCAAAAAATCGTATGAAAAATTAGAAGCAATTATTGATGCGATTCCTGATTTATTGATTGAAATTGATTTAGAAGGAAGAATTTATAACTATCATTCACATAAAGAAGATTTATTGTCTCATTCAACTACTGCAATTATAGGGAAATCCTTTTCAGAAGTATTACCCAAAGCAGCAACAGCCTGCTTCTCTTTAGCATTAAAAGAAGTAGCTACCAAAGGATTTTCAACTGGGAAGCAATATGATTTAGAATTAGCCAATGGAACACATTGGTTTGAATTATCCATAGCTCCTATGGAAGAATCAGAAACCAATGAACCGCATTATATTTGTCTTTCACGAGATATTACTATTGCCAAACAATCGGAAATTGAATTACAAAAAAGTAGAGAACGTTATCGCGATATTTTAAATAATTTAGATGCCGGTATTGTAGTTCAAGCAACCAATGGAACCATTCTTTTAAACAATGTTAAAGCAGCAGAATTGCTCGATATTAAAATTAATGCGACCGAAATACCCAATTGGATTTTTCTCCATGAAGATGGTTCTATGATGGCTAAAGATCAGTATCCTGTTCAACAAATCCTAAATGGTGGTTTGCCTATTAAAAATTTAATTCTAGGTGTAGCCAAATCTACTTCTGAAAAAACAACTTGGCTACTCTATAACGCTTTTGCAGTAACTAATTCCGAAGGAGCAATTATTGAAATTGTTTCGAGTTTTATTGATATTACAGAACGTAAATTAATGGAAATAGAAATTCTAAAAGGAAAAGAACAAGCAGAAGCAGCTAATAAAGCTAAAACAGATTTCTTGGCTAATATGAGTCACGAAATTAGAACCCCTCTAAATGGAATTATTGGTTTTAGTCATTTATTAATGGAGTCGAATTTAGAAAAAACACATTATCAGTACATGTCGACCATTAATGAATCGGCATCTTCCCTATTAAAAATTGTAAATGATATTCTCGATTTTTCAAAAATTGAATCGGGTAAATTTGAATTGAATATTGAAGAAGTTGATTTGTATGAATTAACCCAACAAGTTGTGGATTTATTTCAGTACCAAGCCAATCAAAAGAAATTGAATTTAGTACTCCATAAAGGCAAAAATGTTCCCCAATATATTTTAGCAGACGTAGTTCGATTGAAGCAAATCTTAATGAATTTGTTAAGTAATGCTATAAAATTCACAGAGTTTGGCGAAATTCAATTGAATATTACTGCATTAAAGCATACATCGGAGGAAGCTGAACTTCAATTTTCAGTTAATGATACTGGTATTGGTATTCGTATCGATAATAATGAAAAGATTTTTGATTCTTTTGTACAAGAAGACACCTCTACAAGTAGAAAGTTTGGAGGAACTGGTTTAGGCTTAGCCATTTCAAACCAACTCCTTGCCCTTATGGGAAGTAAATTAGAACTGGAAAGTAAGTATGGAGAAGGTAGTAAATTCTTCTTTACCATTACCGTTAAGAAAGTAAACTACAGAAATGAAAATCGCTTTACTGTTAAAAAGAATGTTCGTGACATTCCTACTTTTGATACAGAAATAATAAAAAGACACCGTATACTAATTGTTGAAGACAATAAGGTTAACATGTTACTAACCAAAACTTTAATTCAAAAAATAAACAACAATATAGAATTATTCGAAGCCACAGATGGTTTAGAAGCTATTTCTCTTTTTCAAAAAGAAGCAATTGATTTGGTTTTAATGGATGTACAAATGCCTAACATGAATGGCTATGATGCCACTAAAGAAATCAGAGCGATTGATAAAGGAAATGACATTCCTATTATTGCTATTACCGCTGGTATTTTAGCCCATGAAAGGGAAAGGTGTTTTGAAGCAGGCATGGACGATTATCTTTCTAAACCCATTATTAAAGACGATTTAGAAACCATTCTAACCAAATGGCTGGTTTAAAAGTCTAAATATTGCAAGCTATTGCAACTAAAATGAAATATTCTTCCTATTATTTCTGAACTATTTTATAATTTTGCACTTTCCAATACTTTTTGGAAAGTAAGTATTTAAATATGAAACAGAAGGTTGAGATTTTGGCTCCAGCCAAAAATTTAGTGCAAGGAATTGCTGCAATTAATGCAGGTGCTGATGCCGTTTATATGGGAGCTCCTTTATATGGAGCACGTACTAATGCTACTAATTCGGTAGAAGATATTGCGGAAATGGTGGCCTACGCCCATTTGTTTAAAGCACAAGTTTTTGTAGTTTTAAATACCATTTTATATGAAAAAGAATTAGAACCTTGTGAAAAATTAATTCATGAATTATACGCCATAGGTGTAGATGCGCTTATCATTCAAGATATGGCAATTTTAGAAATGAACTTGCCTCCTATTGTACTTCATGCCAGTACACAAGCGAATAATAGAGATCCTAAACACGTTAAGTTTCTAAAAGATGCTGGAATACAACGTGTAGTTTTAGCCAGAGAATTGAACTTAGACCAAATTAGAGAGATTCATGAAGCTAGCGATGTAGAACTAGAATTCTTTGTTTCTGGAGCCTTATGTGTATCCTTTAGTGGAAATTGCTACATGAGTATTGCAGGTGGAGAAAGAAGCGCTAATAGAGGTTCGTGTGCCCAAAATTGTCGTTTACCTTATAACCTTACAGATGGAACAGGAAAGACTTTAATTTCGAATAGTCATTTGTTATCCATAAAAGACTTGGATTTAAGCGATCAATTACCCAATTTAATTGAAGCCGGTATTACTTCTTTCAAAATTGAAGGTCGTTTAAAAGATGTGGTGTATGTAAAGAATAACACTTCCTTTTTACGTAAAAAATTAGATGCCTTTTTAGAAAATAACGACCAATTTCAAAAGGCTTCATCAGGAAAAACTTTTTATAATTTTGAACCAGAAATGGACCGTAGCTTCAATAGAGGTTATACCGATTATTTTGTAAACCAAAGAAAAGCAAAGATTGGAAGTTGGAAAAGTCCAAAGTCACAAGGACAATACATTGGAAAATTAATTGAAATTAAAGCCAATGGCTATGTCATTGAGAATTCAGATAAACTAAACAATGGTGACGGTTTGTATTTTATTAATGAAGCAGGTGAAGCGGATGGTGCACAAATCAACATTATTGTGAATAATATAGTCGTTCCCAATACGTTTAAAACGATTCCTATTGGTACAGAAATCTATAGAAATTCGGATGCAGAATTCAATAGAATAGTCGAAAAAGAGAACAGTGCGGTTCGAAAAATAAGTGTCGATTTAGTCTTTACAGAAACGCAAGATGGCTTTATGTTAGTAGCCACAGACGAAGATGGTCACACGAGTATTGCGACTTTAGAAATAGAAAAAGAAGTGGCTAAAAATGGTAATGATACCGTTCCGAATATAAAAGCGAATCTTGTTAAAACGGGAAACACCCCATTTATGGTTGAGAATGTTGCTGTAGAATTTTCAAACAATTGGTTTTTACCGATTTCTAAAGTAAATGAAATTAGAAGAACCGTTTTAGAACAGTTAATTGACATTCGTATTAACGAATATCATAGAGAAGAATTTCAAATACAACCAACCAATCATCCTTATCCAGTTCAGGAATTGGATTTTACTTATAATGTTTCCAATAGTTTGGCTAGACAATTCTATAAACGTCATGGTGTTACTGAAATAGAAAAAGCATTTGAATTACAATGGGATCCTGGTAAATCTAGAGTAATGGTAACCAAATATTGCGTCAAATATGAATTGGGCAAATGTGCTCGTTTTCAACGCGATACCATGGGAGAAAAAGTTGTTGAGCCTTTAACCTTAACCCATGGTGAAAACGCCTACAAATTGAAATTCAATTGTAAGCCCTGTGAGATGGAAATTTGGGAAAAAGATGCCGAACTAGAGTTTATCGATGAAGATGAACAATTTTTATTATAATTTGATTATTGGATTGTTGTATTATTGGAAATAAAAAATCACTAATTCCTAATTTATAATTCATAATTTTTCTAATTCCTAATTACGTTTATACGTATCAAACAAATACGCTAAGGTTTCAGGAATATTATTCGCTTTAATTTTTGGATATACTATTTTGCTATTCAACCAATTTTCGATAACTTGGTTAAAATCATCTTGTACCTCATATTCTACAGGAACACCCATTGCTTTCAACGCAGCAGCATTGCATTCTTGCTCATAATGCGACTTAATTGGTATCGAAAGTAATTTCTTTTCTAAAAACAAAGCTTCAGAAGGGGCTTCAAAACCTCCACCTGTAATAATTCCTTCACAATGAATTAAACTTTGATTGAAGTCTTTTTGGTTTACCGGAAAATAAGTGATGTTTTGTACCGTATGTTTTTCTTTAACCGTGTCTAAAAACCAATGAAAATGGATCTGAGGTAATGATTGAAAGGCCCTTTCTAAACAATCTTTATCAAAAGAAGGCAAATAAACCGTAATATGATTTAAGTTGGTTGGTGTAGCTTGTACAATTTCATCTTTAATAATTGGGGGATGAATAAAAGAATCATAGGGTTGAAAATGCAACCCTAAATTTTGAGGTGCAGGAGCATAATTTTTGAAGATAAACTCCCCTACTGTACTCCTGCTTTCAGGTCTTGGCGTATGTTCAGATAAAAAACTGGCTTGGTGTCCAAACTGCACCGAATGCACTTTTTGTAATTTACACGCTAAAGCGGTCACCGAATCAAAGTCATTAATAATAACATCATATTCCTTTAAAGGCAAGTCACTCGCATCTTTATACATTTGATACGGTTTGAACTTTTTAACGATGTTCCAATAATCCAATCCACCGCATTTACTATAAAACAAGCTGCAACCTTTGCTTCTATACTTTACTGGAATAGTTGCTGAAAGTGTGGCATTACTACCACTTAAAAAAAAATCTACTTCGCCGTATTTTTGGAGATAAGGAAACAATTGTGTGGCGCGACTAATATGTCCGTTTCCTGTGGCTTGAACCGCATAAAATATTTTCATAAACCAAAGTTACACAGCAGAAAAAAGTAAACCAACTACATTTACGCTACTGTATTTCAAACAAATGTAGGAATTCAAAGCATTGAAAATCAGCAATAAAAAAAGCTTAATTATTTTTTAAAAGTACAATGAATTATTTTTATGAATCTTTAAATTATAGTTAGGAAAAGATGTCTTTTTCTTTCTAAAAATGTTTTTGGTACAAAAACTTTACATTTTAAAACAAAAAAAGCACGGTTAGTCATTGAGAATTTCAATAACCTTTCCGTACACTTGTTTGGTCCATCCATTAATGTGACCGTGATTGTTACCAATAAGCAAACCGCGTTTGTCGTTTTTGCCTTTGACTAAATGCGTGTAGACATTTCCTCGTACTTTGCAATACACGATGTCTCCTACCTCACATTCTTCCCAAGTAATGGGAGCCAATCGAAC
This sequence comes from Flavobacterium sp. NRK F7, assembly GCF_024054195.1. Taxonomy (GTDB): domain Bacteria; phylum Bacteroidota; class Bacteroidia; order Flavobacteriales; family Flavobacteriaceae; genus Flavobacterium. The sequence continues at coordinate 2,406,739 of NZ_JAMXLB010000001.1, read as the reverse complement.
GGCTTGTCTGGATTTTAAAATAGGCAACATACTGTTACCTGCTTCTCGAGAAATAATCGTTTCTCCTGCTATTAGTTTTTGAATTTTAATTGTATTCATTTTTAAGTATTTATTATTTTGATAATTAATTTAAGTTGATTATCAAAACATAAAAAGCTTACTATTAGCAAGGACAAAATAAAAAAACTCCTGCGTAATTATTTTACGCAGGAGTTTTTATAACTATTATTCTATTCCCTTTTCTAGACTAATCTTTTTCACTTTAGACAAATTATATGCTATACCAAAAAAGTGTCCAAATTTAAACTCACTTTGTATAGGTATGGTTCCAGAATCTCCAAGATTGTATGAACCTCCAACTTGATATGAATCGGCAATTCGATCCACTTTTCCCATACTTATACCCGCTGTAAGAATTACACGTTCTTGTTTGCCTAATATTAATCCACCTCCAAAAAGAATTTGCAATTTTTCATTTTGTGTTAAAGCTGCACCAAAATTTAAGGTAGGCACAGCCCAAGAATTCATTCGAATATACGTATTAATCATTGAGCCAAATGCTATATCGTATTCTCCTTTATTTTTTTGAGTTATAATCTTATTTCCAGAAATATTCAAATCATCTCTTTTATCAAATTCAAAATCATATAATGATGATAAGAATAATCCTGCACTAACATCTATTTTTAAACCACCTCTAATCCAAATTTTATAAGGTTTAGATGTGAAACTCAAATCTTCTTTTTTGGTTTCTTTGTCAAAGCGTTGTAATTTAAACTCTATTACGTCAATATTTTGCCCTTGAACATCAATAGGTAATGTATAAATCTCTAAATCAACGTCATATAATTTATGAATAATGTTATCTAAGCATTTATCAATTTTCTCTTGAGTTGCTAGAAGTTTTTTCTCAACCCCTTCATATATAGTGTCATTTTTGTACTCTTTTAAACTTTCAAGATTAAGGAGTGCATAGTTTGATAATTCTTTTGCACTTTCAAGAAAAATTGCTCTTTCCTTTTCTAAATCTTCAACATTTAAGGAACTTTTTTTTATTACTATTTTATACAGACTTTCAACTTCAATATTTAAATAATTAACATTTTGATTTAGATTATAATCGGTTTCTACAATTTCATCAATTGTCATTTTTTGGTCTAATTCTTGAATTGTATCTGGAAGAATATTTTTATTATTATTCTCTTTAATCTTTTCTATTTCTTCTTTAATTTTTTCTTCATCAGAGAAAAACGAAATACTTTTTGTATCAATTTTATAATCATATTTAAAAGGATTACCGTTAATTAATTGAATAGAAATCATATCTTTTGATTTAGCAGAAAGCCATTTGTGATTGCTTGAATTAGAAACATTTTTCCCATTTGGAGCACTTACATCAATTTTAATTACTGTATTACTTTGTTGGCTGTAACTTATTATTGTAAAAAATAAAAAGCTAGCTATTAATTTAACTGTTTTCATAATTTCTTTGTTTGCATTATTTTTTCCATTCCACTATGACATCATCTGTTACTGGATTAATGTTTAATTTGAAGAAAGCATTTGGTATTGAAGGAGTTAAAATTATTTCTTTATTATCATAGGTATTAACCTTAACATAACTTAGATTTGGTCTTTTATTATCGATTGGGTCTGGCAAATCAAATAAAACAGGATTTATAAATGAAATTTCTTTATTTGGTGTTTGATCTTTTTTAATTTTATATATAATATCAAATTCTTTGTAAGAGAATGTTAAACTAGAACTTCCACCACCACCATAAGGTCTTGGATCAGATGAACATGTTATAACACCTTTGATTTGTTGTTCTGTAGTGTGATCAAAGCTGTAACCACCTCCATAACGTTTGTGCCAATCAGTAACAACAATTGTAGTTGGATCAAAAATGCGCCCACCTGATGGATTAAAATTAAAAGAAGTGCTACTATTACGTCTATCTCCTCTCCAATTACTAGCTCCAGTTCTACAATCACAACTATATAAAATAGGATTGGTGTATCTTCGTTCTGGAACTTCTTGTTCATAAAAAACGGTAGCATTCCCAATATTAAAAGGTACAATTGGTATTATAAAAGGTTCTGTTTTACTTTTCCTAATTCTGAATAAACCTTTGCGCCATTTAAAATGAATACTGGCTTGTAAATAATGTAAGTCGTTACCCGTTTTTATTTGGCTAGAATCTATTTTAAAAACTAATTCTACATGATTAGATTGAATAGGTTTGTATATTTTACCATCCACATTTATTTCAATTGCATCAGAACGATCAAAATTTGCTCCATTAATTTTTATAAAATATTGTTTCGTGTAGTTTGTTACAAATGGAGGTGTATTATATCGAAGTGTATTGGGTTCTTTCTTCTTGACTAGAAAATCATTTGCTGCCATTGCAATTTTTGTTGCAACTATATCAATTTGATCTATTCTTTCCTTAATAACTTTATCAAACTCTGCTGACAGACTTAAAATTTCATTGAATAAGTTTTGTTGGCTCTCCCTTAATATTTTATCTGTATTTCCAATTGTACCATCAATCTCTTTTTTTAATCGTGATGTCATTGACAAAATCATATTTCCCGAGTTTCCAATAGCATTTGTAGCTACATTATCAATCGAATTTATTTGATTTGATACTTTGGCATCAATTTCTTCTAATGCAACTAACGCAGCAGCTGCAGATGTTTGTGCTTGTACATTGTATATTGTGAATATCACAAATATTACCAATTTAAATACTGTTTTTTTCATGATTTTATTGTATTAGTTATTGGTTCAAAGGTATTTAGAGTATACTATATCAAACCATTACCCTTTTGGGTGATATTCATTATCCTATTTTTAAAATTATTTTTTGTAAGTTTTTTTTTAAATAAGATTTGTATCTTTAGAGAGGTTTAAGAGAAATATCACCCAAAAGGGTAATTGCTCAATAAATAGCTTTTTTTCAATTTTGCTATGAAAATAATATCCTATGAAAGTTAATGTAGCCATAGTTGAAGACGATAAAAATTACAATCAAGCTTTAAAGAAAATTATTGATTTTCAAGAAGACATGATTTGCGTGGCACAATTCTTTAATGGTACTTCTGCATTAAAAGAATTAGAAAAATTGGATCCTGATGTTGTGCTTATGGACATACAGCTTCCAGATGCATCTGGAATTAATTTGGTTTTTAAATTAACGGAAACCATGTCGCAAACTACCTTTATCATGTGTACCAGTTTTGAAGACGATGATAAAATATTTGCTGCTTTACGTGCAGGTGCAAGTGGTTATTTAGTCAAGGGAGAACCCATGGAAAAAATCATTCAATCCATACAAGAAGCACATAAAGGTGGAGCACCAATGAGTTTTGCAATTGCTAAAAGAGTTTTGCATCATTTTCATGAATCGAAAGTACAAGTACACGATTTAGCTTCTTTAACACCTACTGAAAAAGAAGTATTGGAATTATTATCTGAAGGCTTACTTTATAAAGAAATAGCCGATAAAAAATGTGTTACCATCGATACTATAAAAAAACATATTGGTAATATTTACAGGAAATTACAAGTAAACAACAAAATTGAAGCAATTAATAAGTTAAACCAAAATAAATAACAACATGAAACACAACAAACAATTAAACGAAATTGTATATCTTATTGAAAGATATTATATTGAAGAGAAAATTAGTCCAAAGGATTTAGAGACCATTCAAACTTTTTGTGCTTCATTAACAAATGAAAGTCTGGAAAAAAGTAAGTTTCAATTACATTATGAATTTTTAAAATCAATAGGTTTTTTTGATGCTCCAATAAAAAATCCGGAAAAATATTGGCATAAATTTAATTGCTATTTTAGAGATAGTGAACTAAGCAAAATTTTTGCGATAAAATCAACACTTTTAAGTGAGTCTATTAATAATAAAAAAGATGTTATATTAAAATTTGTAGAAATCGAGGGTAGTTTTGATTTAATATATATTCTTGATGATACAGCTTATTTAATTAATGATCGTGAAGAACTTGAAGAACTAAAAAACAATCAATATTATGTAGATGCTTTTGACAGAGGATTAGGTACAAAATTAGATAAAAATTATGATTTACTTACGGGTAGACAAAATCAAAAAAATACTAGAAAAGTAACCATTACTTATAGTACAAATTTTGAAGATTTTACCCCTGATAACGATTCCTATATAATTATTATGCCAGGTATTGTAGATGATGATAAAGTTCCAAATCATGATAGATTTACCTTAATGATGCGTTTTGGAAAAAAAATAAATGGTACTATCAATAGGAATACAAATTTTGAGTTGACACATTTCGATACATTCCAACTTTGCCCTCCATATCCAGATGGTCAAAATCATTGTTAAATATGCTAACAATCATTTATTTTACACTACTACTACTTTGCCTTGTCGCTTCGTTTATAAATCAAGTCTCAAGGCAAAATTTGTTATACCTATATTTTTGCATGGTTCTTATATTTGAATTGGGTTTTATTTCTAAACTCATTCCAAATGCAGTATATCATTCTTCTCCATTATTTTATATTCCTTTTTTTAGTTATTTTTTTCAGAGCCAAATTAGTATGAATAAGAAATTAGTGGCAAATTTTGGAATTATTTTTTTAATTTCAAGTTTTGTTTTTTTTTCGTTAGAAGGTTTTGATAAGTATTCTGTTCTCGCTGGTACATCAATGAGTATTGCATATATTGTTTATTGTCTTTTATGGTTTTTATCACAAGTTATTAACCCTGACCAATATTCCCTTTTAAAAAAACAAACATTTTGGATTAGTTGTTCTCTTATAATTTGGTCGGTTTTTTTTATTTTTAGATCCATTCCTATGTATTGGTTAAACATACATGATTATGCATTTTTAATTCAAATTAATATTGGTTTTCAAATAATTACCATTTTTTCTTATCTATTATTTTTAAAAGGACTTTTTTGTAAAATATGAATGAATTAGATCCATCCATTAAGCATTTATTTATAGTTGCTATTGTAGTGATGCTTCTTTTTGTAGGATTTATTATCTTGGTTGTATTTATCTATAATAAAAAACAAGTAATACAGCAACAAGAAGCGCAGCTTAAAGAAAGTGAATTTCAAAATCAATTATTGCTAAAAGAATTAGAACGTCAGAAAGCCATTCAATTAGAAAGAGAAAGAATTTCTCAAGATATGCATGATGATTTGGGAGCAGGAATATCTGCTATTAAGCTTCAAGCCGAATTTCTTAAATATAAAATTTCAAAAGAGGCTTACAAAGAAGATATTCAAGCAATCATTACTACTTCTGAAGACATGAATTTAGCCATGAGAGAAATTTTATGGAGTTTGAATTCGAAAAATGATACTATTGGTAATTTTATCAATTATACATCCACTTATGTAGAACGTTTTTTAGACAAAACTCCTATCCAAACTCTAATAACATCTGAAATTACAGTCGAGCAGACCAACTTAGCTGTAACCGCTCGAAGAAATCTTTTTTTAGTTGTAAAAGAAGCCGTTCATAATGTGTATAAACATAGTCAAGCTAAAACTATTCAAGTACATTTCAAACAAGTAGAGACTGAATTTATCATTCAAATTATAGATGACGGTATCGGCCTTTCTAATGCAATTAAAACTGGAAATGGATTAACCAATATGGCTTTACGAATGAAAAACATAGAAGGAAAATTTAAAATACTCCCAGCTTCCAAAGGTACTCACATTGAAATTAAATATCGATTGACTGTTTAAGAGTATTTCAATTTATTATTTTGGAAGATCAAAAAATGTTTGTGTAGTAGTTATAGTTTCTAAAGCTACTCTTTCTACACTTATGTTTTTAATTAAAGCTATGTATTGAGCTACATAAGGTAAATAAGTAGGTTCATTCCTATGTTGATGTTTCGGATTAAGATTTGCTTTCAAAATATTTTTTGGCAACATAAAAGGCGCATCGGTTTCAATCATAATTCGATCTAAAGGTACATATTGAATGACTTGTTCTAAATGAGAAAAACGTTTTTTATCTGTAATAGCTCCTGTAAAACCCAAATAAAACCCTTGATCTAAATAGTATTTTGCTTCTTCTAAAGTACCTGTAAAACAATGCACGACAGCTTTAGGTAGTTGTGGTAAAAAATTTTGTGTAATAGGTAAAAATCGATTGAATGCTGCTCTTTCGTGAAGAAAAAGGGGTTTTTGAATGCTACAAGCTAAATCCAATTGGGCTTCATAACAACTTTCTTGTTGGTTTCTAGGTGAAAAATCACGATCAAAATCGAGGCCGCACTCTCCTACCGCAACAACTTCATCCTGTTCCAATAATTTTTTTAAATTGGCTATGCTTTTGGCATCCATACTTTTGGCATCATGGGGATGAATACCAGCAGTACTAAACAAAACATTTGGATATTTTTTTGCTATTTCTAATGCTTGTTCGCTCTTGGTTACACTTGTTCCTGTGAGTAACATTTTAAAAACACCTGCATGTAAGGCATTTTGTATAACTACTTGTTGGTCATTTTGGAATTGTTTGTTTGTAAGGTTAATTCCAATGTCTATGTATTTCATTATAATTATTTATGTTAGTCTTTTCATCAAACGGGATCCTTGTTCCCTGATTTTTTGTTCAATATTATCTAAAGAAACATTTTGATAATAACCTGTACTTCCTATTTCAAAAAGTTCATTCCAGGCATAATGAAGTAAATATAAATCGTCACAAAATTCGTAGTCATTAAATGCAACAATTTTTGATAGATTATATTTTACATCTATACCTTTATTAATTAAATTGAGATGATATATATTAAAACTGTTTCTGGCCAATTTTTCTTCATATTCGACTAAACGTAAATCTCTAAATACTTTATTTAAATAAGGCAAAATATCGTAGTAATCAATGGGTTGACAAAATGATGCCAACATATAAATACTTTCCTCTTTATAACCTTGATGTAGTAATTCAAAAGACCACTTTTCAATTAAATAATTGTCAAATATTTCAAGATTTTTAAAAGAAAGTATATAATCTGTTAGTATTTTCAAGTCACTCAACGGATCTATCCATTTCGCTCCTTCCAAAACTTGATGTTTATGATTCCACCAGTTACCATCTTTTTTACTTTCACTAAAATTTGACCATATTCTTTCTTTAGTCTCTTTTACCCAATATAAAAATGCTTCAAAATCATTTGGTATTGCTTTCATACTATTAAATTTGAAGCAAAGTTGAAATTAAAATACGCAATTATTTTACGTACTACCTATTTGAAATATTCTGCATATTGTAAAAGCCTGAAATCAAAGGTGTTAAATGTAGGGTATTTGCTTTTGAAATATTGATAGGTAGGATTTTTACTAATAGAGATATTCGCAGCACCAGAAACAGAAGTTAAGGAAACGGTTTGTATTTTTCTTTTGCTACTATTTTTAAAACCCTTTAAAGAAGGAAGAACAAACTCATGAATTCTTGGAATTTCGTCTGAAATAGTTTTTAAGGAAATTCCATATTCTTTCAATTGTTTTCTAAAAAAATATTCGGGTCCATTTTTACTATTTCCGCCAGTAAAAAGAAGGGTTTTTATATTGGTATATTCGTTCAAATAATCAATCAAATTACGCAACACAACATTTTGCATTCCTAAATCAGAAGCATCAATTTTGGTACGTTCACAACTTTCCACAATGTCACACACTCCTATTTTTCGCTCGATTAAAAACGATTTGCGTTGGGCAACCGCTTCGGGTGAATTATCATAACGTAATTTTAATTTATGAATCTTATCGATGTATAACCATAACGAATTATAATAACTTCCATAACAAAAATCGACATCCTTTTCCAATAGTTGTCCAGTTGAAAATCGTGGTGGTGGTAAAGTACCTACAATTAATTTTTCAGTATCCTCTTGAATAAAAGGTGCGTAAGGGTGTTTGTGTAGAAACAAAATATTATTTTAATTTATTACAAAGTTAATTTTCTAAAAATTAAAAAAAATAGTGATTTTTAATATTTTTTAAATTTATTTTTTACAGCCTCCTCTATGCATACTTACTCTACTTTCTTTGCGTTATAAAACTTATTTTAATAATAGTTTAACTAATCTGTTTTGTTTACATATTAATTATGTATTTTAAATTAAATACTGAGAAACTAAAACTTATTTTTATATTTGACCAAATAATATTAAATAAATAAAAATGAAAAAAACAGTAATTCATTATCTTTTTGTACTTCTTTTAATTTCTTGTAATTCAGAAGAAAATTCATTGCAAAATTTAGAAAATTCTAACCAGAAAATGAAGTCATTTTTTGAGACCATTGTTGCTAAAACTGATGGTGATAAAATTTCATTAATTGTTAGTCAAGAAGAGCTTCTAGAAAGTGCAAAACAATCTTTAAAAGAAACAGACCTAGAATTAGAACCACTTTCTTATGAAATATTTAAAGATAATAATAAGAATTACCTTAGAATTTTTAGTAAAAATAAATATGTAACGACAATTGAATTAGTAAAAGTTTCTAATAGTACATATGCTACTGGTAAAACTTCATGTACTTCTATTGCATGTGCATCAGGTGGTGGATGTGTACCAAATGGTAATTATTGTACAGAATGTAAATCTCCAGATCCTTCAACTGTTGGAGATTGTAAAAGAACAACTACAAATGAATTTGAGCATGCTCGTTAATTCTTAATAAAACAGTCATTTATAATTTAGTAATATAAATGACTGTTTTATTTATAATGAATGAATTTAATCTACTTTAGAAAATTATTTTCTTATATATATTAATTCACTTTTAAAAAAAATATCAACATTAGTGTTCTCTAACGAGATAAGATTTGTTTCCATTTATCATGTTAGATTTTTAAAAAACTTAGAAGTCACAATATTATATCATATTTTTTTAAAATACACTGATAATCATTTTACATCTTTATTTATTCATAAAATAAAGGATCTATTTATAATCTGGTACTTTACTATAAAACTATTGCACAACATTTTTGCATTTTAAAAGATATTGGATATCTAAAGCTTTATCGACTAAATATCCGCAATTATTTTACGTAGTCATAAAAAATTGTATTTTTACTAAAAAACATGTTTTTGCAACCCCATTTTGATGATTTATTGATACGAATAGGATTTGATAAACCTACAACTAACATGCAGTGGGAAATAGTAGAAAAAGCTTATTCCGCTAAAAGTAGGAAATATCATAATTTGATTCATTTGGAAAATATGATGGCTCTTTATATATTAAATCAAGAAGAGTTAACACATTGCAATGAAATACAATATGCCATTTTCTATCATGATATTATTTACAAAGTAACACGAAAAGACAATGAATTGGAAAGCGCAAAATTGGCCATAAAGTTGCTTCCTGAATATGCTAAAATTGATAAAGAGTTGGTCTTTGAAATGATTTGTGCGACACAAATGCATGAACATCGAGAAAATGAAGCTATCAACTGGTTACTTGATTTTGATTTACAAATATTAGCTTCTCCATGGGAAGATTACCAAGTTTATTCTAAACAAATTCGGCAAGAATATAAAATTTACCCCAATATTCTCTATAATCCTGGACGCAAAAAGGCATTGCAGCATTTTTTAGAAAGGGATTTTATTTTTCAGACCCCTACCTTTAGAGTTAAATACGAAGCAAAAGCAAGAGAAAATATTAAAAATGAAATACATTTATTGTAACCCATATTTGCGATACGATTTCAATTGTTTTTCTGTTTATTTAAACACAATTAAACTAACTCAACACTCCTAGAATATGGCACAAAATAAAAACGCACTCATTCGATACAAAACCATAGATAAATGTCTTCAAAACAAATACCGACAATGGACTTTAGAAGATTTGATTGATGCATGCAGTCAGGCATTGTATGAATACGAAGGAAAAGAAACACCGGTTAGCAAGCGTACCATTCAATTGGACTTACAGATGATGCGTAGTGAAAAGCTGGGTTATAACGCTCCTATTGAAGTGTATGATAAAAAATATTATCATTATGCAGAAGAAGATTTCTCTATTACTGATATTCCGTTAACCGAAACCGACATTAATGTATTGACCGAAACGGTTTCCATGTTAAAACAGTTTAAAGATTTTTCTTTGTTTCATGATGTTTCTGATATTTTACAGCGTTTAGAAGATAAAATTTACGCTGAAAAATCGCATACACAGCCCGTGATTCATTTGGATAAAAATGAAAACTTAAAAGGTTTACACTTTTTAGATGAAATTTACCAAGCCATCGTTAAAAAAGTAGTTTTGGTAATTTCCTATAAATCTTTTAAATCTAAAGAGGCACAAGAGCTTACTTTTCATCCATTTTTATTGAAAGAATTTAACAATCGATGGTTCTTAGTAGGGAGAACCAAAGCCAGTCAACCCATAACCAATTTAGCTCTAGATCGCATTGAAAAAATTGATTATGATTTTAATTTGCCATTTTTAGAAGAAGAATTCAATGCAGAAAATTATTATAAGAATATTGTTGGCGTTACCGTTAATCAAGGCTTGTATCCAGTGATAATCGAACTTTGGATTGACCAAATGAATGCGCCCTATGTCATTACAAAACCATTACATCAGAGTCAAAAAATCATTGAAACTTATGAAGATGGTAGTATTTTAGTTCATTTGTTTTTAATTCCAAATTATGAACTAGAACGATTACTACTTGGCTTTGGAAGTGGTTTAGAAGTAATTAAGCCTAAGAATTTAAGAAGACGAATGCTTCGCATTATTGAAAAAACGTATGAAAGATACCAATCAAAAGAAGAGGAATAAAAAAAACGGAACTTGTATAAGTTCCGTTTTTTATTTGTTAAAAGTAACAGGTTAATTATTTTAAAACAAAGCTTGTTTTAGAAACATTTTCACCTTTTTCGCTAAATACATTTACAAAATAAGTACCTGCTTCAAAGTTGTCTCCTGCTAATTCTTCAGTAACTTGCACCGATTTATTTTCATACTTAACAGTAGTAATAAAACTATACGTTAAAGTTTGATCTTCTCCCATTGGGATTGTTTTCTTTTCTCCTAAGATATTACCTTTAGTATCCATTACTTGAACATAATATTTTCTATCTCCAGAAGATGCAATTTGATTTTCAGCAATAACGAAACTAATTTTTAATTTATCAGCTCTACTTGCTTTAGTTGTTTCAACTTGTTTACCAGAACTTCTCTCTTTAACAGCTAAAACATTTAAGTTTAAAACTGCTAATTTAGAAGCTTTTTCAATGGTTTTAGTCATATTGTTGTTTTGAACTAAAAGCGTATCTGTAAACTTTCTATTTTCTTCTAAAGCTGTTGTTGTAGTTACTAATGAATCCGTTAAAGTAACATTTTGTTCTTTTAATAATTTATTTTCAGCTACTAAATTATCCATTTCTCTTTTTAAACGGAAATACTCATTTTTATAACGCGCCATAGCTTGAACATCGCCTTTAGATTTTTCTAGTTCTTCTAAAAGTTTTGTCATTTCTTCTTTTTGAGCATCAATATCGCCTTTTAATGCCGTATTTTCTCCTGACATTGCTTCTAGTTCAGCGATTCTAGCTTTAATATCATCTTCTAAAGCTGCTTTTTCTGTACTTAATTCTGTTACTTGTTTTTTGTTATCAGCGGTTAATTTGTAGATATAACCAATACTACCTAACAACAATAATGCTAATACAACTATTGCTGCTTTTAATCCTGAATTACTTTTTGTGTTTGTGTTTTCCATAAATTTTGGGTGATTACTTAATTTTTGGGTGATTACTTAATTTTTAAACAAATTTACAATTTATAAAGTATTTATTCAATCTAAGAACGAAAGTTATATTAAAATAGTATTTTTGGAATGAAATTTTTTTTACAAAATGGAAAATATACAACTATTAACAGTAAAAGATTTAGCTAAAATCACCCACCACAGAAGTGGTGAGATTAAATTTGGAGAAAAAGCATTGACCGTTCCTTCTGGTGAAAATATTTGGGAATATATTAGCAACTGCGAAGCTCCATTTGTACTTTTTGGTATTCCAGAAGATATAGGTGTGAAAGCCAATTTAGGTAGAATTGGTACTGCATCGGCTTATGAGAGTGCTTTAAAAAGCTTGGTTAATACACAACATAATAAATTTTGTAAAGGAAATCATGTATTGCTTTTAGGTCATTTGAATGTTACCAATGAGTTGCAAGAAGCAAATGAGTTAAAAGCATCTAACAAAGAGCATAAAAAGAAACTTTTTAAATTAGTAGAAAAAATTGACAAAGAAGTTTCCCATATTATTCATCAAATTATAAAATGTGGAAAAGTTCCTATTATAATTGGAGGTGGTCATAATAATGCTTATGGAAATATTAAAGGATTGGCTTTAGCCAAAGGCAAACCCGTAAATGCCATAAATTTTGATGCCCATACCGATTTTAGAATTTTAGAAGGAAGACATTCTGGAAATGGTTTTAGTTATGCCTTTGAAGAAGGTTTTTTAAAAAAATACTTTGTTTTTGGATTACATGAAAATTTTGTTTCCAAAAGTGTTTTTAATTCCATGAAAGAACAAGAAGCCCGATTGCGATATGTTTCCTATGAAGAAGTTGAAGTACGCAAACAAAAAACCTTTGCTTCTCAATTAGAAGAAGGCTTATCCTTTATCAAACAAGATCCTTTTGGAGTTGAATTGGATTTAGATGCTATTCCAAATATACCTTCAAGTGCTATGACTTTGAGCGGATTTAGTGTGCAACAAGCAAGAGAGTATGTACATTATTTTGGTAAACATAAAAATGCATCTTATTTACATATTTGTGAAGGCGCTCCAGATTTAGACAACACTACCAATAATCACTTAACAGGTAAATTAATCGCTTATTTAATTACCGATTTCATTAAAAGTAAGACCTTATAACTTTAATTTACCTTAGAATAATCCAAAAAAAATGGTTTAAAATCAATTCTATTTTGTTTTGCTTACCTTTGGAGAAATTTTTAACATGACATTTAAAGAACTTCACTTAATTAATAATATTCAACAAGCTTTAGAAGAAGAAGGGTATAAAAACCCAACTCCTATTCAAGAGCAAGCTATTCCAGAAATTTTAGCAGAAAAAGATTTAGTAGCTTGTGCACAAACTGGTACTGGTAAAACGGCTGCTTTTGCTATTCCTATTATTCAGTTAATTCATCAAATTGTAGGTTCGGCAAAAAAAACGAAGAGAATACGCACCCTTGTTATTACACCTACTCGAGAATTAGCCATACAAATTGGTGAAAGTTTTGATACCTATGGAAAATATACCAATATTAAGACCTTAGTGATTTTTGGAGGGGTGAATCAAGTGCCTCAAGTAGATCAATTAAAAAAAGGAATAGATGTTTTAGTGGCTACACCTGGACGTTTATTGGATTTATACAAACAAGGTTTTATTGATTTAAATCACATGCACCAATTGGTTTTAGACGAGGCCGATCAAATGTTAGATATGGGGTTTATTAATGATGTAAAAAAGATTATAAAATTAACTCCAGATAATAGACAAACCTTATTGTTTTCAGCTACAATGCCTTTAGCCATTCGTGAATTAGCAGATACCTTTTTAAATCAACCTAAATATGTTACTGTTGCTCCTATTTCGAGTACTGCAGAAACGGTGAGTCAAAAAGTATATTTTGTGGATAAATCGGATAAAAGAAATTTATTATATCATTTAATTCGCAATGACAATTTGAATAATGTTTTGGTTTTTACACGTACCAAACATGGTGCAGATAATGTGGTAAAAGCCTTAAAAAAACATGGTGTTGAAGCGGGTGCTATTCATGGTGACAAATCACAAAGTGCTAGGCAACGCGTTTTAGAAAGTTTTAAAAATCAAGAAATCCCAGTTTTAGTAGCTACTGATATTGCTGCTCGAGGAATTGATATTGAAAGTTTACCTTATGTAATCAACTTCGACATTCCAAATATTTCTGAAACCTATGTTCACCGAATTGGTAGAACGGGTAGAGCTGGGAATTCTGGTTTAGCCATTTCTTTTTGTGGAAAAGATGAAAAAAATTATTGGACCGATATCGAAAAATTAATTCGTATGAAAGTTAAGGTTGTTGATAATCATCCGTATCCGTGGAAAGAAGAAGAAAAAAATGAAGGTGCAAAGCCTGATTTAAGAAATAAAAACAAAAACAATTCGGGGCAAAAAAATAACAAATCGAGAAAATCTGACGGTTCAAAAAAGAATAAAAAAAGATGGTATTAATAGCAATACCATCTAAACTTGTTCTTTTTCTTTTAAATTAATATGAAAACGAATCATTTGAAATAATTTTCGTGTATCAAAGGGTTTTGCAATTATATCATCAATACCTGAAAGTTTTGCTCTTTCTTGTACTTCTTCTTTTTCAAAAGCCGTTACCGCTATAATTGGAATGGTATACCCTTTATTACGAATTAACTTCGTAGTTTCAAAACCATTTATTTTTGGCATATTAATATCCATTAAAATAGCGTCAAATTGATATTTTTCCAATAATTCTAAAGCATAAAACCCATCATCAGCAATCTCACATTGAAATTTATGGTTCTCCAATAATTTTTTAGTAACAATCTGATTGATTTTATTATCTTCTACAATTAATATTTTATAGGTCTTTGGTAAAGATAAATCCACTTCAATATTGTTTACAAACTCATTGACTTTGTTTTCGCCCGATTCAAAAGGAATGGTAAAAGTAACTGTTGTACCTTTATTAATTTCACTTTCCAATTGAATATCACCTTTGAATAATTCTATTAATTTTTTAACAATAGTTAAACCTAAGCCTGTTCCTTGATAGTCATCCTCTTTTCGATCTATTTGAACAAATTTATCAAATACTTTGTCTTGATATTCTTTTGGAATTCCTGCTCCTGTATCTTTTACTTTAAATTTAATATAAACCGCTTCATGAACTGTTTTCTCTAAATCTGCTGAAATAGTTACCTTTCCATCATGTGTGAATTTTAAAGAATTACTAACTAAATTTAAAATAATTTGAGACAGTCGTATACTATCTCCAATAATGTATTCAGGAATACTTTTATCTACTTTAATTAATATATCGTTATTATATTTTAAAGCTATATTATCTAAAGAGTCCTTTATGGTCTCTAATTTATCTTCTAAGTTAAATAAATTATTTTCTAAAACTACTTTGTTCTCTTCAAACTTATACACTTTCAAAATGTCATTTACAAGTGAAAGTAAATAATTAGCTGAAAATTTTAGCGCTTTTAAGTGTGGACTATTCTCCAATTCTTGGTGTTCCACTTCAATAATATCGGTAATTCCGATTACGCCATACAAAGGGGTTCTCAATTCATGACTAATAGTGGATACAAATTGAGATTTTACAATAGAGGCTTCTTCGGCCTTCTCTTTTGCAATTTTGAGTTTTTCGTTGGCCTCTTTTAGTTCTTCATTCGATTTTCTTCTTATTTTATTCAATTTTAATTGAGAATATAAAATGATTAAAGTGGTTAAAAAAATAACGCCAATTAAAATAATCAATATTTTACTATTCAAAAGCCTTTGATCTTGCACTCTTTTGTCAGCTTCCATTCGAATCAAATCTTTTGTTACCTCTTCATTTTCAATTTGTTTAATTAATCCTTTTACTTTTTCATTTCTTTGATTTTCATAATCTAGTTTTCTCAAAGAATCGGTTGCTAACAAATATTTATAGGCTTTATCAAACTGTTTTCTTCGGTAATAAAATGAGGATAAGCTTTCATTCATTCCTATTTCATGTAGCGGATTGAAATTTTTATGTTTTGCTTGACAAATGCTTAATGCTTTTAATAAGTTATGTTCAGCAATTGCTAAATTTCCTTTGTATTCTTCATAATCACCACTTAATGAATAATAAAAAAATTGTGCTTCGTGTTCATTTTTTAAAGAATCAATATGAGGTCTAACTTCGTTTAAGTGTATTTTTCCTTCTTCAAATTTTTTATCTTCAAAATAAGTGTTAACAAGATTTAACTTATTATAGGCAAATTCAATGATATCTACTTTTTTAGCAAATTCTAAAGACTGTAAATAATATTTAATACCAGTTTCATCATCATCTTTATTGTAGGAATACACATTCCCTAGATTATTATACAACCAACTTTTAATTGTATCATTATTTGTATTTTCAGCATGAATAAGAGCTTTATTATAATAATCTATTGCTTTATCATAATCATAAATTTCAACAAAATTTAAACCAATAAAATTATAAGCTTTAGCAATAGAAGCTTCGTCATTGCTTTTTATGGCTAATGACAATGCTTTTTTAGCATTTTGAAGCGACAGTTCAGGTCGATCAGAATGCAAATATTTTCCCGACTCAAAAAGGTATTTTTGTATTGCTTTTGCGTTAGTATCTTGTTTTTGTGCATTACTAACTTGACAAAAAGCGAAACTTAAAATAACAATAAGTGTCTGAAATAAATGATTCATTGAAAGCGATTTGGACAAATTATAAGATTTTGTGACATGTTAAAAATACTATTTTTAAATAAATAAAACTATTAAAAAATAGATTTGTTCTTATCTTTATTAAGAAAGTACTGCAATTTTTTAAATAAGAATCTGATTTATTTTGAAAATCAACAAGCAACTATGGTAAAATTTTGGTAAAAAAAAACCTACTTCAATTTGAAATAGGTTCTCTTATTTAATTATTAAAGCTTCTTAGTAAATTTGCCAAGTTCCATTTCTATCGACACAATTACTTTTACATTCTGCTTCACTAACAGTTGCACCAATTGATCCACAAAACACACGTCCTCCTACAATACATCTATAATTGTAATTTTGTTGTTTCGCTGATCCAATAATGTTTTTTTGTTCGTTCTTCGATAAGATACAATCTTTAAATAATGCCTTGTTTTTCATGTTTACTATGTTTTAAAATTATTGTAAAAATAATTGCATTATCTAACATATCGCTCACACAAAAAGGGTGATTTTACGTATAAAAAAAGCTGTTCAATAGACAGCTTTTTTATAATTTTATAGAATTAATTTCTAATTAACTTTTTATATTTAATTCTGGTTGGAGTTACCTCTTTTCCTAGACGTTTTTTCTTATTTTCTTCATATTCGGAGAAACTACCTTCAAAAAAATATACTTGAGAATCGCCTTCAAAAGCTAAAATATGAGTACATACTCTATCTAAGAACCATCTGTCGTGAGAGATAATTACAGCACAACCTGCAAAATTCTCCAACCCTTCTTCTAAGGCTCTTAATGTATTGATATCTAAGTCATTTGTTGGCTCATCCAATAATAAAACATTACCTTCTTCTTTAAGAGTCATTGCTAAATGCAACCTATTTCTTTCACCTCCTGAAAGTGTAGCAACTTTTTTATTTTGATCGCTACCACCAAAATTGAATCGAGAAAGATACGCTCTTGAGTTCACTTGTCTTCCGCCCATCATCATTAATTCTTGACCATCACAGAAATTCTCATAAATTGATTTTTCTGGATCTATATCACTATGCGATTGATCCACATAAGCTATCTTTACAGTATCGCCAATTTGAAATGTTCCATTATCAGATTGTTCTTCACCCATAATCATTCTAAAAATAGTTGATTTTCCTGCACCATTAGGTCCAATTATACCAACAATTCCTGCTTGAGGTAAAGTGAAATTTAAGTCATCATATAATAATTTGTCACCATAAGCTTTGGCAACATTTTTAGCTTCAATTACATTGGTACCTAATCGAGGACCATTAGGAATATAAATTTCTAATTTTTCTTCTAAAACCTTTTGATCTTCATTTAATAAACGATCATAATTTTGCAAACGTGCTTTTTGTTTGGTTTGCCTTCCTTTTGCTCCTTGTCTTACCCAATCTAACTCTCTTTCAAGTGTTTTTCTTCTTTTAGAAGCTACTTTTTCTTCTTGTTCCATGCGTTTGGATTTTTGATCTAACCAAGAAGAATAGTTTCCTTTCCAAGGAATACCTTCTCCTCTATCTAATTCTAAAATCCATCCGGCTACATTATCTAAGAAATAACGATCGTGAGTTACAGCAATAACAGTTCCAGCATATTGTTGTAAATGTTGCTCTAACCACAATACAGATTCTGCATCCAAGTGATTGGTAGGCTCATCTAATAATAATACATCTGGTTGTTGTAATAACAAACGACAAAGTGCTACACGTCTTCTTTCTCCTCCAGATAAATGCTTAATAAGTGTATCTGCTTCAGGTGTGCGAAGGGCATCCATAGCAACTTCTAATTTATTATCTATTTCCCAAGCTCCTGCTGCATCAATTTTGTCTTGTAGTTCTGCCTGACGATCCATAAGTTTTTGCATTTTATCCGCATCTTCATAAACTTCAGGTAATCCAAAACTGTCGTTAATTTTATTAAATTCGTCAAGTAATGCATAAATTTCTGCTGCTCCTTCTCGTACGATTTCAATAACAGTTTTAGTATCGTCTAATTGGGGTTCTTGCTCTAAATAACCCACTGTATATCCTGGTGCAAAAACAAGGTCTCCTTGAAAGTTTTTATCTAAACCTGCAATAATTTTTAATAAAGAAGATTTTCCAGAACCATTAAGACCTAAAATTCCTATTTTCGCTCCGTAAAAGAAGCTTAAGTAAATGTCTTTTAAGACTTGCTTATTTGTACTAGAGTAAATCTTATTTACTTTAGACATTGAAAAAATTACTTTTTTATCGTCTGACATATATATTTATTCAATTAATTTTATTCTTGATATTTAAAACAGCACTTATACTCTACCTTTTAAAGCATTAAAAACCCATGCAATAGCAAAAAAACCAACACCAACAGCAGAAAAACCCCAGCCTGCCACATCCGCATATCTATAAATACCGAGACCTATTAATAGTAATCCCATAAGTATCATAATAAAAGTAGCCCAAGCTAATACTGTATTTTTATTCATTCCCATTTTGTATCGTTTTAAAAATTTGAGGACTGCAAATATACAAAATCTAAAATTATTTTTATATAGCATACTTGTAGAATAAAAATTACAAAGCATACGTTATCTTAAACTTATATTCACATAAATTTAACTTTTATAGACACAAAAATGCAACATATTAACTTTTTTTTTGTAAATTTACAATACAACTATAAAAACAAACACCTAAATAACTATCTATAAGCTATTTTAGAAATCAGATAGAATTTTATCTATTATTTTCTAAAAGAGTTAAAGTAATTATTGTTTTTCATTATGTAATTGGAAAACATATTAACTTATTATAGATAATTATGAAAATAGTATTATTATCTGTTTTAAATTCTCAATTAATACTAACGAAATTTTCGTTTAGTAAGATAAGTAATAGCTTTATATCCTTAGCTATACATACTTGTAATTGTATGTATTTACGCTCTCTTTTTTTACAAAAATGTCTAATCCAATATTCTATTATTTATCCTCAACTAGAAGTACCCTAGTTGAGGAACCGTATCTTTTTCTTGATTTAAAAAGAGTATAGTTTACTATTAACCGTAAAATATCAATTTAATCTTACTAACTATGAGAAATTTTAGACTTTTATTTACGGTACTCCTTTTGAATTTATTTTCAGTTCATTCACAAGTGGGTATTAATTTAACTTACCCCCAAGCTACTTTACATGTTGATGGAGATGTAATAGTAGAAACTGTGCCAAAATTAACAACTCCATTAACAAAAACGCTAACCCTAAATGCGACCGACAATAGAATAGAATATACAGATGCTGCCAAATCCTTTGTTAAAGGTGTAGGTGGTACGGGATTTACTGTTTTAGGTGCTACTTTAATAAGTGGTTGGAATCAGATTTCATTTCCTACGATTAGCTTTGATGAAAATTCTGATTATAATACAACTAGTAAATATTTTGTTGCTCCATTGGACGGAATTTATAATATTAGCGTGTATGTAAAAATGACATCCATTGTTAGTGTTTCAGATTTAGGTGTAGGAATTTTCAAATTTTCAGGTGGAACTACAACCTTAATTGCTGATGAATCTTACGAATCACTATCTGTTACTATTTTAGGAATTGGTGTTACTTCTCCACCTGTAAGAAGTACGCAAACTTTAGTGAAATTAGTTGCAGGTGAACGCATTTATTTTGGAATTAAGTCCAATAACCTACTTGTTTTTAATAATGCTGAAGCTCAATTTTCTATTTTTCAAGTAAAATAGTTAATTAAAGATATGAATCAGCATTTCTTTTAATAAATCATTCTGAGAAAGTGAGTTTGCCCCAACTCCTTTACTCTTTACATCTACCTCTCGTAAAGCAGAAACAATAGCACTTACCTTCTTCATGGGATAATTTCGAATGGCCACATCGTAATCTGAAACGAAATAAGGGTTAATTTTTAAGACTTTTGCCACATTTGCTTTAGATTTATCTTTTAGACCATGATATTGCAATAATTGGGAAAAAAAACCAAATACCAATCCAGTAGTAACCACAATAGGATTATCTTTTGGATTTTGAGAAAAATAAGTAATAATTTGATAGGCTTTTAGTTGATTTTTCTCCCCTATCGCTTTTCTAAGCTCAAAATTATTATAATCTTTACTGATTCCTATATTATCTTCTATATCCTTTGCTGTAATGGTATGTCCTTGTGGAAGTATAATTTTAAGTTTATCCAATTCATTACTAATTTTAGATAAATCGGTTCCTAAAAACTCTACCAACATTGCTGCTGCTTTAGGTTCGATAGTATACTTTTGTCCAGATAAAACTCTTTTTATCCAATCTCCAACTTGGTTCTCATATAGTTTTTTACTTTCAAAAACAACACCTGTTTTACTTAATAGTTTGGTTATTTTTTTTCTTTTGTCTAACGTTTTGTATTTGTAAGCAAAAACTAAAACAGTTGTAGGCTGAGGGTTTTCAGCATAGGCTTCTAATTTATCAATATTTCGAGATAATTCTTGTGCTTCTTTTACAATAACCACTTGTCTTTCTGCCATCATTGGGTAACGTTTTGCATTAGAAACAATATCTTCTATCGAGGTATCTCTTCCATATAAAACAACCTGATTAAATCCTTTTTCGTCTTCTGTAAGTACATTATCTTCGATATATTCTGTCAATTTATCAACATAATAAGGTTCTTCACCCATAAAAAAATAAATTGGTTTGTAATTTTCCGATTTAATTTCTTTAATAATTTGTAAGACTTCATCCATAATATTCAATAAAGCAAGTATTGTTGGCTGTTTAGTTTATTTCTTTAATTTTGCGAAATGATTCCATTGCAATTTCCAATCTTTTCCTTTCGGTTCAAAAATAGTGAAAATAAAACCTTTATTTTTGATGAAATTAGAAAAAAATTTGTGGTACTGACACCAGAAGAATGGGTACGTCAAAATACGTTACACTATTTAATTCATGAAAAAAAGTATTCTAAATCGTACATTAACGTTGAAAAATTAGTAAAAGTAAATGGAATTAATAAGCGTTATGATATCGTTGTTTTTAATTCGGATGGAAGTATCTTTCTACTTATTGAATGCAAAGCACCAGAAGTTGTTATTTCCCAACATACCTTTGATCAAATCGCTCGCTATAATTTAGTTTTAAAAGCAAGTTATTTAATGGTTACCAATGGCCTAAATCATTATTTTTGCCAAATGGATTTTGAAAATGAGAAATATGTATTTTTAAAAGATTTACCAAATTATAATACTTGAGAAATTTGAACGAAATTGACAACATAACTGGAAATACAAAAGAACCAATTGCTACGCAAAAGACTCCTTACATTGAGTTTTTTTTTGATGAGCATGATAAAAGCCTCTGCATGGATGCCAACCTAGAAGGGTTAGAGGTTTTTAAGAATGAGATCTCATCCATAATTGATTCTAAAGGATTACACAGAGAATCACATTTTTTTGAAATGGAAAAATCCAAAGCCATAACATTTGGTGATTTTTTTTTGGAAAGTATTGAAATAGTAGATAAACTTCCTCCTAAAAAAGTAAATGAAGAAAATAAAAAATCAAGTATTGAATTGGAAGTAATTGGTTGTTTACTTGTTGTAGCCTTGATTGGAATAATTTTTATAGTAGGGTTTATCACATCAATAAAATATTTAATTTTTTAATTTTTATAAATGAAAAAAATAGCCGTAGTTATATTAAATTGGAATGGAGTTGAATTATTAAGACAATTTTTACCTAGTGTACTTCAATTTTCCACAGAAGCTACTATTTATGTTATTGACAACGCTTCCACTGATGTTTCTGTTTCCGTTTTAAAATCTGAATTTCCAACTGTTCAAATAATTGAAAACGAAGGTAATTTTGGTTTTGCCAAGGGATATAATGAAGGATTAAAAACTATAAAAGAGCCCTATCTTGCTTTGGTTAATAGCGATATTGAAGTTACAAAAAATTGGTTACAACCTATTTTAAATCAATTTGAAAAAGATACTTTAACTGCTATAATTCAGTCTAAAATTTTAGATTTTAAAAACAAATCGTATTTTGAATATGCTGGAGCGGCTGGTGGTTTTATAGATAAATATGGGTATCCGTATTGTAGAGGGCGAATTTTTGATAAAATTGAAGAAGATAAAGGACAATATGATTCTTCTATAAATATCTTTTGGGCTTCTGGAGCCTGTTTCTTCATTCGCAACCAAGTATTTCAAGAGTTACAAGGTTTTGATGAAGGTTTTTTTGCCCATCAAGAAGAAATTGATTTATGTTGGAGAGCACATCATATGGGTTATGAAATAAAATTCTGTTACCAATCGGTGGTCTATCATGTAGGTGGTGCCACTTTAAATAATGAGAGTCCTCGAAAAACCTATTTGAATTTTAGGAATTCGTTATATATGTTAACTAAAAATTTACCAAAGAATACATTAGTTCCTATTCTATTTTCGAGATTACTTTTAGATGGAATAGCAGCCTTTCGTTTTTTAACACAGGGAAAATTTAAACACCTGATAGCTATCTTACGTGCTCATTTTCATTTTTATAGCAATTTTAAGGATTATTATAGTAAGAGAAATTCACAAAATATTAAGAAATACTATACAATATCTTCGATTGTAAATCGTTTTTTTATACAAAAACAACAAACTTATACAAAATTATTTTAACAATAGTTTAGCTATTATAATTTTAAAGTTAGACATAAATGTTATTACTTTTGTATCAAAATAAATTGAATTATGAAGAAAATAACCGTAGTTGTAGCTGCATTAATGTTGACTTTTACGTCATGCGTTTCTAAAAAGAAATATGCGGAACTAGAAAACAAAAACAAAGAAATTCAGGATTTATTAAATTCTGCGACAGTTAAATTGAATAACTGTTTGACTGAAAAATCTGCCATGAGCGATCAGTTAGATTATTTAAAAAAGAATAATTCTGATTTGATTAACAGTTCTAAAGAATTGACTGTTTTAACCACTAAAGGAGCAGAAAATCTTGAAAAATCATTAGAAAGTTTAAAAGAAAAGGATTTAAAAATATCAAGACTTCAAGATGCCTTATCTAAAAAGGATAGTGTTACTCTAGCTTTAGTAACTAGTTTGAAAAAAGAAGTTGGCTTAAACGACCCAGATATCAATGTAAACGTTGAAAAAGGAGTTGTATTTATTTCTATTGCTGATAATTTATTATTCAAATCGGGTAGTTATGAAGTAAGTCCAGGTGCAAAAACCGTTTTAGGTAAAGTTGCAAAAGTGATTAACAGCAAACCAGATTTCGAATGTATGGTTGAAGGACATACTGATAATGTGCCAATCAAAAACACGGTTTTATTAGACAACTGGGATTTATCTGTTAAAAGAGCTACTTCAATTGTACGTGTTTTACAAAATGATTTAGGTGTAGATCCAAAACAACTTATACCCGCTGGTAGAAGTTATTTCATTCCTTTAGTAGCGAATGATACTCCTGAAAATCGTGCTAAAAACAGAAGAACAAAAATTATCATTTTACCTAAAATCGATCAATTTTATGATATGATTGAAAAAGAAATGAAAAGTTTGAGTGAAGAAAAATAATTATCAATAAGACTTTTTAAAATAGTATAAAAGCATGATTTTTAAATCATGCTTTTATTTTTGGCATTACTTTTGTAATAATAATTTTTAATATTAATAAAAATTATTTTTTTTATTAAAAAAATGTTATCTTTATTATTAATTAATTAGTTTTGTAAACCCAAATTTGAAATTTATGAAAAAAATTATTTTGTTATTAGCTTTTCTGTTGAGCGTATCAGCATTTTCTCAAGATGATTTAGATGTTGATGGAATTAAAATTAAGAAACACATCAAGGTTCGAGATTCTGGTGGAAAAACCAAGTTAGTCCTTAACGGATATGGAATTCGAGATAAAATGTGGATTAACTTATATGTTCAAGCATTATATTTAACTGAAAAAACCGACGATCCTAAAAAGATTTTAGATTCTGATGAAACAATAGCTACTAGATTGTATGTAACTTCTTCTTTGGTTACTAGAGAGAAATTAATCAAAGCAATTGAAGAAGGTATTGAAAAATCATATCAAAGTGAATTAGAACCTTTAAGAGAGCGAATGAATAAATTTATGTCTTTCTTTGAATCCGTAACTGAAAAAGGGTATGTTGAATTTGTATATTCTAAAGAAGACGTTAAAACCTATGTATTTATAAATGATAAATTAACAGGTGAAATTGAAGGTTTAGATTTTAGAAAAGCTCTTTTTGGTATTTGGTTAGAAGATCGTTGTGTTGACCGAACATTAAAGAAAAGATTATTAGGAAAATAATTTAAATATATAAATGCTCTTCAAATGAAGAGCATTTTTTTATAATCCATAATTTGAAGGTAACAAATCTCCTATTTTTCTTGCAGTAATATCACCTGAAAAATATATTTTATCATAATCAGAAAATAAACCAAAACGATCTACATAAAACGTATTCGTATAAAAACTTATTTTTGATTGTTCTTTCTTATTATATAAAATATTAAATTCTGCTATGAAATTCGTATTTGAACGTTTCTTCTGTTTTGTGACAGTAATTGTATATAATTCGGTTTTCTCGTTTTTATCAATTTTAAAATGTTCCATTGGAGACGTCATAAAACTTCCTTCAAACAATAAAAAGTCATCCTTACCCCATTGATTTGCAATTAAATTTCGAAAAAATTGTAAAGAAGAACCTTCATAGGACTTTTTCCTTCTTTTGATATATTTCGTATCCTTTGAAATTTCAGTAAAAAATGAAGTTCCTGCATATAGAGAATTAATAACATCGGTACTCTTGATACTTAATTTATAAAAAACACATTCAAAATCCACGAGTTGAAATTGAATTTGATAATTTAGATATGCATTTTTTATTTGTAGGGGTTTGTCTGAATAAGCTTTAAAAACCAATTTTTCTTTATCGTAATCAAAATAAAGTTCGTCTTCATTTTCAATAATACACTGGCTTCCTGCTTTATTGATTCCTAAAAATTGTTCTTTAAATAGTTTAAGCATTTCTGCTCTAGTAAATTGATTCCTTTGGACTACAACTTCTTTTAGCTCTTTAATATCTTCTGATAAAAGAATCTGCAGAGGTTGAGTTGTTGAGATACTTTGATACGAGGTCCTATAACCAAAATAACTGACTACTAAAACTGAATTAATTGCAGCAGGAAGTGTTAATTTAAAATATCCTTTTTCGTCGGTTGCCGTTCCTAAAGTAGTACCATCAATATAAACTGATGCTCCAAATAAAGGTTCTCTGTTGTTATTGGTTACCCTACCTTCGATATTCATTTGAGAAAAAACAAAGCAACTGTTAAAAAAAAGAAATAGAAAAATACAATTTACTTTCATCATTATAAAATATCCAAGCTACCCTTTCCTTCACGAATGACTTCTGGTTCGTAGCCTGACAAGTCTATAATAGTTGAAGCTACATTATCACCGTAACCTCCATCAATAACTAAATCGACTTTATTTTGCCATTTTTCAAAAATAAGCTCTGGATCAGTAGAATATTCTAAAACTTCATCTTCATCACGGATCGAAGTAGAAACAATTGGGTTCCCTAATTTACTTACAATTTGAAGTGCAATATTATTATTAGGAACACGAATACCAACCGTTTTCTTTTTACGAAATTCTTTTGGTAGTTCATTATTTCCAGGTAGAATAAAGGTATACGGTCCAGGTAAAGCTCTTTTTAAAATTTTAAAAGTGGCCGTATCTATTTGTTTGATATAGTCAGAAATATTACTTAAATCACTGCATACAAAAGAAAAGTTTGCTTTTTCGAGTTTTATCCCCTTAAGTCTTGCTATTCGTTCCAAAGCTCTTGAATTAGTAATATCACAGCCTAATCCATAAACGGTGTCTGTTGGATAAATGACTAAGCCTCCGTCACGTAATACATTTACCACTTTTTGTATTGCCGCTTCGCTGGGTTTGTCCTCGTATATTCTTATGAATTCGGCCATTTGTGTTTGTTATTTATTTTTTTTACTTTTTAAAACTCCTTTTATAGAAAATTCAATTCCATAGTCTAGTATTTCAGATAACGCCAAATCACTTACAAAAGCTTCTTGATCTATTAAAAGAAAGCCTTTCATTATTTTTCCTGTGAAATCCATTGTATGAAAATGATTTTTATGTAATAATGCTTCGTAATTTTCGTCTAAAACTCTTAGCATAATTTGCTCTTTCATAACACCAAAACACATCTTATCATTTAGCATAAAAGCGATACCTCCAAACATTTTTTTATCTACAAATTCTATTCCCTTTAGAATAAGCAACTTCTTAATTCGCAAATATGTATTTTCATCAAAAGGCATGAGTTATCCTATTACCTGAAGTTTGGCAAATTTTAGTAGTAATTTTTTCAAACCACCCACATCAAATTTTATTTCAGCTTTTTTATCTGCACCTACTCCTTCTATGCTCATAATTTGTCCTTTACCAAATCGTTCGTGCATCACTATATTGCCAACCACTAAATTCGAATCAAATAAATTAGTATTACTTTGTGTTTTAATACCCGAAACAGGTTTCAATTTACGAATATTTGACTTATTATTCGCTTCAGTATTCAAATAAGCTGGTGGTGCACTTGAAACAGGTTTAGACAATCGTAGTTTAGATTTATCTATATCTCCAAAAATATCAATATCCATTTGTGGTTTGTAACGATATCCGCCATGGTCTACAGGGTTCAAATATTCTAAATAGGAATCATTAATTTCTTCTATAAAACGAGAAGGCTCGCTATCCACAAGTTTTCCCCATCTATAACGAGATTGAGCATATGTTAAATAAGCTTGATGTTCGGCTCTGGTTAAAGCCACATAGAACAAACGTCTTTCTTCTTCTAGTTCGCTTCTTGTATTTAAACTCATCGCACTTGGGAACAGGTCTTCTTCTAAACCTACAATAAAGACATGTGGAAACTCGAGACCTTTTGCTAAGTGAATGGTCATTAAAGCGACACGATCATCATCTCCAGTATCCTTATCTAAATCGGTTGCCAAAGCGACATCTTCTAAAAATTCCGCCAAAGCACCTCTTGCCCCATCAACTTCTTTTTGACCTTCCGTAAAATCTTTAATACCGTTTAAAAGCTCTTCAATATTTTCTATACGTGTAATTCCTTCTGGAGTTCCATCTTTTTTTAATTCTTGAACTAAACCTGTCTTTTTAGTAATATGTTCCGTTAAATAAAAGGCATCCTGATTTTCGTTAATGACTTGAAAACTCTTAATCATGGTTACAAAATCTTGCAGCTTTGTTTTTGTTCCCGAATTTAGTCTTAAATCAATTTTATCGATATGCTCCATGACTTCAAAAATAGAACGCTTAAAATGATTTGCCGCTACCGTTAGTTTTTCAACTGTTGAATTTCCAATACCACGAGCAGGATAATTAATTACACGTACTAAAGCTTCTTCGTCTTTAGGATTGATAACTAAACGTAAGTAAGCCAAAACGTCTTTAATTTCTTTCCTTTGGTAGAATGATAAACCCCCATATATTCGATACGGAATATCTCTTTTTCGTAAGGCATCTTCAATGGAACGCGATTGCGCATTGGTACGATATAAAACTGCAAAACTACTGTTGGACAATTGATTTTGCATCTTTTGTTCAAAAATAGTAGAAGCGACAAATCGACCTTCTTCACTATCTGTTACACTGCGATGTACTTTAATTTTTGGACCATCTTCATTAGCTGTCCAAACTACTTTATCTAATTTCGTTTTGTTTTTATCAATCACATTATTCGCTGCTTCCACTATATTTTTAGAAGAACGGTAATTTTGTTCCAAACGATACATACGCACATTGTCATAATCTTTTTGGAAGTTCAGAATGTTATTAATATTAGCTCCGCGGAATGCATAAATACTTTGGGCATCATCACCTACAACACATATATTTTGAAAACGATCGGATAAAGCTCTTACAATTAAATATTGAGAATGGTTCGTATCTTGATACTCGTCAACTAAAATATAGCGAAAACGATCTTGGTATTTCGCTAATACATCAGGAAAGCGATTTAACAATTCATTCGTTTTCAACAATAAATCGTCAAAATCCATGGCTCCTGATTTGAAACAACGCTCCACATATTGCTGATAAATTTCACCCATTCTTGGCTTTTTGCTCATTGCATCCGCTTCTTGCAAATCGGAATTATTAAAATAGGCTTTAACCGTTATTAAAGAATTTTTATAGGATGAGATTCTACCTAAAATTTGTTTCGGTTTATAAATATCTTTATCCAATTGCATTTCTTTGATAATTGCACCAATTAAGCGTACCGAATCTTGCGTATCATAAATGGTAAAGTTAGAAGGATATCCTAATTTTTCAGATTCAATTCTTAAAATTTTTGCAAAAACAGAGTGGAAAGTTCCCATCCAAAGGTTTTTTGCTTCATTGTTTCCCACAATATCAGCAATACGCTTTTTCATTTCTCTCGCTGCTTTATTCGTAAAAGTTAACGCTAAAATATTGAAAGCATCCACCCCTTGACTCATCAAATTAGCTATCCGAACTGTTAGTACTCTCGTTTTTCCTGATCCTGCACCTGCAATTACAATCATAGGGCCATCCTTTTGTAAAACAGGAGCTTGTTGCGCTTCGTTTAATTGAGAAATTATATTTTGTATCACGATAATTTTATAGTTTTTACTAATCTACAAAAATAGGGTTTTCCAATGCAATAATCAACTTGAAATTCAAAAATTGAAATTTAAATAATTTAGTAATAACCAAATAGTTGCATTTATTTCAGCCCTTTTTTAGTGAGTATCATTTATTTTTAAAATAGTATTTACATGATGTGTATGGATTCGAAACAAGTGTATTTTAGCCCCGATAAAAGTGACATCCTTTTTTATTTTTATACATTTTTATTTTTTTACCTTATAGATCAAAAAATAAAAAAGATAGAACGGATAGCGGGACAATTCTTCTTAAAAACTAATTTTGAGTGCTCCTATTTCTCAAAAACAGTTTAAAAAACATTTCAAATATTAATAGCCCTCTCATTTGCTTTTTGATTTTTTTAATATTTTCTTTGTGATTGAAAATTTATAATTATGGATAGTACAAAACTTATTGAATTAGCTTTTTACACGCTACCAGCCTTAATTACAGGTGGTGTGGCTTATTTTTTATTTTATTCTTTTTTTAAAAGTGAAGAAAGCAGAAGACGTTTTGAATTATTAAAAGAAAACCAGAAACAAGCTTTGCCTATTCGCTTACAAGCCTATGAACGTTTGGTTTTGTTGTTAGAACGAATTAACCCTGCACAATTATTATTACGAGTTAGTCCACCAAATACAGATAAGAATGACTATGCTACCCTATTGATTCATACCATTCAAACTGAATTTGAACATAATTTGACACAACAAATTTATATTACGGCAACTACTTGGGATGTAATTAATAAAGCCAAAAACTCAACGATTCAAATGATACGTCAGAAATCGATTTCTGAAGAAGTAGCTAATGCTGAAAAATTGCGTGAAGCCATCTTAATAGAATTGACAGAAAGTGAAGCACCAAGTAATGTTGCCATCAGTTATATTAAAGAAGAATTAAAGACTGTTTTTTAAATACAAAATCCCGAATTACTTCGGGATTTTTATTTTCTTTTTCATGTGTTTATAAACTATTAGTTATCTCTAATAACATGTATTACACCAGTTATGGAATGCGTTGTGTTTGTTGTAGCATCTTCATAAGTCCCACTAAAAGTCATATCAATATATTCTCCAACGGCTCCAAAATTACTTAAATTAAAAGAAACAGTATTGGTGGTTTGTTGGCCAATATAATTAAAGTCGCCACCTTCCAATTGATACGTACTCGTAGTATAAATTCCAGGTACATTATTATTTCCCCACAAGTAGAACCCATTCGTAGTCGTTCCATTTCCTTGTACACTAATTGATAATCCATTTGGCGAATAGCCTGCTTGGATAGGACCAATTAAGTATTGCACAGGGTTGTTATCAATTTGGTATGTAACATACTCATTTACTGCTGTACAAGCAATTAAGTTACCAATATTTGTTACCGGTGTAGTAAACGTATATGCTATTTCTCCTGAAGTTTGTAGATTTGTATAATCGTAAGCTTCAAGCGTAAAAGAATCGTTACTACTACAAACTAAAGTATTAAATTCAAAATCGCCATTGGTAACATCAGCTACTAAAGTTTGATTTCCGTAATGCAATAAAACATAACCATCCGTTACAACAGCATTATTACATTGTACCAAAGTACCTACTACAGTAGTTTGTTGTACCATTCCGGCTGTTAAAACAATATTTGGTAAAACCGTATTTACGGCAAAAGGTCCTATTTGAGACGTACTTATTAGATTACCACAATTGTCGAATATATTCATGGTTAACGTTTGGTTTGCTGGAACTAAACCACAAATTTCACCATTACTATTACTAATTCCTGTTCGAGGATACGTTTGATTGTTTGGAACCAATTGTACTTCTACATTTGCGATAGGTTGATTATTAGGATTCACAATAGTTAAACATAAATTAACCGTTGGAAACTGTGCATCGCAATTCCACCAAGAAAAGTGAGTAACATTTCCCACATATTTATTTCCAAGCTTAGTTGCTGAACCTGATTCAACCCAATATCCTGCTTCTTCATCAAAATGCCATAACGGAATAATACTAGGTGCATTTGCAGCTTGGGCAGGATCGATTGGCATTTCAATGGATGCTGTTCCTGATAATTGCAATTTTTCACCAGCAGAACCTTGTAATTCGACGTTTACCATTCCAAAGGTTTCCAATACTTTTGCGTCTCCATTTGCATTAGAAGCTAATAATGATCCTGGCATTTTTGCATCTATATCTTCATCTGAAGGATCTAAATGATGCATGACAACATTCACATTTCCGTTGTAAGCTGTTCCGTCTTCATGCTTAAAATTACCGTCAAAATTAACTTTAGCTCCATTGGGTAGTGCTACGTTTCCTGTAGTACCAGAATTTACTGAACCTACAACAGTTGCACTTAATAACATGATTTTTACATGATTTACTCCTGAAGTAGGAATCACTGTTCTTGAACCTGTTAAATATCCTGTTTTAGTTGCTTTGATATAGGCAAAATTGGATTTTACGGATGCATTTTTTATGATAAAAATTCCATTGGCATCTGTTAAAGCTTGAGAGGAACCAATTTTTACAGTTGCATTAAAAATAGGATTTTTGTCTTCGTCCATAATTTGTCCCATAAAATCTTTGGAAACGGTCGTTCCAAAATCATAATTTATGGTTGTCTCCTCATTTTCTTCTGGAACATAAGCATCATCATTGGTTTCACAACTCATCAATAGAAGTGAAAAAACAAAGAATAAACCTAATCTAGTTTTTAAATTTTTCATGATATCTGTTTTTTTAAAGTTTTATATATACAGATACATTACCAAACAAAATTGTTACCCCTAACCCTATTTTTTTTAAACCAATCCTTTTTCTATGGCAATTTTAACTAATCCTGCGGTATTTCTAACGTTGAGTTTTTGTATCAAGTTACTTCGATGTGCTTCAATAGCTTTATGAGTCACAAAAAGTTTTTCTGCAATTTCATCCGTTGTAAATTCTTGAACAATTAATTCTAAAACTTCTTTTTCTCTACGGGTAATTTTAGGTAAAAAATCTTGTTTTTTATCTATTCCAATAGTTTCGCTTAAAATTTGATTTTTCAATTCTTTGGGCAAAAAAATTTCATCCTCCATAACCATATTAATGGCTTTTATGATTTCTTCAGAAGACGTGTTTTTTAATAAGTAACCTTTGGCACCATTTCGAAGCATCAACCGAACTAAGTTAATATCTTCAAAACTAGTTAAAGCAATAATTTTTAGTTTAGGAACTAATTTTAAAATCTCTTTACACGCTACTGTTCCATTTCCATCTTTTAGATTAATATCTAACAATAATATATCTGGATTATCTAGATAAATATGCTGTAACGTTTCTTCAATAGAAGTATATGAAGCGGTTATATTATAGTGTTGGTCTTGTTGAAACATGGCTTTTAAACCTTCAATAATCATGGCATGATCATCTGTTATGGCTATTGAAATCATAATTGTTTGTTTTTAATGGTATACTAATTAAAATAGTGGTTCCTTGATTTGAACTTTCAATCTCCATTTTAGCGTTAAGATAATTTACTCTTTTTTCTATGTTAATAAGCCCAATTCCTTTGCTTTGTTTATTTTCGTCAAAACCAATTCCGTCATCTTCAATGGTAATATTTAAGAATTCCTCTAAATTATTACAATAGACCAAAATTTCTTTCGCTTTTGCATGTTTAATAGCATTTTGTACCAATTCTTGAACAATTCGATACAAACTGGTTTCCATATTTTTTGGTAAGACCAATTCATCTCCAAACCATTGATAATCGATTAATAAAGCAGAATGATTCATTTTATTACAAAATTGTTCCAATGCAACAGATAATCCATATTGTGAAATGGTATATGGAGTAAGATTATGTGAAATAGTTCTTACTTGCTCACAAGTAGTATCTATCATAGCGATACTTTTATCTAAATTTTCTTTACCAACATCATTTGCCAACTTATTTTTAAATGCCATCAGTTGAAATTTAATCGCTGATAAATCGCCATTAATGCCATCATGTAAATCTTGAGCAATTCGATTTCTTTCCTTTTCTTCTCCCTCAATAAGTGCGTTTAATTTTGTGATTTCAAGTTGGTGACTGGTTTTTAATTGTTCGTTCTTTTGTTTGACACTTTCATCATTTATCAACTTTATTTTGTAGGCTAACCCTAAACTAAAACAAAAAGTTTCAATAATAATTCCAATGATAAAATACTGCAAGGGTTGGTAATCATGCAATTGATGATAACTTAAGATAAAAGCAATTAATGCAAAAACAATATAAGCGATTATACCTGTTAATAAAAAATATTTATGTTTATCGGAATGTTTCAAGGCTAATGGAAAAAAATAGAAAAAAAGTAACAAGACAATTGGTAAATACAAATAGGTAAAAAGTGAAAAAAACAAAGAATATAGATGATAATGTATCGATACGATTGCAAATACTAAGAATAAACCAATTACGGCAAATAAAAATAGGCGCACCTTTTTAAAAACCTTCGGCAAAAATTTTTGAAAATCTAAAAAGTATAAGGCAAAAATAAAGTAGAAACTATAGAATACTACTTGTATTAACCAATTATAATGTAAGAGAATATCTGAATCAATTATTTTTGATAAAGGAATATAAATTCGTTCGTCTTTAGTACTTAAGTAGGCTAACAAAAAAGTACTATAAAAAACATAATATTTAAAGCTCTTTTCTTTAGTATACCAATAGATGCATCCGCTGATAATTGTAAATAATATCAGATAAGACAATGCAGCATACCATAAAAAGAAAAGCATAAATTGATTTTAAGTAAAAATAAATAAAATATCATTGTGCTCAAGTGAAAATAGCACAATGATATTTATACAATTAATCCAAGAACCAAATACCATTATTTGGTCGTTCTGAATCAGATGCAAACAGTTTCAATCCTCCAATAACCCAAATTTTATCTTTAAAAGCAGTTGCTGTATGATCTGATCTATCGTTAAAGTTAGCACTTTCTACATTTCTAGTCCAATTAATCCCGTCTTTTGAAAACCAAACATCGTTTCGATCAATAGTTGCAAAACCTCCTATTAACCAAATTTTATTATCATAAACCACGAGTTGATGACGAGAACGATTACCAAAATTAGTTTCAGTTGTTTCTAATTGCCAAGTGGCTCCATTTGTTGAGCTTCTAACTTCATTTCCGTTAACCATGTACATTTTATTATTAAAAACTACTGTTGTATGCTCTTGTTTAAAGGCAATATTAGCATTATTCGTAGCAGGTAACCAAGTAATTCCATCTGTTGAAAACCAAACATCATGTATAGATTGTGACGGATTTAGATGTCCTCCAATTACCCACATTTTATTATCAAAAACAACAGAGGAATGGCCTTGACGAATGGAAAATGCTGCTGCTGCAGTTGCTTGTGTCCAAGTAACTCCATCCGTAGAAAACCATACATCATTCTTACTATTAGTAGTGTTTGTTTTCCCACCAATGATCCACATTTTATTATCAAATACTACGGATGAATGATTTTTTCTACTACCAAAAGGCGGACTAGCATTAATTACTGTCCAGTTCACACCATCAGAAGAATTGCGAACGCCATTATCTTCTCCTCCTAATATCCAAAGTTTATCTTGAAAAACTAGAGTCGTGTGTTCATTTAAAAGTGTAAAACCATTTAAACCTAAAGTGCCATTTGTCAAGTTTCTTGTTGTAAAATTAAAGACACTACTAGCTTGTGTTTCTGCTCCTAAATTATCTTTGGCTTTAATACTCCAAAATAAATTTTCCGATAAAGGCAACCTTTCTGAAGTGGTAAAAGTGGTTCCGTTAATATTGGTAACTATTGGTTGCAAGTCATTTATTGATGTTCCCATAAGCAAATCATAAGTTACATTAAAACCTTCTGGATCAATTGCAGGTTCCCAAATAAAAGTAGGATTTAAAGTCACATTTGTTGCTCCATCAGCTATAGCAACTAAATCAAAAACATCTGGATTTAGATTGGATACATCGTTAGAATCATCTTTACTACAACTTAAAAAGATTGAAAGAATACTTAAAAATAGAAAGAGATTATTTTTCATGATATTTGATTTAAATTTGAACATCTTTTATTGTACTTTTAATAATAAAGTTTTAGCTCCATTTTGACTGGTAATCAGCATCTTTCCATTTTCTACGTAGTATTTGCCCACATCAACGGTTTGAGTTTGTCCATTTTGTGTTACCGTAATGAATAAATGTTTGTTTTTTGTGGACCAACTTACACCTGGTGCTTTATTGCCATAACCTGAAGAGGAACTTCCGGAATAATCACTTCCACTCATAGTAGCTTGACTTCCTCCATCTGCTATTCCGCCATCAGTGTAGAAAACTACTTTTTGCGTAAAACTACCTCCAAAAAAACCATCTCCAGAACCTGAATTATACAATTGTTCTTGTTTCCAAACTCCCACAACATTTAAATCTCTTTCCGTATTAGAACTCTTTTGTGTTGTTGCTGTTTTTGGATTAGATACTACTGTAGCATTTTGACTTCCATTTTTGGTAAAAACTACATTTTGAGTTTGTGCTAAACCCACATTACTAAAATCAAAACTCATATCAATTTGATTATTTTGCAAGCAACCCGAAACAATAATATTGATTTGAAGATTGTTCTCTACTGCATTTCCTTTTAAGCAATTCCCTTCTTTTTGGGCTGTTATAACATACGTTTGTTGCTCATCTTGCATGGTTCCTACATACATATCTTTACTTTGCTTTTGTAAAGACAGCGTAATGATAGCTCCATTTATTTCTCCTGTGTAATTCCCTTCCATTTGTGCTTGTGTTGCATTTTGACAAGACATGAATATTGATATAATACCAATATATATTATTGATGCTCTCATTTTTAAGGATTTTAAAATTATTTTATTCTAAAGAAACTTTCTTTAATGGTTTTATTTTATCTGAAAAATTGGATTGATTATTAATCAAAGTCAGTTCTTTTTTCTTATTATTTTGCAATTTTATTCTTGCTTTGGCAGCTTCCTTCGCTTTCTTAATTGCTAACATTTTTCTGTCTTTAAAAATGGCATCTACATTTGCATCTAATTTTTTATATATAGCTTCTTTATAAATTACTTTGAATCCCCTTACATTTGGATGAAAAGTCCCTCTTTCATCACCTTGTCTCATTATGGATTGGCCAAGTGTATTAAAATATCCTTCACAATTACAAACTCCAAAACCGTTTGCTTTTTTAGAGACATCTACTAAATCCCAACCATGAAGGGTTGCCGCTTCCGCTACTCTATCATTTAATTTTTTAAATATATTATTGTTTATAAATTCCCAATCTTCATTGGCAATTTGATTTTCTAGGATTCCCCAGCATGCACTCGGATGTTGATAACATAGTCTATCTCCTTCACCAATTAAAGGATTGGGATAATTCATCCAAACAATTTTTGAAGGAGTTATTTCTGCATTCAAAAAATTCATGAATGATTCATAAACATCTGGTAAATTATCGAGCGCTGTATTTAATTCTTGGTTAAGAGCTTTGTCGGTTCTTAACTCTCTAAAAAAAGATAATAAGCCGCTACCAACAAGGTTTCCAAAACCAATATCATTACCGCCACCATCAGCAAGTAAAATATCTAAACCGTCATATTTTTTTCTTGATAACCAACTTTTAACAATATCCAATTGCTTATCTTGTTTGGTTGCATTTTTGCTAGGATCAACAGGTTGTGCTACTAAAAAAAAGTCAATTACTCTTGCTCCACTACAAGTTGTATTCACATAATCAAAGGCTACATCTTTTCTTTCAGCAATTAGTTTTTTTATTGCTAAAACACCTCCACTATTATTGGAACGATGACAAGCGTCATTTTCCCATGGCTCATCCCCTTTACCACCTTCACCAGAAGCATAAGAATCTCCCATATAAGCTATTGTTAAAGGTCTTGGCATTACAAAACTACTCACTGGACTATTAATGGTAAGTTCTTCTGTTGCTCCATTTGGAATATGAGTTCTTGCCCATGAAAAATAGACTTTAGTTCCATATGCAAAAATCTTTTCTCTTGGTTTTGGTTCTAAACCTGAATGAGGAAATATGACAGTAGCTTCAACAGTTCCATTTTTTAAATCTTTAAGACTGGCTTTGGTCTCAAAATATTTAGAAGGATTCTTTTTATTAAGTATAAAAGCATTTTTTACTTCTAAAGAATCGGTTCCATAAACGACTGAAACAGAAACATTATTTAAAGGAATACCTAATAATTTTACAATAGACGATGCTTTTCTTTCCCCTGGTTCATCAGGTGTACTTTTAACTTGGATGTTTTGGGCAATCCCAAATTGAAATGATAATAAAATTATCAATACAAGTTGTGTTTTGAATAAAATTTGTGTTCTCATAAGGAATAGTATTTTTTTTACTATTGCAAGTTGAGAAAACTAATAAAGCCATGGAATAGGATTAAACCTAGATTTTAAAATCTAGGGTTTTCCCTAAGTTGTGAAATAGAATGGAAAATGATTTATTCTTCATCAGGAATTTCCTGACGGTCAATTTCTTTGGTTTTGGCATATTCGTAACCAATTTTCCACCATTCCAACATTTGTTTTTTATTGAAAACCAATGAATTTGTAGTTAATAATGTGGGTGTAAAATAAAAATTGATGGTCGCGTTATTTAATTTCGCCTCGTATTTACCAATTTTAATGTTTTGATATTCAATGCGATCCATCATAAAAGCAAAAAGATTACTTAATAACCCAAAAGGACCACGAGCCGGCATTCGATTGTATAAATTGGTTTCACTTTGTAAAATAATAGCATCTACATGGGTTGCACCTCTTTTAATGGCTTCTTCAATAGGAATCATTGAAGCAAAACCACCATCCGCATATTCAAAACTATTCTTTCTAACCAAAGACATAAAAGGTATATAATTACAGGAAATCCAAATCCAATCACAAAAATCATCATAACTAAAATCATTTATAGATTTGTATTCCACAATATTTAAAGACAAATTGGAAACCGTAACAATAATTTCTTTTGGACCTCCTTTTAATTCTTCAAACTCCTCTTCTGTAAATACTTTACGAATTAATTTTTTTAAGTTTTTACTTTCACCAAACGTTTTAGATCCTTTCATAAAATTTCGAAAAACGTTAAAATGATTAATTGCAATAGTATCTTCACCGTATCTTTTTTTAATAATAAACGGACAATTACTGAAAATACTATTTTGGTTTACCGAAGTATATATTTCTTTAATTTTTTCTACTTTTTGCAACGCTAAATGAGAAACTAATAAACTACCTGTAGACGTTCCAAGATACAAATCATAATCTTTGTGTAAATCTTCAATTAAATATTGTGCTACGCCTCCAGCAAAGGCTCCTTTGCTTCCTCCTCCTGATATAACTAGTGCTCTCATTTATGCTGTTTCCTTTAAAAAATAATCGATTCGTTCTCTTTGTGTTGGATTCAATTTATCCTTTAAAAGTATAAATTTTTCTCTAAACTCGTCATTAGATATTAAAACTCTAATGTTATCCTTAGCAAATTTTACAAATTGCCATTTATGGTGTAATGAAGCATCAATCAATTGTTCTAAAACTACATCCGATATTTTACCCAGTTTGATTAACGTTTCTAATGCGGGTTCGCGAACAGAAGCTTCATAAGGCAGTTGCGTATAGGTTTCTAATTCTTGAACCGCTTTTTCTCGCGCTGCTGCATCATCATTGGAGCCCACAATGGCTAATGTTAAATGTGCTAATTTCAAATTGTAATTCAAACCTGTCCAATCTTTAGACATCGCAACTAAACGATCTCGATCATCTTCAAAATTAGTCCACAATCGAAATAAAGCAATCTCTTTAGTGATATAAGAGGCGTCATTTAATAAGGTTTCAAAGTCATTTTTAAAAGATAAAGGTATGCGAGATAATACTTCTGCAACGGCTTGTCTAACTTTAATATCATTTGTTTCTAAAGCTAATTTTAAGATTTCCAATTGCTGTGCTTCTGTTAAGTTTTGCGTTTCATACACGATTTCTTGTTTCACTGTATAACACACCTTGGATTGAATCATGGTTTTAAATTTATCAAACAAAGCTTCATTCGATAAATGTTTATTGGTTTTACCAAATTCAACCAATTGATTGACCGATTCGTTTTGTATCAAATAACCAATCGCTTTTTCTAAATTAAATGTGGGATTTTCTAGCCAATTCTTTTTAAAAGAAGCCACATCATAACGAGATACTTTCTGTATTTCTGCTAAAAAATCATCAGTAGTTACATTTTGAAATGCATACTTTTTCAAATAATTTTGAACGGCTTTCTGAAAGTTTTTTGCTCCAACATTCATTCTTAAAACATGCAAAGCCCAAGCACCTTTTTTGTAAAAGGTTAACGAACTCGCCTTTTCATTTAAAATAGGAATGCTATCATAGGTATTGGCTTGCTTTAATTCCAATGCAGATTGGTACAACTGATTGTAAAAATAATCGTCTCCAAAAACATCTTTTTCAGCTAACAAAGCATAATACGTAGCAAAGCCTTCTTGCAACCAATGATGTTTACTTTCCTTTGCGGTAATTAAATCCCCAAACCATTGATGTGCCAACTCGTGTGCATTAACATTTAAATAGTTTTTATCATTGAAACCGATGGAATCTACTACAAAATCCTGTGAAAAAATCGTGGAAGTGGTATTTTCCATTCCTGCGTATAGAAAATCTCTCACTGGAACTTGTCGGTATACTTCCCAAGGGTACTTCACTCCTATTTCTTTTTCTAAAAACTCAAACATTTGTTTAGAATAACGAAAGGTTGGTTCAAATTTCGCAACATCCTTTTTATACAAATAAAATTCTAAAGTGGAACCTGATTTTGTCCTTGTGGTTTGTTTTTCAAAGTTACCAATGGCAAGCATTACTAAATAGGAAGACATGGGTTTTTGCATTTTGTATTCCCAAAGCTTATTACTTGAAGACAAAGGAGGATATTCTACTATTGAATGAAGCATTCCATTTGATAAAACTTCAAAATCCTTATCAAATTCAATTGCTATATTAAAAATCACTTTTTCATTTACATCATCAAAACTAGGTAACCAATGACTCGTATTTTTACCTTGACCTTGTGTCCAAATTTGTAAATCTTCTCCTGCTCCAGTAAAATATAAGGTTTGTTTAGGTTTTGCTTCATAGCTAAACGAAACAGTATTTTTTCCTTTGGTAAAACCTTCAAAAAGTAACAATTCTTTACCAGAATTTTTATAGGCAACTTCTTTATTATTAATTATAACATCTTTAAAATCAATACGAATAGCATCCATTCTAATTGTATCTATCGCACTTAAAACCTCAAAGGTATAAGTTACTTTTCCTTTTATTGTTTTTTCTGAAAAATCTGGTTGAACCAAAGCATCACATTGTATAAAATCAACTTTTTTGGTTTGTTGGGCTACCAACGAAAAAGTAAAAAATAAGATATAGAAGTATTTCATGATTCAGATTAATTGTTTCAAATTTACAAAGCTTAGTGCAATAATGTATCGATTTTTGTAAGTTTACACTATAATTATACCAAAATTGAAAAAGAAAGCTATTTTTAACTGGAGCAGTGGCAAAGATTCGGCCTTAACTTTATATAAAATCCTTCAAGAAAACGAATACGAAGTAATAACATTACTTACGAGTGTGAATTCGCAATACCAACGCATTTCCATGCATGGTGTGCGTATTGAACTACTGGAAAAGCAAGCTGAGCTTATTGGTTTACCCTTAACCAAAATGATGATTCCAGAAATGCCAACCATGGAAATCTATGATGATGTCATGCGTAAGACTTTGCTAGAATTTAAAGAAAAAGGAATTGATTACTCTATTTTTGGAGACATTTTCTTAGAAGATTTACGAAAATACAGAGAAGATAAATTGGCTTTGGCCAACTTTACAGGAGTATTTCCTTTATGGAAAAAAGATACGAAAGCTCTAATTGAGGAATTTCTTGAACTGGGTTTTAAAACGATTATTGTTTGTGTCAACGAAAAATATTTAGGTAAAGAATTTGTTGGTCGCGTTATCGATGAAAATTTCATCAATGATTTACCTCCTAATGTAGATCCTTGTGGTGAAAACGGAGAATTTCATACCTTTACATTTGACGGTCCTATCTTCTCAAAACCCGTTCCCTTTGAATTAGGTGAAATTGTGTATCGAAAATATGAACCTACTAACTCTTCTTCAAACGATGTTTGTAAAACGGAAGATTCACCTTATACATATGGATTTTGGTATTGTGATTTAATATAAACAATTATGGAAGCTACTCTTGAAAAAATTACTTCTTTTTTGTCCGAAATAGGCATCTCTCTTTTGGAAAAAGAACTTACAAATGATACTTTTTTACCAGGATTAGCGCTCTCTAATAAAGGAATTGAAATTGATTACAACAAACTATTATATCCTGGTGATATTTTACATGAAGCCGGACATTTAGCGGTTACCACTGCTGAAGATCGAGAAAAAATTGGCACCCCAAATATGCCTCAAGAATGGCCAACACAAGGAGATGAAATTGGCGCAATGCTTTGGTCGTATGCTGCAGCCATTCATTTAGAAATACCACTAGATATTGTTTTTCATTCCAATGGTTATAAAGGAAGTTCAGAATGGTTGATTCAATCCTA
This sequence comes from Flavobacterium sp. NRK F7, assembly GCF_024054195.1. GTDB lineage: Bacteria > Bacteroidota > Bacteroidia > Flavobacteriales > Flavobacteriaceae > Flavobacterium. The sequence continues at coordinate 2,364,765 of NZ_JAMXLB010000001.1, read as the reverse complement.
CAAAGAAAATAATTTCATTGGTTTACCCTTATTAGAATGGTTTGGTTTAACCTATGGACCAGAAAAAGCGGTAGAAAATAATGTACAACCATTCCCTCACATGATAGAATGGATTAGAAAGTAATCATGGAAAATCTGGTCAAACATATCCGATTCCCTTTTACTTTTGATGTTGAGAAATTACAACAAGAAGTACAAACCATTCTTACTCAAAAATGGATCAATCATTACAATGCCAATGATTATGATGGCGATTGGTCTTCTATTGCGTTGCTTTCTCAAGGTGGAAAATCTGAGAATATCAACGCGATACACATTGGTAACGAAAAAGTGAGCTACACTGAAATAACAACTTCTTGTACGTATCTTAAAGATGTCATAGATTCGTTTTTATTTGAAAAAACAACAGCACGTCTCTTACGTTTAGCAGCAGGTGCCTACATTAAACCGCATACCGATAATTGTTTGGGTTATGAAGATGGGGTTTTCAGAATTCACATTCCCGTGATTACTAATCCAAATGTTGAATTTATTTTGGATAATGAGCGTTTGATCATGAAAGAAGGAGAATGTTGGTATATCGATGCCAATTTTACGCATGCTGTAGCCAATAAAGGAACACATGATCGTATTCATTTAGTGATAGATGGCATTCGAAATGAATGGACTGACCAGTTGTTTTTTAAAGAAGCCAATCCGGAACAATTTGTAAAACCAGAACCCCAACTTACCCTAGCTGAAAAAAAACTGCTTCTAGCACAGCTAAAAACCATGAATACCCCTATTGCGGAAGAGCTAATTCAAAAAATTAGTAAAGAAATAGAATAAATTTGAGGAAAAACCTCATGTAAATACCTGTTTTTTCCTTATCTTTTTCAAATAATTCTGTACGACCTTTGTACAATCTATACAACTATAAAAACAAGTATTATGTTTGAAAATTTAGACGTTCTAAAAATTCTTGGCTACGGTATGAGTGGCTTTAGCTTTCTACTGGTATTGCTTACCTTTTTTCTCTTAAGAGCAGAACAAAAAAGAGAACAGGAACCCAGACCTTTAATCATTAAAATGATTTGGCGTTTTATGCTAATGACCATTTTCATGGTCCTTGTAAACGGTTTCATTTCCTTACCACTTTTCAATCAAAATGCAAAATTACATGAAAGTGTTACCCAGCTTTCGAATAATAGTAATGAAGAAATTACAAATGAAATTGCTCAAAATGCAGCTGAAATAGAAGATTTAATTTCAACTCCTAAAACGAACGAAGACTCCATTCAAAATGCCATGCAGGAAATTATAGACAAACAAAACAAGGCTTTAGACAGCATAAAAGCTACTTTAACCATTGCAAATTCTACTGAAGAAAGAATTACAGAAATTGATAATTTAAAACAAGAAATGGCGGTTAATTATAAAGTATTGCTAAATCCAAATGTAGACAAAAGCACAAAAATGGAAGCCAATCAAAACTTAAAAGTTTTAAATACAGACTTAAAAAGGATTGCAATCACTCCTAGTAAATAAAATAAATCCAGATTTTCAATACGAAAATCTGGATATGCTATCATTTAGTTGGCAAAAAACTATCTATAATTTCTAAATGATATTTCTCAAAAAAAGTTAGTTTTAATTTTTATACGACAAATTCTGTTTTATAAAATTAGGGTAAGGCGTCTTAAAGTTATTCCATAAAGACCCAATCAACACAAAAGACATTCCAAATAAGGTTATCCACTCTGGTAAATTAAAAACCAATTTACTTGGAATCATAATACAAAAACCTATAATACTCATAAGAAAAGGGCCATATCCTCTTGTGGGTATTTTTCGAAACAACAATCCGAGATGTATGGCTAAGAAAATAATAAAAACAGGTAATAACCATTGCATGTAAGGCATTTCAGTAATACCTATACTCCCTAGCATACTCATGTAAATCGCCCAACAAACAGGGCATTTAGGAAAGAAAGCAATCAGAATACTTACTATAAAGCTTGGAATAGCTCGCCATGCTTTTCTAAAAATATGCCATTGTAACTTCTTTTGATTCGGACAAGAAGAAGAATTACAAGTACAGGTTGTATTTTTACTAGTTTCCATAATGCCTTATTTGTCTGTTAGAGCATGAAAATTTACTGGTATAAAAATAGAACATCTAAAAAAATCACATATAGGTATTTTTACCTGTTTTTAAAGTATGAATATAAATGTTACATTTTATTATTCTTAAATTATGCTTTATCTTCGCTTTTGATTATAGAAATCAGAAATTTAAATCTTAATCTCTTTTCTGAAGTTTAAATTGAATTTGATTTTTGATATTGACATTGCCAGTAAACATGAATTTATTAGAAACACCTATTGAATACTTAAAAGGAGTGGGTCCTAATCGAGGCGATTTACTTCGAAAGGAACTCAATATTCATAAATATGGTGATTTAATTCATTTGTTCCCAAATCGATACATCGACCGAACGCGCTATTTTAAAATCAATCAATTACAAAATAACAACTCTGAAGTTCAAATTATTGGAAAAATCATCCATATTAAAACAGTAGAACAAAAAAGAGGCAAACGCTTAGTGGCTACCTTTATTGATGATACCGGTGAAATGGAATTGGTTTGGTTTCAAGGGCATAAATGGATCAGAGAAAGTTTAAAACTAAATGAAGTTTATGTCATTTTTGGAAAAGTGACTCAGTTTGGAAGTACGTTTAATATGGCACATCCTGAAATGGAGCTTCTAGCTGAACATAAAGCAAGTTTGCGATCGGCTATGCAACCCGTTTACCCAAGTACAGAAAAATTAGCCAACAAAGGGATTTCAAATCGAGTGATTAACAAACTCATGCAACAGCTCTTTATTGAAACGCATGTGCTTTTTTCTGAAACCTTACCGAATTATTTACTTGACGAATTAAAATTACTTTCTAAAAAAGAAGCCTTATTTAATATTCACTTTCCGAAAAACCAGGATTTATTATCCAAAGCACAATTTCGATTGAAATTTGAAGAATTATTTTTCATTCAATTGCAATTGATAACCAAAAACCTCATTCGCAAGCATAAAATTAAAGGCCTGCCTTTTAAAACTATTGGAGAAAACTTTACCAATTTTTACAACAATCATTTGCCTTTCGAACTAACCAATGCTCAAAAAAGAGTTATTAAAGAAATACGTAACGACCTTGGTAGTAATGCACAAATGAATCGTTTGCTACAAGGTGATGTAGGTTCGGGAAAAACGATTGTGGCCTTACTTTGTATGCTTATGGCAAAAGATAACGGCTTTCAAAGTTGTTTGATGGCTCCTACTGAAATTTTAGCTACCCAACATTACATTGGTTTAACCGAATTAGCGAAAAACTTAAATATCAATATCCAAATTTTAACAGGATCAACCAAAACAAAAGAACGTAAAGTAATTCATGAAGCACTTGAAAACGGTTCTTTAGACATCCTCATTGGTACACATGCGTTACTAGAAGATAAAGTAGTTTTTAAGAACCTTGGTTTAGCCATTATAGACGAACAACATCGTTTTGGAGTGGAACAACGTAGCAAATTATGGAAAAAAGGGAGCCTACCTCAATCCTTCCAAAGGAAGGAAGTAGAAAAAGTGCTACAAAAGTACCAAACTGCTAGACCCTCAGCTTATGCATTATTAAAAGAAAGAAAAATTAACAATAAAAAGAAAGCTACACAAGCTGAATCTATACTTTGGGAATTTTTGAGAAATAAAAAATTGAATTATAAATTTAGACGACAACATATTATAGATATTTTTATTGTTGACTTCGTCAATCTTGAAAAGAATTTGATTATAGAAGTTGATGGTGGTTATCATCAATTACAAGAGCAAAAAGAAGCTGATGAATTAAGAACAGAAATATTAAATGAATTAGGATTCAAAGTAATTAGATTTACTAATGAAGAAGTAATTGGAAATACTACAGCTGTTTTAAATAGAATTGAACACGTATTGCAAAGCCTCCCTTCTGGGGAGGTTGGTGGAGCCACTATTCCACCGCATATTTTAGTCATGACCGCTACACCTATTCCACGCACACTTGCCATGAGTTTGTATGGGGATTTAGATATTTCGGTTATTGATGAATTACCTGCTGGTCGAAAACCCATTCAAACCGTACATCGGTATGATAGTAATCGCTTGAAAGTTTGGCGTTTTTTAAAAGATGAAATAGCCAAAGGCAGACAAGTCTATATCGTTTATCCATTAATTCAAGAATCAGAAAAAATGGACTATAAAGATTTAATGGACGGTTATGAAAGCATTTCAAGAGATTTTCCTTTGCCGCACTATTCCATTTCTATTGTTCACGGCCAAATGAAACCAGCCGATAAAGAAGAAGAAATGCGTCGTTTTGCAGCGGGTAAAACCAATATCATGGTAGCTACAACGGTGATTGAAGTGGGTGTTAATGTACCCAATGCATCGGTTATGGTGATTGAAAGTGCAGAACGTTTCGGATTGTCTCAGTTGCATCAGTTGCGGGGTCGCGTGGGTCGTGGTGCCGAACAAAGTTATTGTATTTTAATGACGGGTTTTAAACTAAGTGAAGACAGTAAAATTAGAATGGAAACGATGGTGCGTACCAATGACGGATTTGAGATTTCAGAAGTGGATTTGAAATTACGTGGTCCCGGTGATATCATGGGAAAACAGCAAAGTGGTGTCTTAAATTTACAAATTGCAGACATTGTAAAAGACAAAGAAATTCTACAATTGGCCCGACATAAAGCAATCCAACTTCTCAAAGAGGATGCTACGATGGAAAAACCAGTTCATGAAGCCCTCCGAAAAGCCTTTATAGAAGTAAGCAAAAAGAAAAACATTTGGAATTATATCAGTTAATGTTGTGTATTAAAATAAAAACAAGCCTATCTACCTGTTGTAAATGTAAAACTGAATAAAAACGAGTGCATAACAACGGTTTTAAAAAACTGGAGTTTGTGTGTTTAATGGAACGGTCCTTATACAAACTTTCTTCTTCGAAGTCAGGTTTTTTTCTTTCAGACTTTTCGTTATATTTGTCAACATAAGTAACAAAAATCCATCACTTCTTATTTTTTGTATTTAAAACCCAACATGATAAAACAAATATTATTCTCACTTCTATTTTTCATAATTCTTGTCTCATGTTCTGAAAATATTAACGACAACAAATACAGAAATTCCAATTATCTTTTTTATGAAGAAGATGGATGAAAAGGTTATTGGCAGAAAATAACCCCAAATTCAAGCTTTGAATACAAAAAGGGGAAGCTCACATATTTTTACGATAATAGCAATAAGTTTAGTGAAATTGAAGTTATTGATTCGTTTCCTAATAGAACAATAAAATATTATGACAAAAAAGAAAAACTCATAAAAACGCATTGGATAAAAAAAGACTCACTAGTAAAAGAGCATTTAGAAAATGGTTATTATAAACATTATTACTCTCCAAATGGACCAATTATTCAAGAAGGATTAGTTAAAAATAATTTAAGACAAGGTATTTGGAGATTCTATAGAAATGAAGACGGTACTATAATCAGAATAACTGAAATGAAAGACAATTTCGCTCATGGTAAAAGTGAGAATTATTGGAAAAATGGGAATAGAAGAAATGTTGCATATTGGGACATGGGAAAAGAATCTGGTCAAGGAATAATTTACTACAAAAATGGTAAAATTGAAGAAAAGCATTTTATTAAAGAGGGAAAAGTTCATGGAAGAATTGAACAATTTTATCCTAATGGCTCTAAAAAGGCTTGGGCTAATACATGGTATGGTATAGTAAAAGACACTTCAATCAACTTTTATGAAAATGGAACTTTAGAAAAAATGACTCTTGTAGAATTAGATACTCTTACAAAAATTTCAATAGGTAAAGAGTTTACATATTATCCAAACGGCAAACTCAAAACAGAAAGTGACGTTAAAAATGATAATTACTTTGGCATTACTATTACATATTATGAAAACGGAAATAAGAAAGAATGGTTGCAGTTAAAGAACAACAAACTTGATGGTAAATTCATAGAGTATTACGAAACTGGAGAAAAAAAACAAGAAATAAAAGCAAAAGATAAATACTTAACTGATAATATTTATATTTTTGATAAAAAAGGAAGAATAATTAAAACATTATTAACTGAAAATGGAAAGGTAGTTGATTCTATTATGAAATGAAACAACACAAAACAATGTTTAATAGTAATTACAACCGATTCTACTATCCTAAGAATTAGCTAAGTACAAACTAGAATTCGCTCAAAATTGTTAACGTCAATACATAACTGAAAATCATTAACTTTAAACCCGTGACTAACGGTTATATGAGACCGTTGGAGGTAAGCTTAAATTCACTCTATGAAATACAGTATTATATTAACGCTATTATGCGTATTTATTTCTTCAGCACAGACTGATACAACAAGAGTTGTTGCAATTGAAAGAAAAATTGATACAATAACGGTTTCCGAATACGTTGATTTTGAAAATAGTTATACAATTCAGAAGCAGAATTGGTTAAAAGTTAATTCGCAATTACCTTTAAATATGTATGGCGGAACAATGCCAAAAGTAAATGGAATCGAGAATGCAGTAATGATAACAGCTTTTAAAAAAAATAAATTTAAAGACTTCAATGAATTTGAACATATATATATAACTGGAAACACTTTTGGAAAGCCTGCTTTGTTTAGTAATCAACATACTTGGTATGGTAGAAATGAAAGAGATTTCAAAAAGATAAAACATGGAGTTAGTTCAAGAGTTTTCTACATATTTAAAAATAAAGTCTACCACAATCAGTTTGTATTATTAGAAACTTCAACTGCCTATTTATTTATTCATTTTTGTTCGACTCCTGAAACTTATACAGAGAATATTGAGAAGTTTAATATATTTTTAAATGGCTTAAGTATTCAATAAAAAACCCGCTAGCGCGGTTTTACTTGGCCAATTCGGCTAAAGCCTCGGGTGCAATCCGTGCCCAAAACCCTTATAATGCACTTACTTTATCAACTCAGCTAATTACGCACTATTAGCGTAAAAAACATCTGGAATTACAGCAGTTAAAAATTCTCTTTCTAATATTTTCTTTTCCACTTTACCTTCAAAAACAGGTATTTCTACCTATAGCCTACTTCTCAAAATGTACTAGTTTTGCTACAAAGCTTTTTGACCAACAAAAATTTGAACTATGCTATTAGAACGCTCGCACCATGTGGTGAAAGAACTCTTCTCTCATGATATTTTTACTTCTATCGATAAAGAAGCCTTATTTAAAAAATACAATGTTGCTCCAGCGATTTACGAACTCAATCATAAGGTGCAACCCCATCTAGAGGCTTGGCAACAAGAAACCTTTGAAATTAAAAGCATTCCTGCAGCAGGTATTCTTATTAATAAACAAGGTCATTATACGTTTTCAAATGATATTACTTGGGAAGCTTTGCCTAACACGGCTGCTATTACAATTCAATGTTCTAATGTCATCTTAGATTTAAACGGATTTTCATTAAAAGTCGACAATAAAGACATTACCAACAATTGTATGGGAATTTCGGTTCTAAATCCGAATACGGTGTTTTTAAATCCGAGCAAACATAAAAAAGTAAATCAAACCGAAATCGTAAATGGAACCCTTTCAGGAACAAGTTTGTATGGCATTTGTGCCCAAAATGTCTCCGATTTACTAATTGAAAACATAACTATTGAAAAAATAAAATACGAAAACCTTACAGAAGCCAATGTGAGTCCGGGCGGTTTTCATATCAACACCGCAGAAAACATTACCCTAACCAATTGTAAGGTTAATGATCTGAAAGTAACCTCTTCTTCCTGTGCGGGTATTCAGTTAATAGAAACCGAAAATGCAACGTTAACCAACTGCACTATGAGTGATTTTACCAATTACGACGGTTCCACTCAAGGGTACAGTTATATTGGTTCCAAAAATTGTAGCAGTATTGGTTGTAAAGCCTTGCATTTTGCATCCCATTATCAAGGAAAAACGACAACCTTAGGACATACCGTTATCGGATTTTGCCCGTGGTTTTCTTCCCATTTAGAATTCAATGATTGCGAATCGGTAGGTATGACGGGCTGTTGTGATGATTGCCATGGGATGTCTATCTTCCTTAATTATAATGTAGTCGTAAACCGCTTTCATGCGGAAGCTATTATTGACGGTTGGGGAACCAATACCGGTGCCAAAGCCACAGGATTAGAAGTATACGGATTAAAAGTAAGCATAAATGACTGCACAGTAGAAAATATTAAAGCTATTCAACCACAAGATCTACAAAGTGCCGGCTACAGTGCTTGGGGCATGGCTATTACTTTTACTAATTGCCTAGCAAAAGATGTAAAAGTTTTAGCCCCTAACCAAGAGCCTAATACACAATACGGTTTTGGAACTGGATTTGGTTGGGCACCCGATCCAAGAGAAGAATTCCGTATCATTCCAGCCATAGATGTTACATATACGAATTGCAATGCGATTGATTGCCAAGTAGGTTTCGACACTTGGTTCCATATCAATTCCACTTGGGAAGACAGCTGCAGTCAGGAAAATTGCGACATTCCTTTATTGGTACAAATTAATGGTTTTAGAACCCTTTCTGGCAATAAATGTTCGGAATGCCCAAAACCCTTTAGCGTAACATTAACCAATGTAGCGAAAGGGAATACGTATCCAGAGATGTAGTTTTTAATTTTTTCAAATATAATCAGGTTAAACCAAACAGATAGTATTTTTAAAAATTAAAACCACAGTATTCTACTTAAAAACAAGTGCAAATAAGCCTACTCCTACAGTATTTTTAAAATTTACAAGTGTAAATAAGCATACTCCTACAGTATTTTTGAAATTTGCAAGTGTAAATAAGCATACTCCTACAGCATTTTTGAAATTTACAAGTGCAACAGAGCATACTCCTATAGGAAATGGTTCAAAGACACTTGTATTTTTTAATATATCTATCGGTCAATAGTAGCTGTAACTTCACTTTTAGCGCCATCTTTTAGTTATTTTTTTGAATTTTTCATTTATAAAAAAAAAGCAATTTTTATACTATTAAGACTACAAAATTGGCACGTCGTTTGATAGTTGTACTATAAAATGTATCACATTAAATTTTACAATTATGACACAAACAACAGCAAACATGGAAAATGTAAAATCGGTTAAAAAACGCAATGTACCTGCAACCGATATCAATTTTGGTAACGTAATTACTACGGTAAGTAGCAAATGGTTGGCTAACGATTGGTTGACTTTAAAATGGCATGATGCCGCACAATTTCAAACCAATGCTACTAGCTTTAACAACATCTTACAATCGCGCTTACAAAAAAGAGCAACCAGACCCCAAATTACGCAGTCTTTAAAAACCTTAGATAAAAGTATAGACACCGCCTTGTCTTATGTAAAAGGGTATATTATAGACAAATACAAAAAAGAAAATGCAACCAGTTACTACGCTGCTTTTGGTATTGAGCACAAAGGCAATAAATATATGCTTCCGCAAGATCAAAATAGAAGGATTGCTGCTTTACATTTAATGATAGATGCCTTAACGGTGCATGATTTTGCTACCAAAGACTATGGTGTTGCCTACTGGACACCTTTAAGAGACCAATACATCGCTTTAGTAAACGAAGCTACTACTATGGATGGTAGTGTTGCAGTGCAAGTAGGTGATAAAAACACTTTAAAAAGTGACCTACAAAAAGCGTTAAACGCGATTATTAATGCTTTAAAAGCAAATTATCCCGATACCTTCAAACAAGAAATGAGAGATTGGGGTTTCCAAAAAGAAAAATATTAATACGAGCCCATTAGTTTATGTTTTTATTTGTTTATGACTATCCTATTCCGTAAAAAGAATAGGATTTTTTTTATGAATACCAATGAATAATAAAAAAGAAAAACAGTAACTTAGCTATACTTAAAAACGGTTTACCAAAACTATAGTAATGAAACCAGAAATTCAACACTACAACGATTCGTTATCGGAAACTGATAAAGCCATTTGTGATACTTTAGCCGCTACAATTTGCGTGGAATTAAGTGATGCGACATCTAAGATTTGGCACGCGCACCCTGTTTGGTTTCTAAACGAAAATCCAATTGTGGGTTATAGCAAACAAAAAAAAGGCATCCGACTGATGTTTTGGAGCGGAGCCGATTTTGAAGAGAAGGAATTGAACGTTTTAGGAGAAAAATTCAAAGATGCTTCTATCTTTTATAAGGATGTTTCAGAAATTAAAACAGAGACCATTGCACGTTGGTTACAAAAAGCGCGACACATCCAATGGGATTACCAAAACATTGTAAAAAGAAAAGGCCGTTTGGAACGCTTATAATTCAATTTTCACTACTCTTTTTGGTGTTACAGAATTTTACTTTCCTTGTATATGGGGATTATGTAACGTAGGTTCTATTTGAATATAGTAATTTAGCCTCAAGAAATTAAAACGTATACAAACATTAAAAGAGACATAACATGAAAAATTACCTCAGTATCGGGTTACTTTGCTTGGCATTAGTAAGCTGTAAAGATTCAAAAAAAGTAGAAGAAAATAATACCGATATGGTAACGGTTACAGATACCATTGCTAAATCAGTAACGGCTACAGCAACCATTTCTGCCAAAAGCAACAGTTCAGTTTCTGGTAGAGTAACCTTTGTAGAAAACGATGGAATGGTATTTATGGAAGCCGAATTAACAGGTCTAACCCCAGGAATGCATGCGATTCATATTCATGAAACTGGCGATTGTAGTGCTGAAGATGGTTCTTCCGCTGGAGGTCATTGGAACCCTACACATTCCGATCATGGTGCTTGGGGACACGATGGTTTCCATTTAGGTGACATTGGTAACTTAGAAGCAGACGAAAATGGAATTGCACGCATTACTAAAGAAACGGATTTATGGTGTATTGGTTGTGAGGATGCCAATAAAAATATCATTGGTAAAGCCATTATTGTACATAAAGATGCAGACGATTTAAAATCACAACCAAGTGGAGCAGCTGGTGATCGTGTAGGATGTGGAGAAATTGTTTTAGAAAAAGAATAAGAAAGTTCCAGTTATAGTATTCTTTTAAACTATAACGTCTATATATATCCAAAACCTGTTCCAAAGCGAACAGGTTTTTTTTATTACTATTAACACAATTGTGAAAACCCTGTTAGAATAAAACAAAATTTCATGATTTTGTTTTATTTGTAGGTACAATTGTTAAATAAATGATAAGGATTACCAATTATAAAAAGTGAACAATTAGTTTTGTAGTTTAACATGTATTATAACTAATGAAGCTCAAAACACTACTTTTAACCTTACTTGCCTTATCCTTTGTGGGGCTTATTGCTTACCGAATTACAAGCAATGCTACAGCACAAGGAGATAAAAAACCGAATGTATCCACTAAATCTGTTCAAACTTTAAACGGATTTATAGTCCAAGAAAATGATTTTTCTAATATTATTTCCGTATCAGGTTCTATAGATGCCAACGAACAAGTGGAAATTCGTAGTGAAGTTTCAGGAATTGTGGAAAATATTTACTTTAAGGAAGGTGCTATTGTAACGAAAGGACAAACTTTATTTAAGGTAAATGACATTGAATTACGAGCACAATTGGCACAAGCCGTAACCAAAAGGAATTTAGCTGCAGAGAATGAAAGAAGAGCTAAACTACTTTTAGAAAAAGAAGCCATCAGTCAGGAAGAATATGATATTGCCAGCGCAGAGTTTAGAAGTTTGCAATCACAAACACAATTAATACAAGCTCAAATTGCAAAAACGGCTATTAAAGCCCCTTTTACAGGTAAAATAGGCTTGCGAAATATTTCACCTGGAACCTACCTCACTCCTACTACTGTAGTGACCAATTTAGTAAGTGCTAAGGAAGTAAAAATTACCTTTTCAATTCCAGAAAAATATGCTAGTGAAATTAAACTGAATCAAACCATTAATTTCACCGTTTCTGGTAACACAAAAATATATAATGCTACGGTTTATGCTATAGAACCTAGTGTAGATATAGCAACACGTACGCTTTTAGTTCGTGCCAAAGCTGATAATAAAAACAACGAACTGTTTCCAGGGACGTATGCCAATGTAAAAGTGCCACTGAATACGATTCCAAATGCGATATTAATCCCTACGGAAGCAATTATCCCAGTACAAAACGGAAAAAAAGTATTTATTAAAGAGAAAGGAAAAGCGAAAGAAGTACTTGTAGAAACAGGAACCCGTACCGAATCTTCGATTTTAGTAACTGATGGATTAAAAGCGGGTGATACGCTTATTACAAGCGGTATTATGAGTCTAAAATCAGATACACCAGTAACTATTAAAGTGACTAACTAAGTATGAGTTTATCTACCTTAAGTATAAAAAGACCCGTTCTTACTATCGTTTTAAACCTAGTAATTATCTTATTTGGTTACCTTGGCTATAAATTTTTAGGAGTAAGAGAATACCCTTCTATTGATCCTGCACAAATTTCGATTCGCACCAATTATACAGGTGCTAATGCCGATATTATTGAATCACAAATTACAGAACCTCTTGAAAAAGCAATCAATTCTATAGACGGTATTCGAAATATTACTTCTTCCAGTAATCAAGGAAGTAGTTCCATTACTATCGAATTTAACTTAGAAAAAGATTTAGAAGCAGCAGCTAACGATGTAAGAGATAAAGTATCACAAGCCATTAGAAGCTTACCCGAAGATATTGATTCCCAACCTATTGTTTCTAAAGCAGATGCCAATAGTGAAGCCATTATATCGATGACGGTTCAAAGTGAAACCCGAAATGCTTTAGAATTAAGCGATTATGCAGAGAATGTAATAAGCCAACGCTTAGAAACCATTCCTGGAGTTAGTGGGGTTCAAATTTGGGGACAAAAACGGTATGCGATGCGTTTATGGATTAATCCCTACCAATTAGCTTCGTACGGTCTTACCGTTGCAGATGTAAGAAAGGCGTTAAACGATCAAAATGTAGAATTACCTTCCGGAAAAATTACAGGAGACAATACAGAGCTTACTGTAAAAACGGTGGGTAATCTTACAACTGCTGAAGAGTTTAACAATATAATTATCAAAGCTGAGGGCGATAAAGTCATTCGATTAAGCGATATTGGTTCGGCAACATTAGGTCCAGAAAATATCGAAACCCAATTAACTCAATCTGGGAAACCTATGGTTGCCGTGGCAATTGTACCGTTACCGGGTGCCAATTATTTAGAAATTTCTGATGCTTTTTATACCGAATTCGAAAAACTAAAAAAAGATTTACCAAAAGATATTCAGTTGAATATCGCCATTGATACCACGACCTTTGTCAAACGTTCGGTTACCGAAGTCGCAGAAACCTTACTAATTTCAATTATACTCGTAATCTTAATTATCTATTTATTCTTTAGAAATTGGGCCATTGCGTTCCGACCTTTAATTGATATTCCCGTTTCTTTAATTGCTACTTTCTTCATCATGTGGCTATGTGGTTTCTCCATTAATGTTTTAACGCTTTTGGCTATTGTTTTGGCAACTGGTTTAGTAGTTGATGATGGTATCGTTGTAACCGAAAATATTTTTAAAAAAGTAGAAGAAGGTATGTCGCCTATTGAAGCGGCAATCAAAGGTTCAAATGAAATTTTCTTTGCTGTTATTTCGATTTCCATTACGTTAGCTGCTGTATTTTTACCCGTTATCTTTTTAGAAGGTTTTGTGGGACGATTGTTTCGCGAATTTGGAGTTGTAATTGGTGCAGCTGTATTAGTATCAGCCTTTGTTTCTCTGACTTTAACTCCTATGTTGAATGCGTATTTGATGAAAGGCGGCGAACAAAAAAGGACTAAATTCTATGAATTAACCGAACCATACTTTGAAAAATTAAATTCGGGCTATGCTACTTATTTAGAGCGATTTGTAAAACACAAATGGTGGAGTTTTGCTATTATAATTGTTTGTTTCGGTTTAATATTCTTATTTTTTAATATCCTACAAAAAGAAACGGCACCTTTAGATGATCGTAGTGGATTTGTCATGCGTATGTCTACTCCCGAAGGAGCAACTTATGAATATACCGATCGTTTTATGCAAGAGATGTCGCAATTAGTAGACGATTCTATTCCTGAAAAACGAGTAAGTCTAGTCATTTCTTCACCAGGTTTTGGAGGAGGTTCTGTAAATAGTGGTTTTATTCGAATATCGCTGAAAGACCCCAGTGAAAGAGACAAATCACAAATGGAAATTGCGGATGATTTAACCAAATGGACCAAACGCTACACGGATGCTCGTACTTCTGTTATTCAACAACCTACTATTTCCGTTAGTCGTAGAGGTGGTTTACCTATTCAATACATCATACAAGCGCAGAATTTCGAAAAGTTACAAGAAAAAATTCCTTTGTTTATGGAAGAAGCTGCCAAAGATGATACGTTTTCAATGGTAGATGTAAATCTGAAATTCAACAAACCAGAAATCAATGTTACCATAGATCGTGAAAAAGCCAAAAGTCTTGGAATTTCTGTCATTGATATCGCACAAACCTTACAATTATCACTTAGTGGACAACGTTTTGGTTACTTTACTAGAAATGGGAAACAATACCAAGTAATCGGACAGTTTTTACAAGAAGATAGAGCAACACCTTTAGATTTAACCTCTATTTTTATTCGAAATGATAAAGGAGAGTTAATACAAATGGATAATGTTGTTTCGGTTGAAGAACAAAGTAATCCACCACAATTGTATCATAATAACCGTTATATGTCGGCTACGGTAAGCGCTGGTTTAGCACCAGGAAAAAGTATTAATGACGGTATTGAAGCTATGGATGCGATTAAAGCGAAAGTCTTAGATGATACTTTTACCACTGATTTAGGTGGAGAATCGAGAGATTTTGTGGAAAGTAGTTCCAATACTTCTTTTGCTTTTGGATTAGCCTTATTATTGATATTCTTAATTTTAGCGGCTCAATTTGAAAGTTTTATTGATCCTTTCATTATTATTCTTACCGTACCCATGGCTATTGCAGGTGCCTTATTCTCGTTATGGTTATTTGGACAAACCTGGAATATTTTTAGTCAAATTGGAACCATTATGTTAATTGGATTGGTTACCAAAAATGGAATTTTGATTGTAGAATTTGCGAATCAATTACGTGAGCAAGGAAAATCCAAATATGATGCTATTATTGAAGCATCAGAATCTCGATTACGCCCTATTCTTATGACAAGTTTAGCCATTGCTTTAGGTGCTTTACCAATTGCCCTATCTTTAGGTGCAGCTTCTGCCAGCAGAATGGGAATGGGAGTAGTAATTGTAGGCGGAACTTTATTTTCACTGGTTCTAACATTATTTGTCATTCCAACCATTTATCTAGTATGGTCTAGACAGAAAAAACACCGTCCTGAATTTGATAATCTAGATGCTTTAGAAAAATAAATTATGCTACGAATCCCTTTCTATATCCTATTGTTTTTATTTAGTTATTCGCTTCAAGCGCAAGATATTTTAACGCTAGAAGAAGCCGTAACTTTGGCTTTAGAAAACAATTATGAAATCAAAATTGCAACAAACAATTCAAAAATTGATGTTACCAATAATAATTTAGCAAATGCTGGAATGTTACCTACATTAAGTGCGAATTTAAATAATAATAACAGTCAAACCAATACTACTCAAACGCAAGCAGATGGCTCCCAAAGAACACTTAATAATGCTAAAAATTTCAGTTTAACCTACGGTATTGGATTAGATTGGACGGTTTTTGATGGTTTGAGTATGTTTGCTAGAAAAGAACAATTAGCTACTTTAGAAGCTCAAGGAAAAGCAGAATTACAAGCTACTATCTTAAATCGAATCAGTGATGTCTATCTAACTTATTATGATTTAGTACAACAGCAACAAGTAATGGCTTCTATTGATAGTGCTATTGTCATTTCAAATGAAAGAGTGACTACCGCACAAAATCGATTTTCTATTGGTAAAGCTTCCAAATTAGAACTGTTAAATGCACAAGTTGATTTAAATACGGATAAAAGTTTGTTACTCAGTCAAAAAGAAATTTATAAAAACACTAAAATTAAATTAAACGAATTATTGGCAAGAGACTTACTAACCGATTTTCAAGTCATACAAGAAGTTAGCTTTGAAGACAATCTTACATATGATGAACTCAAAGAATTGGCAACCAAACAAAATCCGCAATTGCAAGCTCAAATTTTAAATAAAAAAGTAGCTGATTTAAACTTAAAACAAGTCAAAGGAAATCGTTATCCCACGGTTCGTATAACCTCTGGATATAATTTTACACGCTCTGAAGCTTCCTTAGGATTTATTACACAATCTTCCGGACAAGGTTTTGTGTATGGTGTTTCAGCTAGCGTACCAATTTTTAATGGCTTTTTACAAAATAAAAGAGAAAAAGTAGCGAAATATGAAGTTGAAAATGCGGCTTTTGTTTTGGACCAACAAAAATTAGCTTTAGAATCGCAAATGGCATCTTTTTATCAAAGTTATCAAACCAATTTAGAGCTTACTAAAATTGAAGAAGAAAATATAGCGATAGCGAAACAAAATTTAGAAATTACTTTAGCAAAATTTAAAATTGGAACAATCACCACGATTGAGGTTCGTACTGCCCAACAAAATTATATTGAAGCTTCGGTACGTTATGCAACAGCACAATACAATACCAAACTTTCAGAAATCAATTTAAAAGAATTAGCAGGAACTTTACCTCTGAAATGAATAACATAATCACATAAAATGGAATCGAGATGTCAGTTCGAGCACAGTCGAGAACAAAATAACAACTCAACACCAATTGGTGTTACCAAATAAATTATATCCTACACGTTATTTTTAAATAATACTTTTTAAATTGTACTAGAATTATCTATTTTTATCATTCAATTTCCAAATTTTAATTTCTAATTTCAAATGGTGCAATACAACCCGAAGGACTGGATTACTTTTATTTTTCGTTTTCATAAATCAGATACTTTTCGTCAGCTAATTCCCATGATGATTACAATAGGAATTTACTCTTATGTGGTTGCCTATTTAGAAATTGAGTATTGGCAACTTTCAGAACAAAGTCATGTTAAAAACATAACTATTATGCATGGCATGTTAGGCTTTGTGATTTCTTTATTGTTAGTTTTCAGAACCAATACCGCTTATGACCGTTGGTGGGAAGGAAGAAAACATTGGGGAGCCTTGGTTAATAATAGTAGAAATTTAGCTATAAAATTATCCGTTATTTTAAAAGAAGAACAAGACAAATCTTTTTTTAAGCGCATCATTCCAGCTTATGCTTCTGTATTGCAAAAGCATTTGTCAGATGAAGACACAGCAAAAATGTTATTTGATGGTATCGATTTAGAAATCGATCATCACAAACATCGTCCCAATCAAGTAGCCAAAATGCTATTCAGAAAAATACATGAATTGCATTTAAATGGTACAATTTCTGGTGATCAATTAATTATCATCAATAATGAAATTCAATCTTTCACTGATATTTGTGGTGCTTGTGAACGTATCAAAAACACCCCCATTCCCTACTCGTATAGTTCGTTTATTAAAAAATTCATATTCTTCTACATTATGACCTTGCCTTTTGGTTATGTATTTAATTTAGGATATTATGTAATACCGGTTGTGGTTTTTATATTTTATGTTTTGGCTAGTTTAGAACTCATCGCAGAAGAAATAGAAGATCCTTTTGGTAATGATGCAAATGATTTACCTACCGAAAAATTAGCGAGTAATATAAAAAAACATGTAGAAGAAATTTTATAGTTACATCATAAAAACTCAATGAAAAAAAAGATTCTAATAATCATAATTGTATTAACCTTTTTGTTGAGTTGCAAAAATAATGCTACGAAGAGTATTTCTCCTACAGCAAAAAAATATATTGATGAAGTAATAACTATATTAGAAAATAATTCTGTAAATAGAAATAAAACTGAATGGGAAAAATTTAAAAGAAAAATATATTCTAAAGCAAAAAATGCCATAGAAATTGAAGACACATATCCTTCTATTTTTTTGGCTATTAAAGAAATAAACGATAAACATAGTTATTTTGAGCCCATTAATAATGCTAATCGAATAGATAACGAAAAACCTTTACCTCTATTTAAAGATGAGCTTATCCCTAATGACATAGGATATATAAGAATTCCATATTGTATAGGAGACGAAAATCAAAATAAAGATTATATAGAAGCTATATTAGATAAAATTAAAAAACAAAATCATACAAATATAAAAGGTTGGATTGTCGATTTAAGAGATAATTTTGGTGGCAATATGTGGCCCATGCTATTAAGTGTCGAACCCATTCTTGGCAATGGTAAAGTTGGTTATTTTTTGAATAGTAATAGTCAGTATGAGTCATGGAAACTTTTTGAAGGCAAAGCATATCTAAATGATACTATAATAGCCACTCAAGAAAATGTATTTCAACTGAAAAATAATAATCCTTATGTAGCTGTTTTAATTAATAATCAAACAGCTAGTTCTGGTGAAGCAATTAGTATTGCTTTTAAAGGTAGGAATAAAACAAAGTTTTTTGGAGATACTACTTATGGTGTTTCAACAGGATGTAAATCCTATACTTTATCGGATGGATCAAGAATTAACTTAGCTATAAGTACTTTTATAGATCGTAATCATATTAAATATGGTAACTCAATAGCACCAGATGTAAAGTGTAAAGAAACTGAGACCGTAGAAAAGGCAATTGAATGGATTAATTTAATTAATGCAAATAACAAACAGATTATACCTTAAAAATAGATAATTATGAAAAATATAGTTGTAACTTTCATCCTAACTTTCATATTAATTGGCTGTAAAAACGAAAAAGTAGTTTTAGAAGAAGATACTGTTGTTAATTACTACCAAATCGATTCTACGGTTATTCAAGATGGTGGAATTAAAATGATTCCAATTGCAACAAAGGATACCCTTTTTCACGTTTGGACGAAACGCATTGGTAACAACCCAAAAACTAAAGTATTACTTTTAAATGGCGGTCCAGGATGTACACATGAATATTTTGAATGTTTCGAAAATTTTTTGCCTGCAGAAGGAATTGAATTTATCTATTATGATCAATTAGGCTGTGGTAATTCCGATAATCCAAAAGACACTACATTTTGGGATTTGCCAAGATATGTGGAAGAAGTGGAACAAGTTAGAAAAGCACTCAACCTAGACAAAGACAATTTTTATATTTTAGGACATTCTTGGGGAGGCATTTTAGCAATGGAATATGCATTGAAATATCAGCAAGAAATGAAAGGATTAATTATTTCCAACATGATGTCGAGTTGTCCTGAATATGGTAAGTATGCCGAAGAAGTATTGGCTTTACAAATGAAACCCGAAACACTTTATGAAATACAAAAAATTGAAGCTGAAAAAGACTTTTCCAATCCAAAATATATGGAATTATTGATTCCTAATTTTTATGAACAACACATTTTAAGATTACCTGCAAAAGATTGGCCAGAACCTGTTAATCGTTCTTTTACTAAGATGAATCAATCTTTGTATGTAACCATGCAAGGTCCAAGTGAATTTGGCATTTCAGGAAAATTAGAACGCTGGGACAGAACCAATGACTTAAAAAACATTACCATTCCAACTTTAGTAATTGGTGCTCAATTTGATACAATGGACCCAAAATTCATGCAAAAAATGGCAAATTTATTACCAAATGGAAAATACCTTTATTGTGAAAATGGAAGTCACATGGCCTTTTACGATGACCAACAAACCTATTTTAAAGGGTTGATTGCGTTTTTAAAAAAATAAAAGTAAACCTAAAATACTTTTAATCAATTTCTAAATAAAATGGATATGCTCTAATTTAAACTTTAGAATAATTAATATTCTTTTCACATTGGCACATTGACGAATTAATTTTATCTTTGCACCTTTAAAATCGATTCATAATGCGTATTTCATACAATTGGCTTAAACAATTCATAAAAATTGATTGGAAATCAGAAGAAACAGCTGCTTTACTAACTGATTTAGGATTAGAAGTAGAAGGTGTAGATAAATTTGAAAGTCTAAAAGGAGGGTTAGAAGGCATTGTCGTAGGCCATGTTCTTACTTGTGAACCACATCCAGATGCAGATAGATTAAAAGTTACAACTGTTGATTTAGGAGATGGAAATCCTCCAGTACAAATTGTTTGTGGTGCACCCAATGTTGCTGCGGGTCAAAAAGTTCCTGTGGCTACCATTGGCACAAAATTATATGATAAAGAAGGAAATGCCTTCGAAATAAAAAAAGGAAAAATTCGTGGTCAAGAAAGTCATGGAATGATTTGTGCAGAAGATGAATTAGGTTTAGGAGAAAGTCATGACGGTATTTTAATTTTAGATGCCAACTTAAAACCAGGTACTTTAGGTAAAACCGTTTTTAATATTGAAACTGATGAAGTATTTGAAATTGGGTTAACTCCTAATCGTGCCGATGCTATGAGTCATTTTGGTGTAGCTAGAGATTTGAAAGCTGGATTAGTACAAAAAGAAAAACATATTGAGTTAATTACGCCTTCCGTTAGCAATTTTAAAGTAGACAAACGTACCTTAAAAATAGACGTAACTGTTGAAAATGAAAAATTAGCACCTAGATATTGTGGCGTTACTATTTCTGGACTTAGTATTAAACCTTCTCCTGCTTGGCTTCAAAATAGATTAAAAGCGATTGGTTTAACTCCAAAAAATAATGTGGTAGATGTTACTAATTACGTGTTACATGAATTAGGTCAACCTTTACATGCTTTTGATGCCAATAAAATTAAGGGAAACAAAGTAATTGTAAAGACAGTTGCTGCTGGAACAAAATTTACTACTTTAGATGATGTTGAAAGAACTTTAGATGCGGACGATTTAATGATCTGTCATGCTGAAGGTCCGATGTGTATTGCTGGCGTTTTTGGAGGAAAAGATTCAGGAGTAACCGAAGATACTACCTCTATTTTCTTAGAAAGTGCATATTTCAATCCGGTTTCTGTTAGAAAAACAGCTAAAAGACATGCATTAAATACCGATGCTTCTTTTCGATTTGAGCGTGGTATTGATGCAACGATTACCGAATACGCTTTAAAAAGAGCTGCTTTATTAATTCAAGAAGTTGCTGGTGGAGAAATTACATCTGATATTGTGGATTTATATCCAAAGAAAATTGAAGATTTCCAAGTATTCTTAAATTTTGAAAAAGCTAAAAAAGTTATTGGTGAAGAATTATCTAAAGAAACGATAAAGAAAATTTTAGTTGCCTTAGATATTAAAATTAATAATGTTACTGAAGCAGGTATTGGTTTAGTAATTCCATCTTACAGAGTTGATGTACAAAGAGAAATTGATGTTATTGAAGAGATTTTAAGAGTATATGGTTACAACAACATCAATTTTACTGAAAAATTAAATGCTACAATTTCAAACTCTTCTCGTACGGAAGAATATAAAGTTCAAAATTTAGTAGCCAACCAGTTGTGTTCTCTTGGTTTTAACGAAATGATGGCCAATTCGTTAACTACACCCGATTATATCCAATTATCAAAAAATTTAAAAGAAGAATTTAATGTCGTGATGTTAAATCCATTGAGCAATGATTTATCAGCGATGAGACAATCCATGCTTTTTTCTGGTTTAGAAGCAATTTCTTTTAATATTAATAGAAAGAGAAGTGATTTAAAATTATATGAATTTGGTAAAACCTATCATAAATTACCTTCTGGATATGAAGAAAACAAACACTTAACCTTATTTTTAAGTGGAAATAGAGCTGAGGAAAATTGGACACAAAATCTACAAAAATCGGATTTCTTCTTATTCAAAGGCTACATCAATAGTGTGCTTTCAAGAATTGGATTAGATAGCAAAGTATCTAGTTTACCTGTAGAAAGTGATATTTTTGCTGAAGGATTAAGTTTAGCGGTTGGTAAGGAAATCATTGTAGAGTTTGGAACCATCAAAAAATCAATACTAAAACATTTTGATATCAAACAAGAAGTTTTATTTGCTGACTTTAATTGGGGTAAAATCCAAAAATACATTTCAAATAAAATTAAATTTACTGATATTCCTAAATATCCTGCTGTAAGACGTGATTTAGCCCTTTTATTGAATGAAAGCACTGCTTTTGAAGAGGTGTATAAAATTGCAAAGCAAACCGAAAAGAAATTATTAAAAGAGATTAATCTTTTCGATGTTTACCAAGGTAAAAACTTACCAGAAGGTAAAAAATCATATGCGGTTAGCTTTATTATTCAAGATGAAAGCAAAACCTTAAATGATAAAGAAATTGAAAAAATAATGAGTAAACTGCAAATGAATTTTGAAAATCAGTTAGGAGCAACACTACGCTAATATTCAATTTCATTTTTAAAATAAAAGAAACTTCAAAAGTTAATTTTGAAGTTTTTTTATTTTGCACCTATCTCTTATCCGTAATTTTTGATTTAAAAACACTAATTTAGCCTCATGTTAAAAGTAATTGTAATAGGCAGCGGTAATGTCGCACAGCACTTCATTAAAGTGTTTTTACAAACGAAAGAAGTTTCTTTGGTTCAGGCTTTTGCACGAAAAACGGAAAGTCTTTTCCATCTGTTACCAAAAGAACAAATCACAAACGATTATAAAGCTTTACTTGAAGCAGATATTTACCTAATTTCTGTTACAGATAATGCAATCTCTGAGGTTTCGAACCAACTTACTTTTACAAATAAATTGGTTGTTCATACTTCTGGAACTTCAAATATTGACGTTTTAAGTACTAAAAATCGAAAAGGTGTTTTTTATCCTTTACAAACTTTTTCCAAAGATAAAGCGGTAGACTTCTCTTCTATTCCAATTTGCCTGGAAGTTGAAAATAACCGCGATTATGAAACGTTAGAATTCCTTGCAAAAACCATTTCCAATAAGGTATATTCAATTGACTCAGTTCAACGAAGTACCTTACATGTTGCTGCCGTTTTTGTGAGTAATTTTGTGAACCATATGTATGTTATTGGAAATGATATTTGTCAGAAAAACGAAATTCCATTTGAAATTTTACAACCTCTCATTCAAGAAGTTGCAAATAAAATAACTGTTTTAGCACCTAAAGAGGCCCAAACCGGTCCTGCTTTACGAAACGATACTCAAACCATTGAAAAACATTTACAATTTTTAAAAGACTCCAATTATCAAGATATTTACCAACTTTTAACGCAATCTATACAACATGTCGCAAAAGAGCTATAAAGAATTAATGAACAACATAACCACATTCATCTTAGATGTAGATGGTGTACTTACCGATGGAACCATTCATGTAACACAAACTGGAGAAATGCTTCGCAATATGAATATTCGTGATGGATATGCTATGAAAGCTGCAGTAGAAAATGGATATACCGTTTGTATTATTTCTGGAGGAAGTAATGAAGGTGTTCGCGTTCGTTTACGAAATTTAGGCATTACCGATATTCATTTAGGGGTTTCCGATAAAGTAGAAACCTTTAAAGAGTTTATCGATATTTATAATATTCAACCCGAACAAGTATTATATATGGGTGATGATATTCCAGATTATCATGTAATGAAATTAGTGGGTTTACCTACTTGTCCTCAAAATGCAGTACCTGAAATAAAAGCTTTATCCAAATACATTTCTCATAAAGAGGGAGGAAAAGGATGCGTTCGAGATGTTATCGAACAAGTAATGAAAGTACAACATAAATGGATGGAACATTTTGATGCTAAATATGATTAATGTGTCGATTGTTTAATTTTGCTAATTCGTCAAATCACTTTTTACTTTTACTTTTTACTTAAAATAAATGAAATACCTTAAATTAATCCGTTACCAAAATTTATTGCTACTTGCCCTCATGCAAGTACTTTTTCGTTATACCTATTTAAAAGCAGCTACCTATACCAATTTAAGCCCGACGGGTAATTTTTTATCTTTAAGTCATTTGCAATTTGCCTTATTAGTTCTTTCTACAGTTTGTATTGCCGCTGCTGGTTATGTAATTAATAATATTTTAGATCAAGACAATGATGAAATTACCAAACCTCAAGATAGAATTGTAGGGAAAAGTGTATCGGAAAACTTAGCGTATAATATTTATGTGGGTTTAAACCTTATCGGTGTAGGTATTGGTTTTTATTTATCCAATGCTGTTGGTAAAAAAGGACTCTTTACCGTTTTCATTTTTATTGCGGCTTTACTCTATGTTTATTCCACCTTTTTGAAAAAAATTGTGGTGGTTAGTAATATTGTAGTCGCCTTCATTCTTTCTTTTAGTATCCTAATTTTGGGGATTTTTGATTTATTCCCTGCTACTTACGAAGGAAATTTGGTACAAATGAAAAATGCATTTGGAGTGCTGTTTGATTATGCTGTCTTTGCTTTTATTATTAATTTTATTAGAGAAATTGTAAAAGACATTGAAGACACCGATGGTGATTATGCAGTAGGAATCCAAACCATTCCTATTCTTTTAGGAAAATCAAGGACCTCAAAACTTGTTAGTATACTGATAATTGTACCCATTCTATTATTGCTTTACTATATTAACACCAACTTATTAGACTATAGTTACATACTTTTATATGGCTTACTTTTCATAGTGGGTCCACTACTCTATTGCATGATAAAATTGTGGAGTGGAAAAACAAAAGAAGAATTCAAACACATCAGTACTGTTTTAAAAATAGTTTTATTGTTTGGTATTTTGTCTATAGCTGTAATTACTTATTTTATTCAAAATGGACAAGGATAAATTACTACCTTATCATATTATTTTAGCTTCTGGTTCCCCAAGAAGACAGCAGTTTTTTAAAGACATGAATGTTCCTTTCCAAATTCAATTGAAAGAAATTGAAGAGGTGTATCCTGATACTTTAAAAGCACAAGCCATTACAAATTATCTAGCCGAATTAAAAGCAGCCGCCTTTGAAAATTTAAGTGCTAAAGATTTACTTATTACCAGTGATACGATTGTTTGGCATGAAGAAAAAGCTTTGGGAAAACCAAAAAGTGAAGAAGATGCCTTTCAAATGTTACAATCATTATCTGGAAAAACACATCAAGTAATTACTTCAGTTTGTTTTAAGACAAAAGAAAAATTAGAAACCATATATGAAGTGACTGAAGTTACCTTTAAAAATTTATCTGCAGCTGAAATTACCTATTATATCAAAAATTATAAGCCTTTTGACAAAGCGGGTTCTTATGGAATTCAAGAATGGATTGGCATTATCGGAATCACAAAAATAGAAGGGTCTTATACAAATGTGGTAGGCTTACCAGTTGAAAAAGTTTACACCAAATTATTGGAATATGCTGAAATACATTGACAATCCATATTTACACGAAGAAATACTAACTTTCATTACGATTTGTATCTTTTTTATTTTACGAATTGCTTCTTCTGAAATTGTACGAAAGTTTGCTAAAATTAATGAATCTTTAGAACACAGAACCAATCTTGTAATTAAGTACATCAACATTTTAATTGGATTATTGGCCATCATATCCATTGTGATTATTTGGGGTGTCAAACGAGAGCAAATTTTCTTATTCATTTCATCCTTATTTGCTGTTATTGGAGTTGCTTCTTTTGCGCAATGGTCCATATTAAGTAATATTTCTGCAGGAATCATCCTTTTCTTCTCTTATCCTTTTAAAATTGGTGACAAAATTAAAATACTAGATAAAGATTTTCCACTAGAAGGTGAAATTGAAGATATAAAAGCCTTTTATATTGTATTGAAGAATAATGATGACGAAAGAATTACCTATCCAAACAACCTATTAATGCAAAAAGGAATTTTATTAATTAAGCATACTTTTGAAGATCGAGAGTTTACCGACTAAATCATCTTATAAATTATTGTTAAAAAGGAAGCATTTCAATCTTCCTTTTTTAATTTTAGACTCAATTTCATTTTTGGAATAAAAAAACAAGAAAAATGACACGAAAAATTACGGTTATACTTTTATTAGTTACTTTATTGCTTCAAGCGCAAGCACCCAAAAAATTAAATTCCAACCAAATTTTTGAAGAAGTTGAAAAATTAAATTTCTTAGGAAAAGTATTATACGTTGCGGCACATCCTGATGATGAAAATACCCGTTTAATCACTTATTTTGCCAATCATTATCATGCTGAAACAGCCTATTTATCATTAACTCGTGGCGATGGTGGCCAAAATCTTATTGGACCTGAATTAAGAGAAAAACTAGGTGCTATTCGTACACAAGAATTATTAGCTGCACGAAATATCGATGGTGGCAATCAATTTTTTACACGTGCCAATGATTTTGGTTATTCTAAAGAACCAAATGAAACATTTTCCATTTGGAATAAAAAACAAGTCTTGGAAGATGTGGTTCAAGTTATGGAAACCTTTCAACCTGATATTGTTATCAATCGCTTCAATCACAGAACACCAGGTACTACTCACGGACATCATACAGCTTCAGCCATGTTAAGTTTAGAAGCGTATGATCAATTAAAAGTGAAACCTAAAAGAGTATTCTTCAATACCTCATGGTGGTTTTACGGAAGTGAAGAAGCGTTTGAAAAAGCAGACAAATCCAATTTAATAGGTTTTAATGCCAATGTGTATTATCCATTAAAAGGGAAAAGCAATCATGAAATTGCAGCTTTAAGTAGAAGTCAGCACCAATGTCAAGGTTTTGGTTCAACTGGTACAAGAGGTGATGAAACCGAATATTTAGAATTATTAAAAGGCGATTTACCAAGTAATCACAATATTTTTGCTGGAATAGATACTTCGTGGAAACGTATTAAAGGTGGTGAAGCCATAGGCAAAATCTTACTACCTATTCAAGAAAATTTCAATTTTAAAAATCCTGCCAGTCATATTCCAGACTTGGTAAAAGCGTATACTTTAATTCAAAAATTGGAAGATTCCCATTGGAAAACAGAAAAAACCAAACAAATTTTAAAAATTATTGAAGCTGCTAGTGGGTTCTATTTAGAAGCAATTACTTCAGTTGAAACCGCTACTAAAAATGAAAATATTACGATTACGATTGAAGCGATTAATCGTAGCAATGCCAATTTAAAATTAATCAGTTATAGTCTTTTAAATCAAGATAAAAAAGAGTACAAAAAAGAATTAACTAATAATGAAAAAGTCATCTTAGAAGAGAAGAATTTCACAATTCCTACTACAATAGAGTATTCCAATTTATTTTGGTTAAAAGAAAAACCAAGTGTTGGGATGTATCAAGTTAGTAATAAAGCCATTCGGATTTACCCTGAAGAAAAACTACAGTTTCCAATTGTTTTCACCGTTGAAGTAGAAGGCATTACCATTGATTTTGTGAAAAATATGGTGTATAAAATGAACGATCGCAAAAAAGGAGAAACCTATATACCTTTTACGGTTTTACCAGAAGTAACTTCAGAAATTGTAAATAAAGTTTCTATTTTTAATACCAATCAACCGAAAGAGATTGTAGTAAAATTAAAAGCCCATAAAAATAATAGTTTGGGTGTTGCTCAGCTACAAATTCCTGCAAATTGGACGGTGGAACCAAAAGAGATTCCGTTTGCAATAGCTACTAAAAATGAAGAACAAACTATTCGTTTTAAAGTGTATCCTCCAAAACAGGAAAGTAATGTTGATTTTATTGTAGGTATCAAAACAACTACAGAAAATCATCAATTCGAATGTGTTGAAATTCGTTATGACCATATTCCGAAGCAAACTATTTTACAAGCCTCTGAAGGAAAATTGGTAAAATTAGATATCGAAACCAAAGGGAAAAACATTGGTTATCTTTTAGGCGCTGGTGACGAAGTAGGTAAATATTTGGAAAACATTGGTTACAATATTACCTATATTAATCCAACCGAATTACAAGCCGCTACTTTAGCAAAATTTGATGCTGTTATTTTAGGAATTAGAGCATTTAATACCGTTGAAGACTTAAAATTTAAGCAAAAAGAATTATTTAAGTTTGTTGAAAATGGAGGTAATTTAATTGTACAATATAATACCACTAGTGGCTTACTTACCAAAGAAGTAGCACCTTATGAATTGTCTATCTCTAGAGATCGTGTAACCAATGAAAAAGCAATAGTTACTTTTTTAGATCCTAAAAACCCTATTTTAAATGTACCAAATAAAATAACGGCTAAAGATTTTGAAAATTGGGTACAAGAACAAGGTTTATACTATCCCGATAAATGGGACAAAGCTTTTACTCCTATACTTTCTTCGGCTGATGATGGAGAAGAACAAAAACAAGGTGCACTTTTAGTTGCAAAATATGGAAAAGGAAATTATATTTATACAGGCTTAAGTTTCTTTAGAGAGTTACCAGAAGGCGTTTCTGGTGCCTATCGTCTTTTGGCTAACCTAATCTCATTAGATAAATAAATCACTATGGAAAGAGAAAAAAACGAATGGAAAAGAAGTTATAATTATGTACTCATTTTAAATGCGATATATATTTTAATTTTCGTTTTAATAATGGAAATCTACTCATAATATGGAATATTTAGACTGGATTGTACTCTCTTGTACTTTATTGTTCATTGTGGTTTATGGAGCCTTAAAAACCAAAGGAAGCGCAAATGTTAAAGATTACCTATTAGACAATAACGAAACCCCTTGGTTTACAGTTGGTTTATCGGTAATGGCCACACAAGCAAGTGCTATTACCTTTTTATCTACACCAGGACAAGCCTATCATGATGGAATGGGATTTGTGCAATTTTACTTCGGACTTCCAATAGCGATGATTGTAATTGCTTACACTTTTATACCTATTTATCATAAATTAAAAGTGTATACTGCCTATGAATATTTAGAACAACGTTTTGATATCAGAACACGTACGCTAGCAGCTGTTCTGTTTTTAATTCAACGAGGTTTAGGAACGGGTATCACCATTTATGCTCCTTCTATTATTTTATCAGCTTTATTAGGGTGGAATTTAACCTTTTTAAATATTATCATTGGTGTTTTAGTGATTATTTATACCGTTACTGGCGGAACAAAAGCGGTTAACATCACCCAAAAGCAACAAATGTTTGTGATTATTTCTGGAATGTTTATTACGTTTTTTCTCATCATAAATTATTTACCTGAAGAAATTGATTTTGGAAATATTCTCCATGTGGCTGGTGCGAATGGAAAAATGGATATCCTCGATTTTTCGTACAATCCCAAAACAAGATATACTTTTTGGAGTGGTATTACAGGTGGTTTTTTCCTAATGTTATCTTACTTTGGTACAGATCAATCTCAAGTAGGACGTTATTTAACTGGAAAATCGGTGAAAGAAAGCCAAATGGGACTAATTATGAATGGTGTTTTAAAAGTACCGATGCAATTTTTTATTTTATTGACAGGTGTACTTGTTTTTGTTTTCTTCCAATTTAATGACGCTCCTTTGCATTTTAATCCCAATAATGTTACTAAAGTAAAAGCTTCTATCTATAAATCTGATTATGAAAAAATTGAAGATAAACTTCATGTGGTAAATGAAGAAAAGAAAGTTGTTAATAAAATTTATGTAGAACAATTACAACATAATGATTATGACAATCCAGCTTTAAGAAAACAAATGGTAGCACTTTCTTTGAAAGAAAAAGAACTAAGAGAAGACGCGAAAGAAATCATTAAAAAAGTGGATTCTGGTTCTGAAACGAATGATAAAGATTATGTTTTTCTTTATTTTATTTTGCATTATTTACCCAAAGGATTATTAGGGTTGTTACTAGCAGTTATTTTTAGTGCCGCTATGTCATCAAGTGCTTCTGGTTTGAATTCATTAGCAGCAACTACTGCAATAGATATTTATAAGAGAAATGTAGCCGATAAAAGTGATAAGCATTATGTAACAGCTACTCAGTATTTTACATTATTTTGGGGTGTGGTTGCTATTGGTTTTGCTTGTATTAGTTCACTATTTGAAAATTTAATTCAATTGGTAAATATAATTGGTTCCATTTTTTATGGAACCGTTTTAGGAATCTTTTTAGTAGGTTTCTACATTAAATATATTAAAGGCAATGCCATTTTTATAGGTGCCTGTTTAAGTCAAACCATCATCTTTATTATTTATTACTTTTATATTCATATACAACCAGAAGATGATAAATTAAGTTATTTGTGGCTGAATTTTATTGGAGTTGTTTTAACTCTAGTGCTATCCTACATTGCCCAGTTATTTTCTGATAAAGAAAACAAAACATTATATAAAGAAGAGCTTCAATAAAGCTCTTCTTTATTTTAATATATTTTTCAATTCGTTTCGATATTGCGAAGCACTTTTACCAGTATATTCTTTAAAAAGTTTGTTAAAGTGACTAAAATTATTAAAACCACTTTCAAAACAAATTTCGGTGATACTTATGGGTTTTTCGGCGAGTAATTTACAGGCATGAACCAGTCGATATTCATTTACAAAAGTTGTAAATGTCTTATTGGTAATCTTCTTAAAAAAACGACAAAAAGAAGGAACAGTCATACTGACTAAATCAGCTACTTGTTCTAAAGCTATAGGCTCAAAATAATGGTTTTTCACATAATTAAATACGAGATTTATTTTGTCATTATCTTGCATTTGTGTAACTATTGAAAATCCGTCAGCATTTAAAAAAATACTATCTTTTGAATGCGCTAAATCATTTAAAATTTTCAAAAAACTTAGCAATCGATCCAATGGATTCATTTTTTGCATCAATTCAATTTGGGAACCCACTCTATTTTTAGTTTCCTTCTCAAAAGCAATTCCAATTCGAGCTTGTTGCAATAAATTCTTAACCTTTTTCATTTCAACAATTCCAAAAAATCCTTCTCCTAAAAAATCAGGCTTCATTTGGATAACCGTTTCAATAGTATTTCCAGTTTCTTCATTCGTAAATCCACAATGTGGTAAATTACTTCCAATTAAGATTAAATCTCCATCCGTATAATACGAAAGATGACTTCCAATTTGCCTTTTACCAGAACCCCCATTAACATAGACCAATTCAATTTCGGGATGATAATGCCAAATATCAGATTTATTATTAGCTTTCTCTGTATAAGATGTATACGTAAAAGAACTTCCAAAAGAAGGAACAATCACTTCGAAAGATGGTGTAACGTTTTTCATAACTATAAAAGTAATTAAAAGCCGTTACTTTATATGCTAAATTATCATTTTTAACCTAAATCGTTTTCGTAAAAGAAAAAATAGTACAGTTTCAAAAAAAAGAAATCTGTATTTAAAAATTACAAATAATTTCTAAAAGAATGCTTTCTAAGCGTTTTCTAATTTTAATTATTGAAGTATTTCAAAAGTGTTATACAAACAGTAAAAATGAATACCACTAAATTTAAAACGCTCTTTTTTGGGAAACTAATAAAAAAAAGCATAAAAAATTACAGTATCAATATATACTAAATTAACTTATTAACACTAAATCGTTTTCGAAAAAGGTAATATAACATATAAATAAGAAAATACAGTAGTGTTAATAACGCAACAACTGCTCTAAATTTGCTTTATCGACAAACAAATAAGTATTAATTTAAAAACTACAATTATGAAAAGTCTTTTAAAATTATCTTTGGTATTCGCAGTAGTTTTATCTACTATGACTGTGCACGCAAATGATCTTGATTTTTTACTATATGTAAAAAATAAAAACGGGAAGCAAATTACTTTCTCTATAAATGCTATACAAGAAGCAACTATTACAATTTTAGATCAAGAAGGTCAAGAAATTTATGTTGAAAATGCAAAAGGAGAAAAAGGAATTAAAAAAACGTATAATTTAGAGCAATTCCCTGCTGGAAAATATATTCTAAAGGTAGAAAATAATCTAAAGAAAGTTTCTTATGAAATCCTAGTAACTGATGAAGATGCAACGCTATCCACTAAAGGCATTTCACAAACTTACAAAGTAACTATGAGTAGTGAGAAATTGGCTAGTAACTAATCATTAGAAATTAGTTCCATAAAAGAAAACTATATTTTGTTAAATAGTTAATTGAGATTTTAAACCAAAAAGCCGTTAGTTTCCTAACGGCTTTTTTATATTGTCTTAGGTTCTAATTTATTTAGACCATTCAGCTATACTATCTTTATTCATCTTTTCATAATCCGAATTACCTGCTTTTTTAGCTCCTTCTAAAGAGGCTTTAGCTGTAGTAATAGCACCTTTTTTATCTCCAGTTTTTGCCTGAATTAATGATTTTAATCTCAAATACCAAAATGGAGTATCTCTATCGCTTGGTGCCATCTCAATCGCTTTATTGACCCAAGTTAATGCTTTGTTCATATCGTTATTGGACTGATAATAATATTGTGCGGCAGCAAAATAATCAGCATATGAGGGTCCTGCTAAAGCTTTTTCAATACTTGCCATTGCCACTTCATTGGTAGGTACTGTAAAAGGCACAGATACGTAGGTTCTTTCCCACGCTAAATCTAAAGTAGCCGAATCATTTGTAATATTATTAATAGCTATCGTAAAAGATTCTATCGAACGCATTAATGTTTCAGGTTTTACACTTACTCGCAAAGCAACTTTTGATTCATCCCAATTTTCAGGTAATCCCCAATTATCAGTAGACGTATAAAAAATTACATCCCAACTATCAGCTTTTGGTGTGGTATATAAAGCATACTTTCCTTTCTTTAAATCTTTTCCATTTACCTTAATATCTTGATCAACTGAAAAAGTAGTATTGGCATTCGCTCCCGTTCTCCAGTTTTTTCCATAAGGAACTAAATCGCCATAAACGGTTCTCCCCTTAGCTCCTGGTCTTGAATAATCAATTTGAATATCAGCTAAACCAACCATTTGGTCTACCTTAGCAGCAGGACTCGCTTGTGGTGTTTTTACTTGTGCCTGAGTTGAAAGCATAGCCAGTGCTAACAATCCAGTAAAAAATAACTTTTTCATCTTTTATTTTATTATTTTGTGTTATAAATAAGGTTTGTACGAAATTACTAAAAATCGCAGAGCTATATGTTAAGCTATTCCTAAAATTAAAATTATTTTGTTTAATATTTTTGTATATTTGTTAAACAAAATAAATTTATGAAAATTTATACTTTACATTCTAAACAAAATTTGCCCATAACAATCGCTGAAGCATGGGAATTTCTATCTGATCCAAAAAATTTGAAAACTATAACTCCAGATTACATGGGATTTCATATCCTTTCTGGAGCGGATAAACCCATGTTTCCTGGACAAATTATCCAATATATTGTAACACCTGTACTCAACATTCCTACAAAATGGGTGACCGAAATTACGCATGTTCAAGACAAAAAATATTTTGTTGATGAACAACGTTTTGGCCCTTATTCGCTTTGGCATCATAAGCATTTTTTAAAAGAAATTCCTGGAGGTGTCGAAATGGAAGATATTATAGATTATAAAATTCCAATGGGAATCTTAGGGCAATTGCTACATCCTTTTATAGTGAAACCAAAATTAGATGAAATTTTTGAGTACCGAAGAAAGAAACTAATTGAACTTTTTGGTGATTATAAAGAATAAAAGCTTTTTTACAAAACAATTTAAACTAGTTGAAACTTTTAAAAAAAAATTTATAATGAAAAAAAATATAGTATTAATTGGAGGTTCGTATGGTATTGGTTATGCTTTATCCGAACTATTAAAAAGAGAACATAACGTTTATGTTGCTTCTCGAACAATTTCGAATTTAGATGCTTCTATCCATCATATTCCATTTGATGCGCATACACAAGAAATCAATTTAGAAATGTTACCCAATACTATTGATGGTTTTGTATTTTTACCTGGAAGTATCAATTTAAGACCTTTTAAAGGATTAAAGATAGAAACTTTTGAAGAAGATTTAAAAGTCAATTTTATCGATATGGTAAAAGTTCTTCAAAGTCTTTTACCAAAAATCACTGCTGCTCAACAGGCTAGTATCGTGCTTTTTAGTACGGTTGCAGTGGGAACTGGAATGCCATTTCACACGAGTGTAGCCGCAGCTAAAGGTGCTATTGAAGGTTTTGCTAAAGCTTTGGCTGCAGAGTATGCTCCCAAAGTAAGAGTCAATGTAATTGCGCCTTCCTTAACCGATACTCCATTAGCAGATAAATTTTTAAACAATGATGCCAAAAAGGAGAAAGCTGCGGAAAGACATCCCTTAAAAAAAATTGGTACTGCTAAAGATATTGCAGAAATGGCTGACTTTTTATTATCCGATAAAAGCAGTTGGATTACAGGACAAGTCTTTCATGTTGATGGAGGAATGTCAACCTTGTCGGTTAATGCCTAATTTAAAAAAATTAGAAATTTAATAATTTAAGGTTGTTTACTTTTGTTAGCATAATCCTTTCAAGCTCTTAATCCTTTAAACTCAAAAACTTTTTAAACCCTTAAACAAAACTTATAATGAATATATTTTGGTTCAGAAGAGATTTACGATTAAATGATAATGTAGGACTTTTTCACGCTTTACATGAAAAAGAAGAAGTACTCCCTATATTTATCTTTGATTCCACTATTCTAAACGAATTACCTAAGGAGGATGCTCGTGTGCAATTTATTCATGAACAATTAGAAAAGATCCAAAAACAATTGGAGAAAAAAGGAAAATCGCTAGCCGTTTTCTCAGGTGAACCTAAAAAAATATTTCAAAAATTAATTGAAGAAAATAAAATTAAAACTGTTTATACCAATCACGATTACGAACCTTATGCACGTAAAAGAGATAAGGAAGTATACCAACTATTTAAAGAAAATGACATCAGTTTCAAAACATCAAAAGATCAAGTTATATTTGAAAAAGAGGAAGTGGTTAAAGACGATGGCACACCTTATGTTGTGTATACACCTTATTCCAAAAAATGGAAAGAAAAACTACAAAAAACCAAACTTACACAGTATAAATCGGAAGATAAATTAGAGCAAATTGTAAAGCACAAGTATCCTTTTTTAAGTTTGGAAGACATTGGTTTTAAACCCACAAAAATTAAGCTTCCTGAGTATAATGTTTCGGAAAAATTAATGAATAATTATGAGGAAACTAGAAATTTTCCAGCTATTCATGGTACTTCTTTACTAGGTATTCATTTACGATTCGGTACTGTATCAATCAGAGAAATGGTACAAAAGGCACAAGCTGTAAAGAATGAAACTTTTTTGAAAGAGCTCATTTGGAGAGAGTTTTTCATGCAAATTTTATGGCATTTTCCCAAAACTACAACCGAAAGTTTTAAACCTAAATATGACGCTATTGAATGGAGAAATGACGAGAAACAATTCCAAAAATGGTGTGAGGGAAAAACGGGTTATCCTTTTGTTGATGCAGGTATGCGAGAATTAAACGCTACTGGCCATATGCACAATAGAGTGCGTATGATAGTCGCTAGTTTTTTATGCAAACACCTATTGATTGATTGGCGTTGGGGTGAAACCTACTTTGCCCAAAAATTATTAGATTATGAACAAGCAAGTAATATTGGCAATTGGCAATGGGCCGCTGGTTCAGGTGTAGATGCGGCACCCTATTTTCGAATTTTTAATCCTACCGAACAAATTAAGAAATTTGACAAAGACTTGAAATACATTAAAAAATGGATTCCAGAATTAGATACTTCAAAATATCCAGAACCTATCGTAGATCATAAAGAAGCACGTGAAAGATGCTTAAAAGTTTATAAAAAAGCGTTGGATTAACCTAATTTCTTAATAGTTTCAGCATTAATTTCACTAAAATCATGAATAATTTGATTGGCTAAAGACAAATCTTGATTTTTTGAATTAACACTCATATATCCTATACAATAAATACCCGCAGCATGAGAGGCTTGCACTCCATTGGTACTGTCTTCAATAACAATACAATTTTCTTTAGGATGTATAGATAAACTGGCAGCATGTTCAAAAATAGCAGGATGTGGTTTCGATTTTGGAAAATCTTCGCCCGAAACAATATGACTGAAATAAGCATGCAAGTTAAAACGATTGAAAACACGATTAATGGTACTTTTGGAAGCAGATGAAGCTACTATTAATTCAAAACCATTCGCATGTAAATCTTTTATCAAGTCTTCAACACCATCAATTAAATATAAGTCTGGTTTGGAATCAAAAGCATCATTGAAAAGATGTCTTTTTCGTAAAATTAAGTCTTCCACTTCTTGTTCTAATTGAAACAAATCTTTTACTTTTTGAAACACATTTCGAGTGGAATTCCCTGTAAAACTAGCATAAATTTCATCGGATACAGAAATATCTAACTCTTTAAAATGCTGGTGGTACGCATAATGGTGTACGGGTTCTGTGTCCACTATAACACCATCCATATCAAAAATAACCGTTTGAATCATTTCTAAAAATTTTGCACAAAAATACTATTAAAAAGATTTGTGACCAATGGATTAAACCTTTTTAATTATCTTTAGTCTTATCTACAAATAGAATAAAAATTGCAAGACGAAAAGGTATTCATTGAACGTTTATTACATCCGAAAACGCAACAAGAAGCGTTTCGGGAACTATTACAATTGTACCAAAAACCCTTGTACAATCACATTCGAAATATTGTTTTAAACCACGATGACACCGATGATGTTCTACAAAATACATTCTTAAAAATATTTCAAAACATAGCCAAATTTAAAGGGGAAAGCAAATTGTTTTCTTGGATTTATCGGATTGCTACCAATGAAGCTCTGACGCTTTTACAGCAAAAAGCAAAAAAATCGGGCATTAGTAATGAAGAAGTGCAGCAAAAAGAATTGAATAAACTCGAAAGTGATGTTTTTTTTGATGGTAATGAAATCCAACTCAAATTACAAAAAGCGATTGCACTATTACCCGAAAAACAGCAATTAGTGTTTAAAATGAAGTATTTTGAAGAATTAAAATATGAAGAAATTTCAGAAATTGTAGATACCTCTGTTGGTGCTTTAAAAGCCAGTTATCATTTAGCCGTGAAGAAAATAGAAGAATATTTAAAAACGAATTAAACCATTTAAAAAAAATAAAGTCTAATCCATATGAAAGATTTTAACTTAGATACACAACCCAAAATAAAAACGGGATTTCAAGTTCCGGAAAACTATTTTGAGCAATTTGAAGCCAAAATGATGGAACAATTGCCTCAAAAAGAAACCAAAGTAGTATCTTTATTTCATAAAAAACAAATTTGGATTTCCAGTATTGCAGCTGTCTTGTTAGTTATGATTGCGATTCCTGTTTATCAATCCATGTCAAAAGATACGACTATAGAAGCTACTACTTTAGAAAATTATTTAGTGAGTGAGTATTCTACCTATGATATTATAGATAAATTGAGTACCGAAGACATTAATGCTTTGGAAAACGATTTAACTTTAAATGAGGATGCAGTAGAATCGTATTTATTAGATACACAAAACATTGACTACTATTTAAATCAATAAGAATGAGAAAAAAATTAACCCTATTACTAATTTTAATAGTTAGTGTTTCATTTGCTCAAGGAGGAATGAAAGAGAAAAAAGAAAAAATCAAAGCTTTAAAAGTAGCTTATATTACTGAAAAGCTTGATTTAACAACCGAAGAAGCTCAAAAATTTTGGCCTGTTTATAATACTTTTGACGATAAACAATTTGAAATCAGACATAACAAAATGAAATCCATTGTCAATCAGTTTGAAAATGGAGGTTTTGAATCTTTATCCGATAAAGAAGCGTTGGATTTGATTACCAAAATGGAGGATTATGAAGATGAGATGCATGCTTTAAAGAAAAAGTATTTAAAAGACTTATTAAAAGTACTGCCTCCAAAGAAAGTTATTCGACTGAAAAAAGCGGAGGACGAATTCAATCGCAAATTATTACGAGAATTTAGAGGACGAAAAAATTAAAAAAAGCACCGAATGGTGCTTTTTTTTATCTTTATACAAAATTATTTTTTAATCTTGAAAACAAAACTAGTTCCATTTTTATTATTTATCACTTTAAGTTGCGCAAATTGCTTAGCACAAACTAAAAGTTGTGATACTATATATGATTCAAAAGAAATAAAAGCACATTATAAAAAAGGAGAATTAGAACTAAATAAATTTGTTATTAAACAGCTATTACCAATTATTGGACAATGTAAAGAAAATTCTAGTATTTCTTCTTTATTTATGTATCTAACGATAGATTCTAAAGGAAAAATTATAGACGTTAGATTTACAAGAGCTAAACTTAGCGAAACCTGTAAAGCTGAACTCAAAAAAGAACTTTTAACGATGGAAGGTTGGCAACCTGCTATACTAAATAATCAACCCGTTTGTAGTATCTATCTTTTACCAATTCATTGTTTAAAAAGACAATAAAATCGTATTTATTACTCCTTAAACTTCAATTCCACTACTCTATTTCTACCAGCTGCATAGGCTACCGAATCATTTTGAAAACGAAGGGTGTATAAATCTTTATCTTCCGCTAATTTTTTCCAAGTGGCTCCACTATCATTTGAAAAATGTACGCCTGTTCCTCCTACACAAACTAACGATTTTCCTTCACTTTTGGGTACAAATTGCACACAAGAAGCATATCCAAAACCCGTATTTTGTCCTACTAACTTCCAAGTTTTACCGCCATCTCGCGTCATCGCTTTATTGTCTACATTGGCTTCTTGTTTTTCATAATCTCCGCCTGCAATAAAACCAATTTTCTCGTCGTAAAAATCGGCTGTAAAAATACCGGTCATAGTTTTTCCTTGAACAATAGGTGTCTCATATACTTGCCAACTCATCCCTTTATCTTTACTCACAAAGCAACGGGCTTTTTTCCCTCCAGAAACAATAAATATCGAATTACCACGTAAAATAACATTGGTATTACTGGCTGCAAAAGCGGCTTCACCTTCCTCTACTTTTGGTAGTTTTTCACAAGGTACTTTTTGCCAAGAATTGCCACCATCATTCGTAATAATAATATTCAAACAATCGGAAACAGGGTCACCCATTGCAACACCAAAATGATCATCTAAAAATTGCATACTATCATAAAAAACTTTTTCATTTTTTTCTTGGTAGACCAATTTTACTATGGTTTTATCTTTATTAATTTTGTATAACAAACCAGGATTGGCAACACTCAACACAAAAACTGCTTCTTTCGTTTTAGCGATACTTCTAAATTCTGGATGCAAGGAATCTTTACTAATTCTTCCTCGAAATTTTTTATTGGTTTTCAAATCAATGGCGCCATATTTCCCATTGTTTCCTGCAAACCATAACTGATTGCTGTCTATTACGATGGCACGAATGCTAATTGAATCTTCATGAAGGGTATGAATCTCAATTTTGGAAAAAGCTGTTACTTCAAAATCTTGTTCAATCTGTTGCTGCTTACAGGATACTATCGTGATAAATAAACCGAAAAGGAGTATCGTTTTTTTCATTTTACAGTTTTAAGAACACGAATGTACAACTTATTTTTAATTATCAGAATTGTTCTTACCTTATCTGATTATGTTGGGTTGCCCTTTGTCCTGTTAGTATTATACTACCCATTCAATATGAAACTATTGGAAACTTCTCGACTCTTCCGAAACTCCAAAATATATGGACAAATAGCAAGAAATGAACTATCAATTCAACTTTAGACTTCCGACTTTTGACTTTCGACTTTTGACTTTTGACTTCCGACTTCCACATGATATTTATCATTTTTAGCCTGCATCAGTCTTTTTATTTTTGAATAAATTTTGTACCATGAGTTTGATTCAAAAATACAATGTTCCAGGACCTAGATACACCAGCTATCCTACTGTTCCTTATTGGGAAGAAAACTTATTTTCGGTTGACCAATGGAAAAAAGCATTACGGGAGTCTTTTGTACATTCGAATACTACTGAAGGAATTAGTTTATACATTCACTTACCTTTTTGTGAAAGTTTGTGTACTTTTTGTGGTTGTAACAAACGGATTACAAAAAGGCATGATGTAGAACATCCTTACATAAAAGCCGTTTTAAAAGAATGGGAATTGTATTGTGAAGTACTACCGCAACGTCCTCAAATTAAAGAGATTCACTTAGGTGGTGGAACACCTACTTTCTTCTCTCCTGAAAATCTAACTTTTTTACTTGATGGTTTATTTATTAATGCCGATAGAGCCGAAAATTATGAATTTAGCTTTGAAGGGCATCCGAATAATACTACGTATACCCATTTGCAAACTTTATATGATTTAGGCTTTAGACGTGTGAGTTTTGGAGTGCAAGATTATGCTGAAAAAGTTCAAAATGCTATTCATAGAAAACAATCTTTTCATAATGTTGCTAAAGTAACCTTTTGGGCAAGAGAAATTGGTTACACTTCCGTTGGACACGATTTGATATTTGGACTACCCTTTCAAACTTTAGACAATGTATTAGATACCATTGCGAAAACCAACTCCTTGCAACCAGACCGATTGGCTTTTTACAGTTATGCTCACGTACCTTGGATTAAAGGGAATGGTCAACGTGGTTTTAACGACCAAGACTTACCTAAAGATGACGTAAAAAGAGAATTGTATGAAAAAGGAAAATTAGAACTTTTGAGTCGCAACTATGTTGAAATAGGTATGGATCATTTTGCTTTAAAAAACGATAGTATGACCACCGCTTTTCAAAATGGAACCTTGCATCGCAATTTTATGGGATACACCGCTTCAAAGACAGAAGTTATGATTGGGCTAGGCGTTTCTTCTATTAGTGACTCCTGGAATGCTTTTGCACAAAATGAAAAAACGATAGAAACGTATTATGAAAAATTAGATAAGGACGAATTACCTGTTTTTAGAGGCCATCTTTTAAACCAAGAGGATTTAATTATTCGCAAACACATTTTAAATTTAATGTGCCAATTTCAAACGTCTTGGGAAAATAAAAAGGCATACTTTCCTGAAATTGAGCAGATTTTACCTCAACTTTCTGAAATGGAAAAGGATGGTTTACTTAATATTGATACCCAAACCCTAACGGTAACCGAAAAAGGAAAACCTTTTGTAAGGAATATTTGTATGGCATTCGACTTGCGATTGAAGCGAAAAGCACCTCAAACCCAATTGTTCTCTATGACGATTTAGATTTATTGATGATTCGATTGTTAGATAGTTCGATATTGGGAACATAGATTTAAGAAATTAAAACAATTTTAAAAAATAGTTTTATTATCTATAACTATTTATCAAACAATCTAAAAATGCAACTATCAAACCATCAAATAATCAAATAATCAAATAATCGAATCATCTAACACCTTATTCATTAGCTTAAACCCCTATTTTTAGGTCCTGAAGTGGTCGTTTTAGGTTTTTAACGCAAAATTTTACGTTGGGTAACCTAAACTTTTACGTCCAAGACCCAAAATTTTAGGTTAGGAACCTAAAATTTTACGTAGGCAGACGTAAAATTTTACCCCCATGGACGTAAAATTTTACCTCAAGAACCTAAAGTTTTATGTTTACCACCTAAAATTTTACGTAGGCAGACGTAAAATTTTAAGTTTTTAGTTTAAATACATCTTCCTAATGGTATCGTGTGAAAAGTCTTTTTAAGAAAAATAAAAACGATACTTCGTTATGAGACCCTTACAGGGTGACAAGATTGCGTGTAATTAATCACTTTTACAAAACAATCTTAAACTTTTAAACAATCTTAAACAACGTTAAACAACTTTAAACTTTTAAACAATCTTAAACCATTTCTACCTAATGACAATTGGCTTCCGCTTGTACAAAAAGACTAGTAGTACTTGGAGACACATAAGGAATATTTAAGCCTAAACCTCTTATTATAAATAAAACTCCAATACAAACTGCTAGAATTGGAATTGCTTTCTGGATGGTTTTTCTTATAGGATTTGTAATTAAATTGGAGAGCATAACCACCAAGCTCATCAAAGGAACGGTTCCTAAACCGTAGAGTACCATATAGAAAATACTATATTCTATATTAGGCATAGCCAATGCTCCAAAAAGTGCTACATATACCATTCCACAAGGTAAATATCCGTTTAGTAAACCAATCGTAAACAAAGACGAATAGGATTTCTTTTTAAACTGCTTTCCTAAGCTACTTTTTACTTTTGAAATGATCTTATAAACAGGTCTTGAAAAATTATATTGGGCTAAAGTTTTTTCTGGAAGGAGTGCAATGAAAATCATAAGTACACCTACAATAATCGATAATTGCTGTTGCATGCCTGCCAAGAAAAAACCTTTACCCAATACCCCAAAAACCAATCCTAAAGAACTATAAGCAAACAATCTGCCTAAATGATACACTAGAATTTGTATTGTTTTCTTTGCTTTATTATTACGATCTACAGGTAACATCATAGCAATAGGTCCGCACATGCCTATGCAGTGAAAACTACTGATTAAACCTAATAAGATAGCGGTGTAAAGCATTTTTTTGACTGTTTTCTGTTGTGAATTATATGTTATCTGTTTGTGTTTAAAAGTAGAAACGTG
Organism: Flavobacterium sp. NRK F7; assembly: GCF_024054195.1. Classification (GTDB taxonomy): domain Bacteria; phylum Bacteroidota; class Bacteroidia; order Flavobacteriales; family Flavobacteriaceae; genus Flavobacterium. Next base: position 2,322,215 of record NZ_JAMXLB010000001.1, on the reverse strand, counting down.
ATTTTTAGCCCCGATTATAACGGCATCCTTTTCTTTTTGCTTTTCGACTGCGCTCAAAGTGACAAAAAGAAAAGATACAGTGAAAAGCGGGACGATTATTTTACCGAAGTACATTTGCTGTGCTTCTAAAAAAATAATAATGCTTTTGTATCGTTCAACTGTCAACTGTCAACTTTTGACTTTCGACTTTTGACTTTCGACTTTTGACTTTCGACTAATAATAAACCGACTGTTTGTTTCTATATAATACGCCATTGTATTCCCATTCTACTGTGATGTCCCAAAGACCGCCCACCAAATTACTTTTAGGTATGAGCAAATTTGAAGAAGACAATGAAATTTCCATTTCAGCATCTAATTTCTGGTTAGACGGTCTATATAAGGACACCTTTCCTGTAATGGCAGTGTAATCAAAATCTTTAGGAAAAGCTATTTGAATGCCTTCCGATTCTTTATCTATTCTAACTTTATCAACTAAGGCATTGGCGTTTGAAGCTCTATCAATATTACCTTGTACCTTTAATTCTTGTTGGTAATAATTTTCTGTTACCAATTCGTTATCGTATTTTGAATTGGATTGCACCTTGAACACAAAAAACAAGATGAATGTCATGAACAATCCGAAAGCAATTACAATTCCTGTTCCCCAATTTAGTTTCATATTTTTTAGTTTTAAGAGCAACGAAATAATCGTCTTCTCTATTATTATTTTATATCTGTCGTCAGTTCGAGTGGTTTTTACGTAATGAAATGGAGTAAAAAATGTATCGAGAACCCCAGTGTAAAAAACAAAACTTCTCGACTGCGCTCGAAGTGACAACTCTGTTAATTAAAAGACCTTGGTCCTAAGAAAGTAGTTGTAGTGGTTTCAATTAATTTTCCATCATTGTACACCCCAATTTTTACTTTCATTTTATCTTTTTTGACTTCACTTATAGGAATTTCTATAAACAAAGTCCCTTGAAACAAATCTTCTTTTTGAACTACGATGTGTTTGTTTCCTACCAATCGAATAACGCCTTTCGGTTTTTCTAGTTTAAATGAAACGTTGTCAAAATCTTTTACCGTTTTATTCACAATTTTATACGTAAAAACATTACTGATTACCTTACCTTTTTGTTCGTATAACTGTCCTGGTAATCGAAACACATTGGCTTCCACATCATTTCGCAAAAACAACAAACCAATTAAAATACCTATCAGAATGGTTAAAACGGCAATGTAACCTTTCATTCGGGGAGTGAGTTTGAACTTTTCCTTTTTTACAATTTCATCTTCACTTGCATAACGGATCAAACCTTTAGGTAAGCCTACTTTATCCATAATGGTATCACACTCGTCGATACAGGCCGTACAATTGATACATTCGAGTTGAGTTCCGTTACGAATATCAATCCCCGTTGGACATACTACAATACACTGTTTACAATCGATACAATCTCCTTTTCCTGAGGCAGCACGATCTTCTCTTTTATCCCATTTGGCTCTTCCTTTTTCACCTTCTCCTCTTACATGATCGTAAGCCACATTTATGGATTTGTTATCTAATAAGACACCTTGCATTCTTCCATATGGGCAAGCGATAATACACACTTGTTCTCTAAACCAGGCAAATACAAAATAAAACACGCCAGTAAAGATTAATAAAGCAATTAGAGTACTGATATTTTCTCTAGGACCTTCTTCAATGTATTCTAGTAATTTATCACTACCAATTAAATAGGCTAGAAAAACATTCGCAATAAGAAAAGAAATGATAAAGAATACCAACCATTTTGTAAGTCTTTTTCTAATTTTTTCTGCATTCCATTCTTGTTTGGCTAATCGCATTTGTGCCCCTCTATCACCATCAATCCAATATTCAATTCTTCGAAAAACCATTTCCATAAAAATGGTTTGCGGACAAAACCAACCACAAAATATGCGACCAAAAGCTACTGTAAATAAGGTTAATCCCACTACTCCAATAATCATCGATAAAACAAAAATATAGAAGTCTTGTGGCCAAAACGGAAACCCAAAAATGGAAAACTTTCGTTCTAAAACATTAAATAATAAAAACTGGTTGCCATTGATTTTTAAAAATGGTGCCGACAGTAAAAACACTAATAAAAAATAACTCAGTAATTTTCTTTTATCATAATATTTTCCAGAAGGTTTTTTAGGAAAAATAAAATTTCGTTTTCCTTCTTCGTTTATGGTAGCAATGCTATCTCTAAAACTTTCGTCTGGTAAATTAGACATAATGTTATTTATTTAGGTTAAATAGAAAATGATAATTCATTTCTAATTTACTATTCCGCCACGATAGAATCAGTAACTTTTGTTACCGCTTCAGTTAGTTCTTCCGTAGTATTTTCTACTGTATCATTAGCTGTTTTCTCTACCCAAAGCTCTCCTTCAGGTGCTTTTGCATTTACAGGATTTGAACCTTGTAGAGAAAGAATATAACTGGCTAATTTTTGAATATCGGTAGGTTTAATAACTTCTTTCCAAGGAGCCATTACACTATTTTTAGGACTTCCTTCAGAAATTACTTTAAAAATGTTTTGAATTCCTCCTCCATTAATCCAATAAGCATCGGTTAAGTTCGGACCGATATTTCCTTCTAAATTTTCTTTGTGACAAGAAGCACAATTATTATCCGTAAATATTTTCTTTCCCTCTGCAATACTCGCTGCATCTGTCATTAAAATTACATTTTCAAGATTTACTGGATCTGGAGCATTTTTCAAATATGCTTCATGTTCTTTTTGCGCTTCTAGCATCGCCATTTCATATTCTTCTTTTTGGGTATAATCGCCTACAATATGGAAACGCACTAAATATACTATGGCAAAAACAATGCAACCATAAAAAAGGTACACCCACCAAGGTGGTAATACATTATCTAGTTCTTTAATACCATCGTAATTATGATCTAACATTACGTCTGCTTCTTGCTCAATAGCTTTTGATCGCGTAAGTTTTTTCATCATATTTTTATAGAACGTACTTTCTTTAAATGGTAGGGATTGTGCTTCTTCCAATTGCTTTTTCTGTTCTTCATTTAATAATTGGTACGTCACTTTATCAACCGCACTAATTACGATTTCTATTGCTATTAAAAGAAATAGAAAAACAAATAAGAAAACAGCCACCATTGGATACTCCATAAAAGCGGGCTTTTCACCAGAATCTATAAAGTATTCCATACCTGCAAATACTGTTGCAAAGATTACTGGAACTCTAACATATGAAGGAATAATATTTTTCATAGGTATAATTTATTTATGTAATGTATCTATACTGTTATAATTTGTCCTTAAGAGGTAATTCACTCAACTCTTTGATTTTGTCTTTTTTATAGGTAAACACCCATATAAAAAGCACTAGAAAGAACGTAAAGAAAATACTTAAGGAAAGTATTGGGTAAATTTCTACACCCGCAATAGTTTCCAAATTATGCTTGATAAACTTTAACATACTTCTTATTTTTTAGGGTTATCTTCTTTTGTAATATCCGTGCCCAAGCGTTGCAAATAAGCAATCAAAGCGGTAATCTCTCTCTCTTTAACCGGTACAAAAGCAGCACCATTAGTTGCTTTTTGTTCGTCGAAGGATTTCTTGATATCTTCGTTTTTCATCAGATTTGCTTCAATTTTTGCAGCTTGTTCTTCCATAGTTTTATAAGCATTTTTCACTTCTTCATCCGTATAAGGAACTCCTAATTGTTGCATGACTTTCATTTTCTCTTGAGTTGTAGAAGTATCTAAAGTATTTCGGATTATCCATTTATAACCAGGCATAATAGAACCGGAAGAAGTACTTTGTGGATCCCATAAATGGTTAAAATGCCAATCGTCTGATCGTCCTCCGTTGTTTGGTTTACCAGAAACTCCTTCTCTTGCTAAATCTGGACCCGTACGTTTAGAACCCCATAAGAAAGGATGGTCATACACAAATTCTCCTGCTTTTGAATATTCCCCATACCGCACTACTTCAGAGCGGAAAGGTCGTACCATTTGAGAGTGACAATTATTACAGCCTTCTCTAATATAAATATCTCTACCTTCCAATTCTAAAGGAGTATAGGGTTTTACACTAGCGATAGTTGGTATATTAGATTTCACCATGATAGTAGGTACAATTTGTAAAATACCACCAATTAAAATGGCAATGGTTGCTAAAATGGTCAACTGAATGGGTTTTCTTTCTAACCAAGGGTGGAATTTCTCACCTTTTAATCTTCCAGAAGCAATTTTAGTTAAAGCTGGAGCTTCAGCTAATTCATCCTCCACTGGTTTTCCAGCCATTACAGTACGAGCTACATTATATACTAATACTAATAATCCAATTACAAATAAAGTTCCTCCAATAGCTCTCATTAAATACATGGGCATAATTTCAGTAACTGTTTCTAAGAAATTCCCATATTGTAAGGTTCCGTTTGGCTGAAACTGTTTCCACATTGAAGCTTGTGTAAAACCAGCAACATACATTGGTAATGCATATAAGATAATACCTAAAGTACCAATCCAAAAATGGAAATTAGCTAAAGTGGTAGAATATAATTTAGTTTTAGTCATTCTGGGAACCAACCAATAAATCATACCAAAAGTCATGAAACCATTCCATGCTAATGCACCTACGTGTACGTGAGCGACAATCCAATCGGTAAAGTGGGCAATGGCATTTACATTTTTAAGAGATAACATCGGTCCTTCAAAAGTTGCCATTCCATATCCTGTAATACCTACTACAAAGAATTTTAAAACAGGTTCGGTTCTTACTTTATCCCAAACTCCTCTTAAGGTTAATAAACCATTAATCATTCCTCCCCAAGAAGGAGCAATAAGCATTATAGAAAATACAACCCCTAAATTTTGTGCCCAGTCTGGTAAAGCTGTGTATAATAAATGGTGTGGACCCGCCCAGATATAAATAAAAATTAAGGACCAAAAGTGAATAATGGATAATCGATACGAATATACTGGTCTGTTGGCTGCTTTTGGTACAAAATAATACATCAATCCAAGGAAAGGTGTAGTTAAAAAGAAAGCCACTGCATTATGACCGTACCACCATTGCACTAAAGCATCTTGTACACCTGCATACACCGAATAACTTTTTAAAGCAGAAACAGGTAATTCTAGACTATTAAAGATGTGCAGTACTGCAACCGTTACAAAAGTGGCTATATAAAACCAAATCGCTACATATAAATGACGTTCTCTTCTTCTTAAAATCGTCATAATCATATTGATTCCAAAAACAACCCAAATAACAGCTATAGCAATATCTATAGGCCATTCTAATTCTGCATACTCTTTGGAAGTGGTATAACCTAAAGGTAATGTAATCGCTGCAGCAACAATAATTAACTGCCATCCCCAGAAATTAATATTACTTAATACATCGCTATACATTCTCGTTTTTAGTAAACGTTGCAACGAATAATACACTCCTGCAAAAATAGCGTTACCTACAAAGGCAAAAATAACTGCATTCGTGTGTAATGGTCTTAATCTTCCAAAACTTAACCATGAGATTCCATCGGTCATATTTGGAAAAAGAAACATAAAGGCAACTGTGAGACCAACGAGCATACCTACAACTCCAAACAAGATACTTGCATAAAGGAATTTCTTTACAATTTTGTTATCGTAATAAAATTGTTGCATTTCCATAATTAGATTGATTTTTGTTTTTCTACTTTTATTGTTTTACTTGGGCACTTTTTAATTTCATCGTCAAATAATATTCTGACTGATGGTGTATAATCGTCATCAAATTGTCCACTTTTTACGGCTCTGATAAAAGCGATTAAGAAGACAATAGCAACAACTATACTTACTGTGATTAAAATATAAATGACACTCATACCTTAAATTTATGTTAACAAAGTTAGGGGGACAGTTTTTCAAAAAATATGATATTTATCATGCTCCAGATTATTTTTGAAAGAACCAATTAAAAAGACTTATTTTCTATTTTTCCTAGCGTAATAATTACTCATTACCGTTACAAAACTGACTATCGTTATTGAGCTCAACGGCATAATAATAGCTGCAACCAAAGGAGATAAATTACCAGATATAGCAAAGGACAACCCTACTATATTATATAAAAGAGAAAGTCCAAAACTCATATAGATAGTTCGCATGGCATTCTTAGCGTATTGCAAATAATAGTGAATATTAGAAAACTCACACGCATCCATAATTGCATCACACGCTGGAGAAAATACATTTACATTTTCAGAAATGGCAATACCTATATTACTTTGTGCCAATGCGCCAGCATCATTCAAACCGTCTCCAACCATCATTACATATTTACCTTCGTTTTGAAGATTTTCTATGTATTGCAATTTTTGCTCAGGTCTCTGATTAAAAATGAGTTGGGTGTTTGCAGGTAACATTTTTTCTAAAATCGTTCTTTCCCCATCATTATCTCCTGATAAAATGGTTAACGAATAGCTTTCTGATAAGGATTCAAATAATTCTTCTAACCCTTTTCTATATTGATTATTAAATACAAAACTGCCTTTATATATACCATTAATCGCAATATGTACTTTTGTTTTCTTATGTGTATTTTCACTGATATGTTCTAAATAGTCTGAAGAGCCGAGTTTTACAATTTGATTGTTAAAAGTTGCTTCAATACCTTTACCAATTATTTCTTCAAAATGAGAAGGCACTACTTTTTCTACTTGAGGTAAAAAATCATACAACCTTCTACTTAAAGGATGATTAGAACCGCGTAATGTATTTTTTAAAAGTACAATTTCGTTTTCTTTCAAAGTATCACCTTCATACGTAATTGAAGTTTTTTTATTTGTTGTTATAGTACCTGTTTTATCAAAAACTACTGTATCTACTTTAGCCAATTGCTCTATAACAACTGCATTTTTTAAATACATTTTTTGCTTTCCCATAATTCGTAAAACATTACCCAATGTAAAGGGTGCTGTTAAAGCTAAGGCACAAGGACAAGCCACTATTAATATAGCTGTAAGTACATTAAAAGCAGTAGTAACATCAATAAATAACCAAAAAACAAAAACCGAAAAAGCAAATACTAAAAGTATAGGTGTAAAATAACGACTTACTTGATCTGTAATCGTTTTGTGTTTTTGTTGCATTCTCTTTTGGAATACATCATTACTCCACAGTTGCGTTAGATAACTTTGAGAAACCGTATACAATACTTCAATTTCGATATTATTACCATTTAACTTTCCTCCTGCAAAAACTTTATCACCCGATTTTTTTTCAATGGGTACCGCTTCACCCGTTACAAAACTATAATCGATAGCGGCTTTATCAGATATTAAAACCGCATCTACTGGTAATAATTCTTGATTTCGAATAAGTAATCGATCTCCTTTTTCAATATCATAAACTTGAATAGGTATTTCTGAACCATCTACATTAATTTTTGTAATGGCTATCGGAAAATAGGATTTATAATCACGTTCAAAAGAAAGAAAATTATACGTTTTCTGTTGAAATAATTTACCTAGCAACATAAAAAATACTAAACCTGTTAAGCTATCGAAAAAACCCTGTCCGAAATTAAAAACAATGTCAATGGTACTGCGCACAAACATGACTATAATCCCTAAAGCAATAGGAATATCGATGTTTAGTAATCTCGATTTTAAACTTTTATACGCAGAAACATAATAATCACTTGCTGAGTATAAAAAAGAAGGCAAAGAAAGAGCAAAAATCAACCAACGGAAAAAACCTCTGTATTGATTGATCCAATATTCTTCTACTTCAAAGTATTCTGGAAATGACAATAACATAATATTCCCAAAACAAAAAAAGGCAACGCCTAGTTTATATAGTAAACTTCTATCTACTTTTTTCTTGCCCAAATCAAAATTTTCTAAACTGATGTAGGGTTCGTAACCAATAGAACTTAAAAGATAGGTTATCTCTTTTAAAGAAGTTACTGATGTATCAAACGTAATGCGTACTTTTTTTTGAGGAAAATTAACTTGTGAACTCGTTATCCCTTCTTGTAGTTTTTGTAGATTTTCCAAAATCCAAATACACGAACTACAATGTATATGAGGAATGTAAAGTGAAACAATACTGGTGTTACCCTCTTGAAAGTCGAAGAGTTTACTACTAATTTTTTCATCATCTAAAAAGTCATATTTTCCTTTAATATCTTGTGGTGTTGCTCCTGGAGCCTTCTCAAAATCATAATAACAGGTCAAATCATTTTGACTGAAAATTTCGTAGACCGTTTTGCAACCATTACAACAAAATTTTTTTGCATCAAAATCAATTACTTCATTATCTACTATAGAATTACCACAATGGAAACATTTTTTTGCATCCATAATTTGCTCATTTTTACCTGTAACAAAGGTTGCAATTGGTTCTAATTTAAAATATGATATTTGTCATACTTTAAGTATATTTGAAAAAAAATTATCCCTAACTATGAGTAAGTGCGAACAATGTATCGTAAGACAATTTAGCTCTATTAAAGCACTAACAAAAGATCAGTTAGTTCAAATGGCAAATTGTAAAACTTCTTACACTATTAAAAAAGGTGAACCAATTTTCGAAGAAGGAGAAACCTTAAATGGTATATATTGTATTAAAGATGGTGTTTGTAAATTATCCAAATTAAGCTCTAATGGTAAGGATCAAATTGTGAAATTAGTTAAAGCTGGTGAACTTTTAGGACAACGCTCTATGATTAGTGAAGAATCGGCAAATCTCTCTGCTGTTGCATTAGAAGACATGGAAGTCTGTTTCGTACCAAAAACTGAAATATTGCAGTTTTTCAATCAAAATAATGATTTCTCCATGAATGTAATGAAAACTATTTGTGGCGATTTAAAAGAAGCTGATGATCACATGGTCGATATGGCTCAAAAAACCGTAAAACAACGTTTAGCAGAAACTTTGATTTATTTAGAAGATACTTTTGGTAAAAATGAAGATGGTAGCATTCGCATTCAACTTTCGAGAGAAGAATTAGCAGGAATGATTGGAACAGCTACAGAAAGTTGTATCCGATTATTATCAGAATTTAATAAAGCCAAAAGTATTGAATTACTTGGGAAAAAGATTTTTATTAAAGATAAAAAAGTACTACAAAAAATAAGCTAAATAATTTTTGGCACAATAATTGGTTTCTATTTCATGTAATATAAAACATGAATACTTATGAAAACGAATTTACTTACCGGAATATTTAGTTTTTTCTTAGCGATTGGTTCCTTTGCACAAGATAAAACAACTGTTACAGCAAACAGTAGCGATATAAGTGATAATTTAGACTTACGAGCAGTTGCAACTATATTTGGTGATGCTTCTGACTTAGAAGACTTTGAAAGAAGATTGAACGATCCAAAAGCTCAGATTTCTAACTTAGATTTAAATAATGATAATTATGTCGATTATTTACGTGTTATAGAATCTGTAGAAGGTTCGGCTCATATTATTGTCATTCAAGCCGTTTTAGATAAAGATATTTATCAAGATGTAGCCTCAATTGAAGTAGAGCGAGACAACAACAATAATGTTCAAGTACAAGTTGTAGGTGATGTGTATATGTATGGTGCAAATTATATTTACGAACCTGTTTATGTACACAGACCAATTATTTATACTACTTTTTGGGTTAGCAGTTACCGTCCTTATTGCTCAAGTTGGTATTGGAATTATTATCCTACCTACTATACCTACTGGAGACCATTCCCAATTTTTAGATATAGAAATCATATTGCTGTACACATTAATTTTGGTCACAGCTATCATTATGTAACTACTAGAAGATGTTCATATGCTTACAATGCCTATTATGGTAGAAGAGCAAATGGTTATGAAAGAAGATACCCAAACAGATCCTTCAGTCATAGAAATTCTGGATATAGCAATAGATATGAAATGGATCAAAACAGATCTATACGTACAAGAGTACCTGGTTCAAGAGAATTAGCATACAATAACAGAACGTCTAGTACAAGAGGAAACAGAACGAATTCAAGTGCTACAAGAAGTTATGATGCTACAAGAAGATCAAACGCAGAGACATCAACTAGAGGGAATGCTTCAACAAGAAATAATTCAAATGGAACTACACCTAGAAACTATTCATCAACAAGAGATAATACGCATTCTGGTAATTCTCCAAGAAGTTATTCCTCAAACAGAAGTACAAAATCAATAACCAATACTCCAAGAAATACTAATTCCTCAGTACGATCGAATTCAGGTGCAACTAGAAATTATGAACCCAATAGAAATTCAAGTTCTAGAACCAATACATCAAGAGGTGCATCTACAACTAGAAATAATGCTACTATGAATTCATCAAGAAGTTCTAATACTAACAGAGGGAATGCTACAACTAGAAGTGGTGGTAACTCTAGACAAAGTGGTAGTGCATCTGGAAGAGGAAATTCATCTGGAAGAGGAAATTCAAATCGTGGTGGTAGAGTATAACGTTTTTATATACTGTATAATAAAGCTGTCATTTATGGCAGCTTTTTTTGTTTAAATTACTATCTTTGCGGGCTGATTAAATAAAAATGAGATTACACAGAAATTTAGTTTTTACGGTTATTGATTCATTATTAGCTATTTTTAACGAAGGAGAATATGCTGATAAAGTAGTAGCTCGTGCCTTAAAAAAAGACAAACGTTGGGGAAGTAGCGATAGAAAGTTTGTAGCTGAAACCATTTATGAAATTGTTCGTTGGAAACGCTTATATGCTGAAATCGCAGAAGTGAAAGAACCTTATGATAGAGATAATGTTTGGAGAATTTTTGCTGTTTGGGCAGTATTAAGAGGAATCACACTTCCAGATTGGAAATATTTTGAAGGAACTCCTTCAAGAAAAATTAAAGGAAGATTTGATGAATTATCAAAAATCAGAAAATTCAAAGAATCTATTCCTGATTGGATGGATGAATTAGGCGTAAAAGAATTAGGCGAAGCAAAATGGTCCAAAGAATTAGAGGCTCAAAATAAACAAGCTGAAGTTATTCTTAGAGTCAATACTTTGAAGACCACCAAAGAAAAGTTAAAAGCTATCTTGATGGATTTGAACATTGAGACCTACGCTTCTAAAGATTATCCTGATGCTTTAATTTTGAAAGAAAGAGCCAATGTGTTCATGACAGATGTTTTTAAAGAAGGGTATTTTGAAGTTCAAGATGCTTCTTCTCAATTAGTGGCCTACTTTTTAGATGTTGCTCCAGGAATGCGTGTAGTAGACACCTGTGCTGGTGCTGGTGGAAAAACGTTACATTTAGCCTCTTTAATGCAAAACAAAGGTCAATTGATTGCTATGGATATTTACGAAAGTAAATTAAAACAATTAAAATTACGTGCCAAAAGAAACGGAGTACACAATGTAGAATTTCGAGTTATCGAATCTACCAAAGTGATTAAAAAACTGCATGAAAAAGCAGATCGCGTTTTAATTGATGCACCTTGTAGTGGTTTAGGCGTTTTAAAACGTAATCCTGATAGCAAATGGAAATTACAACCTGAATTTATTGATAATATTAAGCAAGTTCAAGCGGAAGTTTTACAAAACTATTCTAAAATTGTAAAACCTGGTGGAAAAATGGTATACGCTACTTGTTCTGTGTTACCATCAGAAAATGAAAAACAAGTACAACACTTTTTAACTACTGAAGCGGGTAAAGACTTTACCTTTGTAAAAGATCAAAAAGTTTTAGCTCACGAAAGTGGTTATGATGGATTTTATATGGCCCTATTAGAACGAAAACTATAAAAAAATGAAAAACAAATTAACTCTATTACTTTTACTTTTAAGTTGTGCAACATTTGCACAAGATGGTGCTCCAGCATCTCCATATTATGATAATATGGACTGGAATTTAACAGGAATGGCTTTAAAAAGTGCTCTTGCAACAAAAATTGCTACTACACACACCAATTATCTTACGTATTCTGAAGTTTGGAATGCCACTCAAGTAACGGATTTAGATCCAGCAAATTCAAATAATGTATTATTATTATATGGTTTTAGTTCAAATACTTGCCCATCTTCTCCAACTGACGATAAAGATCACCGAAGTCGTAATAAATTTTCAAATGGTGGTTCTTCATCATGCGAATGGAACAGAGAACATGTATATGCAAAATCATTAGGAACTCCTGGTTTAGATGATGGAGGAGCAAGTGATGCTGGTGAAGATGCGCATCATTTAAGAGCAAGTGATGTAGACCGAAACAATGATAGATCTAGTGAAAAATTTGCTGCAGGTTCTGGAAATTCTGGAGATATTACTGCATCAACGTGGTATCCTGGTGATGAATGGAAAGGTGATGTAGCGCGTATGATGATGTATATGTACCTGCGCTACGGTTCGCAATGTTTACCAATAAATGTAGGTGTTGGTAATCCTGTTGCAAATGATGCCGATATGATTGATCTATTTTTACAATGGAATGTAGAAGATCCTGTTTCTCAATATGAAGACAATAGAAATACCTACCATGGTAATACCGCAAACACATATGCTCAAGGGAATCGTAATCCATTTATAGATAACCCTTATTTAGCAACCGTGATTTGGGGTGGCCCAGCTGCTGAGAATAGATGGCCAACTATTTTCTTATCTTCTGAAAATTTTGATCTAGCTACTCTTGTAAATATATATCCAAACCCAACAAGCAACAACACTATTTTTGTATCCTCACCTACTTCTTTAAAAGAAATGGTGGTTTACAATATCAATGGGCAAATTGTACAAGAAATTAAAAATCCAAATACAATTTCTACTGAAACGTATCAAATAAACAATTTAAATAGTGGATTTTATATGGTAAAAGTAGCATCTGAAAATGCTACAATCACTAAAAAGATTATTGTAAATTAAATATTTCTATATAGGGCTATAAAAAGAGGTTTAATTTAAAAATTAAACCTCTTTTGTTTTTGTTAGAATCCAAAATCGTATTCTCTTTCTATTTTTGCAATTCTCACCTTGTAGTTTTTATACCATGTATTTCTCCCCTTTTCTTGAGCAACTAAATGATCGATATGGGTCTTCCAATTACGAATCGCTTCTAAACTTTCCCAATACGATACCGTTATACCAATTTCATTTCTAGCACTTTCAACACTTATAAATCCAGGCTGTAATCGCGCTAAAGTCTCCATTTTTTGAGCCATTTCAGCATAACCGTTGTCATTATCCGTTCTTATTGAAGTAAAAATTACTGCGTAATACATGGTGAAGTTAGAAGTTAGAAAATTACAAATATGTTTTAAATTATATCTCTTTTTAAAAATAAAATCAATCAAAAACTAAGTACTATAAACGCTTCGCTTCTTCCCAAAATACTAAGAGTATTTGAAAATCATAGATTTCCAATTCCTTATTTTGATAAACGCTTCGCTTCTTCCCAAAATACTAAGAGTATTTGAAAATCATAGATTTCCAATTCCTTATTTTGGTAAACGCTTCGCTTCTTCCCAAAATACATCCATTTCAGCTAAGGTCATGTCTGCTAATGATTTTCCTAATTCACCAGCTTTATTTTCTAAATATTGAAACCGTTGTATGAATTTTTTATTGGTTCGCTCCAATGCATCTTCAGGATTTACTTTTAAAAAACGAGCATAATTAATCATAGAAAATAAAACATCACCAAATTCTGCTTCTATTGTATCATGATTCCCCGATTGAATTTCATCTTGTAACTCTTGTAATTCTTCTTGTACTTTTTCCCAAACTTGATGTGGCTCTTCCCAATCAAAACCTACTCCTTTCACTTTATCTTGTATGCGACTCGCTTTTACCAATGCTGGCAAACTCTTTGGTACACCTTCTAAAACGGACTTTTTTCCTTCTTTTAATTTCAATTTTTCCCAATTGCGCTTCACTTCTTCTTCATCAGCAACAACCACTTCTCCATAAATATGCGGATGACGATCAATTAATTTATCGCAAATAGAATTGGCAACATCTGCAATATCAAAAGCATGGGTTTCACTTCCAATCTTTGCATAAAAAACAATATGCAATAATAAGTCGCCTAATTCTTTCTTTATTTCTTGTAAATCATTATCTAAAATAGCATCACCTAATTCATATGTCTCTTCTATAGTTAAATGACGTAGACTTTCTAAAGTTTGTTTTTTATCCCAAGGACATTTTTCTCTTAGATCATCCATGATATCTAATAATCTATTAAAGGCTTGTAATTGACTTTCTCTATTGTACATTGGTTTTTATTTAGAATTTCAAAATGAATACTGTAAAATTAGGTATTATTTTATGAAATGATGCTATCCTATCTCTGAATAATATTTTTTATTTGATAAATTTATTGAAAAAAATAAATTAATTATTTTTTATTGTTTTTCAATAAATTTTTATTTATTTTTGACAAATATTAATTGCTAATTAAATAATTATGTCAAAACAAAGTAACATCGTTTTTAAAATTCTGAGTATTGTTACTTGGATTATTTTTGTGGGTTTGTCTATTGAAGCAGGTGGTCTATTAGTTAATTTTTTCATCAGTATTTTCAAACCTGAGTGGATACAAAATTTATATCAAAAATTAGATTTAACGGTACTATACAACCAAAGTAAATTCTTATTTTTTGGTATCTATAGTTTTATCTTGTGTATTGCGATTCTAAAAGCTGTACTTTTTTATATGATAATTAAATTGACTTATAAAATCAATTTAGAAAAACCATTTAGCGCATTTGTTTTAAAACAAATTTCACGGATTAGTTATTACACATTTTCTATAGGTATTTTGAGTTTTATTGGACAACAAACCACTCAAAATGCAATGCATAAAGGGTTTGACATCACTCCTATCCATCCATTTTGGCCCGATAGTCAAGCATTTATTCTCATGGCAGGAATTATCTATATAATTGCGGTTATTTTTGCAAAAGGAATTGAACTACAAAATGAAAATGAATTAACTATATAAGTATGCCAATAGTTGTGAATCTTGATGTAATGATGGCAAAAAGAAAAATGTCATTGAACGAACTCTCAGAGAAAGTGGAATTAACACTCTCCAACCTTTCTATTTTAAAAACAGGTAAAGCCAAAGCCATTCGATTTAGTACTTTAGAAGCAATTTGTAAAGCTTTAGAATGTCAACCTGGTGATATTTTAGAATATATTGATTAATATTCTTTTTTAAAGTATCTTTATAATCCCTTTTAAAACATACTTATGAATCACCAAGCCAAATCCATACGCCCTTTTATTGGAGCCAAAAACTATGCTATTTCAAGACAGTTTTACTTAGATTTAGGTTTTAAAGAAAGTAGTATAGAACCAAATATGAGCTACTTCTATTCAGGTGAGTTTGGCTTTTATCTTCAAAATTACTATGCAAAAGATTGGATAGACAACACTATGGTTTTCATGGAAGTGGAAGATGTGTATGCTTTTTGGAATGAATTACAAGAACTTCGATTACCTGAAAAATATGTAGGGGTAAAAATTGTCCCCGTACGGGAACTTGCTTGGGGAAGAGAATGTTTTGTACATGACCCTTCAGGAATATTATGGCATTTTGGAAATTTTAATACCTAAAAAAGTCCTCATTTGAGGACTTTTTTAGTATGACATAATTTTAAAATTATTCTGCTTTTTCTTCTTTAGCTTCTTCTGTTAAAGCCTCAACAGAAACAAAACCTTTTGGTTGTAATATATTGTACCAATTTAAAATCTTTTTGATATCTGAAGTATACACTCTCTCTTCATCAAACTCTGGTAATACTTCACGAAAATAGGCCTTTAAAGTAGCATCGTCTTCTTTATGAGAAATAGTCGCACCATCATTTTCTTTTGTAGCAATTGCTTTAAAAACTTCTGATAAACGAACTTCTTCTGTATAGGTATACACTGCTATTTCAGATAACAAACTTACATTACTTCTCATACCAACAGTAATTCGCTTTCCGTCTAATAATGATTCAGCAACAAATCCAGTTCTTGTTTGTATTTTTAATTCGTATAAACCTGGTTTCCCAGAAATAGCTAATATTTTTTGAATACTCATGTTGTTTTAATTTTTTTAAAGATGGCAAATATATAATTTTAGTTTAAAGTTTAAAAGTTAAAAAGTCGAAAGTTACATGGGTTACCATTCGACTCTTCTCTCTTTATCTCCCTTTTACTTTGGCAAATTTCATTTTATAATCGGGTCTTGCTTTTCCTTCTAAAATATTATTTAGCTTTTTACCAATTAACTTCTTTTTTAAAGCCGATAAATGATCTGTAAATAAAATTCCTTCAATATGATCATACTCATGTTGAATAACACGTGCAATTAACCCTGAATAAACCTCTGTCTTTTTATTAAAATCTTCATCAAAATATTCAATTGTAATTGTTTCATGTCTAAAAACATCTTCTCTTACATCTGGAATACTTAAACAACCTTCATTAAATCCCCAAATATCTCCTTCTTCTTTAAGGATTTTAGCATTGATAAACGTTTTCTTAAATACTTTTAATTCTGCCGCCTCTTCTTTGGAAACCTCATCACTATCAGCAAATGGAGCTGTATCAACAATAAAAATTCGAATTGGCAAACCCACTTGTGGTGCTGCCAAACCTACTCCAGATGCATGATACATCGTTTCATACATATTACTTATTGTCTCTTTTAAATTAGGATACTCTGGTGTGATTGCCTCTCCTACTTTTCTTAAAACGGGTTCACCGTATCCGTATATTGATAATATCATTCTTTAGTACATTTTAATAAAGTGCAAAATTAAACAATTAAATTATATGTTATGCTAGATTTTTTACTACAAAAAAAGATAATTTATTTATAATAATTTATTAAAAAGATAAAATATCCAAATATAAGATTTTATAATATTATTTATCTTTATTTAACTAAATTTACAAATAATAAATCTATATTTGCCGCTTATTATTAATTTTAACTATGCAATTTACGATTGAACAAGCTTCAGAAAAGCATTTACATTATGCCGAAGCGATTTGCAATGAAATGGAAGCTTCTGCTAAAGTTAGAGGCACTGGTATTGCTAAGCGTTCACCTGAGTATCTTCAAAAAAAAATGATACAAGGCAATGCCATTATTGCTATAACAGAAACTGGCAATTGGGCTGGATTTTGTTATATAGAAGTGTGGAGTCACGAAAAATTTGTTGCTAATTCTGGTTTAATTGTCTCTCCTGAATTTCGGGAATTTGGCTTAGCCAAGAGAATAAAGCAAGCTATTTTTAAATTATCTAGAAGTAAATACCCTACTTCTAAAATCTTTGGTTTAACTACTGGTCTAGCAGTTATGAAAATTAATAGCGATTTAGGTTACGAACCAGTAACGTATTCTGAATTGACTCAAGATGAGGACTTTTGGAAAGGTTGCACTTCTTGTATCAATTATGAAATTTTAATAAGTAAAGATCGAAAAAACTGTATGTGTACAGCTATGATTTGGGATCCAGTAGAAAAAGAAAAAGACAAAAAATTAAAAATAGAACAAAAAGTTATCGCAAAAGAGCGATTAAGTAGAATGAAGAAAAAACATTCTTTACTGAAAATATTATCTATGAAATTTAAAAAAAAAAGTAAAACTTTTTTAAACCTTATTTAAAATCGAATTATAACAATGAAAAAGAAAATAGTTTTAGCATACAGTGGTGGTTTAGATACTTCTTTTTGTGCTGTTTATCTCTCTAAAAAACTAGATTATGAGGTACATGCAGTTACTGTTAATACAGGAGGGTTTTCACAAGAAGAAATCGATGCTATTGAAAAACGTGCTTATGAACTAGGTGTACATTCCTATACTTGTGTAGATGCAATGGAAGATTATTATGCAACTTGTGTAAAATATTTAATTTTTGGAAATGTACTAAAAAACAACACCTATCCTTTATCGGTTAGTGCAGAAAGAACCATTCAAGCAAAAACCATTGCAGAATATGCCATTCAACTTCAAGCAGAAGCAATAGCTCATGGAAGTACTGGTGCAGGCAATGATCAAGTTCGATTTGATGTAATTTTTAATATTCTTTGCCCTAATATTACTAGTATAACCCCAATACGCGATTTACAACTTTCTAGAGAAGCAGAAATTCAATTTTTACAAGAGAATGGTTTTGAAATTAATTTTGAAAAAGCGCTCTATTCTATTAATAAAGGTCTATGGGGAACTTCAGTTGGGGGAAAAGAAACACTTACTTCTCATGGCTATTTACCAGAACAGGCTTTCCCGTCTCAATTAAATACGGCAGTAGCTCCTTCTACAAATGTAACACTTCATTTTGAAAAGGGAGAAATAGTAGGTATTAATAATAAAGCATTTTCCAATCCTGTACAGGCCATTCAACATCTTGAAAATATTGCAGCTCCTTATGCAATTGGAAGAGATATACATGTGGGTGACACCATTGTAGGTATAAAAGGAAGAGTTGGTTTTGAAGCTGCTGCTGCCATTTTAATTTTAAAAGGACATCATCTTTTAGAAAAACACACCTTATCCAAATTTCAATTAAATCTGAAATCACAATTAGCAGACTGGTATGGAAGTTGGTTACATGAAGGTTTGTTTTTAGACCCAGCTATGAGAGATATCGAAACCTTCTTTGAAAGTACTCAAGATAAAGTAACTGGAAAAGTATTTATTACACTACTACCCTATCGCTATATTTTGAATGGAATTGAATCAGAAAATGATTTAATGAATGCTAAATTCGGTAGTTATGGTGAAATGAATTTAGGCTGGTCTGGAGAAGATGTAAAAGGGTATTCAAAAATTATAAGCAATTCTCTTTCTATTTATCATAAAGTGAATGCATCTCAAAAAAAAATCAATGCAAACTAAAATAAAAGTAGGAATTATAGGTGCTGCTGGTTATACAGGTGGCGAACTCATTCGATTATTACTCCATCATCCAAATGTACAAATTAACGCTGCTATCAGTAGAAGTAATACTGGTAAACCAGTTTATACTGTACATACGGATTTATTTGGTGAAACTGAATTATTGTTTATGAATGAATATATTAACTCAGACGTTTTATTTTTGTGCTTACCACACAAAGAAAGTAAAACTTGGCTAGAAGAACATATCGTTTCTGATACCACTAAAATCATTGATTTAGGAAACGATTTTAGATTAGATGGTAATTTCTCAAAAGGTGAATTTATTTACGGTTTATCAGAAACCAATTGGGAAAGCATACAAAAAACAAACTATGTAGCTAATCCTGGTTGTTTTGCAACAGCCATACAATTGGCATTATTACCATTGGCACAAGAAAAATTATTAAATAAAGTGTATACAACTGGTATAACGGGTGCAACGGGTGCAGGGCAACAATTACAACCTACCTCACATTTTAGTTGGAGAACCAATAATATTTCGCCTTATAAAACATTATCGCACCAACATGTACCTGAAATTTGTCAAACCTTAGAACATTTGAACCAACAAAAAGTTCATTTAGAATTTGTACCCTGGAGAGGTGATTTTACGAGAGGTATTTTCACCAGTTCTACAGTAGAAACGTATTTGTCTTTGGAATCGGTTTATGCGATTTATGAAACGTATTATAAAAACAATCCATTCGTATTTGTTTCTCGTAATACAATTGATTTAAAACAGGTCGTCAATACAAACAAATGTTTGATTCACATTGAAAAACAAGGAGAACAAGTGGTTATTCACTCTATTATAGACAATTTAATTAAAGGAGCTTCAGGTCAAGCTATTCAAAACATGAACATCATGATGGGTTGGGAACCAACTTTAGGCTTAAAACTAAAAGCATCCGCATTTTAAAAATACTCACATTATGAAACTATTTGATGTATATTCGTTATTTGATTTAAACTTCATTGAAGCTGAAGGCAGTTATTTATGGAATGATAGAAATGAAAAATATTTGGACCTATATGGTGGTCATGCTGTAATATCTATTGGTCATAGTCATCCAACCTATGTAAAAATGTTAACCCGACAATTACATAATATTGGTTTTTATTCTAATTCTGTACGCATACCTATTCAAGAAGAAGTAGCCAAACAATTAGGAAAATTAAGTGGCTATGGTGATTACGAATTTTTCATGTGCAATTCAGGAGCTGAAGCCAATGAAAATGCTTTAAAATTAGCTTCTTTTCATACTAATAAGAAAAAAGTAATTTGCTTTACAAAAGCGTTTCATGGAAGAACAGCAGCAGCTGTTGCCGCAACGGATAATAAAAAAATTATAGCTCCTATAAATGAAACGGATAATTTTATCTTTTTACCTTTTAATGAAATAGAAGTATTAGAAGATGCTTTTAAAAATAATGAGATTGCTGCTGTAATTATTGAAGGAATTCAAGGTGTGGGCGGTGTTCAAATACCTACTACTCCATTTTTACAAAAAATAAGAACGTTATGTGATCGTTATCGAGCATTACTTATTTTGGATGAAATTCAATCGGGTTATGGAAGAACGGGTAAATTCTTTGCACATCAACATGCTAATATTAAAGCAGATATCATTACGGTTGCTAAAGGTATGGGAAATGGGTTTCCTGTTGGTGGTGTAATTATTTCACCTGAAATTGAAGCCAAACATGGTTTGTTAGGAACTACTTTTGGAGGCAATTATTTAGCATGTGCAGCTTCAAAAGCCGTTTTAGAAGTGATGGAATCTGAAAAATTAATGGCAAATGCCAAGGAAATGGGCGATTATTTGTACCAACAGTTAAAAGAGGATGAAATTATCAAAGAAATCCGTTATCAAGGCCTCATGTTTGGTATTGAATTAAAAATGCCTTGTGCACCCTTTAGAAATCAATTGTTACAAGATTTTAGAATTCTAACTGGAAATGCATCTTGCCCAAACACACTTCGGATTTTACCCGCTTTGAACATTTCCAAAAAGGAATTAGATGTTTTCATCAGTGCTTTTAAAACCGTTTCTAAATTAAACATAAAAAAAAATGAACAAATTCTTTTCTGTTAACGATATAACAGATTTAAATACATTAGTAAAGGAAGCTATTGCATTAAAAAAAGCACCTTTACAAAACCAACATTTAGGAAAAGGAAAAACTATTGGTCTAGTTTTTTTAAATTCTAGTTTGCGTACGAGGTTGAGTACTCAAAAAGCGGCTCAAAATTTAGGGTTACACACCATTATATTAAACGCGAATCAAGAAGCATGGACTTGGGAATTTGAAGATGGTGCTATCATGAATGGAAATACTGTAGAACATGTTAAAGATGCAGCTAATGTATTAAGTCAATATTGCGATATTATTGGTATTCGTTGTTTTGCAGGTTTGACAAATAAAGAAGAAGATGTTTCAGAAAAAGTGTATTCCCTTTTCGAAAAATATGCTAAAGTTCCTGTAGTTTCTTTAGAGTCAGCTACTTTACACCCTTTTCAAAGTCTAGCGGATTGTATAACCATTGCGGAACATTTACCAGTAAATAAAAAGCCAAAAGTAGTATTAAGTTGGGCACCTCATATAAAACCTATTCCTCAAGCAGTTGCAAACTCTTTCTCTCAATGGATACAAGAAACTGATTATGAGTTAGTAATTACACATCCTGAAGGTTATGAATTAGATTCTCAATTTACGGATGGAGTTACTATTGAATACAATCAAGAAAAAGCACTTGAAAATGCCGATTTTGTATATGTAAAGAATTGGTCCTCTTTTAAAAACTATGGCAAGCTAATTCCTGTTGAAGAAGACTGGTTATTGACTAATGAAAAATTGAAAAGAAGCAACAATGCTAAAATAATGCATTGCTTACCTGTAAGAAGAAATGTGGAGATTAGTGATGAAGTATTGGATAGCGAAAATGCACTAATATACCAACAAGCTAATAACCGAACGTATGCGGCTCAAATTGTATTGCAAAAAATATTAGAAAATAATGAATAAAGAAAAGGTTTTAGTAATAAAAATTGGTGGTAATAGTATCGATAACCCAAAAGAATTAGTTGCTTTTTTGGAAACTATTGCTACTATTAAAACGCCTTTTATACTCGTTCATGGTGGTGGAAAACTAGCAACAGATTTAGCCGAAAAACTTAATATTTCTCAACAATTAATTGATGGAAGAAGAATTACTGATGCAGAAACCATTAAAATTGCAACTATGGTGTATGCAGGTTACATTAATAAAAATATTGTAGCAATACTGCAAAAAAACAATAAAAACAGTATTGGATTATCAGGTGCTGATGCCAATCTTATTCAAACTACAAAAAGAGTGCATCCTACCATAAATTATGGCTTCGTAGGCGATTTACATGCCACTAGTGTAAATATCGATTTTATAGAGAATCTATTGAATTTTGGTTTAACACCGGTGATAAATGCCATTACACATGATGGAAAAGGTCTGTTATTGAATACCAATGCCGATTCTATAGCCAATGCTTTAGCGGTAAGTTTAGCTAGCAAATATGAGGTTTCATTATTGTATTGTTTTGAAAAAAACGGGGTTTTATATGACCCCAGTAATGATGATTCCATTATACATGAATTGAATCATCAACAATTTGAAGAATTAAAACAGCAAGGAATTATTTCTAAAGGGATGCTACCCAAACTAGACAATTGCTTCCATGCTTTACAAAATGGAGTACAAACAATAGCCATCTTAAAAGCAACTCGTATTTTAGGCTTTTTAAACCACACAAATCATGAATACACAAGAATTATCAAATAATACCGTTACAGAATTATATGAAACAGCACTTTCATTACTGAAAAAATTAATAATCACACCTTCTTTCAGCAAAAGTGAAGATAAAACAGCTGCTATACTTGAAGATTTCTTTAAACTAAATGGAATACCAACGCAAAGAAGCATGAATAATGTTTGGGCCTTTAACAAACATTATAATCCTTCAAAACCTACTATTTTATTAAATTCTCATCATGATACAGTAAAACCTAATTCGGGTTATACCTTAAATCCTTTTGAACCTATTGAAAAAGAGGGTAAACTTTTTGGACTAGGTAGTAATGATGCTGGTGGACCTTTAGTAAGCTTAATTTGTACCTTTTTATATTTCTACGAAAAAGAAAATTTAAATTATAATTTAATTATTACTGCTACAGCGGAAGAGGAAATTTCTGGTGTAAACGGAGTCGAGTCTATTTATAAAAAATTAGGCCCTATTGATTTTGCCATTGTAGGCGAACCTACAGAAATGAATTTAGCTATAGCAGAAAAAGGATTGTTGGTTTTAGATTGCGAAGCTTCTGGAACCTCTTCTCATGCAGCACATCCAAATACGGACAATGCTATTTTAAATGCCATTCAAGATATTCATTGGTTTACCCAGTATAAATTTGATAAAATTTCTTCAATTTTGGGAGAAGTTAAAATGACACCTACTATTATTAATAGCGGTTCCCAACATAATGTGGTTCCCAATTCCTGTCATTTTACTGTAGATGTAAGAACCAACGAATGTTATTCTAATGAAGAAGTCTTTCAACTAATACAGAAAAAAGTAAAATCTAAAGTTACAGCTCGTTCTTTGCGATTGAACTCCTCTTCTATTCCATTAGAACATCCTTATGTTAAAGCAGGATTAGCTTTAGGAAGAACATATTACGGTTCGCCAACATCTTCTGATCAAGCCGTTATTCCTTGTCCGTCTTTAAAAATAGGTCCTGGTTTATCTACACGTTCTCATAGTAGTGACGAATTCATTTATTTGGATGAAATAAAAAACGCCATCCAAATTCATATTTCAATTTTAACTCAAATACTATAAGATGGCAACTAAAATTTGGCAGAAAAAAGAAACATCTAATGAACAACATGCAGCAATAGTTGAAAAATTTACGGTGGGCAAGGATGTAGTTTTTGATTATTTATTAGCGAAATATGATGTTCAAGGATCTTTAGCACATTGTGAAATGTTAAATTCAATAGGTTTATTAACCCATGAAGAATGGTTGGTTATCCAAAAAGAATTAAAAAATATTGCCATTGAAATTGAAAATGAAAATTTCGAAATAGAACCAGGAATTGAAGATGTGCATTCACAAGTGGAACATCTATTAATTCAACGAATTGGAGACATAGGTAAAAAAATACATAGCGGTCGTTCTAGAAACGATCAGGTTTTAACCGATTTAAAGCTCTATTATAAAGCAGAAATACAAGAAATTATACAACGTACTGAAGTTCTTTTTAACACCTTAATTGGATTAAGTAAACAACATAAAGATATCTTATTACCAGGATATACCCATTTGCAAATTGCGATGCCTTCTTCTTTCGGGCTTTGGTTTGGTGCTTATGCAGAAAGTTTAATTGACGATTTAGAATTGTTTTTAGCCGCCCATAACATCGTCAACAAAAACCCATTAGGTTCTGGTGCTGGATATGGTACATCCTTTCCATTAAACAGAAGCTTAACAACACAACTATTAGGCTTTAAAACCCTAAATGTTAATGCTGTATATGCACAAATGACTAGAGGAAAATCGGAGAAGGTTGTTGCAATGGCTCTCGCTGGAATGGCAAGTACAATCAGTAAATTTGCTTATGACACCTGTTTGTATTTGAATCAGAATTTTAATTTTATTTCTTTTCCAGATTCCTTAACTACTGGAAGCAGTATTATGCCTCATAAAAAAAATCCGGATGTTTTTGAAATTATGAGAGCTAAATGCAATCGTATTCAAGCAGTACCCAACGAATTAATTTTGGTTACCAATAACTTACCTTCTGGTTATCATAGAGATGTTCAGGTAACTAAAGAAATTTTGTTTCCGGCAATCTCATCCTTAAAAGAATGTTTGGAAATGTTAGACTTCATGTTGGCACATATTCAAATAAAACCCAACATTGTAGCCGATGAAAAGTACAAATACATGTTCAGTGTAGAGAATGTGAACCAACAAGTATTAGATGGTGTTCCTTTTAGAGATGCTTATAAAAACATCGGTTTAGCTATAGAAAATAATACATTTGAACCTACTTATAATGTGAAGCATTCACATGAAGGAAGTATTGGCAATTTATGCAATGAATTGATTGTGTCCCAATTTAGAGAAATACTAGGTAAGTTTAACTGATAAATAGGTAATTTCAATCTGCTAAACTTTTAAAACCTAAAAATACTTTCATAATAAAACGGTTTTGTAATTTTTGAATATCTAATGTTAGATAAATCCATCTGTTTATTCAAAAACAAATTCTATTTTTACGAAAACATTATTTATGAAAGTATTTTTAGAATCACATAATATTACTAATAAATTTGGAGGTTTTGGAACCTTTAATTATGAATTAATCCATGCACTTTCAGGTTTAGATACAACAGGTTTAGAAATTACTTTAAATTCTAAATATCCAGAACAATTAAAAAAGGAATTCAAAAATACATTCAATTATTCAAAATATAAGAGTTTTGAACGATATCCATTATTTCGAAAAAAAAGAAATATGATGTTTGGCATAGCTTGAATCAAAATACAAAAGTGGAACCATTCTTCAAACCTAAAAAATATATTTTAACCGTTCATGATGTTAATTTTATGGAAGAAATAGCAGCAGAGAATAAAAATCATGAAATAATTAAACGCTTTAAAAGTAAAATAGAAAGAGCTGATATAATTACCTATGTTTCAGAATATTCAAAAAATCAAACACACCACTATTTTAATGTAAAGAACAAACCAGAATATGTAATTTATAATGGTAATCCGTGTGAACAACTTCTCGATACCAACAATTTTTCTCCCACAAATCATCCTTTAAACCAACACTTTTTCTTTTCAATAGGTGATTTTCTAGCTCGAAAAAACTTCTTAGCATTGGTACAAATGATGGAAAAAATGGAGGATCACATCTTACTATTAGCTGGTAATGACGATAAAGTATATGGCGACAAAATAAGAGATTACATAAAAGATAAAAACTTAGAAAATAAAGTGTTTTTATTAGGGAAAATTAGTAATTCAGCAAAGCAATATTATTTAAAAAATTGTACTGCTTTTTTATTTCCTTCAATTCGAGAAGGTTTTGGATTACCACCAATAGAAGCCATGAAATTTGGCAAACCTGTTTTTTTATCAAATTTAACTTCTTTACCAGAAATTGGAGCTGACGTGGCTTTTTATTGGGAAAGTTTCAATCCTGATACGATGAAAGATTTCCTATTCTCTAAATTAGACTTGTTTTCAAAAAACCAAGCATTTTATACAGAAAAACTGAAAACAAGAGCCGATTTTTTTAGTTGGGAAAAAGCAGCAAAAGACTATTTAAGACTATATCGCGAATAAAAAACGTACTATTCTTTAATTCCAAAAGGATAAGCGGTTTCTTTTTTGCATTCGTTCATTACAATGCTGCTATGGTATTGACCAATATTAGGTATATTTGAAATAACATTCACAACAAAATCATTGTAGCTTCGAATATCATTGGCCACAATTTTTAGCATATAATCATAATTTCCTGACAAACTAATAACGTCTAAAACTTGAGGAATAGGTGTAATAATTCTTTCAAATTCGTCAAGAGCTTCTTTTGATTGTTCTTTTAAGGTAACGTTGCAATACACAACAATCTCTACTCCTATTTTAAAACGATCTAACAAAGCCACATATTTCTTGATTACGCCATTACGTTCCAAGTTCTTAATACGTTCGTAAGTAGGTGTAAACGAAAGCCCTATTTTTTCTCCAATATCTTTTACCGAAATGGTAGAATCATTCTGCAAAATTTCTAATATTAATTGGTCTTTAGCATCTAATTGGTCTCTCATTTTCAATTATCTTTTATAATGCAAATAATCTTGTAGCATAATCGTAGCTGCAATTTCATCAATTAAGGCTTTATTTTTGCGTTGGTTTTTCTTTAAACCACTATCTAACATGGTTTGAAAAGCCATTTTAGAAGTAAATCGTTCATCGACTCTATCCAAAAGCATTTGCGGAAATTCTTTTTGAAATAGAAGAATAAACTTTTCAATAATTACAGCACTTTCAGAAGGCGTTCCATCCATTTGTTTGGGTTCCCCAATAATAACTTTTTCAACTTTTTCTTTTGAAAAATAATCCTTTAAAAATACAAGTACCGTTTCTGAAGGAATGGTTGTTAACCCAGAAGCTATTAATTGCATTTCATCCGTAATGGCAATTCCTGTTCGTTTTAATCCGTAATCTATAGCAAGTATTCTAGCCATTGTTTTGTTTTAGTATACAAAGATAAGTAAAGAAGCTGTGATTTATCTTTTAAAAACGCAATAAAAAAAGGGCTTACAAGCAAAAAACTTCACTAAAAGAAGTAAATTACTAATAAGCCGTTTTTTTATATATTAGTTTACCAACTTCAATGTTGTACTTGTCATGGCTCTAATTTGAGTACACAACTCGTCATTATCATTTAACGATTCTCCAAAAGCAGGAATCATTTCTTTGAATTTATTTTGCCAATCAGCAGATTGGTATTTTTTAGCAAAGCATTTACTAATAACTTCAATCATAATAGAAACTGAAGTTGATGCACCAGGAGAAGCTCCTAATAAAACCGCTAAAGAACCATCATCATCATTTACTACTTCGGTACCAAACTCTAGTACACCTTTCCCATTTTTATCTTTCTTAATCACTTGAACTCTTTTTCCTGCCGTTTCCAAAACCCAATCTTCACTCTTTGCATTTGGAAAATAGTTTTTTAAAGCTTCCATTCGATCTTCTTGAGACTGCATAACTTGTTCAATCAAATATTTAGTCAAAGGAATATTATGAATTCCAGCAGAAAGCATGGGAACAATGTTATCCGTTTGAATGGATTTAATCAAATCGAGATACGAACCATTTTTTAAAAATTTAGTGGTAAAACCAGCATAAGGACCAAAAAGCAACTCTTGTTTGCCATCAATAATTCTGGTATCGATATGAGGTACTGACATCGGTGGCGAACCCACAGAAGCTTTTCCATATACTTTAGCTTTATGTTGTTTAATAATTTCAGGATTCATACAGCGTAACCATTGTCCGCTAATCGGAAAACCACCATAACCTTCACCTTCTTCAATATTTGCTTTTTCTAATAAGGGTAAAGAACCTCCTCCTGCACCAATGAAAACAAAAGGGGTTTTTATCTTTCTCGATTTTTTGGTATCTAAATTTCTAACCTTAATTCTCCAACTACCATCTTCTTGCTTTTTTAATTTTTCAACTTCTGTATCAAAATACAGTTCAATTCCGTCTTGATTCTTCAAATATTCAAATAATAATCGGGTCAAAGAACCAAAGTTAACATCCGTTCCTATAGGCATGTAAGTAGCGGCATGAACTTCATCTTTTGGTCTGTCGTGCATAACTAATGGCATCCATTCCTCTAAAACCTTTTCATCACTACTGAATAACATTCTTTTAAAAAGACTTTTTTGAACTAAAGCTTCATGTCTTTTTTTTAAGAAAGCTACATTTTCTTTACCCCAAACAAAGCTGATGTGTGGGATTGAATGAATAAAATCTTCAGGATTCTTAAGCACACCTTTTTGAACTAAATAACTCCAAAATTGTCTCGAAACTTCATAAGCTTCGGATATTTTTAAAGCTTTAGAAATATCAATACTTCCATCTTCTTTTTCAGGAGTATAATTCAATTCACAAAAAGCAGCATGTCCTGTTCCAGCATTATTCCAAGCATCACTACTCTCAGAGGCCGCTTCAGACAAGCGTTCGTATATTTCAATTTTACAATTAGGATCTAATTCTTTTAATAAAATCCCAAGCGTTGCGCTCATAATTCCAGCACCTATTAAAACTACATCTGGATTTTCCATCTAATTCTTCTTTATAAACTTATTCTTACCTAAAAAGCCATACAAAGATACGTAAAGTATAAAAAGGAAGAGTTAATTATAATGCAAAAATAGCGCCCTATTCTTAAGAAATACTTAATTTTTTACCTTGAAAAGAACCTACTAAAAAAGCTTTTTTCCTCTTCTGTCTTTTGATTGGAATGGTTCTCCATTTTTTCTTGATTGTATATCAACTCCAGTATGTATTGTACATAGGTTTTATTCTTTTCTTCCAAAAAACCAGTCAAATATTTTTCGCTATACTCCATACCACTTGCAGCTTCTATTTGCCATAATTTTTTATATAAAGGTTCAATGTGGTTGGTAATCACTTCTTGAGGCACTGCCCTTCTTCTAGCAAAGTAATTCACTATTTCGCCTGCTTCATTTTTAGAAATCTCAAAATCGGTAATTACCCAATAGTATCTTCCTGATTTGGCTAAATTTTTAACTATTGCATGAAAGTTTTCCCCATTTTTCAATTTTTCCCAAAGTACTTTAAAAATTACTTTTGGCATATCGGGATGTCTTATAATACTATGTGGTTGTCCCATTAATTCATAATCTTCATATCCACAGACATCCACAAAAACTTCATTGGCATATTCAATGGTTCCGAAGGCATCCGTTTTACTCATAATTACTTTGGTTTTATCCCAAGTTACTTCTTTGTCTACTAGTACAGGTTTGTTTACAATTTGATTTTGAAAATTCATATTTTATGGTTTTACAATTTATTTTTTTATTTATTCGTTAGCAAAACTAGATAAAGCTGAAGTTTAAAAAACTGATAAAAATCAGTTCCTACATTTTAAATAAGTGTATTTAATAGCCTTTACCACTTTTGGAAGAGATAAACAAAACTCACATATCGATTGAGAAACGACGAATATGTAACGGAAACAAATTATGATTTATAAAAAAACGAATTATCTTTGCCAAAAATAGATGTAAACCATGATACAATTACAAACTACCATAGAAAATGCTTGGGACAACCGTGCATTATTACAAGAAGAAAGTACACAAAAAGCCATAAGAGAAGTTATTGAATTGATAGATTCAGGTGTATTGCGTGTAGCACAACCCGTTGAAAACGGCTGGCAAGTAAATGAATGGGTTAAAAAAGCCGTAGTTTTATATTTTCCAATTCAGAAAATGGAAACTCTTGAAGCTGGAATTTTTGAATATCACGATAAAATGCCTTTAAAAAAAGGATATGCTGAAAAAGGAATTCGTGTAGTGCCTAATGCAGTTGCTCGTCATGGAGCCTATATTTCAAAAGGAGTAATATTAATGCCAAGTTATGTGAATATAGGAGCTTATGTAGATGAAGGTACTATGGTAGATACTTGGGCTACCGTAGGAAGTTGTGCCCAAATTGGTAAAGATGTACATTTGTCAGGTGGTGTGGGTATTGGTGGTGTATTAGAACCCTTACAAGCCGCTCCTGTAATTATTGAAGACGGAGCTTTTATTGGTTCTCGCTGCATCGTAGTAGAAGGGGTTCGCGTAGAAAAAGAAGCGGTTTTAGGAGCAAATGTTGTTTTAACAGCTTCCACAAAAATTATTGACGTAACTGGTTCAGAACCCAAAGAGTTTAAAGGAGTGGTTCCTGCTCGTTCAGTAGTTATTCCAGGAAGTTATACTAAAAAATTTGCTGCTGGCGACTATCAAGTTCCTTGTGCACTAATCATCGGACAAAGAAAACCATCAACCGACTTAAAAACCTCTTTAAATGAGGCTTTAAGAGAATACAATGTAGCCGTTTAAAATATAGTATACTACTCTACATATAAAAATCCAAATGTTGATTCATTTGGATTTTTTGTTATCCAAGGAAAATTTAATGTAAATACATCCTTAATAAATTGTAAATATTTATTCATTTTATAAATTTGTCGAAATTTATAAATAATGAAAAACTACTTTAAGAGTATTCTTCTCTTTTTCAAACGCTTTTTATTGGTTCTGTTTATCTATCAAATTTGTAGGTTTTTATTTTTATACTTTAATAAATCTGCTTTTAGTGGCTTACATCTGAAAGTATTTTTAGGAGGTATTCATTTTGATCTTTCTGCTATAGCTTATATTAATATCCTATTTGGTTTTTTACATCTATTTCCTGCAAAATTCATTTATAAAAAGGGATATCAAAATGGGTTAAAAATAGCTTTTTATACCGTTAACTTTATTTTTATTCTAACCAATTTTGTAGATTTTGAATACTATAAATTTACAGGAAGAAGAAGTACGTTCAGCATGATTACTGCCTCTGGTATGGAGAATGAAATTGGCGGATTAATGCTATCCTTTTTAAAAGAATTTTGGTATTTACCTCTACTGGGAGTTATTCTAGCAGTCGCATTTTGGAAAATATTACCTACTCTTACTTTTTCTACTATAAAAGAAAAAAATACTCTTGCAACTGTATTGAAACAAACTGGTCTTTTTATAATTGTTATGGGGTTATTATTGGTTTTAGGTCGAGGAGGCTTTCAACAAAAACCTTTAAAAGTAGTGGATGCCGTAAATTATGGGGCCATTAGTCATTCCGCTTTAGTTTTAAATACGCCATTTTGTATTTTAAAAACAATTGGAAAGAAAGAAACTTTAGAAGCGACTTCCTTTTATAATGATGCCGAATTACAAGCTATATTTAATCCTGTTTTAGAACTACAACCTGATGGTGAGGCCTTGAAACAAAATGTAATCATCCTTATTTTAGAAAGCTTTGGTCGCGAAAACCTACAAATTGGTCAAACTCCTTTTTTAGATTCTTTGATAACCAAATCCCTTTTCTTTGAAAATGGTTTCGCCAATGGTAAATTATCCATTGATGCTGTTCCTTCTACGTTATCTAGTATTCCAAGTTTAATGAATCATTCCTTAATTACTTCCAGTTACTCAATTAATGAAGTATACGGATTGCCAAAAATTTTAAAAGACAATAATTATTACACAGCCTTCTTTCATGGTGCATTCAACGGAAGTCAGAATTTTGATCAATATTGTAAGGTAGCAGGTTTTGATGCCTATTTCGGTAAAGATGAATACGAAGGACCTGAAGCTTTTGATGGTAACTGGGGAATTTATGACGAAGAATTTATGCAGTTTTTCTGCACTAAAATGAGTACTTTTAAAACGCCATTTTTCACTTCTCTATTTACAATTTCTTCTCACAACCCTTATAAAATACCAGAACGATATAAAGACAAATTCCCTAAAGGAAATACGAAAATTCAAGAAAGTATAGCATATACAGATTTTGCCTTAAAAAAGTTTTTTGAAAGTGCTAAAACACAACCATGGTACAAGAATACTTTATTTGTAATTACAGCTGATCATACTTCCTCTGAGCCAACAGCTGAAAAATTTAAAACGAATATTGGTAAATTTAGAATCCCAATTATGTTTTTCAATCCTGGTAATCCTAGCTTTGGAGGATTAAATTTTAGAAATTTTCAACAAATTGATATCATGCCATCGATACTTAGCTATTTAAAAATAAAGGCTAAGATGATTACCTTTGGCAAGCCATATCTGTCTGAAAAAGATTTTGTTGTTTATTATTTAGACAATATTTACCATTATTTAGATGGAGATTATTATATGGCATTTGATGGTAAAAAAGCAATTGGTTTATATAATTTTAAAGAAGATGAATTATTACAACATAATCTTTTAAATTCAAACCCAACAATTGCAACTAAAATGGAACAATTTATAAAAGCATACATTCAGGCTTTCAATCAAAGAATGATTGCAAATAAATTAACAATAAATTAATTTTTTGATTGTCGTTGTAACTTTAATAATTTAGCATATTTCATGTAGGAAAAAAAAGCTTGAATCATAGCAATAGTTAAGCCATCCAAACCATTAAATATCCCTTTCTTAAAGAAATAACAACGTATAAACGCAACTGTTCCGTTTAAAACTGGTTTCCAACTGTTAATTCTCTTTCCTTGATCAAATAATTGTTGAGCATGCCAAGTTGAATACTGGTTCTTTTTCGCTAAAATTTGATCAAATGAACTCCATCCATAATGCAAAATATGTACCGCTACTTTCTTTTCATTTGTTGCAATTATTTTTTGATGTACTTTAGCATTTGAAGGATGAGCCGTTTTTTTATTAAAAAAGCGAACTTTACTATCAGGATACCAACCCGAGAAATCAATTAATTCATTTGCTAAAAAATTTTTAACACGAAAAGAAAAAGCATCATAATCACCTGATAGATATTTTTTATCTAAAATAAACGCTTTTGCATCAGCATCTAGAAATTCATCTGCATCCAAATTTAAAATCCAATCATTTTTACAAAAAGGTAATCCATGGGTTCGTTGTGGCCCATCTCCTAAAAATGCTTGTGTAATAACCTTAGCTCCTTTAGCTTCTGCAATGGCTACGGTTTGATCAGTACTTAAGGAATCTACAATGATAACTTCATCACATACTTCAAATAGTGCATCAATACATTTACCAATGTTTTTTTCTTCATTAAAAGTAATTACTAAACCACTAATTGCCATAATTCATAAAATTTAAGCAAAAGTAACTAATTTATTTTTTCTTAGAGTTTCAAATTCTTACATAGTTATGTATTTTAGCACAAAAAATAAGCCATGAAATTTTTAATCATTCAACAAAAACGCATTGGAGATGTCTTAACTTCTTCTATTTTAGCTAATAATCTAAAAAAAGCGTATCCAAATGCTCAAGTAGATTATATGTGCTATGCTAACTGTGTTGATGTATTAAAAAATAATCCTAATATTAGCAACATCATTGTATTAGAAGAAAAAGTAAGAAAAAATTACTTTTCCTTATTTGAATTTATATTTAAAATTAGGTCTAAAAAATACGATGTAGTAATAGATGTATACAGTAAATTAGAAACCAATTTAATCACTCTTTTCTCAAAAGCGAAGAAGAAAATTTCATACAAAAAATGGTATTCTACAATCTTTTATAATTACAATATTGAAAGACAAACTCTAAAAGGAGAAAATCAATTAGGATTAGCTATAATTAATCGTATTGAATTACTAAAACCTATTATTTCAGAAGAAATAACCGACTATAAACCTAAAGTTTTTCTAACAAAAGAAGAAATAGAAAACGCTAAAAACTATATTGCTAACTTTCCTTTAAATAAAGAGCGGCCTAATTACATGATTGGAATTTTAGGAAGTGAATGGTACAAAACGTATCCTTATGAAAAAATGGCTGAATTGTTAGACTTTATTGTAGCACAAACTCAAGCTAATTTATTTTTCAATTATATTCCAAAACAAAAAGACGATGCTTTAGCAATTTATAATCTTTGTAAGGAAAACACTAGAAAAAATATCTTTTTTGATTTGTATGCCACTGATTTACGTTCTTTTCTAGGAATTTTATCACAGTGTGATGCGCTTATAGGAAATGAAGGTGGTGCTGTAAATATGTCTAAGGCATTAGAAATTCCAACTTTTTCTCTATTTTCTCCTAGTGTGAACAAAGAAGCATGGCAAATCTTTGAAGATGAAAAAAATGTTTCTATTCATTTAAAAGACTTAAAGCCAGAAATTTACGAAGAATTTGATGAGAAATATATTAAAGAAAATACGTTCAAATACTTCGAAGAATATCCAATTCAATTAATTAAAGAAAAATTAGCTCACTTTTTTAAAGCTATTGGTAATTAATAATATTGATCAATTCCTTTTTCGATTTTTATAACATTATACTTTTTATTGTAAGCTCTAATGGCATTATTGTTTTTCCAAGTTTCAGGAGATGCATAGCCTCTTTTGTGATCTAAATGAATGCAAATGGCACTATATCGAATTTGTTTGGCTAATATTCCATAATTAAAAAGACGTTCTCCTACTTCTCTATCTAAACCTCCATATAACATCTCTTCATTAAAACCATTAATAGCCAATAAATCTTCTTTAAAACAAGAAGTATTATGTCCATTAAACGTTTTTTTAGTTGGTGTAAGCCAATTCATTAATACGGCGAACCAATTCCATTTGGTTAGTTTAGATAGCTTAAAAGACTTTTTAAGTCCTTGTTTAGTAAGCCATCTAATGGAAAAAGCTTCTTGCTTCCGAATGTGAGAAGGATCAATCAATTTTGAGATTGACATGGGCAATTTGAAATAACCACCTGATAAGAAATATCCTTTTTCCTTACTTTTTAAATGTTGTGCTACAAAATCGTTTCGTGGAATACAATCTCCATCCGTAAAGATGAGATAATTCGTATGGGTTTGTAGAATGGCTTTATTCAGTATTTTACATTTTTGAAAGCCATCATCTTCATGCCAAACATGCAATATTGGATGTAAAAAAGAAGCTTTAAAAGAATCAATAACAACTTTAGTTGCTGATGAAGAACCATCATCGGCAATAATTAATTCAAAGTCTGGCTCTGTTTGAACGGAATATCCTAAAAGGACTTTTTCAAGCCATTCCTCTGAATTATAAGTAGTGATTATTACAGAAACTTTCATGAAAAGATTTATAAATTGAAAGTACTACTTTTTCCAGAATTTTAGTTTCTTTTTAATTCTTTTTTTACGATGAAAACGGTATTGAAAATCTGAGGTTAATTTCCATAAGGTTGTAAAAATCAAACTTTCATCTTCTCCTGTAATTTTAGCATACTCATTACTCATTGTAACAATCATCTCTTTTTTATGCGTAATTTTTGAAAGATTTTTCATTCTTGTTTGAAAATCGATATTTTTATGAAATTTCATACGATTTAAATCTACTAGAAAAAAAGAATAACTTCCATCCCTTTCTTTACGAATTAAAGTATTACCTGGAGAATGATCTAAAAATTCTACTCCTTCTCTGTGCATAAAAGAGGTAAAACGGATAAACTGTCTTATGATTTCTTCCCTATTTTCAAAATCTTCGTTTTGGACAATCGCCCTAAATTCAAAAACATTTTCTAGATGTTCACAAGCATAATAACTCTCCTTTAATCCTATTAAGTCAAATTTTTCATAAAAAGCAATTGGTTTTGGTGTACCAATTTGCAATTCAATTAATTTAGAAGCAAACTCATATGAACGTCTGGCTTTAGATTTTCTAAAATAACGATACGCAATTTTATTGATGAGATTCGGTTTTTTAAAAGATTTAATATTTACAACTTCAGTCTCTATTTTAAAAAGTTTAATCGTATTGCGCGAACCTGCTACAAAAATTGTTCCTTTTTTAGTGAAATTTTCAATACAATCTAGTATTTCAGAAGTATATTTTTGGTAAGCTTTAGAAATCGTTATCAAAGTTGTTATTTTTTCTCAAAAGTAGATATTGTGTTTAATAATTCCAATTAATTCAATATTTTTACCAAAAAAAAAATTGGAATGACTCCGTATCCTAAGTGTTCTTTAATAACTCCTACATACAATTGGCCCCAAGCATTAGAATTATTGCTTTTAAGCATTAAAAATCAAACCGTTTTACCAAACGAAGTTATTATTGCAGATGATGGTTCTAGGCATGAAACTACAGATCTTATTTCAAAATTTCAAAAAGACTTTCCAGTTCCTTTAATTCATATTTGGCATGAAGATAATGGCAATCAAAAGCCAAAAATTATGAATAAAGCTATTGCAAAAGCACAATATGACTATATTATTGAAATTGATGGTGATATTATAATGCATAAGGACTTTGTAAAAGATCATCTAAAAAATGCGAAAGAAGGTCAATACTTATTTGGTTCGAGAGTAAATATAAAAAAACAAATTTTAGATTCTATTTTTACTAATAAGACTATAATTTTCAACTTATTTTCTAAAGGAATTAAAAAAAGATTAAGAACACTAAGAATCCCATTTTTAATGCTTTTTGAGAAACAACATACACAAATCTCAAAAAAGTTAAGAGGCTGTAATATGTCTTTTTGGAAAAAAGATTTTATACAAATAAATGGTTTTAATGAAAGTTTGATTGGATGGGGAGTTGATGATTCAGAAATGATTCAAAGATTACATAATATTGGTATAGTTGGTAAAAGATTAAAACATTCAGGAATTGTCTTTCATATTTATCATCCTGAACAAGATAAAAGTCATATTGCTATAAATGATGCAATGGAAGATGAAGTTCGAGAGAAAAAGATAAAGTTTACAGAAAAAGGAATTAACCAATATTTAGATTAAGACACTTTTAATAGTTTTTCAAATTCAGTTTTAATTTGATTTGCAATATAAAACGCTGAAAATTTTGTTTTAACTATCTCAATATTGGTTTCTGAAAAATCTTTCTGTAATTTTTTATCATCCAATAATTCGACAATATTTTTGCCTAGCTTTTTTGCTTCTTTAATTTCAGCAGAAAAACCATTAATTCCATCCTGAATAATATCTGGAACGACTCCTACTTTTGTTGCTACTACTGGTGTACCAATTAACATGGCTTCCAAAAGCGAAGTTGGTCCACCTTCTCTTTGCGAAGTAAGTAAAAAAACATCAAATTGATTGTTCAAAGTGGAAGCGTTCTTTATTTTATTCATAAAAATAATATCTTTAAATACTTTCTTTTTAACAGCGTGTTCTTTGAGTTTATCCGTCTTTTTTGAAAACTCTCCTACTTGAACAAAAACAATATCATTTCTTTTATGAACGTGTTTAATTTCTGCTAAAACATCAATTAAAGTAAATAAATCCTTGGCATTGGTATGGTTTGCAATATTACCTACCAGTAATTTATTATCTGGAATATTGTAAAGCTTTCGTATATTAATATCACTTTTTAAATTCAAAATATCTAAAGAAACACAATCGTTAATAACAATTGTTTTTTCTTTCATTTTAGCATCAAGCGTTTTACCAAATGATTCTTCTACCATTTTAGAAACACATAAAATTGCATCAATTCTTTTACTATTGTATTTTATCTTACTCAAAAAACTACCGCTAACACCAACCCCTTTTTTTGAAAATACAAGTTTACCTTTAATTTTAAGAAAGAAATTGGTCAACAGAAAAAACATCAGTGAATCACTGGTATGCAATTGAATAATATCTGGATTTTCTTCTTTTGAAATTTTTGACAAATGCCTGTAATTACTAAAACTTTTCAACTTTTTTTCCTGAAAAGGAATAAAAGTAATCGCATTCTTTTGGCATTCTGATTCTAAAACAGAGTTTTTTAAGCCACAAACAATATTTTGAATTCCTAATGCGTTAAGCATAGGTAAAATGTATATAATTTGTTGTTCATTTCCTCCCCAGCCTTTAGCACCAGATATATGCAGTATTTTCATAAGAAGTAGTATAGAATTTAGCTCTTAATTTAACCATAAAATCAGTATTAAATTTTGAACTATATATGTATTGATAATAGCTATTCATAAAATTATTTGTTACTTTGCTAACAAATCATTTGACATTGTAAAACTAGATAAAAATATATAGAAATAAAACTATATATTTAACTTTACTTAAAAAAATAAATGTTGGATTTATCTATCATAATAATTAATTATAATACTAGTAACTACACTATTCAATGTGTAGAAAGCATTATTAAACATACTTCAACACATCTAATTTATAATATTATAATAGTTGATAACCATTCTAAATCTAATGATTACAATGCATTAAAAAACTATATAACTGAATTAAACAATCCTTCTATAAAACTTCTTAGAAACCATTTAAATACTGGTTTTGGCGGTGGAAACATGATAGGTTGCCAGTTTTCAGATGCTACCTATTATGCATTTGTAAATAATGATTCGTTATTACTAAATGATTGCTTTTCAATAATTATTGAAGCCATGAAAAGCCATGATAACTTCGGAATTTGCGGACCACAAAGTTTTAAAGAAGACGGTAGTTTGTTACCAACTCTAGATCATTTTTCATCTCCATTAAAAGAACTTTTTGGACGTTATTTCTTAGAAATTATAAATCCAAAAAAATATCCAAAAAGAAAATTAGAATATAAAACTCCTCAAAGAGGACAATTCGTATCTGGAAGTTTTATGGTTGTACGTTCTGAAGATTTCTGGAGTGTAGGTGGCTTTGATACCAATATATTTTTATATCAAGAAGAAACAGATTTATGCATTCGATTAGCAAAAATTAAAAAATATGCTTATTTAATTCCCAATGCTAAATTCATTCATTTTCATGGAGCAAGTACCCCAAAATCGATTGCGATTAAAACAGAATTAAAAATTTCACTCTTGTATGTGATTCGAAAACACTATGGTTACCTTAATTACCGAATTATATTATTATTCTTACAAATAAAATATTTTATAAAGAGTATTCGAAAACCAAAATATTGGCCTTTATTTAAAGTTCTTTTTAGAGGTGGAAGATTAAATGATTCTTTAAAACATAAACAAAACAACAAAGAATGATCTCGTTTAAACATCTTTTTTCTAAAAAAATAGATTTTGATTTAAACTCTTTAATAAATGGTGAAAGGTATGATGCATCTAAAAAAACAATTGTTTTTATATCGAATGCAATTCCTACTTATGATAAAGATTCTGGATCAAATAGACTTAAGGAAATTATTTTAGCCTATGTCCAACTTGGATATAATTGTTTTTTAACTTTTACATCATCTGAGAATGACAATAATTATATTGAGTTTTTTAAAAATGAAGAGGTAATCCTATTTTCTGAACTTAAAAATAAACAGACAACCCTTTCTTTTTTAAAAGCTATTCCAAAGGTTGATTTTATTTGGTTTTATGGACCAAACACTTTAAAAAGACATTTCCAATATGTTCATAAAACGATTCCTGAAGCAACCACCTTATATGACATGGTTGATATTCATTTTTTGCGTTACAAAAGAGCTATTGAACTAAACCCAAAAAGGATTTCCTTAAAGAAAAGATATAAAAAGTATTTCCATATTGAAACTGTAGTAGCCAAAAAAGTTGCATTAGTCATTACCATTTCTGAACAAGAAAAAGAATTTATGAGTACTTATATAGCGCCTCATAAAATGATGACAATCTCAAAT
The DNA here is from genome assembly GCF_024054195.1 of Flavobacterium sp. NRK F7. GTDB lineage: Bacteria > Bacteroidota > Bacteroidia > Flavobacteriales > Flavobacteriaceae > Flavobacterium. Next base: position 2,282,380 of record NZ_JAMXLB010000001.1, on the reverse strand, counting down.
ATTCATTATCCAAAAATAAGTTTACATAAAACTTTACCTTTTGAAGAAAGAAAAAATATTCTCTTTATTGGTTCAACTCACACTCCCAATATTGATGCTTTATATTTTCTATTTGAAAAAATCATGCCTAAAGTATGGGAAAAATTACCTCAGATTGCAGTAGATGTAATTGGTAATTTAAATACCGAAATTAATGATATTGTGCATCCAAATTTTGTTTTTCACGGCTACATTCCTGATATAGAAACGTATTTTACATCCTCAAAATTTATGGTAGTCCCTTTACGCTATGGTGCTGGTGTAAAAGGCAAAATTGGACAGTCATTTGAATATTATCTTCCATTAATTACAACTGCAATTGGTGCTGAAGGCATGTTTTTAGAGCATGAAAAAAATGCATTAATAGCCTCTTCAGAAGAGGATTTTGCAAATGAAATCATTCGATTGTATAATGACAAAAATCTTTGGTTACAACTGCAAAGCCATTCTGAAGAAAGTTTAGCTCCATTTTCAAGAACGACTTTGCAAAAAACATTGCTATCTATTGATCAACTGTAAAGATGTGATCTAATTCTGTGTAGGTTGCTTCAATAGAATGATTGGCTATAAAAAAAGACTTTGAATCTTGTGCATGTTTCTCGTAAAAAGTCTTATCCTGAAGTAGTTGAGTTACATAGTTGGCAAATTGACTCGAATCGTTAGTCATTAAACAACCATTGTTCGTTTTGTTCAACAAACCGTCAATACCTCTTTCATTACAAACAACAGGTAAACCGTAGGAAAGCGCTTCCACCACTTTGATTTTCAGACCTGTTCCACTAAGCATGGGGCAAATAGCAATTTTCGAAACTTTATAAATACTATCTAAATCTTCAATAAATGCAATTTTAGTAATATTATCTCCGTCTGGGCAAAAAGAGACAACCCTTCCTACTACTACTATTTGTATGCTTTTATCTAATTTTGGGTACACTTCAGTAAAAAACCATTTGGCTGCTTTAATATTGTGTTCATTATTACTAGCAACATAGACGATATCATATTTCTTAGCTATTTCAGATGCATCAAAATGCGTTTTCAAGGTATGTGTTACAATTGAAACAGGTTGGTCTAAAAATTGGGAAAAAACATACTTTTCTTCATTAGAAATTACCAAGACTTCGTCGAATTTGTTTAAAAGACGCATTTCCGTTTCGAAGTATTTACCCAATTGAAAATCTTTAGTATGCTGAAATTGAGACGTTAAAAAATCATGGGTATCAATCACAAATTTTACATTTGGTTTTACTTCTTTAATATTATCTATTAAGTTAGCCCAATACGCATAGGATATCAAAATAAAATCATATTCCTTTTGCATTGCAATTTCTTCAAACAACTTTTCTTGACCAAACCTTCTTCTGTCAAACTCTTTTATTTTTTTAAAGATTTTTCGAGGTAAAGAGTACATAAAGAAATAACGCAATTGATTTTTCTTTCTAGATAGACTTTTTAATAAATACCCCTCTTTAATATATCTTTCATTTTTTAAATTAGAAATGTCTTCTTGTTGAAAGTTATCGGCATAAACCCCAACAAAATCAACTTCAATGGCACGTGATTTAAAATATTCTAAAAGCGCTAAAGCTCTCGCATTATTGCCTTGGTTTTTTAAAAGTGGGTTTTCTGGATAAAAATATAATAATCGCATAGTTTAATTTTGCTTTTCATTTAATTGAGTAATAAAGCGGAACCATTTCTCGAACACCGCTTCTTCTGTATATTTTTTTACGGATTCATGGCCCATGAATCCCATTTTTTTTCTCAATTCTGAGTTTTGAATGAGTTCTTCCAATTTGTGTTGCATTTCAGTAATATCATTGGCTAAAAAACCATTCTTTTCATTTTGAATTAATTCATTTACACCAGAACAAGATTGAAAACCAATTACTGGTAAACCAACAGCCATTGCTTCGGTTAAAGCTAAAGGAAAACCTTCATATTTACTAGGAAAAAGAAAAATGTCAGCCTCTTTTAATTTTTCTAGAGGTTCAGGAGTAAATCCTTTGAAAAAGATTCTATTTTCTAATTGCAATTGGGCGACTTGTTCTTCTAAAATTGCTAAATCGTTGCCCACACCCCAAAATTCTAAATTCCAATTAGGATATGTGGCTGCTATTTTTGAAAAAATATGAATGGCTACATCCTGCTGTTTGCAACTACTATTTAAAGAGGCTATATTAATTATTTTATAAACTTTTTTGGGTATTTCATGATGAACTATTGTATTGATATCCATTTGAATTACTGGATTTGGAATAGTCACAGCTTCACCACTAAATGTATCAGGAAGAAAAGCTTTATAACTATCAAATAAAACTTGGATGCCTGATAAATGAGCATACGCCTCTTGTAACAATCTCATTTCAATTTCAGAGCGATACCACAATAAATCCGTATAATCATAGTCGGGTCTTCCATTTACTGAATTTAGTATAGGAATTTGTATCTCATTTCCAAAAGTGATTTCTACTAGTGAACTTATAGACATGGTAATAATAACATTAGGCTTACTGTTATTTAAATAATTTTTCCAAAGTGTAGCTCTTTCTTTAAGATTATGAGTATAAATACCTTCAATGCCACCGTGTTTTTTTAATACTTTTTTATTATATATTTTATCTCGTTTCTTTTTCAGCTTGTAATACAGCCAAAAAAAAGGATTATAGCCTTTGTAATTGAAAAGAGTAATTATCTCTTCTTGAATAAATGTTGGATTAAATAGATTATCAATGGTAACTTTTGAATTTAAATAAAACATGGGTTTTCCAGAAATATTTTCGTCATTAGTAGCTACGATTACTTCGCAGTCTTTCTCAACTAAATTATTTGCTAAAAAACAAGCTATTTTTTCAGTTCCACCAGCACTATTCAAAAAATTTTTATGTTGGACAATTACAACTTTCATTTGGCAAAATTGGCATTAATTCGATTTCGTAAATACTTTCTATATTTCGAAATAGGGATGATATTAACCATTTTTAGTTGCGCTTTATAATTAAAAAAATGCAATTTCTCTTTAATTTTCAATAACAATACATGCTTTCTATAATATTTTTCAAATTTTTCAACATCATTTGCTTTCAAAAACTGAAGGAAAGGCTTACTTAGTTTTTTTATATCTGTATTTGATATAAATGGTGCTATATGAGTAATATAAAACTCTTTAATTAATACCTGTAGACTTTGTTTTTGATAGGTATCAAATGGCATCGCTAAAAACCTTAATTCAAAAGGTTCGTGTTCTAAAAATAAAGCCAGATGTAACGCTTTGGTTTGGTATAAATTGTTTTGAGTATAGAAATTTTCTAAAATTTCTAACCATTTTGGAATTTGATAGAGTACTTGCTCCTTGTTTTTGTTAATCGTAATATGGTTTTGATTTTCATGTTCTCTATAATTGTAAATACCTAAAGGATTTTTTGCAATTTTATCCGTTAAAGCTAATAATTGATGCGAAAACAAGCCATCTTCACAAGGTTGAATTTTTTCAGGGAAACGAATGGTAGGATGTTGTTTTAAAAAATCATGCTTCAAAAATTGAGCACAAGTAGGCAATGCGGAAACTTTGGTTAATTTACAATAATAGTCACCAACGATAACAATATTTGCGTCTTCGGCTTTTGCTACTTCACGAGAAGTACGAATAAATTCAGCATCAATAGTATCATCTGAATCCATAAAAAAAACATACTCTCCTACAGCAACAGAAAGTCCGTTATTTCTAGCTATTGATACTCCCGAATTTTGTTGCTCTATTAATTTTATGTTTTGATTTTGCTGTGCAAACTGTTTACAAATCGATAACGAATTATCTATAGATCCATCATCAACTAAAATAATTTCAATATCCTTATAGGTCTGATTTAATACGCTTTCAATAGCTTCAGAAATATATTTTTCAACATTATAAACAGGAATAATTACTGAAACTAAGATAGAAGGATTACTAAGATGCATTAGTTGTAAAATATTAAAGCATCAAATATAGATAAAAATTAACAATTGCTTTGCTTATAAATCTTGAATTTAAAGACCAGCTTTTACTATTAATGACACATTATAAGTATTTAATTAAATATATTTGCAAAAAAAATGATTTATATTTTCTATAAGTATCTATAAGATGAATACAGAAGTACACCAAGCATTTGAAGTTATTAAAAACGGAGGAATTATTCTCTATCCAACAGATACCGTTTGGGGAATCGGTTGTGATGCTACGAATGAAGAGGCTATCAAAAAAATATTTGCTTTAAAACAACGCGAAGAAAGCAAAAGCATGATTGTTTTAGTAAATGGTGAACGTATGATGCATCAAGTTTTTAATGAAATTCCAGAAGTAGCTTGGCAAATTTTAGACTTTTCTGAGAAACCAACCACCTTAATTCTTGATAAACCCAAAAACGTTGCTAAAAATATAGTTGCTGAAGACAATTCATTAGCTGTACGAATGGTTACCGAACCTTTTTGCTATAAATTAATGGAACGAATGAAAAAACCTTTGGTTTCTACTTCTGCCAATATATCTGGAATGCCAACACCACAATCTTTTAAAGAAATTTCTCCTGAAATTTTAAAAGGTGTCGACTATGTAGTAAATTTGCATCACGATAAAATTTGCAAGACTCCTTCGACCATTATAAAACTAGGTTTAGATAGCCAAGTTAAAATTATTAGGAAATAAATTAATATGCCAATTTATAATTAGTCAATGTGTCACTATAAATTGACTAATTTAAATATTGACTAATTTAAAAAAATGAATTACAAACAACATCTCGATCATAAAATATTTGAAATCGTTTCTAAAGCTGCGGCTGAACTCCAATTAGATTGTTATGTAATTGGCGGTTATGTAAGAGACATTTTATTAGAGCGAAATCATAAAAAAGATATTGATATTGTTGCTGTAGGCAGTGGTATTGATTTAGCATTGAAAGTATCCGAATTACTTCCAAACAATCCCAAAGTACAAGTTTTTAAAAACTATGGAACAGCCATGTTACGTTATAAAGATATGGATATTGAATTTGTAGGCGCTCGAAAAGAGTCCTATAACAGAGACAGTAGAAAACCAATAGTTGAGAACGGATCTTTAAAAGACGACCAAGAAAGACGAGATTTTACTATAAATGCACTAGCTTTTTCCTTAAATAAAACTAATTTTGGAGAATTATTGGATCCGTTTAATGGTGTGGCTGATTTAAAAAATAAAATTATTCGCACGCCTTTAGATTCTGATATTACCTATTCTGATGATCCCTTACGAATGCTAAGAGCCATTCGTTTCGCTACTCAGTTAGACTTTGAAATTGAGAAGGAATCCTTAGATGCAATTTCTCGTAATAAGGAACGTATAAAAATTATTTCTGGAGAACGTATTGTAGAAGAGTTCAATAAAATTCTTTCCACTGAAAAACCATCTATCGGATTTTTATTATTACATCAAACTGGGTTATTAGACATTATTTTACCAGAGTTGACGGCTTTAAATAGCGTTGAAGAAGTAGAAGGTCATACTCATAAAAACAATTTTTACCATACCTTAGAAGTAGTTGATAATATTTGTCCCAATACCGATGATGTATGGTTGCGATGGGCAGCTTTATTACACGATATAGGCAAAGCACCTACGAAAAGGTTCAATAAAAAACAAGGTTGGACCTTTCATGGTCATGAATTTTTAGGAGGAAAAATGGTAAAACGTATTTTTGAACGTTTACACATGCCTTTGAATCAAAAATTAAAATTTGTGCAAAAAATGGTTACTATGAGTTCAAGACCTATAGTATTAGCTCAAGATATAGTTACGGATTCGGCAGTGAGAAGATTGGTCTTTGATGCAGGTGAGGATGTAGAAAATCTAATGACCTTATGTGAAGCTGATATTACTACGAAAAATCCTAAAAAATTTAGCAAATATCATAACAATTTCAAGATTGTGCGTCAGAAAATCGTAGAAGTTGAAGAAAGAGATCACGTACGTAATTTTCAACCACCTATAACGGGTGAGGAAATCATGAGTTTGTTTGGTTTAAAGCCAGGAAGAGAAATTGGAACACTTAAAGAAGCTGTAAAAGAAGCCATTTTAGAGGGAGAAATTCCAAATGAATATGAAGAAGCTTTGGCATTTGTAATTCAAAAAGCAGAAAGAATGGGGTTGCAGAAAGTAGATTAAATGTAACTTAACTTATATTTTCATTCAAAACTGAATGTAATTAATTTATGAAAAAATATTTTTTACCAATAACTAAAATTGCGTTAGTACTTGTATATCTGGTAATTGTTGCAGGTGCTTTGGTACGTATGACAGGTTCTGGAATGGGTTGCCCTGATTGGCCAAAATGTTTTGGTTATTATATTCCACCCACAGAAGAGAGTGAATTATTGTTTACTCCTAACAGAGTTTACAAAAAGGGAATGGTAATTATAAAAGATGAAACACTTTTGGTTGCCAAAACAGATTTTACCACTACAGCAACTTTTTCAAATGACGATTGGGAAAAATATACCAAACATAATTATGCTATTTTTAACCCTTCACATACTTGGGTAGAATACATCAATCGCTTGTTTGGTGCTTTAGCAGGAATTGCTTGTTTTGCAAGCTTTATTGTTTCTTTTTGGTTTTGGAAAACTAATAAAAAATTAATACTCTATACTTTTACAATTTGCATTTTAATGGGATTTCAGGCTTGGCTGGGAAAAACAGTGGTAGATTCGGTCTTAAATCCAGTAAAAATTACAACACATATGTTGGTCGCATTTTTAATTGTCGGACTTCAATTGTATTTAATTTTTTATTTTCAGAAAAGTAAATCGAGGGCAGTAACATTCCATTCTAAATTTAAAAGGGCTTTAGTAATTACATTGGTTTTAACCATAATTCAAGTGGTTTTAGGAACCGCTGTTAGAGAACATATAGATACCCTTTCAGAAACTGGTTTACCAAAAGAAACTTGGTTACAAAGTCCTACTCTATCGTTCTATATTCACAGGAGTTTTTCTATTTTGGTTACTCTTGCTATTGCCTATTTAGTGTATTTAAATTCCAAATTAAAATTGGGTTATACTAAAATAAAATTTGTAATAGGTATTGTTCTATTTGAAATTTTATCAGGTATTGCGATGTATTATTTCCATTTCCCTTTCGGGTCACAAACCTTACATATAGTATTATCCTCCTTATTGTTTGGTTTTTTATTCTATTTGGTTTTAGAGAGTACTCAAAGAAAATAAATTTTGTAACTTTTTGTACATTGAATCGTTTTAAATGATAAACCGATTCCGTATGAAAAAGTACCAACTAACATTTATATTTCTTTTATTTATTCATATTCTACGTCCTTGTAGTATGTATAAAGTGACAAAGAATGGTGTCACAATTGTGGGTTGCAATGAAGATGCTTGGAGAATTACTCCGCACATTTGGTTTGAAATAGGGACAAATACTACTTTGGGTGCGGCATTTACAGGTTCCCGATACGATGGACAAAATGGATATGCTCCACAATCTGGAATGAATGAATATGGATTAGTTTTTTCACGACTAGCTTCTTACCATCCTAAAATTCAAACCTCAATATTCGATTCAAAATTACAAATTACTAATCCCACACAATATTTGAAAAATATTTTACATACGTGTAAAACAGTGGACGAAGTAAAAAATTACATTCAAAAATATGACCAAAGTTTTTTTTTAGAGGATGTATTCATTTACATTGAAAAATCAGGTAAATATATAATTGTGGAACCTTATACAATAATTACGGGTAACGATTGTCAATATGTGTTGTCCAACTTTTGTCCCTCAATTACATCTTCTGAAAAAGCTGAAAAATTAGAACGTTATAGAAATGGAGTTCATTTTTTAAAAAACAAATTAGAAACTGATTTGGATTTTTGCAAAAAAGTTTCCGATACTATGCATGTTTGTAGAGATAAAATTGGTGATGGAACTTTACTAACTTCCATTTGGAATACAAACGAAGGTATTGTCAACTTATATTTTTATCACAATTATAGTACAACCGTTCAATTTAATTTACAAGAAGAACTTTCAAAAGGAAATCATTCGTATCAAATCAATCAATTATTTCCAAAAAACAAAGAATTTGAAAGCTTAGAAGGATACAAAATTCCCCACAATACTAATAGCATTCGATTTATTCTACTTTCTTTTGGATTATTTTTTATTTGTAGTAGTTTTTATTTTTTATTCAGTTATTTTAAAAGAAGAAATCAAGTTGAATATAATTTTATAAAATTGATACTGTTCTTTTTTGGACTATTTTTATTTTATTATATGTATGTTTTAAACACTACAATCTCCATTTTTTACTTTCCTTCACCCTATCACCATAGTTCGAATACTTTTATTACAATGTCTTCCTATATTCCATATGTATTAGCTATAAGTATTCTCCCTTTTCTTTATATAAATTATAAATTAGCATTAAAAAAATCGTGGAATGTATTTACCTTTTCACTTTTTAGTTTGAACAATCTTATTTATCTCTTTTTAATTGCTTTTTTTACCTATTGGATGTTTTACTTTACCTATTAATTAATCCAAGTTTTAAAATCATTGACACGTTCTCGGGCTACAATAACCTCATCTTCTTTATAAGAAGGAAGTATGATTTTTAGTCGAGAATTGGTATGCATTTGAATTTCTTTAATTCCCTTTAAGGGTAAAATGAATTTTCTATTAATGCGAAAAAAATCTTTGGGATTTAAATCATTTTCTAATTGCTCCATAGTAGTGTCTAGTAGATAATCTCTATTGTCAAATGTATGTAAGTAAGTTCCTTTATTTTCGCTAAAAAAACATTCTACTTCTTGAATTGGAATTACTTTTATTTGTTGGCCAATTTTCACAGAAAAGCGCGATTTATAGTCTCTCTCCACTGGATTGACTAACATTCTCTTAATAGCTTCAAAGTCTAAACTCACGGCAGTATTGGTAGTTGATCTTGCTTTAAATTTGGTTACAGCCGTTTCTAAATCGTCTTCATCTATTGGTTTTAATAGATAATCAATACTATTTAATTTAAAAGCACGTAACGCATATTCATCGTAAGCAGTGGTAAAAATAACAGCACTTTTAATGTCTATTTGTTCAAAAATTTCAAAAGACAAACCATCTGATAATTGAATATCTAAGAAAATTAAATCGGGATGTGCGTTATTTTGGAACCAGTTAATAGATTCTTCCACAGAATGCAACATTTGATTGACTTCTAATCCTAGTTTTTCTACTTTACGCTGCAACAATCTTGCTGCTGGTTTTTCATCTTCTATTATAATAATGTTCATTTGCTCTTTTTTTAATCAAATACATGGCTTTCTAAGGTAGGCCAAATTTCTTTTATTGTTATTTTTGGTTGCTTACAAAGATACACCGGAATATTATTTTCCTCGTCTATCGCATATTGATGTTGAATTGTTTTTTGAAGTTGGTACGCTCCAAAAACTTTTTCAATTACTGGTTTTTCAATACCTAATGTTATTACAATTTCACCCGATGTTTTTCCAGGTCCCCATAACCAAAAACTACCATGACTACAAACGGGTTCGGGTAAATTATATTTTTCTCCTAAAATAGACAAAGCGCCAGCTTCTCCATAATTTTCAGCTAAAAGAATACACTTTTGTTTTTCTTCTTCAGATAATGAATGATACATAGAAGCAATGCATTTAACTTGCTCTTCCCAACCAAACATATCGGCATAATCACTTGTTAAAATATACCTTCCACTTTCTTGTGGTTCTAATTTTTCATAGGTTATATACTCTTGAATAGGTAAAATAGGTATCGATTTTGGAATAAAATAAAAGGACAATAATGAAATACAACCCACAATACTATACAAAATTATGTTCCTATTTACCGTTAACTTTTCTAATTTATAGGCTCCAAAAGCAAATACTACTGGATAGGCAGCATAAAAATAATATCCTTTAGATTTTAAAACCCACATTAGTAAAAATACGAGTATAAAAGTAAAACCAATAGTTTTGTAGTGTTGAATTGATTTATCAAAAAACAAAGCCCAAAGACCAATGAGAGCAAGAAGTAGCGTAAAGGGTGCGTGCAATTGATTTTTTACAAAATCAAATGTATCCAATTGCTCTAATTGTATTTCGTTTAACTTTTGAAAATGCTTTAGAATAGGAAAGTCATGCGATATTTGCCAAATGATATTAGGCAAAACAATTACCAAAGCAAGTAAGCCCGTTAGATAGAACCATTTATTTTGTATGATTTTTTTCCCTTGCGTAAGTAGTATGCTAACTAGAATACTTGCTAATAAAATAAGTATTGTGTATTTGTTCATAAAACCAATAGCTAACGCTAAACCTGTATAAAACAAATATTGATTTTGCTGTGTTTTTAAAAAACGAACTAAGAAATAAAAACTGATTGTCCAAAATAATTGATCAAAAGCAACCGGTTGAAACAACATATGATTTCTATAGAAAGCAATAAAAATTACTATTGAAAGTCCAGATAAAAAGACGGCTTTTTTCTTACCTCCTATTTCAATAGCTATCATACAGCATAAGACTAAAATACCAATTCCTGCTACTGTTGGGAATAATCGTGTTCCAAATAAAGAATACCCAAACAAAAAATGAGACAATTTACCTACAAGTGCTATAAAAGGAGGAAATTCCAAATACCCCCAATCAAGATGTTTACTCACTGAAAGATGTAGTAATTCATCTCTGTGGAATCCATAGTTTTGATTACCAAAACAATGAATTAGTAATTTAAAAAGGGACAATCCCAGAATAATGGGCCAATATTTTTTCATCCTTTATGGCGTTGTTTCAAATGCATACTTATTCCCATCTTTCGTCTTTCTCTTTTTCCATTAATTCTTTAATCTTTTTGGATTCCCAATCATTCCCCAGAATAAAATTAGGTAAAAAAACAGATAAAAAATGGGCTAACAAACCAATTCCCCAAAAGATTGCTGTAAAAAAATTGTGCCATTGAAAATAGCTTTCTCCTTCTTTTAAATTTTGAATGTTAACAATAACTATCATAATATTAATTACTACATACACTAGAGCATGAGTATAAAAACTCTTAATTCTTTTTACACGTCGTAATGCTTCCTGATATTTAATTTCTTCTGGAGTCGTTGGGTAAAAATCAATTTCTCCACTTCTATCCATTCTTCTTTGTATTCTATCTTGTAAGCTCATTTTATTCCAATTTATTGTTTTGTTCTTCTTCTTCTTGCATAAACTGCTGTATTTTTCTCTCTTCCCACGCTTTACCAAAAACCGGTAACGAATAAAAAACAACGATTCCATGAATCGCTAGACCAATACCCCAAATTAAAAGTTGCCAGTAAAACCAATAATCAAACCAAAAATCATTGGGATAAGTTATGATATTGATGATATATAAGGCTAAATTGATGATTACAAATGAAATTGCATGACCAAAAAATCCTTTTATATGCTCTACTCTTTTTTTGGCTTTATAATAGTGTATATCTTCTCTCATTTCCATTTATTGATATTTCGTATTTTCCTTTTTTTCTTCTTCCATAAACTGTTTGATCTTCTTTTCTTCCCATTCTTTATTAAAAAATGGAAAAAAATCAAAAGCTTTCATAGCTTGAAAAAAGACTCCTAATCCCCAACCTAGCATTGGATATAAAAACCATAAATGTTGAGGTGAATATCTTAAGTTAATAAAAGCTAGAACAGAAATAACCAAAATATAACTGATTAAATTTCCGTAAAAACCTTTAATTTCTTTTACCTTTTTTTGTGCTTTTTGATAGCGTTCAAATTCATTATTCTGTTGCATAACTACTTCCAATTTTGTTTTTTATTTTTTTCTTCTTCCATAAGTTGTTTTACCTTTTCCTCTTCCCATTGGGTTCCTAAAAAGCGTTCTCCTAAAAACAAACGAATCCCTTGTACTGCAATAACAAATGTCCAGCACCACATAAAAAACTCGTTAATGAATCGGATAGGAAAAAAATTAATGGGCACTCCAAAATACGTTTTCAAAACATAAACGATTACTCCAATGCAATAGATAAATAAATGGATATAAAAGTTTTTTATTTTTTGAACTTTTTCTCTAGCTATAGTTTCTAAAATTATTTTTGCGTCTTTTTCTCTTTCCATGATTATTTCCATTTTGCTTGTTCGTTCTCTTCTTTTTCTAAAATCTCACGAATTTTTTTCTCTTCCCAAGATTTGCCATAACCAAAGGTTTCCAACGCATGAAAAGTTACTCCCAATCCCCAACCTAGCATTGGGAACCAAAACCATTGAAAACCACTGGTTTTATAATTTATGAAAATTAAAACTGGAATAACACAGCAATACGAAATTAAATTGCCATAAAATCCTTTTAATTTTTCAACACGTTCTTTTGCTCTGGCATACGCCATTTTTTCAGAATATATATTTTTTGATTCCATAATGGTAACTTGTTTGGTTAAAATAGGTAAGAAAACTTTAAAATGAATGTCATTTTCTTCCACTAATACGTTTCTTTTGGTTAAAATAGCATATCGGTTCACAATGTTTTGTAGTCCAACACCTTTTCGGTCTTGTAAGACTTCTTTCTTTTGAATGTTATTACTAATGGTTAATTGGTTGTCTTCAATGGCAATGGTGATATGCAAAGGTTTTGATTCACTAACTACATTGTGTTTGATACAATTTTCTAATAATAACTGAAGTGATAACGGTACAACTTTAGCGTCTTCATTATTCAATTTATCAGGTAATTCATAAGTAATACTATTTTCAAATCGCATTTTTAACAGATTCATGTAGGTTTTGGCAAACTGTAACTCTTCATCTACCGAAACCAATTCTTTATCTCTTTGTTCTAAAACATAACGGTAAATTTTAGATAAGGAAGTGGTGAAGCGTTGTGCATTATCTGGATTTTCTTCTATCAACGAACTTAAAACATTCAAACTATTAAATAAAAAATGAGGATCTAACTGGTTTTTCAAACTCTCAAATTTTGCAGAAGCTGTGCCAGCAATGATTTTTTGCTCTTTTAATTTGTTTTCCTGATACGCCTTATAGAAATAAACCAAATGCACTATCAAGGTGACAAACACTGTTACAATCATAGCTACCAAATAATTGGAAGGCTTTTCTGTTTTAAAAAATTCATCAATTGTTTTATTTTCAAACCCTACCTCTTCTAACATTCGAAGTAAAAAAATGATGAATCCAGAAATAGCAAAAGATGCTAAAAAACCTACTACCAATCTTTTTAACTGAAATCTGTTTTTTTCAAAATGCTTATCTAATTGAATAAATACAAGAGCATTTGCAGTATATAAAACTACTGTATAAAGCATTGTAAAGATAAAATTCCACTTCAAGTTTTCTAATCCTGGTAATTTTTGATTGATTACAAAATTTATAATTTGCAACCCTAAAAAAATCACAACACCTAGTACAAATGCTTTTTTTATTTCTTTTAGATAAGTCATTTTCTATTATTTCTTACATTTAGCTAATTCTTCTTGCGCTCTATCTAATCCCCAAGTTGGATGAAATGGCGTTTCCGGTTTAAAGTTAGCAAAAAGTTCTATTGATTTTTCTAACTGTGCACACATTGGTTTAGTATCTTGTCCAAAATAGCTCGCCATACCTATTTCAAAAGAGGCTTTTTGGAATACTACTCTTGGGTTTTCAGGAGCAATCTGATACGCTTTATTATAGATATACATAACATCTCCTGATAATTTTTGACCGTTTACCATTGGGTCATATACTATCCAACCAGTGTGAATCATAGCTTGCATCACTAAAACTTCTGGATTATCTAAAGCTACTCTATTCATTTTATCTTGTGCTTTTTGAGCTTCTTCAAGCAACGCTTTTACTTTCACTTTATCATTCATGTAACGAAACGATTGTACGGTATTAATAAAAGCGATATAATAATTGGGTAACCAATTGGCCTCATCTACTGCTGCAATTCTTTCAAAAACAGCGATAGCTTCTGTAGGTTTATCATTTTTCCAAAGTTCTAAGGCTTGTTGCATGCCCTTTTCATATTGTGCTTGTGCGGTTACAACTGAAACAATAAAGAAAGTGATAAGGGTGATAATTCGTGTCATGATGTTTAATTTTAAATTGTTAATAATTGATAACTGTTCGTTTTTTTTAATTGTTATTGCTTTTTGATAGAACAAATTTCGGTCAGTTCCTTGTATTTTAAAATTGATACTTACCGAACTGTTGTTTTTTGAGGATGAATTGTATTTTTTAAAGAATTAGAAATTAGGAATTAGGGCGTTTAGAAACCCTTTTTGTTTTTTATTATTAGCTTTAAGCTTCTAAATAGTATCTTTTAGCATTACATCATTTGCTTTTAGTATTAAATTATTTACTTTTAGTTAATATTTATTTACTTTTAGTAATAAAAAATATACTTTAAGTATCAACATATTTACTTTTAGTTAATAATTATTTACTTTTAGTAAATAAACAATTGCTTTTTGCTGCTTTTAATCGATTGTAATGTGTAGGGTTGTATCTTCTTTTACAATAAATTTGGCATCTGTATATTTTGGAGGTCCAAAAGATCCTTTGGCATTATTCGAAGATGCATACGCTTCTTTTGGAATACCAAAGAAATTTTTATCCATCTCGTTATTGTTATTTTCATCATGATAAATGGAAACGGCATACTCCCCTTTTTCCAAATTTTTAAACATTACTTTAGCTTGGTTGTTTTTTATAGAAGCATCCAAACTCAGAAAAGTTACTTTTAAAAAAGAAGTTTCAGATGTATACAAGCCTACTTTTACTTTTCCCTTATTATTCTTAAAACCGGACATATTTACTTCCAGAGAATAGGTTTGTGCATTTAAATAACCGCACAGTAATAGACATGCTGCAATAATTGTTGTTTTCATATGGTATTTATTTATTTTATTTACTTTATTTTGATTTATTAAAGACTAAGTACTAGGTAGTAATCACTTAATACTGATTTACAAATTATTCAAATTATTGGTTTTCTTATTATCGCTAATTGTCCAAAAGAAACCTACAAAGAAGAATTGATTGGCTGGTTGAGTTACGGCTTGTCTTTGAAACTGACCATTACCATCTGGAGTATTTGCATATTGATATCCAAAAATATTATTCGCATTTAAGACATTGGTCACAGAAAAGAATAAAATCTTTTGTTGGGAAACTAAATACGCCCAACTCAAACTTAAGTTATTGAATGATTTAGTTTTTTCATTCATAAAATCAGTACTATTTGGATTGTTATAAGGTCTTCCAGAATTAAACGTATAAGTCGCACTTATTTGTGATTTTAATTGGTCAACCCAATATTTCGTAACTACTGAAAAGTTGTGATTGGCAATAAAACTGGGTGTTACTTCTTTTGAATAATTCTTATAATCTCTTTCCGAATCTATGTAGGAGTAGGAAATCCAGTAATCTAAATTTTTAATGGTTTTATTATCTCTCCAAAACAAATCAATTCCTTTGGCATATCCATAACCGTTATTGTTGTAATTGCTGTCATAAGTAGCCAAGTTTCCATCATATTTTACTAAATCGGCATATCGTTTATAATACGCTTCTGCACGCAACATTCTTTTGTCTTTGTTGTACATATAATTGAATATATAATGTTGGGTCTTCTCATAATCTAAGTTGGTATTGAACTTTAGATAGTCTTGATTTGCCGTTTGATTGAAATTACCATAAGCCATAGAAAACTGACTATTTTCGGCTACTTTATAAGCAAATGAAACTCGTGGTTCAATGGTATAATCTGAAATTAAATTACTTTTAGAAGAACGCAATCCTACATTCATGGCTACTTTTTTAGAGAAAAAGATTTCTGCTTCTGAAAACAAGGCAGTCATATTATTTTGGTATCCATAGTCAAAACGGTTCGATGCAGCTGGAGTAAAATTTTCATCGAAATTCGTATGGAAAACATCCCCTCCAAAGTTTAACTTTATTCTATTGGTAATCGTTTGACGAAATTTCAACTTATAATGTAACGCTCTTTCGTTATTTTTAAGTACATCATTGGCAAGATTCAATTCATTTTGGCCATAGCCAAAACCAAAACCGGTTTGTAATTGCAAATTATCATTTAAATAGCCTTTATAACTGGTATTAAAATAAAAGTTTCTATTTTGAATGGCAATACTTCTTTTAGCATCAAAATTGACCTCTTTTTGATTGATATCGAATGTCGTATAATCAAAAGCACCATATACTTTTAGTAATCCATTCTTAAACTTTCTACGATACACACTCTCGCCAGAATAGACTTGAACGGGTTTATTCCAATCTATTTTTTGAGGTACAAGTACTTGATACGGAGCAAAATTAAAATATCCTGCATTAAAGGTTAACGAACTCTTTTCCCATTTTTGGGTATTTCCTAAACCAACACCCAAAGACATAATTGAAATATCAGTCTGACTTTGTACCGGTTCATTGATCGTATTTAATAATAAAACACTTGATAATGCATTTCCATATTCGGCACTGTATCCTCCCGTTGAAAAAGTAACGCCATCAAACAAAAAAGGTGAAAAACGACTTCGTGTAGGTAAATTATTTGCCGTTGCGCCATAAGGTTGCGCCACACGAATACCATCTACAAATGTTTGGGTTTCATCACTTTCTCCACCTCTCACAAAAAGTCTTCCGCTTTCACCCACCGTTTGCGTACCTGGTAGTGTTTCTAAAGCGCCAATAATATTACCTACAGAACCTGCAGTAGTAACAATATCCAAAGGCTTTAAGGCTGTTGTTTTACTATTATCTCCTGCTTTAAATGTTCCAGCAGAAACCACTACAGCATCTAGGGTATTTACATTTTCTTTCAAAATATACTTTTTAGGCTGATAGTTTTCAATCGTAATTTTAAGAATTAGAGTTTCATAAGACAAAAAACTAATTTGAAGAATTTGTGCCCCTGATACCGTTGTTTCAAATTTAAAATTTCCTTTTTCATCTGAAATACCTCCATCATAAGTACCTTTAATAAAAATATTAGCACCATATATAGGTTGACCAAATTCATCTTGAACAGCACCTGTAATTTGAGTTTGTGAAAAACCGAATAAAGAAGTGAAGCATACTAAAAGTTGTAAAACCGTTTTCATTTTTAATTGTTGTTTAATTAATTTGATGAAGCAAAATTGAAGTATTGCTAACGGCTTTTCAATTTAATTCTACCCAACTGTAATTTTTCGTTACCGAATTGTAAGCAGAAACATTTTAGTACATTTACCAAAAAAAGAAATGGAATACCAGCAAATTATCAATTCAATATATAATGAAGTGCTTCTTTTGGAAAATAAGGGCACCGTTGCAGATTATATTCCGGAACTTGAAAAAGTAAATTCTAATAAATTTGGTATTGCCTTAATAGATAATCATCAAAACAACTATTCCATTGGCGATGCCAAAGAAAAATTTTCCATACAAAGTATTTCCAAAGTACTCACAACCGCGCTTATTTTTTCTAAAATAGGGAACGATTTGTGGCAACGTGTGGGTTTTGAACCCTCTGGGAATGCTTTTAATTCTTTAGTACAATTAGAATATGAAAATGGCATTCCTAGAAATCCCTTTATAAATGCAGGTGCACTGGTTATTGCAGATCTCATGTTATCTCATTTTGATAATCCTAAAGCTTATTTTTTAAACTTCATAAGAGAATTAGCCGAAAACGAAGCTATTGATTATAATGAAACGGTAGCTCAATCTGAGAAAGAACATGGCTTTCGCAATGCTGCATTGGTAAACTATATCAAATCTTTTCACAATATTACTAATGCTCCTGAAGATGTACTTGATTTCTATTTTTATCAGTGTTCGATTGAAATGACCTGTGAGGATTTAGCCAAAGTATTTCAATTGTTTTCTCATAATGGTATGATCCCCAAAAGTAAAACCAAGTTTTTAACAACCAGTCAGTGTAAAAGAATGAATGCCTTAATGCAAATGTGCGGTTTTTATGATCAAGCAGGAGAATTTACGTTTAAAGTGGGATTACCAGGTAAAAGTGGTGTTGGTGGCGGTGTTGTAGCCATTTACCCGAATCATTATACTGTAGCGGTTTGGAGTCCAAAATTGAATAAAAAAGGAAATTCTTATTATGGTTTAGAAACTTTAGAACGATTAACAACAATTACCGAAGCCTCAATATTTTAGAAATAATGTTATCAACAATACTAAAAACCTAAAGCAAAAATGGCAAATAATCCTTACTTTTGCGTTTCCTAAAATTTCAAGATTATGATTTATAAATTCCGAGCAATACTCGATGCAGAAGAAGATATTTTTAGAGATATTGCTATAGAAAAAGAAGCTACGTTAGAAGATTTACACAATGCATTAGTAAATGCTTTTGGCTTTGATGGTACTGAAATGGCTTCCTTTTATACATGTGATGAAAACTGGAATCAGGAAGATGAAATTCCTTTGTTTGATACGGGTGATGTTCCAGGAGAAATGCGAATCATGAATAATTTTATATTAGAAGATAACTTAGACCAACATCAAACTAAAATTATTTATGTATATGATTTCTTCAATATGTGGACTTTTCTTGTTGAGTTAGCAGCAATAGAAGAAAAAGTAGACGGTGAAACGTATCCTGCATTATTATATTCTCATGGCCAATTACCTTTAGATGCACCCGATAAAACATTTGAAGCAGATGATTTTGGTTCTGATTTTGAAGACGATTATGATGAAGACGATTTAGATATGTTTGATGGAGATGATAGTTTTGAAGATTTTGGTTTTGAGGAAAATTGGAATTAATTTTTAAGGTTTAAAATTGTTCATAGGGTTTAAGAATTTAAAGTTGTTCTAATGGCTACAATAAAAAGATTTGAAGATTTAGAAATTTGGATTGAAGCTAGAAGACTTTCTAAAGAAATTATTATAATTTCCAAAACTCTGATTTAAAAAATGATTTTAAATTAAATGCTCAAATTAAAAGTGCTTCTGGTTCAGTAATGGATAATATTGCAGAAGGTTTTGAGCGAAATGGAAATAGAGAATTTATCCAGTTTTTATCAATAGCAAAAGGTTCTGCTGGTGAAACTCGTTCTCAAATTTATAGACTTTTTGATAACGATTTCATAAATGAAAACAAAATGAATATTTTAGTTAATGATTATGAAAAGCTAAGTATTAAAATTCATAATTTCATTAGTTATCTTAATAAAAAAGAATTTAAAGGAACTAAATTTATTACTAATAATGGTTAAAGATAATACCACAATTTTAAACTAAATTAAACAATTTTAAACCATTATTAAACTTAAAAAAAAATGATAAACTTATTTAATACACATATAGAAAACCTTTCTGTTCACAGAGTAGGTAACAAAAGTAGAAATGAAAGCACCTTTTTGTCTGAAACCCCATACGGTTTGAATGATGAAATCATGCCTTTATTAAAGGAATATTTCTTTAAACCTTTTCGTGAAAAAGAAGAGAATTATTATCAATTTGCTCATGAAGTAGATTTAGAATACAATGAAATGTTCCAATTGGCTTCTCAAGTTTTTAATAATCCATCGGAAATTCATGAGGTTTCTAAAAAGATAACCCAACATCTTTTTGAACAATCCAATCATCCTCATATCAAAAATGGTGAAGTATATGTGACCTATTTTACGAATGTTTCCATCGATAATAATACAGTGGATGCAATAGGTGTTTTCAAAAGTGAAATTCAAACGGATTTCTTGCAATTTGAAGAAAATGGCAACAATTTGGAAATGATTTTACAACAAGGAATCAACTTAAACAAATTGGACAAAGGATGCCTTATTTTTAATTATAAAAAAGAAGAAGGTTATAAAATTTTAACCGTAGATAGTAATCGATATGATGCACGCTATTGGTTAGAGCATTTTTTATCGGTAGATGTTTTTCAGGATGAAAATTTTATTACCAAAAAATACTTGAAATTTTGTCAAGACTTTGCTAAAGATGTGGTTTTACCAGCCGAAGACAAACAACAAGAAGTTTTATTCATGAATAGAGCTGTAAATCATTTTGCTAAAAATGATGAGTTTGAAGAAACGGCTTTTTTAAATGAAGTGATGCAAAATCCGGAATTCATTCCTGAATTTAAAAATTATAAAGTAGACAAAGGAGCCAAATACAGTATTGAAGATGTTTCTAATTTTCCTATTGCCAATGCAGCTGTAACAGATGCTAGGAAAAAAATGAAAAACACCATCCAATTAGACACTAATATTCAAATTAAATTAGATTTTATTAATCCTGAAAGTGCCGAGAAGTTTGTTGAAAAAGGTTGGGATGAAGAAAAGCAAATGTATTATTATTTGGTTTATTTCAATAAAGAACAAAAAAGTTAAAAACAAATTAAAATCCTCAATCTAAGAATTGAGGATTTTTTTTATTAATTAATTTGACTCATCACTTTTACTAGTACAACACTAACCATTCATTTCTATGCTCCTAATAGTGTAAAAAATCACTTTAAAATTATTCGCATCAATAAAAAAGGAATTCTTAACCATTATCATGTTTCTTTTTTTTAAAGTTTTATATATTTGTCAGTACAAGTATTTCAATAGCACTACGAAAATAAAATAGTAGTCAAATAGTATAACATGAAAAAATTGTCTCCCATATTACCCATTGCTTTCCTACTAATTATGGTAAGCTGTAACCAATATAAAAACAATTATCAGTTAACTGAAAAAACAATTTATTCTGAAAGTGGTAATCTTCATATGTTAGATTCACTTTTAAATGACCTTTATAAAGAGGATAAAATAAATGGAACTGTTTTAGTTTTAAAAAACAATCATCCCGTTTTTGAAAAGTCGTATGGTTTTGCTACGGCAGATAAATCCAAACTATTAACTAAAGAATATCAATTTATCATTGGTTCCATTTATAAAGAATTTCCAGCAGTTGCCATCATGCAACTAGAAGAACAAAAGTTATTACAATTACAAAATCCGATATCTAAATACCTATCCAATTTACCTGAATGGGGAAATTCCATTACGATTCAGCAACTTTTACAATATACTAGTGGACTACCAACCATAAATTGGAACTTACTTTTTCAAAACAATGGTAATCCTACAGAAAAAGATGTTTATGAATACATTCAAAAAATTGATCATTTAGAATTTCAACCTGGTACTGATTATTTATACACCAATTGCAGTCCGTTGTTACTCATTAAAATTGTTGAAAAAATAACGAATAAAAAATTTGACAAATATCTAAATGACCGTATTTTAAAACCATATCATATTAATGGAATCGCTTTAAAAGATCAATTTCCATATAAGAACCCATCCTTAATGGCAATGCCATTTAATTATGACTATATTCCTGATAGTTTTAAATTATCTGTTAAAAATTTGTTGTTTGTAAGTAAAGCCAAATCATTAGGAGAATGGTTTTATAAATTGGATCGTTACCATATTATTTCTGAGAAATCCTATAAAATTTTAGCTAAAAAATTTAAAGCAGAGGATGATTTTCAAGCTCCATTAGGGAATGTTATCTATGATGATAAAGGAAATCTTTTGGAACACACCCATCATGGATCAAGTGGTAATTATGAATGCTTAGCAAGACATTTTATACAAGAAGAATTAACAATTATTATTCTGACGAATCAGAAAAAAAGAAATTTATACGAACTTTCGAATCTTATAAAAGAAGTTTTAAAATAATGCAATAAAAAAAGAAAGACTTTGAAAGAAGTCTTTCTTTTTTATTTAATCGAATTCTTTGGATTAAAAAACAAACATGGCTCTTTCTCCCATAAATTCATTTACTTCTTCTGCTACTTGTTCTAAAACAGCTTCATCAGTGAAATTAGTAATTACTTTATCAATTAAAGCTACGATTGTTTCCATATCTTCTTCAACCAAACCTCTAGTAGTTATTGCTGGTGTTCCAACACGTATTCCAGAAGTCACAAAAGGAGATTTATCATCAAAAGGAACCATATTTTTATTTACTGTAATTTCTGCTTTTACTAATGCATTTTCAGCTTCTTTACCCGTAATATTTTTATTTCGTAAATCAATTAACATCATGTGATTGTCTGTTCCACCAGAAATTAAATGATACCCTCTTTTAACAAATGCAGCTGCCATAGCTTGAGCATTTTTTTGAACTTGCATGGTATATCTAAAAAATTCATCCGTTAAAGCCTCTCCAAAAGCAACCGCTTTAGCAGCAATAATATGCATTAAGGGTCCTCCTTGATTTCCAGGAAATACAGCCATATCTAATACATGTGACATCATTCTGATTTCACCTTTAGGTGTTTTTAATCCCCATGGATTTTCAAAATCTTTGCCCATCATAATCATTCCTCCACGTGGTCCTCTCAGTGTTTTATGAGTGGTTGTAGTTACAATATGACAATGCGGAATTGGATCATTTAACAATCCCTTTGCTATTAATCCTGCAGGGTGTGAGATATCGGCTAAAAGGATTGCTCCTACACTATCTGCAATTTTTCTAAAACGCTCAAAATCCATATCTCTAGAATAAGCCGAAGCTCCAGCAATAATCATTTTTGGCTTTTCTGCAGAAGCAATTTCTTGAATTTTATCATAATTCAATCTGCCCGTTTCTTGTTCTACTCCATAAAATACTGGATTATATAATTTTCCAGAAAAATTTACTGGAGAACCATGTGTTAAATGGCCACCATGTGACAAATCAAACCCTAAAATCTTATCACCTGGCTGCAAACAAGCTGCAAAAACTGCAGTATTTGCTTGTGAACCGGAATGAGGCTGCACGTTTACATATTCAGCTCCAAAAAGAGCTTTTGCTCTATCGATGGCAATTTGTTCTACAATATCTACTACTTCACAGCCTCCATAGTAACGTTTACCAGGATAACCTTCAGCATATTTATTAGTTAATACAGATCCAGCTGCTTCCATTACTTGATCACTTACAAAGTTTTCTGAAGCAATTAGTTCAATCCCATGAATTTGTCTGTCTTGTTCCTCTAGAATAAGATCAAAAATTTGTTCGTCGCGTTGCATTTCTTAGTAATTCGTTAAAATTTATTCAAAATTACAAAAAAGGTTTGTTAAATTAGCAGTAAAGTTTATATTTGGTGTATAATTTTTCAACAAAAAACTAACAAATAATTATGCCAAATATAGCCAATGATCCTACTAGAAAATCTTGGATAGAAGTTCCAAAAAATAGTGACTTTCCTATTCAAAATATTCCTTTTGGGGTTTTTATCACTAAAGAAGATGTCATCACTATTGGGACTAGAATTGGAGATTCCGCAATTGACATGGGTGCTTTACAACAATTAGGATATTTTGAAGGTATTGACCTTACGGATGATATGTTCATGCAAGATACTTTAAACGATTTCATTTCAGACGGAAAAAAAACATGGCGATTGGTTAGAAACCGATTAGCTGAAATTTTTGATTCAGAAAATGCTATTTTAAGAGATAATGAAAAACACAAAGAAGTCGTCATTTTCGATGTAAAAGATATTGAAATGTTATTACCTGTACAAATTGGTGATTACACTGATTTTTATAGTTCAAAAGAACACGCTACTAATGTAGGTAAAATGTTTCGTGATCCAGAAAATGCTTTACTTCCAAACTGGCTTCATATTCCTGTAGGATATCATGGAAGAAGTTCAACGATTGTTCCTAGCGGTGTTTCAGTTAGAAGACCAAACGGACAAACACTTCCTGCTGGGGAAACTGAACCTGTTTTTGGACCATCAAAATTAGTTGATTTCGAATTAGAAACTGCCTTTATTACAACAGATGCGAACTTAATGGGAGAACCTATCCCTGTAGATCAAGCAGAAGAATACATTTTTGGAATGGTGTTGTTTAATGATTGGAGTGCACGTGATATTCAAAAATGGGAATATGTGCCTTTAGGTCCGTTTTTAGCCAAAAACTTCGCTTCTTCTATTTCTCCTTGGATTGTAACTATGGATGCATTAGAAGCTTTTAGAGTGAAAGGTCCTGAACAGTCACCTACTCCATTGCCATATTTACAACAATCGGGAAAAAATGCATTTGATATACATCTTGAAGTGGCTATCCAACCTGAAAATGGAGAAGAAACTGTAGTTTCAAAATCCAATTTCAAATACATGTATTGGTCTATGGCTCAACAATTAGCACATCATACAATCAATGGTTGCCGTATAAATTCTGGAGATATGATGGGAAGCGGAACGATTTCTGGACCTACACCTGATTCATTTGGTTCTATGCTGGAACTTACTTGGGGTGGAAAAAACCCTATTCAAATGAAAGATGGTAGCGAAAGAAAATTTATTAACGATAATGATACCGTAATCATTAGAGGATATTGTGAAAACAAAGACTTGCGAATTGGCTTTGGTGAATGCACTAGTAAACTACTTCCAGCAGTTGTTATTAAATAGTTTTTAACTTTTAATTGATATAAAATAAGGACAATTTGATTAAATTGTCCTTATTTTTTTGTCTACTCTAAATTCGAATTCATGAAACAAGTACTATTTATTTTTTATATCGGTTTTATCAATATGCTTTTTGCACAAAAGCCTTGTGAAACGAACCCAAAGTATGCTGAATTTGACTTTTGGATTGGAGACTGGACTGTCTACAATCAACAAAATACAATTGCTGGATTTAGTAAAATTTCTAAAATATTAGAAAATTGTGTTATTCTTGAAGAATGGACTTCTGCAAATACTTTAAAAAACGGAATGCATTACTCAGGAAAAAGCTACAATACTTTTGATAGTAGTTCAGGTGAATGGCAACAATGTTGGGTCGATAATGTAGGTGGAAGTACTGAATTTCTTCATGGAAAATATGAAAATAAAGCTTTGGTTTTTACCACAGATTCCTTTAAAAAAGATACTATAAACGATGCTAAAAGACGATTAACCTTTTTTAATTTAGAAAAGGACAAAGTAAGACAATTGGGAGAAATTTCTTTAGATGATGGAAAAAGTTGGACAACAGAATACGATTTAGAATATCGAAAAAACACTTCTCCAACGGAAACAGTTGTTACTGAAATGTTTGAAAAGCTTATGCACTCTTATAATATAGGTGATGTTGAAAATTTAACGAACTACTATTCTAAAAAAGGAATTATTAAAGGTTACAATACAGAAATAATAGGAAAAGAAAACATCCATAAATATTGGGTAGATTTAAAAGAAAAATTAGGCGGAACTTGGAATTTAAATTTAAAAAAAATTACAGCACATGAAAATTTGATCTGGGCACAAGGAATATCAATCATTACAGACTTAAAAAGGAATACTCATCAGGTAAATTTTACGCTTATTTTAATTCAAGAAAACAATTCTTGGAAAATATTTCAAGATACCTATTGGTAATTGGCATCCTTTTTGTTTTAAGAGAAAAAAAACAAAAAGATATCCACTAGGAGAAACCTCCTAAAAAATTTTATCTTTGCCTAAATGATTTATTTATGAGAAAAATTACTTTTATTATTTTATCACTTGTTCTTGTTAGTTGTGGGGTGAAACAAACCCAATCCATGTTGAGTAATGGAAATTATGATGGAGCTATTGAAAATGCTGTCAATTCTCTAAGAACAAACAAAACTGCAAAAGGAAAACAGGATTATGTGTATTTACTTGAAGAATCGTTTGCGAAAGCGAAAGCTCGTGATGAATCCAACTTAAATTTATTAATTAAAGAAAATAATCCAGCAAATTATGAGCGAATCTATAATTTGTACACCCAATTAAGAAACCGTCAAGAAAGAATTAAGCCATTACTTCCATTACCTCTATTGAAAGAAGGTAGAGACGCCATCTTCCCTATGGAAGACTATTCAGATGAAATAATCAGTAGTAAAAATAATTTATCGGGTTATTTGTATGCTAATGCAAAAAAATTAATGACTTCTAAAAATAAAATGGATTTTCGTCAAGCTTTTGATGATTTAAGCTATTTAGACCAATTGAATCCAAATTATCAAGACGTAAGAGCCTTAATGGATCAAGCACAATTAAAAGGTACTGATTTTGTTCATGTGTATACTAAAAACGAGACCAATCAAGTAATTCCTGCGCGTTTACAAGACGATTTATTGGATTTTAGCACTTATGGAATCAATGATAAATGGACGGTTTACCATAATAATCGTCAAAAAAACATCAATTACGATTATGGAATGATTGTAAATTTTAGAAATATTGCCATTTCTCCAGAACAAGTAAAAGAGAAACAGTTTATCAAAGAAAAACAAATTAAAGACGGTACCAAAACACTTTTAGATAATAATGGAAATGTGGTTAAGGATAGTTTAGGCAACCCAATTAAAGTGGATAATTTTAAAACCATTTCTGTAAGTATTTATGAGTTCACTCAATTTAAATCTTGTCAAGTAACTGCAAAAGTAGATTATATTGATTTTAGAAACAACCAATTAATTGATGCATTTCCTGTAACTAGCGAATTTGTTTTTGATTATATTTATGCCAATTACAATGGTGATAAAAGAGCTTGCGACGATAGCTATTATCAATATTTTGATCGCAGAGCAGTCCCTTTCCCTAGTAATGAACAAATGATTTACGATACTGGTGAAGACCTAAAAGCCAAATTAAAAGCAATTATAACTAACAATAAGTTTAGAAAATAATTACCCCTTAGAACTTACAAAAATAAACAGGTTTGTGAACATTAATTTTACTTGAAGTTTTTGTTAACAAACCTGTTTCTTTATCTCTACTATACACAACAATAGAATTAGAATCTTGATTCGCTACTAAAATAAAATCCTCATTTTTGGAAAGAATAAAGTTTCTTGGGCTCAATTCCGTTGGAATAGTTTGAATTTTTTCTAAAGAAGCTCCTTCATTAATTTTAAATGCAACCAGTTGATTATCTTCTCCTCTAAGAGAAACATACAAAAATTGATTCTCTTTATTTATTCTTACTTCTGCCGCAGAACCTAAGTTCGTTTTTTTGTCAGTCAAACTCTTTACTTCCATAAGCTGCAATTTATTGTCTGTATAATCCAAAACAGCAATTTCATTAGTTAACTCAAAAACGACATATATTTTATTTCCGTCTTTATTAAAAACAAGATGTCTTGGACCAGAACCAAATGGCATTTTTGTTGAAATTGTTTTTTCAGGAAGTAATAAAATTTGATTATTCGCTTCAATGTATGGAATTATATCAATGGTATCATTTCCCAAATCAGCTACAAATAGTTTATTTTCTGTAGGATGAAAAACAACACAATGAACATGTGCTTTTTCTTGTCTCTCTTTCGTGATACTATTTCCTTCATGTTGAATTACTTGAGGATAATTTTTAATTTCTCCTGAGGATGCAATAGGAAATGCTGCTAAATTTCCACCAGAATAATTTCCAACAACTAATGCATTCTCATTCGGAAAAAAAGTAAGTGTACAAGGATCATTTCCTAAAGTTGCAACAGTAGACAACTTTTGAAAAATTCTTTTTTCTTTATCATAGGAAAAGGTTTGCAATAACCCTCCTTTTTCACTCTGAATTTCACCAAC
Organism: Flavobacterium sp. NRK F7; assembly: GCF_024054195.1. Classification (GTDB taxonomy): domain Bacteria; phylum Bacteroidota; class Bacteroidia; order Flavobacteriales; family Flavobacteriaceae; genus Flavobacterium. The sequence continues at coordinate 2,254,734 of NZ_JAMXLB010000001.1, read as the reverse complement.
CGCAGCAATAATCGTTTTTGCTTTGTTAGTGACAACAAATGAAGGATTGGGTATACTATCCAATACTACTTGTGTTTCTAATTCTTGAGTAACCGGATTAAAAGAAAGCAAGTTAATTCCTTGTGATAAAGAATCCGTATAGGTTCCAATCAAGTAATTCTCTACAACAGTAGTTACATCTTTCTTACTTCTTTTTTCCTCCTGTTTCTTCTCTTTTTGACAAGATAAACCTAAGCATAAAACGAAAAATAAACAAACTATGACTCTTTTTCTCATCCTACAAATTCCTTTAATTGAGATGCATCAATAGCATCATGTGAAGCGGTATAGACTACTTTTCCATTTTTAATCACTAAAATTTGAGGCGATTGATGCATTACCTCATAACGATTCGCAATGGCATTTGACACTTCTCTGTAATTTAATAAATCTAAAAGATACCACTCCATTTCAGTATCCGAAAAATGGTAGGCATCATCAAATTGCTTTAAAGCAAACCTGCTAATACTACATCGGGTACTATGTTTAAAAAGCACAATTGGCCTTTCAAAAGAAGCGTTATCAATTGCATCTAATGCTTCAATATGGGTTAAGTTATAAAACTTAGGCTCGCTATTCGATTCTTGATTTTCTTGGTTGGAAGAACCAAAAATTTTATTTAAAAAACTCATAATTTTACTTTTTTCAAAGGTACTGAAACTATTATTCTCTCACCAATGTTAAACGTAAACTTAAACAAAATTATTTTGCTAAAACCGTTCTTTGCTTCTCTAAAATAATAGCATCATCATCTAATTGGTGTATCTTCATAAAATGAATTAAACTATCCAAACGATCTACATCCTGAAATTTTAAATTCCAAGAAATTTTAGTCAAACATACGGAACATAAGGCATTTGGTCTTGAATCACCTTCTGCAAGATTGTTAACACCATTCATTAAACATTTTGCTTCAATACAATGCGCTAATGAAAACATATGACAAATTTCATGACTTGATGTTTTTATGATTCGTCTTAAACAAATCGGATAAGTGGATACATCCAATCCTCCTTCAGAATATCTTGAAATTGAGGAAACAGCAGTTCTTTTTTCATAACTAGCCAAACCAAATACAAAATTCCATTTTGGATTTGGATATAAATCTTTTGCGGTTAATGCCATTACAACTATGGCATCTTTAGGCATTTTTGATGGTAATAGTGTATTAATAATATAACTTGCATTTAGCTGATGATTACCAAAATGAGTTCTTTGCTCTTTAGAGGGAATTTCGGATTCAGAAATAGGTTGTAATTGAACCGTTTCTAAACCAAAAAAAAACGGATATATTCTATATTCCAATCTATAATTTTCTTTTCCCAAACTGTAAAACTTCCTATCGGTTGTATGTAAATCTTATTTCTTTTACTTGTTGGTGTACTTAAATTTTTACTAGTAAGATATTGTTGAAAAGTTTGTCCATTCTCATCATGAACACTTAACCAATCTCCTGATTGTGGCTCTGGCAAAGGTTCATTTAAAAGCTTCAATTCCTCATAATTAGGCAACTTAAAAGCTACTTTTTTCTTCGTTGTCTTCCCTTTTTTTGCATTAGAAAATCCTTCATTTTCATTACAAGAAAACAAAAATAAGAGTACTATTACGCTATAAAATAATTTCATACTTTTTAAATATTTTCTGACAAAACAACTTAAAAAAAGACATTTTGACTTGTTTTAGTTTTCATTTAGCTATAAAAACCAAACAAATAAGTCATTTTGACACAAATTCAATATTGGAATATAAATTGACTAAATTCAAGAAACGAAATAACACAAATAAAAATAAAAATATGAATTTTAATAATTATACAATCAAATCACAAGAAGCCATACAACAAGCGCAACAAATTGCGCAAGGTTTAGGGCATCAACAAATAGAAAACGAGCATCTTTTAAAAGGTATTTTAGAAGTAGATGAAAATGTTACTCCATTTTTACTTAAAAAGTTACATATAAACGTTGAACTTTTTAAAAAAGTATTAGATAGTACTATTCAAAGTTTTGCGAAAGTTTCTGGTGGAGAAATTATGCTTTCAAGAGATGCAGGTAACACACTCAACGAAGCTTCCATCATTGCTAAAAAAATGAATGATGAATTTGTATCGATTGAACATTTAATTTTAGCCATTTTTAAATCCAAAAGTAAGGTTGCTCAAATTTTAAAAGATCAAGGGGTGACAGAAAAAGGCTTAGAAAGTGCCATTTCGGAATTAAGAAAGGGAGAACGAGTAACTTCTGCTTCTGCTGAAGAAACCTATAATGCCTTAAATAAATACGCTAAAAATCTATGTGAATTAGCTAAAAATGGGAAACTAGATCCTGTTATTGGTAGAGATGAAGAAATCAGACGTGTATTACAAATTTTAACGCGTAGAACCAAAAATAATCCGATGTTAATTGGAGAACCAGGTGTCGGTAAAACAGCCATTGCAGAAGGTTTAGCACATCGAATTGTTGATGGTGATGTACCCGAAAATTTAAAAGACAAAATTATCTATTCTTTAGATATGGGAGCTTTAATTGCTGGAGCTAAATACAAAGGTGAATTTGAAGAACGTTTAAAATCGGTAGTTAAAGAAGTAACTTCTGCGGAAGGAGATATTGTTCTTTTTATTGATGAAATTCATACTCTAGTAGGAGCTGGCGGCGGTGAGGGTGCTATGGATGCAGCAAATATTTTAAAACCCGCTTTAGCACGTGGTGAATTAAGAGCAATTGGAGCAACAACTTTAGATGAATATCAAAAATATTTTGAAAAAGATAAAGCTTTGGAACGTCGTTTTCAAAAAGTAAATGTTGACGAACCTGATACAGAAAGTGCCATCTCGATTTTAAGAGGTATCAAAGAGAAATATGAAACCCATCATAAAGTTCGTATTAAAGATGATGCCATTATAGCTGCTGTAGAATTATCGCAACGTTATATCACAAATCGTTTCTTACCTGATAAAGCTATCGATTTAATGGATGAAGCGGCTTCTAAATTACGAATGGAAATTAATTCCAAACCCGAAGAATTGGATGTTTTAGATCGCAAAATCATGCAATTAGAAATTGAAATTGAAGCGATTAAAAGAGAAAATGATGAAAATAAGTTAAAATCTTTAGGCTTAGAATTAGCCAATTTAAAAGAAGAAAGAAATGAAATTTTTGCAAAATGGAAATCTGAAAAAGATGTGGTAGATGCTATTCAATCTATCAAGCAAGAGATTGAAGATTATAAAGGGGAAGCTGAACGTGCTGAAAGAGAGGGAGATTATGGAAAAGTAGCAGAAATTCGTTATGGAAAAATCAAAGATGCACAGGAAAAACTAGATGCTTTACAAATTCAACTGCAAGAAAATCAATCAGGAACTTCTTTAATTAAAGAAGAAGTGACTCATGAAGATATTGCGGAAGTTGTAGCAAAATGGACTGGAATACCTGTTACTAAAATGTTACAAAGCGACAAAGAAAAATTGCTACACTTAGAAGATGAATTACACAAACGTGTTGTAGGTCAAGAAGAAGCCATTGAAGCGATTAGTGATGCTGTGAGAAGAAGTCGTGCTGGTTTGCAAGACACTAAAAAACCTTTAGGTTCTTTCTTATTTTTAGGTACCACTGGTGTGGGAAAAACGGAATTAGCGAAAGCATTAGCCGAATATTTATTTAATGATGACAATGCAATTACTAGGATCGACATGAGTGAATACCAAGAGCGTCACAGTGTGAGTCGCTTAGTTGGTGCTCCTCCTGGGTATGTAGGGTATGATGAAGGCGGACAATTAACAGAAGCTGTGAGAAGAAAACCCTATTCAGTAGTTCTGTTAGACGAAATTGAAAAAGCACATCCAGATACCTTTAATATCTTACTACAAGTTTTAGACGAAGGGCGTCTAACAGATAATAAAGGGCGTTTGGCCGATTTTAAAAACACCATTATAATCATGACTTCAAACATGGGAAGTCATATTATACAAGAAAAGTTTGATAATCTAAAAGGCAATATTGAAGCAGCCACAGAAGCCGCTAAAGTTGAAGTTTTAGGCTTATTAAAACAAACCGTTAGACCGGAATTCATTAATAGAATTGATGAAATTGTGATGTTTACGCCTCTATCGGAAAATAACATTAAAGAAATCGTTAGCTTACAGTTAAAAAGTTTAACCAAAATGTTGTCGCATCAAAACATAACTTTAGATGCAACTCCAGAAGCTATTGATTATTTAGCTACTAAAGGATATGATGCAGAATTTGGAGCAAGACCCGTTAAAAGAGTCATCCAAAGAGAAGTTTTAAATCAATTATCTAAAGAAATATTATCAGGTAATGTAACAAACGATAGTATTATTTTATTAGATAGTTTTGATGGGAAATTAGTTTTTAGAAATCAATAAGAAAAAGAAATAAAGAATAGTTTTTAGTTAGATTGGTTAGTTAGTGAAAAGCACCTTACAAAATAAATGTAAGGTGCTTTTTTTATATGAAAAAACCCAACTACTTTTTAATAATTGGGTTTTATTTTGAAAATACATTCTAATTAATATTGTTGCATTTTTTCATAAGTACTTTTCAAAAGACGCTTCATTTTTCCAACAGCTCCAGAAAATGCTTTTTCAACAGTATCTGCTTGTTCTGTAACCACTAAAGGCTCTTTCTTAGCAATACGCACCTCAAAGACACATGTTTTGTCATTTTTACTGATTTTTTCACTATTCTCATCTTTAAAGTGAACTTCCACTCTCGTAATTTTGTCATCAAAATGAGCTAATTCTCTTTCAATTTCACTTGTATAGAATGAAACTAATCTTTCGTTTCCATCAATATTTTTGTCGGTATTAATTTGTACTTGCATAATGTAATAATTTATTTGTTTCCCTAAAATTACTATACTTTAAACGAGTTTCAAAGCATTTTAATAAAAGTTTAATAAAAAACTTATATGAATTCTAATATTAATTTTTGTAAGTAATTTTTTAATTTTTATTGCAAAAAAAATATAGTAAACATATATTAATTTTAATTATTTTAGCTAAAACAATTTACTCCTTTTTTATATAGACTAGAAGATGAAGATTTTTATTAAAAATATGGCCTGTGAAAGCTGTAAAGTAGTGGTCAAAGAGGCATTGGAAGAACTTAATCTTCATCCAGAAAAGGTAGAACTTGGCATGGCCGAAACAAAAGAGGATTTAGATTCTGAAACAAAAGAGAAGCTAAATCAAATAATTCAAAAAGTAGGTCTAGAAATTGTAGAAAGTAAAGGAGGTATTTTAATTGAAAAAATCAAACACTATTGCCAAGAATATGTAAACAATGGAGAGAAAATAAATTACAACCTATCTGAATATTTACAAAAAAAATTAGACAAAGACTATAATTATTTATCGAATGCTTTTTCTGAAGTAACTTCAACAACCATTATTATGTATGTTAATTTACTAAAAATGGAAAAAGCGAAAGAAATGATTTTGTTTGAGGAACATAATTTTACAGAAATCGCTACTAAACTTAACTTTAGCAATTTATCTACCTTTTCTGCTTTATTTAAAAAAATTACTGGTTTTACCCCATCCTACTTCAAAAAATTAAAAGAAAAAAGAAGAAAAGCCATTCAAAACCTTACTAAAGATTTAAAACATAAAAATTAATAAATTTCTGACTAATATTAAAAAATTTATTTCTGTAAATAGCTGTATATTTGCTTATAAAAAAAACAAATTTTAAATAAACAAATGAGTGAAATTAATATTTTTTACGCTGATGATGATGATGATGATTTAATGTTTTTTAATGATGCAGTTTCTGCATTGTCAAATAAAGCTGAAAAGTTAATCAATCTTTATATTCACAAAAATGGCGAATTACTTCTAGAAAGTATCAAAAAAAACAAGCAAAACAACAATGTTGTTTTTTTAGATTTAAACATGCCAAGAAAATCAGGGTTTCAATTTCTAGAAGAAATTAGAAATGAACCCGATTTAAAAACAATTCCTGTCATTATTTATTCTACTAGTGCAGATGATGATAATATTTCCTTAAGTCATAATTTAGGTGCCAACTTTTATGCTGTAAAACCCTATAATTTTCAAGATTTAATGAAAATGATTTCAAATGTAGCACTAATTAATTGGCAAAATCATCAAGCTGATTTTGAAAATTTTCTCTTTAATAAAATAGTCAATTAATTTTTTGCTTTCAATATTTTATAAATGATTTTTAAAGACATCGTTAATAAGGATATCGTTAATTTACTGAATTGTGAAGACGAACCTATACATATTCCTGGATTAATTCAGCCTCATGGTTTTTTAATAGCAGTTGATAGTACCACGCATATAATAACAGTTTGTAGTGAAAATATCAATCAATTCCTTACTATTTCTTACGAACAAGTGTTAGGTAAAAAAATAGAAGAATTGTTTAACGAGCCATTTTTAGTGGAACTAAATCTGTATCAATCTGAAAATACAAATCAAACGAAAGTCTTCAATTTCACTATAGACAAACAACTGTTCTCCATTAGTATGCACGCTTCTGTAGGTAAAGAAATTATTATTGAAGCAGAACTTACAGAGAATCAATTCTTCAACACGGATAACCTTTACAATTCTTCTAAGCAACTACTCAGCTACATCGAAGATAGTTTTACTTTAAAAGAATTAACGAATGCTGTCGCAGTTGCTATTAAGAAAATTACCAATTATGACCGCGTCATGGTGTATCGTTTTGATGCAGATTACAATGGAGAAGTTATCGCTGAAAGTAAAGAAGAACATTTAGAATCCTTTTTAGGATTACATTATCCTCACACAGATATTCCAGTTCAAGCTAGAGAATTGTACATTAAAAATCATTTACGAATAATTGGAGATGTAAATTATAAACCTGTCCCACTCTATACTTTTTCGGATAGTAATTTAGAAACTCTAGACATGAGTTTATCTGTATTGCGAAGCGTCTCTCCTATTCATATTCAATATTTGCACAATATGGGTGTTGGTGCTACACTAACCATTTCTTTATTACACAAAGGTAAATTATGGGGATTAATAACATGTCATCATTATTCACCAAAATATTTAAGCCAAGAAATACGAAATACAGTTAAATTACACGGCCATTTCATAACGTCTCAAATTGATGTACGCTTGTTGAATGAGGAGTATGAAATTGCTAGAAAAACAAACCAAGCTGTTGAAAATTTAATTTCGAAGCAATTGGATTTTGACAGAAGTTCTATTACTCAACTTTTTCAAGATGTTTCAATTATTGCGTTATGTAACAGCGCGGGGATTTCTGCTTTAATTGATGATCAAATATACACTTACGGAAATACCCCAAATCACCAAGATATTAAAAGATTAAGTATTTTTTTAAGTCATTATACAGAAAAAGATCATTTTTCAACAAATGCTCTTTCTAGAATTACAAAAGATTTGCCATTTATTTCTGATGAGTTTCCTGGTATCAATTATCATTTTATAGGAAACGATAATGATTGTATTATTTGGTATAGAAAACAAACCATAACAGATATTTATTGGGCAGGTGACCCAAAAAAATCTATTGAAAAAGACAAAAACGGTCTTTCTCCAAGAAAATCATTTGAAAAATTTACAGAGAGTGTTAAGGATAGTAGCAAACCTTGGTTAAAATCTGAACTTACAGCAAGTCATAATTTTTTCAATTTCTTCCAAATTCATTTACGCTCCATTTTATTAAATGAAGAAAAAGAAAATCAAAAAAAATTAAGCGAAATATTGAAAGAAACCAATGCAGAGCTTGAAAATATAAACTGGATAAGCACACATGACCTTCAAGAGCCACTCCGAAAAATAAGAATGATGGCCTCCATGCTCGTTGGTGATGACATCAAAGAATTACCAAAAGACGTCCAATTAAAAATTATAAAAATGCAAAATTCGGCTGAACGTATGCAGATACTAATCAGCGATATTCTAAAATATACTAAAACTACTGCACAACATTCTGATTTAGAAATTGTAGACTTGAATGTATTATTACAAGAAATAAAAGAAGAGGTTAAAGACCCCTTAGAAGATAATGAAGGAGAGCTATTAATTGGTGAACTACCAACTATTAAAGGAGTTGGATTTTTACTAAAACAATTGTTTACCAATATTATTTATAATTCATTGAAATTCAAATCTGAATTTAGAAAACCAATTATAAGTATAAGAGAGAACAAAACTTCAAAAGATAAGCATCAAAAATCTGGGAATTATTACAAAATTGAAATTGAAGATAATGGGATTGGCTTTGATAATGAATATCGTCAAAAAATATTCAAAATATTCTCAAGACTTAATGATAAAAATGAATATTTAGGTTCTGGAATTGGTTTGGCTTTATGCAAAAAAATAATGACTAAACATAATGGATTAATTGCTGCTGAAGGACAACCCGGTAAAGGAACAATTATTAAAATTTACTTTCCAAAAATTTAATTTTGTAACAACCAAATTCGTAAAGCTTCGAAGGTTTCTTTTGCCCCTAAAACCATTTCATCTTTATCTATGAACTCTTCTGAAGTAGCAATATATTGTTTGAAATTATTCCACATTTCATCAGTTGCTTCTCCATAGGAATTAAAATAAGAAACCTCTGAACAATCGTCTAAATTTAATTGTCTTTTTAAAAGATTCGCAATAATCTTTCCACCCAAAGTAGAACCTTCAATTACATATAAAACACCTAATGCATAGGATAGATTTGCAATTTTTGATGCAAAATTATTATGAATACCTTTTATCTCATAACCAATTGAATATAAATCATGCTTTAAATGATGTACATGCTTTCTACTTTTTATATCGGGCACAATCATTTCAGTAATTTCATTGTGCAATTTGATTTCAATTGATTCATAAAAATTATACAACTTTAATAATAATTCACCATAAGCATCTTTAGTTGCTATCTCTTTTAACTCTGCTATTAAAACTTTTTCAACACTACTGTGAAATAACTTTGTTTCTTCTTTTAATTGTACTAACAAGATATAATTTCTAAAATTAAAGTTCAAAAATACTTAAAAAAATAGCAAATAACCTCATTAAAAAAGGAATTGAAACGTTTTTTCTTATTCCTTTTTTTTAAAGGTATTTTCCCTTACAAAAACAGGTATTTCTACCTATAAATATCTTATTTAAATAAACTAGTTTTGAAAATAATTAACAAATGTTTATGAAATTTATTGAAAAGTACCGATTAGAAATTGCCTTAACTGCGCTGTATTTAACCATTATATTTGTAATTTTATTTATTTTTATTTAAAAATATTATTAAAATAATTTAATTATATCAATAATTTATGTTAATTTAACATAATATTTACTTTTTACTAACTATTAAAAATTTTCTTATGAAAAAAAACAAATTACTAACATTTCTTATTCTCGTAGGAACTTTAGGTATTTCTGACACCTTTGCACAGAGTTCAGTTCATAGTTCGGGTGGGAATTTTTCAGGAGCAACTGGATCTGTATCCTATTCTGTTGGACAAACAGTTTACACTACAAATACCGGTGCAACAGGATCAATTGCTCAAGGTGTACAACAACCATTCGAAATCACTGAAGTTTTATCAGCTGACACTTTTTCTGATTTAGTGAAAGAATTAAAAGTTTTTCCAAATCCAACTACAGAAAACCTAACCATTAGTCTAACAAGACTAAGTACCAATTCATTAGATTATGAAATTATTGATACTAATGGTAAGCTTTTTAAAGCTGAAAAAGGTATGGGAAATGAAACCAATATTGATGTATCATCTTTTCCCGCTGCCATCTATTTCTTAAAAATCAAAAATCAAAACCAAGAGATTAAAACTTATAAAATAATCAAAAAATAAACTTATGAAAAAATTATACACTTTATTAGCTACCTTATTAGTTACAGCAAGTATTTTTGCTCAAGCACCAGAAAAAATGAGCTATCAAGCCATTGTTAGAGACGCATCAGACGCATTAGTAGTTTCTACAACTGTTGGAATGCAAATTAGCATTTTACAAGGTTCTGCAGCAGGTACTGCAGTTTATGTTGAAACGCAAACTCCAACTACAAATGCAAATGGTCTAGTTAGTATTGAAGTAGGTTCTGGTAGTGTTGTTTCTGGTACTTTCAATACTATTGATTGGTCAAGCAATTCCTACTATATTAAAACAGATGTAGACCCAACAGGAGGAAGCACATATCCTATTAGCGGTACAAGCCAACTTCTAAGCGTTCCTTATGCTTTATTTGCAAAAAGCTCTGGAGGAGTTGCAAATTCTGCTGACTGGGCTGTAAATGGAAATAATATCAATAACACCAATACAGGAAGCGTAGTAGTTGGACCAAACGTAACCAATTCTAACTTAAACTTCTATGTAACCAATACAGGTTCGCCTAAAATGGCTATTGGTAACATGAATAATTTCAACAATGTAAATTCTGGAGAATTGCATTTTGCAGAAGACACAAATTATTCAGGCTCAGAATGTGGTATCAAATTCCAACATAATGGAAATTTAAATAATTTATATTTAATTGGTGGATGTCCAACTCCTGATACAATTGCGCGTTTCAACAGAAGTGGATTTACTAATATGAGAAGATTACGTTTAAGTAATGATTACAATAACAATACACCTAATCAATTATCTGTTGACGGAAATTCTGATTTTACTGGAGACATGACTATAACAGGAAACTTAACTGTAACTGGTAACATTGCAAAAGGTGGTGGTACTTTTAAAATTGATCACCCTTTAAATCCTAAAAATCAATATTTAATTCACAGTTTTGTAGAATCTCCAGATATGATGAATATTTATTCCGGAAACGCAACTACAGATACTAACGGATTTGTAACGGTTACATTACCAGCTTATTTTGAAGCGGCAAACAAAGATTTTAGATATCAATTAACTACTATTGGTACATTTGCTCAAGCTATTATTAAAGAAAAAGTAGCCGGAAATAAGTTTGTCATCCAAACAAGTACTCCTAATGTAGAAGTGAGCTGGCAAATAACTGCAGTAAGAGCAGATAAATTTGCAAATGAAAACAGAATTGTTCCAGAAAAAGAGAAAGAATTTAAAGGCACTTATTTACACCCAGAATTGTATGGTGCTAGTGTTGAGGAATCTGAAACCTATGCAAGAAACCAAAAAGCATTACAAACTTTAGAAGTTGAATCTAAAGCAGTTAAAAATTCAGACGGACAATAATAGAAATTAATAAAGCCACGAACACAATTAGTGACTTTATTAAGATAAAAAAAGGCTTTCAATCGAAAGCCTTTTTTATTTATAACACTATTTTATTCATTCATTGAAATCAAGAATTCTTCATTATTTTTAGTAGTCTTGATTCTCTTTTCCAAAAACTCCATCGCTTCAATAGGATTCATATCTGCTAGATACTTTCTTAAAATCCACATTCTGTGAATAGTAGTTTCATCTAATAATAAATCGTCTCTTCTTGTACTTGAAGAAACCAAATCTATTGCTGGGAAAATTCGTTTATTCGAAATTCTTCTATCTAACTGTAGTTCCATATTACCAGTTCCTTTAAACTCTTCAAAAATTACTTCATCCATTTTTGAACCTGTTTCCGTTAAAGCAGTAGCAATAATACTCAAAGAACCACCGTTTTCAACATTACGAGCCGCTCCAAAGAAACGCTTTGGTTTTTGAAGTGCATTAGCATCAACACCACCACTCAATACCTTACCAGAAGCTGGCTGAACAGTATTATAAGCTCTTGCTAAACGAGTAATTGAATCCAACAATATTACAACATCATGTCCACATTCTACTAACCTTTTTGCTTTTTCCAAAACAATATTAGCAATTTTCACATGTTCTTGTGGCTCTCTATCGAAAGTAGAGGCAACCACTTCCCCTTTTACACTTCTTTGCATATCTGTAACTTCCTCAGGACGCTCATCAATAAGCAATACAATCATGTATACTTCTGGATGGTTGGCCGCAATAGCATTAGCCACATCCTTCAACAACATGGTTTTACCAGTTTTAGGCTGTGCCACAATCATCCCTCTTTGTCCTTTACCAATAGGAGAAAATAAATCGATAATACGTGTAGAAATCGTACTTGATTTTTCTGCCAATTTAAATTTCTCTTTTGGAAATACTGGGGTTAAATGCTCAAAAGAAACCCTGTCTCTTACAACTTGTGGATCATGTCCATTAATTTTTAAAACGCGAACAAGTGGAAAATATTTCTCACCTTCTTTTGGAGGACGAACCACTCCTTTCACCGTATCACCCGTTTTTAATCCAAATAATCTAATCTGAGAAGTTGATAAATAAATATCATCAGGTGATGCTAAATAATTATAATCCGAAGAACGTAAAAAACCATATCCATCAGGCATCATTTCTAACACACCCTCACTTTCAATAATTCCATCAAACTCAAAATCTGGTTCTCTAAAATTATTTTTAGTATTTTGATTTTGTCCTTGATTTGGGTTCGGATTACCATTTGCTTTTTTATAAGCAGGATGATTAGGGTTATTCTGATTGGCTTTGTGATTCGGATTAGGGTTTGTATTTTTAATTGGAGCAGAAGACTTTACAGTAGCTTCTTCAGTAGGAATTTCTTTATTTTCATTTTTTTCTTCTAATGAAACTGGCTTGGTTTCATTTGAATTTGCTTTTTTTCCTTTTATAGGTTTAGAAACTTTTGATGCAGAAGCAACAACTTTTGGTTTTGGTTCTTCTGCTATAACATCTTCATTTTCAGAAACTGTTTTTTCTTTGAAAGGATTAGTAACAGGTACTTTTTTTTCAATTTTAGAAGGAACAACTCTAGCTCTCTTGGCTTTTACAGTATTTTCTTCAGCTTTAGCTACATTCGTTTCCTCTACTTTAATAGTTTCAGGATTAGCAGCTTGAACATCTAAAATTTGATAAATTAATTCGTCTTTTTTTAATGTTCTGTATTTTTTGACTTTGGCAATTTTAGCAATTTCCTGTAATTCAGAGAGTTTCATCTCTTTTAATACTTCAATATCAAACATGGATATATTATGAATAAATTATTTAAGATTTAGGTCAACAAAAAATATGAGATTTTTTTTTAGATTTACAAATCGTAGAATGAAGTACTTACGATTGTACCCTGCAATATTACGAATAAAATTGAATAAAACAATAGTTTTTTTAAAAAAGAAAATCTATTTTTGCCGTGCTAAGACGAATTATAATGTTACAAAGAATTCAAACTTTATATATGCTTATTAGCTGTATATTAACTGCAGCACTTCCCTTTATCTTTTTCTTATGGAAAGAAGTAGGGAATGCAACTCCAGTTTATTTTACAAGCTCACTCATATATATGTTATTATTTGGTTTCATTTCTTTAATAACTTTAATTAGTATCTTTAGTTTTAAAAAAAGACAAACGCAATTTGTATTAAACAGATTGTCAATCATATTTAACTTTATTTTACTAGGATTTTTTGTGTATCGAACACTAAGCTTATCCGGAGAAACGGAAGTTTCTGAGAAGGGTATTGGGATGATTCTTCCTGCCATTTCTATCGTTTTTCTTGTTCTAGCTAATAGAGCAATTAAAAAGGACGAAGATCTCGTAAAATCTGTGGATCGATTGCGATAAACCTAACATCTTAGTTTATTAGTGCGTTAAAAATCCGAATTGTAATGATTCGGATTTTTTTTATTATAATATCAATTTGTATATTAATACTTTTCACCAAGCGATGTTAGATACAAAAAATCACCTGCTTTAGTAAATACTAAAACAAAAAATTCTTTAGAATCTGAAACACCAATATTGTAAAACTCTTCGCCATCATCTTTTTTTATAATAGAAGCCTCATTAATATCAAAAGTGGGATACTCTCTCTTTAAATAATCTAATATTGGTTTATTTAAAGAATTAATAGCAATACTTTTTTCAATTGCTCTGATATTACCTTCTTTATCATAACTCACTAAATATTTCGTATTTCCTTTTAAAAATTCCACTTCATATCGTAATTGATCTCTAAACTTACCTCTATAAAATAAGGACCAACTCACATCTGTTGCTCCTTTAAACTCTTGTTCGAATTTTAATTCTAAAATTTTTGGCGCGTTGATTTGTTCTTGTGCAAATGTCATAAAAGACAGACACAAGACAAAAATTAAAACTATTTTTCTCATGATTATCTTTTTTTAAATTACACTATAAAGTTACAATTCTTAACTCTAAAAACAGGTGCAGTTAAAAAAAAATTAACACTAAAATTAATATTAATTATCTATTTTACAGCACTCTATCTATTTATTTTTTACCCAACTCAATCACTTCTAAGTTTTGAATAGCATCTCCATCAATTTCAAAGCGAAGCATGGTACGAACTTGATGAAAACCATGTTTTCCAACAGCTCCAGGATTCATATGTAACAATCCTAATTTTTTATCTGGCATAACTTTTAATATGTGAGAATGTCCACAAATAAAAATTTTAGGTGGGTTCTTTACTATTTCTTCTCGTACTTCCAAATTATATTTCCCTGGATAACCACCTATATGCGTTATCCAAACTGCTACTTTTTCACAAAAAAAACGATTGTGTAACGGAAATTCTTTTCTTGCATCCTGATTATCAATATTTCCAAAAACAGCTCGTAATGGCTTTTCTTTTTTAATGGTATCTGTTACAATTAAATCGCCTATATCACCCGCATGCCAAACTTCATCAGCTTGTCTTACGTATTTCATTATTTGATCGTCAATATAGCTATGGGTATCGGAAAGTAATAAAATCTTTGTCATAGCACAAAAATAATACAAATAGTTCCTACTGATTAATAATTTTAAAAGTTGTTAACAAACTTTGGGATTAAGAAAACTTAAATTAGGAAGGGAATTTTGTAACTTTGCCACTTTGTAAAAATAAACTAGAATTGAGATATTTTATCAAATTTGCTTATAACGGAAAAAATTATTTTGGTTTCCAAATTCAACCCGATGCCGTTTCTGTACAAGAAACACTAGACAAAGCACTTAGTTTACTTTTAAAAGAAAAAATTGAGATTGTTGGTGCAGGTAGAACTGATAGCGGTGTGCATGCAAAAGAAATGTTTGCTCATTTCGATTGCCAAAATGAATTGGATGCCAAACATTGGATCAAAAAATTAAACTCCTATTTACCGAAAGATATTGTAATTTTTGATTTAATACAAGTCAAAGAAGACGCTCACGCTCGTTTTGACGCTACAAGCAGAACGTATGAATACTACATCCATACTTTTAAAGATGTTTTCAATCAAGAGGGAAGTTGGTATTTTTCTAAAAAATTAGATGTACAAGCCATGAACAAAGCGTGTGAATTATTATTTCAACATACTGATTTTGAATGTTTTTCAAAAGTAAATACAGATGTTCACACTTTTAATTGTAAAATTACTGAAGCCTATTGGATTCAAAAGGATACTGAATTTATTTTTACCATTACAGCGGATCGGTTTTTACGAAATATGGTTCGTGCAATAGTTGGTACCATGATTAATATTGGATTAGGAAAAATAAGCTATCAAGAATTTAATGCTATTATTCTGAGTAAAAACAGAAGTAATGCTGGTTTTTCAGTTCCTGCACACGGATTGTATCTAGTAAAAATTGACTATCCTTATTTGGAAAGCCATACAAATAATTGATATTTATAATATAATTAAAAAATAAATGAGTGCTATTAAGCCAAAATCTTTAAAAAAAGTAATCCAATATGCAAAACCTTATCAAAGTAGGTTCAATTGGGTAATTGTTTGGGCTATTTTATTATCTATTTTTGCTGCAGCACGTCCTTACTTACTGAAGCAAACCGTTGATGATTATTTAAAAAATCACAATAAAGAAGGCCTTTTACTATATGTTATTATTATGGGAGTAGTTTTACTTTTAGAGGTACTCTCTCAATTTTTCTTTACCTATTGGGCCAACTGGTTAGGTCAGGACATTATCAAAGATATTCGAGATAAGTTATTCAAACACATAACTTCCTTTAAAATGAAATATTTTGACAATGAACCTGTAGGCAAGTTAGTCACTAGAACGGTTTCTGATATCGAATCTATTGCGAGTATTTTTAGTCAAGGGTTGTTTATGATTGTTAGTGATATTCTAAAAATGATTGTCATTTTAGGGATTATGATTTACATGAATTGGGAACTTACTATTATTGTTCTTTTGGCAATGCCAATATTAATTTACGCAACCAATATTTTCCAAAAGAAAATGAAAGTTGCCTTTAATGAAGTACGAAATGAGATTTCTAATCTAAATACATTTGTACAAGAACGATTGACTGGAATGAAAATTGTACAACTTTTCAATCGTGAAAAAATTGAATATGAAAAGTTTAAAGAAATTAACCAAAAACACAATAAAGCTTGGTTAAAAAATATTTTATATAACTCTATCTTCTTCCCTATAGCTGATTTCGTTTCTTCTCTAGCATTAGGTGCTATTGTTTGGTACGGTGGTTCCCAAATTTTAGATGGTGACACTAGTACTACTTTTGGTGATTTATTTACCTATACGATGCTAATTAATATGCTTTTCAACCCTTTACGACAAATTGCAGATAAATTCAATGTTATGCAAATGGGAATTGTCGCAGCAGATAGAGTATTCGAAATACTAGAAACGGATAGCCAAATTCAAGATAAAGGGGAAGTTATTGCCAACCGTTTTGAGGGCATCATTTCCTTTCAACAAGTTCGATTTAGTTATCTTAAAGGTGAAGAAGTTTTAAAAGGAATTAACTTAGAAATTCCAGCTGGAGCAACTGTAGCCATTGTAGGAAGTACTGGAGCTGGAAAATCGACTATTATTAATCTATTGAATCGATTTTATGAAATTGATTCTGGAAACATCTTAATTGACCATACCAATATTGATGACTACACTATTGAAAGTTTACGCAAACAAATTGCAGTAGTTTTACAGGATGTCTTCCTTTTTGCAGATACAATTTACAACAACATTACCTTGTACGATGAGTCCATTCTACGTGAGGATGTTATCTTGGCAGCACAAAAAATTGGTGTACACGATTTTATCATGAGTCTACCTAACGGATACGATTACAATGTTAAAGAACGCGGTGTGATGCTATCTTCGGGCCAACGTCAATTAATTGCTTTTTTAAGAGCGTATGTTAGTAACCCAAGTATCTTAATTTTAGATGAAGCCACTTCTTCTATTGATAGTTATTCAGAAGAATTAATTCAAAACGCAACTGAAAAAATAACAAAAGGAAGAACTTCAATTATCATTGCACATCGATTGGCAACTATTATGAAAGCCGATCGAATTATTGTAATGGATAAAGGTGAAATAGTAGAATCGGGTACACATACCGAACTACTAGCTTTAGAAAAAGGATATTACAAAAATTTATACGAATCGCAATTTTCAATTCAAGTATAATCTTTTAAAATAATTCCTTAAATTCGCAAACGATAATTATTAGAATTACTTTTTTACTATAAAAATCAAAAAATGACACGAGCATTTGCGACTGTATTTTAACAATAATAAATAAAAGCACAAAAATGAAATACGACATCATTGTTTTAGGAAGTGGCCCTGGTGGATATGTAACCGCAATTAGAGCTTCACAATTAGGTTTTAAAGTAGCCATTGTAGAAAAAGAAAACTTAGGTGGAATTTGTTTGAATTGGGGTTGTATACCAACAAAAGCCTTATTAAAATCGGCACAAGTTTTTGATTACCTTAAACATGCATCTGATTACGGATTAACCGTAAAAGAATTTGATAAAGATTTCAATGCCGTTGTAAAGCGTTCAAGAGATGTAGCAGAAGGAATGAGCAAAGGAGTTCAATTCTTAATGAAAAAAAATAAAATTGATGTTATTGATGGTTTTGGTAAAGTAAAACCTGGAAAAAAAGTAGAAGTTACAGATAAAGACAATAAAATAACAGAATATACTGCAGATCATATCATTATTGCTACAGGAGCGCGTTCAAGAGAATTACCTAACTTACCACAAGATGGTAAAAAAGTAATTGGTTACAGACAAGCCATGACCTTACCAGAACAACCACAAAAAATGATTGTTGTAGGTTCTGGTGCTATAGGCGTGGAATTTGCACATTTTTACAATGCAATGGGAACTGATGTAACTATCGTAGAGTTCATGCCTAATGTAGTTCCTGTTGAAGATGAAGATATCTCAAAACAATTTGAGCGTTCCATGAAAAAAGCGGGCATCAAAATCATGACAAATTCGTCAGTTGAAAGAATTGATACTGCTGGAAATGGAGTTAAAGCATTTGTAAAAACTGCAAAAGGAGAAGAAGTTTTAGAAGCGGATATTTTACTTTCTGCTGTTGGTATTAAAACCAATATTGAAAACATTGGTCTAGAAGAAGTTGGTATTGCAACTGATAGAGATAAAATTTTAGTAAATGATTTCTACCAAACAAATGTTCCGGGTTACTACGCTATTGGAGATGTTACTCCAGGACAAGCATTAGCACACGTAGCTTCAGCTGAAGGGATATTATGTGTTGAGAAAATTGCGGGTATGCATGTGGAAGCGTTAGATTATGGAAATATTCCAGGATGTACGTATGCTACTCCAGAAATTGCATCTGTTGGTTTAACCGAAAAAGCTGCTAAAGAAAAAGGATACGAAATAAAAGTTGGTAAATTCCCATTTTCAGCTTCAGGAAAAGCAAAAGCGGCTGGAACACCAGATGGTTTTGTAAAAGTTATCTTTGATGCAAAATATGGGGAATGGCTAGGTTGTCATATGATTGGAGCTGGAGTTACCGATATGATTGCAGAAGCTGTGGTAGCAAGAAAATTAGAAACCACAGGGCATGAAATCTTAAAAGCAGTTCATCCTCACCCAACCATGAGTGAAGCGGTTATGGAAGCTGTAGCTGACGCTTATGGTGAAGTTATCCACTTGTAAAAATAAAATTCATTTAAATACCAAAATCCGTTTACTTATAAACGGATTTTTTTATTAATTATAGAAAAGAATATACTCCATATTTTTATTAGGAGCACCAAAACATCTCATTCATAAGAAAAACCCACCCGCTATTCGTTCTATCTTTTCGTTTTTAATAAAAAAGAAAAGGATGTCACTTCTATCGGGGCTAAAAATGACGTTATGCTTTTCTAAACATCATTATAATTATTTATAAAGTCATAAAAAAACCGATTGTAACAAATCGGTTTTTTTATATTATTACTATTATTTTCAATTTATTAATGTGCGCCATCTACTTCAATGGCATCAACATCAATATTTTGCTTTTTCAAAATTCCTTTCACTAATATGGCAAATAAAGTTAAATAAGCAAAACAAATAACCGCAATAATGTAAGATTGATGAATTCCAATTAAATCGGATAACTTACCTTGTATAGGTGGAATAATACCACCTCCTAAAATCATCATAACTAAAAATGCAGATCCTTGGGAAGTATACTTTCCTAAACCAATAATAGATAAACTAAAAATTGACGGCCACATAATAGAACAAGCTAACCCACCAGCTAAAAAGGCGTAAATAGCAACAGTTCCTGTTGAAAACAAACCAATCAACATCGCTAAAATTCCAAAACTACCAAAAATGGTTAATGTTCTTGCAGGCTTATCTTTACTTAAAAAGAATGCGCCAATTTGAATAAATACACAGAAAATATAATAATACAATGGTTTCATATCTTTACCTGAAATTATATTTACTCCTAAAATTATTCCAAAAGCTAATAAAGGCACAATAACTAATGCCATTGTTTTTTTAGCACCTGTTAAATTAAATGCGCTTACGGCACCAGCCCAACGTCCAATCATCAAACTTCCCCAATACATTGAAATATAAGGTGCTATATCAGATGATTCTAGTCCTCCAAAATCTTTTAACTTCAATAATTCTCCTAAATTACTTCCAATAGCAACTTCAACACCAACATACGTGAATATAGCAAGCATTCCTAAAACCAATTGAGGATATTGCATTGCTCCCCATCCGTCAGCTTTCCTTTTCGCAGATGTATATGAAAACAAGATTCCTCCAATAACTACAAATAATGCTCCAAAAAGCCAGCCCATTCTGTATTTTTCAAGTGGTTCTTGTAACTGCTTTATTTCTTCTCTTTTTAATGTAATATCATTACTTTCTACACTCAAATTTTCACTTGTCTGCTTTTGTAAAACACTTATTTCAGATTGTAGTTTTTCAATCTTAACAGCTGATTCACTTTTATAACTTTGAAACACTGGAGTAAACATAGCTGCCAAGAGAATAGTCATAACAACGAGTGTTCTTAAAGCTTTATTGGATTTTTCAATTGGTTCTTCAGAAACACCAGAAGGTACCTTTTTAGAAAAATAGAATAATGCTGCAGCACCTACAAATAATAGCCCTACACAGATATATAAAATCACAACTTTATTCAATTCTAATAATTTAATTTGCTCATCAGTAATAGAAGCTGCTGTACCAAATAATGCAAGTGCAACAACTATTGGACCTATAGTAGTTCCAAAAGAGTTAATACCTCCACCTAAATTTACACGACTTGCACCTGTTTTTGGATCACCTAATAAAATTGCAAAAGGATTTGCCGCAGTTTGTTGTAAAGAAAAACCTAAAGCCACTATAAACAAACCTACAAGCATTCCAGCATATAAATTTGCTTCTACAGCAACAATCATAGCACCTGCTCCAAGTGCAGAGAATAATAACCCATAAACAATACTTTTTTTATAACCCCATTTTCCTACAATATCTTTACCAGAACTATTCCCTAAAGCAAATAATAATAATGCTCCAATATAGTAAGCTGTGTAGAAAGCAAAATCAACCAGCTGTGATTGAAATTGATCTAAAGAAAAATAACTTTTACAAAAGGGAATGAAAATACTATTACCTGCTGCAATAAATCCCCAAAAGAAAAACACAGTAATTAACGTGTATAAAGCAGGGTAGTTTGTTTTTGTTTGGTTTGTACTCATAATTAAATGTTGGTTAGATTGATCAATACTACTTTTTAATCATAAACGCTTCATCTTTTCAAATAATTGTTAAAATGATAAAATTGTAGTGAAATTTTTCATAAATATACATTTATATGAATTTCCTTCATGCATTTCCTATAATTAGTTATTAACGAAAACGATTTCTTAAACTCATTTTTATCAAATTATTAAAAAATTACAACGATTTCGATTGTTAATAACTTTGAATGTTTAAATTAATAAAGCATAATTTAGAAATTATAACTGCAAAACTTAAAATTGATTATTAATAACAAAGAATTTAAAAATTCGTTAAATATGTGGTCCAAAATAAAATATTAAACTTATTTTTGTTTGAAATATACGCAGCGTTTATTAAGCTATCTCTTATGAAAAAAATTTTGCTTATTGTTTTTAGCTTCTTTTTGTTTTCTTCTTGTGATGATGGAGAATTAACTTTAGAATCTTTTAATTTTGAAAATCAAACCATTCAAAAATGTACCGATAACTATTTATTGTTTAAAACAAAAAATGATGAATTATTACTTTTAAATGTACCTGAAGGGGTTTACAACACCCTTTTCGCTTCTTCCCCAACAAATGGTACACCTAGAGAAGCAACCATTGGAGGAACTAATGAAATTTTTTATAGAAAATATTCGGGCAATGTTTCGAATGCTACCGTATGTGCATTAGTACCTGTTTCCTCACCTACAGTTAGCAAAGAATGGATCGCAACTGGTGGTAAAATTTTGGTAGAAACCAACGAAGTGTTTGATACCAATGATGTATTAGTAAAGTATTCTCACAATATCACTTTTCAAAATGTAAATTTTGCTAGCGTGGATAATTCTTTTAGTTTTGAAAGTTATATTTTTGGAAATCACGAAATTAATGTGAATTAACGTACATTCTGTTTAATATACACTTCAGTAGCACCAAATCCATACTTTTGGAAACTAGCTTCTTGAAAACTTACTTGTTCGTAACGGTTTAACATAAACTCAAGTTCCGACTTTAAGACTCCTTCTCCTACTCCATGGATAAATACTAATTTTTGCATTCGGTTTCGAATAGCAAAATCCAGTTGCCCTTTGGCAGTATCCATTTGAATATTTAATATTTCGTAATTAGAAAGCCCCTTAGTAGAAGGAACTAACTTTTCAATATGTAAATCTACTTCCAAAACGAAATCTTCTTTTCTTGATTTTTTTTCTTTTACAAAAGATCGCTTTACAGGTTCTTTTTTTTCCGATAATACTTGGTTCACACTTTTTGAAGAAAATAAACCTTTTAAAGATTCTTTGTTTACTTTAACCAATTCATCTGGTTTAAATTGCATCACAAAATCGTCATTAGTAGTTACTGTAATTTCAGTAGCACTCACTTTGGTAACAACACCATCAATAGCATCATCTAATACAGATACTTTGTCCCCTATTTCAAAACTATGATTCATCTTCATTATTTTCCGTATCATTTTTACTAGGAATCTTTTTCATAATTCGAAACAATCCTATAAAGAAAAGTGCAAATGCAATAAACATTATCCATTTATTAGGCTCTGGTTTTGACTGTTCATAAATTGCATAAATCCCTAACCCAAAAAGTAAGATTGTATAAATTAAACTTTTCATTCTAAATCTTTTTTCAAATATAAAAAACTAAAATTGACAGGCTGTTTTTTTTACAATATAATTTTTGTAAACTTGTAAAAAAAAGTCATACATATGGAAGAATACATGCTGCCTTGCCTAAGCAAATCTCTTTTTGGGGTGGAATGTCTTGGTTGTGGTACCCAAAGAGCTTTGGCATTACTTTTTCAAGGAGATTTTATAGGAGCATTTAAAATGTATCCTGCAATATATACCACACTTCTTTTCTTTATGTTTCTCTTGATTCATTTAATAGATAAATCAAGAAATTATAGTAAAATTGTAATTACATTAGCTATCATGAATGCATTCATTATGGTTATTGCCTACTACTATAAACATTTTTATTAATCGTAACAAAATCAATCTAACAAATAAATTAAAATTATGGAAAATCAAAAATTACCTAATGCTACTGCTGTCTTAATTCTGGGAATTCTTTCAATCTTAACCTGTTGTTGTTACGGGGTAATTGGATTAGTACTCGGTATTATAGGGTTAGTTATTTCGAAAAAAGATCTCTTAATGTACAAAGAGAATCCTTCATTATATTCAAATTATAGTAATTTAAACATTGGTAGAATTTTATGTATCATTGGAATTGTATTAAGTGCTATATATGTAGTGTACATGATTTTCTTATTCTCAACTTTAGGTATGGATGGTATCCAACAAATGCAAGAAGAAATGATGAGAAAATACGGTGCCTAATCACTGAATTATTGTAATAAAAAAATCCAGCTATTAAGCTGGATTTTTTTATTACAGTTATCAAACTAATAATCAACGAATTAAAAAAATATTTCACCAACTTTTATTTTTTGGCACGCAAATTGGTTATACCTAATCAAGCAACACGTTTTTAAAATAAAAACAAAGTTGAGAGTTTAACCTTAAATTGATGTGTTATGAAAAAAATTACTCAAGTATTAGTTATCGCAGTTTTAACTTTAGGTTTACATACGGCAAAAGCATCGGATAAAAAGGTTTTTGATGATGCAATTGAAAGAGCTTATCCACCTGTAGATTATAGATTTGCAGATCCGATAGTATTCATGGAAAGAGGAATCGAATTTTATATCTTCCCAAATGGTGAATTTGATTTTAATACGGTTCAAACCACAGCACCAAATAGAAGATCAAACAGTGTAAATAGAACGTATGGGGCACCAGGTACAAGAGGGTATTCAAATACTTACTATGGTACTTCTGGTACAAAAATTGAACACGATTATATGGGAAGAGTTAGACGAGTTGGTAATGTTTTTATTAACTATGATGCAAGAGGAAGAGTAAAAAGAGTTGGTTCTGTTTATATGAATTATAACAGTTTTGCTCTAACTCAAGTAGGTGGTTTACGAATCATTTATGATCGAAGAGGTAGAATTGTGAATATCATTGGAGTAGTTAACAGTTATAGCGGACATTATACCTATACTACTAACAACAATCACTATCAAGCTGACAACCATTATGAATACCAATCAGGTTCTGGTTACAGTAACGATGACGATGAAGAAGACTACTACTACTATCGCCAAGATGGTACAAAAGCAAAAATGGCTGCAGATGATATAAAAGCAGTAGATAAAAAGAAATAAAAATTTCGTAATATAGTTTTGATTGGTTTAGTTTGTTTGTTAAAAAGTCCTGCCGAACAGTAATGTGAAGCAGGATTTTTATTTTTTAACTATTTTATATAAAAATTTTTCTAAAATAAGATTAATATCAGTAGAAAGAGAAAAATAATACGACAAGCCCATGTAGAAAGAAGTAATCAAAACTGATTTTAAAAAGATATTGAGAATTGGATGAAAACCAAAATCCCAAAAATAAAATGTCAAAAATGTCACAATTAAAATACCTAATGATTTGAGTGTATTCCATGAAAAAGGAAATAACTTCATCTTGAGTACCACAAAAAATAATTTAGATAAACTGTACAATGTAATAGACAATAAAGTAGCAAATGCAGTTCCTTTTAATCCATACAAAGGAATAAAAATCATATTCAATCCAATGGTCACCAGTAGTAATAAAACCCCTAAAAAAAGAACCGTTTTGTAATAGGGTGAATTAAAAATTATCGCATTATTATTTCCTAAAATGAGGTCAAAATATTTGGATAACCCAATAGTAAAAACCACAAAAATTCCTTCCGAATATTCCTGAGGTAACAATACATACAACTCATTAATATTGCATAAAATTCCAATGAAAATTAAACCTCCAATGATTTGCAGTGTAATAGATGTTTTTTGATACAAATCATTAAGTGCCTCATACTTATTTTCGCTCATTAATTTAGCGGTAATTGGGTAGGTTATTTGATGCATCGCTCTACTTGGAACAGCAATAACTGTCGCTATAAATATGGCAACCGAATAATAGGCTATGTTTTCAATCTTTACATAATTGTTCAACATGAATTTATCGATTTCCAAAAATAAATTGGCAATTCCTCCAGTTAGAATAATGAACAAACTATAAACCACTATGGCCTTTGCATTTGTTGGAATACTTAAAGAAAATATAGGAAAACGCACTTTAAATGCAAACCATTTCATGAATAACATAGCAAATAAATAAATGCCCATTAATGCATATACAAACTCTTCTGGGGTAATCCAATTAAAATAGACTGCAAACAAAGTTATACTTACTAAAATACGCAATACTACTTCTTTGATGAAATTTCCTAAAACCGATTGTAAATGGACTTTTACCCAAGCATAAAAAATCTCAAAATATCCCATAGACAGTCCTATCACTGGAATTTGCCAAACATAATCGTATACAATTGCATTCTCTTTCGATAACATTGCTGCTATTTGATGGTAACCAAAATAGGCTACTAAAGATAAAGGAATAACCAATAATAAGGGTAAGAATAAAACAAAGGTTAAGAACTTCGATTTTTCTTCCTCTGTTTCGTAATCATTGAAATATTTCACTAAAGTATTGTGCACTCCAAAAGCCATTAAAGGCATTAAAATATTAGCTGAAGATAAAATATAACCTACCAATCCATAGTATGTATCGCCTAAAAATTGCACATACATATATAAGGTATTGATTGCTCCAATTGCAAAACCTATATAGGTAATCACCGTATTCTTAATGGATTGATTGATAACTATTCCCATTTTTAAATTAGAAATTAGAAATTAGGAGCTTGGAAAGTCTTTCAGTTAAACTTTTTCTACTGTACTGTTGCAAACCAACAGGGTGAGATTTTAAATTATGCTCTAAATACATCCAAAAATAACTTAAAATTTGATTTTTTAAAGCTTCTTTTTCGTGATAATTAAAAAACGTACCTGTATTAGTTGCCTTAATAATTTTCTCAACATCAGTTTCTGTTGGACCTATAGCTAAAATTGGACGTTCCGATACCATATATTCAAATAGCTTTCCTGGTATAATGCATTTGGTTTCCTTAGAATCAATTTCAATCAGTAATAAAACTTGGGAACAACGTTGTTCTTGCAAGGCTTCCGCATGAGAAACATAACCCAAATTATTTACAAATGGAGCCAACTTATATTTCTGAATACTTTCTAACACTTCACTACTAACTGCTCCTATTAATTTTAGTTCGAAATGTGTGGCAAAACTTTCATTTTCTTGTGTTAATTCGGATAGTACTTGCCATAAAATTTGGGGATTTCGTTCAGAAAGAAAAGAACCTATGTGCGCCAAAGTAAATTTTACATCTAAAGGTTTTTTATTTATTTGTTCCACATCATAGCCATTGGTAATCACTTCAATAGGACGATTAGTAAGCAGTTCAAATTCTTTCTTTGTCGTTTCTGAAGTTACAATAATGGCATCACAAGAATGTAAGACTTCTTTTTCTAGAAACTTATGCTTTTTGGCTGCCCAAGAACTTAACTTTAATTGTTTGTGATAACCAATTGTGGTCCATGGATCACGAAAATCGGTAATCCAATTGATATTTATTTCTTTCTTTAATTGTAAACCAATAAGATGTAAACTATGTGGTGGCCCAGTCGTAATAACCGTATCGATTTGATGTTTTTTAAGATAGTCTTTTAAATAACGAACCGATGATTTTACCCAAAAAACTCGAGCATCTGGTATAAATAAATTACCTCTAACCCAAAGCATCATTTTTTCAAGTACCGACTGCTGCTTCTGATTGGAAATAATTCCAGAACTTATTTTTTTAGCTTTCTTTTTGGAAAAAATAGAAGCCAAACCATAAGGTTCAAAAATACTTTTTTTTATGATAATCGTCTCTTCTGAAACTTCACTTAGCAGTTTTTCATCAAGCAAAGGATAGGTTGGGTTTTCTGGAATATAAACGTGAGGTTCAATTCCAAAATCTGGCAAATACTTGACAAATTTTAACCAACGTTGCACTCCTGGCCCACCTGCTGGAGGCCAATAATAAGAAACAATGAGTATTTTTTTTATGGGTGTAATATTATTTTTTCTTTGTTTCAAAATAAACGCCTCCTAAGAGTAATAAAAAGATAAGGATAGCACTTGTTAACGCTATTTTACTTCCTGTTTGCACTACTTGGGGTTCAAACTTAAATTCAATGGTGTGCTTACCAGCAGGAATAGACAAACCTCTTAAGACATAATCTACATTATATATTTCCGTTTCTTTACCATCAATAGTAGCTTTCCAACCGTTTTCATAATACATTTCAGAAAATACTCCAAAACCATTTTTTGAGTTATTGGAGGTATATTTTAAATAATTAGGACGATAGGTTCGCAATGTGATTGAAGCTGTTGAATCTTTTTCAATATTTCCTTTGAAACTATTTTCCAAAGAATTCATTACTACTACATTCTTAGTATCTAAACTATCCAATACTTTCATTTCTTCATCTGCAGAATTAACCAAATCTATTTTTTCTACAAACCATGCATTTCCATTTGCTGCTGGGTTGATTAAAGCTACTGGTTTGCCGTCTTCTCCATTTTGAATGATATATTTCACATTCAGCATATTCAAAACACCAACATTATTTTTAGCGATTTGGTAATCAAATAATTGTTGCATTCTTCTTGGTTTTGCTGCATGATAACCACCAATAGATTTATGAAAATACGAACTTCTAGCACTACTCATTTGTCCGTTTACTTCAAAAACTCTAAAATGTGTGGTATCTTGTAGGATCTTTAAATCTGCTTCAGTAGGCTGAAAAGGTTCATCCATCTCTCTAGCAAAAACAAAGTCTTCTTTGTTTACATAATTTTTATCAATAGGAACTAAATCTACACAAAACAATAATCCAATTAAAATAACGGCTCTTATTTCTTTTAAGCTTCCTTTATTATGTAAAAATAGAATGGCAAATGCAACTAATACAAAGCCCATAGAACGTAAGATATCTTTTGTGAATAACGACATTCTATCTTTTCTTAATGCACTCATAAATTCTGGACCATAATTTTGAGCATAATAGCCATCATTACCTCCAGCAAAATCAAAAGTGCCTTTGAATACAAATAAAAGAGTTAAAAGTCCAAAAACAATGGCACCGCTTTTCCAAAGAGCATTCCATTGTTCATTTTTATCTTCAATTTTGAAAAAACGAGAAAAACCGAGTATAGCCAAAACCGGAACACACAGTTCTAATAGGACTTGTATCGAAGAAACGGCTCTAAACTTATTATACATTGGAACAAAATCTATAAAAAAGTCTGTCAAAAAAGAGAAATTTTTACCCCAAGACAAAAACAAAGAAAGTAATGCTCCAGTTATTAAGGCATATTTTAATTTTCTATTATCAACAACAAAGATGGCCAGTACAAAAAAGAAAAATACCACAATCCCAATATAAGCAGGTGCAGCAACAATAGGCTGATCACCCCAGTAGGTTGGCATTTGTTGTACAATTTCTACAGCTTCATGTGGAGGAACACCTTGTTGGGTGATAAAGCTGTACATTTCTGAATCTACACCCAAATCTTCATGATTGGATCCTCCAAAAAGTCTTGGAGCTAATAAATTTAAACTTTCCGCTTTTCCGTAGCTATATTCCGTTATGTAATCGTAACTCATAGCATTAGAATTCACTTTAGGAGCTCCATTTTCATCAAATGTAAGCTCACTTTTATTTCGAGTTGAAAAAGCTGCATATTCTGAAGTAGCTAATAAATTAGTTGCATTTGCACCTACAGCCAATACTCCAGCGATAACAAAAACACCAAGAACTTTTCCTAACTCTTTATAAGCTTTATCTTTTATGAATTGATATACATAAAAAGTACTTACCACTAAAAGAAGTAACAATAAATAATAGGTCATCTGAAAGTGGTTGGCTTGAATCTCCAAAGCTGCAGCAAATAGTGTTAGCAAACCACCAACAATATATTTTTTTTGGTATACCAATAGTACACCTGCTAAAACCAGTGGCATATAAGCAATGGCATGTGCTTTGGCATTATGTCCTACACCAAGGATAATAATCAAATAGGTTGAAAAACCAAAGGCTAAAGCACCAAAAAAGGCTTTTAAAGGATCAATTTTTAAAACGGATAGCAAAATATAAAAACCAATAAAATACAAGAATAAATAATCTGCTGGACGAGGTAAAAATCGTAAAACTGAATCTAGTTTTTTAATATAATTATGAGGATAATTGGCCCCTAACTGATAGGTTGGCATACCACCAAAAGCACTATTCGTCCAGTAAGGTTCTTCATTATTTTCCTTTCTAAAATCATTTTGCTCTTTGGCCATACCCGTATATTGAACGATATCGGATTGGTATATTTTTTTACCTTCTAAAACGGGATAAAAATAGATTACAGCGACTAAAATAAAACCAATTATGGCTAAAAAATGAGGAATGAAAGGTTGCAGTTTTTTCATTGGTATAATTATATCTAAATAAAACGCTAAGGTAAATAAAAAAAGGATATTGCAACAATATCCTTTCTAGCAACAAATATTGCCTTTAATTTTTTTTTAATCTATTTCTTCAAAATCGACATACTCACCTACTTTCTTTTTCTCTCTTGGCATTTGCTTCGTATCTGTATTTTGAGAAGATGTATTTTGATTCGAGTAAGAACCTTGTTGTCCAAATTGCTGATTCATTTGATCTTGCATTTTTTGTTGCAATTTGTTCACTGCTGTACGCATCAATATAGGTGCAAAAATGCGGAACAAAAATTTAAATAAATAATAAAATAATATTATTAAAGCTAACGTTCTTAGTAAACCTGGGAATGATGCTGTTTCCATTCTAATTTAATTTAAAATTCAAAATTACACTTATTAGTAGATAAAAGCATAGTAATGTTTCTTAAAATTATTATAAAAATACTATTTTTGACCTAAATATTAGCACCATGAAATATACTAAAGGACTATTCGTATTCTTTTTCTTTGTTTACCAAGTTCATTATGCCCAATTTACAGATGAGATTAATTCCAACCGCCCTGGAAAATCGATGATGGCATTTTCAGTTGGAAAATCTATTATTCAAGTAGAAACAGGATTAAATTACCAAAATGAGGATCATGCGGGTTTAAAATATGATGCCAATGGCTTTATTGCCGAACTTGATTTTAGATGGGGCTTATTTTTTGAAGAATTAGAGTTCGTAGCTGAATTGCAATATCAAAACGACAAATACACCTCTCTTTTTGAAAGTAAAAACAGATCTGCTTTAAAGAAAACCTTGGTTGGTGCAAAATATTTAATCTATGATCCTTTTAAAAATTACGAAGTAAAACCGAATTTGTATAGTTGGAAAGCCAATCATAAATTCAACTGGAGACAATTTGTCCCTGCTGTAGCTGCTTATGCGGGTGTCAACATTAACTTTTCAGATAATCCTTTCAATTATGCACCTTCTTATGTAAATGAAAATACGATTAGCCCAAAAGTGATGTTAATTGCTCAAAATCATTTTGGTTCGCGTTGGGTTTTTGTAACCAACATTATGTATGATAAAATTGCTTCCAAATTTGCTTCTATTAACTATGTGATTACATTGACAAGAGGTTTTAACGAAAAATGGTCAGGTTTTATTGAAAATCAAGGTTATAATGGGGATTATTATTCAGATGGAGTTTTCCGATTAGGGGCCGCTTATTTAATTAACAATCGAATGCAAGTGGATGCTTCTATTGGTAAGAATATTAAAGATAGCCCATCCTTATTTAACGCTGGTGTTGGTTTTTCTTGGAGGTTTGATGCCAATTATGAGGAAGTAAAAATTGAAAAAGACAAAGGCAGTAAAATGGATCAAAAAATGAAGAAAAAAGCAGAAAAAGAGAAGAAAAAACGTAAAGACGAGGTTGAAATAGAATAAAATGATTACAGTAAAAAAAGTAAGTACAAAAAAAGAGTTAAAAGAATATGTTCTATTTTCTTTTGAGCTATTTAAAGACAATCCCAATTGGATACCTCCTATTATAGCTGAAGAATTAGAGACTTTTGATAAAAGAAAGAATCCAGCTTTCCATTCAGCAGAAGCCCATTTTTATGTAGCGTATAAAGAGGGTAAAATTGCAGGTAAAATAGCGGCTATAATTAATTGGGATGAAGTAAATATCTTAAAAAAGAGTAAAGTTCGTTTCGGATGGTTTGATGTAATTGACGATATTGAAGTTACCAAAGCTTTACTAGAAAAAGTATATGAATTAGGAAGACAGCATCACTTAGAGATGGTAGAAGGACCTATTGGTTTTTCCAATTTAGATAAAGTAGGTGTTTTAGTGAAAGGTTTTGAAGAAATGGGAAATATGGTTACTTGGTATAGTATGCCTTATTACAAAGATCATTTTGAACAATTAGGATTAGTTAAAGA
This sequence comes from Flavobacterium sp. NRK F7, assembly GCF_024054195.1. Classification (GTDB taxonomy): domain Bacteria; phylum Bacteroidota; class Bacteroidia; order Flavobacteriales; family Flavobacteriaceae; genus Flavobacterium. Next base: position 2,223,196 of record NZ_JAMXLB010000001.1, on the reverse strand, counting down.
AAAGGAATATGTAGAAAGTAGTTTTTCCTTTACCAATATTGATCCTGCTCCATTTATGAAAATCAGTAAATTAATACAAGAAAGATATCATTTAAGAGCCATCAATTTTACAAAAACGAAAGATATCATGCCTTATGTGGATGAAATGTTTGATTTGTTTAATGAAACCTACGCTAAATTACAATCCTTTGTTGCTATAAATCAGATTCAAAAAGAATATTTCAAGAAAAAATATATCAGTTTTATTAATCCGGAATATATAAAATTCATATTGGATAAAGACGATAAAATGGTGGCATTTGCTATTGTTATGCCTGGTTTTAGTGATGCTCTTAAAAAAGCCAAAGGAAAACTATTCCCTTTTGGTTTTTATCATTTACTTCAAGCAAGAAAACATTCTAAAGAGGCTGTTTTTTATTTAATTGGAGTTACACCAGAGTATCAGAGCAAAGGAATTACAGCGATTATTTTTGAAGAATATTATAAAATTTTCAAAGCTAAAGGTATTCATACCTGTGTGAGAACTCCAGAATTAGAAGAAAATAATGCGGTACACAATCTTTGGAAACATTTCGATTCTAAAATAACCAAGCGAAGAAGAACCTACAGTAAAAAATTATAAAAAATAAAAAGAGTTATCTACTAGATAACTCTTTTTATTTAAGGTCCTATTGAAATTATTCTGTATCTATTGGGCCTTCCCATTCTGTTATACCGCCTACTAAATTGTAAGCATTAGCAAAACCCAATTCTCTCATTATATTACAAGCATTAGCGCTTCTCGATCCAGCTGCACAATACACATAATAGTTTTTAGTTTTATCCAATTCTTCTAAAGCATAGATAAAACCTTGACCTTTGAAAATATCAATATTCATTGCATTTGCAATTTTTCCTCTGTTATACTCCTCTTCGGTTCTAACATCGAGAATGATTCCTTTTTCATCAGTTAAAAACTGACTCCACCATTGTTGTTGCTCTAAATTCATATATCATAATTTGCTCCAAAAATACTATGCTTTTATAGAACATCCAATAGCTTTGGTAACTTTTACTGAAACTTCTTTATTTTTTAATAAGGCATCAACCGCATTTTCAACATATTTAACCTTAACAGCTTCTTCATCAGCGTGATTATCATCAATTGCACCAATGTATTTTACAATATTTCCTTCTTTTGTTTTTTGTAAAACATATACATGAGGTGTTTTTGTTGCACCATATTGAGGATAAATTTTTTGTCCTTCATCAAACAAATACGGAAAAGTAAACCCTTTTTCTTTGGCCCTAACCTTCATTAATTCAAAACTATCTTTCTCTTGAACCGCAGGATTATTCGGATTAATCGCAATTACTGGATAGCCTAATTTTTTATATTTTTTGTCTAACGCAATAATTCTATCTTCATACGCTACGGCATACGGACAATGATTGCAGGTAAAAATTACAATATAACCTTTTACATCTTTATAGTCACTTAAAGATACCATTTTATCGTCTACGTTTTTCAGCTTAAAATCTGTTGCTTTATCACCTACTTCATATCCTGAAGTTTCATTATCACTAAGGGTAAATGCACTAATTAGTACAAATAAAAAAACACCAAAAACAATTTTAAAAACTTTCATATTATTCATTTATTTTAATTAAAACCTCTTTTTCAAGTTCATCATAGGTAAAGGATTGCTCATAAAAACTATAGGAATCGTTTTTATAGATAATCGTTGCCGGTATGGCACCACTCCATGTCTCATTCACTTTCTCAATCCATGAATTCGCATCAGGATCATCTAAATGTATCACTTCAGATTGTAATTGCTTTCTTTTAATGTAAGGAATTAAATTAGAGAGCACCTTTTTAGGAAAATCTAAACTCACTAAAATAACTTTTACTTTATCTTTTGCATACTGTTTCCCAATATTCTCAAAATGTGGTAATTCTTTAATGCATGGTGCACACCAAGTTGCCCAAAAATTAATCACATAAATGGTATCGTTTTTCTTTTTCAAAAAAGATTCTAATCCCTCATAATTGTACGATTCTACCTGAATCTCATCCTGATTGTAAATTGTAATAGGCTCTTTTGGAGTTTGTCCAAATAAGATTACACTACAAAAACAACATGCTAAATACATTAATTTCTTCATAACAAGTTAAAAGTAATCATTAAACGAGAGGCTACTATAAATTTAATAAAAATTTAACACACATTTGTATATACAAATAATAAAAACACATACATTTGTACCTACAAATTTTGTAATTACAAATGAGAATAGAAGACGAAATAAAAAGTACAGTTGCATTAAGTATTGCAAAAAAAGTAATCTTAAATTTAGCCTTTACCAAAAATTATGTAGGTGATAAATTTAATGAAATTTTAAAGCCTTTTGAAATTTCTGGGGAACAATATAATGTATTACGAATTCTAAGAGGACAAAAAGGAAAACCTATTAATATGCAAGACATTCAAGATCGAATGGTTACCAAAAACAGTAACACTACTCGATTAATTGATAAATTACTATTGAAAAAAATGGTAGAACGAAATGTTTGCCCAGAAAACAGAAGAAAAATAGAAATATTGATTACTCAAACTGGATTAGACACCTTAGCGGAATTAGATCCTTTAATTGAAAATCATGAAAATGGAATAACGAGTAATCTCACAAATCCCGAACTAGAACAATTAAATAATTTATTAGAGAAAATAAGAGAAAATTAATATGAGTACATTTATAGAAAATCAAAAATGGAGATATGCAACAAAAAAATTTGATGCTACCAAAAAAATCGCAACTAAAGATCTAGAAACACTTAAAGAAGCCATTCAATTGAGCACTTCTTCTTATGGATTACAACCTTATAAGGTTTTAATTATTGAAAATCCTGAATTAAGAGCAAAATTACAACCAGCTTCTTGGGGTCAAACCCAAATTGTAGATGCTTCTCACCTATTAGTATTTGCTAATAGTGTTGATGTTACTGAAAATGAAATCGACAATTACATGGCTAATATAGCTAACACTAGAGGATTACAAATTGAAGATTTAAAACCTTATAGTGATTTCATGAAATCCAAATTAATCCCTTTACCTGCTGAAAATAAAGCCATTTGGACTTCAAAACAAACCTATTTAGCACTTGGTAATCTTCTTAATGCAGCAGCGGAATTAAAAATTGATGTCACTCCAATGGAAGGATTTGAACCAGAAAAATACAATGAAATTTTAGGCTTAAATGCATTAGGATTGAACGCTTCTTTAGTAGCTACTTTAGGCTATCGACATGAAGAAGATGCTACACAACATTATGCAAAAGTGCGTAAACCAAACGAAGAATTATTTATTACACTATAATTATTAAATCAAATTAAAAAAACAATGAAAAATTTTAAAACAATTGCGGTTGCATTCCTAACTTTAGTTTCATTTGCTGTGAATGCACAAACTACAAAAAAAGTTAATGTAGAGAAAAGTAAGATTGAGTGGATTGGTAAAAAAGTTACTGGTCAACACAATGGTACCATTAACTTAAAAGACGGTGCTTTAGTATTCAAAGGAAAAAAATTAGCGGGTGGTAACTTCACTGTAGACATGACTTCTATCAATACAACCGATTTAGAAGGCGGAATGAAAGGTAAATTAGACGGACATTTAAAATCTGAAGATTTCTTTGGAGTTGAAAGTCACCCTACATCAACATTAGTTTTCAAAACAATTGCTGATAAAGGTAACAATGTATACACCGTAACTGCTGATTTAGAAATCAAAGGAAAAACAAATCCTATCGTTTTTGATATAACTGTTAATAAAGATACTGCGACAGCTAAATTAATTGTAGATAGAACAAAATATGACATTAAATATGGTTCTGGTTCCTTTTTTGATAATTTAGGTGACAAAACCATTTATGATGACTTTGAATTGAATGTAACTTTGAGTTTCTAATTCACAAACTATGAAAAAGAAAAAGCCCAAAATATTTTGGGCTTTTTCTTTGACCTTTTAAAAACATTTTCTTTTTGTAATTTTAACTTCTAAATGGAAGTAATGAGCAAAATAGAATTACCTAATTATTTTACCCAAAACAATCAAGTTCCTGATGTATATGTGCATTCCTTTTCAAGTGAAGCTCATTCACATAAATCTAAGGTACAATTAAATGCTAATTTAATTAGTTTTTTAACAGAAGGTTCCAAAGAATTGTATTACGAAAATGATTCAAAAATAGTTACCAATAAAGACTTTGTAATTGCAAAGTCTGGGAATTGTTTAATGTCTGAAAACTTATCGGAAGATAAAAAGTATGTTAGTTTATTGTTTTTCTTTTCAGATAGTTTTATAACTCATTTTAAAGAAAAATATCACATAGAGAATATAACAAAACAGAGCAATCCTGAAATGGAAAGCAAATTTAAAATCTTCTCCTATGATGCATTTATTTCTAACTTTGTAAATTCATTACAGCAATTAATACAATCAGAAATATCCTTAACTGAAGACTTTTTCACCCTCAAATTAGAAGAAATTCTTTTTTATTTGACACAAAAAAACGGTAGCGAAATTATATCTTTTTTAGATAATACTACTTTACTAAAACACCATATTCGCTTAAAAAATATAGTTGAAAATAATATTTTTTCAAAATTAACCTTAGAAGAACTTGCCTTTTTATCACATATGAGTCTTTCCACTTTTAAAAGAGAATTTAAAAAACTGTATGGTTCCTCTCCTAGTAAATGGATACAAGAAAAAAGACTTGAAAAATCGGCAGAAATGTTACGCAATAAAAAAGAACGTCCCATAGATGTCTATGCAAGTATTGGATACGAAAGTCTATCAAGTTTTACACAATCATTCAAACATAAATTTGGCATCACTCCCAAACAATACCAATTACAAAAAATGAACCTATAGCAACATTTTTTGAACAAATAGAACAATTATTTCCATTATAGTATACTTAATTTTGATTTATAACAAAATATTTAAATTATGAAGAAAATAATTGTAACCCTATTTTTAATTAGCACTTTTTTCACTTATGCACAGACATTTACTCTAGAAAGCAAAGAAATTGGTGGACAATCAACAAAAAAACAAGAGTTTAATGGATTTGGTTGCACTGGAGAAAATGTTTCTCCGCAATTATCATGGAAAAATGCTCCAAAAGGAACTAAAAGCTTTGCCATAACCATGTATGATCCTGATGCTCCAACCGGAAGTGGTTTTTGGCATTGGATTGTTTTTGATATTCCAAATTCGGTAAATGAATTAGTTAGCAATACAGGAAATTTAAGTTTAAACTTAACTCCAAAAGGAGCTATTCAAAGTAAAACGAGTTATGGAGTCCAAGGTTATGGAGGTCCATGCCCACCAGAAAAACATGGAATACATACTTACATTATTACCATTCATGCTTTAAAAACTGATAAATTAGGCTTAGACCAAAATACGAATGCAGAAATTGTGGGGTATTATTTGTGGCAAAACACCATAGAAAAAGCTTCAATTGTTATGTATTATCAAAGATAATTTCAAACGCATCCAAACAAGTAAGATAATTTCTAAACTTTTATTTGGTTTTAAAAAAAATATTTTAATACATTTGTACCAATCAATAAAAAGATGCAAACAATTTTAAATAATACTTGGTGGTGGAACAACTTACGTCAGACGTCGTGAGAGAATCCTCCTATAGTATAATTTAAACCAAAATACATAGAAAAGGCTTGTCAATCACGACAAGCCTTTTTTTTTATTATAAAATTTAAATGAATGTAAACCATGAAAACGTACCCACTTAAAACGCATTTTAAACAAATTCTGGCAGACACTATAACACCAGTAAGTGTGTATTTGAAAATAAGAGATCGATTTCCAAATAGTATTCTACTTGAAAGTAGTGATTATCATGGGAATGACAATAGCTTTTCCTATGTCTGTTTTAATCCTATTGCTTCTATAAAAATAGAGAATCAAAAAATTGAAACACAATTCCCTGATGGGTATTCCGAAATTATTCCTATAGATGAATCTGTACAAGTCGCCCATGAAATGGAACAATTTTGTAAAAGATTCATTACTGAAGAAACGAATTTTAAGTTTATTACTCAAGGTTTATTCGGATATATCGCTTACGATGCCATACCATATTTTGAAAGTATTAAAATCGAAACTAAATCTTTAGAAAATAAAATTCCAGAAATTTATTATGCGGTTTACCAAAATATAATTGCAATTAACCATTTTAAAAATGAGGCTTATATTTTTTGTCATTCTTATAGTAATGATACTAACATTGCTGAAATCGAACAACTATTACAAGCTAAAAATTTTGCTTCTTTTTCCTTTACCAAATCAGGAACCGTAATTTCAAATTTAACCGATTCCGATTTTAAAGAATATGTTACCAAAGCTAAAAAACATTGTCAACGAGGTGATGTATTTCAATTGGTTTTATCCAGAAGATTTTCACAGGCTTTTAAAGGAGACGAGTTTAACGTATATCGCGCTTTGAGAAGTATAAATCCTTCCCCGTATTTATTTTATTTCGATTATGGAAATTTCAAAATTTTTGGTTCTTCTCCAGAGGCTCAATTGGTTATTAAAAATAATTTAGCAGAAATTCATCCCATTGCTGGAACATTTAAACGCACAGGAAATGATGAAAAAGATGCTCAATTAGCCAAAAAATTAACTGAAGACACTAAAGAAAATAGCGAACATGTGATGTTGGTAGACCTAGCTCGCAATGATTTGAGTAGAAGCTGTGAAGAAGTTACAGTAGAAAAATATAAAGAAGTACAATTTTTTTCTCATGTGATTCATTTGGTTTCCAAAGTAACTGGAAAACTAAAACCCAATCATCCTTTTATGGAATTAGTAGCAAAAACTTTTCCAGCAGGAACTTTAAGTGGTGCACCAAAATACAAAGCGATGGAATTAATCGAATCTATCGAAAAAACAAACAGAAGTTTTTATGGTGGCGCAATCGGATTCATGGATTTTAAAGGTAATTTCAATCATGCTATTATGATACGAAGTTTCTTAAGTAAAAACCACACTTTGTACTTTCAAGCTGGTGCTGGTATTGTTTCAGATTCTTTGGAAGAAAATGAAACTCAAGAAGTGTATAATAAATTAAATGCCTTACAAAAAGCGTTGGATTTAGCTGAAAATATATAATAATTAAAAAATTAAGATTAAAAGTGTTGCTCAAGTTTTCAAACTTTTAATCCTTTAAACGTTTAATACCTACCATATGAAAATAGTAGTAATCGACAATTATGATAGCTTCACTTATAATTTAGTACATTATTTGGAAGACTTACACGCAGAAGTTACCGTATTCAGAAATGATGAATTTGAACTGGAAGAACTAGAATCATTCGATAAAATTGTATTGTCTCCAGGTCCTGGCATTCCAGAAGAAGCTGGTCTTTTAAAAGCAGTGATTAAAAAATATGCTCCTACAAAAAGTATCTTTGGAGTTTGTTTAGGTTTACAAGCCATTGGTGAAGTTTTTGGAGGTAAACTGATTAATTTAGACAAAGTATATCATGGTGTAGCTACTCAAGTTACACAAATAGAAGATGATTTCATTTTTCAAGATTTACCCAAAATTACTGAAGTGGGTCGTTACCATTCTTGGGTTGTGGCCAATGAAAATTTACCAGAAGAGTTGATTATTACTTCCATTGATGAAAACGGGCAAATTATGTCTATGAAACATAAAACCTATGATGTAAGAGGCGTTCAATATCATCCTGAAAGTGTATTAACGCCAAATGGTAAAAAAATTCTTGAAAATTGGTTGAAGAATTAAGCTATATAAGGCTGCTCAAGAAACGCTTATTTGATTGTTTCAAGAGCAGTTGAAAACCTTTAGAATTAAATATACTGTTTTATAAAATTTATTCAAGTATCCCTCACAAAACCAACTATGAAAACAATATTAAATCGATTAATCAATCACGAAATACTTTCAAAAGCAGAAGCTAAAGAGGTATTAGTTAATATATCCGCTGGTAATTATAATGCCAGTCAAATTGCCTCGTTTTTAACCGTTTACATGATGCGAAGCATTACTATTGAAGAATTATCAGGGTTTAGAGAAGCTTTGTTAGAATTGTGTATTCCTGTTGATTTTTCTGCTTACAACACGATTGACTTATGTGGGACAGGTGGTGATGGTAAAGATACGTTCAATATTTCAACTTTAGCCTCTTTTATTGTTGCTGGTGCAGGAATTAAAGTAGCCAAACATGGGAACTATGGTGTTTCTTCTATTTCTGGTTCAAGTAACGTCATGGAGAAAATGGGTGTAAAATTTACAAATGATATCGCTTTTTTAACTCAATCTATCGAAGAAACCAACATCGCTATACTTCATGCCCCTTTATTTCACCCAGCCATGAAAAATGTAGGACCTATTCGTAAAGAATTAGGTGTAAAAACCTTCTTTAACATGTTAGGCCCCATGGTAAATCCATCTTTTCCAAAAAACCAAATGGTAGGGGTTTTTAGTTTAGAATTAGCTCGAATGTATGCTTATTTGTACCAAAACACAACTACTAATTATAGCATTCTTCATGGATTAAGTGGTTTTGATGAAGTTTCTTTAACGGATGAAGTTAAGATTATAACCAATACTTCAGAAAATATTGTAAAACCAAAAGATTTTCAATTACCCACAATTGAATTAGAAAAAATAAAAGGTGGAAATACAACAGATGAAGCCGCACAAATATTCTATGATGTAATTTCTGGAAAAGGTTCAGAAGAACAAAATAACGTTGTTTGCGTAAATGCAGCAATTGCCATACAAACCGTTAACAAAAATAGCTTTGCTGACGCATTTTCGCAAGCGCAAGAAAGCTTAGATAGTGGGAAAGCTTTTGAAAAATTAAAAAGACTAATTGAAATAAGTAAATAAAACCATGAATATCCTTGATAAAATTATCCTCGATAAAAAAAGAGAAGTAGTACTGAAAAAAAGCATTATTCCTATAACTCAATTGGAAACTTCTGTTCTGTTTAACGAACGTACGTATTCGATGTCCAAATTACTTAAAAACAGCTTATCAGGGATTATATCAGAACACAAACGTCGTTCTCCATCGAAATCAGAGATTAATAATACCCATACAGTTGAAGAAGTTGTTGTTGGATATCAAAATGCTGGTGCTTGTGGAATTTCTGTCTTAACTGATGGCAAGTATTTTGGTGGTAGTTTAGATGATTTGTTATTAGCAAAAGCTTCCGTAACGATTCCTTTATTACGAAAAGAATTTATTGTCGATGAATATCAAATTATTGAAGCTAAAGCGTATGGAGCTGATACTATTTTATTAATTGCTGCTGTTTTAACAAGAGAAGAAATAAAACAATTATCGGAATTGGCACAAAGTTTAGCATTAGAAGTATTGTTAGAAGTACATAATCGCGAAGAATTAGAAAAAGCAATTATGCCCAGTTTAGACATGGTTGGTGTAAACAATCGAAACTTAAAAACATTTGAAGTAAGTTTAGATTATAGTAAAGAATTAGCATCCTTAATTCCAGATAACTTTGTAAAAGTTTCAGAAAGTGGCATTAGTTCCATAGAAGCGGTTAAAGAACTACAACAATACGGTTATCAAGGCTTTTTAATGGGCGAACATTTTATGAAAACCAATAACCCAGGAGCTACTGCAAAAGAATTTATAAATACAATTACAAATGGTAGACATTAAATTAAAAATATGTGGAATGAAATATCCTGAGAATATTCAAGATATTAGCACTTTACATCCAGACTATTTAGGGTTTATTTTTTGGGAAAAATCCCAACGAAAATTTGATACCAATGAAATTTTAGAAGTACCTAGCCCTATTAAAAAAGTGGCTGTATTTGTAGACGAAGAGGAAGAAAAAATAAAGAGTATTGTTGATTACTATACTTTTGATGTTGTTCAACTACACGGTTCAGAAACTCCAGAGTTTTGTGAAGTAATAAAATCGTATGGTGTTGATGTTATCAAGGCCTTTTCTGTTGATGAAAATTTTGATTTTAAACAACTTACGACTTACGAACCTCATATCGATTACTTTCTCTTTGATACTAAAGGAAAACTTCCAGGTGGCAATGGTATTTCATTTGATTGGGATTTGCTTTCGCAATATACCTTAGAAAAACCCTTTTTTTTAAGTGGAGGAATTGGCCTAACCAGCGTCGATGCTATAAAATCTTTTCTAAGTACAGAAAATGCAAAATATTGTCATGGAATAGATGTAAACAGTCGCTTCGAAAAAAAGAAAGGATTTAAAAATTATTCAAAACTAAAACGATTAAAAAGAAGATTATATGAAAACGAAATATAGTGTAAATGAATTGGGGTTTTATGGAAAATTTGGTGGTGCATTTATTCCAGAAATGTTGTACCCAAATGTGGAAGAACTGAAAGAAAACTATTTAAAAATAATGGCAGAACCCTCCTTTCAGGAAGAATTCAACCATTTATTACAACAATATGTAGGAAGGCCTACTCCACTTTATTTTGCAAAAAGACTCTCCGAAAAATACCATACAAAAATTTACTTAAAAAGAGAAGATTTATGCCATACTGGTGCTCATAAAGTAAACAATACCATTGGTCAAATCCTAATGGCTAAAAGATTAGGTAAGAAAAGAATTATTGCTGAAACTGGTGCTGGCCAACATGGAGTGGCTACTGCCACAGTATGTGCTCTTATGGGATTGGAATGTATCGTTTACATGGGAGAAATTGATATTCAAAGACAAGCTCCCAATGTAGCCCGTATGAAAATGTTAGGTGCTATAGTTCGACCAGCAACTTCTGGTTCAAAAACATTAAAAGACGCAACTAACGAAGCAATTAGAGACTGGATCAACAATCCTGTAGATACGTTTTACATTATTGGATCTGTAGTTGGGCCACATCCTTATCCAGACATGGTAGCTCGTTTTCAAAGTGTCATTTCGAAAGAAATCAAAAACCAACTTCAAGATCAAGAAGGTAAAGAAAATCCAGATTATGTGATTGCCTGTGTAGGTGGAGGTAGTAATGCTGCTGGAGCCTTTTTTGAATTTTTAGAAAATGAATCCGTACAATTAATAGCTGTTGAAGCGGCAGGCCATGGAGTTGATTCTGGTGAAAGTGCAGCTACTTCTGTTTTAGGTAAAATTGGAATTATACATGGAAGTAAAACACTTTTAATGCAAACAGAAGACGGTCAAATCACCGAACCATATTCTATTTCAGCTGGTTTAGATTATCCTGGTGTTGGTCCGTTACATGCGCATTTACATGACTCTAACAGAGCAGAGTTTATTGCCATAACTGATGCTGATGCTATGGAAGCAGGATTAGCTTTATCGAAAATGGAAGGTATTATTCCAGCCATTGAATCGGCACATGCTTTTGCTGTATTAAACAAAAAAAACTTTCAACCCGATGACATTGTGGTGATAAACCTTTCTGGAAGAGGAGACAAAGATCTAAATACCTATATCGATTATTTTAATTTAAGTGATTAATTGTTAGCTAAACCTTTTAAACAATTAACCCTTAAACTTTTAAACCAAAAATATGATGAACAGAATAAACCAAAGTTTACAACAAAATAAAAAATTACTTTCTATATATTTTACAGCAGGATATCCTAAACTAAATGATACTGTTTCTATTATTCAAGAATTACAACAAAATGGTGTGGATATGATTGAAATTGGTTTGCCCTTTTCCGATCCTTTAGCAGACGGACCAACAATTCAAGAAAGTTCAACGCAGGCCATTGCAAATGGAATGACCACTTCCCTACTTTTTGAACAATTAAAAGACATTCGTAAAACGGTCCAAATTCCATTACTAATTATGGGTTATTTCAATCCTATGATGCAATTTGGCATGGAAAAATTTTGTCAAAAATGTCACCAAATAGGAATTGACGGACTCATTATCCCCGATTTACCCTTATATGTCTATGAAAATGAATATAAAAATTTATTCGAAAAATACAACCTAAAAAATATCTTTTTAATAACACCACAAACTTCCAAGGAAAGAATCTTGCAAATAGATTCCATTTCAGATAGTTTCATTTACATGGTTAGTTCTGCTTCGGTAACAGGCAGTCAAAGTGGATTTAGGGAAGAACAAATCCATTACTTTAAACATATTGAAAGTTTACAGTTGAATAACCCCCAAATTGTTGGTTTTGGTATAAAAGATACTACCACTTTTACTCAAGCAACTACACATCAAAAAGGTGCTATTATCGGTAGCGCATTTATAACGTTTTTAGCTCAAAATCCTATTTCTAATATTAAAGATTTTGTGAAGAGCCTAAAATAAACCAATACTATACATTCAAAAAGTTATCATTACCTAAAAAAATGTTAATTTTTTGTTAAAGAGAATTTAAACAAACGTTTAATTTAAACAATTGTTTAAATTTGTATCGGATTTAAAATTTTATGAAATGACAGAATACAATCCGAAGCAAATAGAAATCATTTCAATAACTGAAAAATTATTTGCCGAAAAAGGGTTTGATGGTACTTCTATTAGAGAAATTGCGAAAGCTGCAGACATCAATGTGGCTATGGTTTCCTATTATTTTGGTTCTAAAGAAAAATTACTAGATGCTATTATTTTATATCGTCTTTCTTCCTTTCGTTTAATGCTGGAAAATCTACAAGCTGAAAACATTACACCAAAAGAAAAGGTTGGCAAATTTGTAGCTATTTATATTAAACGTATTTATGAAAATAGAGATATCTATCAAATTCTACATTACGAAATAGTCAATCAAAACAGAACGAGCAATTTTCCTGCTTTCTCAGAAATCAAAAAAAACAATTTAAAACTTTTAGAAGACATCATCCAAGAAGGACAAAATGAAGGTGTTTTTAAACAAAATTGCAAATCGGTATTAATTCCTCCTATTGTAATTGGAGCTTTCTTCCAGATTTATAATAATAAAAAGTTTTATCAAGAATTAATTGGTCTAGAAGATGAAATTTCTTTTGAAAACTACATCTTAAATGAATTTACCAATGATATGTCAAATATAATTTTAGGAATGTTAATTCAATAAATATGAATAATAAGAATCTACTTGTACTCTATTTTGTACTCCTACTAACCCCTTTTCTGCAAGCGCAAAATGCGAAATCACTTTCCTTAGAAGAAGCTATTCGTATGGGTGTTTCCCAAAGTAATCAAGCTATTTTGGCAGACACTAAAGTGAAAACCTCGGAATGGGAATTGAAAACCGTAAAAAACAATCAATTGCCAAACTTATCTGTTTCTGGACAATATTTCAGATTAACGCAAGCTAAAATTAAAGGCAATTTAGCACCTCAATCGGGCGGAAATGGTTTAGATATTAATCAATTGATGATTGGTCAAGCTACAGCTACGATACCTGTTTTCAATGGCTTTAAAATTCAAAATGGTATTGAAGCTGCAAAAAGCATCAATAAAGCAGAAATTAGTCACGCTCAACATACAAAAGAACAAGTGGCTTTAGCAGTTACTCAATTATACTATGGATTATACAAAACCAATCAAATGATTCAATTAACCGAAGATTTTCTAAAAACAGCACAGCAACGTGTGCTTGATTTTCAAGCAATGGAAGACAATGGTTTACTAGCCCATAATGATTTATTAAAAGCGCAATTGCAAGAATCTAATATTCAATTGTCATTGGCTACAGCCAAAAAAAATTATTCTGTTTTAAACTATCAATTGGCCAATCTTTTGCAACTACCAGAAGGAACCGTTATCGAAATTCCTGAAAACAGTGTTGAAAAAACAACTGATATTGTTACCGAAACTACAACTGAGAGAAAAGATTTAGAAGCCTTACAATATCAAGAAGAAGCCTTAAAAAGCAATATTAAAATTGCGAAAGGGAATTATTTACCATCTATCAACTTGATTGGTGGTTATATTGCACTAGATGTTAAAAATGCTTTTACAATTACCAATGCAATGAATTTTGGAGCTGGTATTTCGTATGATTTCTCTTCTCTATTTAAAAATAAAAAGGAAGTTGAAAAAGCAAAAAGCAAGACCTTAGAAACAACCCAACAAATTGCCATTCTTACCGATAAAATTAAGGAAGAAATTCAAGAAGCTAATGCTAATTATGAATTAGCAGTTCAGCAAAAAGAGGTGTATTTAAAAGCACAAGAACAAGCAACCGAAAATTATCGTATTGTAAAAGATAAATATGATAATGGTTTATCAACCACGAATGATTTATTAGAAGCCGATGTAGATCAAATTCAAGCTAAAATAAATTACGCTATTGCTACTTCAGATATTCAAGAAAAATATTATGAATTATTATACCAACAAGGAAAATTAACCCAATCATTCAACATTAACTAAGAGATACTGATGGAAAAAAAGAAGACAAATAAGAAATTCACCCTAATATTAATTGTAATTGTGGTATTAGGTCTTAGCTATGGTGGTTACAAATACTTCCATTCCTTAGCACATGAAACTACAGATGATGCTCAAATTCAACAAAACATGAACCCTATTATACCAAGAGTTTCAGGTTATGTTAAAAAAGTATATGTTACGGATAACCAATTTGTAAAAAAAGGAGATACCCTTTTTGTTATTGATCCTCAAGATTATTTGGTAAAAGAAAAAGAAGCACAAGCCGCTTTACTTATTGCACAAAACAGTCTTGAAGTTTCTAAAGCAGATACGGGTGGCGCTTTAGCAAATGTTTCCGTTTCTAATGCGAATTCAAAATCAACTGAAAATGCTATTGAAGCGGCAAAAACCAAATTATGGAGAGCTACAAATGATTTTGAGCGTTATGAAAATTTATATAACAATAAATCGATTACAAAACAACAATACGAACAGGCTTTAGCTGCTAAACAAGAAGCTGAAACCAATTTAAAAGTGGTTCAAGAACAAAGAAATGCAAGCAACTATTTAAAAAATGCTGCCATCTCTCGTTCCAATGTATCTAACAAACAAGTGGAAGTAGCTGCTGCAAATATTATGAAAGCCAAAGCGGTTTATGAAGCAGCTCAGTTGAATCTTTCCTATTGTTACGTAATTGCTCCAGCAGACGGTCAATTATCTGCTGTAAGTATCCAAAACGGACAATTGGTACAACCTGGACAATTATTATTTTATTTGATTGATAACCAAAATCCATGGGTTATTGCTAACTTCAAAGAAACGCAATTGAATCAAATGCAATTAGGACAAAAGGTTGAAATCATTGCAGATGCTTTCCCTAAGGAAAAATTTGAAGGTAAAATTACTTCATTTTCTCCAGCAACAGGATCTCGTTTTTCTTTATTACCTCCAGATAATGCTTCAGGAAACTTTGTAAAAACAGTTCAGCGTGTACCTGTTAAAATTGAATTAGAATCTAAAAATAACGAAGCATTGAAATTATTACGCTCAGGTATGAACGTAGAAGTAGATGTATATCTAAAATAAGATGAGTGCACCCACTGTTCATGATGAAAGTTTAGTTCAATATGGTTTTAATAGAGTTATTATTACTATTACAGCCGTATTATGTGCTTTACTGGAAATTGTAGATACGACCATTGTGAATGTAGCTCTGAACGACATGAAAGGTAGTCTTGGAGCTAGTTTAACAGATGTAGCTTGGGTAATTACAGCTTATGCAATTGCGAATGTAATTATTATACCAATGACAAGTTGGTTGTCGCAACAATTTGGTAGACGCAATTATTTTGCCGCTTCTATCCTTATATTTACCGTTGCTTCTTTCCTTTGCGGAAATGCATCGGGAATTTGGGAACTGGTACTGTTTCGATTCATTCAAGGTTTAGGTGGTGGAGCTTTGTTAGTAACTTCACAAACCATTATAACCGAAAGTTATCCTGAAGAAAAAAGAGGAATGGCTCAGGCTATTTACGGATTAGGAATTATTGTTGGCCCAACTTTAGGACCGCCTTTAGGAGGATATATAGTTGATAATTACTCTTGGCCTTATATTTTCTACATTAATGTTCCTATTGGTATCATTGCTACTTTATTAACATTGCGCTATGTGAAAAGCCCAAAATATGGTGAAAAACTAAGTAAAAAACAGGTTGATTGGTGGGGAATTGTTACTTTGGCAACTTTCATAGGCTCGTTGCAATTTGTTTTAGAACACGGTCAACAAGACGATTGGTTTAATGATACTACCATTTTAGCATTAAGTATTATTAGTTTCTTAGGTTTATTCTTTTTTATATGGAGAGAACTCACTTACGAATTCCCAATTGTTAATTTAAGGGTTCTAAAGGACATGAATTTAAAAGTGGGAACAGTTTTAAGTTTTGTATTGGGTTTTGGAATCTATGGATCTACCTTTATTATCCCAATTTATACTCAATCGATATTAGGATGGACAGCAACAGATGCAGGTTTATTATTAATTCCTAGTTCCTTAATGACTGCTTTTTCCATGCCTTTTATTGGTAAACTATTACAAAAAGGAGTCCCACAAAATTACCTTATTGCATTAGGTTTTCTATTTTTCTTTGTGTTTACTTTTTGGATGTATAAATTAATTACTCCCGATACTAGTAGTGAAGCTATGTTTTGGCCGTTAATTTTTAGAGGTTTAGGTTTAGGATTACTTTTTGTACCCATTACCACCTTATCACTATCCAGCTTGAAAGGAAAAAGTATTGGTGAAGGTGCCGCTTTTACAGGAATGTTACGTCAATTAGGAGGTTCTTTTGGTATTGCAATCATTACTACTTTAATTTCGCGTTATGGTCAAAATCATAGAATGAATTTAGTCTCAAAATTAGATGTAACCAAATTAGAAGTTCAAAATAGAATTCAGCAATTGCAACAAGGCTTTATGGCAAAAGGATATTCTTTTAATGAAGCGCTAAGCAAGGCCCATAAAGTTTTAGATTTAAGTGTAACCAAACAAAGTACGATTCTCGCTTATATGGATGTGTTTATGTTTTTAGGAGTGCTCTTTTTAATTTGTGTCCCTATAATATTAGTGATTAAGAAAAGTAAATCTACGGTTGATGTGAGTGAAGCCTTGCATTAATGTTTTTAAAATCATAAAAAAAGTCCAAGTAAACTCTTGGACTTTTTTATTTCTAATGGTTTGCATTCTGTATCTTTGATTGTATATTCGAATCGCTAGTATGTTTCAGTTTAAAAAACACTACTTTATAGCTACTATCCTACTCTTTTTAATTGAAGTAGGTATTGCGCTTTATATACACGATGACTTCATTCGTCCTTATATAGGTGATGTACTCGTGGTACTATTACTTTATTGTTGCATGCAATCCTTTTTTACATTCTCTGTAAAAGCAACTGCTATATTTGTATTACTATTTTCCTTTACTATCGAATTCCTACAGTATATCCACATTGTTGAGAAATTAAGTCTACAAAAGTATGCAATAGCACGAACGGTTTTGGGAACTTCTTTCTCTTGGATTGATTTACTTTGTTATACTATAGGTGTTATCCTTATACTATTAATTGAAAAAAGAGGATTACCTCGTAAAAACTAATTTATTCCCTTTGCTTAAATTGGCATCAAAAGCATAACCCTCATAATTGAATTTTTTCAAATCTTCAATCGTTTCCGCTTTAGTATCAATAATATAACGCACCATTAAACCTCTTGCTTTTTTCGCAAAAAAACTTATCATTTTTAATTTACCATCTTTGTAATCCTTAAATTCTGGAGTAATTACAGGCACTTTTAAGGCTTTGGTATCCACTGCACTAAAATATTCGTTGCTGGCTAAATTAAGAAACAGTTCTCCTTTATTCAATTCTTTATTTAAAGCATCTGTAATTGGTTTTTTCCAAAATTCATACAGATTTTTCTTGCTTCCAATTGGTAAAGAAGTTCCCATTTCTAATCGATACGGTTGGATTAAATCCAATGGCTTTAAAACGCCATATAACCCAGAAAGAATGCGCAATTTATCTTGTAAAACTTCTAATTGATCTACTGGAATGGTATAGGCATCCAAACCTACATATACATCACCATTAAAAGCATAAACCGCTGGGCGCGCATTTTCAGGTGTAAAAGGCGTTTGCCACTCTTGATTGCGTTGCCAATTTAATTCAGCCAACTTTTCAGAGATAGACATTAAATCCATCAACTGTTTTGGTTTCTTCTTTTTAAGGGTTTTATGAATGGTTTCCGATTTGGATAAAAAATCAGATTGGGTAAATTGATTGGTAGGCAATTTGGTTTCAAAATCTAAGGACTTTGCAGGTGAAATAACAATTTTCATAGTATGCTTTTATTGTTTTTCAAATGTACGAAAAAGAGTAAGTTTTGGTTTACTATTGCTATCAAAAATAATTATGATTATATTCGTTTTATGGATAAAGTCTTTACTATATTTGAATAATACACCACTTTATGTTTTTATTAGAACTCATTATAGACTGCATACTTCTGGCTTTAGATATTAAATTTTTAAGAGAATATAAAAAGAAAAAAAAGACAGGTCTTCCAGTACTCCCAAGTATAAAAATTTATATCGCAACAATAAGTATTGCATTATTTTTTATAACAGGTTATTCTATTTATCGAATAATTATAGGTTCAAAAAAAGAGGCTATGGAAAAAATGCATACTGTTGAAAACGCATTAAATAAAGAAAAAGAAAGCTTTGGTAAATATCCTGAAAAATTAAATAGCATTATCCGAAATAATCCTTTAAAGAAAGATATTATTTTAGATTATTGGGGAAATGAGTATTTTTACCGCACCTCCAATAATGCTACTTCCTACCAACTCATATCCAAAGGAAAAGTCGGTCTTCTAAATACGGATGATGATATAATCACTAAAAACTAAAAAAGGATTAACAATTTGCTAATCCTTTTTTCTTACTCTTCTTCCGTATAACTTTGTGCTTTACTATACACTCTCCATTTTTCAATACAATCTACCATATCTTGTGGAATAGCTGTATTAAAACGTAAAAATTCTTTCGTAATAGGATGTTCAAAGCCTAAGGTTTTAGCATGTAAAGCTTGTCTTGGTAATATTTTAAAACAATTGTCTACAAATTGCTTGTATTTGGTAAATGTAGTTCCTTTTAAAATCACATTACCTCCATAACGTTCGTCATTAAATAAAGTGTGTCCAATGTGTTTCATGTGCACTCTTATTTGATGCGTTCTTCCTGTTTCTAATCGGCAGGAAATTAAAGTGACATACCCAAAACGTTCCAAAACTTTAAAGTGCGTTACGGCTGGTTTTCCTCTTTCGCCATCAGGATATACTGCCATTTGCATTCTATTGGAAACGTGTCTATCAATATTTCCTTCAATAGTACCTTCTTCTTCTTGAATGTCTCCCCAAACTAAGGCTACATATTCTCTTTCTGATGTTTTAGCAGCAAATTGTTTGGTTAAATAATCCATAGCCAACTCGGTTTTAGCAACCACTAATAAGCCCGAAGTATCTTTATCAATTCGGTGTACCAAACCAGGACGTTCTGAACTGTTCATGGGCAAATTATCAAAATGATAGGCCAAAGCATTCACTAACGTTCCGGAATAATTGCCATGACCAGGATGCACCACCATTCCAGCAGGTTTGTTGATAACAATTAATTGATCGTCTTCATAAACTATATCTAAAGGAATGTTTTCACCTTTTAAAAGGTGTTCATAAGGTGGGTGTTCTAGCATTACACGCACTACATCGTCTGGTTTGACTTTATAATTGGATTTAACAGGAATGTCATTCACAAAAATAGCACCCGAATCGGCTGCTTTTTGGATTTTGCTTCTTGTCGTATTTTCTAGAGCATTCATTAAGAACTTATCAATTCGTAAGGCTTGTTGCCCTTTAGCAATTACAAAACGATGATGCTCGTGTAAATCGTCTTCCAAATCATCGTTTGAAACGGTATAATCTGTCATTTATTCTCCTTCTTTAAATTCTTCTGGTAACTGATTTTCTTCTGATTCTAAAATGATATCGGAAGCATCAAAAACCTCTTTCCCATCTCCTAAAATAAAATCCACAACAGAATTTTTCTTTACTTTATCTCCTACTTTTAGTGTTTTACCATTTTGAGTTAATCCTAAAACCACATCCTTTGCCATGTTTTTCTTATAGGTAATTTTCCCTTCTTTTAATCCTAATGATTTTAAATTAGCACTAATTTGACGGTAGGTTTTCTCATAGAAATCGGGTAATTTAATATCAGTAAAACCACCTGAGTTCAATTTAACATAGATTTTTCTTCCATCTTTTACTGTAGTTCCCGCTTTCGGGCTTTGTTCTACTATTGAAAAAGGGGGCATGTCTTTTCTAAAATCAACGGTATCTAATAATAACAATTCTAAACCTATCTCTTTTAATTTTTCATCCGCAATAGTCACTTGCATTTTAGACAAATCGGGTACTGGTATTTCCTCTCCATGATTGGTTTTAAAATCTAAAAATGTAAGTAATGCAAAACCTAAAACGATAATAATACCAAAGGCTATGGCTAACTGAATAAAAAATGTTTTACTGGTTAAGAATTTTTTAATGCTCATAAAATTGAATTTTGACAAAGATATAAAATAGAAAAGATTTAGAGTTATAAATAAATAATGTAATTTTGTTTACTTATTAACGGAATTATATGAAAAATGTTGCCATCATCATGGGCGGTTATTCTAGTGAATACAAAATCTCTCTTACTAGCGGTAATGTCGTTTATCAAAATTTAAACCCCTCCAAATATAAGGGTTATCGCATACATATTTTAAAAGACAAATGGGTGTATGTTGCTGATGATGCAAGTGAGTATCCAATCGATAAAAGTGATTTTTCGGTTACAGTTAATGGTTCCAAAGTGATTTTTGATGTGGTATTCAATGCTATTCATGGTACACCTGGAGAAGATGGTTTACTACAAGCCTATTTTGAATTATTACAGCTTCCACAAACTTCCTGTGATTATTATCAAGCGGCCTTGACTTTTAATAAAAGAGACACCCTTTCGGTTTTAAAACCTTATGGCATTAAAACAGCTACTTCTCATTATCTAAATTTAGGGGATGACATTCCTGTAGATACCATTTTAGAAAAAGTAGGTTTGCCTTGTTTTGTAAAACCAAATAAATCGGGTTCCAGTTTTGGTATTACCAAAGTACATGCTAAAGCTGATTTTTTACCCGCAATCGAAACGGCTTTTAAAGAAGACAATGAAGTGATTATTGAAAGCTTTTTAGACGGAACTGAAGTTTCAGTAGGGGTGATTAGTTATAAAGGAGAAACTAAAGTATTACCCATTACCGAAATTGTTTCTGAAAATGACTTTTTTGATTATGAAGCCAAATATTTAGGTAAATCTCAAGAAATTACGCCAGCCCGATTATCCAAAGGAGTACAGGAAAAAGTTGAAGCGGTTGCAAAAAAAGCATATGAAGTATTGAAAATGAAAGGTTTTTCTCGTAGCGAATTTATCTTAGTCAATGGAGAACCACATATGTTAGAAATGAATACGGTACCTGGTTTAACCAATGAAAGTATTTTACCTCAACAAGCTCGTGAAGCAGGAATATCTCTAGCGGAACTTTTTGAAAATGCCATTGAAGAAGTAGTACAATAGAACCAACTTTAATTTTTTTATATGATTTTTTACGGAACCAGAGCCAAAAACATCCACAACGGACAAATCAAAAATGTAAAATGTCCTAACTGTGACAACGAAACTTCCATGACCTATAGCGTATACGGTAAATATGCTCATGTGTATTGGATTCCTTTCTTTCCAATTAGTAAAATTGGCGTAACAGAATGTAATACTTGTAAACGCACCTTTGAGGTGAAAGAGTTACCAGAAGCGATTCAAAATAAATATGAAAATGAAAAAGAAAAAGCAGGTGTAAAAACGCCGGTTTGGTTCTTTAGTGGTATTTTTATTATTGCAGCTTTAACACTAATGGGAATGTATTTTTCCTACCAAAATGACACAGACAATGCCGAGTTTATTGTTAATCCAACTAAAGGTGATGTGTATCATGTAAATGGAGATGCTGGCTACTATTCTACTCTTAAAATTGAAAAAGTAACTAAAGACAGTATTTATGTTTTTGTAAACCAATTACAAACCAACAGAAAATCGGATTTAGATAATATTGATAAAGACGAAAATTACATTGATATCTATAATTTTTCAAAACAAGACATCAAAAAAATGTTTGATGAAAAAGAAATTTTCGATATCGAAAGAAAATAAATAAATCATGAAAAAAATAGTAGTATTTCTGATGTTTTTTGTGCACCTCGGTTTTGCTCAAGACGCCATCATTCCAAAAGACCAAATGAATTCTATTCGTTATGAATACAATTGGAAAGAAGAAGCTTTTCTAATTATTAATTATCGTTATCCGCAAGACTATTGTCCATACGAAAATTATGAAGAATTGGATAAAACCTTTACTTGGTTAACCGAAAAAGTATATGGTAAAATTGATCTCACAAACATCAGAAATATTTACGTTTACGAAGATAAATTAGCGGCAAAACCTATTCTAGATTTTACGACACATTATGATGATGTTGGTCATTATTTTCTAAAAAACTTTTTTGATAAAAAAGGCAATTGTATTGGTTTACTAATTATCAATAGCGATGGAGCCTATAAATATATTATTGGAGATTATTCTAGTAAAGATATTATCAATATTACAGAAGCATTAAAAATAAAATAATGAAAAGAGCTATTTTCCCAGGATCGTTTGATCCTATTACAAATGGTCATTATGACATCATTAAAAGAGGCGTTTCCTTGTTTGATGAAGTTATTGTAGCTATTGGTGTAAATGCTGAAAAAAAATACATGTTCACTTTAGAAGAACGTAAAAAATTTATTGAAGAAACCTTCAAAGACGAACCTAAAGTAAAAGTAATTACTTATCAAGGATTGACTATCGATTTATGTAAAAAAGAAAATGCCGATTTCATTTTGAGAGGACTTCGCAATCCAGCCGATTTCGAATTTGAAAAAGCAATCGCGCATACTAATAGAAGTTTGTCCAGAATTGAAACCGTATTCTTATTAACAGCTGCACGTACTTCCTATATTTCATCGAGTATTGTTCGTGATGTGTTACGAAATGGTGGGGATATCACCCGATTGGTTCCAGAAGCGGTAATGGCTAATAAATAATTAAATTAGTTTTACTATAAATCAAGTTTGGTTTAAACATAACTTAATTAGGCTTACTACGAATTAAGTTATGTTTAAGCATAACTAAATTAGGCTTACTACGATTTAAGTTTGGTTTAAATATAACTTAATTTGGTTTAAATATAACTTAATTTGGTTTACTATAAATCAAGTTTGGTTTAAGCGTAATTTAATTCTGTTTAATACGAATCGAATTAGGCTTAATAATAATTACGTTTTACTTAATCATAATTCAATTTGGTTTAATAGTAATTCCATTTGGCTTAATCTAAATTGAATTTGGTGTAAACTCAAAAAAAGGGTTAGGTTTCTTTCTTTTGAAGTACTACTTTTGCATTTTTATTCTAAAAGCCAAAATTAGCATGCAAAAAGTACTCAATTTATTCGATTTCAAACAAAAAGTAGACTATAAAACGGAAGTTTTAGCGGGTTTAACGGTAGCCATGACCATGATTCCCGAATCGTTATCTTTTGCAATACTAGCAGGCTTTCCTCCTCTTGTAGGTTTATATGGTGCTTTTATTATGGGAATCATAACTGCCATTTTTGGAGGTAGACCAGGTTTAATTTCGGGTGGTGCTGGTGCAACCGTAATTGTATTGATTGCTTTAATGAAAACCCACGGTTTAGAATATGTTTTTGGTGCGGTTGCTATTGCTGGTGTTATACAAATCATCGTTGGGATACTAAAATTAGGAAAATTCATCCGTTTAGTACCGCAACCTGTAATGTATGGTTTTGTAAATGGGTTAGCTGTTATCATCTTTCTTTCACAGTTAGAGCAGTTTAAAACTTTGGTAAACGGACAATCGGAATGGTTGAGAGGTACTCCTTTATTCATAATGGCTGGATTAGTAGCTTTAACGATTGCCATTATCTTACTTTTTCCAAAAATCACAAAAGCTATTCCGGCTTCTTTAGTTGCTATTCTAATTGTTTTTGGAGTTGTATTACTCTTTAATATCGATACCAAACAAGTGGTGGACATTGCTTCTGTAAGTGGTAGTTTACCACCTTTTCATATACCTCAAATCCCTTTCACATTTGAAACCTTACAAATTATTCTTCCTTATGGTTTAATTATGGCTGCAGTAGGTTTAACAGAAGGCCTTCTAACGTTAAATTTGGTAGATGAAATTACTGGTACTAAAGGAAACAGTAATAGAGAATGTTTGGCACAAGGTACTGCGAATATTGCCAATGGTTTTTTCTTTGGCATGGGCGGTTGTCCTATGATTGCACAAACATTGGTCAACTTATCTTCGGGTTCAAGAGCAAGATTATCTGGAATTATTGCCGCATTAACTATTTTAGCAATCATTTTAGTGGGTGCTCCTGTAATCGAATTATTACCTATGGCTGCTTTAACCGGAGTAATGATTATGGTTGCCATTGGAACATTTGAATGGGCCAGTTTTAAAGCCTTTACCAAAATGCCAAAACCCGATATTTTTGTCATGTTGGTTGTAACCTTAATTACCATATTCTTACATAACTTAGCTTTAGCGGTTTTAATCGGGGTGATTATTTCTGCTTTAGTATTTGCTTGGGAAAGTGCCAAACGCATTCGCGCTCGTAAATATGTAGATGAAGCGGGTGTGAAACATTATGAGTTGTACGGACCTTTATTTTTTGGTTCTACTACCGCTTTTGCTGAAAAATTTGATGTTCAAAATGACCCAACAGAAGTGATTATCGATTTTGCTGAAAGTAGAATTACCGATATGAGTGCAATTGATGCGGTAAATAAAATAACAGAGCGATATGCAGCTGTTGGCAAAACCGTTCATTTAAAACATTTAAGTAACGACTGCGTGGAATTACTTAAAAATGCAGCCGCGATAATTGATGTTAATATTTTGGAAGACCCAACGTATAAAGTGGTTCCTGGAAAATAAATTAGTTGTACCTTTTTTTCATTACATACTAAATTAGTAAAGGAATCAACAGAAATAAAGAAAATAGACTTTATCAAGCATTTGTACTTCATTTTGGTTACATTTGATTTTCTTTTTTTAATAGGTACATTATGAGAAAAAACATACTCCTTTTATCTTTTTTTATTGCAACTCTTACTTCCTTTAGTCAAAACATTTTAATTACTGATTTAACTACTAGGAATATGACTGGAGGAATTAATGTAAATGTTAAAACAGTTTCTGGAACTGGTTCTGGTTATTTAAGCAACAGTTATACTATTAATGGAAATATAATCGATTTAGATGTTTGTTATTGGTTTGATGATACATTACCCATACTCTATTTTGATAATGATTTTTTTATTCCAATTACCACAGAAGGAAATTACACCATCAACGTTCGCATCATTCTTTCAAGTTCTCAAGTTACTTGTGATTATTATGCTAATACTGATAATCAAACCACATCTGAAACGTATTTGTCTGCAGCTCCTTTTGAAAGTAATAAAATCCAATTTTTACTTTTTCCAAATCCTACAAATGGAAAATTAGAGTATACTATTAAGGACGCAATTATCAATCAAATTACAGTTTTTGATTGTGTAGGGAGTTTAGTAAAAGAAATAAATAGGGTATCAAAAAATCATATCGATTTGAGCGAATTAAATGACGGTGTATATTTTCTAAAAATCCAAACTGATTCGGGAATTCTAAATGATAAAGTAATCATTCGAAAATAATTTTAAAATGATTGAAACAACGCTATTATGGTAAATATAAAAAAGCAAATCTCATTCTTATTTATTTTGATTTGGCTTTTTTCATTAATAGTTACGCTTTATACACTTTTGAGTTTTACTTTTATAGCGGGTTTCATTTCTTTTTTCAAGATTACTGGAGAAGTCATTTTTTCAAATGTAATTACTTGTATCCTCTTATTAATTTATTCCAAGGAATTATGCTTTGGTTATCATTCGAATTCAAAAAAACAAAATGGATTAAGTTTGTTGTTTTACGGATTTTTAATTACAGCTGTACTATTACTCCAATATCCTTTTCTATTTTCATTGATAGGAGATTTTCAAATGAATCCATGGGAAGTTTCAATTAGTGTCATTTTAATTATTACTACCTATTTGGGTTTATTAATAAATCGAATGCTAAAAATCTAATTTATTTTTCAAAAACTATAATCTTGTCTCTTATTTCCACTTTTTTGAATGGTACTTTCTTTTGTAACCAATGTAACGTAGCTTCTTGGTAGAGGAACACATGTGTTAAATCATTTTTGTAATACCAATCTTCAAAAGGGGTTTGATTGCGATAAACTTCGGTTTTACAATACAATTTACCATGAGGCAATAACAAGGAATGAAGCAATTCAAATTCTAGCAAAGGGTGATGAAAATGCTCCATCACTTCACAACAGGAAATAAAATCATATTGTTGTGTGAGTCTTTCTGGAATATTTTCAAAAAAAAGATCATAATTTACTACCGAATAGCCTTTTTCAGTGAGCAGTTTTGCAATAACGGGTCCTGTTCCCGAACCAAAATCCAAACCTTTATGTGCTGTTGTAAAATCCGTTATAATTGCTTCAACTATCGGCCTTACAAAATTTTGGTATCCCAAATCATTCACATCATTTTCGTGTTGTTCGTAATGTTGTTTTTCTGTTTCTCTATCAAAATAAGTATGTTTGGGTCTGAAAATACCGTCACACTGACTGCATTTATAAAACAGATGCTTGGGTTTGGTACAAAAAACCGTAGCCGTTGCATGACATAAAGGACAGGTTTCAAGTTTCAATTTAAATAGGGTTATTTTGATAAATTATTATTTTGGTTTAAGAGTTCTCGATACACGTCACTTCGAGTGCGAAGCGTATCGAGAAGTTTACTCCATTACATTTCATAAAAACACTCGAACTGACGTATGCAAAAGTAGAATAATACACTTCCTCTTTCCTACTCTCTTTTCACAACAGATCGTGCCACTTCAATTTTGTACTTCTTCCCTTTTATTTTTTGGTCTTTTATTTTCAATAAAGTTGGTTGAACCTTATTAGAACGTATGGCAGCAAAAGAGATAAAATCTTTCACTTCAATTAAACCAATATCTTCTTTACCCAAATTTGCTTTTTGAGATAAAAAACCAACGATATCTACTTTATTCAATTTATTCTTCTTACCACCACTTATATATAACGTTTGAAAAAGAGGTGCATCTGGTAACTTTTTCGCTTTGGACACCTCCAAAACAAAACCGTCATAATCAAAATAGTCTACTTTTTTCTCGGCTTCAGTAACCAAAACATAAGCCGTTCCGGTAGCCAACATACGAGCAGTTCTCCCATTTCTATGGATAAAATCTTCTTCCTTTACTGGCAAATGATAATGAATCACGTGTTTCATTTCTGGAATATCCAAACCACGAGCTCCTAAATCGGTAGTTATTAAATACGAAACACTTTTATTTCGAAACTGAATTAAAGCCCTTTCACGTTCGTCTTGATTTAAACCACCATGATAGAAAGTCGCAATAATCCCTTTTTGGGTTAACCAATCATACACCCTCTCTACTGCTTCTCTATGATTGCAAAAAATAATTGCTGCTTCCGATTGTAAGGAGCAAATTAATTGGAAGAGGGTTTCCACTTTATCTTTAGAAGGCGATACAACGATACGAGTAGCTAAATTCTCATTTGTTTTTTCTTCTTCCGTAAAATCGAGTACGGTTGGATAATTTACTCCTGTGAACTTTGGTATTTCTACCGCAGCAGTTGCAGACACTAATATACGCTTGTTAATTTTGGGCAATCGTTTGATGATATAAGACATCTCTTCATGAAAGCCTAATTGCAACGATTTATCAAATTCATCTAACACAAAGGTTAGTATGTTCTTCGTATCAAAACTTTCTCTATCAAGATGATCGGCAATTCTTCCTGGTGTACCAATGAGTAGTGCAGGTGGCGTACTCAAGTTTTTCAATTCGGTTTCAAACGAATGTCCGCCATAACAAACATTGGCTTTAAAAGCAGTATTCATTTTTTTCCAAACCTGTTCGATTTGCAATCCTAATTCACGAGAAGGGACTAAAATTAAAGCTTGTACTCCTTTTTTATCAACTTCTAACATTTGATAGATTGGTAGTAAAAAAGCCAATGTTTTACCAGAGCCTGTTGGAGATAATAACAATACATTAGGATCATTCAAGATAGCCATTTGAGCCACTTCTTGCATGGAATTTAACTCTTGAATTCCTAAATTCAAAAGTAGCGTATCAGATAAAGAATTGTAATTCATTTGGCAAAGATAGTTTTAGAATTTTGAATTACGAATTTTGATGGGTATTTAATAGCTGTTTCTTTTTTTATTACATTTGAGAAAACTAAAACAACCTACATGAAAAAACTAACACTACTCCTACTATTTTCCACTTTTGTTTTTTCCCAAGATTTAAAAACCCCTTTTGAAAAAGGAAACGGAAACCAATCTACCACTTATGAAGACTGTATTGCTTATTATACACAATTAGCCAATCAGTTTCAAACCATTCAAATGGATGCCATGGGTTTAACCGATGCTGGAGAACCTTTGCACATAATCACTTTTTCAGAAAATAAAAATTTCGATTACAGTCAGAATAAAGGCGTTATTTTAATTAACAACGGCATTCATCCAGGAGAACCAGATGGAATTGATGCCACCATGCTATTATTTCGTGATTTGGCTACAGCCAAAATAAAAGTTCCTAAAAACACAATTATTGTAGCCATTCCCATTTATAATATTGGCGGAAGTTTAAATAGAAACTCGCATTCAAGAGCCAATCAAAACGGTCCGGAAGCATACGGTTTTAGAGGAAATGCTAGAAATTTTGATTTGAATAGAGATTTTATCAAATCAGATTCTAGAAATTCTAGAAGTTTTCAGGAAATTTTTCACGAAGTAAACCCCGATATGTTTATAGACAATCATGTTTCTAACGGTGCCGATTACCAATACACTTTTACCTGTATCGCTACACAACATCAACGTTTAGGGGGAAAACTAGGAGAGTTTTACAAAAATGAAATGCATCCAGAAATCATGAAAGATTTAAAAAAGAAAAAGATAGAAAGTACTCCCTATGTAAATATTCATGGCGACACACCAGATGGCGGTTTTTCTCAATTTATGGATTCACCAAGATATGCTACAGGCTATACCACACTGTTCAATGCGCTAGGCTCTGTTCCAGAAACCCATATGTTAAAACCTTACAAAGATCGTGTTGCAGTCACTTATGAGTACATGGTAAGTACTATCAATTATGTAGACAAAAACTTTTTAAAGATTAAGAAATTAAAAACTGAAAATCTTAAAAATTATACGGTAGGCATGAAATATCCTTTACAATGGGAATTGGATTCTTCTAAGGTTACCAAAATGGAGTTTAAAGGTTATCAAGGCAATTATAAAACCAGTGAAGTAACTGGTAAAAACAGGTTGTATTATGATAGAAAACAACCGTTTACTAAAAAAATTAACTTTTATAACGATTATAAAGCGACTAAGGAAACTACCATTCCTTCCTATTATGTAGTTCCAAAATCGCAATGGCCCATTTTAGAGTTATTGAAATTAAACGAAATTGAAATGCGTTCCATTGAAAATGATACTACTATTTTGGTCGAAAGTTATACAATTGCATCTTATGAAACAGCCAAAAGACCTTATGAAGGACATTATGGTCATTATAATACTGTGGCAACTAAAAGTTCTGAAAAGAGGTTATTTAAAAAAGGTGATTTTTTAATTAAGACCCAACAAAAAGGAGTTAAATACCTATTAGAAACATTAGAACCCGAAGCAGTTGACAGTTATTTCAATTGGAATTTCTTTGATGCCATTTTACAACAAAAAGAATATTTTTCTGCTTATGTATTTGAAGATTTAGCCAAAGAATTATTGGATAAAAGTACCAAGTTAAAAGCCGAATTTGATGCTAAAAAAATGATGGATAAGGATTTTGCTGCAAGTGGAGAAGCACAATTAGACTGGATTTACAGAAATTCCGAATATTATGAAAAAGCACATTTGCAATATCCAATCTATAGAATTAAGTAAATTGTATTTTAAAAAATAAAAAAAGGCTTGCAAATGCAAGCCTTTTTTAATGGATAGTTGTGTTTGTAATTTATATAGAAATGTTTTTATACGCTTTAATCTTAGCCATTGCTTTTTCAATCGATAATAATTGAGCAGAAATAATCGCAAATAATTCTGGAGTTAAACTTTTTTCTTTTAATGCATCTTTAAATTTTTCTTGAGCTGCATTTTCTCCAGTTAAACACGCCTCAATAATGGCTTCATTATCATGACCTGTTACCATCGATTTAAAATCAATCCATGCTCTGTGAATAGCGCCTAACGGACCATCAGTAGCATCTGTAGATTTACCTAATCGGTTTACTTCATCTTGTAATTGCACCACCATTAAAGAACGGTCTCTGGCAATTCCTAAAAATTCTGTTTTCAATTTACTGTCTTCACAGTTTTCAGCAGCATTGGTATAACCTACTCTACCGTCTTCTAAAAATGAAATTAATTCGTTTAAAATTTCGATGTTTTTTTTCGTTTCCATGTCAATTGTTTTTTAATGTTTATACAAATTTCTAAAAAACAACACAGAAACGTCTTACACTATTTTAATGAAAGTTTACAAAATATGAATATGAGGATATAAAAAGTTTAAATAGCTTATTTTTCAAACAGCAATTTGATGTTTTCATAGGAATTTTCTAATAGCTTCGGAATTTCATTTGGGGAAACCCAAACTACTTTTTCAATTCCTTCGTCTTCTTGACCTTGAGGCATCCCTTTAAAAGTAGATTTCATTTCGTACCAATAGGTTTGTTTGAGTTTATATCGACCATTCCTTTTAAATACATGATACGTTTTTTGAAGTTTCTTAGAAATTGATAAACCTGAAACCCCTGTTTCTTCTTCTACCTCTCTCATGGCGGTTTCTTCCATCGTTTCATTTTTTTCGGTTCCTCCTTTTGGTAAATCCCATTTTCCGTTCCTGTAGATAAACAAAACGTTCCCTTCCTCATTATAAACCAAACCACCTCCTGCTTTAACTACAGGTATTTTTGCTTTCAAAGTTTTCATTATCAGCTTTTCATCGGGATGATATAAAAAGGCATTTTCAATTTTATTTTGAAAAAGTTTTATGATGAGCTTTTTAATATCAATGCTTTCTAACAAAAAAATTTTAAAATTTGTCTCTTTTTGAACTTCATTTGTCAAAAAAAGTGCCTTATCGTTTACAAAAACTTTATACATTTGCAATATGATTTTTAATACCAACACAGCCGAAAAAACTGCCGAATTGCTTTTACAAATAAACGCAATTAAATTAAATTCTAAAAATCCTTTTACATGGGCTTCAGGATGGCAATCCCCTATTTATTGTGACAACAGAATAATCCTCTCATTTCCAGCAATTAGAAATTTTATTAGAGATGAATTTGCCAAAAATATTGAAGAAAAATTTGGTAAACCCGATGTTATTGCAGGGGTAGCAACAGGCGCCATTGGTGTAGGAATATTGGTTGCAGAAGCTTTAGGCCTCCCTTTTGTTTATGTTCGACCAGAGCCTAAAAAACACGGAAGACAAAATCAAGTGGAAGGTTTCTTAGAAAAAGGACAAAATGTAGTCGTAGTTGAAGATTTAATCAGTACGGGAGGAAGTAGTTTACAAGCAGTTGAAGCGCTTCGTAATGAAGGTGCTAATATTAAAGGAATGGCTGCTATTTTCACCTATGGATTTGATCTTTCTGTAGCGCGTTTTAAAGAAGCTAATGTAACTTTATATACATTAAGCAATTATGAAAACTTAATTCATGAAGCCGTAAACCGAAAATATGTTGATCAAGAAGAAATCGCTACCTTACAAGAATGGAGAAAAAATCCAGCAAGCTGGAATGCAAATAGTTAAAATAAAATAGGAAATAATGAACTTAGAGAGTACAAAAGTAGTAGTAGAAAAATCGGCCGAATATATCTTTAATGCCTTGACTGACGTTAAAAATTTTGAAAAGTTAATGCCAGAAAACATTGCAAAATTTGAAGTAATTGATGAAAATTGTTTTGAATTTGGATTGAAAGGAATGCCCGAAATTAAATTAGTAAAAAAAGAAGCTATACCTCATTCTAAAATTATTTTAGGAGCGGCATCAAGCAAATTACCTTTTACATTAACAGGAAATTTGAATGCATTGGATGCAAATAAAACAGAAGTACAGTTATTTTTTGAAGGAGATTTTAATCCAATGATGGCTATGATGGTAAAAGGTCCTATTAGTAAATTTATTGAGACCCTTTCACAAAACATGCATAAATTATAATGGTGCATTTAATAAAGACACCTTAAAAAACTCCTACTAGTTAGGAGTTTTTTTTTATTTATATTTGAAAAAAAGAAGCAATGTTTGATCGAATCAGTTATCTCTTTTTGTTTTTTGCACTACTAGCAGAGATTATTGGAACCATAGGTGGTTTTGGTTCTTCCGTGTTTTTTGTACCGCTATCCAGTTTTTTCTTCGATTTTCAAACTGTATTAGGTTTAACTGCTATTTTTCACTTATCAAGTAATATCAGTAAAATGGCACTTTTCCGAAAAGGTTTGGACAAAAAATTATTGTTATACATTGGGTTACCATCTGTTCTTTTTGTAATTGTAGGAGGTATCTTATCCAGCTATCTAGATTCCTATATCTTAAAAATCATTTTAGCTATTTTTTTAATAATTTTTAGTTTACTGTTTCTAATAAAAAAAGAATTAGTCATTAAACCGGAACCAAAACAATCGATTACTGGAGGTGCTTTATCTGGTTTTACAGCTGGCTTATTAGGAACTGGTGGAGCTATTAGAGGGATTACAATGGCCGCTTTTAATTTAGAAAAAACCGTTTTCATTGCCACTTCAGCAGCTATTGATTTTGCTATTGATTTTACCCGAACTATTGTTTATTTCAAAAACGGGTTTATTCACCAACACGATTTAATATATGTTCCTTTTTTACTTGTAATTGGATTGATTGGTACTTATATTGGAAAATACATTTTACAATTTATCCCGCAAGAACGATTCAAACAAACATCTTTAGTTTTAATCTTGCTTATTGGAATAGTAATGGTAATTCAAATTGTTATAAACTAAAAAAAGTGTTGAAATACTTCAACACTTTTGCAATTTAGGGTGAAAGACGGGTCTCGAACCCGCGACCTTCGGAACCACAATCCGACGCTCTAACCAACTGAGCTACAATCACCGTTTGTTACACTTTTGAAACCTAAACTATTCTTATTTTGAATTTGAGAATAAGCCTAGCCTCATTTGCGAGTGCAAATATAGTAGTTTCCATAAATCTGACAAAGATTTTTTAAACTTTTTTATATTAAATCTCCTAAACTATTGACTGCCAAATATCTTTCTACCGTAAATCCTTCTGCATATTCAACACCTATGAGTCTTCCAAGGTCTTGCGCTCTATATTTTATCGAATCTAAAAAGTTTTTTGAGGTAATTGGCGTAACAGGTTCTTTGGAATTAGGATCATAAAATTGGGTGCCATAAGCTAACACACTTTCCATTTTAGTATCTATAAATCCTGTAATATCCACTGCAAAATCAGGTTCTATATTTTTCCATTGGATATAATGATATACCACTTTGGGTCTCCAAGCTTTTTGAATAACTCCTTCTAGTTGTGTTTCAATCTTAATTAAACCCGACAAAAAGCAAGCATCGCTTACTAATTTACTCCCTTTTCCATGATCAATATGTCTATCTTCGATAGCATTACACAAAATAATTTCTGGTTGGTATTTACGAATCATCTTTATGATTTCCAATTGATGAAATTCATCATTCACAAAAAAACCATCTCTAAAACCTAAATTTTCTCGTACCGAAACTCCTAAAATCTTTGCCGCTTCTTGTGCTTCTCTGTCTCTAATTTCTGCTGAACCTCTAGTGCCTAATTCGCCTCGGGTTAAATCGATAATTCCTACTTTTTTTCCAAGTGAAATTTCTTTAGCAATAGTTCCAGAACAACCTAATTCTACGTCATCAGGATGTGCCCCAAAAGCCAATATATCTAATTTCATATTCTATATTTCTATATTTCTATATTTCTATATTTCAATTATATTATAGTGAAGTAAAAAACTACACTTTTAACTTTTAACTTTTAACTTAATTATCCTTTGAATAGTACCTAATTTATTTTCAGTCTCTACAAATTCTTTTTCTGGAATGCTATCTTTAGTAATACCACAACCCACATAAAAATGAATCTCATTTTCTTCAATTTCTGCACATCTTAAATTTACAAATAAATTGCTTTTTTTACTTTTCCATTCTCCTAAAAAACCAGCATAAAACTTTCTGTCATACTTTTCATTTGCCAAAATAAATGATAACGCGGGTTCTTTTGGTAAACCACAAACTGCTGGAGTAGGATGTAAAACTTTCACCGCCTCAATCGCCATTTGCGAATTCTTTAATTGGGCATCAATAGTTGTTTTAATATGTGCCAAACGACCTGCTTGAACGGTGAATGGTAAAGACACATTGATTTTTTCCACTAAGGGTTCTAAATTAGTAATAATATAGTCGGTAACAAATCGTTGTTCTTGCTTTTCTTTCTCTTCCCAATTTAAATTTTCTTGATACAGATGGGTTCCAGCCAAAGCTACGGTTTGCAATTCATTTCCGTTAATCTGAACTAATTGTTCTGGTGAAGCGCCCATCCACATTCCAATTTTTGGATGAAAGAAAAGATAACGAAAAGCCGAAACATAGCTTGAAACTAAATGCAAATAAGAACTTATAAAATCAACATCTACTTCATAAGATACTTTTCTAGAAAGTACCACTTTTGAAAATTCATGTTGGTTGATACTTTGTACTGCTTGCTCAACTAATCTTTCAAAATAACTATTTTCACTTAGAGGAAAAGATCCCATTTCAGCATTTTCTGCATCTAAAAACAAAGGTTGAATTTCACATGTATAGGCTTCACTTTTTTCGTAAGGAATAACGAAAGAATGCTTCGACATAAATGCAGTAAATACAAACCCATCTTGATTTTCAAAAGAATGCAAAACAGCATCTTTTTGAAAATAAGCATGCAATATCGAATGATTTGGATTGGCAAAAAGCACAAAAGGTTTTTTTTCCTGATAACTACTTTTTACTCTATTAATAATTTCTTGCATTACATCTTTCTTCTTGGTAAAACCATATTGGTTAGTTTACACAACGAAATTAAGGCCTCTTTTTCATCTACAATCTTTATTTCCCATAAATGAATACTTCGTCCTTTGTGAATTATTCTTGCAGTTGCAAATACAGTACCTTCTCTCTTACTCTTTAAGTGATTCGCACTAATTTCAATGCCTCGCACTTCAAATTTTTCTGGATCGATAAACATAATAGAAGCAGCACTACCTACACTTTCTGCTAGTGCAACTGAAGCTCCACCATGCAATAATCCCATAGGTTGGTGTACTCTTGGGTTAACTGGCATTTTAGCTTTTAAAAAATCTTCACCAGCATCTATATATTCTATTTCTAAAGTTTGCATTAATGTGTTTTGAGATAATTTTGTACAAACTTTAAGTATTTCTTCTTTATTAAACATAATATGTAATTTCTACAAAAATACGAATTTATCCTTTTTTGAGTAGCATAAGAAAACAAGATTAATTTCGTTATTGTTTTAAAAATAGTACATTTACAAATCAAAAAAAATGCTAATATCTTCGATTCGATGAAAAACTATTCTTATCTATTCATTGTATTATTTGTGACTTTATTTTCTTGTAGAAATGATTTTGATTTTGAACCGAGTGTAGGAAATCTTTCATTCTCAAAAGACACAGTGTATTTAGATACTGTTTTTACCAATATTGGTTCTAGTACATACACACTAAAAGTATATAATAATAGTAATAAAAATATTTCAATTCCAAAAATACAACTAGGAAAAGGCGAAAATTCCAATTATCGATTGATGGTTGATGGTTTGCCTGGAAAAATATTTGAAAATGTAGAGTTATTAGCCAATGATAGTTTATATGTTTTTGTAGCTGTTACTTCAGATGTAGCTGATGCAAACCCTTCCGATTTTTTATATACTGATCAAATTCAATTTGGAACGGATAGTAATTTCCAAAAAGTGGAATTGGTTACGCTAATTCAAGATGCTTATTTTATCTATCCTGAAAGAACACAAAATCCTGATAACACGTATACCTATGAAAATATTAGTTTAGGTATGGATGAAGAAGGAAACCCGATTACGATTAAAGCTAGTATTTTAACTGAGACCGATCCAATTAATGGAGATGAATTACATTGGACAAATACAAAACCTTACGTTATATATGGTTATGCCGTTGTACCCAATACAAAAACACTTGTCGTTGATGCAGGTGCACGTATTCATTTTCATGCTGAATCTGGATTAATAATAGCCGATGATGCCTCATTACAAGTTAATGGCACTTTATCCACAACGGAAAGTTTAGAAAATGAAGTTACTTTTGAAGGAGATCGTTTAGAACCCGAATTCTCAGAAATTCCTGGACAATGGGGAACAATTTGGTTTACTTTAGGAAGTATTAACAATTCAATAGACTACGCAACCATAAAAAATGCTACTGTTGGTATATTGGTAACAGGTAATGAAGGATTCGAAAACCTAAGCTTGAACAATGTTCAAATTTATAATTGTAGCAATGTTGGTCTTTTAGCACGTACGGGTTATATTTCTGGAAACAATATGATTACAAACAATTGTGGAGAAGCAGGAATTGCTTGTACATTTGGCGGAAACTATCAATTTACACATTGTACTTTTGGGAATTATTGGCCTTCACCAAGCCAAAGTGCAGTCTATATCGATGATTATAATGGTACTCCAGAATTTGCTTTAGACAATGCAACTTTTACAAATTGTATTCTATATGGTTCCAATAATTATGCATTAGTATTTGAAAAAGAAGGAATAGATGCTAACTTCAATTATCAATTCAATAATTGTTTGATTCGATTTAACGATACAAACAATCAGTTTACCAATAATCCATTATACCAATTTTCAGGTTCTAGATATGATGCCTGTTTAATTGCTACTAGTTCATCTAGCAATAATCCCAAGTTTATAGAACCAAACGAAAATAATCTAATGATTGATGAAAATTCGGCAGCCATAAATAAAGGGCAAAATCTTAGTCCAAATTTTAATGATATTTTAGGACAAATTAGACCTACACCACCTAATTCTAATCCTGATATAGGTGCTTATCAATTCAATAATTAATAAAATTTTTCTTAATAATTAATCAATTTATCGATTTTTTAAATAAATTGTTAAACATATGTTAATTGTAATCTTTTTTTTAGTATATTTGGTTAAAGAACCCTAAATAACTATCATTATGAGAGCAATTTTACCACTATTACTTATCTTTTCATGCCTGTATTCTTGCAAAGATATTACACCTAAAGCAGATGGGGAATACAATTTAGAAATACCCGAAGTTATTGTACAAAATGAATTGCCACCTGATTCTGCAACTGTAAGTAAAGCATGGGAAAAACACATGACTCCTACTAAAACTCATGAAATCATGGCTAATGACAATGGTGTTTGGGAAGAAGAATTAACCATTTGGGCTACCCGTAAAAGCGAACCTGTAAAAGCTACTTTCAGAGTTGAAAATAAAATGATTTTAGGGGGTAGATATCAAGAATCTACACATAAAGGAATTATGATGGGTGTTCCTTTTGAAGGTAAAAGCACTTTGGCTTATGACAATACAAGTCAAGAATACATTTCTACTTGGATAGATAATATGGGAACAGGTATTCTAGTAATGAAAGGCCACTTTAATAGTGATACTAAATCCATCAATTTAGAAGGTAAAACGGTTGATCCATTAACTCGAAAAGAGAAAAAAATAAAAGAAATCTTTACCTATATAGATAAAAACACCCAAAAAATGGAAATGTTTGATACTGACTATGATGGAAAAGAATTCAAAAGTATGGAAGCGATTTTAAAAAGAAAATAGAAATTAAACTATTTTTCAATATTAAGAAATTATTAATAAGTCTGTTAATAAATTAATAATACGTTAATTTTAGATTTGTTTTTTGTATTTAGATTTGCTAAATAACTAACACACAACAAACAATGAAAAAATTTAACGTATTATTTTTTGCAATTTTTATTGCATTCCTTTCTTATGCCCAAGCACCAAGTGGCTATTATTCTTCAGCAACTGGTTCGGGTTACACTTTAAAAACGCAATTATACAATATCATTAAAAATCACACCGATAGAGGTTACAGTGGTCTTTGGACAACTTACAGTACTTCTGATAGAGACCATCAAAATGAGAATGACAATACTATTTTTGACTTATACTCTGAAATTCAAAACGGTAAAGACCCATACAACTATAGTTATGGAACCAATCAATGTGGCACTTACTCAGGTGAAGGTAGTTGCTACAATAGAGAGCATATGATTCCACAATCGGTTTTTAATTCATCTTCTCCTATGGTTTCAGACGCTCATTTTATTACTCCTACAGATGGATATGTAAATGGAATTCGTTCAAATTATCCACACGGAAAAGTGGCTACGGCTTCAAGAACAACTAGAAACGGCAGTAAATTAGGCACAAGTGCTGTATCAGGCTACACTGGTACTGTTTTTGAACCAGTTGATGCTTTCAAAGGTGATATTGCTAGAATGTATTTTTATTTTGCCACTCGTTATGAAAATACGGTATCCAATTATAATTATGCTATGTTCAATAGAACAAGTAATCAAGTTTTTACAACAGCTTTTCTAAATATGCTGTTAGCATGGCATGCACAAGACCCAGTTAGCGCAAGAGAAATAGAAAGAAACAATGCTATTTATGCAAGACAAGGTAATAGAAATCCTTTTATTGATAATCCTAACTATGTAAATGCAATTTGGGGTGGTACATCAGGAGGTTCAACTGGTGGTGGTTCAACTGGTGGAGGAAGCACTACTACTAGAAGTGATTTGTATTTATCTGAATATATCGAAGGCTCCTCAAATAATAAAGCCTTAGAAATCAAAAATGAAACGGGAACATCAAAAAGTTTATCAAGCTATTCGTTAAAAAAACAAACGAATGGTGCTGGTTCATGGAGTTCTGCTTTAACGCTATCTGGAACTTTGGCTAATAATGGAAAATTTGTTATTGTAAACAGTTCTATTTCATCTACTTGTTACAGTACTTCAAATGCCAATTTATCTACTAGTTCAACTGTACTAACTTTTAATGGAAACGATGCGGTAGGTTTATTTAAAAATGGAGTGCTAATTGATATTATTGGTAATTTTAATGGTGGTTCAGCCAATTTCGCAGCAGATGTAACATTAAGAAGAAAAGCGACAGCGACAGCTCCTAAAACCTCTTACAGTAGTTCAGATTGGGATGTTTATACTACCAATACTTGTGGTGGTTTGGGAAATAGAATGTCAGAAGAAATAGCTGAAAAGGAAGATGTAATCGATATTAAAGCCTATCCAAACCCTAATAAAGGTACTTTTACCATCGATTTTAATACCAATAATGCGGTGTTTTTAGTTGAAATTTATTCCACTTTAGGCCAAAAAATTTATCAAAAATCGGTTGAAAAACAAAATCAATTACAAATCGACAATCTTCAAAAAGGAATTTATTACGTAACGATTTCGAATGTAGATACACATAAAATGTTACGTATTATTGTAGAATAATTTTTAGTTGAAATAAGTTCAAAACCTATCATTAACAGATGATAGGTTTTTTTGTTATTAAGTTGGTAAAATTATACTTTGAACTTCAATTTTTTTAAAATAAATTTGCAACATCAACAACAACTCCTGAGGTGAACCCAACATAGTAGGAACACCAAAGAATAAAACAATACAACACAATGATTCATTTCTTCGGAAACGAAAGTAACACTGTTTTTGCGGTACAAACGCAAAACGAACTTTCGGCAGAAAACATTTCAAAATTAAATTGGCTTTTTGGCAACACCAATAAAATAGAAAAATCCGTACTTGCGGATTTTTTTGTTGGACCAAGAGCAACTATGATTACACCTTGGAGTACCAATGCGGTAGAAATTACTCAAAATATGGGTATTAATGGTATTCTACGAATTGAAGAATTTCAAAAAGTTAATGCAGACTTTACCGAATTTGATCCCATGTTATCTCAAAAATATGAGGGTTTAAATCAAACTATTTATACTATCAACATTCAACCAGACCCTATTTTAGAAATTGAGGATATTGCACGATACAATCAAACGGAAGGTTTGGCTTTAAATGATGAAGAAATTGAATATTTAAATAACTTATCCCTAAAAATTGGTAGAAAATTAACCGATTCGGAAGTATTTGCCTTTTCTCAAGCTAATTCGGAACATTGTCGTCATAAAATTTTTAACGGTACCTTTATTATTGATGGATTGGAAAAAGAAACGTCTTTATTCAAATTAATCAAAAAAACTTCTGCTGAAAATCCAAATGATATTGTTTCCGCATATAAAGATAATGTTGCTTTTATTAAAGGACCAATAACAGAACAATTTGCTCCTAAATCGGCAGACAAACCTGATTTTTATGAGAAAAAAGAGTTTGAATCGGTACTTTCTTTAAAAGCCGAAACCCATAATTTCCCTACCACTGTAGAGCCTTTCAATGGTGCAGCTACAGGGTCAGGTGGA
This sequence comes from Flavobacterium sp. NRK F7, assembly GCF_024054195.1. GTDB lineage: Bacteria > Bacteroidota > Bacteroidia > Flavobacteriales > Flavobacteriaceae > Flavobacterium. Next base: position 2,182,222 of record NZ_JAMXLB010000001.1, on the reverse strand, counting down.
GAAATTCGTGACCGATTGGCAGGTGGCCAAGGTTCAATTCCTTTAGCAGGAACAGCTGTTTATATGACATCTTATTCACGTTTAACCAATAACAGAAGTTATGAAAACGGAATGCCTGAGAGAAAATGGTTGTATCAAACGCCAATGGATATTTTGATTAAAGCTTCTAATGGAGCATCTGACTTTGGTAATAAATTTGGCCAACCTTTAATTACTGGTTCTATTTTAACGTTTGAACATGAAGAAGAAGCACGCAAATTAGGTTATGATAAAGTCATTATGCAAGCGGGTGGAATTGGTTATGGTAAACTCGATCAAGCTATTAAAAAGAAACCGCAAACCGGTGATAAAATTGTCATACTAGGAGGCGAAAATTATAGAATTGGAATGGGTGGTGCAGCTGTTTCTTCAGCAGACACAGGTGCGTTTAGTTCTGGAATTGAATTAAATGCCATTCAACGTTCTAATCCTGAAATGCAAAAAAGAGCGGCCAATGCCATTCGAGGTTTAGTAGAAAGTGACAACAACCCTATTGTTTCCATTCATGATCATGGTGCTGGTGGTCACTTAAATTGCTTGTCTGAATTAGTAGAAGAAACGGGCGGTTTAATCGATTTAGACCAATTGCCAGTTGGAGATCCTACCCTATCAGCTAAAGAAATTATTGGTAATGAATCCCAGGAAAGAATGGGATTGGTTATTGGGAAAGAAAATATTGAAACTTTGGAACGCATTGCGGAAAGAGAACGTGCTCCAATGTATCAAGTAGGTGATGTAACCGGTGATCATCGTTTTACTTTCGAAAGTAAAACGACAGGTGCCAAACCGATGGACTATGCTTTAGAGGATTTCTTCGGAAGTTCACCTAAAACCATCATGACCGATTCCACTGTAAAAAGAAACTATACTGAAATCGTTTATTCGCAAGATAACATACCAACTTACCTTGAAGAAATCTTAAAGTTAGAAGCAGTTGCGTGTAAAGATTGGTTAACCAATAAAGTAGATCGTTGTGTGGGTGGAAAAGTAGCTAAACAACAATGTGCAGGCCCCTTACAATTACCCCTAAATAATGTAGGTGTAATGGCCTTAGATTACAAAGGTAAAGAAGGTATTGCAACCTCTATTGGTCACGCTCCTATTGCTGCTATTATTGATCCAAAAGCTGGAAGCAGAAATGCCATTGCGGAAGCCTTGTCTAACATCGTTTTTGCACCTTTAAAAGACAATTTACAAAGTGTGTCTTTATCTGCCAATTGGATGTGGCCTTGTAAAAATGAGGGTGAAGATGCGCGTTTATATGAAGCTGTGGAAGCGTGTTCGCAATTTGCAATCGAATTAGGAATTAATATCCCAACGGGTAAAGATTCGCTTTCGATGAAACAAAAATATCCAAATGATGAAGTTATTGCTCCTGGAACCGTTATTATTTCTGCTGTAGGGAATTGTAACGATATTACTAAAGTAGTAGAACCTGTTTTTCAAAAAGATAAAGGTTCGGTATATTATATTAATTTATCACAAGATACTTTTAAATTAGGGGGTAGTTCCTTCGCTCAAACACAAAATAAAATTGGATCTGAAACACCAACCATTATAGATAGTAGTTTTTTCAAGAAAGCATTCAATGCCATTCAAGAAGCTATTAAAGCCGATACCATTGCTGCGGGTCATGATATTGGAAGTGGTGGTTTGATTACGACTTTATTAGAAATGTGTTTTGCTGATATTCATTTGGGAGCCAACTTAAATTTGAGTTCGTTAAACGAAAAAGACTTAGTAAAAGTATTGTTCTCAGAAAATATTGGAATTGTTTTACAGGCTAATGAAGATACTGCTTTCGAAAAAGCAATGGAAGGTATCGAAATTTTTAAATTAGGAAAAGTTTCTAACAGCGGAATTTTAGAACTTGGACATCTGACTTTCGATATCAACAAATATAGAGAAATGTGGTTTGAAACCTCTTTCCTACTCGATCAAAAACAAACTAAAAATGGAAAATCGTTAGAACGTTTTGAAAACTTTGCAAATCAACCTTTACAGTATGCTTTTCCAAATCACTTTACTGGTTTAGCTCCTGTCATTTCTGGAGGAACAAGACCAAAAGCAGCGGTTATTCGTGAAAAAGGAAGTAATTCGGAACGTGAAATGGCAAATGCGATGTATTTAGCAGGTTTTGATGTAAAAGACGTACACATGACCGATTTAATTTCGGGACGTGAAACCTTAGAAGACATTCAATTTATTGGTGCTGTAGGAGGCTTTTCAAATTCTGACGTTTTAGGAAGTGCTAAAGGTTGGGCCGGAGCCTTTTTATACAATGAAAAAGCCAATACCGCTTTAAAGAACTTCTTTAAACGTGAAGACACTTTATCGGTGGGTATTTGTAATGGTTGCCAATTAATGATGGAATTAGAATTAATTCATCCAGAGCATGAAGTACATGGTAAAATGCTACACAATGAATCGCACAAACACGAAAGTGGTTTTACTTCTGTAACCATACAAGAAAATAATTCGGTGATGTTAAAAACTTTAGCTGGTAGTACGCTAGGTGTTTGGATTTCACATGGAGAAGGAAAATTCAATTTACCCTATAATGAAGACCAATATAATATTGTAGCTAAATATGGTTACGAAGGCTATCCTGCTAATCCAAATGGTTCTGATTACAATGCAGCGATGTTGTGTGACAATACAGGAAGACATTTAGTAATGATGCCACATATTGAACGTTCAACTTTCCCTTGGAACTGGGCACATTATCCAAAAGACAGAAACGATCAAGTTTCTCCATGGATAGAAGCTTTTGTAAATGCAAGAGAATGGATTGAAAAAAGAAAATAAATAAAATGAAAGGCGAATCAAAAGATTCGCTTTTTTATCTTTATCATATTTTTAATATAATAAAAATTTATATAAACTAGGAAAATGAAAACTCCTCAAGACCATATTGAATTTTATAAAGAACAAGAGCAAATTTTTACTAATGGTTTAGTATACTGTCAAAACCTAACTGAGGATAAACTTTATCTTTCTATATTTAATATTGAACAAATATTTATTTGTAATTTAATGATTGGTCTGATTGAATGGAGAATAAATCAAAATCCCAAATTACAGCTAATAAAAGCAATAACCCATTTTGAAAAAGAATTATCTAAATTAAAAGAACTGGAAGATTATAAAAAATTTCAGAATCCATTTTTAATAATTACTGCTAATTATTTTGCTTATCTATGTAATCAAGAGTGTAATTTAGATATAAATCCATTAGTAACAAAAGATGAACACTATAATATTGAATATTATTTATTCAATTCGATATCTAAATCATCTAATTTTAAGCCTGAAATTGAAACAAGTTTTTATAAAATTAATAAGAGTAAAAAACACAAATTAGTATTCGATTCGTATACAAATTATTTTCAAATTTTAGAAGCTTTTGAGAATAATGAAAATCTAAATAATAAAATAGAAATAGCTGAATCACTTTTCACAAAAAGAGCTAATAATTCATATTATTCCAATTGTCATAAAATTGATGGAGGGTATTTAAACAATAATCTAGTAATTGATTTTAGATTAGCCGTAATTTTAAAAAAAATAGATTACAAGGGCAATTCTATTCATAAATGGAATTGGTAAAACATTTTTAAACAAGAGAACCTATTTATGTTAATAAACCCAATAGACCTAAAACTTATTTATCAAATTTAAATCAATATTTAAAACGAACATGTAACATTTTTTGTTAAATCTTGTCTTATGAATAAAGAGGATTATTTCTAGAGTATCTTCTTTATACATCATCAATCACTATCAAAAGAAATCAAAAATAAATGATTTTCTATAACTAAAACGTTAAGACATGAAAACAAAAAATCTAATTATTTTACTACTTATGAGTATTACCACACAAGCCCAACAATTTGTTGGAGATTGGAAAGGAACACTAGATGTGCAAGGAATGAAACTAGAAGTTATTTTTCATATGGCACAAAAAGACAACAATTACACGACCACTATGGATGTACCTATGCAAGGTGCTTCTGGAGTACCAATTGATAAAACCGAAGTTAACAACAATCATATTACTTTAAAAGCAGCCTCTTTAGGCATTGAATTTAAAGGGGAATTAAAAAATAAAGAAATTGTAGGGGAATTTCACCAAGCCGGTATGAATTTACCGTTAACACTAACTTCTTTTGAAAGTAAACTACCTGGAAACACTGATTTACCTTCGTCTAAGGAAGAATTAGAACAATTAAAATCCTACGACAAAGGCAATTATAAATATTCCGTATCAGATTATTTTGCGAGACCAAAAGCTTCTGGTTTCCAATTATCTCCAAACGGTAAATACATGTCGTATCGTGAAAAAGACGAGAACAACAAACGTCATATTTACGTAAAAGAATTGGCTACTGGAAAAGTACAAAGAGCCATTGAAGAAAAAGAAGAATTGGTTCGTGGTTATGGTTGGATCAATGACGAACGCTTATTTTTTGCAATGGATAAAGGTGGTGATGAAAATTATCATGTGTATGCGGTAAACTTAGACGGTAGCAACTTAAAAGACCTCACCCCTTTTGATGGAGTTCAAGCAAGTATTCAAAATATTTTAAAAGAACAAAAAGATTATATTATTGTTTTGATGAACAAAAACAACAAACAAGTTTTTGAGCCTTTCAAATTGAATATTGTTACAGGAGCATTAGAGCAATTGTATAAAAATGAAGATATTGCCAATCCAATTCAAGGGTATGAATTTGACAAAGATGGAAATCTTAGAGGGTATAGCAAATTAGTAAATGGTGTACAAAACCAATTGTATTACAAAGACAATAAAACAGGAGAATTCAAATTACACACTACTACAAATTGGGACGACACCTTTGGAATTATCAGCTTCAATTATGCTTCAAAAAACAAAGATGAAGCGTATGTACTTACCAATTTAGATAGCGACAAGACGCGTATTGTTTTATATGATTTGGCAACCAAAAAAATAATTAAAGAGGTATTTTCTAATCCTACATTTGATGTAAGCGGTTTGAACTTATCTCGTAAAAGAAATTATGAAATTGATAATTTTTCGTATGAAGGAGAAAAAAACGAGATAATTCCAGTAAGTAAATTATACAAAGAAATATATGGCTTAATGGAAAAAGAGTTTCCAAATAAAGAAGCCTATATAGTGGATAAAGATGATAATGAAACACAATTTTTAGTTATTGTTCAAAGTGATAAATTATATGGTACGTATTATCAATACGATGCTAAAACTAAAAAATTCAAACTTTTATACGATTTAATGCCACAGCTTAAAGAAGCAGATATGGCAGAAATGAGACCTATCAAATTTACCAGTAGAGATGGAAAAACGATTTATGGCTACATTACCTTACCTAAAGAAGCTTTACAAGGAAAAAAAGTACCATTAATTGTAAATCCACATGGTGGTCCGCAAGGAGTAAGAGATTCTTGGGGTTTTAATCCAGAGACCCAATTATTTGCAAGTCGTGGTTATGCTACTTTACAAGTAAACTTTAGAATTTCTGGTGGTTATGGAAAAGACTTTTTACGTGCAGGTTTCAAGCAAATTGGTAGACAATTAATGGACGATGTAGAAGATGGCGTAGCTTATGCAATTAAAGAAGGTTGGGTAGACAAAGATAAAATTGCTATTTATGGTGGTAGTCATGGTGGTTATGCAACCTTAATGGGATTAGTAAAAACACCCGATTTATATGCTTGCGGTGTAAACTATGTTGGAGTTTCTAACATTTTTACTTTCTTCGATTCGTTCCCAGAATATTGGAAACCTTATAAAGAAATCGTAAAAGAAATTTGGTATGACTTAGAAGACCCAAAAGAAGCCGCTATTGCTAAAGAAGTATCTCCAGTTTTCCAAATTGACAAAATTAAAAAACCTTTATTTGTGATTCAAGGTGCGAATGACCCTCGTGTGAATATTGCAGAATCGGATCAAATTGTAACGGGTTTAAGAGCCAAAGGTTTTGAAGTGCCTTATATGGTAAAATATGATGAAGGTCACGGATTTCATAAGGAAGAAAATTCGATTGATATGTATGAAGCTACTTTAGGGTTTTTAGCTAAAAACTTGAAAAAATAAGTAATAAATAACTTGATACAACAAGAGGCAATTTCCAAAAAAGAAATTGCCTCTTGTTATAAAATTAATTTATCTTTATAAATAAAAAAATGGAGCAAAAAACAGAAATCCCATTAAGCAAAAAGAAAATGCTTTTATCGTTAGCAGGTAGCCTTTTATTTGTACTCTTAGGTGTATGGTTTATACTCAAACCGCATCAATTGAGTCATGGCCCTTTAAGTAATCCTATTTTAGTTACAATTGTAGGCGTAGTAAGTATTCTGTTTTTTGGTGCTGTTGCTATTGTTATACTCAAAAAAATGAAAGGAAATCCCATTGGTTTAACCCTATCCTCAGAAGGTATAATAGATAATTCGAGCGGTGTTTCAAGTGGACTAATTCTTTGGGACGATATAGTTGACATTACTACTACCACAGTAGTAAACCAAAAATTTGTATTAATTCTAACGAAAAACCCTGAAAGCTATATTAATAGGCAAACGCAAATTTTGAAGAAAAAAACCATGCAAATGAACTATAAATCGTATGGTTCTCCTATTTGCATTTCTGCGAATGCGTTACAAATCAATTTTGAGGATTTACACCAAATGGTTTTGGAATATTTTTCTAAATACAAAACGGTTGCGCTTTAAACACAGTCAAATAATCGAACAACTATAAATTGGAAAATCCTCATAAGGATTAATTTCCTATTACAACCTAATTTATTTCAGTTCATCCAAACCATACAGCAATAATTGTGCTGTGGCTTCATTTGTAGCCAATGGCACGTTATGCACATCACAAATCCGAATAAGCATCGAAATATCGGGTTCGTGAGGATGACTCGAATTTGGGTCTTTAAAGAACAAAACCATTTTCGTTTTTCCTTCAGCCACTCTAGCTGCAATTTGTGCATCACCTCCTAACGGTCCAGAAAGCATTTTTTTAACTTTTATACCAATAGTTGCTACCCTTCCACCTGTTGTTCCAGTGGCAATTATAGAAATATTTTCAGCTTGTAAAATGGCTTTATTTTTATTTACAAACTGAACCATATCTGCTTTTTTTCCATCATGTGCGATAATCGCAATTTCAAATTTCTTTGTCATAGGAGCAAATATAAAAAATCCCGAAGAATCGGGATTGTATTATTTATTTAATATATGATAGGCGATTAGTCCATCAATTGGTCTTCGAAGAATATTACCCACTTGAATATCATATTGTTGTAATTTTTCACTCAATTCTTCTCTTAGATAAAAAGCAATCGAACCTACAAAATGAACGGGAACATCTTTATAGTTTTCAAATTGCATGATATAATTTTCAATAAAAGCTTCTAGTTCTTCTTTGATATATTTTTTACAAAAATCATTGTCTTTATGCTTGATTAAAAATTTGGCAAACGTAGCTAAATACGCATTTGGATTCGGCTCTTTGTACAATTTGTTCTTGATAAAATCAGGATCTACATTAAAGGTTTTTTCAAAATCTTTTGCCATATCCTGAGGCATTTTATTGAAATAATATCCTCTGATTAAATGTCTGCCAAAACGATTACCACTACAATCATCCATAGCAATATAACCTAAAGATTGCACTTTTTGATGCAACACTTTTCCATCAAAATAACTACAATTAGAACCCGTACCTAATATACAAACTATGGCTTTTTCATTTTTAGGAGTGGTGGCATAAACCGCAGCATACGTATCTTCATGAACCGTAACTTTTGCATTTGCAAAATATTCTTCAAATACAGATGCTAAAAAATTTTTCATTCTATCGGTTCCACATCCAGCACCATAAAAATAGAGATTCGATGCTTTTGCTTTATTATGAGAAATATCAAATTTATCTTCTAAACGAGCAATAATTTCTTCTTTGCTCAATACTTCAGGATTTAATCCTAAAGATTGGGTAGTAAAAATAACTTTTCCGTTATCGTCTATAGCTATCCAATCGGCTTTAGTGGAGCCACTATCTACAAGTAATTTCATTTTTGTTTTGGTTAGTATGGTTGGTTAAAAATCCAAATACAACTATTTGGTGATTAATAGTAGCGCTACAATGAGATAAAAAATCCTGCACTACAAAAAGGAAATGCAGGATTTTTATAATACTATTATTTTACAGACATAACGTGTACTGATAAATCTAATAATTTAGAAGAATATCCATATTCATTATCGTACCAAGAAACCAATTTAAAGAAAGTAGAGTTTAAACCTATTCCTGCTTTAGCATCCACAACCGATGTTCTAGTATCACCCACAAAATCTTGTGAAACTACATCATCTTCTGTATATCCTAAAATTCCTTTCATTGAAGTTTCAGAAGCATTTTTAAGTACATTCAAAATTTCTTCATAAGTCGTTTCTTTCGCTAATTTAACTGTTAAATCTACAACTGAAACATCCACTGTAGGCACACGGAAAGACATTCCTGTAAGCTTTCCATTCAAAGCTGGAATTACTTTCCCAACCGCTTTCGCAGCACCAGTAGAAGAAGGAATAATATTTACAGAAGCAGCACGACCACCTCTCCAGTCTTTTCTAGAGGGACCATCTGCAACCATTTGTGTTGCTGTTGAAGCATGAACTGTAGTCATTAATCCTTCTACGATTCCAAAATTATCATGAATTACTTTAGCCAAAGGAGCCAAACAGTTTGTAGTACAAGAAGCGTTGGAAACAATAGTATCTGTAGCTTTTACTTCGGTATGGTTTACTCCCATCACAAACATAGGAGCATCAGCAGAAGGAGCTGAAATGACTACTTTTTTAGCACCACCATCTATATGCGCTTGTGCGGTTTCTAAAGTGGTAAAAATACCAGTACACTCAGCCACAACATCAACGTCTACCTTTGCATCATCCCATTGAATTAATTTTGGATCTCTTTCAGCTGTAACACGAATAAATTTATCGTTTACATATAATTGACCGTCTTTAACTTCAACTTTTCCATTAAAACGACCATGAACTGAGTCATATTTTAACAAATAAGCTAAATGCTCTACATCTAACAAATCGTTAATGGCTACAACTTCTATATTATCTCTATTAAATGATTCTCTAAAAACAATTCTACCGATTCTTCCGAATCCATTAATTCCTAATTTTACTTTTGACATTTTTTACTCTTAATTTTAATACGTTATTTTTTGGTTTAATTTGTTGCTAATATTAAGTAGACATAATATCCGAAACGCGAAGTAGTTCTTTATCTATTTCAGTATGCCCTTTAATAGCTTGTTCTAAAGGTGTTAATGCCACTTTATCATTAAGTAATCCTACCATGAAGTTTGACTTTCCTTCTAAAATAGATTCTACTGCTTTTACTCCTAATCTTGAAGCTAAAACACGATCAAAACAAGAAGGAGAACCTCCTCTTTGCATGTGACCTAAAACCGATACCCTAACATCATACTCGGGCATGTTTTCTTCCACATAATCTTTTAATTCAAAAACAGTTTTACCTATTTTATCACCTTCAGCAACCACTACGATACTAGAAGATTTTCCAGATTCTTTACTTCTTTTTAAAGATTCTAATAATCGATCTAATCCTAAATCTTCTTCTGGAATTAAAATTTCTTCCGCTCCAGCACCAATTCCTGAATTTAAAGCGATATGACCCGCATCTCTTCCCATTACTTCCACAAAAAATAATCGGTTATGCGAAATAGCAGTATCTCTAATTTTATCAATAACTTCTACCACTGTATTTAAAGCCGTATCATATCCTAAGGTATGACTCGTACCAAAAATATCGTTATCAATGGTTCCTGGAATTCCCATTACTGGAAATCCATATTCTTTATTAAATACTTCCGCTCCCGTGAAAGAACCATCTCCTCCAATTACTACTAAAGCTTCTACTCCTGCATTTTTTAAATTTTCATAGGCTTTTTTTCTGCCTTCCACAGTCATGAATTCTTTTGATCGAGCCGACTTTAAAATGGTTCCCCCTTTATTAACGATGTTGTTCACAGAACGAGGTCCCATTTCTTTAAAATCACCTTCAATCATTCCTTGGTATCCTCTATAAATACCAATACATTCTACATTATGATAAGCACAAGTTCTTACCACTGAACGAATAGCAGCATTCATTCCTGGAGAATCTCCACCAGAAGTAAGCACACCTATTTTCTTAATATTTGGCAACATTATTTTTATTATTTATCGTAAATTTAAAAAAGGAAAATGGAATATTTGGCTATTTTTATCAAATATTAAATTTTATACTAAAATTCAATCGTTTTCGTTAATAACTTTTTGTTTTTTAATATAAAAATTGAAGAATTACTCTATTTCAGGAACATTTTCTAATTCCTTATTTTTTTCTTTTTCTTCTTCTATTTCTTTGTTTTTTCTAATATAGTAATACTTATCCCATAATTCTTCAGAATCAGGTATATCGTCATTAGAAGATGAAGTAGCATTTTTATCTTTATTTTTCGTGAATATTTTTCGAAACATTTCTCCGAATGTATCAAAATCTAAGGAATAACTAAGTCCTAAACCTTGTGTATAGCCAATCCCTTCACCTATATTATAATTAATATCGTTTTCTCTATTGAATACTCTAGCTCTCAAAGAACCATCTTCATTTAATTGTAGTTGTACTTCTACATCTCCTACTAATACAGATTCCGTTACACCACCAACTGGAACTCCGACTTTTCCATTAATCGAAATTTTGTCGTTAATTTGAGTACTTAATGTTAATCCTACACGACCTGAAATTTGATTGATTCTATCTGCTTGGTCATAATTCACACCCACTTGCAATTTAGAATCCTCATCGGAAATAATATCATTAAATAACGAACTGGCTTTTTCAAATAAAGATCCATAAGCAACACTTCCTGCATTTTCTGGAGTAGTAAAGGAGCCAAATGCTAATAACGCAAAAGCTTGATTTTGACGCACATCTTTATTCTGTAAACGATAATCAATTTCACTTTTAAAAACACTACTCACCGTTGGAAAATTGATATTAAAATCGGGTTCTGGATTACTTAAACTACCATTTATAACAATTGAAACTTCTGTAGGTAATTTTCGATTTGTATTAAAAGAAGAACTCTCAATTAAAACAGATGGATTTGCCTGTGTTTTGTAAATCGCTTCCAAATTTAAAATTGCGCCAAGTGGGTCACCTTCCCAGCGAATCGTACTCCCTTTTTTAACCACAAACTTTTTATCAATTAAACCCGCTTTTTTGAAATTATATTCTCCTTCTTGTACTTGAAAATCACCATACATCAAAAACTTTCCTAAGGTATTAATTTCCATTCGCATCGAACCATAACCATTGCCTTTCATAGAATGTCCCGACTCACGATCTAAAATTACCTCAATCCAAGCATCAGTATCAATATCAAAATCCAGACTCAGTTCTAAACCATTATATTTATTATTCCCAAGGATATTTTTTTTATTGGAACGCAAATCTTCTTCTTTAATAAACGTATAATAAGGCTTTTTACCTACATCTTCAGCATCTCGAACAGGAATTTTAATGGAAGTTCCTTTTTCCGATTCTCCGGTTACTGTAACTAATAAGGATTCTATTCTTCCACTAATTCTTGCAGATCCATTTAAAAAAGCGGTACCATAATAATACGCATCTTCAGAGTCTTTCGTATTTAAAGCTAAGAGGTTATTTGTACGCACTTCTAAATCCAATTCCCAATCTGAAAATTTATCATGTTTTACAGAACCTCTTAACACACCTTTCGTATCAAATTGCGTATCGGTAATGACAATATTTCGAAAAAGAAACTCTTTTTCAGTTATATCGACAATTGCGTTCTTCTCAAAGTCATAATCCACATTTAAATAAGGTGCTTTTAAACCCGCATCATTCAAATACAAACGACCATCTACTTCAGGATCTGTAACCAATCCTCTAATGGTTGCACTACCTGTTGCATCGCCACGCACATCTGTAATTACATTTCCTATTAAAGAACCAAAAGGAGCCAAATCGAAGCGACTAAAAATAGCTTCCATATCCAATGTGGATTGATTGTTTCGATACTTTAAGGTTCCGTTTAGATTAAATCGCTCAGTTCCTTTCTGAACAATGTAAGAATCAATATCAAATTCATTAAACGCATCATTCCCTTCCACTAATAAATACATATCTCCAACAGGATAGGTGTTTATTTTTAAACTATCAATATGAACATTAGAAAGCGGCTTATAGTAATTTTTATCTTGTTGAAATTTAATAAAACCATTCAATTTTCCATCTAACGAAATACTATCTAAAGAAGGTGTGACTTTGTCTAAATCAACATCATTAAAGGTTAAATTGAAGTCTTTATAGGTAGAATCTTTCATTTCCCCATAAAAATCCATGTTCTGATTGTTATGCGATAATCTGATTTTTTGAAATTTAAAATCTTTGAATTTTTTATCAAAAATAATCTTATTATCGTTATTCTCTTCTTCATTAATAAACCATAAATAATCTTTGAAATTAACTTCCGATTTCTTGAAACCAATTACTGATTGCTTATTTTCGTCAATAGTATGATAAATATTTAATGAAAAATTATCTTCTAATTTAGTACCTCCTTTAAATTCGGAACGAACAAAAAGGGTATCGTTCATGGTTAAATTAATCAAATTAAAATCTGATATTTTATAATTTTTCGTACGAATGGAATCCATTTCAATGTAGGTATTATATAACGGATTCTTATTGTCGATATCAATTTTTATCTTTTTAAAATAATTACCAAAAGCCAAAACACTTGGTGAAGAAAAATCAAATTCAAATTTTCCTAAATCGGCATTAATTTTACCTTTAATTTTGGTGTTTTCAGAAATGGACACTTCAGGCACAAAAATATCTACGATTTTATTATAAATAGTAAAATTAAAATCTAAAAATTGTCCTTTTTGAAGCTTGTTTGGAGAATAATTGGCATACAAACTACCAACTGCATTTTCTACAATTTTTCTTACTTCATTAATTTTGAATTTACCTACTACTTTTCCACTAATAATATCATTTGAATTAATGGTAATGGTTCGTACACGGTCTTTATCAAAACTTGAATTCAATTGAAAATCTTCAAAATAATAATTATCTCTATCATTTTGATACGATACATTTTCAACTTGAAGTTCACCTTCTAAATCATCTAAGGTATTTCCTTTCGCTAAAAATTCAACTTTCCCTTTAAAAATAGAAGTGGAATCAATTTTAGAAAATTGTAATGCATGTAAATCAGCATAATCCACATTGGCTTTAAAGTTATAATTCTTTACTTTGGAACTTAAATCGACCAAGCCATCAAAATCCATACGTAAATTAGGATCATTACTATTGAAATACCCTTTAAAATAAGGCATTTTCATTTTACCATCCACAGTAATATTTGTGTAATTATAGTGATTGTAATAAAACTGACTTACTTTTCCTTTTACATTTGTATTTAGATATTTTTCATTAAATCCTTGTCCTTCAACGTCTAAATTAAGGGTTACTTTACCAATTTCTGACTCATTAATAAAGGTTCCTAAATTAAAATCATTTAAAGTGACATTTCCTTGATAAGTTGCATTGTCGATGTTAGATAAATCTTGGATGGATAAATTGGTTATAATGGTTCCTAAAACCGAATTGATAGTTACATCTGAGTTGATATAATCTGAAGTTAATTCTACATCACCTACCAAATTTACATTTCCTAACTTAACTAGAGAAGACGGCAAACTATTTCCTAAAATATTAGGTAAAATAGCTGTTAAATTGTAATAATTGGAATTAATTTTTTTAAATTCACCTTTAATATAGAAAGATTCTTCTCTATTGAATAAGTTTTTAAATTGAACGGTTCCAGATATATTCGAATCATTACTGTCTCGAAGATGTAAATTTTGAGTGGTAAAATTATTTAAAGTCCCAATTAGATGGGTATCAATATCAAAAACATTATCCTTACCAAATTCATTATAAAAATAATTTAAATCATTTGAAGCAATCATCGCTTCATCCATCTGAACATCAAAAATTACTTTATTATTAAAATCAGCAAAATCAGTGCGTTTATATCTTAGTTCTACTTTCCCTTTTAAAGAAGATTCTTCAGTAAGCAGGGTTAACTGTTCTAATAAAATATTCTTTTTAGTATAGGTGAATGCTGCGGTTAAATTTTTCACAAAAAGTCCTCGATGATCTTTAAAACTTAAGGTTTCAATAAAAGTAGTCACATCGGCACCTTTAATAAAAAAATCTTTGATATTTCCATTTAACTCAGTAAAATTTAAAATTTTTGGTTGTTGTAAATTTTCATTTACATAGGTTAATTTACTATTCACTAAAGTCAATTCTGTAGCTTTCATTCTAAATTTACCAGTTGAAGGCTTGCCATCATCGAAGGATTCAATAAACTTATCTATATTGGTAAAATTTTCACCTTTGTATTGCTTTAAATTAAAAGTGAGTCCATCCAAAATCGCATCACCTAAATACGGATGCCCATTATTGTATAATTCTTTTACACTTAAAAGGGAAGTATTTAATCTTTTAATAAAAAAGAGGGTGTCTTTATGATGGTCTCTTACCAGTATCCCTTTTAGTTTTACAGAACCAAAAGCGGTTAATGTTACCTTGTCAATAGATATATCAGTATCAAATTCTTTGTTCACCTGATTTGTAGCATATCTACCTAAAGCAGTTTGCACAAATGGTAAAGACAAAAGTACCCCAGATACTAATATAAAAATCAGTAAAAACAGAATTGTTCTGAGGAATATTTTTTTAAATTTTTTGATACTATAAATTGTTTAAATTTGTCACGAAAAAGAAAAACTATGGAATAATCTACAAAAATAATCATTTTTGTAAGATAATTACAATTGACCTTATGCAAATTTCATGCCCTTTTTAAGATGAAAAAAAACATATATACACTTGCTATTGAAAGTTCTTGTGATGATACTTCAGCTGCTATACTTTGCAACGATAAAGTACTCTCTAATATTGTAGCTAGACAAGCTATTCATGAAGAATATGGTGGCGTCGTTCCTGAACTAGCTTCTAGAGCGCATCAAAAAAACATTGTTCCTGTTGTTGATGTAGCCTTAAAAAAAGCAAACATTACTAAAAATGATTTGGATTGTATCGCTTTCACACAAGGTCCTGGACTTATGGGGTCTTTATTAGTTGGTGGTTCCTTTGCTAAATCAATGAGTATGGCATTACATATTCCTCTCATTGCAGTGAACCATATGAAAGCACATATTCTAGCACATTTCATTGACGAGGAAAATTTTGACAAACCTACTTTTCCATTTATTGCTCTTACTATAAGTGGTGGTCATACGCAAATAGTTCAAGTAAATAGTTTTTTCGATTTAAAAATTATTGGAGAAACCACAGATGATGCAGTTGGTGAAGCTTTTGATAAATCCGCAAAAATATTAGGTTTACCTTACCCAGGAGGGCCATTAATTGATAAATATGCCCAAGAAGGAAATCCCAAAGCTTTTACATTTACTAAACCCAAAGTAGATGGCTTAGATTTTAGTTTTAGTGGTTTAAAAACTCAAATTCTATATTTTATTCAAAAAAATCAAGCCGAAAACCCTAATTTTATTGAAGAAAATAGAAATGATATCTGTGCTTCAATCCAACACACAATTATCACTATTTTAATAGACAAACTGAAATTAGCAGTACAACAAACGGGAATAAAGCAAATTGCTATTGGAGGAGGTGTATCAGCGAATAGTGGTATTCGTAAAACTTTAAAAGAAACAGAAAGTAAATGGGGATGGAAAACCTATATTCCAAAATTCGAATATACAACTGATAATGCTGCCATGATTGGAATTGTAGGATATTATAACTATCTTGAAAATAATTTTGATACCAATGACATTGTTTCTAAAGCGCGAATAGAATTCTAATATGCAATTATTTTATAATCCTGACATAAAAAGTGGTGACACTCTATTTACTTTTGACAAAGAAGAAAGTAAACATATTGTGAAAGTTCTAAGAAAAAAAGAAGGTGATTTTATTCAGCTATCTAATGGGAACGGGTATCTTTTTAAAGGTGAAATCACCCTTGCATCAGATAAAAAGTGTCAAATCGCAATAAAGGAAGTACAATTTTTTGAAGCCAAAAAATATAAACTTCATATTGCTGTAGCTCCAACTAAAATGAACGATCGCTATGAGTGGTTTTTGGAAAAAGCTACCGAAATAGGCATCGATGAGATAACTCCCATTATCTGTGATCACTCGGAACGAAAAGTTTTTAAAACAGATAGAGCTGAAAAAATAATTCAAGCTGCTATGAAACAGTCCTTACAATATTATTTACCAACAATACACGAACCTATTCGTTTTACTGACTTCTTATCGCAAAACCATCCACAATTAAAGTGTATTGCACATTGCGAAGAACAAGATAGAAAAGCATTTAAAGATGTTGTGGTTGGTAATGAAAATATTTTAATTTTAATTGGACCTGAGGGTGATTTTTCAACACATGAAATCGATCTAGCCATATCTAAAAATTTTATTCCAGTAACCTTAGGAAATACTAGATTACGAACAGAAACTGCTGCTGTAGCGGCTTGCCATACTGTAGCATTAATAAACGAATAATATGAATCGATATTTATTTATAGTACTTCTTCTTTTTAATTTAAGCTCCGCTCAAGAAATAGCAGTTTTAAAGTATTCTGGCGGTGGGGATTGGTATGCAAACCCTACCGCTTTACCAAATTTAGTTCAGTTTTGCAATCAAAACATCAATACAAAAATTACACCTAAAATCGCTACGGTTGAAGCTAACAGTTCTGAAATTTTTTCTTTCCCTTTTATACATATGACAGGACATGGTAATGTTATTTTTTCGCCTAATGAAATTGAAAATTTAAGAGACTACCTTATTTCTGGTGGCTTCCTTCATATCGATGACAATTATGGTATGGATGAATATATCCGAAAAGAAATCAACAAACTTTTTCCACAAAAAGCTTTAGAAGAAATCCCTATTTCACATGCTATTTTTCAAGGTCCTTACTCTTTTCCAAATGGATTACCTAAAATTCATGAACACGATAATAAAAAACCGCAAGCCTTTGGTATTTTTATTGAAAATCGATTAGTACTTCTATATACTTACGAATGCGATTTAGGTGATGGTTGGGAAAATCCTGAAATTCATAATGACCCTAAAGAAGTAAGAGAAAAAGCACTAAAAATGGGTGCTAACATTATTAATTACGCATTCAAACACTAAAACCTTTAAAACATACTCAAAAGTTTAATAGTATCATTGCGGATTTTGCAATTATATAGAAATCTTTTTTAGAAAACAATATCCCAATCTCAAATATTTTTGAAAAACGAAACTTTTTTTGACATAATATTGTGCTGTTATAAAAATAACATAACCTTAACACTTAACAAACAAATAATTATGAAAAAAATCGTTGTATTAGCGTCTGTGCTAATTTTAGGTTTTTCTTGTCAAAATGAAGACAAGAACGTTGATGGAGAAGCAACTTCTAAAGAACTTGCAGCTGCTGCCCACAGAGGATGTGCTTCTGAAGAAGTTTTACAAAGACAACTTAATGAGGATCCAGGATTAGCTCAAAGAATGAAAGAGATAGAATTACAAACAGCTGAAGCTATTTCTCAAGGAAGAATCGTAAATGGAGTATTAGAAATCCCAGTTGTAGTAAACGTTTTATACAGAACTTCTGCTGAAAACATTTCTCAATCTCAAATTCAATCTCAAATTGATGTATTAAACAAAGATTTTAATGCTCAAAATTCAGATTTCAACACTGCAAATAATCCTTATTCAAGTGTACGTGCGAATGTAGGAATTCGTTTTGTTTTAGATGCGATTTACAGAAAATCAACTACTAAAACTTCATGGGGAACTAATGATGCTTGTAAAAAAACAGCTAATGGTGGTATGGCTCCAACTTCACCAACTACTAAATTAAATCTTTGGGTTGCAACAATTGGTGGTGGAATTTTAGGATATGCACAATTCCCTGGTGGATCTTCTTCTACAGATGGTGTTGTTATTGATTCAAAATATTTTGGTACAACTGGTACAGCAACATATCCATTCAACTTAGGTAGAACAGCTACTCACGAAGTGGGACACTGGATGAATTTACGTCATATTTGGGGTGATGCAACTTGTGGCTCTGATTTAGTTTCTGACACACCTACACATAATACTGCAAATTACGGAGTTCCTGCTGTGGGCCATAGATCAACTTGTTCAGGAACACCACTTGAGATGTACATGAACTATATGGATTACACTGATGACAGAGGAATGTATATGTTCTCCAATGGTCAAAAAAGCAGAATGTTAGCTATCTTTAATGTTGGTGGTTCTAGAGCTTCTTTCAGATAAAAATAAAATAAAAATGTATTTAAAAGCCATCAAATATTTGATGGCTTTTTTTTATTTAATCTAATTAAATAAAAAATTTCACAGTTAAAAAACACATTACTTCGATAAAATAATAAATTATTAATTTTTATAAAAAAAATTAACATTATTTTTTATTTTAATTATTTTTTTTTCTAAAATTGTCACATTAACACAAACAATTTATTAACAACAATTAATTAAATCAATTATGAAAAAAGTTTTTTTATCAATGTGTGCAATGATGCTTCTGTTTTCTTGTAATAACGAAGATAAATCTGTAGAAGAAACAACAGAAAGCGCAATTGCACATCGTGGTTGTGCAACTGATGAAGTACTACAAAGACAATTAAAAGAAGACCCTGGGCTAGCACAAAGAATGAAAGAAATTGAACTAGAAACCAAACAATTTATTAGCGAAGGGAGAATTGTCAATGGTGTATTAGAAATTCCAGTAGTATTTAATGTTTTATACAGAACATCTGCGGAAAATATCTCACAATCTCAACTACAATCTCAAATTGATGTATTAAACAATGACTTCAGAGGTTCAAACTCTGATTATAACTCAAGCAACCCATACAATAGCGTTAGAGGAGCAATCAATGTTCGTTTTGTATTAGATAAAGTTGTAAGAAAACAAACCACTAAAACTTCATGGGGTACCAACGACGCAATGAAAAGAACATCTTCTGGCGGTATTGCTCCAACTTCTCCAACAACTAAACTAAACTATTGGGTTTGTACTATTGGAGGAGGAATTCTTGGATATGCACAATTCCCTGGTGGTTCCTCTTCTACCGATGGAGTAGTTATTGACTCAAAATATACCGGAACCAATGGAACTGCTACATATCCATTCAACAAAGGCAGAACTGCAACTCATGAAGTGGGTCACTGGATGAATTTACGTCACATTTGGGGTGATGCTACTTGTGGTACAGATTATGTATCTGACACACCAACTCATAATGCACCTAACTACGGAGTTCCTTCAACAGGCCACAGAAGTACTTGCTCAGGAACACCTTTAGAAATGTATATGAATTATATGGATTACACAGACGACAGAGGAATGTATATGTTCTCAAAAGGTCAAGTATCTAGAATGGCCGCTATATTTAGCAGTACTGGATCTAGAAGATCATTTAGATAGTCATAATTTTAAACTATTACATCACTTACAAAAGCCCTTAACTTTAAGGGCTTTTTTTATTAGTAATTGTAATCAAAACCATCAAAGCCAAACTACACCTAAATAAAATGAATAAAAAACCGTACTATTTTTCCTAAAAAATCATTTTTAAAACAAAAAAAATTACTCTAAAAAAAACTACCAAATAAACTTTTTTTAGCTTTTTATTAACTTTTTATTAAAATTACAGAATTCGTAAAAGCCTTTAAAAATAAGGAGTTTAATTACATATAATTACTCTTATTAACAGTTTTTACAAATAATATGTAAAAATTTTATACAAAAAAATAACATTATTAATATTTAATGTTATATAATTGCAATGTAAATATATTAACAACCAAACAATTTACATTATGAAAAAAATTTTTTTAACAGTTACAGCAGCTATGCTTTTATTTTCTTGTAATAACGAAGATAACTCGGTAACAGAAACACCAGAAGCTTCAGTAACAGCTCACAGAGGTTGTGCATCTGATGAAGTTTTACAATGGCAATTAAAAGAAGATCCAGGATTAGCTCAAAGAATGAAAGACATTGAGATTAAAACTGCTGAAATGATTAGTCAAGGTAGAATCGTAAATGGCGTTATGGAAATACCTGTTGTATTTAATGTATTGTATCGTACATCTGCTGAAAATATTTCTACAGCTCAGTTACAATCACAAATTGATGTATTAAATAAAGATTTTAATGCACAAAATTCTGATTTCAATACTGCAAACAACCCATACTCAAGTGTACGCGCTAATGTTGGAATTCGTTTTGTATTAGACGCAATTAACAGAAAATCAACATCTAAATCATCTTGGGGAACAAGAGACGCTATGAAAAAATCTAAAAGAGGTGGTATAGATCCAACTTCTCCAACTACTAAATTAAACATTTGGGTATGTACTATTGGAGGTGGAATTTTAGGTTATGCACAATTTCCCGGTGGTTCATCTGCAACTGATGGAGTTGTGTTAGATTCTAAATACACTGGAACAACTGGAACTGCAACATATCCATTCAACTTAGGTAGAACTGCAACTCATGAAGTAGGTCACTGGATGAACTTACGTCACATTTGGGGAGATGCAACTTGTGGTTCTGATTTAGTAGCAGATACCCCAACTCATAATACAGCTAACTACGGAGTGCCTCCAGTAGGTCATAGATCTACATGTTCTGGTACACCATTAGAAATGTATATGAATTATATGGATTATACAGATGATAGAGGAATGTATATGTTCTCAAATGATCAAAAAAGCAGAATGTTAGCTATCTTTAACGTAGGAGGTTCAAGAGCTTCTTTCAGATAAGAAAGAAAAATATTTTATTTTAAAACTCGCTAGTAATTAGCGAGTTTTTTTTTATTTTTGGTTCATGACATCAAAAGAACTTTCTATTGGATTATTACGTACTATTTTTATACTTATTGGTGTAAGCATTGTTGTTTTTCTTTTATATAAAATAGCCACTGTAATCGTTTATTTAATTATAGCTGTAGTCTTTTCTTTAATAGCCAATCCTTTAGTTCAATTTCTAAAAAGCAAATTAAAATTTGGAAATACACTAGCCGTAATTACAACATTACTTTTTTTTCTTTTGCTCATCATTTGCTTTATCTTATTATTCGTTCCTCTAATTTTATCTCAAGGCGAGAATCTTTCATTATTAGATATCAATTCCCTGGAAACTAGTTTTAATGATATGACTACCAATATAAGCGTGTATTTAGAATCACACCATATCAATCTAAAACAACTATTTGATTCATCGTCCTTATCTTCAAAAATTAATTTCAATTTTATTCCTGACATTTTTAATGGAATTATAAACACTGTAGGTAATTTTGGAATGGGACTTGCCTCTGTCCTCTTCATTTCATTCTTTTTATTAAAAGAAAAAGAGCAAGCCTTTCGAATTTTTAAATTTGTACTTCCCAGAAATCATAAATTAAAAATCCTGGCTTCTATGGAGAAAATTCAACATTTGCTTTCTCGCTATTTTATAGGTTTGTTATTGCAATTGTTCATTATATTGATACTCTACCTTATTATATTTTTAATTTTTGGTGTTCAAAATGCTTTTATAATTGCCTTATTGTGTGCAGTCTTAAACATTATACCTTATTTAGGTCCGCTTTTAGGTATGATTGTAGCCTCACTACTAATAATGATTAGTGGTATTGGTGCTGATTTTATTCACACTACTTTGCCTAACACCTTATATGTAATTTGTGGAATGTTAGTAGTACAGTTAATAGATAATAATTTAAGTCAGCCTATCATTTTTTCAAAAAGCACTAAATCACATCCATTAGAAATTTTCTTAATTATCATTTGCGCTGGAATTTTATTTGGTATTACTGGTATGATAATAGCTGTTCCTACTTATACCGCTTTAAAAGTAATTGGAAAAGAATTTTTACCCGAAAATAGAATCATAAAGGCCCTAACTAAAGATATTTAATGAATCCTTTAGAAATCTTATTAAACGAAGATATTCAAAATTTTATCAATACTAATTTAGATAAAGATACCAATCAATTAGCGTTACAAAAAAACAATTTTGATGTCGATTACATTCGTATCATCAATCAAATTGTAGCCAAACAGAAAGCGAAATTCAAGTTACCTACTTGGTTTACAACTTCAAAAATCTTATATCCTTCTAAAATTTCCATTGAGCAGACCTCTTCTGAAAAAACGGCGGAATACAAAGCTTCCCTTATTTCTGGAGAAAGTTTAATTGATTTATCTGGTGGATTTGGAGTGGATGATTATTATTTTTCCAAAACCTTTAGAGAAGTGATTCATTGTGAAATCAATACTGAATTATCTCAAATTGTAAGCCATAATTTCAAGCAATTGCAAATCGAAAATTGTACGTGTCACATTGGTGAAAGTAGCGTTATATTAGAAAAATTAAACCGTAAATTCAGTTGGATATACGTAGATCCTTCACGAAGAAATGATTCCAAAGGAAAAGTTTTTTTATTAAACGATTGCGAACCCAATGTTCCTTTATTGTTACCAAAATATTTCAATTATTCCAATCACATTTTAATCAAAACCGCACCTTTATTAGACATTCAATCTGCTTTAACAGAATTAGATTTCGTAAAAAAAATACATATTATAGCACTTGAAAATGAAGTAAAAGAATTGCTTTGGGAAATTGAAAAAGGGCATACAGGAGAAATCCTTGTAAACGCAGTAAACCTTGAAAAAAACGATACTAGTATTATTACAACCTCTTTAAATAAAAGCTATAGAGCTACATATTCCCTTCCAAAAAACTATTTATATGAGCCTAATGCTGCTATTTTAAAATCAGGTAATTTCAATGCAATTTCACAACTATTTGAAATCGATAAACTACACCAACATTCACATCTGTATACCTCTGATGAAAAAAAAGTATTCCCAGGAAGAAGTTTTTTAATTAATGCAATTGTTCCCTTTCAAAAAAAAGAAATCAAAACCCATTTAGAAAATCAAAAAATGAATATTACCACTCGAAATTTCCCAATTAAAGTAGATGAAATAAGAAAAAAATACAAAATTAAAGAAGGTGGCTCAGTTTTTGCTTTTTTTACCACAGATATTCAAAATAATAAAATAGTTTTGCTTTGTTCTAAAATTTAAAACCAATGAAAAGACTTCTCTACATTTTTTTATGCCTGCCACTACTCCATTTCAGTCAAAAAAAAGACTGCATTTATGATTTTGAAGAAAAAACAGATTCTACTTATATTAAAGCTACGAATGAAAAATTAATGTATGAGAAAGTGTTTGGTAATTCTAAAGAGTTTATCCAATTCAAATTGATTAATAACAATGGTGTACCTACTTTGAGTTTTCAATTTATTCAAAAAAGCCAAGATTTTATCCCAGTTACTTGTTTTAATAACAAATCAAAGATTATTTTACAATTAGAAGATGGTAAAATTGTTAGTCTAATTAGTGGTATTGATGAAGTTTGTTCCAACCTTACCTATATTGATTCTGAAAAAAGCAATATTAGACTTCTAAATGGTTATTTTTTATTTACCAAACCGAATTACGAATCTTTAAAAAAATCCCGAATAACAGTAATGCGTGTTCATTTTGCAGGAGAATCAAAAGATTATATTATTTCAGATGAACTACAATCTGAAATTTTAAATCAAACTCTAAAACCCAGTCGTTATTTTATCGAAAATTTAGAGTGTATTGAATAAAAAATTCAAATGATATACAAACAAAAAAGCCTAGCAATTGCTAGGCTTTTTTGTGATCCCGTCAGGATTCGAACCTGAGACCTACTGCTTAGAAGGCAGTTGCTCTATCCAGCTGAGCTACGAGACCATTATTTTTTCAGTCGGGGTGGCAGGATTCGAACCTGCGACCTCCTGCTCCCAAAGCAGGCGCGATAACCGGGCTACGCTACACCCCGAAAACAAAAAAAGCGGAGAGACAGGGACTCGAACCCTGGCATCGGTTACCCGATGACAGATTAGCAATCTGCTCCGTTACCACTCCGGCACCTCTCCAATAATCTTACAAAGAACTGACCTTTTTTGCGGTTGCAAATGTATACCTTCCTATCTTAATTTACAACATTTATTCGTTTTTTTTTGTGTTTTTTTTACATTTTTTTTAAAAACAACTAAAATTCAAATAGATACAAAAAAAATATTTTTTTAAACAAGATTGATATTTCTCACAAAGGTGATTTTTTTACAACTCAAAATTATAAAAAATGCAATTTTTATCAATAAAAATAGTAAATTCGCAATTCAATTAAAAAAAACCATATCATGAAAAAAGTTGTTATAGTTGCTGCAGTAAGAACCCCAATTGGAAGCTTTATGGGTGCCTTATCTTCTGTACCAGCTACAAAATTAGGAGCAACTGCAATAAAAGGAGCTTTAAATAAAATTAATTTAGATCCAAAAGAGGTGGATGAAGTATTAATGGGAAATGTGGTTCAGGCTGGAAATGGACAAGCACCTGCTAGACAAGCTGCTATTTATGCTGGCATTCCAGATTCTGTTCCTTGTACAACGGTTAATAAAGTTTGTGCTAGTGGGATGAAAGCAGTAATGCAAGGTGCACAAGCGATAATGTGTGGTGATGCTGAAGTAGTTGTTGCAGGTGGAATGGAAAACATGAGCTTAATTCCGCATTATGTACACATGAGAAATGGTGTGAAATTTGGACCAACTACCTTAGTAGATGGCATGCAAAAAGACGGTCTTACTGATGCGTATGATAATAATGCTATGGGTGTATGTGCCGATTTATGTGCAACGGAACATAATATTTCTAGAGAAGCGCAAGATCAGTTTGCTATTCAATCGTACCAAAGATCTGCTGCTGCTTGGGATGCTGGTAAATTTAATGCTGAAATTGTTCCTGTTGAAGTTCCTCAAAGACGTGGTGATGCAATAATCGTTTCAAAAGATGAAGAATACACCAATGTCAAATTAGATAAAATCCCTAGTTTATCGGCAGTTTTTACAAAAGAAGGTACTGTTACTGCTGCTAACGCCTCAACTATTAATGATGGTGCTGCTGCATTAATTTTAATGAGTGAAGAAAAAGCAAACGCTTTAGGATTGAAATCTCTTGCTTATATTAAATCGTATGCAGATGCTGCTCAAGAACCTAAATGGTTTACTACTGCTCCAGCAAAAGCGCTTCCTATTGCTTTAGACAAAGCTGGTATAACTATTGACGCAATTGACTATTTTGAATTTAACGAAGCCTTTTCTGTGGTTGGTTTAGCCAATGCTAAAATTTTAGGTTTAAAAGAAGATAAAATAAATGTAAACGGTGGAGCGGTGTCTTTAGGTCATCCATTAGGGTGTTCTGGAGCTCGAATCATTGTTACTTTAATCAATGTATTAGAACAGAACAATGCAAAATTAGGAGCCGCTGCAATTTGTAATGGTGGTGGTGGTGCTTCTGCTATTGTAATTGAAAGAGCCTAAATTTAAATTATGAATTATGAGTTAGGAATTGTAGTTTTGTCTAACTCATAATTTATTTCATTTCACTAGCAAGTCAATGTTTGGAATTTGTAATCTAGCTATTATCCCTCTTCGATCAGAACCCTCAGACAGAAGCGAACAAGTTTCTCAACTTCTTTTTGGAGACCATTTTGAAATTATAGAAAAAATAGATAAATGGGTAAAAATAGAGGCTGCTTTTGACAACTATATAGGTTGGATTGACAATAAACAATTTCAAACTATAAGCGAAAAACAGTTTCATTCTATTGAACAATCACCTATGGTTTTAAACGGTGATTTAATAGAATACATTTCTACTCCAAAAAACCAATTAATGCCAATTCCTTTAGGCAGTTGTCTTTCTTTTTTAGATAATGAACAGATTAATACTGAAAATTATTCTTTTGAAGGAATTAAAATTTGTGGGGTTAAAGACAAATCCAATTTAGTAAAAACTGCATTCATGTATTTAAACGCTCCCTATTTATGGGGTGGAAAAACGCCATTTGGTATTGATTGTTCTGGCTTTACCCAGATGGTTTATAAATTAAATGGATACAAAATATTAAGAGATGCTTCAGAACAAGCAACTCAAGGTGAAGCATTAAGCTTTATTGAAGAAAGCGAACCAGGAGATTTAGCGTTTTTTGATAATGAAGAAGGAAATATTATCCATGTAGGCATCATGATGGATGACAATTACATTATTCACGCTTCAGGAAAAGTACGAATAGATAGACTGGATCACTTAGGAATTTACAATGCTGAAACCAATAGACACACGCATAAATTAAGAGTCATTAAAAAAATCATATAAACAAAAAAGGTCTCAAATTGAGACCTTTTTTATAATAATTGAAATTGTAACTCTTAATTAATTGTTGCCGCTTTATCTTTCATATCTAGAATTTCATAAGCAGAACGCAACAATATCTTTGTATTGCTATCAGATGGTTTTAATTGATATGCTTTTTCAAGATAGGGTAAAGAAGCTTTAAACGTTTTCTTTCTCTTCTCCATTAATTCATCATATTTAGCAATATTCGCCACATTCTTATTAATTTCATCCACTAATTTACTATCGTCTTTTAAAAAGTCATACCCTAATGTAAAATTCAATTGGAATTCTGTTTCAATTAAGTCAGCATCGTTAGGATTCAAAGGTTTAGCCTCTTCTAATGCTTTCTTAGTTTTTTGATAATCTTTATTTTGGAAAGCTAATCTCGCAATCATCTTGTAAACATCAGGTTTCTTAACTGACATTTTCATATCTCTAGGATTGTCAGCAACACCTAATTGAACTTGTCTATCTCTATCTTCTTTACTAGGATATAAAATCTCTTCTGAGCTTGTTTTTGGTACTGCGTAATAATTATACCCATTCTTCAAATAATCACTCTCTTTCAAATCTTCGTAAAACTTTTCCGCTAAAAGGTAATCTTGAGCTTGTACAGCTAATTCTGCCGAATTATTAAGCGCAATACCTTCATTTTTTGGATCAAAAACATATAAATTGTGAAACATTAATGATGCTTCTCTGTAACTAGACTCTTTAAACAACTTAGTAGCAGCACCATATAAAAAATCTCTAAATTCGTCTTTTTCTTTTTTCAAATCATCAGAAAGCATTTTTTTTCCTGATTTTTCTTCGAAAGAGATTGTTTTATCTAAGACAGCTCCGTATTCAGCTAAAAAATCAGGATTCATCAATTTAGTCTTATCTGCTATAGTAGCATTAACTCCTTTTGATTCATATTCTAAAGCAGGATAAATGGTTTTGAACAATTTGGCATACACTTTATCTGATTCAGAAGCTGCATTTGAATTTAATTTATCAGATGCTTCTTTGTATTCTTTTAATTCTTCAGTCGTAAGCGTCTCTTTTCCATACAGCTTTTTTAGCGTTTTTAATTCTTCTTTTTGGCTAAAGGCAGTCATTGAAATTAAGGCAGTTAAGCCTAAAAATAATTGTTTCATTTTTCTAATTCTTTTTTATAGTTTATTTTTATTATAAAGCCCAAAATTTCTTTTGGGCTTTATTTATTTATTCATTTGTTTCAGTTGAATCAAATTCCGTACCAGAATTTTCAGCTTCGTCAATTTCTGAGTCAATTTCGGCTTCATCTTCTCTTAAAACCTTAGTTACAGCTGCAATGGAATCATTCCCTTTTAAATTAATTAGTCGAACTCCTTGTGTGGCTCTTCCCATAACTCTCAAGTCAGAAATTTCCATTCGTATGGTTAATCCTGATTTATTAATTATCATTAAATCATCTTCATCGGTCACCGCATTAATAGCAATAAGAGCTCCCGTTTTTTCAGTAATATTTAAAGTCTTAACTCCTTTACCTCCTCGGTTGGTAATTCTATAAACATCTTCTCCATCATCGTCAACTAACTTAGTACGCTTCCCATAACCATTTTCGGTCACAACTAAAATTTGTGAATCATTAATATGACTTTGATCAATAGACACCATACCTATTACTTCATCTTTATCATCTGCTAAAGTAATTCCTCTTACTCCAGAAGCTGTTCTTCCCATTGGTCTTGTTTTGCTTTCTTCAAAACGCACTAACTTACCTGATTTAACAGCAATTAATACCTGACTATTTCCAGTAGTTAATTTTGCTTCTAATAATTCATCATCTTCTTTAATGGTTATTGCATTGATACCATTTTGACGCGGTCTTGAATATTGTTCTAAAGGTGTTTTCTTAACTTGTCCTTTTTTGGTAGCCATAATGACAAAATGACTGTTAATGTACTCCTCATCTTTTAAATCTTGAGTACAAATGAAAGCTTTAACTTTATCATCTGGTTCAATATTGATTAGATTTTGAATCGCTCTACCTTTACTTGCTTTGGTTCCTTCTGGAATTTCAAAAACACGCATCCAGTAACATTTTCCTTTTTGAGTGAAATACATTAAATATTGATGATTCGTCGCTACAAATAAATGCTCTAAGAAATCTTGATCTCTCGTAGCAGCACTTTTTTGTCCAACACCACCTCTATTTTGAGTTTTATATTCCGTTAAAGAAGTTCGCTTGATGTATCCAGCATGTGAAATTGTAACTACAACTTGTTCATCAGCAATTAAATCTTCAATACTTACATCGCCTCCAGAATATTCAATTTTCGAACGTCTCTCATCACCATATTTCTCTTTCATTTCTATCAATTCGGTCTTAATAAGCTCCATTCTCAAGTCTTTACTTGCTAATAATTCTTTTAAACCATTAATTAACTTCATGATTTCTTCATATTCCGCTCTTAATTTATCTTGTTCCAGACCCGTTAACTGACGTAAACGCATCTCTACAATAGCGCGGGCTTGAATTTCTGTTAATTTGAAGCGATCAATTAATTTCGTTCTTGCTTCTTCTCCGTCTTTAGATGCACGAATTAATGCAATTACTTCATCAATATTATCAGACGCTATAATTAACCCTTCTAATATATGTGCTCTTTCTTCAGCTTTTCTTAATTCATATTGCGCTCTTCTAACAACAACTTCATGGCGATGCTCCACAAAATGATGAATCAAATCTTTAAGATTCAACATTTCAGGCCTTCCGTTAACCAAAGCAATATTATTTACACTAAACGAGGATTGTAGTTGGGTATATTTATATAATGTATTTAATACTACATTTGGAACCGCGTCTCTTTTTAGTTCATAAACAATACGCATACCATTTCTATCGGATTCATCACGAATGGCAGAAATTCCTTCTATTTTCTTTTCATTTACCAAATCAGCAGTTTTTTTAATCATATCTGCTTTATTCACTTGGTAAGGAATCTCAGTTACAATAATGGCTTCCCTATTATTAGATTCTTCAAAACCTGCTTTGGCACGCATAACGATTCGCCCTCTACCTGTTTTAAAAGCCTCTCGTACACCTTCATAACCATATATAATTCCTCCTGTTGGAAAATCTGGTGCTTTAACGTACTGCATCAATTCATCAATTTCAATATCGTTATTGTCGATATAGGCTAATGTACCGTCAATAACTTCTGAAATATTGTGTGGAGGCATATTTGTTGCCATACCTACAGCGATTCCAGATGCTCCGTTAATTAATAAGGTAGGAACTTTTGTGGGTAAAACTTTTGGTTCTTCTAAAGAGTCATCAAAATTCAATTGAAAGTCAACAGTTTCTTTTTCAATATCTGCCAACATGTCTTCTGAAATTTTACGCATTCTAGCTTCAGTATAACGCATTGCAGCTGGACTGTCTCCATCAACAGAACCAAAGTTACCTTGCCCATCAACCATTAAATAACGTAAACTCCATTCTTGAGCCATACGCACCATAGCGTCATATACAGATGTATCTCCATGAGGGTGGTACTTACCTAATACTTCTCCAACAATTCTTGCAGATTTTTTATAAGCACTATTTGATCTAATTCCTAATTCATGCATACCAAATAAAACTCTTCGATGTACCGGTTTTAAACCGTCTCTAACATCAGGAAGTGCCCTTGATACAATAACCGACATTGAATAATCAATGTAGGCTGATTTCATTTCATCTTCAATGTTAATAGGAATTAATTTTTCTCCTTCAGACATAAACATTTATATTAAAATTATATTTTTCTTTAACGTGCCAATATACAGCTTTTTCTCATCTTTAACTTTGATTTGAAAGATAAATTTAAACGATTTATTAACAATGAATTCTTAAAAAAACATGTCAAAAGACCTGACAAGAATTTTTTTTTGTCATTTTTTTTTTTCAATTAGCTATAGATTCTATAAAAGGCATATTTTTTGCTTATTACCTGATATCTTAGTATATTTACATTACAATTTCTAACATATGGACGATAATTTTTCACCAAGAGTTAAAGATGTTATTTCTTTCAGTAAAGAAGAAGCCTTACGATTAGGGCACGACTTTATTGGAACAGAACATCTTATTCTTGGACTACTTAGAGAAGGACAAGGAAAAGCAATGGCTATCTTAAATAATCTTGCCGTAGATTTTGATTATCTAAGAAAAAAAGTTGAAGTATTAAGTCCCGCTAGTTCTGTATCGAATCAAAATAATGATAAAAAAAACCTTCATTTAACCAGACAAGCAGAAAGAGCCTTAAAGACTACTTTTTTAGAAGCCAAGCTTTACAATAGTGCAACTATTAGTACAGCACATTTGTTGTTGTGCATTTTACGCAATGAAAATGACCCAACAACGAAGTTATTAAACAAATTAAAACTAGATTACGAATTGATTAAAGATCAATATACAGCTATGATAACAAACGAAAACGAATATTCAGAAGACCTTCCAAAAGCCGAATTCAATGATGAATCTGGGCAAGAGGATGGTTCTAGAGATAGTGGTTTTAATAACCCTACTTCTGGAAACAAAACAAATAAAAAATCGAAAACACCCGTTTTAGATAATTTTGGTCGCGACCTTACAGAAATGGCAGAAGAAGGGAAATTAGATCCTGTTGTAGGCCGAGAAAAAGAAATTGAACGAGTTTCACAAATTTTAAGCCGAAGAAAGAAAAACAACCCACTATTAATAGGTGAGCCTGGTGTAGGAAAATCTGCGATTGCAGAAGGACTAGCTTTGCGAATTGTAAAGAAAAAAGTTTCTCGTATTCTTTTCAATAAAAGAGTAGTAACTCTTGATTTAGCAAGTCTTGTTGCTGGCACTAAATACAGAGGGCAGTTTGAAGAACGCATGAAAGCGGTCATGAATGAATTAGAAAAGAATGACGATATCATCCTATTTATTGATGAAATTCATACAATTGTGGGAGCAGGTGGTGCTACAGGTTCATTAGACGCTTCCAACATGTTCAAACCCGCATTAGCTAGAGGTGAAATACAATGTGTAGGAGCTACAACTTTAGATGAATACCGTCAGTATATAGAAAAAGATGGTGCTTTAGAAAGACGTTTTCAAAAAGTAATTGTGGAACCAACCTCTGTGGAAGAAACAATCACTATTTTGAATAATATTAAAGGTAAATACGAAGACCATCATAATGTAACCTATACAAATGAAGCTGTTGAAGCTTGTGTTAAATTAACGAACCGCTATATGACGGATCGTTTTTTACCAGACAAAGCTATTGATGCTTTAGACGAAGCTGGTTCGCGAGTTCATATCGTAAATATTGATGTTCCTAAACAAATTCTTGAGTTAGAAAAACAATTAGAAGATGTAAGAGAATTGAAAAACACCGTTGTTAAAAAACAAAAATACGAGGAAGCAGCAAAGTTAAGAGATGATGAAAAACGAATTGAAAAAGAATTAGCCATTGCTCAAGAACAATGGGAAGAAGATGCTAAAAACAATCGTGTTACTGTAACAGAAGACAATGTAGCTGATGTAGTTTCTATGATGACTGGAATTCCTGTAAATAGAATTGCACAAACGGAAAGTAATAAACTAGCAAAACTTCCTGAATTAATAAAAGGTAAAGTAATTGGCCAAAATGATGCTGTTGAAAAAATAGCAAAAGCCATTCAAAGAAATAGAGCGGGATTAAAAGATCCAAATAAACCAATTGGTTCCTTTATCTTTTTAGGTCAAACAGGTGTGGGTAAAACCCAATTAGCCAAAGTGCTGGCCAAAGAACTTTTTGATTCTGAAGATGCTTTAATTCGTATTGACATGAGTGAATATATGGAGAAATTTGCTATTTCAAGATTAGTAGGTGCTCCTCCAGGATATGTAGGTTATGAAGAAGGCGGTCAATTGACTGAAAAAGTGAGAAGAAAACCATACTGTGTTGTTCTTTTAGATGAAATTGAAAAAGCACATCCAGACGTATTTAATATGATGCTTCAAGTTTTAGATGATGGTCATTTAACGGATAGTTTAGGCCGAAAAATCGACTTTAGGAACACTATCATCATAATGACTTCAAATGTGGGTGCGCGTCAATTAAAAGATTTTGGACAAGGAGTAGGTTTTGGTACTTCTGCAAAAACACTCCAAGCGGATGAGCATTCGAAAGGAATCATTGAAAACGCTTTGAAGAAAGCTTTTGCACCTGAATTCTTAAACCGTATTGACGATGTAATTGTATTCAATGCTTTAGAAAAAGCAGATATTGATTTAATTATTGATATTGAAATGGATAAATTATATCTAAGAATTAAAGACCTAGGCTATGATTTACAATTATCAGAAAAAGCGAAAGATTACATTGCTGAAAAAGGTTTTGATAAGCAATTTGGGGCTAGACCCTTAAAGAGAGCGATTCAAAAATATGTTGAAGATGCATTAGCAGAAGAAATCATTACTTCGAAGATACATGAAGGAGATCAAATTTTTATGGATTTAGACGAGTCGAGTAACGAGTTAACCATTAAAATTAAGAAATCAGAAAAACCTACTAAATAGTAGGTTTTTTTTCGCTTCAAAAAATTGTATATCAAAAAAAAATACTACTTTAGAAATAAATTAAAAATAGAATGCAAGACAAAGTAATTGTTGGTAGTGAAGAATGGTGCTCCTTCCCTACTTTAGGAATTCCTACGATTAAAGCAAGAGTCGATTCAGGAGCTAAAACTTCTGCTCTACATGCTACCAACTTAAAAACCTTTCAAAAAGATGGTGTTGATTGGGTAAAATTTGACATTAATCCTATCCAAAATAATGCTAAAACAATTATTCATTGTGAGGCGGAATTAGTCGATCAAAGAATCGTTAAAAGTTCTAGTGGTTACCGTGAAAGAAGATTTGTTATTAAAACCATTTTAGAAATTGGAGGTAAGAAATGGGAAGTAGAACTTACTTTAACCAATAGAGATTCAATGGGATTTCGAATGCTATTGGGAAGAGAAGCTATGTCTGGAAGAATATTAGTAGATCCTGAAAAAAAATATGTTTTAGGTCAGCCTTCCAATGAAAAATTAAAAGAATTCTATTTTGATAATTCCAAAGAAAAACAAGGTTTACGCATTGGTCTTTTAGCTAGTAATCCAGAACTTTACAGCAATAGAAGAATTATGGAAGCAGGTGAATTAAGAGGTCATGAAATGCACTTTTTAAATCTGAAATATTGCTATATGAAATTGGATGCCGACAATCCCGAAATTCATTATAGAGGTGGAAAAATTCTAAATAATTTCGATGCTGTAATTCCAAGAATTAGACCCAGTATGACCTATTACGGTTGTGCTTTAACACGCCAATTTGAAGCCTTAAAAGTATTTGCTTTAAACAATGCTGCAGCTATAACACAATCTAGAGATAAGTTATTTTCCTTACAATTACTCCTTAATAATGGTGTAGATATCCCAACAACTGGTTTTGCAAATTCACCTTTAGACACAGACGATTTAATTAAAATGGTAGGTGGTTCTCCATTGATTGTTAAGCTATTAGAAGGTACACAAGGAAAAGGAGTGGTTTTAGCAGAAACTAAAAAGGCAGCAGAATCGGTAATTAATGCTTTCAAAAGTTTAAATGCCAATATTTTAGTACAAGAGTTTATTAAAGAAGCAAATGGTAAGGATTTGCGCTTGTTTGTTGTAGATGGTAAAGTCGTAGCAGCTATGCAAAGAGAAGCTGCTCCAGGTGAATTTAGAGCTAATATTCATATGGGCGGTTCTGCTTCAGTTGTAAAAGTAACCCCAGAAGAAAAGAAAATTGCCATTAAAGCGGCTAAAGCAATGGATTTAAAAGTAGCAGGTGTTGATATTATCCGCTCTAGTAAAGGTCCTTTATTATTAGAAGTCAATTCCTCTCCGGGTTTAGAAGGCATTGAAGGTGCGACAAATAAAGATATTGCTGGAGAAATGATTAAGGCTATTGAAAAAAATTTTAAATGGAAATAATTTCTATATTCATGATTTAAAATTTATTACCAGTAGCATTTCTTACCAATTTATGATTAGAAAACTAAAACCTATATTTTACCTTATCTTACTTTCGGTCCTTATTGGGATTGTAGGCGCTATTTTAAAAATAGTAGGTTTCCCAATGATAAGTATATTATTTTTTATTTTGGTAATCCCAATACTAATAGTAGCTTTTTTATATTTAGTGGTTGAAATAATAAAGATTTTAATAAATAAATAAATGAAAAAAAACAGACTTGAAGCCTTTAGTGATGGTGTTTTAGCCATTATCATTACGATAATGGTTTTAGAATTAAAAGCTCCTGAAGGTTTTGAAATTAGCGATTTAAAACCTTTAGCTCCTAAATTCTTAAGCTATGTTTTGAGTTTTATCTATTTAGCCATTTATTGGAACAATCACCATCATTTGATGCACACCGTTACTAAAATTACTTCAGGTATATTATGGGCCAATATGAATTTATTATTTTGGCTGTCACTCATTCCATTTACCACTTCATGGCTAGGAGAACACATCACAGAATGTGACCCCATGTCATTATATGGTTTTAATCTCTTGATGGCGGGTATATCCTATTGGATATTAACCAATAGAATCATTGCTGCAGATGGAAATGATTCCCTCTTATTAAGAGCAATTGGAAAAGATTTCAAAGGTAAAATTTCTGTAATACTCTATCTAATTGCTTTACTATCCTTACAATTTATATATGGGTTAGCGCCTTTTATCTTTGTAATTGTAGCCATCATGTGGATTATTCCTGATACTAGAATCGAAAAATCAATAGAACACTAAAACATAAAAAATGAATATACTTTCTCAAATAATAATTGTTATTGTAGCTTTATTACACACTTATTTCTTATGGTTGGAAATGTTTGCATGGACTACCAAAGCACCAAAAGTATTTAGAAACTTCCCGAAAGAGTTATTCCCCAAAACCAAAACATTAGCAGCTAATCAAGGCTTATACAATGGCTTTTTAGTGGCTGGATTGGTTTGGTCCTTATTCGTTTCAGATGTTACTTGGAGTAAAAATATTGCTATTTTCTTTTTAAGTTGTGTTTTAATTGCTGGCATATATGGTGCCTATTCTGCAAGTAAAAGAATTTTTTACGTACAAGGAATTCCTGCCCTTCTTGGATTAGCAAGTATTCTTCTATTACATTAAAAATAAAAAGAAAAGCGTAACTTAAAAATTACGCTTTTCTTTTTATTATGAAATTAGATAAACTATAATACTTCGTGTTCTACTTGAAAACTTTGTAAAAAAGCTATGGTTTTTTCAATATCATAATGTAAAATTCTGTCTTCTTCTACTGAAGGTACTTCTTCACGATACGATTTTAGAAACATTTCTATAAAATCACTTGATTTTAATGGTCTTCTAAACTCAATAGCTTGTGAAGCATTTAACAATTCAATTGCTAAAATTCGCTCTAAATTATCTACTATTCGCAAAGTTTTAGTAGCAGCGTTTGCTCCCATACTTACATGATCTTCCTGTCCATTACTAGACACAATACTATCGACACTTGCAGGTGTTGCTAATTGCTTATTTTGACTTACAATACTTGCTGCCGTATATTGGGGAATCATAAAACCAGAATTCAATCCTGGATCGCTTACTAAAAACGCTGGTAATTCTCTTAAACCTGAAATTAATTGATACGTTCTTCTTTCAGAAATACTACCAAATTCAGCTAACGCAATGCCTAAAAAATCAAGCGCCAAAGCTAAAGGTTGCCCATGAAAATTACCTCCAGAAACTATCATATCTTCTGAAACAAAAATATTGGGGTTATCCGTTACCGAATTAATTTCCGTACGAAACACTCTTTTTACATAATCAATAGTATCCTTACTGGCTCCATGCACTTGTGGTATACATCTAAAAGAATAGGGATCTTGTACATGTTTTTTCTCTTGTGCTATTATTTCACTTCCTTCCAATAGATCTCTCATTCGTTCAGCAGTTTGAACCTGACCTTTATGAGGTCTTACCAAATGAATTAAATCCGTAAAAGGTTCTATTCTACCATCAAATCCTTCTAAAGATACAGCACTAATTACGTCTGCTAAATAAGAAAGCTTACAAGACTTAATTAGAATATAAACACCATAAGCACTCATAAACTGGGTACCATTTAATAATGCCAAACCTTCTTTTGATTTTAATGTAATAGGTTCCCAACCCATCTTTTCTAAGACTTTATTCGCAGGTTGTCTAAAACCATTATAATAGACTTCCCCTTCTCCTAAAAGCGGTAGCGATAAATGTGCTAATGGCGCTAAATCTCCACTTGCACCTAACGACCCTTGATTATAAATTACGGGTAAAATACCATTATTGTAAAAGTCAATCAAACGCTCAACTGTTTCTAGTTGCACCCCAGAATGACCATAACTTAAAGATTGAATCTTTAATAACAACATTATTTTAACAATATCTTGTGGTACTTCTTCTCCTGTTCCACAAGCATGGGATTTTACCAAGTTTTCTTGCAACTTTGATAAATTTTCACTTGAAATTTTTACATTACATAAAGAACCAAAACCTGTATTAATTCCATAAATAGGTTTTTCATTAGATTTTAATTTATCATCTAAATACATTCTGCATTTTACAATATTAGCTCTTGCTTCTTCAGATAATTCTAATTTTAAGTCTTGTATAACAATGCTTTCTATTTGGTCAATTGAAAGTAAATCAGAACTTATATAATGTATTGTCTCCATTTTTTGCATTTAAAAGTCCAAAATTCTGCAAACAATTGTTAAAAAACAACATTTTTAACTACTATTTTATTATCATATTGATAATCATTATATACCAAATTTATTAATATTGTTTTTTAGTGATTTTTATGAGGACTAAAATAAAGTATTCGCAAAAATGGTTTCTTAATTTTTTTAGCAAAGAAATAGTATTTATATTTGAAACTATGTTACATAGCGAAAAAACATATACTAATTCTATCACAACCGGCACTACGGTTGGCACTATTGCTATGACAACTATTACCCCTTAGGGGTATAATCAATTACATATAATCCCATATTATATATTTTTCGTTCGAAAGATAAAATTCTAAGTATACATATTTAAGCAAACAATCATGAATGTATTAAAATTTGGTGGTACATCAGTTGCCAATGACCAAAACATTAAAAAAGTAATTGAAATTATTTCAAAGAAAGCAAAAGAAAATAACAATAATTTAGCGATAGTAGTTTCTGCATTTAGTGGCATAACCGACTTATTACTTTTAGCTTCAAATACAGCCGCTACAAAAGAGGAGCAATATAAAATTCTATTGCAACAAATTCAAAATAAACATTATGAAGTAGTTGAAAATCTCATTGAAGAAAATAAAAAAGAAGAAGTAAATAACTTATTAAAAGCAGAGTTCACTCAATTGCAAACCTTATTAGATGGCTGTTTTTTATTAGGTGAGTTAACTCCTAAAACGTTAGACCGAATTTTAAGTTTTGGTGAATTATTATCTTCACAAATTATTGCAGTTGCCCTTCAAACAGCAATTCCTAAAACGGAATTTAAAGATAGTAGAGAAGTACTAAAAACGAATGCTATTTTTGGAAAAGCTACAGTAGATTTTAAAATTACTAATGAACTGATCAATGCTTTTTTTCAAAAAAAACAAGCAACAATTCTTGTTTTTCCTGGATTTATTGCATCCTCTACAAATGGGAACACTACTACTTTAGGTCGTGGTGGATCAGATTATACAGCAGCAATCTTAGCCGCGGCTTTACAAGCTTCTACTTTAGAAATATGGACTGATGTTAATGGAATGTATACGGCAAATCCAAAAATTGTAAAACAAGCCCAACCTATTGCCACAATTACCTATCAAGAAGCAATGGAATTATCTCATTTTGGCGCCAAAGTATTGTATCCACCAACAATCCAACCTGTTTTGGATTTAAATATTCCTATCTGGATCAAAAACACGTTTGAACCTGATGCGCTTGGTACCTTAATTTCAAATCAATCCAAATCGAATGGAAATCCTATAAAAGGAATTTCTCATATCGAATCAATTGCATTAATAACTCTTGAAGGTTCTGGCATGATTGGCGTTACAGGATCTTCCAAACGCTTATTTGAAACACTCTCAAATCACAATATTAATGTCATTTTCATTACACAAGCTTCTTCAGAACACTCGATCTGTATTGGTATTCAAAATCAAGATGCTGAACTTGCAAAACAAGCAATTGATGCAACTTTTGAAATTGAAATTGCACAACATAAAATTAATGCTTGTATCGTAGAAGAAGATTTATGTATCGTGGCTCTCATTGGGGAAAACATGAAAAACCATCAAGGCTTAAGTGGCAAAATGTTTAGTACTTTAGGCAAAAACAATGTAAACATTCGTGCTATAGCTCAAGGTGCTTCTGAAAGAAACATATCGGTTGTTATCGAAAAAAAAGACGTTCGAAAAGCTTTAAACACCTTACACGAACGCTTCTTTGAAGACAACACAAAACAATTGAATCTTTTTGTAATGGGGGTTGGTAATGTGGGTGAGAAATTTAT
Source organism: Flavobacterium sp. NRK F7 (assembly GCF_024054195.1). GTDB lineage: Bacteria > Bacteroidota > Bacteroidia > Flavobacteriales > Flavobacteriaceae > Flavobacterium. Next base: position 2,143,056 of record NZ_JAMXLB010000001.1, on the reverse strand, counting down.
CGATCAAGTTTACCAGCAAAAGAAATTCTTAAAAGAGAATTTAAAACTAAATGTGCGTGTTATTGCTTTGTCAAATTCAAGAAAAATGTTTTTCGATTCGGAAGGAATTCCTCTAAAAGAATGGAAAACTTGTTTAAATCAAGGTGAAGATGCAAATATGAAACTCTTTATTGAAAAGGTAAAAGCATTCAATTACAGAAATAGTATTTTTGTTGATATAACGGCTAATAGTGAGGTAGCAACTATTTATGACCAATTTTTGAAAGAAAATATTGCGGTAGTAACTTGTAACAAAATTGCTGCTGCATCGGAATATGAAAATTACAAAAATTTAAAAAAATTATCCCGTAAATACAATGCACCATTTCTTTTTGAAACCAATGTTGGTGCAGGTTTACCAATTATTGATACCTTAAAACATCTTATTGTTTCAGGTGATAAAGTTCATAAAATTCAAGCTGTTTTATCAGGAAGTTTAAATTTTATTTTTAATAATTTTAGTGAAACCTATTCCTTCCATGATGTAGTTAAAGAAGCGGGAGTACAAGGTTTTACAGAACCAGATCCAAAAATTGATTTGAGTGGAATTGATGTAGCTCGAAAAATACTTATTTTAATTAGAGAAAGTGGTTATGAAATGGAAATTGAGGATATTCAAAACAATTCCTTTCTCCCCGAAGAATGTATGAATACCACAACTAATGAAGCATTCTTTGAATCTTTAGTAAAGCATAATTCTCATTTTGAAAATTTATTGGCTCAAGCCAAAGAAAAAAACAGCCGACTTAAATTTGTAGCTTCGTTCGAAAAGGGTAAAGCTAGTGTAGGCTTAGAATTTATTCCATCTGATAGTCCGTTTTATAATTTAGAAGGCAAAGATAATATTGTTCAATTTTACACCGATCGATATGTAGACCAACCTCTCTTAATTAAAGGTGCTGGTGCTGGTGCTGCAGTAACCGCTTCTGGAATTTTTGCAGATGTCATTCGAATTGGTAACTTTTAAAAATGAACTTATGGAAGTACGTGTATTTTGTCCTGCAACAATCGCCAACTTAAATTGTGGTTTTGATGTAATGGGTTTGTGTTTAGAAAATATTGGAGATGAAATGATATTTCGAAAAACCACTACAAAAGGTATACAAATTACGGAAATAATTGGAGCAGATTTACCTTATGAAACGTCAAAAAATGTAGCTGGTGTAGCTGCTCTAGCGGTAATTGAAAACAGAGACATAGATTTTGGAATAGCAATAGAAATTCACAAAAATATAAAAGCAGGAAGCGGCATTGGTAGCTCCTCTGCCAGTGCAGCTGGTGCTGTTTTTGGTGTAAATGAATTATTAGGAAGGCCTTTTTCTAAAACTGAATTAATACCTTTTGCCATGAAAGGTGAAGCCTTAGCTAGTGGTAGTGAACATGCAGACAATGTAGCTCCTTGTTTATTAGGTGGTTTTACCTTAGTGAGAGGTTACCATCCTTTAGACGTTATTAAAATCACCAGCCCTGAAAAAATGTATGCCGTCGTATTACATCCACATATAGAAGTTAAAACGGTGGATGCCAGAGCAGTATTAGAAGCTACCATTCCTTTTCATAAAGCCATTACACAATGGGGAAATTTAGGAGGTTTAATTGCGGGGTTATATACTCAAGATTATGCCTTAATTAGTCGTTCATTACAAGATGTAGTTGTGGAACCCTTTAGAAAACATTTAATTCCGCATTTTGAAAAAGTAAAAGAGATAGCACTAGAAGAAGGGGCTTTAGGATCTGGTATTTCAGGTGCTGGACCTTCCATTTTTGCCTTATGTAAAGGGAAAGAAATAGCAGAAACAGTTGCTCAAGCGATGAAAGCGGAATACTCCAAAACACAAATACCCTTTGATATTTACCTTTCAAAGGTAAATGATAAAGGAGTTACACTATTATAAATTTAAAAAGCAATATCTATCTATCATGCAATACTATAGTTTAAATAATAAAGAACATTTAGTTTCTTTCCAAGAAGCAGTTACCAATGGTTTAGCTCCAGATAAAGGGCTTTATTTTCCAAATGAAATCCCAAAATTAGAAACTTCTTTCTTTAATTCTATCGAAAGTCTTTCTCATGAAGAAATTGCTTTTAAAACAATACAACCCTATATTGGAAATGAAATTCCTGAAAAAGAATTAAAAAAGATTATATCAGAAACTTTGTCATTTGAATTTCCTTTAGTACAACTAGAAAGCAATGTCTTTTCACTAGAATTATTTCATGGTCCAACTATGGCTTTTAAAGATGTTGGTGCCCGATTTATGTCACGTTGCTTAGGCTACTTTAATAAAGACAAGGATACTAACAATACTGTGCTAGTAGCGACTTCTGGTGATACAGGTGGTGCTGTAGCTAGTGGTTTTTTAGGTGTCAAAGGTGTGGAGGTAGTCATCCTCTACCCTTCAAAAAAAGTAAGTGATATCCAAGAAAGACAACTAACTACCTTAGGTCAGAATATAACAGCTTTGGAAGTTGATGGCGTTTTTGATGATTGCCAAGATATGGTTAAAAGAGCCTTTTTAGATCCAGATTTGAAACATAAAAACCTCACTTCAGCCAATTCAATTAATATTGCACGTTGGTTACCACAAATGTTTTATTTCTTTTTTGCCTACAAAGAATTAAAAAAATACAACAAACCCATTATTACGTCTTGTCCTAGTGGCAATTTTGGAAATATCTGTGCGGGTATTTTAGCCAAAAAAATGGGATTACCTATACACCATTTTGTAGCTACTACTAATGCAAATGATACGGTTCCCAGGTTTTTAAAAAATGGTGTTTACCAACCCAAACCATCTGTAGCCACGATTTCAAATGCAATGGACGTAGGAAATCCAAGTAATTTCGTTAGAATTCAAGAAATGTATGCTAATGATTTAAAGGCCTTTGAAAAAGATTTCTCCTCTTATTCGTATTCCGATAAAGAAACTAAAGAAATCATGCAATCGATTTATTCCAATTCAAATTATATTGCTGAACCACATGGAGCTGTTGGCTATTTGGGTTTACAAAGAGAATTAGCATTACAACCTGAAAGTATTGGTTTCTTTTTAGAAACGGCGCATCCAATAAAATTTTTAGATATAGTAGAACCTACTTTATCGATTACATTAGAAATACCAAAACAGATACAAACCGTTTTAAATAAAAACAAGAAAAGTATTCCGATAAAAGAATACGATGATTTAAAAGAGTTTCTTTTGAAATAAGATTTAAGCAATTCTGATAATTGTATAAATTTTATTCAAAATATTATAAAGCAATAGGCTAGTATTTTTTTCAATTTTACCAAATGTTAAAAACAATACTTTTTGTGTTTTCAGAAGTATTGAAAAAATGAATTACTATGAAACGAATTACTGGCTTATTATTTATATTCTTTATTGCATTTACATCGTGTAATAAAGAAAATACAACGGAACAACCTACATTTAAAAGAGCGTTACCCGAAAGATCAAAACCTAAAAATTACACTTATTCCTATTTGAATACAAAAGAAATGAATTTAGATTCATTAGGAACTAAGGAAATAGACATTCTTTTAGCCGTTAACAGGATGGATGAAACATATCTTAAAAAAACAGATTCTATATTAGTTCCAACAGATTTAACAGGTGATTTGGAATTTTATTTACCTTTCCCTTTTGAAGTAAAAGCATTGGATTCTATTAAAAAAATAATCTTTTTTTCGTATCCAAGTGAAAGTTTTGCGACTTATGAATATGGTATTTTAACACATGTAGGTCCTACAAACATGGGTAAAGAAACAGCAATAACACCGACAGGATTATTCTTTACCAATTGGAAAGCGGAAGAAACAACCAGTACGGTAAATGACGAATGGCTATTAAAGTGGAACTTCAATGTAGCTAACAATTTAGGAGTTGGTTTTCACCAATATGAATTACCAGGATTTCCTGCTTCACATTCGTGTATGCGTTTAAGAGAAAAAGATGCTAAAATGCTTTTTGATTTTGCAGAGCAATGGGTATTAGAAAATGATGATAAAGTAAAAATTAAAGGCACTCCTGTTATTGTATTTGGAAAATATGATTTCCATGCACCAAAACCTTGGTTAGCTTTAAAAAATGACCCAGACGCTCTAAAAATAACAGAGGAAGAATTAGAAACGATTCTTACACCTCATTTAGAAGATATTAAAAAAGAAGAAAAAATAAGAGATGAGTATCAAGCCCAACAAGGCTAAAATTGCAAAAGAAAAAGAAAAATTTAACTACTGATCTCTACAATGTCTGGCAAATATATGTTTGTCAGACATTTTTATATCAAGTAAATTTAATTAATTTAGCACCACAAAATTTAAACGATGAAAAACACAGCTTTATCTCACATTCACGAAAGTTTAGGAGCAAAAATGGTACCTTTTGCAGGATTCAATATGCCTGTTCAATATGAAGGTGTAAATATAGAACACGAAACGGTTAGAAATGCAGTAGGCGTTTTTGATGTTTCGCACATGGGAGAATTTTTATTAACGGGTAAAAATGCTTTAGCCTTAATTCAAAAAGTAACCTCTAATGATGCTTCAGTTTTAGAAATTGGAAGAGCTCAATATTCTTGTTTACCAAACAATGAAGGAGGAATTGTAGATGATTTGATTGTATATCGAATTAAAGAAGAACAATATTTACTTGTGGTAAATGCTTCTAACATTGAAAAAGATTGGGAATGGATTTCCGTTCATAATGATTTAGATGTTGAAATGAAAAATCTTTCAGATGACTATTCTTTACTTGCTATTCAAGGACCGAAAGCTGTAGAAGCCATGCAACCTTTAAGTTCTATCGATTTAGCAGCGATTAAATACTATCATTTTGAAGTAGCTGATTTTGCCGGTTTTGAACATGTGATTATTTCTGCTACTGGATATACAGGATCTGGTGGTTTTGAAATTTATTGTAAAAATGACCAAGTAGAACAAATTTGGAATAAAGTATTTGAAGCAGGTGCCGCTTTTGGTATTAAACCCATTGGATTAGCTGCTAGAGACACTTTACGCTTAGAAATGGGATTCTGTCTCTATGGAAATGATATTAATGATACTACTTCTCCTTTAGAGGCAGGATTAGGATGGATTACTAAATTTACGAAAGAGTTTACCAACTCGGAAAATCTTAAAAAACAAAAAGAAGAAGGCGTTACTCGCAAATTAGTTGCATTTGAAATGGTTGAAAGAGGTATTCCAAGACATGATTATGAAATTGCAGATGCCAATGGAAATGTTGTGGGAATCGTAACTTCTGGAACTCAATCACCTTCTTTAGGAATTGCTATTGGTTTAGGTTATGTACCAACGGCTTTATCTGGTATCGATTCAGAGATATTCATTCGTATTCGCAATAAAGATGTAAAAGCAAAAGTGGTAAAATTGCCATTTTACAAGAAATAACATGAAAATAAAGGCCTATTTTTTTTTACTTACTCTCAATTTTATTTTTTCCCAAAGTAAACAAGAAAATTGTGCCACTATTTCTAAAATAAATGCATTAATTCAAGGCTATCATTACCAACCTAAATTGGTTGATGATAGTCTTTCTTCTTATGTTTTTAAAACTATTATCGAGAAACTAGATCGAGAAAAAAATGTCTTTTTACAATCGGAATATGATATATTAACAAAACATCAATATCAAATCGATAATTACATTACAAATCAAGATTGTTCTTTTTTGGATGAAATTGCTAAGTATTACAAAAAAGGTTTAGAAAGAAAATTAAAAAACATTGAAATTTTAGAAACTGAAAATATTGGATTAAATACCAATGACACCTTATTTTTTACAAAAAACGAAAACAGTTTTTACAATGATGAAAAAGGTATTAAAAAAATTCTGAAAAAATTAATTACTTATGAAGCTTTGAAAAATATTGCTTTTATGAGTAAAAATAAGGATTCATTACAGCAGCATTTTGTAACATTATCCAATACAGAAAAATTAAAAACATTTGATACTTTTAAATGTAGAATTAAGAATCAATTACGGGATGAAAATTCTTTTCAAGAGGAAATTAAAACTATTTTTTTTAAATCATTTTGCAATTACTTTGATCCGCATACCGATTACTTTTCCTATGACGAAAAATCAAATTTCTTGTCTAGTGTAAATGCTGTAAACAGTTCGTTTGGAATTCTCTTTGACGCAAATGAGAACGATGAAGTTTTTGTAAGCGATATTATTCCAGGAAGCTCCGCATTTGAAAATGAAAAGATTGAAGCAGGAGATCAAGTATTAAAAATTAAATACAAAGAGGAAGAACACCCTGTGAGTTGTAGCTCTATTGATCTTATTTCAAACCTCATTTATTCAGATAATTATAAAGAATTAGAATTTACATTTAGAAAAAAGAATGGGGAAACTTTCAATGTCCTTCTTGAAAAGAAAATCATGAAAGCGTTTGAAAATTCAGCTTATAGTTATGTATTACATTTAAAAAATAATTTTGGTTATATTAAAATCCCTAGTTTTTATTCTTCAGACTATGGTTTAAACACCTTATCTAATGATGTTGCCAAAGAAATTATCAAACTCAAAATAGATAATGTAAAAGGTCTTATCATCGATTTACAATACAATGGTGGAGGGAATGTAGACGAAGCAATTAAACTCGCTGGATTATTTATTGATTCTGGTCCAATTACCATTGCAGTAGATAATGAAAAAAATCAAACGGTCTTAAAAGATTACAATAAAGGGGTACTTTTTAATGAACCTATTATATTACTGGTAAATGGATTTTCTGCTTCAGCAAGTGAACTTTTTGCCAATGCTTTACAAGATTATAAGAGAGCCCTAATTTTAGGCAATCCTTCTTATGGAAAAGCAACTATGCAAAGTATTGTACCTATTGAAGACACTGAATGGAATAAGGATTTTGTTAATTTAACCGTCCAAAAATTTTATAGAATTACGGGCAAAAGTCATCAAGCCACTGGAATAATTCCTGACATTGAAGTTCCCAATTTATTTGAGCAAGTTGTGTCTCGTGAAAAAGAGTTTAAAACGGTTCTTCTTAATGATGAAATTAAAACTCAATCACGATACAAAATATACAATAATGATTTTTCTTACATTGTAAAGGAGAGTAAAGAAAGAATTATACAAAGTGCTTATTTTAATGCTATAAACGACATTAATAAAGATATCGATTCTTATCTTATAAATAAAAAAGAAAAAATGATTCCTCTTACTTTTGATGGGGTTTTTGATGATATTAATGAATCTTCTTTTATATTTGAAAAAGTGACCACCTTGTATAAAGAAAAGTTTCCTTTCACTATAGCAAAAAACTCGTATGATTTAAAAAAAGCATCATTAGAAAGTAGTTTCTTAGAACAATTTTCAGAAAAACAAAAAGAAGAAATCCAGTCAAGTGCTCTTATTTCTGAAGCTTTAACCATTTTAGATCGTCTTATTGAAAAATGAGACACTTCGGTTTTTATTATATCGCTATTTGTAATAAATCATCATATGAAATCGGCTTTGTTAAATAACCATTAATATTAGGATTGCTATCTACTTTTTCTTTGTCTTCAAATGCTATAGATGAACTAGACATAAAAATTTTGATATTTTTTTGATTCTCTTTTTTTAGAAAAGCTTCAATTTCCGACATAAATTCCCATCCATCCATACGCGGCATTTCAATATCCAGAAGAATAATATCTGGTAACAACGTATTCTCGTTTACTTCATTTTTAAGAGCATTAGAAGCTTCTTCTCCATTTGAAAATGTTTTTACCTCATCAAATAAATCTGATTTGGCAATTAGCTTTTGAATAACAAATTTATAGATGGCATCATCATCAATTATCCATATTGATTTTTTTTTCATAGAATATAGATTTTAAAAGTCGTTCCTTCGTCTAGCTTACTTTCTACAGTAATAGTTCCTCCCATGGCTTCCACTTGATTTTTCGTAATAAACAAACCAATTCCTTTTGAATCTGTATATTTACTAAAAGTCTTATACATCCCAAAGATTTTGTCTTTATTTTTTACTAAATCAATTCCAATTCCATTATCTGAAATTTCAACTACTTTAAACTCATTTTCTAGATAATATCTTATGGTAATAGTTGGCTTACGGTTTGGATGACTATATCGAATAGCATTGGAAAGTATGTTATAAAGAATACTTTCCATATAGGCTGAATTATAATTTACTTCAATATGCGGATTAATTTCATGTATTACACTTACATTTTTCTCTTTAATTAGAGGAGCCAATAATTGTAAAGCTGCTTCTATATAATTTAAAAGATTAATTTTTTCAATAGTCAAACTAATATTCGTTTGAATATTAACCACTTCATTTAAATTAATCATCGTTTCATTTAAGGAACCAGAAACGGTTTTTAACATTCCTAACATTTCTTCTTTTTCCTTTTCATCTTCAGTAATCTCAATTAATCCAATTAAAGAACTTATATTACTGGTATGTGATCTTAAATTATGAGAAACAATATAAGAAAAGTTTAAAAGACGTTTATTTTGTTCAGAAACCAAATTAAAAGAATTGTGTAATTCTTTTTCAATCTCTTTCGTTTTAGTTATATTAATCATAATTCCTCTTAAACTAACTACTTTACCATCCTCAACCACCACATTAATAATGTCACGTAACCAAACTACCGAACCATCTTTAGCAATCATTCGATACTCAAAATCATGATCTAAATTATTTTTTGTTTGCTCGGTACAAAAATGGATGACGCTAGCTCTATCTTCTTCGTAGATATGATTTTTCCAAAAATCTTTTTCCGATAACCATTCTTCATCTGTGTACCCTAAAATATGCTCAACTTTTTTACTAATGAAAGTAAATTCAAAAGTAGCAGCATCACATTCCCAAACAATTCCATCAATTGTATTAATTAAAGAAGCAATACGTTGCTGTGAATTTAATATAATTTGTTCGTTAGACTTTCTATCTGTAATATCTTCAGTAGATACAATAATTCTATTTAGAGAGTCTTCATAACCCCGAATTACATTCCATCTTAAATCGATATATCTTAATTCTCCATTAGCATTTTTAATTATTGTGTCTAGTACAAATTGTTTCTTGTTTTGAGTAATGGCTATTAATTGGTTTTTAAAATCGGCAAAAGCTCTTTTATTAAACAAAGCGGGTTTATAAGAAATAAGTTCTTGAATCGTCTTTACTTGATATAAGTTTAAACACGCTTGATTTACATTATTCAATCGAATTAACGAATAAGCCTCTTCTACCACTTTTTTGTTCTTTTCTAAATAGTTATTCACAAAATCGACATCTTTTCCTAATAATTCTAAATTTTGCAAATACTTTTTTACTTGCGAAAAATTTTCTTCTCTTAAGGGTAAAGGTGAATCTTCGAAAAGACTTTTAAAGTGGTTTTCGCTCTTTTTTATTAATTCTTCCGTTTCTTTTTTAAGGGTTATGTCTTCAACAATCGAAATTAATGTAAAAGTATTTGAATCGTTATCTATTAATAAAGGAGTTACGGTTAGATTCACCCAAACAATTTTTCCTTCATTATCAAAATATCTTTTTTCAAGAGAATATTGTTTGATTATTCTTTTATTTACTTTCTCAAGTAATTCTAGATCTTTAGGTAAGTCATCTGGATGCGTTATTTCTTGAAAGCTCTTTTCTTTCATTTCGCTTTCGGTATACCCCACTATTTTGCAGAACTTATCATTAATTTCAATAAACCTTCCCGTTGCTCCATCAACATTTGCAATCCCTAAAGCAGCTTGTTCAAAAATAGTCTTAAATCGCAATTCACTACTTACTAATTTATTGGCTTGTTCTTTTACCAATTGCTCCAATTGCTCCGGTTTTTTCAATAATAAAATAATAAAAAAAGTAAACGTTAATGCCAGTAAAATACCAAATATAATTTTCAACAAAAACCGGTAAAACAACATTTTTGCTTTCTTATCAAGAATATATAAATTCCAATCACCATCTGGAACAAAACTACTTACATAATTGTCTTTTTTGAAAGAAACTGTTTGAGGTAAAAAATAGACTTCTTCTGAGGTCTTTGGGTTTATCTTAGATAATTGAAAACTGAAGTTCTGACTATTAATCGAATTAATTCCTGAGGTCTCAAGAAGGGTTTCCATCTTAATGATTACAGCTGAAAAACCCCAAAATTTATCTTTTATATATACAGGAAGCCTTCCTACAATACCTTGGCCTCCTTGTTTAAGCTCAAAAGGTCCAGCAAAATACATTTTTTGCGTTTCAATTGACTTTAAAGCTTCTTCTTGTAGATAATCTGATTTTAATATATCCAATCCCGTTGCTTTTTCATTACCCGCTAAAGGATAGGTATATTTAATAATTCCATTGGGAACCATTTGAACCGCATTAATACTGCTATTAGATGCTAATAGCTTTCTTCCTATTACATCAAAATCCTTAGGAATTCCATTATCATCAATTGTTAAAGCTAAAGTTAATGTGGTAGTATAGCAATTTTTGAGGGTTTGATCAATATTTTGAGTAATCGCATGCAATGTATTTGTCATTTCTACTCGTCTATTCTCTTTATCGATTTTATATTGTTGAAAAGCGATATAGGTAAAAATAAGAGATAAACTAATAAAAACGATTAACCCAGAAGCTCTTGGCCTTCTAAAAAACCAATTGATTAAATTGTAAATATTTTTACCCATTCATTTTTTGTTTATAGGAATTATTTCGCAATAGTATAAAATTATTTAAAAAAAATGGATTATTTGCATTTAATCTATTATTGAATTAGAATTACCTTCTTTTAAATTATCTTAAAAATACCTAAACTAGCTTTATTTTTTAACTTATTTTGATATTGACTGTAAAAAAATTATTTTTGCTGCGATTAAAACAATTTAGAAATGGGAAGAGCATTTGAATTTAGAAAAGCACGTAAAATGAAACGTTGGTCAGCAATGGCTAAAACGTTCACACGAATCGGAAAAGATATAGTTATTGCTGTAAAAGAAGGTGGTCCAAATCCTGAAACGAATGCTAGACTAAGAGCTGTAATACAAAATGCTAAGGCTGCAAATATGCCTAAAGATAATGTAGAACGTGCTATCAAAAAAGCATCTGATAAAGATACTGCTAACTATAAAGAAGTATTGTTTGAAGGCTATGCACCACATGGTATTGCCATTTTAATTGAAACAGCAACAGATAACAACAATAGAACTGTAGCAAATATTAGAAGTTATTTCAATAAATGTAATGGGACTATGGGTACTCAAGGTTCTGTTGAATTTATGTTTGACCATACTTGTAATTTTAGAATACCTGCAGAAGGTCAAGATGTAGAAGAACTAGAACTAGAAATGATTGATTTTGGGGTGGAAGAAATTTTTGCAGATGAAGATGGAATTGTTATGTATGCTCCTTTTGAAAGCTTTGGTGCTATCCAAAAAGAATTAGAAAATAGAGGTTTAGAAATTTTATCTTCTGGTTTTGAACGTATTCCTCAAGTTACAAAGGAACTCAACCCTGAACAAGTTGCCGATGTTGAAAAATTATTAGAAAAGATTGAAGAAGATGATGATGTAATGAATGTATATCATACGATGCAAGAAACTATGGAATAATTTTTTTTATTTATAATTTAAAAGCTCAGATTGGAATCTGAGCTTTTTTTATACCATTAAAAATTATATTTTGTTTAACTATTTTTAAAATATACTTAAACAATTATTTCGTATCTTTGAGATAAAATATAAGTAATGGCAAAGAAATTAAATCTCACCAAAGAACGAATTCTTTCTGAATACTCAAAATTTGTATTAACTGAAGGTAAAAAGCCTAATTCTATTTATCAGTTCTGCCAACATCTTAAAGTAGACGAAAGTGAATTTTATCGTTTTTTTACAAACTTTGAACAACTAGAGTCTACTGTTTTTACAACTTTTTTTGAATCTACTGTAGCACTTCTTGAAAATAGCGAAGAATATGTAAATTATAATGCTAAAACAAGATTATTAAGTTTCTATTTTACTTTTTTCGAACAAATGACTGCCAATAGAAGTTTTGTGTTGCATTTGCTTCAAGAAGATAAAAACCAATTAAAAAATCTTAGAAAATTAAATACTCTTAGAATTCAATTTAAAGGTTTTGTAGATAGATTAGAAATAGAAACATTAAAAATACCACAAGAAACTATTGAAAAAATCCAACAAAAAAGTATTTCAGAATTGGCTTGGATTCAATTTTTAATGACTTTAAAGTTTTGGATAGACGACACCTCTCCTTCTTTTGAGAAAACGGATGTATTCATTGAAAAATCAATCCATGCCAGTTTTGACCTTATTGATATGACGCCATTGAAAAATATTATTGATTTCGGAAAATTTCTTTGGAAAGAAAAAGTCTCGATGTAACAACATCTTTTATTTCACTCGTTTAATACTTTTTTAAACGTATCTCAAAATCCTATTTATGAAATCTATTGATAGTATCCCAACTTCCAAAATACAACGTGCCTCAAAATTAATTCAGACCGGAGCAAAAGTAGGCGTGAATTATTTAAAATATTATGGTGACAAACTAACGAAAACAGAAGAAGAAGCTAAAGAAAATTTAAACCTCTCTAATGCAGAAGATATTTATGACAGCTTAAAACAAATGAAAGGAAGTGCTTTAAAAGTGGCACAAATGCTCAGCATGGAAAAAAGTATTTTACCAAGAGCTTATGTAGAAAAGTTTTCATTATCTCAATTTTCTGTACCACCTCTTTCTGCTCCACTAGTCTTAAAAACATTCAAAAAATATTTTGGTAAAAATCCAAACGAAATTTTTGATGAATTTAATTTAGAAGCGATTAATGCTGCCAGTATAGGGCAAGTACACCAAGCCATATTAGAAGATAAAAAATTAGCCGTAAAGATTCAATATCCTGGTGTTGCAGAAAGTATTTCTTCCGACCTAGCTTTAGTTAAACCCATTGCTATCAAAATGTTTAATATTAAAGGAAAAGATTCAGATAAGTATTTCAAAGAAGTGGAAGAAAAACTTATTGAAGAAACCGATTATATTAACGAAGTAACTCAGAGTAAAGAAATAGCAACAGCATGTAACCATTTACCCAATATTCAATTTCCAAATTATTATGAGCAATGGTCATCGGAAAGAATTATTACTATGGATTGGATGATTGGCAAGCATTTATCTGAATTTACAGCTACTAATACCAATATGGAATTAGCAAATACTATTGGACAAGCCTTATGGGATTTTTATATGTACCAAATTCACATACTTAGAAAAGTACATGCCGATCCTCATCCAGGAAATTTTTTGGTATCTGAAGAAGGAAAATTAATTGTTCTCGATTTTGGATGTATGAAAGCGGTTCCTAATGATTTTTATATTCCATATTTTGAATTGGCAAAAAAAGAAAATATTGATAATCCAGTGGTCTTTGAAGAAAAGCTATATCAACTTGAAATTTTAAAACCAGAAGATACTGCAAAAGAGAAAAAATTCTTTTCTGAACTTTTCCATGAAATGTTGAGTCTCTTTACACAGCCGTTTCATCAAGAAACATTTGACTTTGCTGATGAAAGATTTTTTGGCCAAATTGCCGAATTAGGAGAACGTTATTCTAAAAGTACTGAAATAAGAAATATGAATGGAAACAGAGGATCTAAACATTTTATATACATCAATAGAACTTTTTTTGGCCTATATAATTTAATGCATGACATAAAAGCGAGTGCCATTCGAATTAATAATTTTAAGAATTATGTTGTTTAATACCACCTATGTAGATAATGCTATCACAAGAGAAATCAATACCTTATTAGGTAAACCTTACTCTTTTTTAAAAGCAATACAATTAAAAGGAACTGGTTCGCATCGAATGATGATTGAGGAAGTGAGTCCTCATTTCAGGAATGTGTTAAATGCTAATTCGGATATTAATTATGCAAATATTGAACTAAGACCCAAAGGTATTATTTTGCATATTAATAAAGGTTTACAAAATTACTCATGGATCATTCCTTATTTCAAACTTGCACTTTTTCAATCCGAAACTTTAAGTATTCATGCTGATGGGATGTTTATCAAATTTAGAAACAATCAATATGTAAGAAAAAACTACAGTTTTTTAGCAAAAATAGTACGCTTAAAAGAACACTATATTCAGTCCGATTATGGCAAAACATCTAACTCCTGAACAAATCGATCGTATCATAGAAATGGCATGGGAAGACCGTACTCCTTTTGAAGCCATACAATTCCAGTTTGGTATAACCGAAATGGAAACCAAAGCATTAATGCGCAGGGAATTAAAACGTTCCAGCTATGAACTATGGAGAAAAAGAGTCACCTCTCGTAAAACCAAACATCAAAAATTAAGAAATTTTGAAGAAGGAAGATTTAAATGCACCCGACAAAGACAAATCTCAAATAACAAAATCGCAAAAAGATAATTACTTTACACTATCTTTTCTTCTTGTATAATTGTATAAGTAATCTCCTTTGGGCTTCCCTAAATCAAAAGAGCTCCATTTGGTTAAAAAACGAGTACTTTGTCTGGCTTCATTTGGATCCATACCTTCGTATTCAATTCGATAAATAGCAGAATACATTTCCGCTCTACCTACTCCATGATAACAATGAATTAAAACAGGATAGTTATCTGGGTCATCCATAATTTCAAAAAACATCTTTAAGTTATGCTCCTGTGGTACTTGGTCCGAACCATTATTAAAATATTGAACACCATCTAGTTTCGCTATGGCCTCTTTTTCAGCTGTTAGTTCTTCAGGTATTTCTGGATTATTTACATCGTCTCCTGTACCTGGAAAACGTAAATCAACCACACTTTTAATATGATGTTCTTTAATATATTTTGGTAATTCGTCAGGTGGAATAACGCCACTTTTATATACTTTGCCTTCAGTAATCGTTTCAAAATTATGATTAATATGCATATCATAATAGTATTTTCCCCCAAAAATGGCAGCTACTACAATTACTATAATTAGTATTTTCTTTTTCATTTTATTTTTGCGTTGTAAGGTTTTTATCTAAGATTCGATCAAAATAATCTTGAATAAATGCTTTACATTGTAATTCAAGACTATTCATAGTTTCATTTCTTTGATTGATAAGGTTGTTAGATAAAGTTACATCTTCAACCTTATAGAAACCAATAGCATTAGTTCCATCAAACAAACAAATATATCCATCTTTCATAAAATAGTAAATATTAGAATTAAAATTAATTAAATAAGGTTCAATATCGTTTTCCGAGGTTAAAAGACTTCTACCCCAACTTCTAAAAGGTTTATCATAACCTATCATATCCATCAAAGTAGGATAAATATCTATATGTTGTGCGATTTCATTACTTTCTCCTACTAAATCGCTATTGGGTTTATAAATTAAAATAGGAATTGCATTTCGATTCATAATATTATCATAAAAATGCTCTTTATAACTTACTTGGTTACAATGATCTGCAGTAATTATAAAAATAGTATTTGAAAACCAAGGTTCTTTCTTAGCCGATTCGAAAAATTTTTTAAAAGCATAATCGGTGTATCCAACACATTGATGCATTTGCACATTCCCTTTTGGAAACTTTCCTTCAAATTTTTTAGGAATAACATACGGTTCATGAGAAGTAACTGTAAAAACAGTACCAAAGAAAGGTTGCTGTTTCTTACTTAAAGTAGCATTCATAAATTGTAAAAAAGGTTCGTCCCAAATTCCCCAAGAACCATCAAAATCAGCATCATTACCATATTCAGTTTTACCATAATAATGATCAAAACCAAGAATATTACTGTATCCTAAAAAACCCATAGAACCGTTTGGTGCCCCATGAAAAAAGGAAGTGTCATATCCTTTACTATTCAAACAAGAAACCATCGATTCAATTTTCTGTTGTGCAAAAGGAGAAGATGTAAAAGCATCTTTAAACGAAGGTATTCCAGAAATAATGGAAGACATGCCATGAATAGATTTATAACCGTTTGAATATGCATTGGTAAAAATCATACTATGTTTTGCCAAAGAATCTAAGAAAGGCGTATAACTTACATAATCCTTAATTCCTGCATTTTTATTAAAAGCACCAATATATTCTCTCCCCATGCTTTCAGTAATTATGAGAACAATGTTAGGTTTAGAAGGTGAATTAGAATGATAGAATTTAATTGGCTTAAAATTTTCTTCAATCACATTTTGAGCAATGTTAAAGTCTTGTTTTTTGAACGATTTAACTCTAATGGTTCGCAAAAAAGTAAAAGGAGAGTTTAATACTAAATCGGCTTGCTTTATTTTCTTAACATGTCGGTTGGCATCCACTAAATTAATAGGACGCGTACTTTTTTTAAAGTCTCCACGAATACCTCCAACACATAATGTTGTAATAATTAAAACCCCAATTATTGATTTCACAATGTATTTCACTTTTGAATCTTCTCTAAGATTATGCTTAATCTTAACTTTTTTATAGAAGAAAATCCATAATGACGCTATTAGAACATAAAGTATAAAAACATGCCAATACGTAATTAAAAACCTAAAAAGCATACTCACTTTTCCTTCTTCATGTTTAATAATGTCCCATGCCGCCAATGTTAATCTTGAAAAATTATACTTATAATAAATAAAGTCAATAAAATTTAAAGCGTAAAAAACAAGATTTGTGATAAAGTAAAGCCAAAATAAAAAGTTTTGGTAGCCCGCTTTTGTATTCACAAAAAAAGGAAAGATAGATAGTAAAATGAAAAGTCCGTTTATATATAAAATTGCTGTTGTATCAAATGCTAAACCATGATAGGCAATTTTTAAAAATTCCCCAATTGAATCTACTTCGACAATGTTTGCATTATAAATATAAAATAAAATTCGGGCAATAAAGTAAAATAAATAAACTAATCCTACACGATACAATAAAACTTTATATTCTTCTAATCTAAAAAATGACCTCATTAAAATGGAATGTAAATTGACTACAAAAATAATAATATATAACGAAGTTACTTACAATTTAACTTTGTATTTAAAATTTGAAAACAATTTGCTAAACAAAATTAAAAAATTAGTGTTATTGATATTTTACAAAAAAGATGCCTTTTTTTCATTAAAAGGAGCTTTTTTTAGTTTTTTATTTTATAAACCTATTAAAAAATAAAATCATAAAAATATATTATGCATGCATAATATATTAACTATCAAATAATTAATTAAATTAATTAACATATTCATAAATAATTGGTTAATTAATAATAATTTTATAATTTGCATACTATTAAAATATAAATTTATGTCTACCATTACCCGCTTGTTTGATTTCCCATATCATCAATTAGAAAAATATAATTTATCGGATGCCCTTGTAACAAAATATGGCGAAGAATGGATTAAAACTTCAACTCAAGACTATTTAGATAAAGCAAATGCTATTTCTAGAGCATTACTTCGTTTAGGAGTTCAAAAAAATGATAAAATTGCTATTATTTCTTCTAATAATAGAACCGAATGGCATATTTGTGATATCGGGGTTTTACAAACCGGCGCACAAAATGTTCCTATTTATCCAACCATTACTTCTGAGGATTACGAATATATTTTAAACCATTCGGGTTCCTCTTACTGCTTCGTTTCAGATGAAGAGGTCTTTGAAAAAGTTATGGCTATAAAAAATAATGTTGCTACTTTGAAAGAAATTTACTCGTTCAATACTATTTCTGGATGTAAAAACTGGAATGAATTATTGGAACTTGGTAAAGACACTTCAAATCAAGATGTAGTAGAAGATAGAAAAAACAATGTTGAAACTACTGATCTAGCTACGATTATATATACATCAGGAACTACAGGAAGACCTAAAGGCGTAATGTTATCACATCAAAATATCGTTTCGGATGTTTTATTAAGCTCTTCTAGAGTCCCCTTACATTCAGGAAATTCAATAGCATTAAGCTTCTTACCTATCTGTCATATTTTTGAAAGAATGCTTACTTATTTATACCAACATCATGGTATATCTATCTATTTTGCTGAAAGTATTGAAAAAATAAGCGATAATTTAAAAGAGGTAAAGCCTCATGTAATGTCTGTTGTTCCTAGACTTCTTGAAAAAGTATATGATAAAATATATGCCAAAGGAGCTGATCTGACTGGTATTAAGAAAAAACTTTTCTTTTGGGCTTTAGACTTAGGAATGGATTATAAGCCTTATGGAGAAAATGGATTCTTTTATGAATTTAAATTAAAAATTGCTAGAAAACTTATTTTCTCAAAATGGCAAGAAGGTTTAGGAGGTCGCTTAGAATTATTAGTTTGTGGTAGTGCCGCTTTACAGACGCGTTTATCTAAAGTTTTTTGTGCCGCAAACATTCCTGTTATGGAAGGATATGGTTTAACCGAAACCTCACCAGTAATATCTGTTAATGATATGAGAAATAATGGTTTTAGAATTGGAACCGTAGGAAAAGTATTAGAAGGTGTTGAAGTTAAAATTGCAGAAGACGGTGAAATTTTATGCAAAGGACCAAATGTAATGATGGGATACTATAAGGATGAAGAAAAAACAAATGAAGTATTAGAAAATGGTTATTTCCATACGGGAGATATAGGAGAAGTAGATCAAGATGGCTTTTTAAAAATTACGGACCGCAAGAAAGAAATGTTTAAAACATCAGGTGGAAAATATGTAGCTCCTCAAATTTTAGAGAATGCTTTTAAACAATCGCGATTCATCGAACAAATTATGGTTATTGGTGAAGGAGAAAAAATGCCTGCTGCTTTTATTCAACCTAATTTTGAATTCATTAAAGATTGGGCGAATAGAAAAAATATTTCTATTGGTTCTACAGACAAAGAAATTGCTTCTAACGAAAATGTGATTCAAAGAATACAAGAAGAAATCGATCATGCTAATGAAAAATTTGGAAATTGGGAAAAAGTAAAACGTTTCGAATTAACTCCAGATGTATGGTCTATTGAAGGGGGGCATTTAACACCCACTATGAAATTAAAGAGAAAGATTATTATTGAAAAATATAAAGATCTGTATACTAAGATTTACGGAAATTAATTTTTTTCATTCCTTCTTAAAATTATATAAATATTGATAAAAATACTGTAAAACAATTTGTTGCAAATTAATTGAACTTTGTATCATTAACATTTAAAAACAAATTGCAATGAAAAAGATTTTTTTATTATTTACAGCGGTGGCAGCATTATTTTTAACATCTTGTAACGACGACGATTCGAGTGCAAATGCACAATATAGCTACAAAGTAAGAATGACAGATGCTCCTGCACCTTACGATGCTGTATATATTGATGTAAGAGGAGTTGAAGTAATCGGTTCCAATGGAGCTACAATGACATTAGATACAGAAGCACAAGTTTATAACTTATTAGATTTATCTAATGGTGTAAGTATAGAAATAGCTTCTGACATAGTAGAAACTCCAAATGTAAATCAAGTACGATTAATATTAGGTACAAATAATTCAGTAGTTGTTGATGGGCAAACCTATCCTTTGAGTACACCTAGTGCACAACAATCAGGTTTAAAAATCAATGTAAATCAACAATTAGAAGCAAATGTAGCGAACATATTATTAATTGATTTTGATGCACATCAATCTGTTGTTGAAGAAGGAAATGGAACTTACTCATTAAAACCTGTTTTAAGAATGGTTGAGTCAGACATTCAAGGTTCGATAAGTGGTTCTTTATCTGTTACAGCTGTTAATGCAACCATTACGGCCGAATCAAATACAGGTGCAACCTATACAACAGTAGTAAATGAAAATGGTGCTTTTCAATTGGTAGGATTAAGTGCTGGTACATATACAGTTACAATAACTCCTGAATCGCCCTTATTACCTGAAATTATTACAAATGTTCAAGTTACTGCTGGCTCAGAAACTG